>NZ_JNKW01000022.1 GCF_000702205.1 Lachnospira multipara LB2003 | reverse complement strand
AACGGAAAGCAACTTAAACAACAGTTATTGGAAGGGAAATATAAACCTAATCCAGTCCGAAGGGTAGAAATACCAAAAGAAACAAAAGGCGAGTTCAGAAAACTTGGAGTACCAACAGTTGTAGACCGCGTCTTTCAACAGGCAATTACACAGGTACTTTCGCCTATTTACGAGGAGCAGTTTTCAGAAAACAGTTTTGGCTTTCGTCCATGCAGAGGTGCTCATGATGCACTTAAGCAATGCCAGGCAAATGTTAATGATGGATATGTATATGTGGTAGATATGGATTTGGAGAAATTTTTTGATACAGTATGTCAGAGTAAACTTATTGAAGTATTATCACGAACCATCAAGGATGGAAGAGTCATTTCACTAATCCACAAATATCTCAATGCTGGAGTGATTAGCAGAGGGATATTTGAAAAGACAGAAGTAGGAATGCCACAAGGTGGACCGCTAAGCCCATTGCTCAGTAACATAATGCTGAATGAATTAGACAAGGAATTAGAGCATAGGGGACACCGATTTGTTCGTTATGCAGACGACTGTATGATTTTCTGCAAAAGTAAGAAAAGTGCAGAAAGAACCTTGGAAAACATCATACCATTTATTGAAGGGAAGCTTTTCTTGAAAGTGAACAGGAATAAAACGTGTGTGGAACATATCAGCAGAGTTAAGTACCTTGGTTATAGCTTTTATAGGTATCGAGGCAAATGCAGATTTAGAGTTCATCCAAAATCTATCGTAAAGATGAAGGATAAAATCCGAGAATTAACAAAACGTAGCAATGGATGGGGAAATGAATATCGTGCGCTAAAACTAACTCAATTTATAAGAGGATGGATAAACTACTTTGGATTGGCAGATATGAAGAATCTACTTCGAGAAACAGATGAATGGTTAAGGCATAAGATAAGGACAATCTACTGGAAACAATGGAAGAAGGCTAAAACAAAATTCAAGGAACTCAAAAAGTTAGGCGTGGAAGAAGGAAAAGCGTGGATATGCGCAAACATGCGAAATGGCAACTGGTATTGCGGTAGTTATTTTGTATTACAGACTGCGTTTAACAACAAGAAACTCCGTGAACT
>NZ_JNKW01000021.1 GCF_000702205.1 Lachnospira multipara LB2003 | reverse complement strand
AACGGAAAGCAACTTAAACAACAGTTATTGGAAGGGAAATATAAACCTAATCCAGTCCGAAGGGTAGAAATACCAAAAGAAACAAAAGGCGAGTTTAGAAAACTTGGAGTACCAACAGTTGTAGACCGCGTCTTTCAACAAGCAATTACACAGGTACTTTCACCTATTTATGAGGAGCAGTTTTCAGAAAATAGTTATGGTTTTCGCCCATGTAGAGGTGCTCATGATGCACTAAAACAATGCCAAACAAATGTAAATGATGGATATGTATATGTGGTAGATATGGATTTAGAGAAGTTCTTTGACACAGTATGTCAGAGCAAACTCATTGAAGTATTATCACGAACCATCAAGGATGGAAGAGTCATTTCACTAATCCACAAATATCTCAATGCTGGAGTGATTAGCAGAGGGGTATTTGAAAAGACGGAAGTGGGTATGCCACAAGGCGGACCACTAAGCCCATTGCTCAGTAATATAATGCTGAATGAATTAGACAAGGAATTAGAGCATAGGGGACATCGATTTGTTCGTTATGCAGACGACTGTATGATTTTCTGCAAAAGTAAGAAAAGTGCAGAAAGAACCTTGGAAAACATCATACCATTCATTGAAGGGAAGCTTTTCTTGAAAGTGAATAGAAATAAAACGTGTGTGGAACATATCAGTAGAGTTAAGTACCTTGGTTATAGCTTTTATAGGTATCGAGGCAAATGCAGATTTAGAGTTCATCCAAAATCTATTGTAAAAATGAATGATAAAATCCGAGAATTAACAAAACGTAGCAATGGATGGGGAAATGAATATCGTGCATTAAAACTAACTCAATTTATAAGAGGATGGGTAAACTACTTTGGATTGGCGGATATGAAGAAGCTACTTCGAGAAACAGATGAATGGCTAAGGCATAAGATAAGGACAATTTACTGGAAACAATGGAAGAAGGTTAAAACGAAATTCAAGGAACTCAAAAAGTTAGGCGTGGAAGAAGAAAAAGCGTGGATATGCGCAAACATGCGAAATGGCAACTGGTATTGTGGTAGTTATTTTGTATTACAGACTGCGTTTAACAACAAGAAACTCCGTGAACT
>NZ_JNKW01000020.1 GCF_000702205.1 Lachnospira multipara LB2003 | reverse complement strand
ATCCGTACTTGGATAAGGCTCTATATATGTATGCAAGAGAACATGGTTGTTCCTATGATGATGCCTTAATCCTTGCAAAAACAGGAAAGAAGACCGGCGGTCTGACCTAATGTTAATGCAATTTTATGGAGATAAAACAATAGTGGAATAAATACTGGATTAGTGTAGATTACATTTAATTATGAGGAATTAAAAACAAATGGTCAAATTGGCACGATTTTTCCAGATTCAAAGCAACCTAGGAAGAAAGGCGGTAGAAAATAATGGATATAGATAGTTTTAGAGAAGTAATAAAAAAACGTGAAGAAACAGATAATGAATGGGATTATGGTATTGAGCAGTGCTGGAAAAAGGAAATTGAGATACTTTCTGAAGATATTCCTTCAACAATTGAGTTCCTAAAAAATGAATGTACAGCAGACGAGTATTCTTGGATAAGCGAAGTTATCGATGATGTGGTGGATAAAGTGCCAAGTAAGGAGCTTGTACAATGTTATACAGAACTTATGGCAAAGTTCCCAGAAGAGTGCCAAAAGTATAATATTAAAGGAGTTATAGAGATTTGTGAGGGAATACTCAAATGGGAGGAAGAGAATGGCAAAAAATAAAGAAAACCTTGTAGATGAGGGATTTAGAGTATCTCTTGTTGAAACAGCCTTTTTTGATGGAAAATTTGAAATCCCACATATCGATGCTCCAGACAAAATTATTATTCCAAATGGTATGGTTCCTTTCTCAGTAAGAGAAAGGAGCCAGGATAAAAAAGATTTCGTGTGTTTTTATGAGCATGATATTAATTTCAGAGATATACTAACAAAAACAGAAGAATACGTTGATGAATTAAAACAGTATCCAGGAATCATTACACCTGACTGCTCACTTTATATTGACGCACCGTTATGTGTCCAAATAGCGGATATCTATTTGAATAGAGCAGTAGGACATTATTTGCAAAAACAAGGGCTATATGTTATTCCAAATATTCGATGGGGAGATGAAAGGACATATAAAGAAGAGTTTCTTGGTGAGAAAGTTGCATTTCAAGGTGTTGACAAGCATAGTATTGTATCGGTAGGTACATATGGCCAAATACAATCAGCTGAATCAAAAAGATTCTTCAGGGAAGGCCTTTCGGAAATGATAAAAGAACTAGAACCCGAGGTTGTATTGGTGTACGGTTCAATGCCTGATACAATATTTGCTGATTTTAAAAAGACAACTAAATTTATTCCATATCCTGATTGGACTACACGGATGAAAAGTAAATAAGTTTGAAAAGCCAGCAACTCATGATATAGAGCTGCTGATGTATGTGCTAATTATATAATTGCTTTTGGCAGGTATTCACTTGGATACCTGCTTTTTCGTACTTCATTTGATTCCTGCTCAGACAATTTGGCAGCATAGGCGGATAACCTTTTAATCATGTTATCATTTGCCCTTTTGCAGATATTGATTATTTCAAATGATTCCGGATCAGCTGTTTTAGATATGGTATATGAAACATTAATAGTAGTGTGTATAAATCGCAAACGCATGATATTATATTAGGTGAGGTGATAGGATTAATTCACGCAGATGATGTAGGAATTATATCAAACAAGGAGTTTGGATTTTTAATATAATATTCTGGAGGGGAATTATGACAGAACAAATATATGCTACTCCATGTGGCAATATACATTATTGGATAAATA
>NZ_JNKW01000019.1 GCF_000702205.1 Lachnospira multipara LB2003 | reverse complement strand
ATTTCTCTTTATAAAGAACTGGGGTTTGAGAAGTGTGGACATTTCCCGAATAACATGAAATATGCGGATGCGGACTGGATGATGAAGAAATTATAATGAAACCGATTTGCAGTTGAACGAGTACAGGATACAAAGGCTGCATTTGCAAAGCACTGGTAGCCTTGCTATTTACATTTGCAAAAATCACATTGACATTATATGGATGCATTTGTTATCATATCAAAGATATATATCAAAAGCATCGATGCGAAACTTTCATTAGGAGTAGGCGATGAAGAAAGACAGCAAAGAAGTACCAAAGAGAATTTCAGTGGATGAGCACATCAAGCTTAATCCGAAGTCAATTTATAGGGACAATCGATCCCGATTATTCACAGCGATTTTTAGAGAAAAAGAAGATATGTTAAGCCTTTATAATGCGATTAATGGTACCAGTTACGATAATCCGGATGATGTAATTGTTACAGAGCTAGAAGATGCTATTTATTTAGGTCTAAAGGGAGACTTATCATTTATTGTTGATTTTAGGTTGAATATATATGAGCACCAATCAACAATAAATCCAAACATGCCTTTAAGAGATTTGTTTTATTTCTCAGCGCAGATGCGTGGTCTTATAGAACTTCCCAAATTGTACGGTTCAAAATTAGTTAAGATTCCAACACCACAATTCGTTGTATTTTACAATGGAGTAAGAACAGTGGAGGAAAGGCAGATAATATGCCTATCTGATGCATTTGAGCGAAAAACAAAGGAACCAGCACTAGAATTAAAAGTTCTGGTTCTAAATATTAATCAGGGTTATAACATGAACCTGATGAGTGCGTGTAAGAAGCTAAACGATTATACTATCTATGTTGCTAAGATTAGAAAATATGTTAAAATGAATATAAAGTTAGAAGATGCAATCAACAAGGCGATTGATGAGTGCATCGATGAAAATGTTTTACGGGAATATTTGTTAAAGCATAGAAATGAGGTATATGAAATGAGCATGTTTGAGTGTACCGATGAAGAAATAATCGACGCAATAAAAGAGAGTGAATATGATTTAGGCCATGAAGCTGGGAAGGTAGAAGGAATAAAAGAAGGAATCGAAGAAGGTCAGCTAATGACATTAGTAAAACTTGTTCAGACTGGAATAATAACAGATGAGCAGGCCGCTAATAATCTATCAATCTCAAAGGAAGAATTTGAAAAGATTCTTAATGAAAAAATAGCTAAAAATATAAGTGAATAGTAGAATTGATACTGAAACAGGGTGGAGCTAAGCGTGTGCTTAGCTCTATTTTTAAGGATTATCAATAATCAAGAATGAAATCTGTTTAAAGGAGTGACATCGAATGATTGATATATATACAGAAAAAAAAGAGTCTAAAGATTGGATTCTTCAAAATGACTTGTATTTTAATTTGAATACAGCTAATGAAGAAATGTCTGAAAATGAAATAAAGCTCATTCAGCAAGTGGATGAGGCAAAATTGACTCCAGATAAGCATATTGAAACAAAGTATGGATTGGGTACAATACGTAATTTATCATCTGGATGTAAGACATTACTCAATATTGTAAAGCATCCTGATAAGGTGGTGTGCGTGGAGGAATGTGGTCCAAATGTAATAAAATTTATATTTACGATGGATGATATAAAGATATATATGTCACGCCCTACACTTGCAGAGATTCCGGATGATGTAGAAATTAGGTTTAATGATAAAGAAGTAGTAACCGGAAATTCAGGATATAATGCTTGGTGGAGTAAAGAGTATGAAAGGAGAGAAGCAGATGATCTATAAAAAAATTACATTTAAAGCAGATCCATTTTCATACGATTTGAGGTTTGATGATAGAATAACTCTCGTTGGTGGAGATAGTGGCACAGGTAAAACAGTTCTGTATGAGATTTTAGAAGACTTAAGACTTACCGATGAATATAAAGCAATTAAATTGTTTAATTACAAATCAGATAATCTTTTAGAGGCAGTTAAACAGTGTAGGGATAATTTTATTGTGATTGATAATGCAGATATTTTGATTGATGATGATATCAGGAGATTCATCAATTTTGAGTTTTCCAATCAGTATATGCTTTTCTTAAGAAATTGTGATGGGCTCAATGTATCGGATAAGAGCTTTAAGGTGTTAAAACTTGAAAATAATAGGATAACACTGGAAGAGGAGTTGTTTGTAATATAGAGGACATCTGTGAATTTGTTATTGAGCAGGAGGGGAAGAATTAAAAATGAGATTTGGGCCTAAGGAGATAATAGATAAAAATGGTCGAAAGGTAATTCTTAGAAATGCTGAAGTTGAGGATGCTGAAGCTCTTATAGAGTACCTAAAAGTTACGACAGGAGAAACACCTTTTTTGATACGAGAACCTGACGAGGTGACATTATCTTTGGAGCAGGAACAAAATTTTA
>NZ_JNKW01000018.1 GCF_000702205.1 Lachnospira multipara LB2003 | reverse complement strand
TATAATTATCTGAAATAACTTCAAGTTCAGCCTGTTCATATCCGACATTCTTTGCAACCTTTAACACTGTCTGCAACATAATTTTTCCTATGCCACATCCACAATATTCTTGGTACAATGCTATTGCCACATCACACCTGTGTGCATACCGCTTATATGGTGCGATAGTCATCAGTGAACAATTGCCTATATGATTACCATCTATCGTAGCAATCAGCATCAATTCTTTAGTTGCATCTATTTTATCTTTAATAAAATTTTGTTCCTGCTCCAAAGATAATGTCACCTCGTCAGGTTCTCGTATCAAAAAAGGTGTTTCTCCTGTCGTAACTTTTAGGTACTCTATATTACCATTGATATCATTAACGAATAACAAACATAATCGCGCATATATTCCACCGCCTCCTCTGACTTTCTTAAATCTGTGCATAAAAATAGGCATAAAAAATGCGTGGGAAAAAATCAAGTCTTCTCACGCATCTTAAATGCCTTTGCTTTTATTTTCTATGTAAAGGTTTTAACCCTATACATTATTAAACTATTAAATTGTTACTCCCAAGACTTTATATAAAGGAGCTATCTGTTCTTTAACTGACTCTGATATTTTGTCAATATCAAGTTTTTCAACCATCCCATTACTCTTCATCCCTTTGTAATAAATTTTGTTTGCCATCTTATACAGACGCATTAACTTATCGTAACCAGTGCTACCAGTGATTTTTGTTCCTTTTTTAAGTCTCAAGAAAGAAACTATGCCATCTGCATCGTATAGAAACCAGTCCTCTATAGAATGTTTAGCCTTAACAGTTATTACTTTTGATGCCCCATTTTGAATCATATCTTTTCTCACCTCATCCCATTTAACAGGCGGTTTTTGAGATAATTCAAAAACATCAGTATCACTACATAGCACAACTGTAAAAACACAATCTTCGTCATATTTTGGCTTGATTTCCTTAACAAATTTTCTTAATGCAATATTCTTAAATCCACCAACCCCATTAACATTCCGACATTCTATAGATGTATCAAATCTTCTATCTGGTCGTTTATCCCGTGCATTAGCAATTACCCTTTTATAGAATTCAACCTCTGTATCACCTTCTACAAATAAAACAAGGCATTTACTCATAGGCATCACACTCCAAGTAATCGCTGACACTATCGACATCATCTGAAAGCAATGAAAATAAATAATCACCCATACTCATGTTGAATTGAACAGCATCCTGCTGAAGCTGTTTCTGTCCAGTCTTCTTAAATGAGAAAAACTCTGCTACACCTGGCGTTCTATTTATTCCTACATGAATCCAAGCTGGATCAAGATAACTGATAATATAAGGCGAATGACTTGTTATAATAACTTTACAATCATCCAGCAATTGACTAATTATTCTTATATATGCTTGAAATAAACCTGGATGTACTGAATTCTCTGGTTCCTCAATTGCTATCAACGAAACATTACTTACACTTGATACAATTATCTTCGTGAGAATCATAAACACACGTTTAGCACCATCTGACATAGCTGCAAAATTAATCGGATTTGCTAAATTCTTATCCTTTACAAACAAAACATGGATATAATTTGTAAACACAAAAGGAACATCATCCGGAAATTGCTCGTTATCAGTAGCATTTATTTTAATCTTCTTTACAATAACATCCTCTATATCAGGAAATAATTGAGCATAAACATCCTTAAGCAATTCGAATTTTGCTTCATTTTGCTCTTTCAAATTAAAGATAATACGTGGAAGATTATCAGCATTTATCATTTCGTTTTCAAACCCTTTCCTTATAATAGGATCAGGCTGATAAAAGCTCTTAACATCTAGGTTATTCTCCATATATATTTTCATACTATTTAGTTTTTTTATTAAATCCGCATAGTATAGCTCATCATAAGCTCTTAACTTATTTGCTACCAATTCAGTATCTTCCACTTTAATCTTTGATGAACATCTTCCGGTTTCAGAGCTCTTGTACATAGAAGAATCTACCGTTCTATTAATCAACTGAGTATACTTCTGACCTTTTTCATTAAGTTTAATCTTCAATGATTCTGAAACAATCTTCGGTTCTGCATCTTCTGTATTCTTCCAATTGAATTCAAACCCGTATTGAGCAATATACTCTTGTTCATTAAATTCAGTAAGGACTTCCATCTCATACCTATAATTTCTTCCTATCATGTTGCTATTAATAGGAATGAGACTAGAATTAGCCATCATTTCTCTTTTATCTTCAATTGTGGCTTTTATAAATGACAAACCGAAATCAATTCCAGAAAGAACATTTGATTTTCCAAAATTATTTAACGCAACGAGTGCCGTGATATTATCAAAAGAGATTCTAACATTTGACAAATTTTTGAAACCATCAATTAAAACAGCTTGAATCTTCATAATAACACATCCTTTCTTAAACTTCGTATTCATAGTATAGCACTCATTCTTCTAATATGCAACCATTCTTTGCGTGAAATTAGATATATGCTGTTATATGTTCGCATTTTAAGCTTTATACGTTATAAAACATAACGTATCATATCTCTCATCTTTGTGGTCTGTGCGAATGGCATTCATATCTCGCCAATGAATGATGTATGTTACAAATTCTCATTCAATATCTACACAAACTGCTTTCCTGCCAGAACTCTCAAGTCATCTTCATTAGCCTTACACAAATCCATTCCCGTTGTAAAATTGATTAATCTTGTCTGCCATTGTATGAAGCTTTGGATTCTCAGCTTTCATCTGATCTGAAAGTTGTTTGATAATAGCATAGCCTTTACTTCTAGATACTCCCCAGTCAGCACACACATCATCAACGCCTACATACATTAGCTTTGTCTTTGTAATTTCCGTAAGTAGAATCTCCTTTCCGATTCAATTTAAATTACCATTGATATCATTAACGAATAACAAACATAATCGCGCATATATTCCACCACCTCCTCTGACTTTCTTAAATCTGTGCATAAAAATAGGCATAAAAAATGCGTGGGAAGAAAATCAAGTCTTCTCACGCATCTTAAATGCCTTTGCTTTTCTATATTAATAGTATCACTGCTCTTTTCCCGTGTATATGTCCAATGTCGAACGAGACGAGACAAAACAGGACATTTTATTAAATGACTGATTTTTTCAACCCCATAACCATCTTCCAGCTCTATAAAATCATTCTGGGGAAATTCTTTCGTTTCCTCTTAAGTAGCTTCTCTATACAATTCATCTATCCCTTTAAAAATAGGCGAAATTGTCGACAATTTCTTAAAATATAGGATATCATCATCTTTTACATATATTGCATCTGGCGTGGAATTAATAACGATACTTCTTTCTCCTTGATCCAAACATATCGTATCACCCAATGTAATTCTTTTTTTCATCATAATACTATGTTTTAAAATTCTTTGAAAAAAATACACATTGTCTTGAACTGACATAATATATTCAACAATTTCAGTTCTTACTCTGTTTGCACCCTCTGCTACTATCATATTACGTTTGACCATAGACGCAAGAATAATCCTTGTTCGATCAGGTCCAAGACCAATAACTGCAGCAATATCAACTGTTTTAGCCTTATCCACCCTGCCTAAATATTCAAGTATTGCATATTCTTTTGCCGTTTGTTGTTTATCATTATCATTTGTATTTATCGTTTGTCGTTTGCTTTTATCGTTTACTTTTATCGTTTGCTTTTTATCGCTTATCGCTTGTTTTCCATCTCCCGGAAGAGCACGATACATATTAACTCTAAGAGCATTTTCCATATCGATAAACTCAACCTCTAGAAGTCCATACTCTTTAGTCTGTGTTAATATCTTTGGAATACCACTCCCCAACTCCCGGCATCAATCCGCCAGGAGAATTGAATATTTCAATCTATCGCAATCCTTATTATATGCTTTAATAACATCATTTTCACCTGAATAATATGATTAACCTCTTAAAGGATGAAATAAAAAAAGCGGTCTCCGGCATCACTAAGATACCAGAAGCCAACACTACCTTCACTACCCTATTTCAGTATCGATTCTACTATTCACTCTCTTTTATTTCGTCGATTATCTCTTCATCGATGCACTCATTAATCGCCTTGTTGATTGCATCTTCTAGTTCTGTAACAATTACATCATCCAGATTATCGTAACTGGTAGCATTAATTGCATTATAAAGGCTTAACATATCCTCTTTTCCTCTTAAAAACGCTGTGAAAAATCGGGATTGATTGTCCCTATATTTTCTATAATTCTATCAATCAATAAGCTTCTCATAATAAAAATATCTTCAAATTTACCTTCCGTCAAATCTAATTCCAGACGTAGAAAATGGCCCCTCCGTCCACCACAAACGGAGAGGCCGCATCTAGCAAGATATAACGTTGTTTAATACCATACTTTTCTTATATAACTATTAATTTTAATTATAATGTCTTCTTTTCCTTATATACTGCAACACTACCAGCGCAAAGAGCTAAGAGTAATGATACAACAACGATTGGCATCATTGAGTTATCAGCTGTACCTGAAGAAGATGTTTTCGATGTTGTAGATGTACCACCAGCTGTTGTAGTTGTTGGAGCCGGTGTATCCTCACCTGCTGTAGTTTCTGGAACTGCTGCAGGAGTTTCTGGAGTTTCAGCTGGAGTTTCAGCAGCAACATCAACATATGCTAATGCAAAATCAGAGAACTTATCTGAGCTAAATACAATATATCCTTCTACAACTTCTGTTGGTAATTCAACTACTTCACCATCATGTAATCTAATTACCTTAAATACTCTTGTTTTGCCATCCTCTAATGCTGGTAAATCTGTTGGAACAGCAATCTTGAATGTTAATGCTGTTTCTGTTTCAGTAACTTCACTACCATCAGCTGTTTTTGTTACTGCAATATCTAAATATGCAATATGATTAAGATCATTCTTAATTACATACTTATCAATAAATTCCTTAGCTGTCTTATCAAGATTTGTCTCAGTATTAGGTGTAACTTTAATATCTAATCCATCAACTGTTGGTTCTTCATGGATAAGATTTTCTTTTGTTGATACTACCTTTGAAACTAAAACATAATTTTGAGTTAAATCAGTTACAGAAACCTGAATCTTCTTACCATTTGCAACTTTTGTAGTTGCTACTTCTGTTAATTCATTATTTTCTGAATCGTATGCATATGCAATATAGTCCCTATTATCTTCTACTGTTGTAGCAAAAATGATATCATAAGCATAACCTGTAGCAACTGTATCCTTTGTATAAGTTACAGTAAATGTTTTAGTTACCTCAACCTTAGCATCTTTTAAAGTTGCTTTTGTACCAGCTGTACCATCTGAACCATCTGTACCAGCTGTACCATCTGTACCATCTGTATAAGTTCCTGAATTTGCTACATAAGTTGATGCTTCTGTAATTTCTCCCACTGTTGCTTCCTTTACAGATAATGCAGATGCAACCTCAGCTGCTGTTAACGCAACTTTTCCTTGTGCTGTTTTTTTAGCTATATCTATTAAATTAGCTTCAGAAGTAGATCCTACTGAGGTAGCGACAGCGTCCACTGTTACTGTTTTTGAAACACTATATGTTGCTTCAACACTATAAGGACTAACTGTTTTAGCATCAGCATATTTATACTCATTAACGCCTAATTCCTTACCTAATTTGTTATTATTTTTTTCTGCTAATGCAGCCATATCATCAGCCGTAGAAGTTGCACCACCTGTAAGTGATAATTTTGTTATTGTACCAGTTAATCCAGAAACAGTTACTTTCGCATCTTTTTCTAGACCATATGCTCCAACAAAATCTTCACCTGCAGTTGTTAAATTTCCAGTTTCCTGATCAACTGCTGTAATTCCACTTCCATTTTTCTGTAAACCATCAGTATCAGTACCAGCATCATTAACATATCCTAATGCTGGAATTGATGTAGCCACCATTGCCACAGCAAGACCTGTACTTAAAATAAGTTTTCTTAATCTCATAAATTAAGCCCCTTTCATTTTTACTTATTCTATTTTTTATTACGTTATATCCTCTAAACTATCCCCTCTCAAACACAAGGATACTTTAGATTTGCTATTTGTATAATAAATCTTTATATATCATTGGTAAATAGGACATAGGTCTTAATTTATTTCACATTCTGGTACTTTGTTCCTATAGACATTTTTATATTCTAATTCGTAGTTAGAATATTTTTTATTTTCTACCCCCCCCTAACGTCTTTTTTTACCCTCTCGCTAAGGATTTTTTACTATAAGTAAAAAGCTCAGGATTTTTTATAACTACAAAAAGCAGATAATTTAAACCCATATTTAAATAAGAAGTTATTCATCATAAATTCTAGATATAAGTTTAATTATCTGCCCTTTATAAAGATTATTTATTGTTATATGTGCAAAGAAAAAAATCAAAAAATACAACTTAATTACTATTTAAAAAGAACTGAGTTCACAACTGACTGTAAATATTCTTGTCTACCTGAAACTGGAAGTTCTGGTTTCTTCATAGCGCAAGCATAGTTAGAAAGTTCTTCAAGACTAGCTGAATGATTTCTAATCTTCTGACCGATTTCAGAATTAAAGCTTTCATATCTCTTCTTTAAGTTCTCTTCTAATCTGCCATCTTCTATGATTGCTGCAGCCTTCTTTAAGCCAAGGGCAAATGTATCCATACCTAAGATGAATGCATAGAACATATCCTCTGGTGTATTAGAAGGTCTTCTATTCTTAGCATCAAAATTAAATCCACCAGTAAGGCCACCTGCTCTAAGTACTTCAAGCATTGCATTAGTTGCTGTATAAACATCATAAGGGAATTCATCTGTATCCCATCCAAGAAGCATATCACCCTGATTAGCATCAATTGAACCAAGCATTCCATTAATTGCTGAAATTCTAAGTTCATGTTCAAATGTATGTCCTGCAAGTGTTGCATGGTTAGCTTCAATATTCATCTTGAAATCCTTATCAAGACCATACTGACGAAGGAATCCAATAGCTGTTGCTGCATCAAAATCATACTGATGCTTCATTGGTTCCTTTGGCTTTGGCTCAATATAGAAATCACCTGTAAATCCAATGCTTCTACCATATTCAACTGCAAGTCTCATTAGATTAGCTATATTCTCTTGTTCAAACTTAACATCTGTGTTAAGAAGTGTCTCATATCCTTCTCTACCACCCCAGAAGACATAACCTCTACCACCAAGCTTAACTGTAATATCAAGTGCCTTCTTAACCTGAGCAGCTGCAAAACAGTAAACATCAGCAGAACTTGTGCTACCTGCACCATTCATAAATCTAGGGTTACCAAACATATTAGCTGTTCCCCATAAACACTTAATATTAGTACCCTTAGTCTTCTCTAGGATATAATCTGAAATCTCATCAAGTCTTCTATTAGTCTCATTAATATCATCAGCTTCTGGTACAAGATCCACATCGTGGAAACAATAGTACTCAATGCCAAGCTTCTTCATAAACTCAATACCTGCATCAACCTTAGCCTTAGCATGCTCCATTGTTCCTGGAGTAGCACCAAAGCTCTTATCAGCTGTGCCCATACCAAACATATCAACACCTGTAGCACCTAAATTATGCCACCAAGCCATGGCAAATGGAAGATGTTCCTTCATCTTCTTACCAGCAACAACTTCTTCTGCATTATAATATTTGAAAGCAAATGGATTAGTGCTTTCTGGTCCCTCATACTTAATTTCTGGGACATTTTTAAAAAATTCTGTCATAATTTCCTCCCAAAGACATTGTAGCGCAATTCGCTTTAATCTTACTTTTAAAAAAGTATTTTCTATAAGTATGTTTTACCATATATCTCAAGTTTTTACAAGCACTTTATTAAAAAGCTCGCTGATTTGTTTACAACACTTCTATATTCATTGACTATGTTTTTGTTAACATGTATTATATAGAATTTACTATAAAATAAAGATGTTGTAATATATCTTTATTGAAAGAGATAATGTTAATTTAAAGCAGGTGCAAAATGATTAAAGTAGATCTTATTACTGGTTTCCTTGGTTCTGGGAAAACCTCATTTATAAAAAAATACGTTGAATTTCTAACTGCTAAGGGCTTAAATATCGGCATAATTGAGAACGATTTTGGGGCAGTTAATGTGGATATGCTTATTCTTGAAGATTCCATAGGAGGAGATGCCGATGTTGAAATGGTGGCTGGTGGCTGCGATTATGACTGCCATAGGAGACGCTTAAAGACTAAACTTATTGCTCTTGGTATGCTAGGATATGACCGCGTTATTATTGAACCATCTGGAATATTTGATGTAGATGAATTCTTCGATATCATAAACGAAGATCCTATAAATCGCTGGTATAGCATTGGCAACGTCATAACTGTTATTGATTCTAAGTTAGAATCAAACCTATCCAATTCTTCTAAATATCTTGTGTGCTCACAAGTATCTCGTGCTGGTAAAATTCTCCTTTCCCATGCCGATCTTGCTAAAGCACAAGATATTGATAACACTATTAGCATTCTTAATGACTGCATTAAGAAGTTTAAGGGAGACCGCCAAATCACTGAATCTGACTGCATTAAGGCCACAATCCCAGATCTTGATATAGATACACTTGAATCCCTATTAATCAGTGGTTACAACACTTTCGACCATGAAAAATTAATTTTAGACGACAGTAATGATTACAATTCAGTGTATTTGCTTGCTTGTGGACTAACACTAGATGAGATGAAAGCTCTTATCACTAGCTGTTATGAGGACACAAGATGTGGTAAGGTCTTTAGAATCAAAGGATTTATAAATGATACAACTACAGATTCTAAATGGTATCAGGTAAATGCAACAAAAACTGCTCTATCCATAGATGAAATCAACCTTGGACAAGATGTAGTAATTATTATTGGTGAAGATCTTAATGAAGACTATATACGAAGCTTACTACCAGAATCTAAGCAAGGTATTTTTTCTTAGGCAATTGCCACATAGTCAGGATTAATTAACTTATCTGTTGCTTCCTGGATTGTAAGCGGCTTTCCATAATAAAAGCCCTGACAGACTTCACAACCCATAGAAAGTAATTTCTTTCCCTGATCTATGTTCTCAACACCTTCTGCTATTGTGCGAACACCAACTTTATTGGCATAGTTTAATATGCTTTCAACAATATATTCTACTTTGTTCGAACTACAGATGTTATCTATAAAACTCTTATCAAACTTTATCACATCTGCATCAATCTTATGAAGTAAGCTAAGGGAAGAATAACCTACTCCAAAGTCATCTATTGAAATTGCAAATCCTAACTTATGCATCTTAGATATAAAAATCTGTAATTTACTAAACTCATCTTCTGTTGATGACTCTGTAATTTCTATATCTATATACTTAGGATCTACCCCCACTTCCTTAGTTATGTTATATATTTTATCTTCAATATTATCAATAAATAAGTTCTTTCTCGATATATTTACTGAAATTACCGGAATCTTGATATTACAGTCAAGCCACTCTCTTATTAGCGAACATACTACTCTTAACATATACATATCAAGTTCATGTATCATTCCATTGCTATCAAGTATTGGGATATATTTTACTGAAGGTATGATTTTTCCTTCATACTGCCATCTACAAAGGGCCTCAAATCCCACAAGTTTTCCTGTCTTCATATTTACCTTGGCCTGTAATACCGGGTAAATGTTTAGTTCTTCTATTGATTTAGAGAATAAACCTCTAACTTTTCTTGTCCAATCCATTGTATCTTTAAAGCCAGAATTGTAATAAACAACTCTTTTTTTCAATCGGTTTTTTGCCATAGAATAGGCATCAATTGCCGCCTGCATTCTTACATCAAATGTCATGTTATCATCATCATTTATCATTATTCCAGCCCATGCAGCCAGTTCAAATTTTCTTCCGCCTGTGCCTGGTAAATCTGTAATAACTATACCACTTAATGCTTCAAGTATATTGTCCAAACTATCTCTTTTAACACATATTATAAAATGATCTCCGCCAAGGCGACCTATTGCCTCATCTGCCTTAGCTAGACCTACTAACGTATGAGTGTACTTAATTATTGCTGCATCACCTGCAGCTACACCCCAACTGTCATTAATATACTTAAAGTTCTGAATATTTGCATAAATTATGGCATAATCCGATATTTTGTTGCCTTCAACTAGCAAACGAGCCATTTTTTCCTTTACGAATTTTAAATTAGCTACCCCTGTTTGGGCATCATAATATTTAGCTCTGTTAATCATCTTAGCATAATTAACATTATTAGTTATCAAAGTTATAATATTCGCAAAGGTATCTAGATTTTCGTCTTTATCATATCCCTTTAACAAGGAAATAATCACCTTACCTTGTCTATATTGACCCACTGGATATGAATAAGTAAATTCTTTACCACATTCTTCCTTGATATTATATAATTCATAAGAATATAATAACTTTTCCTCGATTTCTATATCGGTTAATTCTAGATTTAATTTTCCAATATGTAGCCAATTACAGAGCTCTTTCACATCTTCTGCGATTAAATCTTTATTTAATTTTTCATGAGTGCATAACCTAAGTAGGTTATGAAACATATACTGATTAGAATTATTATTCGTTGTCTTATCCATATTCATACTTATTATTAGTTAACTATTTTATTCTACTTTTTTCTTGTTATATATAAACATCCACAATGCCATTGCAATAATAACTGCATAGCCCACGAAACTTAAGGCATCTGGTATCTGTCCAAACATTAAAAATCCTAGCACAGCTGAGAATATTATCTGTGAGTAGTCATAAATAGAGATTTTGCTTGCTGGTGCGTATATATAAGCTCTTGTAATTGCAAACTGACCGCCTGCAGCAAAGATTCCTGCAAGTAACAATATAGCAAACTGGGCCAAGGTCATTGGCTTAAAGTCCACAATCATAAATGGTAGGCAAACTAGGCATGAAAATCCTGAAAACGCCATAATAATTAGGTCTGGCGTTACTTTTCTCTTACCAAGTAATCTAACCATAGTATAGGCAGAGCCTGCACCAAGTCCACCAATTGCTGCAATTACAGCTGGGAAATTATTAAAATCTCCGCTTGGCTTAATTATAAATAAAGCACCAATAAATGCACCAACTACAGCTATCCACTGAGCAATGCTACATTTTTCCTTAAGAATTATAAATGATAGCACTATAACAAAAAATGGTGATAGCTTCTGCATCATTGAAGCATCTGCAAGATTTAAATGATCAACTGCATAAAAATTGCATAATAAACCGATTGTTCCAAAAATCGATCTTAATAAAAGAATAGGTAGGTCTCTTTTCGTAAATTGCAATTTTTCTCTCTTTTTAATTATGGTAACAAGCACAATTATAAGAGCAATGGCATTTCTAAAGAAAGCCTTCTCTACAGATGGTAAATCACCTGAAAGTCTTACAAATGCACTCATTAGTGCAAAGCAAAATGCTGAAATAATTATACATATTATTCCTTTAACCGTATTGCTCAATTCAACATTCCTTTCTTAATACTTATAAATCTTTAGTATCTAGATTTAACACTATTCCAAAAATAGCTCCACATATTCCGCCAATCACATGTGAAAGCTGTGAAATAGAGTCTGTCGTAGTAAATCCGTTTAATACTTCTGCACCCACGTACATAAACAGTATCAGGATTAATGTAAGTGGAATCTTCTTTCCCTTAATACTTGAAGCAGATAGTAACACAACCATCATATATACTATTCCGCTTGAACCAAGTAACACTGTTGTTGGCATAAAAATAATACTAACCAAACCCGACACAACTGCTGTTATTACCATCAACACAATAAGGTCGAAGCTTCCGTATTTCTCCTCTAACACTGGTCCTATAAGTAAGAAAAACATCATATTAGAGTAGAAATGATTCCAGTCTGTGTGACCGAAGACGTGTCCAACAAGTCTAACAAAGAATAGAAAATCAATATCAGATCTGTACACGCTAAATAGGGCCAAATTACTTGCTCCATCCGTCATTTCATTTAGGAAAAGCGCGCATAATGATATTAGCGAAAAAGCTAAAACTACCGGCGAATTAAAGCCTAGTGATATTCCTTTCTTTCCTGCGTCTGCCATAAATTAAAAATCCTCCCAATGTGTAATAATGTGACACAATAGGAATTATAACATATAACTTAATAATTATAATAAAGAAGATTATAAAAACCCTTAGAATTTCTTATAAAAATACAATAGCGTGCCTTAATGATAATTATTATCAAAAAGACACGCTATTTTTAAGCTATTTTAAGCTTACTAACTTAATTATTATATCAATTCTTAGTGAATATGCTTCTTAATATCTTCACCTTCTCCAGCAAAAATAATTGTAACAATGCCAATTACTGAAACTAACATCACAATTAGATAAATTGTAGAAGAAAGTACATCTCCACTCTTAACCGTATCAGCTGCAACAAGTGCTTCCTTATTAGCGTCTACATTCTTAGAGCTCTCATTAACTACTCCTGTATCGGCTGCAACTTCTTCAATTACAGCTTCTGTAGGCTCATTAACATTTTCATTATCTCTAGGAGTTGTTGCTTCATCACTAGTCTTATCAGCCTTCTTAACTACAGCAATTGCCTTAGCTTGGCCATCCTTTGATAGGATTTCAATTGTATGCTCACCCTCAGATAAAGTCTTAGTAAATTCTGAACCCAGTTCAATTACTGTTGAGCCTGAATAAGCCTTGTAATTAATTGAATCTACTAATTCTCCATCAATTCTAACTCCAATAAACTTATCAAAATCAGCCTCAGATCTTAATACAAGAACTTCGCCCTGCTTAATTTCAACATTATCTCCAGTTAGCATCTTGTAAGTTACGTCACTTGTCTTGATATAAGACTTAGAAATATTCTCATAAGCCATATCCACATCCCAAGCACCATCTGCATATAGATTAGGATCACTAGCAAGTACCTGTGCTGCAGTGCTTAACTTATCTGCTTTTTCTTTAGATAACTGAACTCTATCTGTATTAACTACAAAGCCCTGACCGTATGAGCCATATTCCCCATATCTAGCATCCTTATATGAGTTGTTACTCATATCACAGTAACCAACTTCTCTAATCTGCTTGCCCATATAGCAATTAATGTAATAAACAGCTGCGTTAGTTCTCCAAGGTCTAGCAAGATAAACGCCCTTTACATTAGATTTTGCAAGTAAACGACAATTATTGAATACATAACCTACTGAATTTACGCTTTCTGTTGAAGCTGCTGTTAAATAACCATCTCCGTTAGATACAATGTCACAATCTGTAAATGCAGCAAGTGCTCTACCAAAGATAAAATCTACATTTCCTTCAATGTAGCATCTGTTGTAGTACTGTCTTGCACCAATAGATGATCCATTAGCATATAATGTATCCTGATATCCAAGGAAAATTACATTAGTAAAAACTGTCTTATCTGCATTGTTAAGTAATGCAACTGCCTGCTTTCCATCAATCGAACTTCCTAAATAGTCAAATTCATTAGAGATTGTAAGATTTTCAGCTGCAAAACCACTAGCTCCACCACCAAGTGTAACTGATGCACTACCTGATGTTCCATAAGTAGAGCCATCCTTTGAAACTGAGCCACTAGCCACATCATAGCAAAGTACTGTCTTAGCTGCATCCTCACCAATTAGTGTGATGTTAGCTTTTTCAATGTTTAACTTTTCATAATAGCGACCATTCTTTATAAATATCACTGTGCTATCTTCTGTATCTGTAACTGAATCGATAGCGCTAGTGACTGTCTTATAAGTTGGGATTCCATCTACTAAATCGCCATCAGTACCTGTATAGCTAGCATCTACTATTTTTTCAATATTAGTTAGTGAAACGAAGTTAAAATTCTTATATGTCTTAACACCTGATTCACTTGTAAAGTAGGCTACTACTGCATTTCTACCATCTGTTAAATCAAGATTTACCTCGAAATTTTCCCCAGCCTGAACCTCTTTACTTGCTATTTCCTTGCCATTTAAAGTAACCATAAAGCTACCATTTTCGCTAGACTTTATTGTAAATCCAGCATTTTTACCATTTACTACTGTATCATCTGACTTTGAAACTAGCTCTAAATTAGCTGCCTCATCTCCAAAATAACACTCACCTGTATGTCCTGCAGTTGCCATAATTGTAATAGCTCCTGACTTATTAGAAGCATTGTTGTCATCCTTAGCTGTTACTGCATAATTGTAAACCACCTCATTTACAGCGCTCATATCCTTATAGCTTGTAGAAGAAGTCTCTCCAATTAATTCGTAAGTGTCAGAATCAACTGTTTTTCTATAAACATCATAGCCCGTTGCACCACTAACGCTCTTCCAAGATAATTCAATCTGACTATCTCCTGATTTTGCATCTAAACTTTCAGGCTCAGTAAGTGGTTTAACAAAATCAACGGCTGCTGAATTCATTGAATTAGACACCTCTTCACCCATAACACCTGTAATTTTAAAGATGTAATTACCAGAAGCGCTTGGCTTATAACTATAGCTTGTATCCTTAGTTGTTGCTACTGTCTTAAAGTTATGTCCTCCATCAGTTGAAACTGAGATTTCATACATTCCATCACCTGTAAGGCCAGTTCCCTCATAACTTACTGTAATCTCTGTTCTTTCATCATTGATTACTGGAGTATTAACCTTAGTAATTGTAGGTGCTGTGCCTGCATCCTTATAATAATCTCTCTGATTGTAAAGGACATTTCCCTTGCTATCAGTTAAAATCATATTCTGAACCTTAACTGTTGCACCAACAATTCCAATTCCTAAGCTCACATTACTTCCAACTCCTACATTACCCTCACCTGTATATAGGTCTGATAACTTAATTGTCTTAGAATCTTTGTAAGTTTCACCAGTTGATGTAACAATTAAAGGATTTGTTAGATCTGTAAATGTAGCTGTATATCCTGAACTTGTTCTTTCAAAAACCACATGGTAAGTGTCCCCTGTAGCCACCTCATATTTTGGTGAACCATTACCAGCCTTACCTGTTGCCTTAGTCCAATATCCAGAAAGTGAGTCAGAACCTACCGTGCTGTCATATCCTCTAAATCCAAGTGTTGCAAAAACGTTTTTTCCACTGCCGAAAGCACCTACAAAGACACCAGATGTCTTACCAGCCTGACCAAAAATAGAATAACTATTAATTGTTAAGTCAAGTTCAAGCTTCTGATTATCCTTAGTCTCTGGGAATAGCAAGTAACTTGCATTAACATCACTAGCTGCGCTCTCAGTTGCAATCTTACCTTCCTTAGCTCCCTGGCTTAAAATAATCGAAGAACCAACTCCTGTCATAGAAAGCAAATTGCTGTTGTCATAAACTACAGGCATATTAGTTTTTTCATCAGTTTGACCGCTTTCACTACTTCCCTGACTTTCATCTCCACTTCCCTGATTGTTATCTGCATTATCCTTCTTATCTAGGATTTCATTGCTTAATTCAATATTGCTAAATTTTGCTGTTGAAAGATTGTTAATGCTATTAGCTACCTGTCCGCTATCTACTGCAAAACCTACATACGCTGTTTCTGGAAGGTCAACTGTCATTTCACTAACTAAAGTCCAATCCTTACCATCATCTGATGCATAACCTCTAAATGTATCGCCTTCACGAACAAGTCTTAACCATGTACCATTTACGAGGCCTCCTGTCTTATAATTAAGATCAGTAACATAGCCAATTCCTGCCTTATTAGCATTAGCAACACTATCTAGAGTCTCTGAAAGTTCAGGAAGGTTTCCATTACTTTCCTTTCTAGCTGTCATATGTGTTGCCCAACATGTCTTAGATGATAACTTAACCATTGAAAAACCAAGATTTACGCTCTTAGCACCACTAGCCAAACTCTCTCTAAGCATCAGTCCTGTAAATGTATGACAATCCACAACTGTCTCAGAATCTAATTTAGCTGTTATAGTTCCATCTCCTGTTAGTTTTTGATAAGCATAAGCGCATGAATCCTTAGAAGCATCGTAATTATCTGTTCCCTTAACACTTCCTTCCTCTCTACCAAGCTTACCATTACCTTTAACAGTAAGTACACCATCTGTCATACTAGCGCTACCCTTAATAGCTACATCACCAATATCTGTACTAATCCAGTCTCCAGCACTATTCATACTATTAACATGTAATTTACTAGTATCTGACTGAGTCTGAAGTCCGTTGCTATCATATACTCTGGCTGAAATATTATAAGTTCCATCTGTCAAATCCTTATATGTAAAACTATAAGGTGCACTTTCATCAGTTCCCACAAGCTTATCTCCGTTGTAGAATTCAACCTTTGAAATGCTAGCCCCGTTTTTGGCACTTGCATTAGCCACTACATTAACATCAGTTCCTTCATAAACTTCAGTATTATTAGCTAAATCGATGCTTAAATCAGGATTTAATGCTTTATAATCTTCCTTAATAACATCTGATACAAGCTCATTAGCATACTCTTCAATATATGAATAGCCGCTAGGAGCGATTTTTTTACTATCTGTAGAATCTGATGGATTAAGTCCATGAGCTAATTCCCACTCATCACTAATTCCATCTAAATCTTTATCAAAAGCTTCTTCTCTTGAAACTGTCTTAGTTGCATAACCACCAACCTCATCTTCAGTATTAATGTATGCGCCTGTGCCATTTTCAACCTCTGCTACTACTCTTGCATCAATAGCATCACGCTTAGGATATGTAACGCCTGCCTGATTAAGGACCAAATTGCTTGCAGTAGTTGCATCCCTTAAGGTTATCTGATTAAAAGCTGCTGATTCAAAAGCTGTATCAGCTACTGTAGTTACAGTGTTTCCTTCGCTTGCTCCCTCAAACTTAAAGCCTTTACTATTGTCATTAGTTACATCTTCATTACCCTCAAAAACATTACCTGTATAATAGACGCTACCTGGCTTTGTCTTCTCACCATAATTTAAAATTGTATTTTTTGCTGCGTCCCTTGTACCTGGGCCTGTCTTAAAATAGTTATTTATATAATTTGTCTGGGCATAACCTCCGCCATAGCATGAATAATAACCCCAATTATATAGGTAGTTATTGCTAAGCTGAACTGTTGCCATTGAATAAACTTTAGTTGGATCTGTCATTGTGCCACCACCAATACGTGGGTTTCTAGATGTGTGGTTAGCAATTAGATTATTCTGAAATACTACATTATCTCCGCCAAAAATACCGCCGTAGCCATGTCTTCCCTTTGAATGGCCAGAAACAGTCAAGCTTTCACTAATAATACACCACTGTACTGTTCCGTCAGCGCCTCTATATGTAGATAATGTTTCATCTGTGTTCCAGCTAAATGAGCAATGATCAATGATGAATGTCTTATTGTCTCTTCCCCATAAGGCATCCATTGAGTCACCAGCTGTATACACATTCTTAGCACCTGTTCTAAAATGAACAAAACGAATAATTAGATTTTCAGAGTTACTAATATTAGTCTCATACCCTGAAAGTGTGATTCCGTCCCCCGGTGCAGTCTGTCCTGCAATTGTAATATTTTTCTTATCTCTAAAAGATAATGTCTGTTTTAGCTCTATCGTTCCACCGATATTAAAAACGATCATGCAGCCATCTGTGGCTGTTTCAATACCATATCTTAATGAACCTGGAATAGGTGTCTCCCCTAGTGCATAATCCTCTAGATTAGTCACAACATAAACATCATATCCACGGCCACCTGTCGCATACATTCCGCCGCCCTCTGCGCCTGGAAATGCAACTATCTTTGCGGTTTCTAAATTGTTAGACTCATTGGCAAAAACTCCACTAACCGGTACTAGTGCAGTAGATGCCACAAGAAGTCCTGCCATAACAATAGACGATAGACGTCTTATGGCACCCCTCTTAGAACGCAAAGAACTCTTGCTAGAACGTAAAAAATCGTTCTTATACAAATCAAGTCTTCGCATAAAAAAATCCTCCCGTATTAAATTATAATTTTTTGCTTCAGCGTACTTTTATAAAGACGCTTTATATAACCCACAAATAAATTATAATCTAAGGGGAGGAAAATGTACATACTTAAATTAAGGTATTTTATTAAACATTTTACATGATTGCTTTGTTGGGTAAATTAACTCATTTACTTTATCCTAGCAGTAGTCTGCTTCTAGACGTTTAAATCACGATTTAATCCCTCTCAATTACTTCACCGGTCTCTGGATTTACAGAAATTCCGTTGACCTCAAGTCTTTCATCGATTTCAATTACAAGGCACTGCTTACCATTAATAATCTGTGTTGAAACAAGATCTGTCTTATCTGGATTAATTTTAACCACCACATCAACTGTCTTAACCTCAAATTTTCTAGCTGGCACAATATTAGTTGCCGCAAGCTTTCCATCCTCACCAGTTGCCATTTCAAATCTTTCTTCAAAATGCTCTAACTTATCTTCTTTCACACCACTTTTTTCAAGAATTTCCTTAACTTCAGTCTTATCAAGCATAACAGGCGCACTTGATTCCTTCTTTTTTTCAGCAATAACTTCATTAAGATTCTCATGAATATTTTTTACAGTCTCATAACTAGAATCTTCGCCAAGGGCCTCCGTTACAAGATTATTGAAAGTCTCCTTCTGATCAGCTGCACCCATTGGCTCGTTGGCATTAAGCACATTTTCAATAAAGCCGTGCTGGAAATCGTTGGCATCCTTAGTATAAAAAAGTGTCATATCTGTGTTACTTGTTCTATCGTTAAAAGATGGGAATAAAAATCCAACGTCAGGAACATCAACCATATGATTTTGCAACTGATTATGGAAATTCTTGTCCTCTTCATTATAACTAAGTCCTGGCTTTGACAATGTTACCTTGCACACGCTACATAAAATGTAACTAAATACCTCATCTGATGCATCTTCGTTCTCAATATTGTCATTAGTTACATTGGGAATATCATATGCCTGATTTATAAGCAAAATAAGGAAATTTCCAGGATAATAATAATTTTCAATAATTCTGTCATAAAGCTTATTAAGCAATTCATCATCCTTTAACTCGCTCTCTCTTAGCTTAAGCAAAAAGCTATTAGCGCCCTCTTCTTCATAAGCTCCCATATTAAATTCCAAATCCAGCAAATTCTTACCTGGTGTACCTGAAAGTGTCTTCTTAAAAATATCAAAATACTTATGTCTTTCTTCCTCTGGCAAATTAAGAAAAGTCTCATTAAATGTAGTAACCTTCTCCTTCTCACCATTAACATAGCATCCACAAAGTCTTAAAACTCCACAATCCTCAATATCATATAGTGATTTTATTTCATTTATTTCTTTTCTTGTCATGATCTTATCGCTCCCTACAATTGGCTAAATTTCTCACTTCGCCTAGTTTTTCATACGGCTAAATTTCGCACTTCGCCTAATTTTTCATATGGCTAAATTTCTCACTTCGCCAAATTTACATATGACTAATTTACCACTAAATTGCCGTTTAATACAAGAATAAAATAAATTTGCCCATTGGTTTTTTCCTAGCATATGATAAAATAGTACAAAATAAAATTGCACGCAAAGGAAGTGATTAAATGATTATTTTAAAAAACGAACTTATTGAAATTAATGAAAAGCCAGCCCATAAATTTACAATTTCTCATGCTTGGGAAGATGTTGGATATGTTAGCATTAATAGTAAGGCTGAAATTTTTTTTGAAATTAACGAAGCTCATCGTGGCAAACACTACGCAAGCAATGCCTTATATCTTCTAACATCCCACATTCATGAAAATATGCACGAACCAATCATTCATGCAATCGTCCATAAAACTAACGAAATGGCTATTCATTGCCTAGAGCACAATGGATTTCAAATTATTCTCAAAGACAAAGATTTAATCTACTACGAGCACCGTATCTGCGAGACTAGACTGGATGACTATTTTGTTGCACCTAAAGGAGAGGAAACAATCTACCTTGCAGGTGGGTGCTTCTGGGGTATGGAACGAGCTTTCCTAGAATTAAAGGGTGTAACTAGCACTAAAGTAGGCTATGCCAACGGTCACATTCAAAATCCAACATACGAAGACGTATGCCGACTAGAAACTGGCTTTAGAGAATGCATTCGAGTAACCTACAATCCCAAAATTACAAGCACCAAAACAATACTTGATGCCTACTTCATATGTGTAGATCCTACTCAAAGTGACGGTCAAGGTGGCGACATTGGCGAGCAATACCTTCTTGGCATTTACTTCAAATCAAAGGACCTTGAAGAAGCCATAAGTAACTACCTTTCCAAGGAATCTTTAAAATATCCTGAATTCCACGTGGAATTTAAGCCTCTAGAATGCTTCTACGAAGCTGAAGAATACCACCAGGACTACCTTTTAAAGAACCCCAACGGCTATTGCCACATCACAAGACTTGAAATGGACAAAATAAAAGCGCTAAATGAATAAATAGTTGGGGGAATGTGTGAAAACCTTTTCACATATTCCCAAAAAGTCTCCCTCAAACCCGCATGGTTACTGGGCTAATACATTGTGTAAAACCTATTTCACGGCAAAAAATCTGTAAAAATTATTTTATTTGGATAAAAAATCAGTAGTATATCTCAAAAACGATGATATAATAATACTTGTTCGTGAGACAGAAACGAACTTTGAATTGCACAAAGACATGAGGGTTAATCTCCATATTCCTTCATGTTTGACTATATTTCTATCCCCTCTACTCATCCCCGGTCCCCCAGGCCGGGGACATTTTTATATAATGATGAGTATAGGGATTTTTTTGTTTTAAAGCTCAATTAGTTATTGGGCGGGTTATTGGGCTGGTTATTTGGCGGATTATTGCGCGGATCATTGCGCAGATTGTTGCGCAGATTGTTGGGTTGGTCATTGAACTGAGCATTAAGCATGTTGTTTCGCAGGTCGTTGTGCAGATTATTGAGCTAGTCATTGGGCAGATTGCCCTATTCTTTTATTTCTTATATTTAGGTCAACTCTAATTTTTCACGTTGAACTCTTTTTTTGACCTAAATACACTTTATTCTCATTTAGGTCCACTTTTTCATCAAATTCAAAATTCATATTTTGACCTATTTCTTCTTATTCTCACTTTAGGTCAATTATTCCAGAGAATCTTATTTTTATTTCTTGCCTTTTTTATTATTATTTAGAATTTAGGTCAATCTTGTTTTTAAGACATTTAAAGCCATTTTGACTTTTTTACTTTATTTCAGTGTTTAGGCTTATTTTTTGGGCTAAATTTCTTCCATGCTCCTTGACCTTTTTTGCTAAATATCAGTTTTAGTCCTATTTTTACTTTTTTGGCTAAAATCTCTTTTGACCCTTTTGTTTAACTAAACCAATTTGGGTCAATTTCCTAAGCCGCTAATTATATAGAAAGCCTCTCATTGTATAGATAGTCTCTCATTGTATAGATAGTCTCTCATTATATAGATAGTCTCTCATTATGAAGAAAGCCGCTCATTAATCGGGTAGGAGGTAGATAATTATTTTATCTACCGACCTCCCACAGCACCGTACGTACGGTTCCGTATACGGCGCTTCTCTAGTTTTCACATATTTTCAAATAAAACTCTGTGAATGTTGGGTATCCAAGTTCACGGAGTTTCTTGTTGTTAAACGCAGTCTGTAATACAAAATAACTACCACAATACCAGTTGCCATTTCGCATGTTTGCGCATATCCACGCTTTTTCTTCTTCCACGCCTAACTTTTTGAGTTCCTTGAATTTCGTTTTAACCTTCTTCCATTGTT
>NZ_JNKW01000017.1 GCF_000702205.1 Lachnospira multipara LB2003 | reverse complement strand
ACTGACCTCTGGTGTATCGGTTGCATTACCAAGTGCATGGCCGAGTAGCCAAGTCGGGACGGGATAAACGCTGAAGGCATCTAAGCGTGAAGCCCCCCTCAAGATGAGATATCCCATACGAATGTAGTAAGACCCCTTGAAGACGACGAGGTTGATAGGCAAAAGGTGGAAGCGTGGTGACATGTGGAGCTGATTTGTACTAATAGGTCGAGGGCTTAACCAAGTAAGGTTAAGGTTTGGATAGAGAGTGAGAAATCACTGAACATAAACGAGGGTTATTCTTAGAGAATGACTTACGGATGAATATATTTAATGTGCAGTTTTGAAAGAGCAAGTGATTAATCCAAGCGTAAGCTTGGATTTTTTTATTTTACATTCTTATTTATGAATTTATAAATTATAGTAATCAAAAAGTAAATTTCTTATATATTTCCATTGAAAAGTAATTATAGTTTTGTTATAATATTTACATAAGTTGATCGTGAAATAATATGGAGGAATAAATATGGAAACTAACATTTTACTAGATAGTGGAACTAATGAATTGGAAGTATTGGAATTTATTGTTGGTGGTAATCATTATGGTATTAATGTAGCTAAGATAAAGGAGATAGTTCCATTTAATACAGTTACACCGGTTCCAAATTCGCATCCTTGTGTAGAGGGAATTTTTATGCCACGAGATCTTATGATTACTGTTGTTGATTTGGCTAGAGTTATTAATAGAGAACCTTCAGAAGACCAGAACCGTGATATGTTTATTATTACAAATTTTAATAAGTTGAATGTGGCTTTCCATGTACATGCAGTTTGTGGAATTCATAGAGTTTCATGGGCAGATATCATTACACCTGATGCTACTATCAGCAATGAAGACTCTGGTGTTGCAACAGGTATTGTAAAGATTAATGGTCAGTTAATTGTTATTTTGGATTTTGAAAGAATTGTTTCTGAAATTAGTCCAGAAACAGGTTTGAAAGTATCTGACATTTCTAAACTTGAAGGTAGAGCTAGAAATGAATCACATATTGTAATTGCAGAAGATTCACCATTGCTTATTAAACTTATTTCTGATTCTCTTACAAAGTCAGGTTATAGTAACTTAACTCTTTGTAGTAATGGTCAGGAAGCATGGGATTATCTATGCTCAGCAAAGGCTGGTGAAACTGATTTAGATATTGATGTTATTATTACTGACTTGGAAATGCCATTGATGGATGGACATAGACTTACAAAGTTGGTAAAAGACGATGAGGTATTAAAGAAAATACCGATTATTATCTTCTCTTCACTTATTAATGAGCAGATGAGATTAAAGGGTGAAAGATTAGGTGCTGATGTTCAGTTATCTAAACCTGAAATCGGTCGATTAGTAGAAGAGATTGATAAGCTTTTAAGATGATTTTTTCTCATTTTTTACACTTCCTCTTATGGTGCCGTCTAAGTAATTTAGGCGGCACTACTTTTATATTCCCAGAAAATTAAATGAAAAAACATATATAAAGTGAACTTTTTATGAAAAGTGTCGATATATTTAATAAGGATTTTTTGACAAATCTTGTTAAGGAAAATTATCTATGATAAAATAAATACAGAATTAATCGTGCAAAATTGAATTAATGATAAGGTGGTGATCATATTTGCCAAGTAATGAGGAGGATTACCTTAATAAATTATTAGAGACTGTAAATGCTAATCAGATGGCTAAAAAAGAAGCTAGTATGGGTGCGCCTTTAAGTAAGGAAGAACTTGAAATAGAGCAATTGTCTAATGAAGTTAAGGCTGCTATGAACAAAGCTGGGGATGAAATTGATGTTATTGATAGTGGTTTAGATGAAGGAGATTTAGCTAGCGATTTAGAGTCTCTAAATTCATTAGAAGGCGGAGAATTAAATAATGAGTCTAAAGAGTTAGATATGGATGCTGATGTATCTAATGAATTGGATTTTGACGCGGATTTATCAGAAGATAGTGAATCGGCGTCTTTGATTGATGCCTTAGGGGATATTTTGGACGGTTATGAAAATGTGAATTTTGATGATGATATCGAAATTGATAATGAAATAAATCCTGCTATAAATATAGATGAAGAACTAGATTTAACTAGTGGAGATACTACTGATAATGCCGAGAGTGATGACATAAATCTTGTTGAAGACCAGCTAGCAGACGAGTCTAATAAAGAAGAGGGCAGTGAGACAGAAGACGAGTCAGCAGATACTAACAGCGAAGCAGAAAGTATGTCGGAAACTGAGAACGATGATGCAGTAGCTGATGAGCTAGAAGGCGAGCCAAATGGAGAAGAGGGCAGTGAGACAGAAGACGAGCCTAATGGAGAGTCTAATGGTGAGTCAGATGGTGAACTTGCTAGTAGCATTGATGATTTGATGAATGAGAAGGAAGAAATCAGTGAGGATGAAAGCTTAAATCCAGAAGATGTTGCAAGTGCAGCCATAGATGAGGATGAAGTTGATGAAGAAAGTAAGGAAGCTAAAGCTGATGAAGAAATTGATAAGATGCTAGAAGATACGGATTTATCAGCTGAAGATGTTAATATTTCCGTTGATGATATAGATGAGGATTTATCAGAAAATGAGATTGATCGTCTTGTTAATATGGATTTAGATAATATTATTGAGGATGCTAAGGATGAAAGTGTGTCTCTTGATGATATTTTTGAGGATGCTAAGGACGTTGAAGATAATAATGATGATTTAGATAATAAAAAGAACAAAAAGAAAAAAGGCAAAAAAAAGGACAAAAATGAGGGGGAAAATCTCCTAGAAGATATTAATGAAAAAAAGGAGAAAGGCGGCTTTTTTGCTAAGCTTAGAGATATTTTCTTTGAAAGTATAGAAGAAGAGGATTTAGAAGAAGATAAATCTATTAAAAAGGGCGGAAAGAGAAAGCTTGACGAGAATGGTAAGATTTTACAGGAAATAGATGATGAGACTGCTGATGATTCTGCTAAGAAAAAGGGATTTTTTGCTAAATTTAAATATAGAATTGACCAGTGGAAGAAAAAACAAGCTGAAGAAGAAGCTAAGGAAGAAGAGCAGGAGGCTATTGAGGCAGAAGAGGCAAAAAAGCTTAAGGAAGAGAAGAAGGCTGCTGCTAAAGAGGCTAAGGAAGCCAAAGCAAAGGAGGCTAAGGAAAAACCTAAAAAAGAGAAAAAAGAAAAGCCTAAAAAGGAACCAAAGCCTAAAAAGCCTAAGAAGGAAAAGCCTGAACCTCAACCTGGTGATATATTAAAAATAAAACCAGTTTCAATGATTTTGTTTATTTTATTTGTTTCAGGTGTTATAGTACTATTACTGGTTCTTATTAAAGCGGTAAATTATGACTACAGTTCAAATAATGCCAAGAATTATTTTGCAAAGGGTGATTTCTTTACAGCTTATAAAGAATTAGATGGGTTAAGTTTGAATGAAACAGATAAGACTATATATGAGCAGGCAAAGACAATTCTTTATGTTCAAAGTCAGTATAGGGCATACAATTCTTATCTAGAAATGGATAATAAAACGGATGCTCTAAATTCCCTTATTAAGGGCGTTATAGCTTATGATAAGTATATTGATGATGCTAAGAGCTTAGGTGTTTATGAAGAATTTGATGAGGCATATAAAGAAATTTTAAATGCACTAGAAGAGACTTTTTCTATTGATGAGAAGAAGGCTAAATCATTAGTTGATATGTATAATTCAGACTTTACCAAATATTATTTCGTAATTATGGATTACGGGGAAGCGGCAGGTAATGAATGATTGCAATAATTGACTATGATGCAGGTAATTTAAAAAGCGTTGAAAAAGCGCTACTCTCCCTTAATCAGGAGGTTGTAATAACAAGAGATAAAGAGAGCCTACTAAAGGCTGATAAGGTAATCTTACCAGGAGTAGGCTCTTTTGGTGATGCTATGAACAATCTTTATAAATATGATTTGGTAGATACAATTAAGGAATGTGCCAAAACAAGGCCGTTTTTAGGTATTTGTTTAGGATTGCAATTATTATTTGAATCTAGCGAAGAATCTGTTGGTGTTAAAGGCCTTGGAATTTTGCCAGGAAAAATCTATAGAATACCAGCTAAGGAAGGTTTTAAAATTCCTCATATGGGCTGGAATTCTCTTGAAATTAAAAAGGGTTCAAAATTATTTAAGGGAATAGATAATAATAGTTATGTCTATTTTGTTCATTCTTATTATTTAAAGGCTGATGATGAGTCTATTGTTTCTGCAAAGACTGAATACACAACATGTATTCATGCGTCTGTTGAAAAGGGTAATGTTTTTGCATGTCAATTTCATCCAGAAAAAAGTAGTGATGTTGGATTAAAGATTTTGGAGAATTTTGCTAATCTTTAATTTTGGAAATGTAGTGAATGGAGAGTAAGTGTATGTTTACAAAAAGAATTATTCCTTGTCTTGATTGTAAGGATGGTCGAGTTGTTAAAGGAACAAATTTTGTGGATTTGGTAGATGCAGGTGATCCTGTAATGGTGGCGCAAGCTTATGATAAGTTAGGTGCAGATGAATTGGTTTTTTTAGATATTACTGCTTCAAGTGATGGAAGAAATACTACTCTAGACTTGGTTAGAAAAGTGGCAAGTAAAGTATTTATTCCCTTTACTGTAGGTGGTGGAATTAGAACTGTTGATGATTTTAAGGTCTTACTTCGTGAAGGCGCAGATAAGATTTCTATAAATTCTGCGGCTATAATGAATCCAAATCTTATATCTGAGGCGGCTTATAAATTTGGAAGCCAGTGTGTTGTTGTGGCTATTGATGCAAAAAGATGTGAGGATGGTCATTGGAGCATATATAAAAATGGCGGAAGAGTTGATATGAAAATGGATGCTATTGAATGGGCTATGAAGGCAGAGAAACTCGGCGCTGGTGAGATTTTACTAACAAGTATGGATTGTGATGGAACTAAGGCTGGATATGATCTTGAATTAACTAAAGAAATAGCAAATGCTGTTTCAATTCCTGTTATTGCATCAGGAGGTGCAGGAAAAAAGGAGGATTTTAAGTATGCCTTTATTAAAGCAAATGCAGATGCTGCACTTGCAGCTTCCTTGTTCCATTTTAAAGAACTAGATATAAAAGAATTAAAGAGATATTTAGCAGATGAGGGAATTTCTGTTAGATTATAGTCTGTAATATTAATTCTAAAATATATAAAAATACAAAGGAAAGAAAATTACATATTATTGTAAATAGAGATAAAAAATGAATGAATTAAAGCAAGGAATGAATGAATTAAAGCAAGGATGGAAGTCTAGATTAGACGATGAATTTAAAAAGGATTATTATTTAAAACTAGAAGATTTTATAAATCATGAATATGAGAATGAAGAGATTTTTCCTACAAGGGAGAACCTTTTTACAGCTCTTAATTTAACAGATATTAGTGAGGTTAAGGTGGTTATTTTGGGTCAGGATCCTTATCATGATGTAAATCAGGCTCATGGACTTAGTTTTTCTGTACCCCAATCACAAAAAAAGATTCCACCTTCTCTAAAAAATATTTATAAAGAGTTGGAAAGTGATTGTAATTGCTATATTCCCAATAACGGAAACCTTACAAAATGGGCTAATCAAGGGGTTTTACTTCTTAATACTGTTCTTACAGTTAGGGCTCATAAGCCGGCATCTCACAAGGGTAAGGGATGGGAAAAATTTACAGATAGAATCATTGAAGAGTTAAATAAAGAGGATAGACCTATTGTATTTTTACTTTGGGGAAATCCAGCCAAGGAAAAACTTAAAATGCTAAATAATAGTAAACATCTAGTTTTATGTGCTGCACATCCTAGTCCATTATCTGCATATAGGGGCTTTTTTGGATGCAAGCATTTTAGTAAAACTAATGAATTTTTAATAAACAATAAACTAAGTCCTATTGACTGGCAGATTGAAAATGTGTAAACTAGCTAAGTCTGTAAAAAAGCAGAATAGAGAGAAGAGATAACAGTTTATTGGAGGAAATATGTTAAAAAAGTATTTGGCTATATTTTTCGTATCAATGGTTCCACTTGTAGAACTTAGAGTTGCAATTCCTATTTCACAGGGTTTTAGATTACCTTTATTACAGTCATATATCGTATGTATGATTGGTAATATGTTACCTATGCCTATTATCTATCTTTTTGCAAGACGTGTTCTTGAATGGGGTAAGGATAAGAAATATATTGGTAAATTCTTTACTTTTTGTTTAGAAAAAGGACATAAGGGTGGAGAAAAACTTAAAGAAAAAGCTGGTAATGGATTATTCCTTGCTTTAGTATTGTTTGTAGGTATTCCAATTCCTGGAACTGGTGCTTGGACAGGTACACTTGCAGCTTCAATTCTTGATTTTGGCTTTAAGAAGAGTGTTGCAGCTGTATTCCTTGGAGTTTTACTTGCAGGAATTATTATGGGAGCTGTTAGTGCTGGTTTATTCACAGCAATTTTTAGCTTTGCATAAATAATAAATATTATTAGAACACAAGATTTAGTTGTATTGATATTGTTCATACACAAAATCTTGTGTTTTTTCATATTTTTTGGAATAAGAGAAAGTCAGTGTTTATGCGGCTTTTAAGGGGATTGTTATTTTTAAATGCCCATAAAATCTAATTTTTTTAGAAAAAAATGAAAAAAGACTTGCTTTTATTGTGTAATTAGTGTATATTATCAAAGTACCGCGCAGGACAACAAGAGACAACTGAACGGAACATAAGATATGGCTCGTTGGTCAAGAGGCTAAGACGCTGCCCTCTCACGGCAGAATCAGGGGTTCGATTCCCCTACGAGCTACTCTGTATTATTGTTACTAAAGTGAGTGGACTAATATAGTCCACTCACTTTAGTTTTATGTCTATAATACGGATTATTTTTATATATTATAGTTATGTATATAATTTTACGAATTTTTAAAGTTATAGTATAATTGTAATGTATGTACTATTAAAATTGAATATTATAGAAAGGCAGAGACTTTAAATGGGTAAAAAGGAAAGTTACGAAGAAAAAACTGAAATGCTTATTAAACCTATTATCGATGCTAACAAGGTGGAACTCTTTGATGTGGAATATGTTAAAGAGGGCAGTGATTGGTACTTACGAGTTTTCATTGATAAAGAAGGCGGAGTTACCATTGAAGATTGTCAGAATGTAAGCAGAGCTTTTAATGAGATTCTTGATAAAGAAGATTATATTGACTCTGAATACATTTTTGAAGTAAGTTCTCCTGGTCTTACAAGACCTCTAAAAAGAGAACGCGATTTTGAAAAAAGTATAGGCCGTTTAATTGAAATTAGACTTTACAGTGCAGTTGATGGTATTAAAGAGGCAGAGGGTATACTTAAGGCATTTGATAAGGAATCAATTACAATTGAAATTAATGGCGAAGATAAGAATATACAAAGAAAGAACCTATCTATGATTAGATGGGCTTATGTAGAAAAGTAATAAAATTTGGAGGATACCATGAGTAAAGAATTAATTACAGCTCTTGATTTATTAGAGAAGGAAAATGGAATTAGTAAAGAAGTAATGTTTAACGCAATTGAGAAGTCACTTATAGATGAATATAAGTCAGAATTTGATAAGGCTGATAATGGTCATGTTGTTCTTGATAGAGTAACAGGTGATTTCCATATTTATTCTGATAGACTTGTTGTTGAAAGCTTAACAGAAGTTGATAAGGACGATGAGAACAAGAAGATCAAGGAAAGAAAGATTTATAGTAAGGAAATAACATTAGCTAATGCTAGAAAAATCAATCCTAGAGCAGAAATTGGTGATGTTATTACTGTTGAAGTAGATTCTGATGAATTCTCTAGAAAGGCTGCAAAGAACGCTAAGAATATTATTGTTCAGACTATTAGAGAACAGGAAAAGAATTCAATTTTTAAAGAATACCAGGCTAAGGAAAAGGGTATTATTACAGGTATTATTCAGAGAATCGCTGAGAATGGTGATATGACAGTTGATATCGGTAGAATCCAGACTATTCTTAAGGCTGAGGAAGTTAATGTTGGTAGAAAGCTTAAGGTTGGCGATAGAATTAAACTTTACGTTGTATCTGTTGTTAATCGTGAAAAGAGCGGTATTTCAGTTAGAGTTTCAAGAAAGTCTCCTGAACTTGTTAAGAAGCTTTTTGAAGAAGAAGCTACTGAAATTAAGGATGGAACAGTTGAAATTATGGGTATTGCAAGAGAAGCTGGTTCAAGAACTAAGATTTCTGTAAGAGCTAACGTTCCTAACGTAGATCCTGTTGGTGCTTGTGTTGGTATTAGCGGTGGTCGTGTAAGAAATATTGTTAATGAACTTGGTGATGAACAGATTGATATTATTGAATGGGATGATAATTCAGCTCAGTATATCGTTAATGCTCTTAGCCCTGCTAAGGTAGTAGCTGCAGAAGCTGATGATGATGAAAAGAAGGCTAAGATTATTGTTTCTGAACAGCAGTTATCACTTGCAATTGGTAAGTCAGGTCAGAACGTAAGACTTGCTGCTAAATTAACAGGATATGGTATTGATATTAAGTCAGAAGCTGATTCAGAAAATATGATGAATGCAGCTGAAGACGAAGAATTTGAAGATTTAGATTTTGAGGCTGAAACAGAGGTTGAAGAAACTCCTTAATTTACACCTTAAAATATTATAAACTTATTTGATTGGAGTGATTTAATGCCGGGAACTAAAAAGATTCCACAAAGACAGTGTATAGGTTGTGGTCAAATGAAAGATAAGAAAGAACTTATTAGGATTTTGAAGACACCAGAAAACGAAATTAAAATAGATACTAGTTTAAAGAAGAACGGACGAGGTGCTTACATTTGTAAGGACAAGGAGTGTCTACTTAAGGCCATTAAGCAAAAGGGTCTAGAGAGATCTTTTAAGATGGCAATTGATGTTAGTATTTATGATGAATTAAAAAAGGAGTTTGATGAACTTGGAAAATAAAAAAATTATATCCATGTTAGGATTGGCTCAGAAAGCAGGAAAAGTTGTAAGTGGCGAATTTTCTACAGAAAAAGCGGTAAAGCAAAAGAAGGCTTTTATGGTGATTGTTGCAGATGATTCCTCAGATAATACTAAGAAAATGTTTTCGAATATGTGTGAATTTTATAAGGTTCCTATATATTTCTTTTCCGATAAGGAGTCTGTTGGACATGCTATTGGAAAGGAATTTAGAGCATCACTAGCCATTCTAGATGAAGGCTTTTCAAATAAATTGAAAGAATATTTTGCAAAAGGTTTAGATACAAATAATAAGGAGGTCAATAATTAATGAGAGTACATGAATTAGCTAAAGAGTTAGGCATTCAGAGTAAGGATATTATTGAGATGTTGTCAACTAGTGAGAAATCCTATAAGACTGTAAGCGGCTTAACAGATGATGAAATAAATAAAGTAAAAAATAGATATAAGGGAGACAAAAAAGTGGATAGTTCTAAGAAAGATGCACCAAAGCAGGAAGAAGCTAAGGCAGCAGCTAAAAAGGAGAAACATATTTCACAGGTAAGTTTCCCTCAGAATAGTAATAAAGATAATCGCGATAGAAATGGAAACCGTGATAATAGAGATAATCGCGATAGAAATGGAAATCGTGATAATAGAGATAATCGCGATAGAAATGGAAACCGTGATAATAGAGATAATCGCGATAGAAATGGAAATAGAGACAACCGTGATAGAAATAACGGAGGCTTCAACAGAGATAATCGCGATAGAAACGGAAATAGAGACAACCGTGATAGAAATAACGGAGGCTTCAATAGAGATAATCGCGATAGAAACGGAAATAGAGACAACCGTGATAGAAATAACGGAGGCTTCAACAGAGACAATCGCGATAGAAATGGAAATAGAGATAACCGCGATAGAAATAATGGCGGATTTAATAGAGACCGTGATAGAAATAATGGCGGTTACAGAGATCGCGATAGAAATAATGGCTTTAACAAGGATAAGGATTCTGACAATAATGGCAGAAATTTCAATCAAAGAAGAAATGATAGAAGAGATTCAGCACCAAAGGATGATTTCCTCTTTGAACAGAAGCCAGATTCAAGAAAAGCTGATCAGAGATATAATTCTAAGAAGAATAATGATAGAAATGATAGAAAAAAGGATAACGATTCAAGAGAAAATCTTAAATTCGTTAGTGGCGGCTTAAACAAGAAGCCTAATAAGCAGGCTCCAAAGAAGGAGAAGGAAAAGGAAGAAGATACAATTAAGACACTTACTCTTCCAGATTCACTTACAATTAAGGAACTTGCTGATAAGATGAAGGTTCAGCCTTCTGCAGTTGTTAAAAAGCTATTTATGCAGGGCAAAGTTGTTACAATTAATCAGGAAATTGATTATGATACAGCTGAAGAAATTGCATTAGAATTTAACTGCATTTGTGAACATGAAGAAGTTATTGATGTTATTGCAGAACTTCTTAAGGAAGAAGAAGAGCCAGCAGATACATTAATCCCAAGACCACCAGTTGTTTGTGTAATGGGTCACGTAGATCATGGTAAAACTTCACTTCTTGATGCTATTAGAGAAACTCATGTAACAGCTAAGGAATCAGGTGGTATTACACAGAAGATTGGTGCTTATAGAGTTGATGTAAATGGTAATAAGATTACATTCCTTGATACACCAGGTCATGAAGCATTTACTGCTATGCGTATGCGTGGTGCTCAGGCTACAGATATTGCAATTTTAGTTGTTGCTGCAGATGATGGTGTAATGCCTCAGACTATTGAAGCTATTAACCATGCTAAGGCTGCTAATGTTGAAATTATTGTTGCTGTTAATAAGATTGATAAGCCAAATGCTAACATTGAAAAGGTTAAGCAGGAACTTACAGAATATGGTCTTATTGCAGAAGATTGGGGCGGTTCTACAATTTTCTGTCCTGTATCAGCTCATACTAAGGAAGGTATTGATAACCTTCTTGAAATGATCTTACTTACTGCAGAAATTATTGAACTTAAGGCTAATCCTAACCGTAAGGCTAGAGGTATTGTTATTGAAGCTGAGCTTGATAAGGGACGTGGTCCTGTAGCTACAATTCTTGTACAAAAGGGTACATTAAGAGTAGGTGATTCAGTAGCAGCTGGTTCTTGTTATGGTAAGATTAGAGCTATGATTGATGATACAGGTAGAAGAGTTAAGGAAGCTGGTCCTTCAACTCCTGTAGAAATTCAGGGTCTTAATGCTGTACCTAATGCTGGTGAAATTATTATGGCATATGATACAGATAAGGAAGCAAGAAATGTTGCTGAAACATTTATTGCAGAAAGCAAGAAGAAGTTATTAGATGATACAAAGCATAAGGTATCACTTGATGCATTATTTGAGCAGATTCAGGCTGGTAATATGAAGGAACTTAACATTATTATTAAGGCTGATGTTCAGGGTTCTGTAGAAGCTGTTAAGCAGTCACTTGTTAAATTATCTAACGAAGAAGTAGTAGTTAAGGTAATCCACGGTGGTGTTGGTAATGTTAATGAGTCAGATGTTGTTCTTGCATCAGCATCTAATGCTATTATCATTGCATTTAATGTTAAGCCAGATAATCAGGCTAGAATATTAGCAGATCGTGAAAAGGTTGATTTAAGAACATATAGCGTTATTTACAATGCTATTGAAGACGTTGAATCAGCACTTAAGGGTATGCTTGAACCAATTTATGAAGAGAAGATTATTGGTCATGCTGAAATTAGACAAATCTTTAAGGCTTCTGGTGTAGGTAATATCGCTGGTACATTAGTAACAGAAGGTAGAATTACAAGAGAATCTACAGTAAGACTTACAAGAGAAGGTGAGAAGATTTACGAAGGACCAATTGCTTCACTTAAGCACTTCAAGGATGAAGTTAAGGAAGTTAAGGCTGGTACTGAATGTGGTATCGTACTTGAAAGCTTTAATGACATTAGAGAAGGCGATGAAATCGAAGCAAGCATTATGGTAGAAATACCTAGATAGAATTTAAAGTTAGAAAGCCTCTAATTTAGGGGCTTTCTATATTAGTAAAATGAGGTAAAAATAAACCATGAGGAAAAATAGTTCAAAAAATATTCGAATTAATTCAGAAGTATTAAGAGAATTAAGCAATATTATTAGAAGAGATATTAAGGATCCTAGAATTAATCCTATGACATCTGTTGTATCTGTAGATGTTGCACCAGATTTAAAGACATGTAAGGCATATATTAGTGTGCTTGGTGATGAGCAGTCACAAAAGGATACTCTTGCAGGTCTAGTTAGTGCTGAAGGATACATTAGAAGACAGCTAGCTAGAACTGTTAATTTAAGAAATACACCAGAAATTAAATTTGTAATTGATCAGTCAATTGAATATGGTGTTAAGATGTCAAGATTAATTGATGAAGTTACAAAAAAAGATGAAGAATCTCATAACGCTAGCGAAGAAGAACAAGGTATCGAAGAAAATTAAAGATAAATAGGAGGTTATATATGAATATTTTAGAAGAATTAAAAGACGCTAAAACAGTTGGAATTACTGGACATGTACGACCTGATGGCGATTGCGTTGGTTCTACAATGGGACTTTATAATTTCCTAAAAGAAAATAGACCAGACTTAGATGTTAGAGTATATCTTGAAAAACTTGGTGATGATTTTAATTTTATTCCAAGAATTAATGAAATAAAAAACGAGCCAGATTTGGATTTGAAATTTGATGTGTTTATGGTATTAGACTGTAGTTCTCTAGATAGAATTGAGCCTTTTGCTGAAATGTTTATTTATGCAAAAAAGACAATTTGTTTAGATCATCATATTAGTAACACAAGCTTTGCTGATGTTAATTTAGTAGAGCCAACATGGAGTTCTACATGTGAAGTTTTATTTACATGCCTTGATGAGAACTTGATTAGTAAAGAAGTAGCTACTTGTATTTATACAGGTATTATTCATGATACAGGAGTGTTTAAATATAGCTGTACATCTGCTAATACTATGACTATTGCTGGTAAGATGATGGAAAAGGGAATTGATTATTCAAGCATCATTGATAATAGCTTTTATGCAAAAACATATATTCAAAACCAGATTTTAGGTAGAGCGCTTCTTGAGAGTGTGTTATTTTATGATGGTAAATGCATTTTTTCAAGTGTATCTAAAGAAATAATGGATTTTTATGGGGTCGATGGTAAAAGTCTTGGTGGTATAGTTGAACAATTAAGACTTACTGATGGCGTAGAAGTAGCTATTTTTATGTATGAAATCGGTGATGGCGAATATAAGGTTAGCCTTCGATCTAAGAGTGTGATTGATGTTAGTAAGATTTCAACTACATTTGGAGGTGGCGGCCATATAAGAGCAGCTGGATTTAGTGCAAAGGGTAGCGTTCATTCTATCGTTAACAAAATCGGTGCATTAATTGAAGAACAATACAATGAGATTTCATAATTATTAAGGACAGATTTATGAACGGGATTATTAATGTATATAAAGAACAGGGATTTACATCGCATGATGTAGTAGCAAAACTTAGGGGGATTTTAAAATACAAAAAAATTGGACACACAGGAACACTAGACCCTGATGCAGTTGGGGTTTTACCTGTATGCTTAGGTAAAGGAACTAAAATTTGTAGTATGATTACAGACTGGGACAAGACATATGAAACAGTTATGCTTCTTGGTACAGTAACAGATACTGCGGATATATCTGGGAATGTTTTAAAATCAAGTGAAGTAAATGTAACAGAGGCAGATATTCTAGAGGCTTGTGAGAGCTTTGTTGGAGAATATATGCAGGTTCCACCAATGTATTCAGCTCTAAAGGTTAATGGTAAAAAACTTTACGAGCTTGCAAGAAATGGTATTGAAGTGGAAAGAAAAGCTAGAAAAGTAACTATTAAGAGCCTTCATGTCAATGATATTGACTTAGAGGGCAAGAATAAATTTGTAACTATGACAGTGGAGTGTTCTAAGGGAACATATATAAGAACTTTATGCGAAGATATAGGAAAAAAGCTTGGTTGTGGTGCTTGTATGTACAAGCTTACAAGAAAAAGAGTTGGTCAATTTGTAATTGATGATACTCTTACACTAAACCAAATTTCAGCTTTATGCTTGAAAGGTGAATTTGAAAGTGTTATAAAACCTATAGATGAAATGTTTCCTGACTATACTAAGTTAATGGTTAAAAGTGAAGGGGATAAATTATTACATAACGGTAATAAAATAGAGTTGAATAATTTGGACATTTTTGAAATGGAAGATAGAGAGCTTGAATTTGTAGAAGATGATAAATTAAGAGTTTATGATTCAAGTAAGGAATTTGTTGGAATTTATACTGTAAGTGAAGGTATGTTAATTCCAATTCAGATGTTTTATGCTCCAAAGGACAATTAATTTATTATCTAAGAAAAGTGAAAAAGGGAGGTGTGGCCTGTAATGGAATATATAAACGGGCTTTCGGATATAAGATTACCTAAGGCTAGTGCCGTTACTTTGGGTAAATTTGATGGCTTACATATAGGTCATAGGAAACTTATTGACATTGTAAAAGAGAAAGCTTCAGAATTAGACTTATTATCAGTACTTTTTACATTTGATAGTATTCCATTAAGTTTGTTGCCACAAAAAAATCAACATTTTCTAACAACTAATTCAGAAAGAAAAGCAATTTGTGAAAAAATTGGACTTGATTGTTTGGTTGAATATCCATTTACTGAGGAATTTATGAATATGGAAGCTTTAGAATTTGTAAAGAAGATAGTGGTGGATAATCTAAGAGCTAAGGTTGTAGTTGTTGGAACGGATTATGGTTTTGGTAAAAATAGGAGTGGAGATGTAAATCTACTCAAGGAATTAGGCGATAAGTACGGATTTGAGACAATTATTGTAGAAAAGGAAAAATATCAAGATCAGGTAGTTAGTAGTACTTATATTAGACATGAATTACAGCTTGGTCATATGGAGACAGTTAATGTGTTACTTAATAGACCTTTCTCAATAACTGGTATTGTTTCATCAGGTAAACAGCTTGGTAGAACAATTGATATGCCAACTGTAAATATATATCCTACAGAATCTAAGTTATTACCACCAAAGGGTGTGTATGCTTCTAAGGTAATAATTGATAATAAAGAATATTATGGGGTAACTAATCTTGGAACTAAGCCAACAGTTAATGCAAGCAAAGAGGTTAGTGTTGAAACTAATATTTTTAATTTTAATGAGAATATTTATGGCAAAAAAATAGAAGTAATGCTTATGCATTTTTTAAGAACTGAAATTAAATTTGACAGTGTTGAAAGCTTAAAAAAGCAAATGGAGTCAGATAAGGAATTTGCTAAAAATATGTTTTTAATTAGCTAGATTTTGCAAGAATAATGACTATTATTCTTGCAAAGTTAGTAACTATATGGTAATATACCATGGTACTAGCCACAACTCAGGAATCGGAAACTCCGACCTATTGCTTAGTTGTTGGCGTTTAAATTAAAAGGAGGATATAACATGATATCTAAGGAAAAGAAGTCAGAAATCATTGCTGCTTACGGCAGACAGCCTGGAGATACAGGTTCTCCAGAAGTTCAGATCGCTATCTTAACAGAGAGAATTTCTGAATTAACAGAACATTTAAAGGTTAACCAGAAGGATCATCATTCAAGAAGAGGTCTTTTAAAGATGGTTGGTAAGAGAAGAGCTTTACTTGCTTACCTTAAGAAGAATGATATTGAAGGTTACAGAAATCTTATTGAGCGTTTAGGCTTAAGAAAGTAATTTCATATGTCAATTTTCAAAGAAGCGGAGTTTACTTCGCTTCTTTTTTTGCGTCAATTTTATTTTTTTTTATTAAGTATGGAAAAGCATAATTAATTGTAGTATAATGTTGATGTTTATGTGTATGTGCAATTAGGTAATTCCGAGACCACTGAAAAGTTCATGATGAGTCTTTAAATGTATTTTAGACGCATTTAATTAAATTGTGGCCTTTTTAGTTGTTTCGGCACCTATTTGTTCATATAGGAAGGCTTTTTGCCTATAAGTATTTACTAAATAATTTGGCCTTAAGGGCGGATAGGAGATTTTATGTATAAGCAATTTACTTTAGAGCTTGCTGGACGTACATTACGTGTTGATGTAGGTCGTGTTGCTGCTCAAGCTAATGGTGCTGCATTAATGCATTATGGTGATACAGTTGTTTTATCTACTGCAACTGCATCAAAGGAACCTAGAGAAGGAATTGATTTCTTCCCACTTTCAGTAGAATATGAAGAGAAGATGTATGCCGTAGGTAAGATTCCAGGCGGCTTCAATAAGAGAGAAGGTAAGGCTTCAGAGAATGCTATTCTTACATCAAGAGTTATTGATAGACCTATGAGACCTTTATTCCCTAAGGATTATCGTAATGATGTTACATTAAATAATATGGTTATGTCTGTTGATACTGAATGTAGACCAGAACTTTTAGCTATGCTTGGTTCTTCAATTGCTACATCAATTTCAGATATTCCATTTGATGGTCCATGTGCTACAACACAGATTGGTTTAATTGATGGAGAATTTATCGTTAACCCTTCTCAGGCACAGTGGCAGGAAGGTGACTTACAGTTAACAGTTGCTTCAACAAAGCAGAAGGTCATTATGATTGAAGCTGGTGCTAATATTGTTCCAGAAGATAAGATGATTGAAGCTATTTATATGGCTCATGATATTAACCAGACAATTATTGCTTTCATTGAGAAGATTGTTGCTGAAGTTGGTAAGGAAAAGCATTCTTATGTTTCATGTGCAGTTCCTCAGGAAATGTTTGATGAAATGAAGAAGATTGTAACTCCAGAAGAAATGGAAGTTGCAGTATTTACTGATGATAAGCAGACAAGAGAGAAGAATGTGGATGCTATCACAGAAAAATTAAAGGAAGCTTTTGCAGAGAACGAAGAATGGTTAGCTGTACTTGGTGAAGCTGTTTACCAGTATGAGAAGAAGACTGTTCGTAAGATGATCTTAAAGGATCACAAGAGACCAGATGGTCGTGCAATTAATCAGATTAGACCACTTGCAGCTGAAGTTGATATTATTCCAAGAGTTCATGGTTCAGCAATGTTTACAAGAGGTCAGACACAGATTTGTGATGTTGTTACATTAGCTCCATTATCAGAAGCTCAGAAAGTTGATGGTCTTGATGAGAATGTTACAACTAAGAGATATATTCACCATTATAATTTCCCTTCATACTCTGTTGGTGAAACAAAGCCATCTAGAGGACCAGGACGTAGAGAAATTGGTCATGGTGCATTAGCTGAAAGAGCTTTAATTCCAGTTCTTCCATCTGAAAGCGAATTCCCATATGCAATTCGTGCTGTATCAGAAACATTTGAATCTAATGGATCTACATCAATGGCATCTACATGTGCAAGCTGTATGTCTCTTATGGCAGCAGGTGTACCACTTAAGGCTATGGTAGCTGGTATTTCTTGTGGTTTAGTTACAGGTGATACAGATGATGATTATGTAGTACTTACAGATATCCAGGGCCTTGAAGATTTCTTTGGTGATATGGACTTTAAGGTAACAGGTACAACAGAAGGTATCACAGCTATTCAGATGGATATTAAGATTCATGGTCTTACACGTCCAATCGTTGAAGAAGCTATTAGAAGAACAAGAGAAGCAAGACTCTTTATTATGGATACATGTATGAAGCCAGCAATTGCTGAGCCTAGAAAGACTGTTGGTGAATATGCACCTAAGATTATTCAGACTCAGATTGATCCATCTAAGATTGGTGAAGTTGTTGGTCAGCGTGGTAAGGTAATTAACGCAATCATTGATGAATGTGGCGTTAAGATTGATATTACAGATGATGGCTTTGTATCAGTTTGTGGTGTAGAACAGGCTGGTATGGATAAGGCTATGAACTATATTAAGACAATCGTTAACGATTTCGAAGAAGGAGTTATTTACGAAGGTAAAGTAGTAAGCATTAAGGAATTTGGTGCATTTGTTGAATTTGCTCCTGGTAAAGAGGGCTTAGTACACATTTCTAAGATTTCTAACGAAAGAGTTAACTTAGTAGAAGATGTTCTTACACTTGGTGATGTTGTTAAGTGTAAGTGCATGGGTAAGGATAAGTTAGGTAGACTTAGCTTTTCAATTAAGGATGCTAAATAATCCAATAAAGTAATTTAATAGAATCTAGCATTCTATATTTTATAACAACATGGCGTATTGACTTTAAGGAATGTCTATATAGGCATTCCTTAAGTTTGTGTAAAGAGACTAATATTAAGAATGGAGAATTGTTATGATAGATAATAATTGCGCATATTGCGTTGAGGGCGAACTTGTTGATAAATTTGGTATTAAGATTTGTGAGTTAGAGACATCTAAGGTTTATTTATTTAGAGAGCAGTCTCATCCAGGTAGATGTATCGTTGCTCATAAAAAACACGTTGGTGATATGAATGAGCTGACAGCTGAAGAAAGAGCAGCTTATTTTGAAGATGTAGCTAGAGTAGCTCGAGCTATTATGAAAGCTTTTAATCCAGATAAGGTTAATTATGGTGCATACGGAGATACAGGTCATCACCTTCACTTCCATTTAACACCTAAATATAAGGATGAATTTGAATGGGGTGGTGTTTTCTTAATGAACCCTCAAAAGACATTCTTAACAGATAGTGAATATGATGAAATGATTGCAAAGATTAAGGCTAATCTTTAATTTTGCTTTTTATTATAATTAAATTTTGTTTTTAAGGAGTTTTATATGTCAGGACATTCAAAATTTGCTAACATTGCCCATAAAAAGGCTGCAAATGATGCTGCTAAGGGCAAGATTTTTACAAGACTTGGTAAGGAAATCATGGTTGCTGTTAAAGAGGGTGGTCCAGAGCCTAATAATAACAGTAAATTAAGACAGGTAATTACAAAATGTAAGGCTGCTAACATGCCTAATGATACAATCGATAGAGCAGTAAAGAAGGCTGCTTCTACAGATATGTCTAACTTTGAATCAGTTACTTATGAAGGTTATGGACCAAATGGTACAGCTATTATCGTTGAAGCTTTAACAGATAATCGTAATAGAGCTGCATCTAATATCCGTAATGCCTTTACAAAGGGTGGCGGAAATGTAGGTACACCAGGTTGTGTATCATTTATGTTTGATAATAAGGGTCAGATTATTATTCTTAAAGAAGATTATGATAAGACTGCTGATGATTTAATGGAAATCGTTCTTGAAGCAGGTGCTGATGATTTAGTTGAGGAAGAGGAATACTTTGAAGTTTTAACAGCTCCAGAGGATTTCGACGCTGTTTCTAATGCTATTACAGAAGCTGGTATTAAGATGTCTTCAGCTGAGGTTACAATGATCCCTCAGACAACAGTAGAATTAACATCTGATGAAGATCTTAAGAAGATGAGAATTATTCTTAAGCTTTTAGATGAAGAAGATGATGTACAGAATGTATATCATAACTGGGATGAACCAGAAGAAGAGGAAGACTAATAGAGAAAGACTAATTTTTTCTTTATATTAATAAAAAATAAAATCTATAAATTAGACTATACGATTGTTATTTTTAATGCTATAATAGGCACTTGTGGTGAAAGTGCTTATTATAGCATTTTTTTAAGCTACAACGGGAGAAAGCTATTATAATTTAAGGAGTTGTTAGCTTATGGTTCTTACTGAAGTTCCTGTAAATTCTAGGATAAATATAGAAGTGACAGCTAGTGGACAGGTTCTACAATATCAGTCCATGGTTGTTTCATTTAAAGGCAATAGAATGGTAATTGATCCAATTATTATGGATGGTATGATGTTAAGTCTATCATCATCTCCTAATATCAGTATTAATTTAATTTATGCAAGAGACAATGAATCACCTGTTATATTTGAGAATGTACATGTATCTACATTTAAATATTTAGGGAAAATTAAATATTTAGTACAAAGTTTTTCTAGAGGAAAGAAGATAAACAGGCGTGGTGCACCAAGAATGTTTTTAGGTATAAAGGGTAATGTACAACTTGGTATTAATCGAAGTAGTTTTGATGTAGTTGTAAAGGATATAAGTCAGACAGGATTTGCTTTTGCAGCTGCAAGAAATGTTCATAATGCTGTTAATACACCGGTTAAATTAAGATATCTTGATGGAGACGAAAAGATTGATATTGTGGGAGAGATTGTTAGAAAAACCGTTATGGAAGAAAAAAAGATCATATATGGTTGTCAAATACTAATTAATAAAGATCATTTTCAAAAATATGTATTGCGTAAGGAAAAAATGTATAAGGAATCATTGAACAATAAAGACATTAATATTAATCCTAAAAAAAGAGCGCTAATGAGAGCCCTAAAGGAACGTTAAATCTATATCTAGTGACAAAATAAAAGCCAGATTACATTGTAATCTGGCTTTTATTATAATTTAGGATTAATAGTTTAAAAATTACTTATTTAAGAATCTATCAAAACCGAAATATCTTATAGCGTTGTTGTATGAGATACCTTCAACAATCTTCTTAAGAGCCTTTTCATCGTTAGGGTATTCACCATTTTCAACCCAACCACCAATAAGTTCACACATAATTCTTCTGAAGTATTCATGTCTTGTGTAAGATAAGAAACTTCTTGAATCTGTAAGCATACCGATGAAGTTACCAAGAAGGCTTAAGTTAGCAAGTGAAGTCATCTGATTCATCATACCAACCTTGTGATCATTGAACCACCAAGCTGAACCCTGCTGAATCTTACCAGCAGCTGTTGAATCCTGGAAACATCCAATAACAGTACCGATAATAGCGTTCATGTTAGGGTTAAGTGAGTAAATAATTGTCTTTGGAAGTTCTTCGCTAGCTGATAAAGCATTTAAGAATGCTGCCATTTCAGCTGAACAATCATAAGAGTTGATACAGTCATAACCTGTATCAGGTCCTAACTGAGAATATCTTAACTTGTTGTTATCACGGATTGTACCGTAATGTAACTGCATAACCCAATCAAGTCTATTGTATTCTTTAGCAACAGAAACCATGAATGCTGTCTTAAACATATCTCTTTCAAGATCTGTTAAAGCATTGCCTGCTAATCTCTTAGCAAAGATTTCTTCAATCTGAGCGTCTGTATATGGCTTGTACATAACATATTCAAGAGCGTGATCTGATACACAGCAACCCATTGAATCAAAGAATGCCATTCTATCCTTTAAAGCTTCAATTAAGCTAGCAAAAGAAGTAACCTTAATGTTAGATCTTTCTGATAACTGAGTTAAATAATCTAAGTATTCAGGCTTTTCAATGTTCATAGCTTTATCAGGTCTCCAAGCTGGTAAAACCTTAATATCGCTACATGTAGGATCTTCTGCGATAACCTTATGCCATTCAAGAGTATCGATAGGATCATCTGTTGTACAGATAAGCTTAACGTTAGACTGACGAATAAGGCCTCTAACTGTCATAGAAGATTCCTGTAATTTTGCATTACAAATATTCCAAACTTCTTCAGCTGTATCACCATTTAATACACCTGTGTAACCAAAGTATCTCTGAAGCTCTAAATGAGACCAGTGATAAAGAGGGTTACCAATAGCAAGTTCAAGTGTTTCAGCCCATTTCTGGAACTTTTCGCGGTCACTTGCATCTCCTGTTATATATTTTTCATCTACGCCGTTAGTACGCATCTGTCTCCACTTGTAGTGGTCACCACCAAGCCAAACCTGTGTGATGTTCTCGAATTTTCTATCCTCAGCAATTTCTCTAGGGTTGATATGACAGTGATAATCAACGATAGGCATCTTGTCAGCGTAATCGTGGAAAAGATGCTGTGCTGTTGGTGTAGATAATAAAAAGTCTTTATCCATGAATTGTTTCATAATCCATAGTCCTCCTAAAATATAATAAACGAAATGTGAACTCATTCATAAACTGTTCACAACACATCTTTTAAGATACATAACTATAGAAGAAAAATCAAGGTAAACTAATAAAAAAGCCAATAAAAATACAAAAATTCATCTTAGATTAAGCAATATTACCAAAAATAATACTTAAAAATAAGTAGTTAAATGTAAAAATTTTTGTTAATTTAATATCAATCGAAAATACTGTTGATAATTGCAAATCACAATGATATTATATCTAAAGTAAGCCGTATTTAGGGGCAATATAAGGGCGTATACCCTAAAAAAGAAGGAGATTTATGATGCAAAGATTAAACAAGAGTATTACACATGCAGTTGATAGACCTGTTAAGGTTATGCAATTTGGTGAAGGTAACTTCCTTAGAGCATTCGTTGATTATATCTTTGATGTTACTAATGAGAAGACAGATTTTAACGGTGGTGTAGTTATCGTTAAGCCTATTGAATTTGGTACATTAGAGAGATTCCATGATCAGGAATGCCAGTATACACTTCAGTTAAGAGGTTATGAAAACGGTCAGCCTAAAGAAATTACACGTCAGATTACTTCAGTAGTAGATGCTGTAGCAGCTATTGAAGATTATGATAAGTTTATGGAATATGGAACAAGCGAAACATTAAGATTCATTGTTTCTAATACAACAGAAGCTGGTATTGTATTTGATGCTACAGATGATTTCAATGCTTGCCCTCCAAAGACATATCCAGGTAAGTTAACAAAGTTATTATTTGAAAGATATAAGAAGTTTAATGGAGCTGCTGATAAGGGTCTTATCCTTCTTCCATGTGAACTTATTGCCGATAATGGTATAGAATTAAAGAAGTGCATTATGCAGTTTATCGATCTTTGGAAGTTAGAAGATGGATTTAAGACATGGGTTAACGAAAGCTGTTCATTCTGTCCTACACTTGTAGATAGAATTGTTCCTGGTTACCCAAGAGAAGATGCTGAAGCTCTTTGCAAAGAGTGGGGTTATGAAGATCAGTTAATCGATAGAGCTGAAACATTCGGTTTATGGGTTGTTGAAGCTGATACTAATATCACACTTGATCAGTTAAAGAAGGAACTTCCATTTGAAGAAGCTGGACTTAATGTAGTATTTACAAATGATCATCATCCATACAAGGAAAGAAAGGTTAGAATCTTAAATGGTTCTCATACAAGTTTCGTACTTGCTTCATTCCTTGCTGGTAACAATATCGTAAGAGAGTCTATGGACGATCCTACAATTAGAAAGTACATGGAAGAAACTCTTTATAACGAAGTTATTCCTACACTTTCATTATCTAAGGAAGACTGTGAAGAATTTGCAAAGGCTGTTATCGATAGATTCCTTAACCCATTTGTAAAGCATCAGTTACTTGATATTTCACTTAATTCAGTATCTAAGTGGGAAGCAAGATGTTTACCTTCATTCTTAGGTTATGTTAATAAGTTTAACAAGTTACCTAAGTATTTAACATTCTCTATTGCAGCACTTATGAGCTTCTATACATCACAGACAGAAGTTGAATTTAATGGTGGTATTGTATTACAGGGCGATAGAAATGGTGAGAAGTATAATATTCGTGATGACAAGGCAGTTCTTGATTTCTTCAAGGAAAACTCTGCTAAGTCTGCAGCTGAATTTGCACATGCTTACCTTTCTAACACAGCATTCTTTGGTGGAGAAGATTTAACTAAGGTTGCTGGCCTTGAAGAAGCAATTACTAACTACATTGAAGATATCAGAAACAGAGGCATGAGAGCTGTTGTTACTGATTTAGTTAATGCTTAATTTAGTTAATAATTAGATTTTTGTTATTGAGATATTAAATTTCATATAATATTATTAAAGAGCGGGTGATAATACTCATCCGCTCTTATTTAAAGAAAAAAAGAGAGTTTTAAATACTAAGGGAGGATATTATGCAGGATTTTATTAAGATTAATAAAGATGATAATGTCTGTGTTGCTCTAAAGCCTATAGCTAAGGGCACAACTGTGAATGTTGCTGGTGAAAATATTACAACAGTTGAAGATATTCCACAGGGACATAAATTTGCTATTAAGCCTGTTAAGAAGGGAGATTCTGTAATTAAGTATGGTTTCAGAATCGGTATTGCTCAGGCAGATGTTGAAGTAGGTGCATGGATTCATACACATAACCTAAAGACAGGACTTGGAGAATTACTTGAATATAAGTATGAGCCAACAGGTCAGGTTGATAAGCTAGATGAAGAAAAGGCATATTTTGACGGTTATGTAAGAGAGAACGGTAAAGTTGGTGTAAGAAATGAAGTATGGATTATCCCAACTGTTGGTTGTGTAAATTCAATTGCTAGAGCTATTGAAGCAAAGGCTAGATTACGTAAACCAGAGGGTGTAGATGAAGTTGTAGCATTTACACATCCATATGGATGTTCTCAGGTAACAGAAGATCAGGAGAATACAAGAACTGTACTTGCTGATTTAATTAATCATCCAAATGCAGGTGCTGTATTAGTACTTGGTCTTGGTTGTGAGAACTCAAGAATTGAAGTATTAAAGAACTACATTGGCGAATATAATCCAGAAAGAGTTAAGTTCTTACAGGTTCAGGATGTGGACTACGAGCAGGATGATGCAGTTAGAATCCTTGATGAACTTATGGCGTATGCTTCTAAGTTTAAGAGAGAAAAGGTTGATGCTAAGGAACTTATTATTGGTATGAAGTGTGGTGGATCTGATGGTTTATCAGGTATCACAGCTAACCCAACAGTAGGTCAGTTCTCAGACATGTTAGTTGCTAAGGGTGGTACAACTATCCTTACAGAAGTACCAGAAATGTTTGGTGCAGAAACAATTCTTATGAATCGTTGTGAGAATGAAGAACTCTTTAATAAGACAGTACACTTAATTAATGACTTTAAGGAATACTTCATTAAGAATGGTCAGGAAATTTATGAGAATCCATCACCAGGAAATAAAGATGGTGGTATTACAACACTTGAAGATAAGTCACTTGGATGTACACAAAAATCAGGTTCTTCATTAGTTAAGGGCGTATTAGCTTATGGCGAACCAGTTAAAACAAAGGGACTTAACCTTTTATCAGCTCCAGGTAACGATTTAGTTGCAGCAACAGCTCTTGCAGCTTCAGGTGCTCAGATCGTATTATTTACAACAGGACGTGGTACTCCATTTGCATCACCAGTTCCAACAGTAAAGATTGCAACAAATTCAAGACTTGCTAATAAGAAGAGCAACTGGATTGACTTTAATTGTGGAAGAATCGTAGCTGATGATATTCCAATGGAAACTGTTTCTAAGGAATTATTCCAGTATGTATTAGATGTAGCTTCTGGTAAGAAGGTAAAGGCTGAAGAAGAAGGCTTCCATGACTTTGCTATCTTTAAGCAGGGTGTTACATTATAATTTTAACGCCGTAGCGTTAGTTTTTAGTTTAATAAATAAAGGCTATCAGGAATTAATTAGTCCTGATAGCTTTTTTTTAAACTCAGTCGGGGTACAAGCTCCGACTGAGTTAAACGCTCCGCGAGGATGCGCACGGATTCGGACAGGAATTTGTCTGCAGTAGCAGACCCGAATCCGGCGCGCAAGACTCGCGAGCGAGTCTTGAC
>NZ_JNKW01000016.1 GCF_000702205.1 Lachnospira multipara LB2003 | reverse complement strand
ATGGTTAAGGCATAAGATAAGGACAATCTACTGGAAACAATGGAAGAAGGCTAAAACAAAATTCAAGGAACTCAAAAAGTTAGGCGTGGAAGAAGGAAAAGCGTGGATATGCGCAAACATGCGAAATGGCAACTGGTATTGCGGTAGTTATTTTGTATTACAGACTGCGTTTAACAACAAGAAACTCCGTGAACTAGGATACCCAACATTCACAGAGTTTTATTTGAAAATATGTGAAAACTAGAGAAGCGCCGTATACGGAACCGTACGTACGGTGCTGTGGGAGGTCGGTAGATAAAATAATTATCTACCTCCTACCCGATTGTGATAAATATGTGAAAAATATAAATTTTACTTGGATAAACTTTGAATAAATTGTAAATTATGGTATATTAGTAACCGATGCTAACTTCTATATTCTTTAGCTTAGAGCTAGTTTTAAAGAGCGTATGGGATTACAATAGTTAAGCGCAATCTAGTAGTTAGCAAAATTAAGGAAGAGGATAAAGGGTTATGAAAAAGAATATATTAACTAAATGTATTGCAGCTGCATTAATGGCAGTTACTCTTACTACAACTATTACAGCTTGTAATAAGAAGATTGATGTAGATATGGGGTATAAGGCAAGTGATTATGTAACACTTGGAGATTATAAGAATATTGATGTTGAGATAGATAAGACATCTATTGAAAATCAGTGCATTGAAGATGCAATTAAGGAAGATCAGCAGGATAACACAACTTATTCTGATGTGGATAGAGGAGCTGTAAAGACAGACAAGATTTTATTTAATGTTAATGCAACATATGCTGGATTAACAATAGCTGACTTAAGTGCTAATGGACAGACACTTATACTTGGAGTTGATTCATTCCCATTAAAAATTGATGGTGTTGAAGAAATGCTCTACGATATGAAACCTGGAGATACTAATATTAAGATTATTACTTTACCAGAGAGTTATCCTAATACAACATATGCAGGAGCTAACGTTGTATTTGAAGTTACAATGACAGAAGTTGCACAGGCACAGGTTCCAATGGTAACAGATGCTTATGTAAAGCAGTATTATGGCTACGATACAGTGCAGCAGTATAGAGAACATATTAAAGAAGAAGTAACAAATGATGTTAACGAAAAGGTTGATGATGCTAAGAAAGAAGCAGTGCTTACAAAATTAACAGAGATTTGTAGTGTTTCAGATATTCCTCAGTCTTTATATGATGAGAAGACAGAACAGTTTAATACAAGTATTAACTTCTATGCAACACTTATGGGAAAGTCAAATGATGAATATTGCCAAACTAATTTTAATATGACATTTGACGAATATGTTCGTAAGTCATGCGAGCAGAGATTAATTCTTGAAGCTATTATTGAAAGTGAAAATTTAAAGATGACTGAATATAGATATAAAGGTGATCTTGATGATTTCGCTTCAGCTAATGGTTTCTCTAAGGGTTCACTTATGGAAGATAAGTACGGCAAGAATACAATTTGTATTGGCATGCTTGTAGATGAGGCACAGCAGTTAGTTCTTGATAATGCTAAGGTGGAATATAAGTAAGATAGAATATAAGTAAGATTAAGCTTAAGAAAAATCTTAAGTGCAAAATAGAATAAAATGAAATGAAATAAAAGGATTTGCTTTGTTTATTAGGGTGACAAAGTAAATCCTTTTTTGTATATATCAATGTCCTAATTCTTCAATAATTAGGCAGCCATCAAGTTGTCTAATTTCTTCAACTACCGTTGATTTGTTTAAAGGGTCAGTTACCTTTAGACTAAAGACCATGGAGCAAAAACTATCACCATTTTGTTGAATATGGTCAATGTCGTAAAGAGAGTAATTTTTCTTATTTGCATAGTCTATAAGAGAGCGCATAAAAATCTTATGGTCGCATTCTACATAGATATATACATATTTGTTGTATTTAAAATAACTCTTATCTACAAAGGTTAAGAAACGCATAATTATTATTACAGCAATGGAGCATATGATTGCGCCAGTGTAGAAACCAGAACCTATGGCAATGCCAATGGTTGCACAGCACCAAAGACCAGCTGCCGTTGTAAGGCCCTTAATTCGGCTGTTTTTAGTAACAATTATGGTACCTGCACCAAGAAAACCTATGCCACTTACTACTTGGGCTGGTATACGAGATGGGTCAACTCCAGGATAAAGTTTGCTCATATAGAGATTAGTTATACAAGTAAGGGTTGCTCCAAGACAAACAACTACGTAGGTTCTAAAGCCAGCAGGTCGTTGCTTTCTTTCTCGTTCCATACCAATTAAACCAGATGTAATCATAGCAAGTAGAATTCTAAAGCTAATGGATAGTAGGTTTAAATCTGATAATTGCTTTATATTTTCTAACATAAAATCACGCTCCATTATAAAAAAATAAGTGAATGAGTCATAAACTTATTCACTTATTATAATAGTTTTTATGAATTTATTATAGCATAAATATAAACTAAATTCTATTAAATTTTTAATCTTATTGGACTATTTAGTTCCTGTAGAACCAAATCCGCCCTCGCCACGTACTGTGTCTGAGATTTCATCTACTTCTGTAAATGAACCTGTAACATAAGGTGTCATAACGATTTGAGCTACTCTATCACCTTTTTCAACTGTAACTGCATTATTTGAGTGGTTGTGAAGAGCAACCATAATTTCTCCACGGTAGTCAGAATCTATAACACCGACTTTGTTAGCTGGTGCAAGGCCCTTCTTACAAGCCATACCACTTCTTGCATAAATAAGACCAACTAAACCTACAGGGATTTCCATTGCAATACCTGTATGGATAAAACATGTCTCACCTGGATTAATTGTAATATCAGCCTCTTCAGCTGAGTAAAGGTCAGCACCTGCTGCAAATTCTGATCCATATGTTGGAATTGTAGCATTAGGGCTTAATTTCTTAATGCTAATATTAGTAGTTGTTATATTGGCTGCAAATTGCATTTATTGATCCTCCCATAAAATAACTTTATTAGTTGCTAGACTTTTACGAACATCTATAATGCGCTGGTTTGAAGAGCCGCGATATTTTAGCATTAAATCCTTTAAAGAAAGAACAAATTTACCATCAACTAAAACATCAATATAACTTAACATTTCCTTAGTTTCTGGGTATTTTGGTAGCATTTCTCCTAGGATTTGTTTATCAAATAGATATCCTGAAAAACACCAAATTGACTTATTTGGATATTGTTCTTTTATAAGTCTTAAAAGAGGAAGAAGTCCTCTTTGATTAACTAACTCAAATGGTTCACCACCAAGCAGGGTAATGCCTTCTACATATACAGGCTTTAAAGAGTCAAGAATCTCATTCATAACTTCAGGGGTAAATTCATTACCGTAGTTAAAATCCCAAGCTACTTCATTAAAGCAACCTTCACAGTGGTGGGTGCATCCGCTTACGAAAAGTGAAGTACGAACACCAGGACCATTGGCAATATCGTTGTATTTTATTGTTGCATAATTCATGATTAGACCTCCCTTTTAATATTGCGTAACACATCCAATACATTTTAGCAAAATTATAATTTAATTAAAAGGACGGGAAAAATGTTTTTGTGACTATAAGAAAAAAGAAACTGTAAAAAGGACTATAGTAAGCGAAAAAACCACAGCAAAATATATGTAAATTTAGTAGATTATAAGGGTAATTTACATGTATAATAAAGATAAATTATTTTCAAAAATTGACTTATTAGAAAGGGAAAAGTGTATGATAAACGTATTTTTTGAGAAACTCTACAGATATGATAGAAAAAATGAATGCGTTGGGGTGGGTATTCCATTTAAGAAGGGAAGATATTTTAATACTGATGACTTTATTATGGTGCAAAATGGAGAAGTTTTGCCAAGTCAGATCAAGGTAACTTCTAACTATGATGATGGAAGTATAAGATTTGTTTATGTGAGATTTTTGGTGAATTTACCTGGGAATAAGGCAGGGGTTGCTACATTCCTTACAGGAGATGAAACAGCTAGTGACCTTAAAACTTTAAATTTAAGTCCTAAGGCAATGAAAACTATAGAAGGTATTAAGAAGAAGCAGGCTATAGATTTAAGCTTTGATAAGATAGAAATCTATGAAGATCCAAGCAATAATGAGATTAAGGTAAAAAATTCTTCGTTAGAATTTGTGGTTAGTAATAATAGCTCTAGCGTGTTTAAATATCTAAAGGATGGTAATAGAAGCTACACTTGTGATAATTTTGTTGGCCCTAATTTAATTGAAAAAAATGGACAAGAAAAAAGAGAGTATGACTTTAAAATTCATAATTGGAAAATTGTAGAAAAAGGACATGTAGCTACTATTCTTGAAGCTGACGGAAGCCATATAAGTAAGGACAAGAAAATTGATTTTCAAATTAGACTTACAGTCTTTAGTGCTAAGTCATATATGGATTTTTCATATAGAATTATTAATACTAGTCTTGATGAACTTGATATTGAGAGTATTGAATTTTACTTAAAGCCAGAAGTTGATTCAGTCATAAGTAATAGGTTAGTTGATGTAAATGAATTATTACATGAAGGCAGTGGTGGGGATTCCACAGGTTGTGGTGATGGAATCATAGATAATAGTAAGCAAGATGGTCCACTTTTTCATACTAGAGGAATTAATGAATTAGATGCTTTCTTAACTAAGGCACCTGTAAGTAATGTGCGTACAATTTCAGCCACATCTAATTATAAGACTGATTTTTATATTGGAAAAAATGCTTCTGCAACTAATGTTATCGCAGATTCTAAGAAGCTATTAAAGGAAGGCAACGAGCATTTTGCAGAGACTTTATATGGTACATTTTTTGCAGATTATACAGACAGCAAGGGTGGAGTTTGCGTTACTATTTATCAGGCAATGCAAAACTACCCAAAGGCCATTAAGGCTTATGATGGAGGAATTTGCGCTATGCTTGTTCCTAGTGGAATAGAGCATGTAGTTATGCAGCCTGGTATGGCAAGGGAGCAAAGAATGCTTCTTCATTTCCATGATGCTAATTTAAGTATTGCAGAGATTGACAATATAAGCTTAATTTATCAAATGCCTGATTTAGCTGTATTATCCCCTGATGTCTATAGAAAATCAGAGGCTTTTATGGACGTTTTTCCTACAGAGTTAAGTGATGACGTGGAAATTAATTTGATTAATAGATGTGATGCACATGATAGAAACTACGGTATGTTAAACTGGGGAGATTCGGTGGATCAAGGCTATACAAAGCAGGGCAGAGGAAATGGTAGATTGGTATTTAGTAATAATGAGTATGATTATCCTCATGCTTGTGCCCTACAATTTGCAAGAACTGGAACTAGAAGATTTTATGATTATATGACTAATCATGTTAGTCATTGGATGGATGTGGATGTGTGCCATTATAGTAATGATCCATTAAGAATTGGTGGAACGTGGGAACATACAGCAGGACATATTGTAAATGGAACAATGGTTTGTTCCCATGAATGGGTTGAAGGTTTAATTGATTATTATCATTTTACAGGGGATGAAAGAGGTCTAACTACAGCCCTAGGTATTGGAGAAAATATTCTTAAATTATTAGATACACCTATGTATGCCATTCCTGGGGAAGCTAATGCAAGGGAAACAGGATGGGCTCTTAGAGCATTGGTTGCATTATATGTTGAAACAAATGATAAGAAGTGGCTATCTAAGTGTGATTGGATTTTAGATAGTTTCTTTACTTGGGAAAAACAATATGGCCATTGGTTAGCTCCATATACAGATAATACCTTAATTAGAGTTGGATTTATGATTTCTGTAGCCATTGGCAGTGTTATGCGATATTATAGAGTGTTTAAAAGAGACGATATTAAGGATATGATACTTCGCGCAGTAGACGATTTAATTGAAAATTGTTTATTAGACAATGGTTTGTTTTATTATAAGGAATTGCCAAGTTTAGCTAGAAATGGCAATAATACACTACTTTTAGAGTCTCTAGCTATTGCATTTGAACTTACAGGTGATATAAAATATTTATATCCGGGATTTAAAACTTTTAAGAAAAAAATTACAGAGTCGGTAAGTGCCGGAGTATCAAGTAAAACTGTATTTGAGGATGCCGTATGCGTTGCGGGAAATTCTACCAAGGATTTTGCCCAAAGCTTTATACCGCTTATAACTTATTATAGTGCACTAACTAAGGCAGGAATCAAATATGAGGATATAAGATAAAGATGGAGGACAAAATGAGAATTGGTATTAGAGCACATGATGTAGCATATGCACCAATTAATGAATTAATCCCAAACATTCACAAACAGGGATTTCATTGCATGCATATAGCACTTGGTAAGTCAATTAAGGAATTTAGCACTGGAGTTGAGGTAATGACACCGGGACTTGCTATGTATATAAAGGAATTATGCGCAGAGAATAAGGTAGATGTAGCTGTACTTGGATGCTATTTGAATTTATGCAATCCTAATCCAGTTAAGCATGCTGAAATTGTTGAAAAATATAAGGCACATATTAGATTTGCAAGCATTCTCGGCTGTGGTGTTGTGGGAACAGAAACAGGTGCTGTTAATGAAGAATATAAGTATGAAGAGGCTAATCACTCAGAAGAGGCCCTAGAGTGCTTTATTAAGAATTTAAGACCAATTGTAAAGTATGCTGAAAGCTTTGGTGTAATTATTGCAATTGAGCCTGTATGGAAGCATATTGTTAATACAGTTGAGAGAGCAAGAAAGGTACTTGATGCCATTGACTCTCCAAATTTACAGATTATTCTTGATCCAGTTAACCTTTTATATCCAGGAAATATTAAGGATCAAGACGAAATAATTACAAAAGCTTTTGAACTTTTAGGAAAAGACATTGCAGTTATTCATTGCAAAGACTTTATTGATGAAGGTAAGGAAGTAGACTTAAAGAGCGTGGCAGCAGGAACAGGCGGAAGTGATGGTAAGGGTGGATTAAACTATCTATTATTATTAAAGCTTATAAAGGAGCATAAACCATACATTCACTGTACACTTGAGAATACTGTACCTGAAAATGCAGTAGCTACTAGAGAGTTTATGGAAAAATTATACGAGTCGTTATAGATAAGAGTAGAGTGCGTCAAATAATAATTTGGCGCACTAATTTTATAGTGACATTTTTTGTTTAAATGATATAATGTTATATTATATAGATTTTAAAAAGATGAGGAGAAAAAGTATGCCTGATAAGATTATAATAGGACAATCAAATAACATAAAAACTAATCAGGTGGAGAAGACGACGGCAACGCCGGCTGATTTTACTCCTCCCGAAGAGTTATATAAAGAATTGATAAATAAGATTAATGCTTATCATCCATCAACAGATTTATCTGATATTGAAAAAGCATATAAAGTAGCCTATGAAGCGCATAAAGACCAGAAGAGAAAATCTGGAGAACCTTATATTATACATCCTATTTGCGTAGCTATTATCTTAGCAGAATTAGAACTTGATAAGGAAACAATTATTGCAGGTTTATTACACGATGTTGTAGAAGATACAGTTCTTACAAGTGAGGATGTAACAAGGGAATTTGGAGCTGAAGTAGCTCTGTTAGTTGACGGTGTTACTAAATTAACTCAGTTAAATTATGAGCATGATAAGATAGAAATTCAGGCAGAGAATTTAAGAAAGATGTTCCTTGCCATGGCTAAGGATATTAGGGTTATCTTAATTAAACTAGCCGATAGACTTCACAATATGCGTACAATGCAGTATCAAAAGCCTAATAAGCAGATTGAAAAATCAAGAGAGACAATGGAGATTTATTCGCCTATTGCCCATAGATTAGGTATTAGCAAGATAAAAGTTGAACTTGATGATTTAGCAATGAAATATCTTATGCCAGAAGAATATAATAAGCTTGTGGAAGAGGTTAATGCTAATAGACCTGGTAGAGAAGCTTTTATTAAGAGCATTATTAGTGAAGTTGGAATGCATATTAAGAATGCAGATATTGAAGCTGAAATAGATGGTAGAGTTAAACATTTCTTCTCTATTTACCGTAAAATGGTAAGTCAGAATAAAACTCTTGATCAAATATATGATATTTTCGCAGTTAGAATTAAAGTTAATTCTGTAAAAGATTGCTATGCAGCACTTGGAGTAATCCATGAAATGTATAAGCCAATTCCTGGTAGATTTAAGGATTATATTGCTATGCCCAAGCCTAATAACTATCAATCATTACATACAACACTTATTGCTTCTAATGGACAGCCTTTTGAAATTCAGATTAGAACATATGAAATGCATAGAATAGCTGAATACGGTATTGCTGCACATTGGAAATATAAGGAAGGTAAGACTGGTAGAAAGGATAGTCAATCAGAAGAGGCTAAGCTTAGTTGGTTAAGACAAATCCTAGAATGGCAGCGTGATATGTCAGATAATAAGGAATTCTTATCATCAATTAAGAGTGATTTAGACCTTTTCTCTGATTCAGTTTATGCCTTTACACCATCAGGAGATGTAAAGAACTTACCAGCTGGTTCTTGTCCTATCGATTTTGCTTATAGCATACATTCAGCTGTAGGTAATAGAATGGTAGGGGCTAGAGTTAATGGCAAATTAGTTAATATTGATTACAAGATTCAAAGTGGTGATAGAATTGAGATTATAACATCACAAAATTCCAAGGGCCCAAGTAGAGACTGGTTATCAATTGTTAAGTCAACACAGGCTAAGAATAAGATTAATCAGTGGTTTAACCAGGAATTAAAGGAAGAGAATATAGTTCGTGGTAAGGAGCTTATTCAAGCTTATATTAAGGCTAAGGGTTATAAGCAGGAAGAACTAATAAAGCCTGAATTAATAGAAAAAGCACTTAAAAAATATGGCTTTAAAAACTGGGAGTCAATGCTTGCTACAGTTGGTCATGGAGGCTTAAAAGAAGGTCAGGTAGTTAATAAATTATATGATGAATATTTAAAGAGCAAGAAAGATGATATTACAGATGAGTCTGTACTTGAAGAATTACTTGCTAATGATCCTAAGGCAAAACTTAAAAAGACATCAGGTAAGACAGGTATTGTGGTTAAGGGAACACATGATGTTGCAGTAAGATTTTCTAAGTGTTGTAATCCAGTGCCTAACGATGAAATTGTAGGTTTTGTTACAAGAGGTAGGGGTATTTCTATTCATAGAACAGACTGTATTAACATTCTTAATTTCCCTGCAAGCGAAAGAGCTAGACTTATAGAAGCTGAATGGGAAAGCAGTGGAAATGCCAATGAAAAATATAGTACAGACATTAATATTTATGCTAATAATAGAAATGGCCTTATTGTTGATATCTCTAAGATTTTTACAGAGGCTAATATAGGTATGAATAGCTTAAATTGTCGTATTAATAAAAAGGGTGTTGCTACAATTAATATTGGATTTACTGTACATACTAAGGATGAGCTCAATAGACTTATTGACAAATTACAGAAAGTAGAGTCAGTTACTGACATAGAAAGAACAACAGGTTAATAGAGAGGATGTGTGGGTAGTTATGAGTACGCTAAATTACGGAGTATTAGGACCTATAAGTACAAATTGTTATATGCTATCAAATGATGAAAGCAATGAATGTATTATTATTGATCCAGCAGATAGACCAGATAGAATAATACAGATGCTTGATAATAAGGGGCTTAAACCTAAGGCTATTTTATTAACACATGGCCATTTTGATCATATTGGTGCTGTTGTGCAATTAAAGAATAAATATAATATTAAGGTGTATTTATCTAGGGAAGAAAAGGATTTAATAAATTCTGCCAATGATAATCTTTCAGCTGATTATGGTATTGATTTAACTAAGGATTATACAGGAGATTTTCCAGTGGATGTATATCTAGAAGATGGAGATAAATTTACTGAGGCTGGATTTGAAATTCTAGCACTATTTACACCAGGACACACAAAGGGCGGAATGTGTTTTTATATTGAGTCAGAGGAATTGGTATTTACAGGAGATACACTTTTCTTTGAATCAATTGGAAGAACTGATTTCCCAACAGGAAGCCTAGGAATATTAGTTAACTCAGTTAAGGAAAAACTTTTTGCATTACCTGATGAAACAAGATGTTATCCAGGACATGGTCAGGAAACAACCATAATGCATGAGAAAATATATAATCCATTTCTTAGTTAGAAGCTTTTATAAAGTGAAGTAGATATATTATTTTTTTTATAGTACAATGAAATCTGTTTGTCATATGACAGACAGATTTTATTTTGCTTTTAAGCTATAAATTGAAAGGAAATAACATGATTTATATAAATATAGATGATGATGCATTTTATGATGATGCAGTAACAATAGTGCGTTCTTTTTATCCTAGGGTAGATGTAAAGCCTGCAAGACCGATTTCTGGTACTTCAGATATTAATAATCCTGCCACATTTAATCCTATTAAAGAAGTAACAGTGACTTTAAATGAAGGAGATAGACTTATTGAAATTGAGGCTCCAGATGTAACAGGACTTTCTAAAGCAGATGCTCATGAAAAATTCAAGGTTAAATTATATAAGCAGCTTGAACAAAAGGAAGGCCGTGGACTTCCTTGGGGTAATATGACAGGGGTTCGCCCAAGTAAAATAGCCTATCAGATGATAGTAGATGGCAAAAGTGAAGAAGAAATCATTAGATTTTTTACAAAGGAGCATTTCACGACTTTAGAAAAGGCCAGATTAGCTATAGATGTGGCTAAGAAGGAAATATCTCTTGTTTCAAAGATTGATGTAAAAAATGGATATAGCTTATATATAGGCATACCATTTTGTCCAAGTATTTGTCTTTATTGTTCATTCTCTGCCTACGCTTATAAGGCATATGAAGACAGGGTGGAGCAGTATGTTGATGCACTAATCAAGGAAATTAGTGAGGTTTCTAAGATGATGGATGGAAAGCGCCTTGATACAGTTTATTTTGGCGGAGGAACACCTACAACTCTTACTCCAGACCAGTTAGATAGAATACTTACATGCTTAGAGGAAAAATTCGACTTAGAAAATGCAATAGAATTAACTGTGGAAGCAGGTAGACCAGATAGCATTACAAGGGAAAAATTACAGGTCTTAAAGAATCACAATGTGGAACGTATATCTATAAATCCACAGACTATGAATCAGGAAACCCTTGATTTAATTGGTAGAAAGCATAGTGTAGAAGATATTAAGAAAGCATATGAACTAGCTAGTGAAATGGGCTTTGATAATATAAATATGGACATTATTCTTGGACTTCCAGGAGAGGGTCCGGATGAGGTAGCTAATACAGTTAATACAATAAAGGATATGAAGCCTGCATCCCTTACAGTACATTCCCTTGCAATTAAGAGATCTAGTAGACTTAACATCTATAGAGATAGGTATAAGAATCTTGATTTTAAGAATACTGAAAGCATTATTAAGATGACAGAAGAGTGCGCTAAGGACTTAAAGGTGGAGCCATATTATATGTATAGACAAAAGAATATGGCAGGTAATTTCGAAAATGTAGGATATGCAATTCCAGGAAAAGAATGTATCTATAATATTCTTATTATGGAGGAAGTTCAGTCTATAATTGCTTGCGGAGCTGGTGCAAGTACTAAGATTGTAAGAACCAATGAAAAAGATGGCTCAAGTATTATTACAAGAGTGGAGAATGTAAAAAACGTTGATGAGTATATTAATCGAATAGATGAAATGATAGAAAGAAAAAGAAAAGAACTTAAGTAACTTGCAAGAAAAAGTTATTGATGATACAATTTGTATAGTGTTAATAAGTCTTTTTTTATAAAAGACTCTTGGTCGGTTAGTTTAATAAAACTTTAATGAATTATGCTAGTTTAGTAAGTTTACAACAGGTCTTGTGTTATGTTAGAATAGGCATTTGCAAGATCTGTTTTTTCTTGCTACAAATTTTAAAAGTAATAGAAAATGTAATTTTATTAAAATAAAATAGAAAAGAGGACGCGCTATGGAATTAGGAAAACTATATGATAGTCTAAAAGACTTTAGCAGAAGCGATTATGAAACTATAAGCGTGGAGCGATTAGATGATTTAAATTCTGTGGGATTATTATTAAAGCACAAGAAAAGTGGCGCAAGAATATGTCTTGTATCTAATGATGATAATAATAAGGTTTTTTCAATTGGATTTAAGACTCCACCCACTAATGATACAGGAACACAGCATATTATAGAGCATTCAACACTTTGTGGTTCAAGAAAGTATCCAGTAAAGGATCCTTTTGTTGAATTAGTAAAGGGCTCTCTTAATACATTCCTTAATGCTATGACATATCCAGATAAGACAGTTTATCCAATAGCTAGTTGCAATGACGTGGATTTTAAGAATTTAACAGACGTTTATATGGATGCGGTTTTCTATCCTAATATTTACAAGGAAAGAAAGATTTTTGAGCAGGAAGGTTGGCATTATGAATTAGAAAGTAAGGATGCAGACCTTAAATTTAATGGTGTTGTATTTAATGAAATGAAGGGTGCTTTCTCATCTGCTGATGACTTACTTACTAGATATACATTTAGTTTTTTATTCCCTGATAATAACTATAAGAATGAGTCAGGTGGAGATCCAGAAATTATCCCTGATTTAACATACGAGGATTTTTTAAAGTATCATAAGGAATACTATCACCCAGTAAATAGCTTTATTTATATTTATGGTGATTTTGATATTAATGAAAGACTTGATTATTTATCTAAGGAATACCTTGATAACTTCGATAAAAATGACGTTTCAATTGATTCTAATATTGCACTTCAAAAGCCTTTTGCTAAGCCTGTTGAAGCTGTAAAGGAATATGCAATAGCAGATGATGAATCAGAAGAGAATAATACTTATTTTTCATATAACACAGTAGTGGGAACAAGCACAGATGCTAAGCTTTATCTTGCTATGGATATTCTAGATTATGCCCTAGTGCTATCTCCTGGTGCACCACTTAAGCAGGCATTAATTGATGCTGGAATCGGTACAGATGTTTATTCTGATTATGAATCTTCAGTATATCAGCCAATTTATTCAATTGTGGCTAAGAACGCAGATAAGAGTCAGAAAGAAGAATTCGTAAAGGTTATTGAGGATACATTAGTTAAATTAAGAGATGAGGGCATAAATAAGAGATTATTACTTGCTGCAATTAATTACTACGAATTTAAGTATAGAGAATCAGATTATGGCCCATTCCCTAAGGGACTTATGAACTATCTTAACATGATGGATAGCTGGTTATATGATGAAACAAAGCCATTTATTCATGTTAAGGAAGGTGCTATTTTTAAGGAATTAAGAGAAGATATAGATAAGGGATATTTTGAGAAGATGATAGATAAGTATCTATTAAAGAATACTCATAAGCTTATTCTTACACTTAATCCAAAGAAGGGTCTAGATGAAGAAAGAAGAAAAAAGGAAGAAGCTAGACTAGCTAAATATAAGGCAACTCTTACAGATGAACAGTTAGAAGAATTAGTTATTAAGACTCGTGAATTAAAGGAATACCAAGATACACCTTCAAGCCAGAAAGATCTTGAATCGATTCCTATGCTTAAGCTTAGCGATATAAAGAAAGACCCAGAACCTCTTTATATTGATGAGAGAAAGGTTAAAGATGTAGATGTTGTGTTTAGTGATTTATTTACTAATAAGATTGCATATACACTTCTTTCATTTAGCTGTAAGAAGGTTCCAGATGAGTATATTCCATATGTTGGATTACTTTCATCAGTTATGGGAGCTATGGATACTGAGAATTTTTCTTATCAGGAATTAACTAATGAAATTAATATTAATAGTGGTGGAATCAGCACAGAAAGCGCTATTTACACTGATAACAAAAATCTTGGTGAATTTACAATTCGCTATGAATTAAAGGGCAAGTCATTATATGATAAATTAGATTTTATTTTTGATATGTATAAAGAAATTGTATTTACAACAAAATATAATGACTATAAGAGATTAAAGGAAATCATTGCTAGAATTAAGTCACGTATGGAAGGAACTATGGTAAGTGCCGGAAATACCCTTGCTGTAATGAATACCTTGGCTCAGTTCTCACAAAGCTCATATTATTCTAATATCATGAAGGGATATGAGTATTATAGATTTATTGAAAATATCTATGAGAACTTTGATGAATTAAAGGAAACTGTGGCAACAAAGCTTAATGACTTAATTGGCTTTATCTTTAATAGAGATAATTTAAAGGTAAGCTTTACAGCTGATAAGGAAGGATATGAGCTTTTTAATAAGGCTTTTGAAAAATTCCTTGAGAGCTTACCTAATAATGACTTTGAAAAAGCTAAGAGATTACATGTTCCTACAAAGTCAAAGACTGGATTTACATCATCATCACAGGTTCAGTATGTGGCAATGTGTGGAAATTATGTTAAGGAAGGCTTTAATTATACAGGAGCCCTAAAGGTATTAAAGGTAATTTTCTCTTATGACTATTTATGGATTAATGTAAGAGTAAAGGGCGGTGCATATGGCTGTAATTCAAGCTTCTTTAGAAACGGCGATATGTATATGTCTAGTTATAGAGACCCTAACCTTAAGGGAACAATTGATATTTTCAAAAAAGCATATGAATATGTAGAAAATTTTGATGTTTCTGATAGAGATATGTTAAAATACATAATTGGAACTATAGGTGATTTAGATACACCACTTAATAGTAAGGCTAAGGGTGTAAGATCATTTAGTGCTTATCTTAGTCACGCAGACTATGAGACATTTGCTAAAGAAAGAAGAGAAATCTTAAATTGTGATGTTAATGCTATTAGAGCATTGGCACCAATTGTAAAATTATCAATTGGACAGGATTATTTAAGTGTTGTTGGTAATCAGCAGGTAATCCAGGACAATAAAGATATTTTTGATGAGATTAAACCTCTTATCATTAGTGCCACTAAGGATAAGTAGATTATATTAAGAATGAAAGGATATTATAATGAATTTAGATGAAATGCTAGCAGCTAGTGGTATTACAGGCGGTAATTCACAGGCTAACGATAAAAACCTTAAGTCAGGTTTTGTAACATTTATTGGAAGACCTAATGTAGGAAAATCAACACTTATGAATAATATTATAGGTCAAAAGATTGCTATTACTTCTAATAAACCACAGACAACAAGAAATAGAATACAGACTGTTTATACAGATGAAAGAGGTCAGATAGTTTTTGTTGATACTCCAGGTATTCATAAGGCTAAGAATAAGCTTGGAGAATATATGGTTAATGCAGCAGAAAGAACTATTAAGGATGTGGATGTAATCTGTTATCTTGTAGAACCTAAGGCTTTTATAGGTGAAGCAGAATCTAAGATAATAGAAAGACTTAAAAATTGTAAAAAGCCAATCATTCTTATTATCAATAAGGTTGATATGATTAAGAAAGAAGAAGTTCTTCCTGTAATTGATATGTATAGAAAAGAACTTGAATTTGATGAGATTATTCCTATTTCAGCAAGAAATGGTGATAATGTGGAGGAATTAAAGAATACAATTTTTGATTATCTTCCATATGGTCCAATGTATTACGATGAGGATACAGTTACAGACCAGCCAATGAAGCAGATTATTGCTGAACTTATTAGAGAAAAGGCTCTTTATTGCTTAGAGGATGAAATTCCTCATGGTATTGCTGTTGAAATCAACCTTTATAAGGAAAGAGAAACAACACACAAAAAACCAATTGTCGATATTGATGCAACAATTATATGCGAGAAGAATTCTCACAAAGGTATCATAATTGGTAAGGGCGGAAGCATGTTAAAAAGAATTGGAACAGATGCCCGTTACGAAATTGAAAAACAATTAGATACTAAGGTTAATTTAAAACTATGGGTTAAGGTTAAGAAGGAATGGAGAGATAGCGACATTCTAATTAAGAATTTTGGCTATGATAAAAAGGATTTAGCAGATAATTAATAATTGCATAATCTTAAAGAATGTTATAAACTAAAAAAGCTAGCTTTGTGTTACAAAGCTAGCTTTATAAGCGAATAAGTCTAAATTTAAGTTTAGAACAATAATAAAAAAGGAGTTTCATTATGGAAAAGACAATGGAGAAGATCGTTGCCTTAGCTAAGGCAAGAGGCTTTGTATATCCAGGTTCAGAAATCTATGGCGGTCTTGCTAATACTTGGGATTATGGTAACTTAGGTGTTGAACTTAAGAACAACGTAAAGAGAGCTTGGTGGCAGAAATTTATTCAGGAGAATCCTTATAACGTTGGTGTTGACTGTGCTATTTTAATGAATCCACAGACATGGGTAGCATCAGGTCATTTAGGCGGTTTCTCAGATCCTTTAATGGATTGTAAGGAATGTCATGAAAGATTTAGAGCTGATAAGATTATTGAAGACTGGGCAGCAGACAATAATTTTGAACTTGAGTCATCAGTAGATGGTTGGTCTCAGGAATATATGAAGAACTTTATTGATGAGCATGAAATTAATTGTCCTTCTTGTGGAAAGCATAACTTCACAGAAATCAGACAGTTTAACCTTATGTTTAAGACATTCCAGGGTGTTACAGAAGATGCTAAGAATACAGTTTACCTTCGTCCAGAAACAGCTCAGGGTATTTTTGTTAACTTTAAGAATGTTCAGAGAACATCAAGAAAGAAGATTCCATTTGGTATTGGACAGGTTGGTAAGTCATTCCGTAATGAAATTACACCTGGAAACTTCACATTTAGAACAAGAGAATTTGAACAGATGGAATTAGAATTCTTTTGTAAACCAGGTACTGACCTTGAATGGTTCCAGTATTGGAGAGGATTCTGCCGTGATTGGTTACTTTCTCTTGGTATTAAAGAAGAAGAAATGAGACTTAGAGATCATGATCCAGAAGAATTAGCATTCTATTCTAAGGGTACAACAGATATCGAATTCTTATTCCCATTTGGTTGGGGCGAACTTTGGGGTATCGCAGATAGAACTGATTATGATCTTACACAGCATCAGAACACATCAGGTGAAGATATGTCTTACTTTGATGATGAAGCTAAGGAAAAATATGTACCATATGTTATTGAACCATCACTTGGTGCAGATAGAGTTACACTTGCTTTCCTTTGCGCAGCTTATGATGAAGAAGAATTAGAAGGCGGAGATGTAAGAACTGTACTTCACTTCCATCCAGCTCTTGCTCCAGTTAAGATTGGTATCTTACCACTTTCTAAGAAGCTTAATGAAGGTGCAGAAAAGGTTTATGCAGAACTTTCTAAGTACTATAACTGTGAATTTGATGACAGAGGTAATATTGGTAAGAGATATAGAAGATTAGATGAAATCGGAACTCCATTCTGTATTACTTATGACTTTGAATCAGAGACAGATGGTTGCGTAACTGTTCGTGATAGAGATACAATGGAACAGGAAAGAATTGCAATTGCTGATCTTAAGACATATTTTGAAGATAAATTTAGATTCTAATTAAGAATTAGAATTAGTATAGTAGAGGGCTGTTGCTAATTGTGGCAACAGCCCTTTGAATTTAAGTTTAGGAGAGGGTTATGGCAGACGTAATTAATGTTACTGGTATTATTCTATCAAGTATGCCAGTAGGGGAATCTGACAGAAGAATAGTTATTTTAAGCAAAGAACTGGGTAAAATCAGTGCTTTTGCTAAGGGAGCAAGACGTGTAAACAGTCCCCTAATAGGTCTTACTAGACCCTTTATTTTTGGGACTTTTGAAGTTTATAGGGGAAGAGATTCCTATTCAGTATATAAGATTAGTGCCAAGGAATATTTTGAAGAATTGGTAAATGATTTTGATGCTGTATGCTATGGCTATTATTTTGCTGAAATAGCGGATTATTATTCTAAGGAGAACCTTGATGGTAAAGATATTATTAATCTCTTATATGTGACTTTAAAGGCCCTTATAAGAAAGAAGATACCAAGTGTTTTAATTAGATATATATATGAGCTTAAAATGATAGCAATTAATGGTGAATGTCCAGATTTTTTTACATGCAGAAAGTGTAAGAAGGAAACTAATTTAGAGTATTTTTCACTAAGTCATAATGGATTATACTGTAGTGATTGCATGCAGGAAGCAAGGGATAAGATATATCTTAATAAAGATGCAGTTTATACCCTACAATATATAGTCACAAGTCCCCTAAACAAGCTATATAGCTTTACTTTAAACAATGAGACTTTTATTTATTTAAAGCAGGTGGTTAATAGACTTGAAAGTCAGTGTTTTGATAAGAATTTCAAGTCTAAGGAAATGTTATTTGAAGAAAACACTTTAAATAATTAGTATAATAATGTAAAATAATAGACAAGAAAGAGAAGAGTTGAGGTGAGACTATGCTTTGTCCAAAATGCGGCAAGGAATATGAGGGAGCGCAGTGCCCAAATTGTGATGGTCCTGTTATTTTGGTTAATAATTCTGATTATTTAGCTAGAAAAAAGGCCTACGAAGAAGGGCGCTTAAGACAAACTGATATACCAACTAGTAGTAGACAAGATAATAAAGGTAAAGAAAATGAAGACAAAGAATTTGATGTTCTTGGAGCAATAGATGGATTTGTTGGCAAAATTAGAGCCAATTCTAAAACCGCAAAGTCTAATAGTAAGAATAAGAAATCCAATAAAAATACAGAGGAAAATAATAAAAGAAAAGAGAATAATTTAGCTGTTACATTTAGAAAAAGAGCTAGCAGATATAATTTTAGACGATTAATATTTTTTGCTTGCCTTCTAGTAATAATTGTAGCTGTTGCTATTTTAGGCTTTGTATTATTTACAAGAAAGAATTATGAACTTTTCTTTAGTTACAATGACAAGATATATAATGTTACTAACTTAGAATCTAAGTATGTTTGTGAGGAATCAGATGCAATTTTTGCAAAGGATGACAAAACATTTTATAGCATGGATGGCATTGAATTAAATGGACAAAATATTCAGAAATTATCAAGTAATAATGGCGAATATATGGGCTTTGTAAACTATGATGAAGAATCACAAGATTATTCTATAGATCTTTACTTAGATGGAGAATTACAAACAGTTGTAACTAGTGATAAATCAAAGGAAATTGTATGTTTACTAGATAGCGGTGTAATGGTTTATACAGAAACAGTTGTGCTAAATGAAGAAGGCGGAATGGGTGAGAAGACCTTAAATCTAGCCTATATTCATGATGGTAAAATAACCACATCTTTACTTAGTGAGGACGTTAACAAATATTTTGTATATACAAGCCAAAACCTAGTTATATTTGTAAATAACGATGGAGAGATGAGTGAATATAATTATAAGACTAGAAAGGTCACATCTCTTGGAATTAATGTTACTAATATAATTGCTATGAGTTCAGACTATAATAATTGCTATACATATAGCGCTGATTTAGTTAACGAATGGGATAAGTGTGACAGCTTTGTTTACACTGTTGGCTTTATTTATTACAGATATGATTTAAAAACTAAAAAAGCCATACAGCTAATGAAATCAACAGATTCTAATATGGAATTTGTTTATGATGCAACAAATAATTATGTATATGCCCTAAATACTAACACGGTGTATTGTGCTAGTATTTCTAATGGAAGCGTATCAAATTTTGAAAATCTTTGTGATATAAAAACAGGAAGAAATAGTATTTTCCTAAATAATTCAAAAGAATTGTTAGTTATTAATACAAGTAATGAATTGGTTCTTATTAAAAAGGGCGAGACAAAGGTGTTAGATAGTGGAGTTCTTGATGGAAGCTTAAGTCTAGTTGGCAATACGACAAGGTCGGTTTCTTACATAAAGGACAATGGAATATATTACCTAAATCTGGCTAATAATAAAGCAATAAAGGTATATGAAGGTAATGATTTAAGCACTAACACAGGAATGGTAAAATATAAGAATAGCCTATATTTTTATGGAAGCAATAATACTTTATTTACTACAACAATGAAGGGTAGCGGCCTTAATAATATAGGAGATATAAAGAAATTTTGGCTAGGAACTAAATTGAAATAAGGAATGTAAAATGGATTTATTTGATTATATGAGACAAAACAATGACAAGAAGGATTCTCCTCTTGCAATGCGTCTTAGACCTAAGACATTAGATGAAATAGTAGGTCAGAAACATATAATTGGCAAGGGAACTTTACTTTATAGAGCAATAAAGGCAGATAAATTAAGTTCGGTTATTTTTTATGGTCCTCCAGGAACTGGAAAAACAACTCTTGCCAAGGTTATAGCTAATACAACAAGTGCTAATTTTAAACAGATAAATGCCACAATAGCAGGCAAAAAAGATATGGAAGAGGTTATTAATGAGGCAAAGGATAACCTTTCAATGTATGGTAAAAAGACAATTCTTTTTATAGATGAGATTCATAGATTTAATAAGGGGCAGCAAGATTACTTATTGCCATATGTTGAAGATGGAACAGTGATCTTAGTTGGTGCAACTACAGAAAATCCTTACTTTGAAGTTAATGCGGCTTTAATATCAAGATCAATTATTTTTGAATTAAAACCCCTTGAAAAGGATGACATTAAAGAAATCCTAAAAAGGGCAGTTTATGATGAAGAAAGAGGCATGGGAATATATAATGCAGAAATTGATGAGGATGCTCTAGATTTTCTAGCAGATATATCTAATGGTGATGCAAGATCAGCACTAAATGCCATTGAACTTGGTATTTTAACAACGGATAAATCAGAGGATGGAAAAATCCATATTGATTTAGAAGTGGCACAAAACTGTATACAAAAAAGGGCTGTAAGGTATGATAGGGAAGGCGATAATCACTATGATACAATATCAGCTTTTATAAAGAGCATGAGGGGTTCTGACCCTGATGCAGTTGTGTATTATCTTGCTAAAATGCTTTATGCTGGGGAGGATATTAAGTTTATAGCAAGAAGAATTATGATTTGTGCAAGTGAAGATGTGGGCATGGCAGATCCTAATGCTTTAAATGTTGCGGTTTCTGCTTGTCTTGCTATTGAAAGAGTAGGAATGCCAGAGGCAAGGATTATCTTATCAGAGGCAGCTATTTATGTTGCTAAGGCTCCAAAGAGCAATGCAAGTTATTTAGCTATTGATAAGGCTCTTGATTTTGTAAAGACTCACAAGCAGGTAAGTGTTCCTACACACCTACAGGATGCCCACTATAAGGGAGCAGCTAAGCTTGGACATGGTGTGGGATATTTATATCCACATGATTATGAGGGACATTATGTCAAACAGCAATATCTTCCGGATGAATATAAGGATGAGAAGTTTTATATAGAGGATTAAAATTTGGCTTGATTTAAGGGGATAGAAAAAATGAGAGATAACAATAATCGTCTAGCTAGAGGAAAATTTAATTTTGAAGATAATAAGTTAATTGTAGAAGAAGGAGTGGTTACTCGTGATGTGGAATTAGGAGTAACCACTAGTAGTAGTTTTATAATTAAGGCAAACAAGGAAGCAAGGGGACTTGTTTACTCCTCTGATTTAAGAGTTCATATTATTGATAATGACTTTGCTGGAAAGCAGAATGAAATAAGATTTAATGTTGATGGAAGAGGATTGAAGAAAAAAGACATTTTAGAGGGCAAATTCACAATTATAAGTGACTATGGAGAAATTGAGATTCCATTTCACTTTAAATGTGTGCCTAGATTTGTTAATACAAGTATTGGAGAAGCTAGCAATCTCTTCCATTTTACTAATGTCTATCAAAGAAATAGCAAAGAAGCATTAGATATCTTTTTTAGTCCAGATTTTAAGGAGATTTTTCTTGATAATGATAGTAAAACCTGCAATCTTTACGATGTTATTAAGAATAAGGAACATGGATTAGAATCAATTGAAGAATTTTTAATATCATTAAAAAAGAAAAGAGCTATTGAATTTAAATTAGAAAAAAATGGACAAATTTATGAGAATTTAAAAGCTGATGTAAAGGATAGTTTTTTTATTAGAAAAAACGAATGGGGCAGCTTAAAGTTGCAGATTAGCTGCAATGATGATTTTATAATTTTGTCAAAAAATGTCATTACACAAGAGGATTTTACAGGAGATTTATGCGAAATAGAATATATTATAGATTCTTCAAAGCTTCATAGAGGTAAAAATTATACAAAAATAAAAGTCACTGCTTTTAATGTGGATTTAGAATATGAAATTGAGTGTAAAAGGGAAGTTAGTGAGGGCGAAACTAAGCAAAGAAAAATAAGCAGAGCCAAAAAAGATGCCTATAGACAGCTTGTAATGGAATATCTAGATTACAGAATGAATCTTACAAGAAAAGATATTTTTGTGGGACATGTTAGAGAAATTCTACATGATTGTAATAAGTATTGCAGTGATGATTTATTTTTAAAATTAGCTCTAGCACAAAGTTTTCTAATGACTAGAGAATATGAAGAAGGTAGTAAGATTATTGAAGAAGTTAAGATAAAAGCCTTGGCTTCAATAAACTCAGATCCAGTAATTTATTGCTATTATCTTTATATTAACAGCCTTTATATAAGATCAGGAGATTATACTGAAAAGGTAATAAAGCAGGTTACACAAATTTATGAATCAGGGGCTAAGTCTTGGCGAATTCTATGGATTTTGTTTTACTTAAATACTGATAATGAGAAAAATAGAAGTATAAGATTAATTAGACTAAAAGAAATAATAAAGAAGGGCTGTACAAGTCCTGTAATGTATTATGAAGCTCTTAAGATTTTTAATTTCCATCCAGAATTATTTAGAGTAGTGGATGATTTTGAATTAAAGGTTGTTAATTTTGGAATTAGACATAATGCAATACATGAAGGACTTGCTAAGCAGATAGCAAGTGTAATTGACGAGCTAAAATACGCTAGTAATGAGCAAATTGAGATTTTAAAGTACTTATATAGTGTTCATGACTTTGATGAGATTTTATGCCCACTTGTAAAGCATTTGGTTAGGGCAGGACTTGACGAAAATGAGAATAACAAATACTTTGAGCTTGCCATACTTAAGGGCTTTAAAATTACAAGAATTTATGAATATTATATATCAAGTTGCAATAAATCTCTTGATATTAGATTTCCAAAGCCTGTTCTTATGTATTTTTTATATGATAATAACATGCAAAGAGAAGATAAGGCTTTTCTTTATGGAAATATAGTGTATAATAAAGAATTTTATAAGGAAGAGTATAACTGGTATCTACAGATTATTGAGAATTTCGCCAAAGAAATGCTTAAAATGGGATTCGTTAATGAGCATATGTCCATTATTTACAATGAGTTTTTAACAGATGAGCTTATAAATGAGGCGAATTGCGATTTTGTATCCCAGTTAAAATTTATACATAAGGTAAAGGTTGACGACGACAAAATTGTAGGAGCTATTGTCAAATTAAAGGAAAAGACTAATGCTGATTTTTATGAAATAAAAAATAAGGAGTGTTATATTCCTATTTATACAGATGACTGTGCTATTGCCTTTTTATGTAATGACGGAGTTATTAGAAAGGAAGGCTTTTTATATACAGTTACACAATTAATGCCTGATATAATTAAAGATGAACAATTAAGAAATTATGAGATTTCAAATGAAGGCTTTATGATTAATTGGGCACTAGTTTGTCACAAGAGAGGATTGATTAATCCAGATGTAATAGGTGGTTACAAGTATATAATTACCAATCCTATTTTTGATAGGAATTATAAATTACAGATTAATTCATGGTTAATTAAATACTATGCTTCACAAAATGAAATTGATAATGTAACTGCGGTACTAGATATATTAATAAAGGATGATCTTTCCTTTAAAGATGGCATAGGCTTGATGGAAATAATGATTAATAATAAGCTTTATGATGAAGCCTTTAATCTTGGCAGAAAGTACGGATTTAGTGGCATTAGGCCAGCAAGATTACTTGGCCTTTGTGATGCTATGATTGCTAAATTTGATATGGTAGCTAATACATGGGTTGATTATGTTACAACATATCTTTTTACTAACAGAGTTTATAATGAAAATATGCTTAAGTACATGATAGTAAATTTTAATGGTACTAATGAAGAACTTTATAAATTGTGGAAGTCATGTAAAAAATTTGGCTTAGATGTAACTTTATTATCTGAAAGAACCTTGTCACAGATGATGTTTAGTAGAGTACATAATGGTCGATTAACTGAAATTTTTGTGGACTATTATAATACCAATGGTATAAAGTTGCTAGTTAAAGCCTATTTAGCTTATAATGCCTTTCTATATGTAGTAAAGGGTAAAAAATCCAATGAAGTAGTTTACAGGGTTTTTGAAAAATGTATAGAAGAAAAGGTAGGCATAGCTGATATTTGTTATGTGGCATATTTAAAGGATGTAGCAAGAAAACCAGATGTATTACAGGATGAATATAGAAAAAAGATAAGTAGAATTGCATTAGATTATTTATGTAAAAAAGAAATCTATTTGTCTTTCTATGATGCTTTATCAAAATACTTGATTTTGCCATATAATATAATCGGAAGCACTAATTTTGAGTATGTTGCAAGTCCAGATTGCAAGTGCTTTATTAATTATGTAATTAATGGTGGCGAGGAACATACAGAAATTATGAAAAAAACTAGCTTCGGATTATTTACGTTCAAATTAAATTTGTTTTTTGGAGACGAAGTTAAGTATTATTATATAGTTGATGATGGTAAGAATCCATATAAAACACAAGAAAATGCAATGGACTTTGATGACCTAATGAATTCATCTAACAGAGGTAGATATGATGAATTAAATGATTGCTTTGCAAGTGCTAATCTTAAGGATTATATGACCCTTAGGGAAGTAATGAGCGGGTATTGTGTCGAAAAGTATGTTGTAGATTCAACTTTTAGCATGCGAAGGGACTAAAATATGGATAGTTTAGTAAATAATGAAACAAATACAGGATTAATTATAGGCGTTGATTTAAGAGAAGATAGCGCCATGGTTAGTTATTATGATTATTCCTATGAGGATGTTATTCAAATGGAATATGATGACAGGCAAGAAACTTTTTTTGGCTGTACTTTAAAAGAAATGATAGAAGAAAAGGATGAGTTTGCACCTAATACATATAAGACCTTAACAGAGACTTTTAAGGATATAGTAGAAAGTGTAAGAATAAAAACAGATATATCAAAGGTTGATAGTATAAGCGTCTGCGTTCATGATTATAAGATTGAAACACTTGAGGCAATAAAAATTGCTCTTTCTAATTTAGATTTAGACTCATATAAGTGGGAAGTTATTTCAGATGCAGAAAGCTTTGCATATTATGCATATCTTCAAAAAAAGGAGCTATATCTTGGCGGTGTAGGTCTTATGGACTTTAGAGAAGATGGCATAGAAATGTGTAGATTAATGTCTAAGAGAGTACATAATATAGACTATATTATTGAAGAGCGTAAGCATTTTAATTCTCCAGAATTTGATTCGGTTATTTATGGTGAAAAAACTCTAGATGATATAGATGAAGAACTTTGTCAAACCTTAAATGATTTTTTGGAAAAAAGAGCTATATCTGCTATTTATTTAACTGGCAAGGGCTTTAATGTAAATAATCTACCACAGAAGTTTACAAAACAAATTGTTTGTAGAAAGAAGGCATTTATAGGTCAAAACTTATATACAAAGGGGGCTTGTTATTGCGCCCTTGAGAACTTAAAACCGAAAGTCTTCGATAATACTGTATTGCTTTCTAAGGAAAGAATAATGGTTGGAATAGAACTAGATATTAAAGAGTTTGGTAAGGATAAGAGGTTTAGACTTGTAAAGCCAGGTTCTAACTGGTTTATGGCAGAGAGAACTGTTGATTTTATATTAGATGATATAAGACAGATTAATCTAAAAATTCTAACAGCGGATAATAGATTTGATGACGAAGTTATTGATCTTTCTGATTTTCCGCTAAGGGAGGGAAAAACTACAAGAATATCACTTAATATAAAGTTTTTCTCAAATAGTAGATGCCAAATTGTAGTTAAAGATTTGGGATTTGGAGATTTTTATAGATCATCTGGAAAAGTCATATATAAAGATCTAGATTTTGCAATATAAGAGGTAGTTTATGAGCGGACTAATATTATGTAGGGGCAAGATGGCAACTAATCCCTATCACATTAAAAGTACAGGGATACGAATTTTTACAAGCCAGGAGTTGTGTTACTACATTTACAACAATATATATTTAATAGATAACGATTTTATTGATGAAGAAATGATAGCTTTTATAGAGAAGGAATTAGGAGAGAAAAATCTTGCCAATAGACTTTCTTACTTGAAAGAAAATGAAGCTGGATTAGCAGAAATTCTAGTAACTATACTTAAATCAGTGGATTATTATAGTCTTGAAGAAATTGAAAAAATACGACAAATATTAAACACATTAAGTAAACAATTTCCATATGAAAGACTTAAGAAAATGGGAGATACATTTCTATCTAATGAATGTTACTATAGCGCAATTAAGTGCTATTTAAAGATATTAGAAAAATATTCTTTAGAAGATTTTGGACCGATTTTTTATGGAAAAGTTTTACATAACTTAGGTGTTTCTTATGCCAAGATGTTTTTATATGAGAATGCCATTATTTATTTCAAGGAGAGTTATAAATATAGTCAGCATGAGGAAACAAAGCGAATGCTTATTGCATGTCAGAATATGTTACAGTCACACAGTAATGTGGAAAATATGGACATAAATGAAGATGAATATGTGGTAAGAAGTGAACTTGAGACTCTTATGGATAATGCCAGATTTACTGATGATTTTAAGGAAATTGAGGATGCTTTTAAATTAAGAGAAGAAGGTAAGATTTCAGAATTTAATATGAAAATATCCGACATTTTGAATAAATGGAAAAGTGAGTATGTAGTAGCTACTTCTAGTGATTAATTGGAGGGCATATGGGGATTTTTAAATTTATAAAGAAAAGCATGGATGAAGAATATGATTTGGATAATCTTGAAGATCTTGTTTATGAAGATGAGCCTTTAAAAGAGGAGGGCGATGAAAAGGATTTTGAGGATAATTTAGCAAATCTTTCCATGGATAAACTTTTTGTAGGCTTTGATATTGATAAAAATGGAGAAAAAATAGCTAAAGATAGCGACGTAACAGGTCGTGAAAAAAATATTGTCAATAAGAAGACTCTTTCAAAGGAAGAGGAAAAATACGATAGGCTTCTTAATAGTGTACAGGCTCAAAACCTGATTAAGACAGTTGAGAAGATGTCAGAGAAAAAAGTTAAATCAGAAGAGACTAAGGAAAAGGAAATAGAGGAACAATTAGTAGAAGGTAAGGATTCTTTATTTATTAAGAACGGAAAGAAAAGAATAGATTTTAATCAAGAAGATAATCTATTAACTGATGCAAAGAAAGATGAAGAAAAGGAACTTTTAAGAAAGATAGATAGCAGTAAGGTAGATTTAGAGGTTGATAAGCTTGAAATAGATTTGCCAGATGTTACCAAAAAACCTAAGGAATTAGATAAGGTTAATACTGATAAGTTCATGCCATCGGATATGGAAATGTATGTAAAGAGCCAGTGCGAAATAATGGAAGAAGCATCTACATTTATGGAGAGGGCTAAGATGGAATATGAAACTGTTGCCAGGTATTATGAGGATACTAAAAAAATAGATGAGGCACCAACTAATCTAAGGCTTAAGGTGGAAAATGCAGCAGAAAGAGTGGAAAATCTTACAACTGATAGAAGAATAAGCAGAGGAATGGGAAACCAGCTCCCAATGGATGTCTTTAGACGTATGGAAAATCTTGAAAAAGAAATTCCTGAAGCTATTGATGATATTAGAAGCCAGGAAGATTATTATGAGAATGTAAAAAGAGATATGAGAATGCTTGAAGGAGAAAGACTTGGTTTAAAGGATGAAGCAAGAAATCTTGTAAAGCGACAAATCAATATCAGAAGTTTTTCAATCACATCCATAATTTGTATGGCTGTAATATTTATTGCATTTATTTTTGCAATGATTCGACTAGAGGACGATGCTAATTCTATGCTTTTTGTAACAATTACAGCAGTTGCTGCTATGATAGCATTAAGTCTTTTTTACCTACTTAGAAAGACAGAAAGAGAAGTTTATGTGGTTGAAAATAAGATTAATAAAGCCACAACCCTTCTAAATAAGGTTAAGATAAAATACATTAATGCAGCAAATACTCTTGATTATCAGTATAGCAAATATGATGTATCAAGTTCATATGAATTAGCTGAGAAATTTAAGCTGTTTAATATAATGAGACAAGAGCAAAGGCATTTAGTAGAAATGACAGCAGCCCTTTCGGCAGCAGAAAAAGAATTGGTGGAACTTCTTGATAAATTGGATTTATATGACTCTCATATATGGTTATCCCAGGCAAGAGCCATATTAAATGCCAAAGAAATGGTTGAAATAAGGCATAAATTAAGTGTTAGAAGACAAAAGCTTCGTACTCAAATTGAATATAACGACAAGAGAGTAAAGGAAGCTAAGGTAAATATAAAGAACATAACCAAGAGAAATCCAGAATATGCAAAGGAAGCCCTAAAGGTTGTGGAAAATTTTGAGAAGAGTTTAAGTGCTAATGCGTAGTTGTCACAATTTAAAGTGATATATTATTGAAAAAATTAGGAGTTGTGTTAAAATAAGAATTGTTTTTTTGGACCTTGGAGAGGGTCAGTAAACACTACTACGTTAAATTTAGGAGTAATTATGAACGAGAGACTAGTTAAGCTTAAAGAGAATGCGCTTGCTAAGATTAATGAAGCTGATTCTCTTGATAAATTAAATGATATCAGAGTAGCCTTTTTAGGTAAGAAGGGTGAACTTACAGAAATACTTAAGGGAATGAAGGATATTGCCCCAGAAGATAGACCTAAGGTTGGTCAGATTGTTAATGAAACAAGAGCAGCAATTGAAGAAGTTTTAGAGGATGCTAAGAAGAATTTAGCTAGCAAGGCTCTTGAAGCTAAATTAAAGTCAGAGGTTATTGATGTTACACTTCCAGCTAAGAAGAATAATGTTGGACATAGTCATCCTAACACATTAGCTCTAGAGGAAGTTAAGAAGATCTTTATTGGTATGGGTTATGAAGTAGTTGAAGGCCCAGAAGTTGAATATGATTATTATAACTTCGAGGCACTTAACATTCCAGCTAACCATCCAGCAAAGGATGAGCAGGATACATTCTATATTGATGATAAGATTTTACTTAGAACACAGACTTCTTCAGTTCAGGTTCGTGAAATGGAAAGAGGTAAACTTCCAATTAAGATGATTAGTCCTGGTAGAGTTTACAGAGCAGATGAAGTAGATGCAACTCATTCACCATGTTTCCATCAGGTAGAGGGTATGGTAATTGATGAGAATATTACATTCGCAGATCTTAAGGGTACATTAGCTGAATTTGCTAAGCAGCTCTTTGGACCAGAAACAAAAGTTAAATTTAGACCACATCACTTCCCATTTACAGAACCAAGTGCTGAAATGGATGTTAGCTGCTTTAAGTGCGGTGGTAAGGGATGTCGTATGTGTAAGGGTGAAGGCTGGATTGAAATCCTTGGTTGCGGTATGATTCATCCTCATGTATTTGAAATGAGTGGTATTGATAAAGATAAATACACAGGTTTCGCCTTCGGTATCGGCTTAGAGAGAATCGCACTTCTTAAGTACGAAATCGATGATATGAGACTTTTATATGAGAACGATGAAAGATTCTTAAAGCAATTTTAAGAGTTGTGACAACTGCGAAGCAGTTGCCATGTAGGCTCGAGCAGATTGCTAAGGCAATTCTAATGCGAGAGCTTCTATTTTAAGCAACTAAAAGGGAGATTAAATCATGAATACATCTTTAAATTGGATTAAAGCTATGGTCCCAGGCCTTGAGTGCACTGATCAGGAATTCCGTGATGCTATGACACTTTCAGGAACTAAGGTTGAGGGATTTGAAAGATATAATAAGAACTTAGAAAAAATCGTAGTAGGTCAGATTGAGTCAGTAGAGGCTCATCCAGATGCTAATAAATTAGTAGTTTGCCAGGTTAATGTAGGTAGTGAAACAGTACAGATTGTAACTGGTGCACCTAATATTAAGGTTGGTAGCTCAGGTCAGAAAGTACCAGTAGTACTTGATGGCGGTAAGGTTGCAGGTGGACACGATGGCGGTCCATTACCAGAGAATGGTATTAAGATTAAGAAGGGTAAGCTTCGTGGCGTTGAATCATTTGGTATGATGTGTTCTATGGAAGAACTTGGTGTATCATCAGAATTCTATCCAACAGCTGACTCAGAAGGTATTTATATTTTAGGTGATGATGCTGTTGTAGGTTCATCAGCTATTGATTACCTTGGTCTTAACGATGTTGTTTACGAATATGAAATTACTAATAACAGAGTAGATTGTTATAGTGTAATTGGTATTGCAAGAGAAGCAGCAGCTACATTTAAGAAGGAATTTAAGGCTCCTGTTGTTACTAAGACTGGTAACCATGAGGACGTTAACGATTATATTAAGGTTGAAGTTAAGGATAATGATCTTTGCAAGCGTTATACAGCTAGAGTTGTAAAGGATATTAAGATTGCTCCATCACCAGAGTGGATGAGACAGAGACTTATGACAGCTGGAATTAGACCTATTAATAATATCGTAGATATTACAAACTACGTTATGGAAGAATATGGTCAGCCAATGCATGCATATGATCTTGATACTATTGAAGATAGAAAGATAGTTGTTGCAAGAGCTAAGGATGGAGAAAAGTTTGTTACTTTAGATGGTCAGGAAAGAAATCTTGATTCAGAAGTTCTTATGATTAATGATGGCAAGAAGTCTATTGGCATTGCTGGTATTATGGGTGGAGAGAACTCAATGATTACTGATGATGTTAAGACAATGCTTTTTGAGGCTGCTACATTTGATGGAACTAATATTAGAAAGTCAGCTAAGAGAGTAGGTCTTCGTACTGATGCTTCTGGTAAGTTTGAGAAGGGTCTTGATCCAGAGAATGCTATGGCAGCAATGGATAGAGCTTGCCAGCTTATTGAAGAGCTTGGTGCTGGTGTTGTAGTTGGTGGTGCAATTGATATTTACCCAGAGAAGGTAGAAAGAAAGAGAATTGCATTTGAACCAGAAAAAATCAATGCTTTACTTGGTACTGATGTGTCAGTTGATGACATGATGACATATTTTAAGAGACTTGAAATTGAATATGATAAGGACAGCAATGAACTTATTATTCCTACATTTAGACAGGATTTACTTAGAAATGCTGATATTGCTGAAGAAGTTGCTAGATTCTTTGGTTATGACAACATTCCTACAACACTTCCTCATGGTGCAACAACTATGGGTAAGATTTCATTTAAGCAGGAAGTTGAATTAGAAGCTGCAAGAATCGCTAAGTTTGCAGGTTTCTCAGAAGCTATGACATATTCATTTGAAAGTCCTAAGGTATTTGATAAATTAATGCTTGATAAGGATGATGTATTACGTAAGACAATCGTAATTTCTAATCCTTTAGGAGAAGATTTCTCAATTATGAGAACACTTCCACTAAATGGTATGCTTAATAGCCTTTCAACTAACTATAACAGACGTAATAAGGACGTTAAGTTATTTGAACTTGCTAAGATTTATCTTCCAACAGAGAATGATCTTCCAGATGAAAGAGTACAGTTTACACTTGGTTCATTTGGTAACGTTGATTTCTTCTCTATGAAGGGTGTTGTTGAAGAATTCTTAAGCGAAATTGGTATTGATGATAAGTTAACATATAATGCTGATGCTAAGAAGAATTTCTTACATCCAGGTAGACAGGCTGAAATTAGTTTAGATGGTAAGGTTCTTGGTTATTTAGGTGAGGTTCATCCTACAGTATTAAATAATTATGGAATTGGTGATAGAGCATATGTTGCAGTATTAGATATGCCTGTTGTTACAGAACTTGCAAACTTCGATATTAAATACACTGGAATTGCTAAATTCCCAGCTGTAACAAGAGATTTAAGTATGGTAATGCCAAAGTCTATGCCAGTTGGTGATGTTGAAGCTATTATTGCTAAGCGTGGCGGCAAGTTAGTAGAGAATTACAATTTATTTGATATCTATGAAGGTAGCCAGATTAAGGAAGGATTCAAGTCAGTAGCATATTCTATTTCATTTAGAGCTAATGACAGAACCCTTGAAGACAAGGATATTACACCAGTTATGGAAAAAATCTTAGCAGATTTAAGCAATTTAGGTGTAGAACTTAGAGCTTAATTAAATATTAGCTTGATTTCTGTAAGAAATAGATATAATATATTAACTTCGGGGAGTATTTTGAACCTTGCGATTATAGTGCCTTCGGCCACGCAAGGCTGCATTGCAATTACAAAGTAATTGCAACAATTAACTTCCCGAAGTTAGTTTTTGACTAAGAAAGGGCATAACCGCGTTGGTTATGTTTAAAGGTGTTTTATGGATTTACATGATTTTGATTATGATTTACCAGAGGAGTTAATTGCACAGGATCCGCTTTCAGACAGATCATCTTCAAGACTTATGGTTCTTAATAAAGAAACAGGTAAGTTAGAACATAAGATTTTTAGGGATATTATTGATTATCTTAATCCTGGTGATTGTCTTGTAATTAATGATACTAAGGTTATTCCAGCAAGACTTTATGGCGAGAAGGAAGGCACAGGAGCAGGTATTGAAGTACTCTTACTTAAGCGTAAAGAGGATTTAAAGGATACATGGGAAGTTCTTGTAAAGCCTGGTAAAAAAGCTAAGGTTGGGGCTAGAATCAGCTTTGGTGATGGTAAGCTTGTTGCTGAAGTTAAAGATATTGTTGATGATGGCAACAGAATAATTCAATTCGAGTATGATGGTATTTTTGAAGAGATTCTTGATGAATTAGGACAGATGCCACTTCCACCATATATTACACATAAGCTTGAAGATAAGGATAGATATCAGACAGTTTATGCAACACATAAAGGCTCAGCTGCAGCACCTACAGCAGGATTACATTTTACTAAGGAATTATTAGAAGCTATTGAACAAAAGGGTGTTAAGATAGCAAGGGTAACTCTTCATGTAGGTTTAGGTACATTTAGACCGGTTAAGGTTGAGAATATTCAAGAACACCATATGCATTCTGAATTCTATATGGTAAGCGAAGAAGCAGCTAATACAATTAATGAGACTAGAAAAAACGGTGGTCGTATTATTTGTGTTGGTACAACTTCTACAAGAACAATTGAATCGGTAGCAGATGAAGATGGTAATGTACCAGCTAAGACAGGATGGACAGATATTTTTATTTATCCTGGATATAAATTTAAGACAGTAGATTGTCTTATAACTAACTTCCATTTACCAGAATCAACTTTAGTTATGCTTGTATCAGCTCTTGCAGGCAGAGAGAATATTCTTAATGCATATAAGGAAGCTGTTAAAGAAAAATATAGATTCTTTAGTTTTGGTGATGCAATGTTTATCACAGATAATGAAATAAACTAATAAATTATATTTTAAATAACAAAAGTACATAAATTTGTATTGTTTAAATTTCTTTTCAATGTTAAAATAATATAAAGTAGAGAGGACAATATGGAGGTAACGTAGATGGTTGAGAGAAGAAAGTCTAAGAGGACTGACATCGACGTGGTTATTTCATTGAAACAATTAGGGGACAATTTTGTTACAGGAATTTCTGGTAGAGCAGTTGCTGTTAATACACTTAATATCTCTAGAGATGGAATAGCGTTTAAGTCAGACAGGAACTTTAAGCTAAATACTTACCACGATACAATTATTACATTAGATAATAAAGAATGCTTTGAGGCTATTATCGAAATTGTACGTATGGAGAATTTAGGCGAACCAGAGACAACTTATGGTTGTAGATTCATTGGTATTACAAGTGAAGATCAATTTAAGATTGATGTATACCAGTTAGTTTATGAATCTAAGTGCGTTTCTTAATAGTTGTGACAACTGCGAAGCAGTTGCCATGTAGGCTCGAGCAGATTGCCAAGGGCAATTCTAATGCGAGAGCTTCCATAAGGAGCGTAAGAGATAATTTAAGATTTATTATGGAGTAAGACAGATGATCGCGGCTACAATCTCGAAAGGGAGTAGGTGAGGAAAGTCCGGGCTTCATAGGGCAGGATGCCGGATAACGTCCGGTGGAGGCGACTCCAAGGCTAGTGCAACAGAAATATACCGCCAGCAATGGTAAGGGTGGAAAGGTGGCTTAAGAGACCACCGCTTTGTTGGTAACAACATTGGCTATGTAAACCCCATCCGAAGCAAGACCGAGTAAAAACAATACGTTTGCCCGACGTGTTTTAGGTAGGTCGCTTGAGCCTATTGGTAACAGTAGGACTAGATAGATGATCATCACGAAGTAATTCGACATAACCCGGCTTATAGTTTTGCTCTTAATAATATATAAAAAGCACCTCGTAGAGGTGCTTTTTGTTTTTTATCTATTATATTTTTCTTCACAATACTTGCATCTATAAACCTGCTTTTCTTCATCAGCTAAGAAAAATACATGCTTTAATCCCTGTTCAATTGATGTAATACAACGTGGATTATTACAAAAGATTATGTTAGTAATTTCCTTAGGAAGAGAAAGAGTCTTCTTTTCAACGATTTCTCCATCCTTTATAACATTAACTGTTATAGAGTGATCAATAAAGCCTAAGGCATCAAGATCAACTAAATCAAGGCCACCCTCAATCTTAATAATATCTTTTTTACCCATTTTATTAGAACGAGCATTTTTAATAATGGCAACCTGACAATCAAGTAAGCCAAGTCCTAATTTATTATAGATTTCCATTGCTTTACCAGCTTCAATGTGGTCAAGAACGAAACCTTCGTTTAACTGTCCAACGTTTAACATAATGATCTCCTTTTTGTGTAAGTAAAAGCATAAGATTGTGCTAAAACCCGACTACATTAGCTAATGTCTTATTCTTTACCTATTAATTGATATATTTAGCTTATATATGTGTGTAAATTTTACTTGTCAAGTCCTAGAAGTGTAAGGATAAGAGCCATTCTTACATATACACCGTATTTTGCCTGTTTAAAGTATGCAGCTCTTGGATCATCATCAACTTCTACTGAGATTTCGTTAACTCTTGGAAGTGGGTGTAATACATACATGCTTTCCTTAGCCATAGCCATCTTAGCCTTATCAAGTACATAGAAACCTTTCATTCTTAAGTATTCATCTTCAGAGAAGAATCTTTCTCTTTGAACTCTTGTCATATATAAGAAGTCAAGTTCTGGCATAACTTCATCTAAGCTTTCAACTTCAACGAAATCACAGTTATTTGCTTTTAAAACATCATCTCTAATATAATCTGGAATTCTAAGTTCTTTAGGAGAAATAAGAACGAATTTGATGTTAGAATATCTAACCAATGAACTAATAAGTGAATGAACAGTACGTCCAAATTTAAGATCGCCACAAAGGCCAATAGTGAAATTGTTTAAGGAACCACCAAGTTCTCTAATTGTCATTAAATCTGTAAGAGTTTGTGTAGGATGCTGATGACCACCATCACCTGCATTAATAACAGGAATTCTAGAAACAGAAGCAGCAACCATCGGTGCACCTTCCTTTGGATGTCTCATAGCAGCTATATCTGCATAACAAGAAATTACTCTAATTGTATCTGCAACACTTTCGCCTTTAGATGCCGATGAGGAATTGGCAGAAGAAAAACCTAATACAGACCCTCCTAAGTTAAGCATCGCAGCTTCAAAACTTAATCGGGTTCTTGTACTAGGTTCATAGAAAAGAGTTGCTAATTTTTTGCCTTCACAACGTTTAGAATACTTATCTGGGTTGTGAGAAATATCTCTAGCTAAATCAAGTAAGTTATCAAGTTCTTCTAAACTTAAATCTAGCGGACTAAGTAAATGTTTCATATTGCCTCCAAAAGTTATTATAGTGTTATTGATTTCTTAATCTTCAATATTCTACTATTAATTTTTACAATAATCAATCAAAATTTAAAAAAAATACAAAAAAGAATCAAAATTCCCATAGGGGAACTTTGATTCTTATAGTTGTAGTTAAGTATTCTTGCTAGTTATTCTTAGTCTAGTGCAACGATTTCCATATTGTTAGGACGAGAAACCTTAATTGGTTTGCCATTCATAACAATAAGACCTTTATCATAGTGAACTGTAAAAATAGTAATTGTGTTATTCTCGTTATTCATACATAATACATGCTTGTCATCAGGGAAGACATTAACATATTTAGGATATTCACCACTTACAGGAAGAGAGTTAAGAGCTGATAATTTACCAGATCTTTTATCTACGCTGTATACAGTAAGTGTGTCATCACCTGCATTAGAGCAAAGTAAATTCTTACCAGAATTAGTAAATTTAATATAAGCTGCTGCACTGTTAGATTTGTGATCCTTACGTACTGTAAAGATATTCTGGATTAATTCAAATCTGTTCTTATCTGAATTCTTGTCGTATGAATAAACATTAATATAATTTTTAAGTTCACATACAACATAAGCAAATCGACCATCTTCACTAAATAAAATCTGACGAGGTGCAGATTCTTGTTGAGAACGAATAATATCATAGAGCTTAATTTTACCAGTTTTATGATTGAATTCATATAATTTAATCTGATCAATACCTAAATCACAAGCACATAATAAATCTTCATCAGGAGTAAATGATAAAGAGCTAATATGTGGTCTAGAATTACGTTCTGCAATGCTACCCATACCCTTATGAAATACTTCATCAGCAATGGCACCAATAGAGCCATCAGCCTTAATCTTAAGAACTGTAATCTTACCATCATGGTAACCAGAAACAATAAGGAATTTATTGTCCTTAGTAACAACTATGCAACATCCTCTCATGCCGTTAATAGAAGCAGTATTTAGCTTCTTTAGTGAGCCATCTTCTAAGATCTTGAAAGAAGTTACACCTTGGTCACAAATTGAATATAAGAATTTTTTATCACTTGATGTAGTAACATAAGATGGATTATCAATTTCGATTTCATCTCTTTCTTCAATGCGTCCATTATCAACATCTAAGTCATATATATGAATGCCTTTACTTTTTTCTTGTGTGTATGTTCCAACATATGCTACATATTTTTTACTCATAGTGTTCCTCCAATAATAATGCAGTATTGTACCCATGAAAATAAAAACCCCATTGTAATTAAGTCACGGATAAAAACAATCTATTGTAATTTTAATTCAACAACAGCTTTTTTTCAATAGCACAAGGTTAATTTTTTAACAAAACTAATAATGTTAAGTGTATAGTTTTTTGTATAAAATATACATTTTTTTGGACAAAAAGTTTGACGAAAATTCTAATTTTATTTATAATTAATTTAATAAAAGGGCTTGGAGGTGTTAAATATGAAGTGTCCTTATTGTGGTAATGACAATACTAAAGTAATTGATTCAAGACCAACAGATGATAGCTCAATTAGAAGACGTCGTCAGTGTGAGGTCTGTGGCAAGAGATTTACAACCTATGAGAAGGTTGAGACCCTTCCCTTAATTGTTATAAAAAAGGACAACAATAGAGAACCTTATGATAGAGAAAAAATTGTTGCAGGTATAGTTAGATCGTGTCATAAAAGACCTGTTTCAATGTCTAAGATAAATTCCATGGTTGACGAAATTGAAAATACAATATTTAATATGGGTGAGAAAGAAATCTCAACTAATACAATTGGCGAAATTGTAATGGATAAATTAAAAGATACAGATGAGGTTGCTTACGTTAGATTTGCGTCAGTATATCGAGAATTCAAGGATGTTAATACATTTATGGATGAGATTAAGAAGATTTTAAAGTAAGCAAACAAAGTAATACAAGGAGTTTTTATGTTAAAAAGGTTTTTTCCAGATGTGTATATTGATTCTGCTTACAAAATAGATTATGAGGGCCTCTATAACGCAGGTTATAGAGGCATTATCTTTGATATAGATAATACCTTGGTAGAACATGATGCACCAGTTGATGAAAGATGCAAAAATTTATTTAAGAGATTACATGAGATTGGATTTGAAACATGTATTATTTCTAATAATGATGAGGAAAGAGTAAGGCCACTAGCTATTGCTGCAGACTCTAAATATGTAAGTAAGGCAGGAAAGCCTAATCCAAAAAATTATTACAAAGCAATGAGCATTATGAAGACTAAGACTAATGAGACATTTTTTGTAGGAGATCAGATTTTTACAGATGTTTGGGGAGCCAATAGAGCAGGTATTTATTCGATTTTAGTAAAACCTATTGCAAAGCATGAAGAGATTCAGATAGTATTAAAAAGAAGACTTGAATGGATTGTTCTTAGGTCTTACAAAAGGTTTAAAAGGAAGAAGGAAAATGAAAGAAGTAAAGGGAACAACTAGAGTTTTAGGACTTATAGGAAACCCGGTGGAGCATTCAATATCGCCACTAATTCACAATACCTTGGCTAGTCTTAATGAGGATGACTATGTTTATACAACTTTTAAGGTAGAAAAAAATGGTGTGGCTGATGCTATTAGGGGAGCCTATGCATTAAATGTATTAGGTTTAAATGTAACGGTACCTTACAAATCAGAGGTAATTGACTATCTTACTAGTATTGATCCATTAGCAAAGGCTATAGGGGCAGTAAATACCTTGGTTAGAACTGATGATGGATTTAAAGGATATAATACAGATATCCTAGGACTTGAAAGAGAGTTAATGGATGAAGGGATAACATTATCTAATAGGACATGTATAATTCTTGGAGCAGGAGGAGCTGCAAGAGCTATAGCTTTTTTATGTGCTAGTAGAAATGCTAAGAAAGTTTATGTATTAAATCGTACAATTAATAAGGCAGAGTCCATAAAAGAGGCAGTTAATAGTTATTTTAAAAAGGATCTGGTTAAAGCTCTTAAGCTTAGTGATTATACTAAGATTGATGAGGATGATTGCATATGTATTCAGTGCTCAAGTGTTGGCTTATATCCTAATGTAGAAGATGTAATTATTAGTGATGAAGCCTTTTATAAGAAGCTAGAAGTAGGAGTTGATATAATTTATAACCCAGCTAATACCGCCTTTATGAAGGCTTGTAATAGGGCAGGAGTTAAAAGCTACAACGGATTAAAAATGCTTCTATATCAAGCTATATGCGCCTATGAATTGTGGTCTGGGAGCCAAATTTCACAAAGCAGTAGTCAATTCATTTATGAAAAAATGCAGGCTAACATGGCAGGAAATATTATTCTTATAGGATTTATGGGAAGTGGTAAGACAACTTTTGGTAAATGGATTAGCAAAAATAAAAATATGGATTTTATAGATACAGACGAATTAATAGAAAAGAAAGAGCATAGAACTATTAATGAGATTTTTGAAAAGGATGGAGAAAAATACTTTAGAGACCTTGAGACAAGCACTATTAAGGAATTAAGTAAAAGTCTTAACAATACAGTAATTTCTGTTGGTGGCGGCTTAGCTGTTAAAGAGGAGAATGTTAGGATTTTAAAATCTATGGGAAAAGTAGTTTATCTTGAAACTTCAAAGGCTGAACTAATGAAACGATTAGCTAATGATACTAATAGACCTTTACTTAAAGGCTCTAATTTAAGCGATAAAATAGATGATTTAATGGCAAGAAGAGAAGATATCTATAGAACAGCGGCTACAGTTATTGTAAATACTAATGATGGCAATATGGATAGAATGTATAAAGAGATTGAAAGGTGATAAATTAATGAAGATTTTAGTAATTAATGGACCTAATATTAATTTTTTAGGAATAAGAGAAAAAGGTATTTATGGCGAGAATAACTACGATTCTTTAGTATCTATGATTGAAAATAAAGCACAGAATTTAGGCATTGATGTGGAAGTTTTTCAGTCAAATCATGAAGGAGAAATAATAGATAAGATTCAGGAGGCTTTCTATGAGAAGGTTGATGGAATAGTAATAAATCCTGGAGCTTATACACATTACTCATATGCAATTAGAGATGCTCTATCATCAGTTGAGCAGATTCCTAAGATAGAAGTGCATATTTCTAATATTCATAAAAGAGAAGAATTTAGACATACAAGCGTAACAGCACCAACATGTGTTGGTCAAATTGTTGGTCTTGGATTAAATGGATATTTGTTAGCTCTAGAGGCTATTGTGGATTTGGTTAAGAAAAAATAGTTGCCAAATGCCGACTATTAGTATAAAATTAATAAGGTTATTGCGTATCTTAGGAGGGGAAATCTTTTCTAAGATTTATAGATTATTTTTAACAGATAATATGATTGATTTTATTTAGGAGGTTTACCAAGCATGGTTACAGCAGGTGATTTTAAGAATGGTATTACAATTCAGATGGATGGAAACATTTGGCAGATTATTGAATTCCAGCATGTAAAGCCAGGTAAGGGCGCAGCTTTTGTTAGAACAAAGTTAAAGAATATCGTTTCTGGTGGTGTTGTTGAAAAGTCTTTCAGACCAACAGAAAAATTTGATTTAGCTCATATCGAGAAGAAGGAATATCAGTATCTTTACGCTGATGGAGATTTATTCTACTTCATGAATACAGAAACATATGATCAGATCGCTTTATCTAAGGAGAATGTTGGTGATTCACTTAAGTTCGTTAAGGAGAATGAATTAGTTAAGCTATGTTCACATGAAGGTAATGTATTCTCAATTGAGCCACCTATTACAGTTGAGCTTTTAATTACAGAATCAGAACCAGGCGTTAAGGGTGATACAGCTACAGGTGCTACAAAGCCAGCTATCCTTGAAACAGGCGCTAAGATTAATGTTCCATTATTCGTTAACCAGGGTGATACAATCAAGATTGATACACGTACAGGCGAATATCTTTCAAGAGCATAATCATATATAATTTATATTAATTTACACCAGATTCATTTTTGAATCTGGTGTTTTTTTGCAGTGCGCCTTGCGGCGCACGTTTTCTAATGGGTGAAAGTCCCTAATCCGCCCTAGTAGTGGGAAGGATACAGCCAAGGACAAAGGTGTCCATCG
>NZ_JNKW01000015.1 GCF_000702205.1 Lachnospira multipara LB2003 | reverse complement strand
GACACCCTTGGTCTTGGCTGTATCCTTCCCACTACTAGGGCGGATTAGGGACTTTCACCCATTAGAAACGTGCGCCGCAAGGCGCACATTAAAAATGGCACTCACATAATATGTGAGAGCCATTTATTATTTATTATTAATTATTAATTACAATGAAATTCTATCAATCCATAGAAGACCCATAAGGTTCTCCTTAGTAAAAATCTCATCAAAAATATATGCATCATATAATATTTCCATATTATCTTCTGAATATTCAACCTGTCTTGAGAAGACATGAATTACATCTAATTGATCCTGGAATGTGAAATTTCTTCCCTTATCAATCCATTTAGCCATGTCCATTTCCTTGATAATAAAGAAATGAGTAACAAGCATCTTAGCCTTACTTAATACATCGTGATCATAAATTGCCTTAGCAAAATATCTAAAGACAAAATATTCCAAAAGATTTTTATATTCATCCATTCTTCCCTTTAAATGTGAGAAGAAACTTGTATCATATATAAAGTATTCATCTTCTGAAAGACTTTCATGGAATTTAAAGACAACATCCTGAATGTCTTTCTCCCATTCATCATTTAACACTTCCATATCTTCATAGGCATAAATAATATTTCTAATGCCCTCTGTCTGTGTTAATGAATCATATCCACCATCTTCATAAATTGTATTAATTGATAATAATAAGCTCTCAATATCGCCCTTATCAAAACATTTAATTGACTCTTCTAAACCTTCGTAGTCATCGTCATTAATAAACTGCTGCATTCTATCTGATAATTCTAGAATAATTGCAAGCCTTTCATGAATAGATAGCTCCTTCATATCAAGAATATGCATTATCTTATCTCTAGCATTAAAAATTGCATTAGCATAAGTCTCATCATATTCACTATCTTCCACAGGCTCTTCCTCAATTTCACTAGTAACTAAAGAAAAATCATCAGTTGCAGAAAGAATAATTCTTGCAGCTTCTTCACAAGCAAGACCAATACCTGTCTCTTTAATATTTCCAAAATATTCTGTATATCTTGGGAACTGTGAGCAAACCACACCTAAATGATCTTCTCCTAGTTCACTATGAACTCTACATAATCCAGAATCAAGCAAATGTGGACATTGTCCGTTGTTTAATTTAAAACAATAATCTCCATCTTCATTCTTAGTAATGCTATTTCTTATAGCCTCTCCTAATTCTCCTTCAAGATTCATATATTTATCATATGTCTCTTTATCAATACCTATCTCCCATCCACCTACGCAACAATTATCATTACATTTATCTGTTATGCAATGAAAATCATTATAATAAAATGGAACCCTAAATCTCATATTAAATATCCTTTTCTTATAACTTTAGCATTAATTCTAATCTTTGGTGAAGTGCTTTAATGTACTCTAATTCATCTTTATCTTCGATCTTACGATCTGAATAATAATACGTAACGCTGCCTCTTCCTTTAAGTTCCTCTTCAGTTATAAGACCTGTATTAATAATTGTATTCCTTAGATTCTTAGCAACCCCTAAGTTACCATCTATAATTTCCACATCATCAGGAAAAATCTTAGCAAATGTATCTTTAAAATAATTAAAATGTGTGCAACCTAGCACCAATTCTGAATAATCAGATAAATTTAAATCTGCAAATGCTTTGTGTATATAATTTAAAACCTTATCTCCTGTAAAAATACCATCTTGGGCAAGTCTAACTAAACCAGGCATTGGAACAATGTCTACTTTATGATCATAATCATATTTCATAACAAGATTATGTAATTTAGGCTCTTTAGCTGTAACAGGAGTTGCAATTACAAGTACTCTCTTGTCCTTACAATGGGCAATAGCGGGCTTAACTGCAGGTTCAATTCCAATTACTGGAATGCCATATTTTTGTCTAACCATAGTAATTGCTGCTGAAGTAGCTGTATTACATGCTAAACAAATTGCTTCACATCCCTTATCCACTAAAAATCCTACTGCATGATCTACAAATCCTCTTATTTCCTCTACAGTTCTTTCACCATAAGGAACATGATCTGTATCTGCATAAAAACAATAATCTACCTCTGGTAATGTTATCATAGCTTGATGGAGGGTAGATAAACCGCCAATTCCTGAATCAAAGATACCAATCTTCATATTACAAATGCCTCTTTTTATTTCACGCAAAAAGTGCGGACAGAAAATGTCACGCACTTTTTGGTTTAATCTAATTTAATCTAAATTATCTTTTCTATAGTAAACTAATATTTTATCCTTAACAACCTTAACTTTCTTAAGCTGAATCTTTCCAGTAATTAATTCTTCCTTAAGGTCATTAATAAAATATTTGTTAAGTAACTGCGCTATCTGCTTATTGCCTGAACGCTGAATAGCTGCAATTAATAAAAGAACCAAAAACATCACTATCTTACACCAAACTGGTACAAAAAGCCACATATATATAGCACTTTCTTTCACAAGGAAATAAAAAGCTGCGCATATAACTACTGTGTATAAAACAGAAACTATATAAGCCTTTATCCAGTCAACTAAATTTAATGCTTTAAATCTGCCAATAATATTGTGATAGCTTTTAGATTCTTCTGATGTTATAGATATTTTTTTAATTTCCATAAATACCTCACTTTTATATAAATGCCTACTATATCATGAAGTCAAAGATATTAACCATCGCTTAATACTTCTTCAACATATCTTATTGATAGGTCTAAAAAGTTCGATATTTCATAATCTGGGACTCCATTGTCATGAAGAATAAATACTAATTCTTCAATGGTTGTACCCCTTCTTCTTTCGGTAATTATAAAATGTTTAACCTGGGTCTCATCCATCTTCATAAAAACTTTAACCTCCGACACGCAAAAAAGCGCAATTTTTATAAGAGCAGATAAAGACTGCCCTCTAAAAATGTATATATAATTGGGTATTATATATACTATGTTCTTTTTGGGAGAAAGAATTAAACTCACTCATAAACGTTTACACATTATATCATAACTAATTGTATTAGTCAATTTATAGGCTGTCTCAAACCCACACTATTACTGCGTTTTTGTACATTTTATTTTAGAATTTCGTCAAGCAAATATACCCTGTTAAATGGGAAGCTAAAATAGTAGCCATCAACAAAATTCTTAGTTTTATCAATCATTTCCCTAGCTATTTCTATACCTACTCTTTCCCCTTCTTCTTTAGTCATATCTTCTCTATATCTTTGAAGCACATTATCCCCTACGTTTATTCCTGCCATTTCATTTTTCATAAATGTGGCATTTTTTAAACTTACAAAAGGCATAATTCCAGCTAAAATCTTTACTTCTTTACCCACCTCTTTTTTTATAATTTCTAGTCTATTAACATCTTCATCAGAAAAAATTGGCTGTGTAAAGAAAAATGTTGCTCCTGCCTCAACCTTTTTTATAACTCTTTGTAATTCCACGTTAAAGTTACTTCTTCCCTGATTAATTGCACCACCGTAAACCATAGCACTATCTTTAAATTGATTCTCATTCATATCCTTTATAATATTCATAAAGCCAACGGAATCAAAGTTAAACACGGATTTTACGCTTGATCTTACAACTGATGGAATTGGATCTCCTGTAATAACAAGAAAATTCTTAATATCATTAATATAGCTTCCAAGTAGCTGAGAACGAATTGCAATTGCATTCTTATCTCTGCAGCACACATGGGGCATTACACACATTCCTGTCTCTCTATTTATCTTACTTGCCATAAGAATAGAATCAGTTCTTGTTCTTCCTGATGGTGAATCTGGAAAGGTAAGAACATCAACGCATTTTTCCTTAAGGGCGAAAGCTGAAGCTAGTATTTTCTCATCATCCCCATCAAATGGAGGCGCTAACTCAACAGCAATTAATTTTCTTGTCTTATTATAATAAAAGGCTGACTTATTAGATACAGTAGCTGTATTATCATCTATATCAGTTTTATTTATTTTTCTTGGTTTAAAAAATTCTAATTTTGTTAGAGCCTCAATATGTTTAGGGGAAGTACCACAACAACCACCTATAATGCTAGCACCCTCTTTTAGAATTTCCTGCATCTTATCAGCATAATATGACACATTTTTATTAGCAAAAACCATTCTTCCACTTACATTAGAAGGGTAACCAACATTTGGCAAAGCCATAATAGGAATAGATACACTTTCAAAAATCTTAGATATAATTGCTGTTAAATGTCCAGGACCCACACCACAATTAAAACCAGTAGCCACAACACCCTCTAACTTTGCTGCATCCATACAAAGCTTTTTAGCTGAAAGTCCGGCATTACTATATCCATATTGATTAACACAAAAAGAAAGCATTATTTCCCCGTAGTCCTTTAAATAATCAATAGTCTCTTTTATATACTCTAGGGTATCAAAAGTCTCAAAATCAAAAATCTTAACACCATTTTCTACAAAGGTCTTAGCAATAAACAAATACTCCTTTTCTATTGCCTCTCTATCAGACAAATCCTCAAAGGGAATTGGACCAATTGATGCTGCAATAAAAGTATCTGCAAATCCTTCTTTTCTTGATTTTTCTACTGCTATTTTAGCTAGATTTATGGCATTTACAATATTAGTCTTAAGCTCATTTAAATCACATTCTAGAGAAACACTATTACTTGCAAATGTATTGGTTCTAATAAGTTTGGCACCTGCCCTAATATACTCCCTATGGATATTTATAACCCTTTCTTTATTATGAATATTGGCAATTTCTGGCAATTCATCATTATCATATAAGCTGTTATAATAAGTGCCAAAAGCCCCATCCATAATAAGGCTATTATCCTTTAAAAATTCCTTTAAATTCATATTTCCTACCTATCTTTTCCCGTTTAAAAAACTTTTTGTTGAGTATATCATACTAGTTTCAAAATTTGTTACTATAGTTTTAATGTATAACAAATAGTACAATTAAAGCGAGAATTTCAAAAAATACCCCCCTAAGTAGTGAGTGATTTTTTAAATCTCTGTGCTATCATGAAGTCGTTGGAAAGATAAATTCCCGTGTATAAATTAAGGTCGTGACACGGTATATATAGTTTACGTTGATGAAAAGTTGGGAGGCCTTTTGTTAACAATATAAAAAAGATAGTTACTTAAGTAAGTAACTATCTTTTTTATTTTTCTCCTTAACTTTACGATGCGTTCATAATCATCATTTGCAATCTATTCTCAATGTTTGCAAAACTTGTATCCGGGTCTAAATCTAGAGGAATCCGTGCATCCTCGCGGAGCGTTTAACTCAGTCGGAGCTTGTACTCCGACTGGGAACCTGCGCGCATTAGAATGCCTTTGGCATCTGCGCGAGGCTACATGGCAATTTCTAGAAGAAATTGCCACTCCGACTGAGTTAAATTACTGTAGCTGTGAAGTACAGTGTGGGCAACGTGTTGCCTTAATTGAAATCTTGCTTTGGCAATATGGACAAGTCTTTTCTGTAGGATCTGAAACTTCTTCCTTCTTACCTATAGACATAAGCTTATTAACTGCCTTAACCATAACAAAAATACAAAATGCCATAATAACAAAGTTAATAACCTGTGTTAAAAAATCACCCCAAAGAAGATACTGTGCATTCTCACCTGTGCCTGTCCATGGAAGATGAATCTTACCACCAAAATTAGCACCACCAATTGAATTAATAAGTGGATTTATAAAATCCTTAGTTAGTGCAGTTACAATGTTACCGAAAGCAGCACCAATAATTACACCCACTGCCATATCCATAACATTTCCTTTAAGAGCGAATTCTTTGAATTCTTTTAGAAATTTCTTCATAAGATACCTCCCTTTTTTCACTACAAATAATTGTAATATAATTTTAAACCATTTACAATGTTTTAATTCAGATAATATTTAATGATAATTTTAAATGTACTCTTCAATATATAAATCACTTATTTCTTTGATTTTATCTATATCATCTAAATTGGCCTTATCATAAACACCAACAGTTGTAAATCCAGCTGTCTTAGCTGCCCTTATGGCCATATAAAGATCTTCAAAAACCAGGCATTTTCTAGGATCTCCACCTATTCTTCTTGCAGCTTCAAGATAAACATCTGGGAATTGTTTTCCCCTTTTAACCTCTTTGGTTTGTACAATGGCATCAAAGAAATCATAAACTCCATTTCTTATTAAACACTCTTTGTATAAAATCTCATCTGAAGATGTGGCAACTGCTAACTTAACATTTTTATTCACTAATTCTTTTATGAATTTATATGCACCAGGCTTTAATATAATATCATCTCTATAAGCCTTATAAGCCTCATCAAACCACTCTTTCTCAATATCCTTTGGATCTTCTTTAAGTCCATATTTTTCAACTGTATAAATGGCACCTGATTCAAAATTATGCTTCTTGATTTCCTCTAAATAATCATTAGTTACAGGAATTCCTCTCTTAGATAAAAACTTTTCATCCACCATACTCCACACATCTGAAGAATCAAGAATAGTACCATCTAGGTCAAAAATTGCATATTCATAATCAAAAATATCACTAACTTTCACAAATACCTCATTCATTAACTAATTCGTAATTTAAACAGAAGGCACCTCACTTGGGGTGCCTTCAAATTAACGATTTCTTTTTAAACTAATACTTATTGTGCATCACTTTCAGTTTCTGCTTCTGTGTACATTACAATTCTATTTTTAATATTATCTACTTTTATAGAATCCATTACTGGATCTACAATTTCGTTATACTTCTGGCTTCTGATTGTAGCAGATACCTGATCTCTATCGACTTCTTCTGTCTGTGCATCTGCGTTTTCAGTGTTCTCATCACCTGTTGCCTTTTGATTTGCAATATATTCATCAATTTCAGCATCAGTAACTTCAATACTATCATTTAATACTTCAAGGTAACTTTGAGCCTTTAATACATCCATTACATAATCCTTAGTATTAGCTAATGTAGCATTATCGCCATAAATATGCTTAACATACTTCTTAACTGACATATCATTAGCCTCTGCTGCACTACGTAATTCGTCTAAAAATGCATTATAATCATCATCTGCAGTAATATATTCATAGTTAGCTTCATCTGCTAACTTAAGAAGAGCTCTATATTCCTTCATTGTAGTTACTGTCTGATTAGCAAAATAATCATACCATGTATTGTCTCCAGAATATGTCTGGCTCTTATCCTTCTTATCAGTATCATATCCCATATAAGATGTGAAATATGAAAGATAATTAACATCACCATAAAGAGTTGTGTTAAATAGTGTAGACTTTGTCATACCATAATAGTAATCAAATTCAATCTCACTTACATTTTCATTATCCACCTTAATAAATAAGTTATGAATACGATAATATCTTAAAGAAAAGGCAATAACGCTACTACAAACTATTGCTACTAAAACAATAATTGTTGCTAATTTAATAATAAAACTAGCTCTCTTTGCTTTTCTTTCTTCTGCTTTTCTTTTTGCTACCTTCTTGTCATACTTAGTAATAACCTTTCCTGTCTTGTCATTACTTTCCTGTTTCTTTCCCATTTTTTGAAACCTCCATAATTATTTTATGCCTAACTCTTCCTTTAATTCGTCAAGCTCTAACATCCAAAGTCTAGAGCTTGCATCACTTGGCATTCTTAAATCTCCCCTTGGTGAAACTGCCACTGAACCAACCTTTGGTCCATCTGGTAAACATGAACGCTTAAACTGCTGAGCAAAAAATCTCCATGTAAAAGTTCTAAGCCACTTATAAATAATAGCATCCGAATAAGTGTTATTGCTTATTTCTTCACTAAAGGCAATTTTAGCGATTCTAAACAGTTTCTTTGGTGTAAAACCAAATCTTAACATATGATATAAAAAGAAATCGTGTAATTCATAAGGTCCAACTAAGTCCTCAGTCTTTTGAGCAATCTCTCCATCCTTAGTAGGTGGTAAAAGTTCTGGAGAAACTGGTGTATCAAGTACATCAAGTAAAACTCTAGATAACTCCTCTTCCTTACATGTATCTGCATAAAATCTAACCAAATGTCTTACTAAAGTCTTAGGTATAGATACATTAACAGCATACATAGACATATGATCGCCATTATAAGTAGCCCAACCAAGAGCTAACTCAGATAAATCTCCTGTACCTATTACTAAACCTGCTGTTTGATTAGCAATATCCATTAAAAGCTGTGTACGTTCTCTAGCCTGACTATTCTCATAAGTCACATCATGCACAGACTCATCATGATTAATATCTTTAAAATGTTGTCTAACTGCATCTACAATACTAATTTCTCTTAAAGAACAACCTAACTTCTTAGTTAGTAAAACTGCATTAGAATAAGTTCTATCCGTTGTACCAAAACCAGGCATTGTTACACATGTAATGCCCTTTCTATCAAGACCTAATAAATCAAAGGCTCTTACAGTAACTAAAAGCGCAAGTGTAGAATCAAGACCTCCAGAAATACCAATAACCGCTGACTTAGAATGAGTATGTTCTAATCTCTTCTTTAAGCCATAAGACTGGATATTTAATATTTCCTCACATCTTGCATCCCTCTCCTCTTTATTAGAAGGTACAAAAGGTGCCTTATCATAATATCTATTAAGTTCTAAATCAAGATCTCTAATCTCATCTAATTCAATAGTAGCTGCAAATTCAGCAGTTCTATCCTCCATTGCCTTATATGTAGACATTCTACGTCTTTCTGCTACAAGCTTCTCAATATCAATATCAGCATAGACACTCTCTCCGCTAAATCTCTTTGATTCTGCTAAGATACTGCCATTTTCTGCAATAATATTATGTCCAGAAAATACAATGTCTTGTGTAGATTCGCCCTCTCCTGCGCTTGTGTAAACATAAGCACAAAGAAGTCTCGCAGAAGTACTAGATACAAGAGTCTTTCTATAGTTAGCCTTACCAATAAGTTCATTACTTGCAGAAGCATTAACAATTAAAGAAGCTCCTTGAACAGTTACCATAGATGTACTTGGTGGATTAACCGTCCATAAATCCTCACAGATTTCAACACCTACAATTAAATCCTCGAAATTCGAAAATTTATAGCACAAAGCATTAGACAAAGGAACAAAATCCTCTCCAAAACTGATAAACTCTCCATTATCAGGACCGGCATTAAACCATCTAGCTTCATAAAACTCTCCATAATTTGGAATATGCTTTTTAGTTGTAAAGCCGTGAACACTTCCATCTTTTACTGCTGCCACTACGTTATAAAGCTTTGACTTTACCTGTAGAGGAAGTCCAATAAAGAAAAGCGTTTTTGGAAAATTATTAGAATATTCTCTTAATTCTAATAAAGCCTTTTTTGCCTCATCTATCAGCTTATTTTGTAAAAATAGGTCATTACAAGTATATCCAGTTAATACTAACTCTGGAAAGGAAACAATAGCTGCACCCCTTTTATAAGCTTCCTTCATTAGGGCCTTAACTTCCTCTAAATTAGCTCTAACGTCTGCTACTGTAACTTTAGGTGTCATGCTTGCAACTCTAATAAATCCGTCTTTCATTAATACTCCTTACTCACTAAGATTTTCAGGCATTGCGCAAGATACTCTTAAAACTCTATGTCCATCAAGGAGTTTGTTCTCTAGTCTATAAAAAGATACTACCTTCTTAACACTATTATCCTTTGCAACTAATTCATGCTGATAACACATATATCTCTTCTCAATAAAGCCTTCTCTAAATTCCTTAATTAGACTTTCATATTCCACGTCTGGCACAAGATTTTTAAAACTAATTGTACCATCCTTAATATCATCTTCTGTGTATCCTAATACATCTGTAAATCTCTCATCAATATCTAATATTCTACCGCTTCTCATAAGAATTGAGAAACAAACATAAGGTACTGCTATCATTGTATCTGCCATAAAAAATCCACCTTTCTACTTTCTAAGAGAATCTAATCTTTCCTTAACCTGCTCAAGCATAGCACTATACTTAGCAAGCTTTTCCTTCTCTTCGTTGATCTTGCTTTCTGGAGCCTTAGATACGAACTTCTCATTATTTAACATACCGTTACAACGAGCGATTTCGCCGTTAAGCTTCTTCTCTTCCTTAGATAATCTCTCGATTTCCTTATCAATATCTACTAATTCAGCAAATGGAATGTAGATTACTGCATCTGGAATAACTGTTGATACTGCATCCTCTGAGATTCCTGTCTTATCTTCCTGAATATGTACTTCTGAAGCGTAAGCAAGAGTTGCAAAGAAAGCGTTAGCATTTGCAAATGTATCTCTAACCCAAGCATCCTCAGATACAACATAAACTGCTGCCTTTCTGCTTGGAGCAACATTCATTTCAGCTCTTAAGTTACGGATATTTCTAACTGCAACCTTAATAGCCTCAATAGCCTTCTCTTCCTCAGCGAAATTAAATTTCTCATCATATACAGGCCAGCTACTAATCATAATAGATTCTTCTTCATCCTGAATATTGCAGAAGATTTCCTCTGTAATAAATGGCATATATGGGTGAAGTAACTTTAAGGCATCAATTAATACCTTCTTTAAAGTCCAGATAGCTGCAACTTTAGTTGTATCTTCATCGTTATAAAGTCTTGGCTTAACCATTTCAATATACCAGTCGCAGAACTCTTCCCATAAGAAATTATTAATCTTATCAACAGCGATACCCATTTCATACTTCTCTAAGTTATCTGTAACTTCTGTAACTAAGTTATTAAGCTTAGATAAAATCCACTTATCAGCTGATGTTAAATTAGCTGGAATTTCATCTCCTGCCTTAACCTTATTATCTGGGTCATTCATCATGATAAATCTTGATGCGTTCCAAACCTTATTAGCAAAGTTTCTAGAAGCTTCAACTCTCTCATCGTAGTAACGCATATCATTACCAGGAGCATTACCTGTAATAAGTGTGTAACGAAGAGCATCAGCACCGTACTTTTCAATAACTTCAAGTGGATCAACACCGTTACCAAGTGACTTACTCATCTTACGACCCTGTGAATCACGAACAAGACCGTGGAATAATACCTTATCAAATGGCTTCTTACCCATCTGCTCATATCCTGAGAAAATCATTCTGATTACCCAGAAGAAGATAATATCGTAACCTGTAACTAATACGTTAGTAGGGTAGAAATAATCAAGCTCTTCTGTCTTTTCTGGCCAACCAAGAGTTGAGAAAGGCCAAAGTGCTGATGAGAACCATGTATCAAGTGTATCAGGATCTTGGGTCATTTTGCCACCACACTTAGGACAAGTGCAAACTTTTTCCTTAGAAACTACCATTTCGCCGCATTCATCACAGTAGTAAGCAGGAATTCTATGACCCCACCATAACTGTCTTGAAATACACCAATCCTTAATATTATCTGTCCAGTTATAGAATGTCTTATCCATTGAAGCTGGAATTAATTCGATGTCCCCTTCCTTAACAGCCTTAACAGCTGGCTTAATAAGGTCATCCATCTTAACGAACCACTGCTGCTTAATCATAGGCTCAACAGTAGTCTTACATCTATCATGAGTACCAACGTTATGTACATGATCTTCAACTCTAACTAAAAGACCCTCTGCCTCTAAATCAGCAACCATAGCCTTTCTAGCTTCGTATCTATCCATACCCTTATATTTGCCTTCAACCTTAATTGTAGCATCATCATTAAGGATATTGATTTCTGGTAAATTGTGTCTTTTACCAACTTCAAAATCGTTAGGGTCATGAGCTGGAGTAATCTTAACAACACCAGTACCAAATTCCATATCAACATATTCATCTGCAATAATAGGAATTGTTCTATCTGTAAGTGGAAGCTTAACTTCCTTACCTACAAGATCTGTATATCTTTCATCCTTAGGATTAACAGCTAATGCGCTATCACCAAGAAGTGTTTCAGGTCTTGTTGTTGCAATTTCAACACATCTATCTTCACCAACTACAGGGTAGTTAATATGCCAGAAATGTCCTGCCTGCTCTTCATGTTCAACTTCAGCATCTGAAATTGATGTATTACATACTGGACACCAGTTAATAATTCTAGAGCCCTTATAAATAAGGCCTTTTTCATATAACTTAATGAATACTTCCTGAACTGCATTAGAGCAACCTTCATCCATTGTGAATCTTTCTCTATCCCAGTCACATGAAGAACCAATTTTCTTTAACTGGCTAGTAATTGTTCCGCCGTATTCTTTCTTCCATTCCCAAGTTCTTTTTAGGAAACCTTCTCTACCAAGTTCGTGCTTATCAATTCCCTCATCCTTTAAAGCATTAGTAACCTTAACTTCTGTTGAAATTGAAGCATGATCAGTACCAGGTACCCATAAAGCTTCATATCCCTGCATTCTCTTAAATCTGATTAAGATATCCTGCATAGTATTATCAAGGGCATGACCCATATGTAACTTACCTGTAATATTTGGAGGTGGCATTACAATTGTAAATGGCTTTTTGCTCCTATCAACTTCTGCATGGAAATACTTCTTATCTAACCACTTCTGATATGTTCTATCTTCGATCTCAGCAGGGTTATATGTCTTTGCTAATTCTTTACTCATATCTTACTCCTTCATAAATTAGTATAGTCTGTAATTTAGATTTATCTAATTACAATAAGAAAACGCCCTCTGCGGGCATTGCTCGCAAAGGGCGTATTAAACGCGGTACCACCTTTGATTATACTCATTTAATTCTATAACGGGAATTCCCGGTAAGACTTAAGTCAATTAGTCTTTAGAAAATATATCTATTCCCTAGACTAAAAGGTTCTCGGTCTTACTGCAAGAAAGCTACCTTCCACTAATCTTTACCAAAAATATCTTCCAGCCAATATGGATATTTCTCTCTGCTGGCTACTAGTTAGCTTACTCCTCTTTCTTATAGCATATATATTAAATTGATACATACAAGAAACTTGTTCTAAAATATGTACTTTTTAATAATAATATGCCATAAGTAAAAAATCAAGTTTATTTTTCCTATGCTATTGCCAATAACCAAGGCTAACGCCCTTTTTATAAATAGCAATGGCCTTACTATAATAACCAAATGCATTAAAATGAGTCCAATCATATCTTAAGCTATCAGAAATTTTTCCATACTTATAGCCTTCCTTATCAACTGCTGTTTCTTCAATGCCACAATCCTTTAGGCCATGCAAAATCATATATAATCTTGTATTTAAAAAATGGTCTCCATAGGCTTCCTCTAATGCATTCTCCCATTCTGTATTAGTAAGACCTCTAGGTCTTCCAAGTTCATCCACACTAGATTCCCACCATTCTGCAATACTTTCTCCTGGATTGTCTGTATCTCCAACAATTATATAATACTGAGTGTCATTAACTAAAAGCATGGCATCAATTTGGGCAATTAAATCATCATAATCATCCCAGCCACCATTACTACCTACTTCAATAACAAGAATATCATCCTTGTGTTCATAGGCTGCGGCTGTCTTTACAATACTACCTTTTTTTAGATAAATAGAACTTTTATACATATTCATCTGTTCGCCAAGGGAAAGTCCCTTATATAGATAAGAATAATTATCATCTAAGCCATAAAAACGAGTAATATATGTCTGTCCAGTTTCATCATAAATAATTTTAAACCTATTGCCATCAATGTATACAATGTCTGATTCATACATATAACTTGAACCACCATATCCATTAAAATCATCCATCATAACATAATTCTCATCTTCTGTAATAAAGTCCACCTTTACTGGCTTATCTAGAATTACCACATCATTTTTAAGATACATAGGAATTCCACCTTCTCTTGTGGCAATCTCTAAGGAGTTTTCTCCTGAACAACCCATATTATATACATTTATTCCAGTTAAAAATCCGACTACATCTGGGCTTGAAAGGTCTGTAATATTAATATAGGAATCTTCAAATGGCACATATCCTCCGATTTCTCTACCTACACCTTCTGTCATAGAGTCACCCCAAAAAGAAATGTTTCTCTTCTCACCATCATAAGTCGTAACATCCCCTGTTATAGCTCTAGTTAAGCCATCATCACATTCTTCATCGGCATTGTAATAATAATTATTATTTCTATATTTAACCTTTGGTATTGAATCTAAATCTCCACCAGAAACCTTATCAGCATTTCTTTGGATTAGAATACATCCCACAAAGGAAACGGTTATTACAATCAACAAAAATATGTTAATCAATACTCTAATTAGTTTATTCATAATATACCTCTCTTTATAGTCTATTATATATAAAAATGTAGTATTTCTGCAAGTTTATTAATGCAATAATAATCATATTATGTTATACTTAAACTAACTTAAATTTACAACTAAATACAATTTATTTTGAGGAGGTTTTTACAAAATGGAAACAAGACCTTATGTTTCTTGGGATCTAATTGAAAACTTTATGGTAGATTCCTTTGTGGCTGTGGGGGTGCCACGTGATGACGCTAAAATCTGCGCTGATGTATTACTTGAAAGCGACAGACGAGGAATTGAAAGTCATGGATGTAACCGTTTTAAACCTATTTATATTGATAGGATTAACGCAGGTATTCAAAAACCTGTAACTGATTATGAAATTCTAAAAGAGACTAAGACTACAATTGTTGCAGATGCCCACGATGGTATGGGAATGGTGGCAAGTCATAAAATGATGACAAGTCTAATTGAAAAAGCTAAAGAATATGGCATGGCCGCAGGTGCAATTAAAAATTCAACACACTACGGAATTGCAGGATATTGGACAATGATGGCATCAAAGGCTGATATGATTGGAATTACAGGAACTAATGCAAGACCATCTATTGCACCAACATTTGGTGTAGAAAATATGCTTGGAACTAATCCACTAACTTTTGCTATGCCAACCAATGAAGAATTCCCATTTGTTCTTGATTGTGCCACATCAATTACACAAAGAGGAAAAATCGAATACTATGCAAGATCAGGAAAAGACACACCAGAAGGTATGGTAATTGGACGAGATGGAAAGCCACAAACTGACAGCAAACAGATTTTAAAGGACTTAACAAGTGGTAATGCAGCCCTTGCCCCACTAGGTGGAATAGGGGATACCCTTGCTGGCTATAAAGGCTATGGCTATGCCACAATAGTTGAAATACTCTCTGCTGCCCTTGCTGGAGGAAGCTTTTTAAAGGCATTATCAGGTCTTGATGAAAATGGCAATAAACAGCCATATCATCTAGGACATTTCTTTATAGTCCTTAATCCTGATTTCTTCTGTGGAGTTGATAAATTTAAGAAGATTACAACTAGTATTTTAAAGGAGTTAAGAGAATCCCAAAAAGCACCAGGACAGGATAGAATCTATACAGCTGGTGAAAAAGAATATCTAACTTGGTTAGAGAGAAAAGATAAGGGCGTACCTGTAGGAGAAGCTGTTCAGAAGGAATTTATAAAAATACGAGATACATATAATCTTCCTTATAAATTCCCATTTGAATAAAAAATAGCAAAGTGTATTTTAATTGTTTGCTTAAAATTTATAAATTTAATCCAAAAAAGAAGTGAAATCTATATCAATTTACAGATTTCACTTCTTTTATTTTAATTAAGCCTCATATAAGTAGACATTAAACAAACTCCACTAGCACCAGCATTTATGCATTCCTTTGCATTATTAAAATCAATTCCTCCAATAGCAAAAACTGCTACAGTAGAATTAGCACATATTTCTTGTAAAAATGAGACACCTCTAGGTTCTAACCCTTTCTTACAATCAGTTGTAAAAATATGACCTGCTATTAAATAATCTACACCAAGTTCTTGCGCTTTCATACAATCATCAAGGCTATGAACACTAGTGCCAACTGCCCTAAAGTCCCTTAAATTTCCCTTCTTACCACCATTTTCTATGAATTTATTAAATGGCAAGTGAATATTATTTATATTAAGATTTCTAGCAACATCAATAAAATTGTGTGCAATAATACAATCTCTATTAATATCAAGGGATATAATTCCCTTTAATATATCTTCATATTCCAATGGTGAAAGATCTTTTTCCCTAACAATTAAATAATCAGCTTTATTATTACAAGTCATTACATGTCTAATTTGTTCAAAGTAATCTCCATTAACTAAATGTCTATTAGTTACACAAATTTTCTTATACATAAACGTAATCATTTAGAACAGGTTGAAGTCCTTCATCAGACATATCCTTATACATCTGATCAAAGCTACGCTTATCAGCTATATCAAACTGCTCATCTCCGCATTCATCATTTTCTAATTCCTTTGTAAGGCTTTCTTTATCCATATTAGAATCATAGGCCTCATATTTTTCCTCATGATCACCAATTCCTGTAGAAACTCCAGCAGAAATCTTAGTTGCACAAATCTTGGCTATTCCATCACGGAAGTGTTTTTCTTCTCTTGAAGACACTGTAATTCCAACGTAAGGAAGAAAAATTCTATATGCGCATAAAATCTGACACAATTCTGTCTCATGTACATCTAGGGGATTAATCTTATCATTATTTACAATAGGACGAAGTCTAGGACATGATAGGGAATATTCCACCTGTGGATACTTTCTTGCAAGGAAATAAAGGTGAAGTGCAGAAGCTAGAGCATCATCTCTAAAATTAGTAAGTCCTAAAAGTGCTGAGAATGCCACGCCTCTCATGCCACCAAGAATTGCTCTTTCTTGAGCCTGAAATCTATAAGGGAATATTCTTTTATTACCAAGTAAATGTAGGGTCTCATATTTATCAGAGTTATAAGTCTCCTGAAAAACAGTAACATAATCAGCACCACATTCATGCAAATACTTATAATCCTTAATATTACATGGATAAATCTCAAGGCCAACATTTTTAAAATATTCCCTAGCCATTTTACAAGCTTCACCAATATATTTAATGTCACTATAAACTGGTGATTCTCCTGTTAAAATAAGAATTTCTTCAATACCTGACTTCGAAATAATTTCCATTTCATGTCTTATTTCTTCAAAATTCATCTTTTTTCTTTTTATATCGTTATAACAGTTAAATCCGCAATAAACGCAGTAATTATCACAATAATTAGCAATATATAAAGGTGTAAAAAGATAAACTGTATTGCCAAAATGCTTACTTGTCTCAATCTTAGCTCTTTTTGCCATTTCCTCAATATATGGCTTTGCAGCAGGAGAAAGTAATGCCTTAAAATCATCAATTGTAAGTGTTTCACTTCTTAGAGCTCTTAGCACATCGTCCTTAGTATATGAGTTCCAATCAACTCCTGTGCTTGCAGCAACTAATTTATCGTAAATATCATTGTCTAATTTATCCATATTAGGCAAAAATTCCATGTGATTAATTCTAACACTTTTATCATTCTCAATTTCATGTTTTCTTTTTAATGCTGCAGCACTTAATTTATCAGAATCTATTAAAAATGAATTTTCCATCTAGTAACACCTCTAATTTCTTAAAAATCCTGTTAAAGGATCCATACTTTCACTACCACGAGCAAGAACTCTTCCTAAACCTGCAAGATAAGCCTTTCTACCAGCTTCAATAGCAAGCTTAAATGCATTAGCCATTACAGGAATATCCTTAGCTGTTGCAATTGCTGTATTACACATAATTGCTGCTGCACCCATTTCCATAGCTGCACAAGCTTCTGATGGCTTACCAATTCCTGCATCCACAATAACTGGTAAATCAACCTCATCAATAATAATCTGAATAAAATCCTTTGTTGTTAAACCTTTATTAGAGCCAATTGGTGCTGCAAGAGGCATAATAGCTGCAGCTCCAGCATTAGCCAAATCTCTAGCACTATATAAATCAGGATACATATATGGAAGTACAACAAAGCCTTCCTTTGCTAGAATTTCTGTGGCCTTAATTGTTTCCACATTATCTGGAAGAAGGTATTTTGAATCCTTCATAATTTCAACCTTTACAAAATCTCCTCCACCAAGTTCTCTAGATAGATGAGCAATTCTTACAGCTTCCTTAGCATCTCTAGCCCCTGAAGTATTAGGTAAGAGAGTAACGTTTTTTGGAATAAAATCCATAATATTTTCTGAGTCCTTAGTATTAGCTCTTCTTACAGCAAGTGTTATAATTTCTGCTCCTGCATTCTCAACTGCTGCCTTAATTAAATCTAAGTTATATTTACCTGAACCAAGAATAAATCTAGAATTAAATTCTCGTCCACCAAGTATTAATTTATCTTCCACTTTTGTTTTCCTCCCAAATTTCTTACATTTAGTTATTTCTTATATTTAGTTTTCAAAAAATACATTCACATCTAAACAAATAAAAATCAGCCCCCACCCATAAATGACACAACTTCTAATACATCGCCACTATGTAGTATTGTTGATTTATAAGAGTCTTTTTTTAGAATTTCCTCATTAAGTTCTAAAACATATGTATTTTCCTTGAAACCTAATGAACTAACCACATCAAATGCAATCTGTTCATCTACATCCATATTAACTCCATTAACCTTAACCATATATCCTCCTTATTTTTTATAAAAAGAAAAAGCAATAAAAAAAGACGTCATAAAGAAAAGTAAAGAATAAACTTTACTAAAGTCTTTATGACGCCTTACATTAACTAATCAAGGTGGTGTCCCCAATGATTAGATATTTCCTTTTAGCCATTTAAGATTAACACCATTAAAAGTCGAAGTCAATTAATTCAGAAAATTTCTTAACTTTTTGTGGATTTTTTTCATGGTCTCCTATAATTTTTACCATCCAAATCATATCAAACCACTGGCCAAATTTATAACCACAGGAGTCAAATTGTGCACATTTCTTAAAGCCTAAAGCCTTATGAAAATAAACAGATGCATTTGTTAAAAATGGACATTCTCTATTAACTGTTGCTATACAAGAATACAAATTCTTAATATTCATCATTTTTAAAGCTTGCTCCATCTTAGTATAAAGAAGCTTTCCAAGTCCCCTGCCCTTAGCATCCTTACGTAAATAAATGGTCATTTCAACACACCAATCATAGGCAGCCCTGCCATAGTATTCATGGGCATAAGAATATCCTAGTATTTGTCCATTTTCTTCTATTACAAAATAAGGATACTTTTCCTTTATATGTCTCATTCTTTCACTAAATTCCTCTAAGCTAGGAACTTCATATTCAAAAGTAATAGCTGTATCTTTAACATAATAAGCATAAATATCAACTAAGTCCTTAACATCTTCTAGTTTTGCCTCTCTTATGATAACATCTGACATAATTCAACCTTCTTTTTATTTTATACGGCTTCTATTTCCTTTATCTTAAATTCGCTGCCTTGTAAAAGGAAGGTATCATCACTCTTACAATAAGGACAGGTCTTTCCATACTTCACAGTTTCATATTCACCTTTACAGCTCCTGCAATAAGTTATAGCTGGAATTCTCTCAATTATTAAGGGTGCAGTAGAAAGAATTGTTGTCCTTTTAGTTGCCCATTTCCAACAATCTGTTAAGTAATCAGGAATTACTGTAGAAACCTCTCCTAATTCTATCGTAACTGAGTCAATTATTTCAATATCATTTTCTTTTGCAACTTCCTCTAAATCCTTTATTATCTTAAATACAACCCCAAGTTCATGCATAAGACTATCCCTCCTAGTAAAATTTGGGGCGTTTTTAAACGCCCCATTAATACATATAAGCCTAATTTACTTTTCCTTATTTTTCTTAAACTTAATATGAATTGCCTGTTTTGCTGCATATGGGAGGATTGCCTTTAATTTATCCTCTGATTTAACCATTGTTGAACATTCAGGATTTTCTCTATAGAGCTTAATTGCATCAAATTCGCACTTAGTTGTACATACTCCACATCCAATACACTTATTAGTGTCTACAACAGAAGCTCCACAGCCTAAACATCTTGCAGTTTCAGCCTTAACCTGTTCTTCTGTAAATACTAATTTTGCATCTCTAAAGGATCTTCTATGGTCTATTTTTTCATTAAATCCTGGAATTTGTCTACTACTTGTATCATAATTTTCTACTCTAATATCCTCTTTATTTAGCTCAATGAACTGTTTAAGGTTTCGACCTATTGTCATGCTTGTATGTGGCTGAACAAATCTATGAATTGAAATTGCAGCCTCTTTACCTGCTGCTATTGCATCAATTGCAAACTTAGGTCCTGTATAAACATCACCACCAATAAAAATATCTGGATCAGTTGTCTGATAAGAAATCTTATCTGCCTTAACTCTAACTCCATCAATCTCTACCTTAGTGCCTTTAAGTAAATCGCCCCAAATTGTGCTTTGACCAATACTTAATACAAGATGTTTACAATCCACCTTAATTGTATCATTCTCATCATATTTAGGATTAAATTTGCCATTTTCATCCTTAACTGATACACATTTTTTTAGAATAATTCCGCAGACCTTGCCATTCTCATCCTTTAGAATTTCCTTAGGACCATAACTTGGATTTATCTTAATTCCTTCATCAAGAGCTTCTTCAATCTCCTCATTAGAAGCTGGCATATTGTCTCTATCTTCAAGGCAATACATTGATACATTAACATCTGCACATCTAATGCTTGTTCTAGCAACATCAATGGCAACATTACCACCACCGATTACTACCACATCGCCTTCAATGTCAAAGCTTTCCTTAGCTGCTGCTTCCTTTAAAAAATCAACTGCAGCATATACATTCTTAGCATCTTCCCCTGGGATTCCTAGCTTTCTTGAGCCCTGACATCCAATTGCAATATAGAATGCTTTATAGCCTTCTTCTCTTAATTTAGGAATTGTTATATCCTTACCAACTTCAACACCAGTCTTTATCTCTACTCCCATTTCCTTAATCACTTCAATTTCTGCCTCAACCACATTTTTTTCAAGCTTAAAGGATGGGATTCCATAAACTAACATACCACCAGCACGTTCATTTTTTTCAAAAACTGTTGGTGAATAGCCTTTCTCTGCCAAATAGAATGCACAAGATAAACCTGCAGGGCCAGCACCAATAATTGCAACTTTTTCTGCAAAATAGCCCTTAGTTGCTGGCACTACTTTCTTAGGAATATAACGAGTACTTGCATCTAAATCCTTCATTGCAATAAATTTCTTTACTTCATCTATTGCAATTGCGCTATCAATCGTACCTCTTGTACATGCATCTTCACATCTTCTATTACATACATGACCACATACTGCAGGAAATGGATTTTCCTTCTTAATAAGGGCAAGGGCGTCTGTATATCTTCCCTGTGCTGCCATTTTTAAATAGCCCTGAACAGCAATATGTGCTGGACAAGCTGTCTTACAAGGTGCAGTACCTGTGTCATAACAATTAATTCTATTCTTATCTCTATAATCCTCAGTCCATCTATGTGGGCCCCATTTTGCCTCTGATGGAAGTAATGTCTTAGGATATGTTACTTCACTACCATCTGCCTTGCATAGTTTCTGTCCTAGCTTAACAGCTCCAGCAGGACAGTATTCCACGCATCTGCCACAAGCTACGCAATCCTTAGCACTAACCCTTGCAACATAAGCAGAACGCGACATATTAGGTGTATTAAAAAGCTGAGATGTACGAAGGGCATGACAGACATTAACATTACAATTACATATGGCAAAAATCTTATCTTCACCATCAATATTAGTTATCTGATGAACAAAACCATTATCTTCTGCCTGTTTAAAAATTTCTAATGCCTCTTCCTTCGTAATATATCTTCCGCCCTTATTAGTTTCTACAACATAATCAGCCATATCACCAACTGCTATACACCAGTCAGCTGGATCATCACCGCAACCCTCATCAAAGGTCTTTCTTGATCTACGACATGAACATGGACTTGCTGCATACTTTCCTTCATATTTATCAAGCCAATGAGAAATATGCTCAATAGGAATAGATGTATTATCCATTTCAATAGCCTTCTCCACAGGAATAACGTGCATACCAATACCTGCACCTCCAGGTGGCACCATTGCTGTTACCTTAGTAAGTGGTAGGAATGTCATTCGTTCAAAGAATCGTCCAAGCTCTGGATTTTTCTCTAATAAATCCCCATTCATATTAGAAAATTCACCACTACCTGGCACAAACATAGGTAAGACATATTGTTTTTCATGTCTTTCATTTTCAAAATTGTATTCAATAAGTCCATTAACAGCCATTTGATTTAATAAATCTTCAAGATAAGCCTCTTCAAGACCAGTTCTTTTAACCATCTCTTTAAGAGTTCTTGGCTTTCTAAGCCCCATCTTCATTGCAACTTCAGCCATTTCATCTGTTGGACAAATTGCATTAAGTCCCCAATATTCCGGATCATCCATAGTAAGCTTGTGCATTCCAAGCTTTACAGGAATCCTATCCGTAATATACTTTCCTAGCTTAAGAATTGCCTCCCTTTTTGGCAATTCCGGATGTGGATTTTTAAATTCATCTGTTACGCTAGCCATAAAAACCTCCCATTTTACAATTGTCAAGAAACTACTTATTAATTTATAGTTTCCGTTTACCCCGCAAAAGCGGTCATCTTTCTAATTTATTTCTAATTAGATTCACGACCGCAGTTGTTATCTTATTGATAACTTATTATCAATTAAATCATAACATATAAATTGTACTAAAACAAGAACAATCCACCTAAAAGCTAGTTTTTCTCGCCCATTTTATTATATTTTCTACATAATCTAACCGCCTGTACTATAAGAGGAATAACCATTAAAACCCATACAATAGGCTCTGTTAAAATAACGCCCCAATATCCACAAACTCTAATAAGAGTGAATGTAAGAATAATTTTTCCTATTAATTCAATACTACTTGAAATAATAGGTGTTATCTTATCTCCAAGGCCTTGTAAGGCATTCCTTGTTATAGTAATCATAGCTGTTACAAAATAAAGCAAAGTATCTACTCTTAAATAAAGAGTCGCTGTATCTATTACCTCTTTATTATCCGAACTTATTAAAATCCTAACAAAGATCGGCACACAAGTGTATGTAAGAATAACTATAAATACACACCAAATCCAACCTAGTAAAATTGCAAGTTTTAATCCCTTTACAATTCTTTTATAGCATCCTGCTCCAAGATTTTGTCCGCAAAATGTAGCCATTGTCTGACCAAGAACTGTAAACATCATCATAAATAATTCTGTAAGTCTTCTTGCAGTTGTATGGGCAAGAATGATGTTTTGTCCAAAGGAATTAATTGCGCTTTGCATTGTTACACTACCAATATTAATAAGAGAGTTCATAAAGCCCATTGAAAGGCCTGTTGATAATAATTTTCCATCTAAATCCTTGCTTATCTCAAAGTCTTTTCTACTAACTCTTAAGATATCATATTTCATAAGCATATAAATTCCGCAAAGTACAAATGCAATACCTTGCGAAAGAATAGTGGCAATAGCTGCACCTCTAACGCCAAATTTAACAACCTTCATAAAGAATAGATCTGCAAATATATTAAGGGTTACAGAAAAAATCAAAAATAAAAGTGGTGTTATTGAATCACCGATAGCTCTAAGTAAGGCAGCGCACACGTTATATAGCATAAGTAAAGTCATGCCTAAAAATATAATAAAAATATAATTATAGCTTTCTGTTAATAAATCATCTGGAGTATTTAAAATCTTTAGAAGTGGTCTTAAAAAAATAAGAACAAGAACTGTTAAAATACAAGAAATTATAATTCCTAATCGCAGCGAACTTGCTACTGTTCTCTTTAAATTCTTAATATCCTTTGCTCCAAAATACCATGCTGCAATAACTGCAAAACCATTAGTCAATCCATTAAGAAATCCTACAATCATGGTATTAAGGGAATTAGTTGAACCAACAGCTGCAAGGCTGGATTCTCCAAGTACATATCCTATAATCTTAGTATCAACTAAATTATAAGTCATTTGAAGAAGCATACTAAAAAACACTGGTACTGCAAAGCTAATAATAAGCTTAACTATGCTTCCTTTCGTTAAATCTTTCATAAATAATCCCTAATGTAAATCCTTTCCCTTAAAATGAAATGGATGCAAGAAGTATAAAACTTCCTGCATCATAAATAACAATTATTCAATTGATAGGTAGGCATCTAATATTTCTGATACATCATCAAAATCAGAATCAGTTACTACTGCAATTTCACCATATAGAAGCTTTCTTGCTGCAACTAACATTCTGCTGTCTGCTGACTTCATCTTTCTTAAATCCTTAGCTCTTTCATTCTTAATATTATAAAGAGCTCTTATAAGATGCATTAACTGTAATGTATCTTGAGACTTAACCATCTCATCATATTGCATTGGTGTAACTTTCTCATTAAGAAGTGGGTCCTTCTTGCAATTCTTCGCACGTTCAATTAACTTCTTACATTCAGCCTTAGTAATGATGTTTCTCATTGCCACCTTAGTGTTCTTAACTGGACAATAAATAATACCCTTACTATCATAAACAGGCTGTAGGAAATAATAATCACCTTCGACGCCTTTAATTGGAGGTGTAGCAATTTGCTCAATCTGACAAACTCCTACTACGCCATAACAAACCTTATCTTCAACTTCAAACATATAATTCCTCCAAATCTAGGACCAACAAAATCCATAAGTCAACATTTTAATTATACAACACTTGATAGTTTTTTTCAAAGCAAAAAATAAAAGTGCCTCAATTACTGAGGCACTTGCTTCCGAACAATTTATTTGTATCAATTCTATTCTATTATTATTTAAAAATATTCTAATTAGAATAAATCTACTTTACCAGCTATGTTACCGTTAGCTACATAGTAGCAAGCGTTATCTTCTGGCTTTAAATAGAGCTTAAGATCGTTAGCTGTAATTCCCTGATTCTGAAGGTCTTCTAATACCTTACCTTCTAATGATTCAAGCTCAACCTGCTGATTTAAGTATTGAACAAATAATTCCTTCTTTACAGTCTTTTTTGCGGTTGTTGTTGAAGGCTTAGCTGCTACTGACTTTGTAGTTGTTGTCTTAGTTGTAGCCTTCTTTGTAGCCTTCTTTGCAGCTGTTTCCTTTGTTGTAGCCTTCTTAGCTGTAGTAGCCTTAATCTCCTTAGCTTCAACCTTTACATCTGCTGTCTTAGTACCAAAAACACTGCTTGTTGCTGTTGTTGCCATGTTTTCTACCTCCTCTTTGTCATTAACATGCTAAAAATTTCTTTATTGATTCAACTGCCTGTGATTCATCATCACCTTCAGCCGAAATAACAACTTCAATTCCTGGCTTTAATCCAAAAGCCATAATACCCATAAGACTCTTAGCGTTAATACTCTTGCCCTCAGTAATAATTTCAATGTGACTATTAAATGCACATGCTGCCTGAACTAATTCAGCTATAGGATTCTTGTGCATTTTATCAATGTCGCCGACTAAAACATTTTCTTTCATGTCAAACTCCACCTAACCTTAAAAAATTTAAAAAATCCAAATACGACTATACTCTAAACTACTGATTAAGTCAACTCTAGTTTAGATATTATTTATATTTTTGTGATATCTGTCAATAGCTAGCAAGATTTGCTTTTCTTTATTGGTATTTTTTATTAAGATAATTTATTTTATCAAAATATAAAAATATAATAATACTAATTATTTCATAAATCAAGTATTAACCACAAAATATGTCTCTTTTTTTCATAGTCTTTTTATTTCAATCCTAAATTTATAATTCATTTTTAAACTCTTTAATGTAGTTAGCACATATATTCATATCAAAATTACTGTCTTCCATTAGCCTTATAAAGTGGGAACCAACAATAGCTCCATCAATTTGTGACTTTATAAACTCAACATCCTTGGCACTTCCTATACCAAAACCTAGCATAACTGGAATGTCTGTTTTTTCCTTAACCTCACATAGATAATTTTTAATTTCGTTGTGGAAACTATTCTCATTTCCTGTAACACCCATTTGGGAAACTGCATAAATAAAGCCTCTTGCGTCTTTAACAATTTTTTCAATTCGTGATTTTGATACAGGAGATACAAGCTGAATTAATATAGGTGCGCCCTCATGTCCATTTAGTTCAGTTCTTAATTCGTCCTGTTCCTCAAATGGAAGATCTGGAATTATAAGGCCATCAACACCACATTCAATGCATCTTTTTACAAATTTTTCTATGCCATAATTATAGATTTGATTATAATACATCATAAAAACAATTGGTAATTCTATTGCCTCATCTCTAATTTCTTTCATCATCACAAAGGTTTTTTCTAGAGTTGCTCCATTATTAATTGCTCTAAAGGATGCATCCTGTATAACGTTTCCATCTGCCACAGGATCAGAAAAAGGAATTCCAATTTCCATGCAATCAAGTCCTGCTTCCATACTTGTTCTTATAATATTCTTAGTTGTGTTATAGTCTGGTAGGCCAGCTGTCATGTATGTTATAAAGGCTTTTTTACCTTCTCTTTTTAGCTTGTCTATCTTCTCTTCAATTCTATTTACTAACATTTGCTTCTCTCCTTAATTTACTGTTTTTATTTTTAATGGCACTTTATTACTTATTAGTCTCTTCACCATTAAAATACTTGCTTATAGTGTCTATATCCTTGTCTCCTCTTCCTGATAGGCAAACTATTATAGTCTTACCCTTCATTTCATTCTGGGCGATTTTAAGGGTATGAGCAAGGGCATGAGCACTTTCAATTGCAGGTAATATACCCTCTAATTTATTTAACTCCATTAAGGCATTCATACATTCATCATCTCTAATAGACACATATTCAACCCTTTTAGTATCTCGTAAATATGCATGTTCTGGGCCTACTCCAGGATAGTCAAGTCCTGCAGAAATTGAATGGGCAAGCTTAATATTGCCATCATCATCCTGTAATAAATATGTTCTCATTCCATGTAAGACACCCATTTTTCCTTCTGACATTGCTGATGCATGTTTTCCTGTTTCAATGCCAAGTCCTGCAGCCTCCACACCTATTAATTTCACATTTTTCTCATCTATAAAATCAGCAAACATTCCAATAGAATTTGAACCACCACCAACACAGGCAACTACTGCGTCAGGAAGTGCATGTTCCTGTTCTAAGATTTGTCTTTTAGCTTCTATTGAAATAACTTTTTGAAATTCCTTTACCATTCTTGGATATGGATATGGGCCAACTGCAGAACCAATAATATAAAAAGTATCCTCTGCCCTTTTAGCCCATGTTCTAATAGCCTCATTTGTGGCATCCTTTAAGGTTTTACTTCCTGTCTTTACTGCCTCTACCTTAGCTCCTAAAAGCTTCATTCTAAACACGTTAAGGGCCTGTCTTTTAATATCTTCCTCTCCCATGTAAACAGTACATTCCATTCCAAAAAGTGCAGCGCCTGTGGCTGTTGCTACTCCATGCTGACCAGCACCTGTCTCAGCTATTACCTTTGTCTTGCCCATTCTTTTAGCAAGCAAAATCTGACCAATAACATTATTTATCTTATGAGCTCCAGTGTGATTTAAATCCTCTCTTTTTAAATAAATCTTAGCTCCATACTTATTAGATAAATTCTTAGCCAAATAAAGAGGAGTCTCTCTTCCAACGTATTGTTTAAGATAATATCTATATTCATCCATAAAAGCCTTGTCATTTATAGCCTCTTCAAAAGCTTTTGTTAGCTCATCTAATGTATTCATAAGAGATTCTGATACATACTGTCCGCCAAATTTTCCATAATATTTTTCCATATTCATTCTAGTCACCATTTACCTTTCTTACACATTTACAAAATCTATCTATTTTTTCCTTATCCTTACCTTTTCTTTTGTCTTCATACTCCACTCCAGAGCTTACATCCACCACATCAGGATTAACTTTTCTTATAGCAGATTCTACATTGTCCTCATTTAATCCACCTGATAAGAATAATTTCTTATTCCCTATATCAAAATCATCTATTAAATCCCAGTTAAAGCTTTGTCCGCTTCCTGACTTTACCCCATCAAAAAGATATGCATAAATCTTACTTTGATATTCTTTACTTGCCTTATGTAAATCAGCTACTTCTCCACCTTTAACGTTAACAGCAAGTATTATGGGAATACGAATTTTTTCTATAACTTCTTTAGTTAAACTCCCATGAATTTGAATATAATCAAAACCCGCCCTATTTATTAATTCCACTTGATTAATTGTTGGTGAAACAGTAACAGCCACAGTTTTAATGTGATTTTTCTGTAATTTTTTCATTAAGCTAGTAGCCAAATCTATATCTATATATCTTTTGCTTTCTTTAAAAAAAAGCACAAAACCTGCATAATCAACCTTATTCTCAATTACTGCATCAATATCCGTATCCAGGGTAAGTCCACATATTTTTATCTCTGGTCTATTCACCCCTAAACTCCTCCTTAAAATCAGTTATAAGCCCCTCTGGATTATCTGATTCCATAAGAACCGTTCCCACTAAAAGGGCATTTACCTTTGACTTTCTTAAATGCTTAATATCAGATAACTTTGTAATTCCACTTTCTGTTACAAGAAGAGTATCTTTACTTTTCTTATCTAAAGCATATTCTGATAGTTTAATCGTAGTCTCTAGATCTATAGTAAAATCATATAAGTTACGATTATTTATACCAATTATCTTCACGCCTAAATTAAGCATTCGCTTTAATTCATCTAATGTATGAACCTCGCATAGCACATCTAAATTTAAGCTTACCGCTAAGTCATAAAGCTCCTTAAATTTCCTGTCATCAAGAATTGCCGCTATTAGCAATATAGCATCTGCCCCTATTAGCTTAGCTTCATAAACTTGATATGGATCAATAATAAAATCCTTTCTAAGTATTGGTAAATCTGTGATTTTTCTAATACTCATAAGATATTCCTTGCTACCTTTAAAGTGTTTTTCTTCTGTTAAGCAAGAAATTGCATTGGCACATTTGCTATACTGACTTATTCTTTTATCTAAGTCTAATTTGTTATCCATATTTCCATGACTAGGTGAGGCATTCTTAAATTCTGCAATAACAGACAAATCATTGCCTGATAGGGCCTTGTAAAAATCATGCTTATCTTCCTTTATTTTTTTAACAGCCTCCTTTAAGGATTCAAGAGGAACTGCCCTTTTATCTGCTTCTAATCTTTCTTTTTTATCCTCTACAATTTTATCTAGAATCATATATTTGCCTCCATAAGAAAATTTTCTATAATTTTTTTACCATATTCTGTATAAATGGACTCTGGATGGAACTGAACTCCATACACTCTAGAGTTCTTTAATTTAACAGACATTACCTCGCCATCCTCTGAAAGGGCTGTTACTTCTAAATCCTTTGGCATTGTCTCTTTTTTTATAGCAAGAGAATGATATCTAGCTACCTTAAATTCCTTCTTTAAACCTCTAAATAATCTACTGTCATTTGTAGTTATTGTGGATTGCTTACCATGCATTATAGTTTTAGCTGCAACTATTTCGCCCCCAAAAGCCTCTCCTATGCACTGATGTCCAAGACAAATTCCAAGTATTGGTTTTGTCTTTGCAAAATGTCTAATTACTTCAACACATATTCCAGCTTCCTTTGGTCCCTTAGGTCCTGGGCTAATTACAATAGCATCAGGATTTAATTTTTCTATTTGTTCAATAGTTATCTCGTCATTTCTATACACCTTAATATTACTTTCAAAAATCCCTATAAATTGATATAGGTTATATGTAAAAGAATCATAGTTATCAATTAAAAGAATCATTTTAAATCTTCCTCCTTTACTAATGTCTTAGCCAAAGCCATTACTTTATTCTTACATTCCTTATACTCATTTTCTGGAATTGAATCTGCTACAATTCCTGCGCCTGCCTGTAGAAAAACTAAATTTCCTGTCTTTATCATAGTTCTTATGGTTATACAGAAATTCACATTACCATCAAAACTTATAAAGCCTGTGGCACCGCCATATAGTCCTCTATTTACATCTTCTAGCTCATCTATTATTTCCATGGCACGAATCTTTGGTGCACCTGATAAGGTTCCTGCGGGTAAAAATGTGGCAACTAAATCAATTGGATTTATGTCTTTTTCTTTCCTACCCTCAACTAAAGAAACCAAGTGCATCACCTGGGAATACCTTTGTACCTTCATAAACTGACTTACCCTTACACTGCCTATCTTACTTACTCTTCCCATATCATTTCTTGCTAGGTCCACAAGCATTACATGTTCTGCCCTTTCCTTTTCATCAGACAACAATTCCATTTCCAACTCATGATCTTCTATTTTGGTTTTTCCTCTTTTTCTTGTTCCTGCTATAGGACAGGTTGTAATTGTGTCATCGATTTTTTTAACTAACAATTCAGGTGAACTTCCAATGATTTCAAAATCCCCAAAATTGTAATAATAAAGATATGGTGATGGATTAGTCTGTCTAAGGGACTTATATAGATCAAATCCAGACTTCTTAGTCTCTATAGTCCATTTCTGAGATAAAACTGTTTGGAATATATGTCCTTTTTTTACATAATCCTTAATCTTATTAACTTTTCTTGTATAAGACTCTAGGCTATCTGACTTTTCTACAATCACCCCATCTAGGTCTAATTCACATTCATTCTTATTATCCTCTTCTTTAATAGCCCCAGCTCTTGCTAAGTCTATAAGTTCATTAGCCTCTTTTTTTAGGGCAGCCTCATCTTTATCATCCTCATAAAGAATTACTGCACTTAAGGTTCCTGCTTCATGATCAATTACAATAAACTTTAAAATAAGCATTAACTGAATTGGTGAAATATCAGTATCAGTATTCTTTTTTCTATGAGGTAATTTTTCTACAAAGCCTGCAAAATCATATCCAAAGGAACCTGTAAATCCTCCTAAAAAGCTAAGATTATAGTCTACCTTTTCAATTTCAAATTCTGACATGTAATCCCTTAGGCAATCCTTTGGATTTCCCTTTCTTACTTCACTAGATTCATATTTGCCAGTTTTACCTAGTCTTTTTATTAGAATTCCCTCATCATTAGAGCTAATAAGTTCTACAGGATCAACCCCCATAATGCTAAATTGTCCTTCGTTTCTTTCCTTACTCTCAAGTAAGAAGCCTATTTTATTTTTAAAAATCCCGTTAAATAGGCTAATTGGTGATTCATCAACAACACTTACTGTTTTCTTATAAACCTTATAAATCTTCTTCATTTTCCTTCCTTTCATGAAAAAAGTCCCTGATAGGCTAAAAGCCTACCAGGGACGAATTATCGTGGTGCCACCCTTTTTTTGATTCATTATTAGAATTCTCTAATAAAAAAAGTGACCAATTTATAAAATTAGCCACTTATAAATCACTCTTATCAGATACATATAATATCCTTCCTCTGTAACGTGAGGTCACGTCTTTAGCTACTAAAAATTTCACCAAAGCATCTCCCAGATCCATTCCTTATAGATTTCCATATCAGGATTCCACCGCCCCTGACTCTCTGTGATGTACCTTCCAAATAAGTACTACTTCTGTTCATCGACTTTTTATTTATTAAATTATTGATATACTATCACGCTTTAACGCTTTAGTCAAGCAAAAATTTAAATATATTCTGCTCTTTCTCCACCAATATACTTAGGTCTTGTTCTAGCGCAGACTACGTGGGCATTACCTACTGTGTTAATCTTAGTTCTAACAGGAACAGCTACTGCTCTTAAATGCATACCAATTAAAGTATCGCCAATATCCATTCCAAGTTCAGCCTTTATTGTCTCTACCATAACAGGATTGTCCATATTCTTATATGCTGCAGTTGCAAATGAGCCACCAGCCTTAAGTTTTGGAACTACACTGACAATTTCAAGACCTCTTTTTATAGCTAACTCTCTTTCAACACATAAGCATCTATTTAAGTGTTCACAACACTGGGCTGCCACATAAAGTTTATGTTCACTAGCCACCTTACTTATTTCTTCAAAAAGAGCCTGTCCGATTTCTTCACTAGAAAAAGTACCAAGTTTATGAGCGTTAACCTCACTTGATGAGCATCCAACAACTAATACATCACCTTCCATTGGTTTTGCCTGGGCTATTAAATCCTCAAGAATTTCCCTTACTTCATTTTTAATTTCATCTATATGATTATATTTTTCATTTGATATTCCTGCTGCCATTTTTTCTTCGAACAAAAAATGTTCTTTCCTCCTTTTTTTATTCTAAAAAGTATCTTATCACAAATAAAAAAAATAACAATAAATCTTTTATTTTTCATTTTTTGGATGTAAAATAAAGTTAGATTAAAGTTGTGAACACTACATATAGAAAGGCAATCACGGGAGGCAAATGATACCTTTAGAGGTTTTTTATGAGGGTTTTAAGATCTCTTCCTTTTGTTGGTTTTGTTGTTACACTAATTAGACTAGCAATCAAAATTGTTGCCTGTGTAATAATAATTGGTATTATATATTGTTTTGTATTTAATGATTTTAGCGCCATTGATTATATTTTTTCACCAGAAGGTGCTGTAATTAAGCTCTATCAAAACATATATAATTCAATTCCAGAACTTTTCACAACACTTAAATCGCTAATTTGAAGAAGGAATCTAACTAGTTTTAAGTTAGATTCCTTCTTCTTTATAGATTCCTTCTTTATAGTTTCTTCTTTATAAAATGTCTAATAAATCACTAAATTTTTCTATTTTGTATGTATATTCATCCACATTTCCAAAGCCATAACTTGCAAATACAAAGTCAATTCCTGCATCTATTGCTGACTGTTTATCACCTTGTGTATCTCCAATATAAATTGGATTTTGTAGATTATTTCTCTTAATTAGAATTTTGTTAGTCTCACCCTTAGTTACAAAGGTTCTTCCCCAACATTCTGTGTCTTTAAATAAATCTGATAGGTTATGTGCCTTTAAAAAAGCCTCAATATAACCATCCTGACAATTACTTACAATATATAATGTGTATTTTTTTGAAAGTTCACTAAGTGTTGTTTCAAGCTTATCATATAGCTTTCCACCAACTTTAGCTAAATACTCATTCTCATATAAACAAAGCTCATCCATAAGTCCATTTCTTACAGACTCCTCTTCATTAGGAAATAGCATAGCTGCAATAGTATACATTGTCTTTCCCATGCAATCAGTTAAGTCAGATTTTACAATTGGATCTCTTTTTATTTCAGGATGTTTTTGTAAAATAATGTTCCAAGCCTCAACTATTGGTTCTGTCGAATCCCACATTGTTCCATCTAAATCAAAAATTAAGCCGTCGTATTTATTCATTACCATTATCCTTTATCGCTTTTTCTAATTCATCTAAAATTTTTTCTAAGCCTGCTTCCCTTGTAATATCATAGCAAATTGAGAAACAGTCCCTAGCAAGCTTATATTCCCTATCTTCCATCATAAGTTCACCAACTCTATAAATAATTCCTATTGTCTTAGAATCTGGACCTGGCTCTATACCTTCCTCTGTAAAGACTTTCTGAATACGTCTAATATCTATATCAGGTGTTTTTTCATTTATTGCGCTTTCAATATATTTTAATTCTGAGTCTGCATTATCTGTATGATAGTAAACATTAGCGTACTGATATGCATCCCTTGCAATCTCTGGCTTATAGTTTGAAAGATAATAAAAAGCCATATTTCTATAGTATCTTGCCATAGTAGCTCTAGTACAGCAATATCTATATGCCTGTCTTGTAACTTCTAAATATCTATTCATCATATTCTGATACTTGTAACTTTCTGCTAAACCAAGGTAAGAATCTAAATCCACAGGGTTCCAGCTTAGAGCCTTCATATATGCATCCTTTGCTGCCTTATATTTTCCCATGTTCTGGCATAGTTCGCCAAAAGTTCTATAATATTCGCCAATTGGAATATCAAGGGTTTTTACATCGGCATCTGGTTCAAAATAAACCTCATACAAATAATATTCCATTATATGATTAAGGCTCATATAAATATCGCCCTTCTCATCCTTAGTTAAATTTACAGTTCCATCTGAATTAACATATGCTGCTCTTCTTTCATCCAAACTATCTTCCACTTTTTTTAGAATTTTATCAAGCATATCATATGCCTTTTCAAAATCTCCAGAATCAAGGATTTCCTTGTATCCCTTAAACTCTTCTTTTACGTCTTTTAATTTATTAATGTTCATTTATTCTTTCCTTTTCCTGGCTTATAATCACCTATCAAGATACTAACTGATCTTGGTGATAATTTTACACTTCTTCCATCTTCGCTAATAACTGCTTTTTCTTTCTTAGCTGCTGAACAAAGATAAATACTCCAACCCTTGCCACCATCTATCTTAGGAAGGGCTAAATCATGTTCTTCCCAATGCATATTATAGGCCACATATATAAGCTTATTAACTCCTGCCTCTCCGTGATTTGCAGAATACATCATTCCCACATGTCTTATAAAATTCTCTGTTGGAGCAAACCAGGCATTGCTTCCATGATATGATAAATCAGGGAAACCTACCTGTAAGCCATCACTCATTGTAAGCGGTTTGGATAGATGTAATATCTTATATTTTTTTCTTAAATGTATAAGTTCCTTAGTCCATTCAAAAATCTTCTTTGAATTAACATTATCTTTCCATGTAACCCAAGAAATCTCACTATCTATGCAATATGGATTATTATTGCCTTCCTGAGAATTACCAAATTCATCTCCACTTAAAATTAAAGGTGTTCCTGATGATAATAAAACCATTGTTAGGGCATTTTTTATCTGCTTAACTCTTAAATCAATGATTTTTCTTTTTTTGGTTTGGCCTTCTTCACCGCAGTTCCAGCTATAATTAAAGTTCTCGCCATCTCTATTATTCTCACCATTAAGTTCATTATGCTTTCTATCATAACTTACCAAATCATAAAGTGTGAAACCGTTATTATTAGTAATATAGTTAATCACAGCACTATTAGTAGGATTATTCTTACTTGCATTCATAAATGCCATTAATTGGTTTTCGTCCCCTTTAAGTAACTGTCTTGCAATATTCTGGAAATCATTATTATAATTTGCCATATGTTTATATGTCCCTTTTTTTCCATCCCAGAATATTGTTATTATTTTTGTTTTTGATAAAAATGGATCAGCTGCAACTGTCTTTAGAATTGTTTCATCACCATATAAATGCACTCCATCAATGTGATACTCTCTTACCCAGAATCTCACACAATCAAGGCAAAGACTTACTGTCTCCTTATCAAAAAACATTTCCATACAAACTTCAATTCCAGCTTTATGTAATTCCCTTACCATTTCCTTAAATTCAAGACTATAGTCCTTATTAGAATCCTTGCCACTTACAACTGAACTAAAGCTTGCCTTTGGAGCAAAATAAAATCCTCTTGTATATCCCCAAAAATTAGGAGCACATGTTTTTTCACCATTTATATATCTAGCGTCCACGCCATATCTTGATAAAATACCATCTTCCTTTAATTGAGAAAAACGTCCAATTTCATCATATTCATAAGCTGGCATTAATTCTAATGTTGTAATTCCTAATTCCTTAAGGTATGGAATTTTTTCTATAATTCCTTTAAATGTACCTCTTTCCTTAACCTTAGAAGTCTTTGATTTTGTAAATCCTCTAACATTTAACTTATAAAATATACAATCACTATAATCTAAATTAAGGGGTTTATCACCTTGCCAGTCAAACTCTGCCACGCTAATTGGTGATAAATATACATCTTCTCTGCTTTTCTTACCAAAGCAGGTACAATCAGTTATCTCTTTAGCGTATGGATCTATATATGGATGCTTATCTATTTCGTAAGCATAATAGAAATTTGTTAAGTCAACATCACTAATGCTTACTGAATAAACATCTCCAAATCTCTTATCTTCATCTAGAACAATTCTATATTTAGCATGCTTTTTCTTCTCACTATATAAGCACAATACCACATTATTAGACGCACTACAGATACTAAAATTATATTCACCATTTATTACATTACATCCCATTATATTAGGATTACCTATTTTAATCTGCATCTTTATCTCCCTTATATTAACTGTTTTCCTTGTTTGGTCTTTCCCTATATAAGCCCTGCATAGTCTTTTTATCTAATTTATAGTAGCGCATGATAAAAAGTGTTATTAACCATCCAATCATTGGAATTATACAATAGAAAAAAACCGTCATGCCCTTTAATTGCGGCGTTAACGCATCTTCAACCTGTGGGAAAACTTCCTTAAATCCAATAAACGACAAGCAAAGTCCCACAAATCCTGTGGCTAATGCTGAAAAAGTCTTATCAACAAAAGAAAATAACGCTCCCATAATTCCTGGCACAAAAAAACCACTGATTGTGTATTCATAATCCGTACAATCAGCAATCATAGGAACTACTATATTATTAGATATTGATTTTACACCATTTAATAGCATAAATACAAGTAAAAACACTACAGTAATAACATTGATATGAGTAAGTGATACCTTAGTTAAGTCAGTAAATAACATTAATAGCATAAAAATTGTTTGGAAAAAAATAGCCAAAATTGTAGAAAAAATTAATGCATTTTTCTGACCATGTTTTTTGGCAAAAGTAATTCCTAAATAAATTATTCCCAAATTAGGAAATCCAATAATTACGCCAATTAAGCCTGCCAATGGGTAATTTTTCATTAAAATACCAAAAAGCATAACAGGAACAACTGCATTTCCATAAACCATTTGGGCAAATTTATTAGAAGCTGCTGCAATTACAAGCATTCTAATAGGTTTATTATGCTTTAAAATTGTAAAATAATCCTTAAAGTGTATCCTAACCTTCTTATCCTGTGATAGTCTAAAATACTTTGGCCTATCCTTTTCCCATATTCCTATCATTGCTAAAATTGAACAAATTCCTGACACTATAACAACTGTAATTACAAATTCAGAAAAAAGAGCCTTACTTGTAAAGCTTTTATATTTTCCAATTAAATACACAGATACATAAAAAGCTACAACTCCATGTGCTAACATTATAAATGTGGAATCAAAAAATGTTATAAAAGGTCTTTGATTCACATCCGTTGTGATTACAGATTGTCCGGATTTTACAACTGCAGTTTGAAAGGTATATCCAATGATATAAATTGAATAAACCACTATAAAATAAATCGGTCTTATCCCCCTTGGCACTAGATCTGTTGTAAAAAATAAAACCAAAGAACTTATGCTCATAAATAAATATCCAAGAAAAATATATGGTCTAAATTTACCAAACCTTCCATTGGTCTTATCTATAAAATAGCCAATAATTGGGTCTGTAACCCCATCAAAAATTCTCATTCCTGTAATTATAAAGGAAATAAGCACAACTCCAAGCCCTGCTACGCCATTGGCATAATATGAGACATAACCCATCATAGCAAGGAAGAGATTTGTAGAAGTATTATTTAAGCTAAAAAATGCTATTTGCCACATTTTTGCTCTTTCTTTTTCAATTATATTTGTTTCTTTATTATCCATCGCACTACCATCTATACTTAATTTTTTTTTCTATGAATATTATATTATATTTTGCATATTTTAACGAGTAAAAAAATATATGTTTAACCTTGTGAAAATTTACGTTATAATATATGATATAAACTTAGGTTTACTTTACGCGATTTATTTTATCTAGGGTAGTTAATTGTAAGCCTTTAAGAGGAACGAGTACTTAAAGGGGATTATTAATAAAGTCAAATCAAAAAACTAATAGGAGTATATAATGATAATGACTAATTTGGACAAAATTATTTCTAAGGTAAACAATAATAAAGTATATATTCAAACTCACAATTTTCCTGATCCTGATGCTATTGCTAGTGCATACGCTCTTTCTGTCTTACTTGGAATTAGGGGTATTACAGCCGAGATTATTTATAAAGGATCTATTGATAAGACTGTTACATCTAAGATGGTTAGAAAATTAGGAATTAACGTGATTGAATATGACACTAATAGTGAATTAAAGCAGGATGATGAAATAATAATTGTTGATGCACAACGCGGTAATGCCAATATTGTTACTATGAATGGTAACGAAATTATTTGTATTGACCACCATCCTATTTATGTTGATGATACTTATCAATTTTCGGATATTAGACCAGATGTTGGTGCTTGTGCTTCTATTATTGCATCTTACTATGTAGAGAATAATATAGAAATACCAATGAATGTGGCTACTGCTCTTCTTTATGGAATTAAGGTTGATACAGCAGATATGAAACGTGGCGTAAGTGATTTAGATATGGATATGTTCTATAAACTTCATGCCCTTGCAGATAATAATATCCTTTATGACCTTGATAGTTCAACCATGGAAATGAGCGATTTAAAGGCCTATTCCATTGCTATTTCAAGTATAGATATTTATAAAAGCGTTTGTTTTGCTGATGCTGGAAAAAATTGCCCTGATGCACTTATTGCCAATATTGCAGACTTTCTTATAACCCTCAATGGTATAGAGCTTGCAGTTATTTATTCTGTAAAAAGCGACGGTGTTAAATTATCCACAAGAAGTAATTCAAATTACCGTGCCGGTCAAATAACCAATAATGCCCTAAATCAAATAGGAAGTGGCGGAGGTCATGATAATATGGCAGGCGGTTTTATTCCATTTAAATGTAAAGAAATGGGTAGCACTGAATTAAATGAAATAATTATAGAATTAAAAAAGAGATTTTTAAGTGAAGTGGATATTTCTTTTTAATTAGTTTATGTAATAACTTGACATTATATTTTTTTAGAATTATATTAAAATTGTTTGTGCAATGCACAACTCGCTACCATGGCTCAGTTGGTAGAGCAACTGATTCGTAATCAGTAGGTCGTGGGTTCAAGTCCCATTGGTAGCCTCTGTAGCAATTTACGAAGTAAATTGCTATGTAGCCACAGGGCCGCATCGTTAGATGCATCTCATCCCTGTGGTTCATTTGTAGGTATTTTTATGAATAAATGTAACATCTGCCCTAGAGGCTGTAATATAAATAGACAAGAGAATATTGGATATTGCAAATCAGATAATTCAATAAGAGCAGCACGTGCTGCTCTTCATTTTTGGGAAGAACCATGTATTTCAGGCACTAGCGGAAGTGGTGCCGTATTTTTTTCCGGTTGTAATATGCGCTGTATATTTTGCCAAAATTTTGATATAGCTGCTAACAACAAGGGAATTAAATTAACTAACACAGAACTTTCTGATATTTTTCTAAGATTGCAGGAAAGTGGCGCTAATAACATAAACCTTGTTACACCAACTCACTTTACTTATGAAATTATCAAGGCTTTAGAGTTAGCTAAATCGAAGGGACTTGTTATTCCTATTGTTTACAATACTAGTTCCTATGAAAATGTTAACACCCTTAAAGACCTTTGTGGCTTAGTTGATGTTTATCTTCCCGATTTTAAATATGTTGATAACAATATTGCAAAGGAGTATTCTAGTGCTCCTGATTATTTTGAAGTTGCAAGTCGCGCCCTTGAGGAAATGTATAGACAAGTAGGTAAGGCTAGATTTTTTACTAAGGAAGAAACTGATAAATTTAATGCAGATAATAATTTAAAGATTGATTACGAGCTAATGAAATCCGGAATTATTGTAAGACACCTTTGTTTACCAGGAACAAGTAATGATTCTATTGCTGTAGTTAAGTATCTATATGAGACTTATAAAGATAATGTCTATATAAGCATTATGAACCAATACACTCCTCTTCCACAGGTAAAGGATCACAAATTACTGCATAGAAAGCTTACAAGCTATGAATATAAGAAGGTTGTAGACTTTGCAATTGATTTAGGAGTCATTAATGGATTTACCCAGGACGGAAGGGTTGCAAAGGAAAGTTTTATTCCTGACTTTGACTTTACTGGTATTTTAAAAAAATAGTAAAAGAACACAATGGAGATTTAATATATGATATCACTAACAATTAATAACACAGCCGATTTTATGAATAAGCTATTAGTTAATGAGACCTTTGATAATCTATTATTATCCGAAGCCACATTCCAAACAGCTTGTAGTTATACAATCGATGGTAGAATTAATCCTTCTTTTTATAATTCAGAAGAATTACAAGAAATTGGAAATAGAATTTATATGACATGGAAAAGTCAAAGGCCTCATGCTTTTAATCTAATCAAGGGAAGCAAGGTTCCAACTAGTTTAAAAATAATATTCGCCCTTTCAGAAACTGCAACAGCTAAGCTAATAAAAGATAATAATATTGATTTAGCATTAGAAGATATTGATGGATTGTTTATTAATATAAATTATAAAGACGATCAAGTAACAATTATAACTGGTACATCACTAAAGGTATTTACATTAGATAAGACTTTGGAGAAAGCCTTTGATAACTACCTTTTAAATACATTTGATGCATGTAAAATTTCATATACACAAAACTAGAAAAAGCAGGTATAAATACCTGCTTTTTTTGGCATTATGCTATCTTTATTTGTATTCGGTTTCAGACAACAACAAACAAGAATCTAGGGTGTACATAACGCGAAATTAACTGGTGTCTCCATGAACGACTAGAGACAAATTGTTTATGAACTGAAAATGTGAAGCAATTCATTCAACAATATTATTGTATATATTTGCCGTTGTCTTTACAATGCATCTTAGGACACAAAAACCGCAACTTGATACATTGTATACAATTTAGATTTTCACTCTTTTTCTTTGATCCTACTTTCCCATGATTTTCTTGACAAGATCAAATAAATAACCTCCTGTTAACATATCTATCGCCTCCTTAATTATTATTAGGTATTATTACCTCAGTTGTATATAAATAACCATCATCTGATGTAATAATCGATCCATTAATCTTATCTATGGTAAAGAGGACATTAACCATTCCAATTCCATGTCCACTTTCCTTTTTAGATGAAATAAATCCTCTAAAATTCTTTTTTGGCGGATTTATTCTCTTATTTTTTATAGTAATTATCTTATTCATATTAGTAATTGACATCTCTACATAAACATCGAAGTCCATTTTTTTCAAATCTTTTTCTCGATTCTCCTTTGTAAGACCTTCAACAAATTTTGCTCCTGCCTCACAGGAATTTTGAAACAGATTGTAAAAAATCGTACATAAATCGATATTTGATATTCCCATATCCGAAGGTAAGTGTCCAACACATTTAATTTTAAGATTTGGATATTGTCTAATTTCTTCTGTAATAATTGAAGATATTAGACCATTACCCGTATTAATAAGTGGTGAAATCTCTGTTACGTTTTCACATAAGCCGCCAATATATTCATTTAACTGTTCATAATCATTAGTATCACTTAAGTGCTTCATGCAAAACAAATGCTTTCTTATATCATGTCTAAAAGCCTTTGTTGCCCTATCTTTTTCCTCTAATACCTTATAATACTCAACCTGGTTATAAACCATTCTGTTATAAAGTGAAATATCATCTTGTAGCTTATCAATTTGAAAAACATTAATTGTAAGAAGAATCAGGGTAATTAATATTATCGCTGTTGAAAGAATAAGAACTGCTATTATCTTATTTAATTCCATCTTGTAATCTGTAAAATAAAGGACTGCTATACAAGCATTTATCATAATTGCAAAACCTATCATTGAATAGAAACTAAGGTATCTTCCCATATGAATTTCCTTAAGAGAATTTCTTTTTTTACAAACAAGGATATAAAAAAGCATAACAACAATCATCATACATAATTCAAATAACATGTCATTAATTGTTTGAATTATTGCATCCCCTTGCATTGCCGGTACAAAAAAATTTATTACAATAGTTACTAATGTATCTAATACATTATAAATCATTGCAGAAAAAAGTATCCTTTTTATGTCTTTTTTATCCAAAACATTTACTATAAGAAAAATCGGTGGAATTAAAATATGGATAACATCTATTGTGACCTCATCAAAGAAAAGTGCACTTATTACGCCAATTAATCCCAAAGCTATCAAAGAAAGAAAGTGTTTTTTTCTTAATTTTAAGTCAAAAAGCCCCTTCGTAATTAGGTAAGTTTGAATGTATTCCAAACACAAAAAACTTGATTCAACTAATATTTTTAAAACCATATCTAACATATATATAACTCCCTTTTTTAGTTAGAACATTACTGCCTACTTTATATGGTAACTTTATTGCTTAAGCTATAGAAATTCATCTTTTCAATAAATCTATTCCAATAAGAATTTCCCACTTCAACTTCTAAATTATCCATATCTAATCTAATAAAACCTCCCCTGTAAACCTTTGTGTAACTTTTTACATGCTCTAGATTTACAACGTAGCTTTTGCTAACCCTTACAAAACATCCTATATCTTCGCTTTCAAAATGTTTTAACCATTCTGACATAATCCTTGTACTAATTATATCCTTATCCTTTGTTATTATTTTAGTTTTTCTGTGACCTCCTTCAAGCAATAGAATGTCATTCATCTTCACAATTTCAAAATCAGCGGATGAGATTGGAACCTGTATTAGCCTATTCTTATTAATTTTTTTGATGGCAGATAATATAGTTTCATCAAATCTATCTGTATCAATTGGTTTTCTTAGGAATCTAAATGGCAACACCCTAAATGTATCATCAATAATTCCATCTTCACATGTTAAAAAGGCAATCAATCCAGTATATCCATCATCTCTTAACATATGGGCCAAATCCAGGCCATTTATATCCGGCATTATGTGATCTAATATTAATAAATCATAGTAATTTGTGCCATTCTTTTTGATGGTATTTAAAAGTGATGTACTTGTAGAAAAATAATCCGTTTCAATTGTTTCAGTCATGCATTCTAGTCTTTGTCTTACTTCCTTAAGTATGCTTTCATCATCATCTAAAAGAGCTAACCTCATCAAATATCTCCTATTCCTAAATTCAACTTTACAGTCTATCCAATATTATAACACTAGTTTTAAATATATCTACAATAACTATAGCTAGTCTATGGGAAAGTTTATAAAAATTTTATTAGCACTCATTTAATTTGAGTGCTAATTTTTATTGACTTCTCGTCATTAAAAGTTTAAAGTATATTTTGTTGGCAGTGCCAATGCTTTATTAAAGCTATAAATCGCTTTGCGATTCTAAAAATAAATTTACTAAAGGAGTGTTTTAAAATGGCAAAAGAACATGGTAGTTTATCTATTAACTCTCAGAACATCTTCCCAATAATTAAAAAATGGATGTATTCTGATCATGATATTTTTTACAGAGAATTAATCTCTAATGCTTGTGATGCAATCACTAAATTAAAGAAGTTAGCTCTTATTGGTGAATATGAAGAGCCAGATGATGTTGAATACAAGGTAAAGGTATTACTTAGCCCTAAGAATAAGACAATTACTATTGTTGATAATGGTCTTGGTATGACAAGTGAAGAAGTTAATGAATATATAAACCAGATTGCTTTTTCTGGCGCTGAAGCTTTCCTTGAACAGTACAAGGATAAGACTAATGATGACCAGATTATTGGACACTTTGGTTTAGGTTTCTACTCAGCATTTATGGTAGCTGATAGAGTTACTATTGATACATTATCTTATAAAAAAGATTCTAAGGCTGTTCACTGGGAATGCGATGGCGGAACAGAATACGACATGTCAGAATCAAAGAAGACAGAAATAGGTACTTCAATTACTCTTTACTTAAATGAGAACGCTTATGAATTCTGTAACGAATACAAGGCAAGAGAAGTTCTTGAAAAGTATTGCTCATTCATGCCAGTTGAAATCTTTATGGAAAATACTGATGAAGAGCCAAAAACTGTTGATATTCCTGAAGAAGAATTACAGGAAAAAGATGTTGTAGTTAAGCGTTTTACTAAGGATGCTGTTACTGAAGAAGTTGAAGAAAACGGTGAGAAGAAAACTGTTGAAAAAGAACCAGCTAAGAAAATGGTTACAATAAATAAGCGTCCAGAAGCTATTAATAACATTCATCCACTATGGACAAAGCATCCTAACGAATGTTCTAAGGAAGATTACATTGAATTCTACCATAGAGTATTTAAGGATTATAAAGAACCTCTCTTCTGGATTCACCTTAATATGGACTATCCATTTAACTTAAAGGGTATTCTTTACTTCCCTAAGCTAAATATGGAATATGAATCAGCTGAAGGTACAATTAAGCTATATAACAACCAGGTTTTCGTTGCTGATAACATCAAAGAAGTTATTCCTGAATTCCTTCTCTTATTAAAGGGTGTTATTGATTGTCCAGACTTACCTCTTAACGTTTCTCGTTCAGCACTTCAAAATGACGGTTTTGTTAAGAAAATCAGCGATTATATCACTAAGAAGGTTGCTGATAAATTATCTGGTATGTGCAAGACAGACAGAGAAAACTATGAAAAATACTGGGATGATATCAATCCATTTATTAAGTACGGTTGCTTAAAGGATGAAAAATTCGCAGAAAAGATGAATGACTATATCATCTTTAAGAACTTAGATAATAAGTATGTTACATTAAAAGAAGAACTTGAAGTAAATAAGGAAAAACACGAAAATACAATTTACTACGTTACTGATACTCAGGAACAGAGCCAGTATATCAACATGTTTAAGGCTGATAAGATTGATGCCCTAATTCTTGATAATAGAATTGATCAACCATTTATTCAGACTCTTGAGAGCAAGAACGAAAATCTTAAGTTTGTCCGTGTAGATTCAGAAATTGATGACAGCTTCAAGGAAGATGTAAATGAAGATGAATTAAAAGACCTTAAGGAAAAACTTAGCGATATCTTTAAAAAGGCCTTAAATAACGATAAGTTAAATGTAAACGTTACAAAACTTAAGGATGAGAACATCTCTTCAATCATTACTTTATCTGAGCAGGATAGACGTATGCAGGATATGATGAAGATGTATGGTATGGCAAACATGGATCCTTCTATGTTTGGTGCTAATGGTCAGACATTAGTTCTTAATGCTAATAACAAGCTTGTTAAATACATTATTGATAATCCTGATAATGAGAACACAGCACTCTTTAGTACTCAAATCTATGACTTAGCTCTTCTAGCTCACCAACCACTTCAGCCAGAAGCTATGACTAGATTCATTCAAAGAAGTAATCAAATTATGCAATTACTTGCCAAATAAAATTATTTAACGTAAAATAAAGCTAGTTGATTTCGTGATATACAAGGTTTCTTAATGTCCGATTAACTAGCTTTTTTAGTTAAATCAACAATAAACTACTATAGAGGTACTTACATGGCAAGAAGTTACAAGCAAAACTATGATGAGGAATATGTGGAGGATTTTCTCACAGATGAAGATGATGGGGTGGAAATACTAGATGACATCTATGTAGACGAAGACGATGACTATGACGACGATAATGCTAAGAAACCAGAACAGGCAAAACACAAAAATTTAGGACGCGCTATAGCTAAAGAAATCCTAAGCTACATTAAGATTCTTGTAATTGCTGCTCTTATAGCACTAGTAATAACAAGATTTATCATTATAAACGCTCAGGTTCCTACAGGTTCTATGGAATCCACAATCAATATAAATGATAGATTAATCGGATTTAGACTATCTTACCTATTCTCAGAACCACAAAGAGGAGATATTATTATTTTTAAATTTCCTGATAATGAGAAGGATAACTATGTCAAGCGTGTAATTGGTACACCTGGCGATGTGGTTGTTATTAGTGGCGGCAAGGTTTATGTAAATGAAGTAGAATTAAGTGAAGACTATATTAAAGAACCTATGGTTGATAATGGAACAAGTCAGACTTTCTTAGTTCCAGAGGATTGTTATTTTGTTATGGGTGATAATAGAAATAGTTCCTTTGATTCAAGATATTGGCAAACAACTCACTTTGTACATAAAGATAAGATCCTTGCAAAAGTTATCTTTAAGTATTTCAATGGCATAACAAAAAAGCCAACATTTAACACATTTAAATAAACACAAAAAATTCCCTTTTAATAAAGGGAATTTTTTTTTAATCGGGTAGGAGGTAGATAATTATTTTATCTACCGACCTCCCACAGCACCGTACGTACGGTTCCGTATACGGCGCTTCTCTAGTTTTCACATATTTTCAAATAAAACTCTGTGAATGTTGGGTATCCAAGTTCACGGAGTTTCTTGTTGTTAAACGCAGTCTGTAATACAAAATAACTACCACAATACCAGTTGCCATTTCGCATGTTTGCGCATATCCACGCTTTTTCTTCTTCCACGCCTAACTTTTTGAGTTCCTTGAATTTCGTTTTAACCTTCTTCCATTGTTTCCAGTAAATTGTCCTTATCTTATGC
>NZ_JNKW01000014.1 GCF_000702205.1 Lachnospira multipara LB2003 | reverse complement strand
TGACAAGACCTCCCTTGGTACCACACGTTTCTTTCTCTCCACATATCTGCCACATTTACTACAGTTAATTCCGAGTAGTTATTGGACTTCAGTTTGTAATGCAACCTTATCCTTAACTATAGCCTGATGTGATTTCTGTTCGTCAGACCAGAGATTTGCCTCCACCTTCCTTCAGATTCCACCTCACGATGGACACCCTTGGTCTTGGCTGTATCCTTCCCACTACTAGGGCGGATTAGGGACTTTCACCCATTAGAAACGTGCGCCGCAAGGCGCACATCAAAAAGGCAACTACTTAGTATTACTAAGTAGTTGCCTTTACTAATTGTTATCTTTTACGTATCAGTAACTATATTTTATAAAACTAGAGCTCATCCAAAGCCTCATCCAGCTTTGTTAGATACTCCTTAAATTGTAACTTCTCTTCTAAGCTAAAATCCTTAGTTGCATTTAGATTATTATTAGTCAAAATCTCTGATAGCTCCTCATGAATAGAAAGGGCAAGTTCCGTAGGATATACGTGATTAATTCGCTTATCCTTCTCATCCTTTTGTCTATAAATATATCCCTTTTCCTCTAGATTTTTAATAACTCTTGTAGTAAAGCCCTTATCTACATAGACATAATCTGAGATTTGATCCTGAGTAAAGCCTTGGTTATTACAAATAGCCATATATATAGGAAACTCTCCTGCTGTAAGATTGTACTTTGCAATCTTTCTTGACAACTTACTCTGTTGCTTTCTTGCTATAAAAGAAATTAGTCTTAGAATTCTTATATCATCCTCCATAAAGCCTCCTAATTTTAAGCTATCTTAGTTTCCTTACCTATATTGAATCTTAAATTCTTTAATTCCTTTATTACAAATATAGCTGAAACTAAGGCTGCCATAAAATCTGCCACTGGTCCTGCAAACATAATACCATCAATCTTAAAGAATAATGGAAGGATTAAAAGTAGTGGCAATAGGAAAATGATCTGTCTTGTAAGGGATAAGAAGCCACCAATCTTTGCCTTTCCAATAGCTGTAAAGAAATTCGAGCTTGTAAGCTGTAGGAAATTAAGCATTGTAAAGAATAGATAGATTTTAAAATATCTCACTGCAAATAGGTAGTAAGTCTCGCTTGTTCCCTTGCCAAAGATAGAAATTATTTCTTTTGGAAAGAAGAAGAATAAAACCCATGCGATGCAAGATATAATAAAGCTTACTCTAATGGTCTTTTTGTAGACCTCAATTACTCTGTCATATTTTCTAGCACCGTAGTTAAAGCTAGCAATAGGCTGCATTCCCTGAGACATACCAATGACAAAAGATAGATAAACCTGATTTACCTTTGTGGCAATACCAACTACTGCAATAGCTGTCTCTGCCCCATAAATTGAAATTGCCCCGTAATACTTTAGAGAATTATTTAAAACAATCTGTACAAGCATCATGGCAAGCTGGTTTATAAAAGGTGCCACTCCAAGAGATATAGTTGGGAAAATATATTTTGTTTGCATACGAAGATGCTTAAATCTTAAATTGACTGACTTAGTATGAGCTAAATAGTAAATTACAAAAAGACATGATACGCATTGTCCAATTACTGTAGCAATAGCTGCACCCGCCATACCAAAGCCAAGTACAAATACAAAAATTGCATCAAGAATTGTATTAACAATAGCGCCTACTAAGTTACAAAGCATACTGATTCTTGGTCTACCATCAGCTCTAATTAAATGTCCACCAGTTGTTGTAAGAATTAACATTGGAAAGCCAATAGCAGTAATTCTTGTATATTCACAAGCTAATGGAAGAATTGAGCTTGAGGCTCCAAAAAATGTAAGCATAGGCACCAGAAAAATCTCAGCTATAAAAGATAGCACAATACCACAAATAAACGCTGTTATTGCTGCATTTCCCATAAAATATTCTGCCATATCCTCTCTTTGCTTACCCATATGAATATTAAAAGTTGATGCTCCTCCTATACCAAAAAGCAAGGCAATAGCTATACTTGATATTGATAGAGGGAAAGCAATATTAGTTGCAGCATTTCCTAACTCTCCCACTTTCTGACCAATAAAGAACTGATCCACAATATTATATAAAGAACCCACAAGCATAGAAACTATACTTGGTATAGCAAATGTTCTAATTAGCTTAGACACCGGTTTAACACCTAATGGATTCACAATTTCCTTGGTAAAATTATTACTCTCGACCATAACACATACTCCTTTCAAAACAAATCAATTATATCCGTGGATTAGTTGACTTGTCAACTATATAAATCTAATTTTGTTGAATGTTTTAACTATTAATGATACACTGTTATTATATTTTTAGGCTATTAGATAGATATAAAGGCCAAGAATATAACATATATAAATATGAATTTAACATAATGGAGGACAATTTTTATGTGGAAAGAACGTAAAAGAATCTGGTGTGGATTACCTTTCACTTTTACTACATATAGCGGAGACGAAACTAGACTTTTTGTAGATAAGGGCTTTTTAAACAAAAAGCAAGACGAAGTCCAGTTATACAGAATCTTAGACCTTTCTGTTTCTAGAAGCCTTGGCCAGCGTATCTTTGGACTTGGTACTATTCAGATTTGTTCATCTGATAAGACTTTAGGCGATTTTGAATTAAAAAATATCAAGCACGTAATGCAGGTTAAGGAAGAATTATCTAGAAATGTAGAAATCATGCGTGATAAGAAGCGTGTTACAAGTAGAGAATTCTTAGGACATGATGAATACGAACATGAGAATGAATATGATAACGAGGAAAACTAAATCAAATGAAAGAGAACAATAATTTTTTCCAAAAAAATATAGTGATCTTTTGTGCTGCGTTGCTCTGCTGCTTTTTGTGGGGCAGCGCTTTTCCATGTATTAAGATTGGCTATAAACTTTTTAATATAGGATCAAAGGATGTATTTTCACAGATTCTTTTTGCAGGAATAAGATTTTTCCTTGCTGGAATCCTTACAATTATAATAGGTAGCATAATTCAAAAGAAATTCTTGATAGCTAAAAAATCATCAATTGGTATGGTTTGTACATTAAGTTTATTTCAAACTATAATCCAATATTTCTTCTTTTATGCTGGACTTGCCCACGCTACAGGGGTTAAATCATCTATTATTAATGGTATGACAACATTTTTTGCCATCCTTATAGCTTGTTTAGTAAGAAAGCAAGAAAAACTCACACCTTCTAAATTAATAGGATGTGTTCTAGGAATTATTGGCGTTGTAGTTGTATCCCTTTCTGGTGGATCAATTGGCGCTAGCTTTAGCTTTAATGGAGAAGGCTTTATTTTAATTGCTGCTGTATCCTATGCCATTTCATCAGTGTTGGTAAAGGAATTCTCAATTAGAGAAAATCCTGTAGTTCTTAGTGGTTACCAATTTTTATTTGGTGGCCTTGTAATGATTATTGCAGGATTTTTATTTGGTGGTAGAATAAGTGTTACAAGCCTTGCAGGAGTTATTTTGCTTATATATATGGCAATGATAAGTGCTGTTGCTTACTCTCTTTGGGGAACCTTGCTTAAATATAATTCTGTTTCAAAGGTTACTATTTACGGATTTACTAATCCAATTTTTGGTGCCCTACTTTCTGCAATATTCCTAAGAGAATACGACAAGCTAAATATCTACTGCCTTATTGCACTAGCATTAGTTTCTGCAGGAATATATGTAGTAAATAGATCGCCTAAGAATAAATAGGAGGTCATTTGAAAGGATTTTATGAAAAAAGTAGCTGTAATTAACGATTTATCTGGTTTTGGTAAATGCTCACTATCTGTAGCTCTACCTATTATATCTGTGCTTGGAAGTCAATGTGTACCACTAGCAACTGCTGTATTTACATCACAAACTGACTTTTCTTACTACTACTACACTGATTTAACAGATATGATTGATAAATACATAGAATACTGGAAATTAAACAATGCCAGTTTTGATGGTATCTACTCAGGATATGTAACAAATCACGGACAAGCTCTTCTTGTAAGCAAATTTATTGATCAATTCAAAACAGATAAAACTAAGATCTTAATTGATCCTGTAATGGGTGATAATGGCACCACATTTAAAATGTTTACTAATGAACTTCTAAATACACATAAGGAATTAACTAAGAAGGCTAATATTATAACTCCAAATTTAACTGAAAGTTGCCTTCTTGCTGACATTCCAATTACAAGCATTGCTAAATGTAATAATGATAAAGATAGCCTCTTAGAATTAGCTATTAAAGCTGCTAATATTCTAAAAGCAAGGGCTAATAATGATCAGGAAGTAATTATAACAGGAATAAATACTGCTATAGATAATGACCATGTGGTTTATAACCTAGTATCTGATGCTAATGGTGATTACTTTACCTCAACACCTATGATAAACAAGCGTTTTTCAGGTACAGGCGATATTTTTGCTTCCATAATCACAGGACTTATAATGAAAGATGTAGATACTCTTAGCGCTGTTAAAAAAGCCCAGGATTTCATTGTTTCATGTATAAATGATACACCTGATACTACTAATCCAAGCGACGGAGTGTACTTTGAAAAGCATCTAAAGGATTTATAATTAAACAAGCCGTGTTAACTTACGCGTTAACACGGCTATTTTTGCATTAAATTTTATTTTACATTTATACTATTCGTTTTATTGGAAACATTTAATTTTTAATAAATATTAAAGTAAACTGCACCTGGAATTCCATTTGACTTACATGTTGAAATGATAGAATTCTTAGTAGAATTTACCTTACTTCTAATTGTTGACTGATTAGATGAGCTTGGTGTTGTTACTGACTTACCACTTGGTAACTTATCACCTGAAGCACCACTAAAGCCATAGATATTAGTCCATGTCTTAATTGAAAGTGGCTGAATATAATAGTTGTAACCATTATCAAAAGCTACACAGTTAGAGAATGAACCAGTAACTGAGCTATTATTATTATCAAAGCCCTTCTTAGCATTATCAAAAGCTAAGCAATGTGAGAATACTCTTGTTGCAGAACTTGTTGAATAAGCTGAGCCCATCTTAAATCCGTTAGGGTTACCATCATAATTAGAGCCAGTCCATGATGAAATTGAAATTGTACCTACATTTGTAACAATAAAATTAGATGTTGGTAATGAGAACTTTTTATTAGCGTAGTTTGAAGCAAATGAAGAATCCTTTTTCATAATTAACTGTACTAATAATAGATTTGTATCAAGTGCATTACCATTATCATAATCATACTTACCTGTAAATACATCTGGATTACCATTATTCCAGCAAGCACACTGAGTATATGTAATATCTGGTGTTACATCACCTGACTTATCATATGAATCCCAGCCATCATCTGAATTATCCCATGCATAGCAGCAATAGAATGAATTACCAGCACCTGCACCAAGCTTTGGAGCAAAACCATCAGCATTGCCACCTAATGTATAAACATCACAGTTACGATAACTTGATACATATTCAATTTTGTTAGAATATGCACCTGCTGTAATCTGTAAACCAGCATCGTTATTATATCTTGTTACTACATTAGATACAGTGTTATGACCTGCGCTTGTACCCTTAATCTGAATACCATTATCTGGTGCCTTTTGTACAATTAAATTCTTAATTGTGTAGTATGAACCTGAAATTCTAATACCTACTGCACTATCTGATGTTGCCTTACCTATGTAGCTTTGTAAGAATGAATTAAAATCAAGAACTGGATATGAACCATCGCTATTTTGTACACCAATGATTTCTACCTTAGCATTAGTCTTTGAAAGAGCAATCTGACCTGTACAAGAAATGCTTGTTCCCTTTACATAAACCTTACCGCCACCTGCCTGTTCAGCCTTACTAATAGCTGAAACAAGACTTTGATATGATGTTACTACAGTACCATCTGATGTATCAACAGATGAGCTTGAGCCTGAACCTGATCCTGAGCTTGAGCCTGAATTAGAACTATTAGAATCTACCTGAATCTTATAGATGTTAATACCACTATTTTCTGAATATAAATAAACATAACCTGAAGAACCAGAATAATTATAGCTTACTGTAGCTGCACTAGAACTTGCTGTTAACTTAGTTAATGCACTTCCCTGTGAATTAGCAACTACTAAAGATCTACTATCTGAGCCTGAGCTCTTCATTGTAACCTTAATTGTATCACTGCCTGATACTGGAACCTTCACAGCACGATATGAAGTACTACCACTACCACCAGTTGCTAAACAATATGTGTACTCTGTTCCACCTACTGTCTGTGTGTCTGCCTTTACAGACATTGTCTTACTGCTTGTTGCAAGTAAAGTTAAACCATCTACTGTAGTTGTAGATGAAATTGTTCCAAGGCTCTTAAAATTACTATTCTTAAAATTCCAAGAACTAGTTTCAGAAGCCGAAACCATTAAACTACTAGAGCCTGCAAATGTAGCTAGTGTAACAATAAGTGTTAACAACGCAGCAAAAGCCCTTTTTATACTTCTTTTTAACATAAAACCTCCCGTAAAATTTAATGCAAAATCATAATATCATTTTACGAAAAGCCTAGTATATAGTAAAAAAGGGCTTTTTAGATACATATTTTTAGTAATTTCGTACGATTATTTTCAAAAAACTTTCTAATTTTTGTCCAACTGTAACAACAATATGAGACTAAAGTTCTATAAAATACTATTTTTTGCCTAAAACTCTCATGGAATTAAGAATTGCAATTATTGCAACACCTACATCAGCAAATACTGCTTCCCACATATTAGCTATGCCAAGTGCACCAAGAATCAATACTATAAGCTTTACACCAAGAGCAAATACAACATTCTGTTTTACAATCTTTAAGGTATATCTAGCAATCCTTACCACAACTGGAATTTTAGAAATATCATCATCCATAATAACAATATCAGCTGCCTCAATAGCTGCATCTGATCCTAGGCTTCCCATGGCAATACCCACATCTGCTCTCATAAGAACAGGAGCATCATTAATACCATCACCTACAAAACCTAGTTTATCCTTAGATGAACATTCGCTAATTAATTCTTCAACGTTACTTACCTTATCTGTTGGTAAAAGTTCGTATCTGCAGTCAGTTAAACCTAAATCCTTAGATACTGCCATGGCCACATCTTTTCTATCGCCTGTTAACATTACAAGCTTTTTAAGACCTACCTTCTTTAAATTAGCAATTGCATCCTTAACACCAGCTTTAATACTATCAGTAATAGCAATACTTCCGATAAATTCTCCATCAAGACCAATATAACAAATAGTACCAATTGTTGGATTTAGCGTATATGCTATATTTCTTTCTTCCATTAATTTAGTATTACCTACAAGTAACACCTTACCATCCATCTTACATACAATACCATGTCCTGCAACTTCTTCTAAGTCAGTAACCTTAGTTAAATCAAGGTCTCCTTCATATCTTGCAAGAATAGATTTTGCAATTGGATGAGTTGATAGACCTTCTGCATGAGCTGCAAGTCTAAGAAGTGCCTTATCTGTAATGCCATTAATTGGTCTAATATCTGTAACCTTAAACTCACCCTTAGTAAGAGTTCCTGTCTTATCAAAGACAATTGTCTTCATTGCTGCAATAGCTTCAAGATAATTACTACCCTTAACTAATACACCAATTCTTGATGCTGCACCAATTCCACCAAAAAATCCTAGTGGCACTGAAATAACTAAGGCACATGGGCAAGATACTATTAAGAAAATACATGCTCTATGAATCCAATTAATAAATTCAAAATCACCGGTCATAATTCCAATTACAATTGGTGGAATTAATGCAAGTAAAACAGCACCAATTGTTACTACTGGAGTGTAGTATCTAGCAAATCTTGTGATAAAATTCTCCATTCTTGATTTCTTAGATGAGGCATTCTCTACAAGTTCTAAGATCTTACTAACAGTTGAATCTTCATAAGCCTTAGTTGTACGAATCTTAAGAATTGAATCGCCGTTAACACAACCACTAATAACCTCATCTGACACTCTTACCTTTCTTGGTACTGATTCACCTGTAAGAGCCTTAGTATCAACGAAAGATTCTCCATAAATAACCACACCGTCAATAGGAATCTTCTCACCTGGTCTAACAACTATTGTCTGACCAACTAATACATCTTCAGGATCAACTTCTTCAATATTACCATTATCGTCCTCTAAATTAGCAAAATCAGGAGCAATACTCATCATCTGTGCAATTGACTCTCTAGACTTTCCAACAGCATACGACTGGAATAATTCTCCTACCTGATAAAAAAGCATAACAGCCACAGCTTCAGTGAATTCACCTGTAAAATAAGCTGCAAAAGTAGCAATCATCATAAGAAAGTTCTCATCAAATACGTGACCTTTCTTTATATTCTTAAATGCTCTTAAAATAACATCATAACCTATAATTAAGTATGGAACTAAAAAAAGCAGGGCTACTATAAAAACATTTATTTTATCTAAAGCATTAATCTTCTCTAATACAAAAAGAATAACAAACAAAATTCCAGAACTAATAATTCGATTAAGCATTTTCTTTTGCTTTTTATTCATTTAACTCACATCCTTTATAATTACTAGAGAACAACCTCAAATTCATCCTCAGCCTTTTTACCAGCTTCAATAGCCTTCTTTAATACTTCCTCATAAATATCTTCGTCAGCCTCAAGCATAAACTTCTGAGTTAAGAAATTAACTGATGCATCCTTAACACCTTCAACCTTCTTAATAGCATCCTCAACCTTAGCTGCACAGTTAGCACAATCAATTTCACATTTAAATTTCTTCTTCATAATAATCTTCCACCTTTCAAAATCTCTTAAATCACTACTTAGTATTACTAAATACTTACTATATCTATTCTTCTATATGTTCTTTACCTTGATTAATAATTGTTCTTACATGATCATCAGCAAGATAGTAAATCATTGATTTTCCTTCTCTTCTGTTTCCTACTAGTTTAGAGCTCTTTAATATCTTTAATTGATGAGATACAGCTGATTGCGTCATATTTAAGTTATTAGCCAAATCCTGAACACAATACTCTGATTCAAATAAAGCATATAATATTCTTATTCTAGTTGAATCGCCAAAAACCTTAAAAAGTTCGGCTAAATCATATAATTCTTCCTCACAGGGAATTGTTTCTTTCTTTAATGTCTCTAAGCTTTCTTTAGCTTCCTTATCTGCCATAAGTTCCCTCCTTTTTATAATTTATCATATGAGCATTTATTCATATGAACTAATTTAAATATACCACTTTCTACCTAGTTGTCAATAGAAAGTGGTAATTTTATGTTAATTCATTCATTATTGTTCTTATATCTTCTTTATTCTCAACAAAAATCCTACCAAGAACCGGATCAAAATGCTTTCCTACATTGTCACTAATTATGTCCATTGCTTCATCAAAGCTATAAGATTTCTTATAACATCGTTCTGAAACTAAGGCATCAAATACATCTGCCACAGCCATAATTCTTGCAGAAATTGGGATTTCTTCTCCCTTTAGTCCATATGGATAGCCATTGCCATCCCATCTTTCATGATGAAAAGTTGCCACATCTGAAGCTATATTTATAAATTCCACTTCTTCAATACTTCCAAGGGCCTCTCTTATAATTCTTCCACCCTCTTTAGTGTGATTTTGCATGGTTGTATATTCATCATATGTTAGAATTCCTGGTTTTTTAAGGATTGAATCCGGTACATTTATCTTTCCTATATCATGCATAGGCGCCGCCTTTACTAAAAATTCAATATAATTTGGTGTAAGAATATTAGTAAAATAACCCTGCTTTCTAGCTAATTGAGCTAGCTTTCTAACATAAGCACTTGTTCTTGCAATATGAGTACCTGTATCTCCATCTCTACTTTCGATTAATGAAGCCATAGCATCAATAGTGGAATTTTGAATATTCATAATTCTAACATTATGACCGCTAATCTCCCTATTCTTCTCATTAATTTTAAATTCAAGAACATCATTATAATCCTCAAGTTTAGATGTAATTATATTACATAAGTAAACTATAAAAACCGTTGTAGCTATAATAAATATAATTGATATAAGTGAGATTATACTAATATTTATTAAGCGGAATTTAAGGGTATCCTTAGCCATATTAAGCTCATCATCAATCATTGACTCAAGCTTATTTAATGACTCTATAATATTTACTATCTTCGTTGATATTTCCTCATCTAGGCTTGAAACCTCATAAAAATCCTTGTCAGTATTTATGTTCTCTATGGCTATTCCTGTTAAATCAAGATATTCATTAATTTCATTATCTATGATTTCTAACATATCATCATAGCCATCATTTGACTTATTCTCTTTTAGTCTAGCAAGAATATCTCTAATTTCTGTTTCAATTGTATCCCTGTCGTATTTATTAATGAATTCAGAATTACTATTAGAAAAAACCTCACTATAGACATAAAAATTCTCTATATATATGTCTTCAGTTAGTTTTTCAATGTCATCTTTATTAGATAAATTAACCATAATTATTGTTTCATAATCATCTGTTGCCTTACCTATATTGTACTTCAAAACAATGATAACTACTGCACTTATTACGCCAAGAAGAATAACAAGCATAGCTGTGAGTAATGAAGTTGTTCTATCTGACCCTTTACTAAACATAAATTCTCCTTGCATAAAAAATGGCGTTATCTTTTTAGACAACGCCATTATTATAACATAATAAAACCTTTATAAAAACACTAGATTTTTATTTATTCAAGTTCAAATGCACCTGTATATAACTGGTAATATGTTCCCTTCTGTTCAATTAAGGTATCATGGTCACCTCTTTCAATAATTCTACCATGGTCAAGTACCATAATAGCCTGGCTATTTCTTACTGTTGAAAGTCTATGTGCTATTACAAATACTGTTCTACCAAACATAAGGTTATCCATACCTGCCTGAACAATAGCTTCTGTTCTTGTATCAATTGAAGATGTAGCTTCATCCAAGATCATAACTGGTGGATTAGCAACTGCAGCTCTTGCAATTGATAATAACTGTCTTTGTCCTTGTGAAAGGTTAGCACCATTGGCTGTAAGCATTGTATTATATCCATCTGGTAATCTTTCAATGAAGTGATGTGCATTAGCTAACTTAGCAGCTGCAATACATTCTTCATCTGTAGCATCTAACTTACCATATCTAATATTGTCTAATACTGTACCTGTAAATAGGTTAACTTCCTGTAATACAATACCAAGAGATTTTCTAAGGTCTGTTTTTCTAATCTTATTTATATTAATTCCATCATATCTAATCTTACCATCTTCAATATCATAGAATCTATTAATAAGGTTAGTAATTGTTGTTTTACCTGCACCAGTTGCACCAACAAAGGCAATTTTCTGACCAGGCTTAGCATATAATGAAACATCATGCAATACTAACTTATTCTTAACATAACCAAAGTCAACATCTTCAAGAACAATGTCACCCTTAAGTGGTGTATAAGTTACTGTTCCATCTGCCTTATGAGGGTGCTTCCAAGCCCAAAGAGATGTATCTTCGTTAGCTTCCACAAGCTCACCAGCTTCGTTATACTTAGCTCTTACAAGTGTAACATAACCTTCATCAAATTCAGGTGTTTCATCCATAAGCTCAAATACTCGTTTAGCACCAGCAAGACCCATAGCAATCATAGATACCTGCATAGAAACCTGACCTACTGTCTGCGATAACTGTCTTGCCATTGAAAGGAATGAAATAATAATACCAAGTGTTACTGTTCCACTAACGCCCATAACGATATTTTGTAAGCTTAAATTGTAAACCTTTAAATATACTAATAAGCCACCAATTACAGCAAGCACAACGTAAAGGATATTACCAATATTAGCAAGGACTGGCATAAGCATATTACCATACTTATTAGCTCTCTCACTAGCAAGGAACAAGTCTTCATTGATTTTCTTAAAATCATTCTTACTTTCTGTTTCATGATTAAAGACCTTAATTACCTTAGCGCCTTCCATCATTTCCTCAACAAAACCCTCTTCTTTAGCAAGAGTTCTTTGCTGATCAATCATATATTTAGCAGACTTACCACCAAAGTTTTTTACAACTCTTGTCATAAGGAAAATAAAAATACCAACTACTATTGTAAGCCAAATACTATAGCTTAACATCATTATAATTATGCCTATAATTGTAAGAGAACTTTGGAAAAGCTGTGGTAAACTCTGTCCAATTAACTGTCTAATAGCATCTGTATCATTAGTATATGTACTCATGATGTCACCATGAGCATGTGTATCAAAATACTTAATAGGTAATGTCTGCATTTTTTCAAACATATCATTTCTTAAATGCATCAATGTACCTTGCGTTACTGTTGCCATAAGCCTTGTATATATAAATGATGCTAACACACCAAGTACATAAATAACGCCCATTGTTATTATTATTCCAATAAACTTAGACCAAACTGCATCCATGCCAAGTCCCATGGCTGGAGTTATTACTTCATCAATAATTCTTTGTAAGAAAATTGTTGCAATTACAGATGCAAGAGCTGCAATTACTATACAAATAATAGTTACTACTAATTGAGGAGCATAATGCTTGAATACGTAGCCTATTAATCTGCCAAATGTATTGTCTTTTTCTACATTTTTCTTATTCATACATCTACCTCCTATTCTTCCTTTGACTTAGTCTGTGATTCAAATACTTCGTTGTAAATTCCTCCAAGGGCTACAAGTTCATCATGAGTACCCTTTTCAACAATTCTACCCTGATCTAGAACTAAGATAAGGTCTGCATCCTGAACTGATGAAACACGCTGTGCAATAATAATCTTAGTTGTTTCAGGAAGATATTTTGCAAGAGCTGCACGAATAAGTGCATCTGTCTTAGTATCAACAGCACTAGTTGAATCATCCATGATTAATACCTTAGGATTTTTAAGAAGTGCTCTAGCAATACATAATCTCTGCTTCTGACCACCTGATACATTAGTACCACCTTGTTCAATATAAGTGTCATACTTATCTGGGAAGCCCTGAATAAATTCATCAGCGCAAGCAAGCTCACAAGCTTCTTTGATCTGCTCATCTGTAGCTTCCTTATTACCCCAACGAAGATTTTCCTTAATTGTTCCTGAGAATAGGACATTTTTTTGTAATACAACTGAAACTGCGTCACGTAGGGCTACTAAGTCATAATCTCTTACGTCAGTTCCGCCTACTCTTACCATACCCTTTGTTGTATCGTAAAGTCTTGGAATAAGCTGAATAAGTGATGTCTTTGAATCACCTGTACCACCTATAATACCAACTGTCTGACCTGATTTAATATGAAGATTAATATTAGTAAGAGCATAGTTTTCACTAGTTTTCTTATATTTAAATGAAACATCATCAAAATCAATTGCGCCATCTCTGATTTCTGTCTTGCCATTTTCTGGTGACTTTAAGCTACTTTCTGTCTCAAGTACTTCTACAATACGATCTGCAGATTCTGCTGCCATTGACACCATAATAAATACAAAAGAGAACATCATAAGAGATGTAAGAATCTGTACACCATAAGTTAAAAGTGATGATAACTCACCAGTTGAAAGGCTTGTAGCACCTGAGTTTACAATAATCTGTGAACCAATAAAGCATACAAGTAAAATTGATGTAAACATACTAAGCATCATTGTTGGTGTATTTAGAGCAATAAGCTTTTCAGCTCGTGTAAATTCTCCTCTTACATCATCTGAAGCTTTAAAAAATTTCTTAGTTTCATAGTCTTCTCTAACAAAAGACTTAACAACTCTAATTGCAGAAACATTTTCCTGAACTGAATTATTCATTGCATCATACTTCTTGAAAATTCTCTTAAAAATTGGATGAACCTTGAAAAAGATTCCAAAAAGAACAAATGCAAGAAAAGGTATAATACACACAAAAATAAGTGCCATCTTAACATTAATTGTAAAACTCATTACAACTGAGAAGATAAGCATAAGTGGAGTTCTAACAGCAACTCTAATTACCATTTGATATGCATTCTGTACATTAGTAATATCTGTTGTAAGACGTGTTACAAGTGAAGATGTTGAAAATCTATCTACATCTGCAAATGAAAAATCCTGAATTTTAAAGAATACGTCCTGTCTTAAGTTCTTTGCAAAACCAGCTGAAGCTGTTGCACCATATCTAGCTGACATAGTTCCACAAAAAAGTGATGCCATAGCCATTACGAATAATATAAGTCCATATTTTATAATAGGTGTCATGGATTCACCTGTCATGTCATTAATTAGTTCTGCCATAATTAATGGAATAATACATTCAAGTATAACTTCTAATGTAACAAAAAGTGGTGTTAAAATAGAAGTCTTTTTGTATTCCCTAATACTACCCATTAAAGACTTTACAATTCTAATCATAAATAACTTTCTTTCCTTTCATTTTAATCATTTATGTTTTTAAGATTGGCCATAATAATATTAGTGACCCTATCGAAAACATCTAAATCTTCATCGCTAATACCAACTTGTGTATCTGCCTCAAATTTAAGTAAATCTCTTGTTATGCGTTCTTCGTGTTCCCTAGATTTATCTGTTAGGACAATTTTTTTAAGTCTAGCATCGCTTTCTACGCTCATTCTTTCAATAAGCCCCTTTTTTTCCATTCTCTTTAATAATTCTGAAGCTGAAGACGGTCTTAGATCGAATTCAATTTCCACATCCTTTTGAAATGTAATCTTGTCCTGGTTAAGGATTAAATAATGTATAACTCTACCCTCAGCACCATTTATTCCAGTAGAATCTGCTAGCTTATCAAATCTTCTCTTTATCACTCTATCAAGCTTACATAATCTACTTACTGCGCTTTCATTCATATCTTATTCCTTTCGTATACCCATTGTCTCTCGGTAACAAATCCAAGCATCCTTAAAAATAAAAAATACTTCGCACACGAATAGTTCGTCACCTAACAATTCGTATACGAAGTATTATAACATTTCTTTTATATTTTTCAACTGTATTGTATACAATTAATAATTTGTTTAGATTTATATATCTCTATGGGTAAATTTAGATTTTCCAGTGGCATAATCAGATACTATCTGTCCATTTCCCACAAGCTTATACTTATAAGTTACAAGACCTTCAAGTCCTACAGGACCTCTTGCATGTATCTTACTTGTACTAATTCCTACCTCAGCACCAAAGCCATATCTAAATCCGTCTGCAAATCTTGTAGATACATTTACGTAAACCCCAGCAGAATCAACCATATTCTGGAATTTATCTGCTGCCTCTTTATTATCAGTAATTATACAATCTGTATGATGTGAACCGAATTTATTAATATGCTTTATTGCATCCTCTAGGGAATCTACAATCTTAATACCAAGCTCAAATCTTGAATATTCCACGTTAAATCCATCATCAGCTATTTCATTAACATTAATTTCATCCATTTCATTTTTAACAAAATTAACTACTCTAGAATCTGCATTAACAACTACATCTTTAGCTTGTAATGTCTTAATTAAATCTATAAGTATTGTCTTTGCAATATCCTTATGGACAAGGATTGTTTCCACCGCATTACATGCTGCACTATACTGTGTCTTGGCATCTACAACCACAGGAATTGCAATATCTTTATTGGCATCCTTATCAATATAAATATGACAAATACCATCTGCATGTCCCATAACCGGTATCTTAGTATTATTCATAATATATTGCACAAACTTATTAGAACCCCTTGGAATAAGTAAATCCACAAGGCCATCACACTTTAATAATTCATCAATTTCAGAATGGGCCTCTGCCTGCATAAGACACATCTTAGGAAGTCCAACACTTATAACTGCATCTCTAATAATTTCAAAAAGGCATTTATTACTTTCCTTTGTTTCCTTGCCACCCTTTAAGATAGCGCAATTACCACTCTTAATACAAAGTGTGGCAATCTGAACTAGGGCATCAGGTCTTGCCTCAAAAATAACTCCAATTACACCAATTGGCACAGTTACTCTCTTTAATATAAGTCCCTCATCTAGTTCCCTATTTAAAGTAATTTTTCCAACTGGATCATCTAAGGTTTCAAGCTGTCTAATTCCTGTTAATACATCCCTTAATTTGTGTTCATCAAATTTAAGTCTCTTTTTAACAGATTCAGATACATCTAAAGAATCGGCATTAATTAAATCTATACTATTAGCTTTAAAAACCTCTTCTTTTCTAAGTTCTAGACTCTTCGCTATTGCTTCTAGGGCTTTGTTTCGCAATTCTATAGAAGAAGCCGCTAAATCCATAGACACTTCTCTCATTTTTATAACATCTTCTCTTACTGACATGTCACTTCCTCCTAACTAACACATAAACTACAAAACCATTATAAATTAACCCAAAGCCAAAACTCAATACTCTAAATCCACACTATAAACTAATTTTACTCATATTTAACAAGCCTATCATCATAATATAGTTTAAACCTATCAATTACCATCGGCTTGCCATAGTAATAACCTTGAAAAGATGTAATATAATAATTAGCCCTTATATATTCCATTAATTCCTCAGTTTCAATGCCAACTACGCACACTTTCATATTTAGATTTCTCATGCAATCAGTTAATGATTTAAGTATAATTGACTTATTTTTATTATTTCTAATATCATCAATGAAATCTTTTTCAATCTTAATTTTATTTATTGGATACTTATAAAAAAGCTCTACAGAGGCATTTCCTCTACCATAATTATCAATTACAATATTAACTCCCTTGGTTTTTAAATATATAACCTTATTTTTAATATCTGCTTGTTGCAATGTTCTATATTTAGTTGTTAACTCTAAATGAATATTTTCATAGGGAATTTTTTCTTCCTCTAAAATCTTCTCTAAATCATGTATAAATCTATCATCTTGAATTTGATTTTCAGATATATTTAAACTTATATAGAATTTCTTATTATTCTTTATAAGTTCCTTGCCTTCACTTACAGCTTTTTTAATAATCCAATTACCTAATTCATAGAATAAAGGATCTTCTTCAACATATTCCATAAAAGAAGCTGGTAATAAAGAGCTTCCCGTTTCACTATTCCACCTAAGCAATGCTTCCATACCTATTATTGATTCTGTATTAGCATCAACAATTGGCTGATATACTAAATAAAAGCCCCTAAAATTTTTATGCAAAGCCCTTGTAACCTCATCCCGAATTTTTTGCTTACTTCTACTTAGATTCATATATTCGTTGTCATAAATATCAAATGACTTCTCACTATTTTTCTTAGCATACCCAACAACATAGTAAAATACCCTATCAAATGTACTTTCCATATCTTCATAATCATTAGAATCAATTAACCCGCCATAACATTCAACACTAATATGAACATCATTAACAATAATTCCGTTTTTAATATAATCTCTTACATCCTCATAGATTTTAATTAAGTCATCATTACTATATTCTTCATTTTTAGAAACAATAGCAAATCGAAGGCCATCACACTTGTAACAATTTTTTTGATCCACCTTGTCACTAATGTACTTAGCTATATTACTTATAACCTCATTACCATTCTCATATCCATATATAGAATTAACCTTACTAAAATTTCTAAGACCAATAAATAAAACCTTACATGGCACATCTTCTATCTGAACTAATCTAAGCTCATTATTTAGTGCAGTCTTATTATTAATTCCGGCAATAGCATCTAATCCAAAAGTAAAATCAACATTTTCTACAACTCCAAAGAAAAACTTTGGCTCTCTATTGCTATTTTTAATTAATCTAGCTCTAGTTGTACAATAAATATATTTGCCAGATACAGTCTTAATGTGATATGAAATATTAAAAACGTCTATCTCACCACTAAATAAGCTATCTGCAAACTCTATATATCTAACCCTATCCACTGGATGAATACATGAGTTATAATATGCCTCTGAATCAACCACGTTCATGTCACAAGATGGTAAGCCTATTAAATCCTTTAATTCTTCTGACCAATGCACCTGCTGCTGTTTATAGTCAACAAAAAAAGGATATACTTTCCCTATCTTATCGCTAAAAAGCTCTACTAACTCCTCTAAATAAACAATATTATTCTTATTATCCATTAGTCCCCTCTTAAATTATTGTTATTTAACGTCTTTTATTTATATAATCTTTTTTAATATTATCATAAAAAGTTTTTAATTTCAATATGAATATATAATCAAAAAAGCCCTCCAATTAGACTAAAAACGCCATTTTTAGCCTAATTGGAGGGATATAAAAATCTATATATTAATATTTGTTATTACTTTAAACTTGCTAATACATCAACTAAGTAATTCCATGATCTAGCTACACTTGCTACATCCATAGATTCCTTTGGTGTATGAACATCCTTCATATCAGGACCAAATGATACTGCATCTAATCCCTTAATCTTACCAGCAAATAAACCACATTCAAGACCAGCATGAATTGCCTGAATTTCTGGTTCTCTACCATACTGTCTCTTAAATGAATCCACCATTACACTACGTAACTTAGAATCTGCATTGTATTCCCAAGCTGGATATTCACCCATTGTTGTAACATTACCACCAAGAATAGTTGCTAAACTTTCAAGCTGTAAGTATAAATCCTGTTTTTCTGATTCTACTGAACTTCTTACTGAATAAGAGAATGCAACTTCATCATCCTTAGTTTCTAAGATACCAAGGTTAAGTGATGTCTGTACTAAACCTTCAATATCAAAGCTCATACTCTGAATACCTAATGGTAAGTTCATTAAAGCTGTAATAACTTTCTTAGTTGAATCTGTGTCTAAGCTTTCAATTTCAGCATTAGCATCAACTACTAAAGTAACTGCTACATTACTATCTGTTGTCTTATATTCATGCTTAAAATCAGCTTCACATTTGCTAACAACTTCCTTAACTTCATTCATATCAACATCAGCAGCAAATACAAGTTCTGCCTTAGAAGCTCTAGGAATAGCATTATCCTTAAGACCACCATTTACTGCTACTAAATTAAAGCTAAATTTCTTAGAAAGAGCATATAAAACTCTACCTACTAACTTGTTAGCATTAGCTCTACCCTTATTAATTTCTGTACCTGAGTGACCACCTAATAAGCCATCAACTGTAATAACAGCCTTAGTTCCACTTACAAGATTCTTCTTAGTTGGAAGGTGAAGAGTAGCTGTCATACCACCTGCACAACTTGCAAGTAAAATACCTTCTTCTTCTGAGTCAATGTTAATCATAAGCTTTGACTTAAGTGGAGTTGTATCAAGATCAGCAGCACCGAGCATACCAATTTCTTCATCTACTGTAATTACAACTTCAAGTGCTGGATGCTTAAGAGTATCATCATCTAATACAGCAAGAGCATAAGCTACAGCAATACCATCATCGCCACCAAGAGTTGTTCCCTTTGCACTAATAATACCATCATTAAGTTCTAGTCTAAGGGCATCCTTCTTAAAATCGATATCGCAATCATCTTCTTTTTCGCAAACCATGTCCATATGACCCTGAATAATTACAGAATCGCTGTTCTCATAACCTGCTGATGCATCCTTAAAAATAATTACGTTATTTAATTCATCCTGAATATACTTTAAATTATGCTCCTTAGCAAAAGAAACTAAATAATCACTAATCCTCTTAGTATCTGTTGAGCCATGAGGAATCTTTGTAATTTCTTCGAAATAATAAAAGACCTTCTCTGGCTGTAATCCTGTCAAAATTCCCATTTATGTACCTCACTTTAAAAATATTCTTGCAATTCACATCTACTACTAAATATATGTATTTATGGATAACCACAAATATAATACTTTATATTCTATAATAAATAAGCCACCACTTCAAGCCTGAAGTGGTGGCTTATATAGTCTACCAATATTCAATATAAAAGCATTACTGAGGAATTACACGATTCTTGAAATCTGGAACCTCTGGCATCATTTCAGATGACATAAGCTCTAAGATATGAGAAAGGGATTCTAACTCTTCCTTAGTAAGATTATCTTTCATTCTCTGAATTACTGTATTAGCGTAGTTAACGCTAAAATTGAAGTAGTCAAGATACTTATCTGTTACTTCAAGATAAGCCTCTCTTCTATCTGCGCTTGAAGGAATTCTGTTTAAATAACCCTTCTTAACAAGGCAATTTACCTTATAAGCTGCATTTGGAGGTGAAATACCAACAAACTTGGCAAATTCACTAATTGTAGGCTTATTCATTGCATAGATAACTTCCATACAAAATGTTTCCACTGTTGTTAGAGTTGCTTCACGATTTCCAAAGTTAACGAAAACATCCTTATAGAAGTGCAACTTGAACTTGTTGTAGACGTCGAAAAAAAGTTCATCAATTGTCATTGTTTAAATCCTCCAATCATGAGTATTTTTATCTTTTAAGACAAAACATGCACAACGTCTCATAGCTTAACATGAAATCTTTCCAAAATCAATATATTTATTTAAAATAATATGTAAAATTTTCATAACATAAGTGCACTCTTAAAAGATATTGACCTAACCAATGTGTCGAAACTTCGCTTGAATGTATTATAGCATACTTTTTTAAAAAAATCTAATATGTAAATTGATTTACCAAAACCGCATAAACACAGCATTTTTTAAGTGTTACATTTTTTTAACATTTAAAAAGCCAGTATTTATGCGGTTTCTGGATTAATATATTTTTACAATTTTTTTGAAATTTTTAGTTTATTTTTTGTTTTTTATGATTTATTCTGTTCTATCACCAATAGCAAAAGTAAGCTCTGCAACTGCTGCCACTTTACCTTCTACCTTAGCTGTAGCCTTACCAATACCTACATTACCTTTTCTATTAATAATTTCACATTCTAATTCAAGCTTATCACCTGGAACTACCTGGCGCTTAAATCTTGCATTTTTAATTCCGCCAAAGAATACAACCTTACCTTTATTTTCTTCTTCGGATAAAAGTGCAATCGCACCTGTTTGAGCAAGAGCCTCTATAATAAGAACTCCTGGCATTACATGCTGTCCTGGGAAATGTCCAAGAAAGTGCATTTCATTAGCACTAACACACTTTACTCCCTTAGCATATTCTCCTGGCTTATAATCCAATACTCTATCAACTAAAAGAAATGGATATCTGTGTGGTAATATTTTTTCTATCTGATTTGAGTTTAATTCCATAATTTCCTCCAATTATTCATTTACTGACTTAAATACTAATGAAACATTATGTCCGCCAAAGCCAAATGAATTTGACATTGCATAACGAATCTGTCCTTCTCTTGCCTTATCTCCTAGACAGTAATCAAGATCTAATTCTTCCTCTAATTCCTTAGTATTAATTGTTGGTGGAATAATGTTATTTTCCATACTTAAAACTGTAATAACAGCTTCAACTGCTGCTGATGCACCAAGTAAATGTCCTGTCATAGACTTTGTTGAACTCATAACTAATTCCTTAGCATGATCCTTAAATACAGTCTTTACAGCTCTTGTTTCACCTAAATCATTAAGATGTGTTGATGTACCATGTGCATTAATATAATCAATGTCATTAGTATCAATAGCTGCATCAGCAATTGCTAGTTCCATACACTTAGCAGCATACTTTCCTTCTGGATGTGGAGCAGTTACATGATTAGCATCGCAGTTAGCACCATAGCCTACAATTTCACCTAAGATCTTAGCTCCTCTTTTCTTAGCATGCTCGTATTCTTCAAGACAAAGACAAGCAGCACCTTCACCCATTACAAAACCATTTCTATCCTTATCAAATGGAATTGATGCTCTATTTTTATCTGTTGCTGTACTAAGAGCTGTTAAACTTGTAAAGCCACCAATTGAAAGAGTTGTAATAGCACTTTCAGAACCACCTACAAGCATAACATCAGCATAACCATCTCTAATATAGTGGAATCCATCACCAATAGCATTACCACTACTTGCACAAGCTGTAACTGCACAGCTAGCCATACCATGAAGACCGAATCTAATAGCAATATGACCTGCTGCCATATTAGAAATTGTCATAGGAATGTAATGAGGACTTACCATATCAAAACCTCTCTTCATTCCTCTTTCATATTCTCTTTCAGTAGTTGCAATACCACCGATACCACTTGACATAATGCAGCCGTATCTTTCTCTATTATCTACTTCTTCATCATGCTCTTCAAAAATACCAGCCTGATGACAAGCATCTGTGGCAGCAGCTATTGCATACTGTACAAAAAGATCTAATTTTCTAGAATCCTTTTTCTCTACGTATTTACTGATATCAAAATCCTTAACTTCAGCTGCAAGTGTAACCTTTCTATCTGTAGTATCATATTTTGTTATCTTATCAATACCACACTTACCATGTGTTACACCTTCTAAAACATCATCAAGATTATTACCAATAGGACTTACAATTCCCATACCTGTAATTACTACTCTCTTACCCATTATTTATCCTTTCCACTTGTCTTATTTACTCTATACATTTTTAGAACCCTCTCGCATTAGAATTTGCCTTTGGCAAATCTGCTCAGGGCTACATCGCCATACCGCCATCAACACCAATAACCTGTCCTGTTATATAGCCTGATTCTTTAGATGCAAGGAATGCTACTGTGTTAGCTATATCACTAACCTGACCCATTTTCTTAGATGGGATTGAATTAATTGTTGCAGTTTTTGCTGCATCTGTCATTGCTGCAGTCATATCTGTCTCAATAAATCCTGGAGCTACTGCATTAACAGTAACATTTCTAGATGCTAACTCTTTAGCCATAGATTTTGTTAAACCAATAATTCCTGCCTTAGAAGCTGAATAATTTGTCTGACCTGCATTACCATGAACACCAACAACACTTGTTAATGAAATAATTCTGCCATATTTAGCTCTCATCATTAATTTATAAGCTTCTCTCATGCAATAAAATGTTCCATAAAGATTAGTCTTTATTACAGCATCAAAATCCTCATCGCTCATACGAAGTGCAAGGCCATCTCTTGTAATACCTGCGTTATTTACAAGAATATCAACCTTTCCAGTTACTTTAACTGCTTTCTCAAATAATCTCTTACAATCTATAGAAGATGAAACATCAGCCTGAACTAAAAGGCAAGTAACACCTAAGTCCTCAATTTCTTTGGCTGTTTCCTTAGCAGCATCAATACTTGAGTTATAGTTAATTACAACGTTGCAACCTCTTTTTGCAAATTCTAGAGCAATTGCCTTACCAATGCCCTTAGCACCACCTGTTACAATACATGTCTGTCCCTTCATTAGCTTGCCATCTCCTTTACTACTATTTCATAATCTGCATATGAATCAATTGAATATACTTTAATACCATCAACTGTCTTTTTAACAAAACCAGCCAATGTCTTTCCAGGTCCGATTTCAACAATTGTATCCACGCCCATTTCCTTTAATTTTACAATTGTCTGTTCCATCTTAACTGGACTCTTTACCTGAGCAATTAATAAATCAGATATCTTATTATCATTTTTTTCATCTGCAATAGCATTAAAAATAACCGGCTTATTAAGTTCCCTCTCATCTACTAATAAACCATTAGTGTCATCGCTAAAATAGTTAGCTAATGCCTTACTTGCTGGTTCCATATATCTTGTATGGAATGCTGAACTAACCTTTAATGCTACGCATCTTTTTGCTCCTGTGGCCTTTAACATTTCTTCTGCCTCTGTAACCAACTTACTAGCACCTGAAATTACTACCTGTCCCTTACAGTTGTAATTAGAAATGTCAACGCTTAGAAGCATCTCACCCTTCTCTTTTCTTTCTTTATTCTCACCATCATATTTTTTATTTATTTCTTCAAGAACAGGTAAAATCTGCTCACCTGATAAACCAAGAACTGCACTCATCTTAGTATCAAGTCCATTAGCAGCATCCTGCATAGCAGCTCCTCTAAAGCCAACTAGTTTAATTAATTCCTTACTAGTAAGCACACCAGCTCCATAAAGAGCGCTATATTCGCCAAGGGATAAACCGCCTAAAAAATCTGGCTTAATACCATTTTTATATAAAAGCTTAGTTACACCTGCGGCAAATCCTGCAAGACAAGCCTGAGTATATCTTGTGTTATTAATACGTCCTTCTTTATCTTCAAAGCAAATTTCCTCTAAGTCAAAACCTGCCTCGTCCTTAATATCATCTAAAAATTCTTTAAAATCTTTATCATTGTCATAAAAGTCTTTACCCATTCCTACTTTCTGACTTCCCTGACCTGCATAAAGAAAAGCTAACATATTTCTTATCCTCCTATACTGCAATATTTGGTAATTCTACTAAACGTTTTCTTGTATTCTCCATAAGTTCATCAAGAATTACTTCAAGAGGTCTGATCTCATTTAACTGACCACAAACCTGACCTGACATTAAAGAACCCTCATCCACATTGCCGTCAAATACAGCTTTTCTTAATGAACCAAGAGTATACTTTTCAAGCTCATCTCTTGTAGCACCACTTTTTTCAGCCTTTGTGTATTCTCTAGCCATTTTATTTTTAAGGATTCTTACAGGAGCATTTACAGATCTACCTGTAACAACTGTTCCATTATCTTTAGCTGCAAGAATAGCCTTTTTGTAGTTTTCATGAATTGGGCATTCATTACTTACAAGAAGTGATGTACCAATCTGAACGCCACAAGCTCCAAGGCTAAGTGCTGCTGCAAACTGTCTTCCATCTGCAATACCACCTGCTGCAATTACAGGGACATTAACTGCGTCAACCATCTGTGGTACAAGTGTCATTGTTGTCATTTCGCCTACATGTCCACCACTTTCTGTACCCTCAGCAATAATCGCATCTGCTCCACAATCAATCATTCTCTTAGCAAGCATAACTGATGCCACAACAGGGAATACCTTAATTCCAGCACCCTTAAATGCATCCATATACTTTCCTGGATTACCTGCACCTGTTGTAACTAAATCAACCTTTTCTCTTACAAGTAAATCTGCCATTTCATCACAGTGAGGATTCATAAGCATAAGATTTACACCAAAAGGCTTATCTGTTAGTTTCTTAGCCTTATGAATTTCTTCTTCTAACTTAGCTGCATCCCAACCACCTGCTGCGATTATTCCAAGGGCACCTGCATTAGAACAAGCTGCTGCAAACTCACCTGTTGCAATATTAGCCATTGCACCCTGAATAATTGGATACTTTATATTTAAAATTTCGTTTAATAATTTCATATTTGCCTCCCTATTACCTGTAACTAACTAGTATTCCGCCCCATGTAAGGCCTGCTCCAAATCCTACAAGATAAGCCTTATCACCAGCTACTAGTTCTCCTTTTTCCTGCATTTCCTTTAAAGCAAGAGGTACACTAGCTGCTGATGTATTACCATAGTGGTCAAGATTCATAAAAAACTTATCTTCTGGCTGCTTAGTTGATCTTATTACATGATTAATAATTCTTTTATTAGCCTGATGACAAACTATATGATCTATTTTCTCTAGGGAATACTTAGACTTTTCTACTAATTCCTTTAAGACTTCCTCAATTGCTCCAATTGCAAATCTATAAACTGCGCTACCATCCATATAAAGCTTCTTGTCATTAGCTACACCACCACATACTAGGCATTTATCATCACCTCTTGTGTGAGCTATAGAAGCATATACATCATCCTCTTTTAACTTAACCACTGCTGCTCCAGCGCCATCGCCAAATAATACACAAGTTGAACGATCTGTAAAATCAAGAATCTTACTAAATTCCTCAGCGCCTACTACTAAAGCATAAGTGTCACGACTTCTCTGGCTTAACATATCCTTGCAAACACTAAGTCCATAAATAAATCCTGAACAAGCTGCACTTAAATCAAATGCCATACAATCTTCATTAAGTCCAAGCTCTCTTGCAACTAGACAAGCTGTTGATGGAAAAGCATAGGTTGGAGTTGCTGTTGCAACAATACAAATTCCTATTTTATCGGCTTCAATTTCTGAATCCTTAAGAGCTTCTTTTGCTGCTATAATTGCTAACTCTAACTGATTCTCATCGCTTTTATAGTCATTTATATTACAAAGTCTTCTTGTCTTTATTCCTGTTCTTGTGCTAATCCATTCATCTGAAGTCTCTAAAAATTCGCTAAAATCATCATTTGTAAAAGCTTTTTGTGGTACGGCCTTACCTAAACCTATAATATTTAATCCGTCCATTTACTTGCTTCACCAATATTTAAAACTGGTGCCCTTTCACCTTCAATATGTCGATATTTTTCATATCTAGAATTTACTAAACTTTCTTTATCTTTCTGATTAAGACTTGTAATTTCCTTGATAAGAAGGCTATCAAGCTCTCTTATCATCTTCTCAAATCCATCCTTTGTTGTAATGGATTCTTCTTCTCTTACAACTCCATCAATTATTCCAAACTTGTATAAACTATCTGCTGTTATATTCATAACCTCACAAGCTTCCTTAACTCTTTTGCTGTCTTTCCAAAGAATTGAAGCAAAACCTTCTGGTGATAAAACTGCATATATAGCGTTCTCAAGCATAATAATCTTATCTGAAACACCTATTGCTAGGGCTCCACCACTGCTTCCCTCACCAGTTACAACACTAATAATTGGTGTCTTTAATCCACTCATCTTGGCAATATTTGTTGCAATGGCAATGGATTGTCCATTTTCTTCAGCTTCCATTCCAGGATATGCTCCCGGTGTATCTATAAAAGTGATAATAGGTCTATTAAATTTTTCAGCCTGTTCCATAAGTCTAAGGGCTTTTCTATAACCTTCAGGACTTGCCATACCAAAATTGTATTTTACATTCTCCTCTAGGTTCTTTCCCTTTCTATGTCCAATAACTGTTACTGGAATACCATGAAAACTAGCTATTCCGCCTAAAATAGACTTATCATCCCTAGCTAATCTGTCTCCGCAAAGTTCTACAAAATCGTCAAATAAAGCCTCAACATAATCATTTACCTTTGGTCTATCCTTATGTCTGGCAATTTGGACTCTTTTATAAGCACTTATTTCTTCTTTTTTTGCCATACTTACTCCTCTTATATTTCCTTATAGCCATGTAATTTTAGTAACTTATATAACTGCTCTTTCATTTCATCTAAAGGCACTATTTTATCTACCATTCCATGCTCTAACTGAAATTCAGATCTTTGAAAACCTTCTGGTAATTTCTGCTTTATTGTCTGCTCTATAACTCTAGGTCCTGCAAAACCAATTAATGCATTAGGTTCTGCAAGGATAATATCTCCTAAAGTAGCAAAACTTGCACTTACACCACCTGTTGTAGGATGTGTCAAAATAGAAATATATAAACCGCCACTATTCTTAAAACTTTCAATTGCAGCACTTGTCTTTGCCATCTGCATTAAAGAAAACATACCTTCCTGCATTCTAGCTCCGCCACTTGCGCAAAAAATAATTAATGGCAACTTTTTTTCTTTAGCTAATTCACAAGCTCTTGTAACCTTTTCACCAACTACTGTTCCCATGCTTCCCATTAGGAATCTTTTGTTTAATTCTACTCCAACAAAATCTATCCCTTTAATCTTTCCAATGCCAACTAATGCTGCATCGTTAACCCCTGTGCTGTCATAGTTCTCATTTAATTTCTCATCATATTCAGGAAAATCTAGTGGATTATTAAACTTGAAATTACCAAGAATTTCTTTAAATGTTCCGGCATCAGAAACAAACTTTAATCTTCTGCCCGTCATAGAAAGCATTTTATTTTTAGTTCTTTGTTTTCTATAAGCTAATAAAACTTTTCTTTTATTGCTAAAAACATTCATTCTTTAAGCTTCCTTTCTACTTTCCTTACCCCATTTGATTATTGAATCACTATTTTTTTCAAGGAATGAGGTATCAATTCGTCCCATAATAAATTCAGGATTATACATAAGCAAATAAAGGAAATCGATATTAGTATCAATACCTTCACATGTTAATTCCTCTAATGCCACACGCATTTTTCTAATTGCTTCAAGTCTTGTTGGTGCATTAACAATTATCTTAGCTATCATTGAATCATACCAAGGACTAATGTTAGCTCCTGAATACATAGCGCTTTCAACTCTTACGCCATTACCGCCAGGTAGGTGTAAGAACTTAATTGTTCCTGGACTTGGAGCAAAATCTCTTTCAGGATTTTCTGCATTAATTCGACATTCTAGAGCATAGCCATTAGTCTTAATATCACTTTGCTTAAATGAAAGTGGCAATCCTGCGGCAACTCTTATTTGTTCCTTAACCAAATCAATTCCTGTAACCATTTCTGTTACTGGATGTTCTACCTGAATTCTTGTATTCATCTCAATGAAATAAAAATTTCTATCCTCATCAACAACAAATTCAATAGTACCAACAGATGAATAATTTACTGCCTCTGCAGCTCTAATTGCTGCCTTTTGCATTGCCTGTCTTTGTTTATCATTAAGGATTGATGCTGGTGCCTCTTCAATTAGTTTTTGATTTCTTCTTTGCATTGAACAATCTCGCTCACCTAGGGCTACGATATGTCCAAAGTCATCACCAATAATCTGGAATTCCACATGGTGAGGATTTAAGATTAATTTTTCAATATACATTGAGTCATCGCCAAATGCTGATAGAGCCTCTGCTTTAGCACTTTCAAAAGCATCTTCTAATTCATAGATATCAAATGCCTTTCTCATGCCTCTACCACCGCCGCCGGCTGAAGCTTTAATTAATACAGGGAAACCGATTTTTTTAGCTATTTGCTTAGCTTCTTCTACGGAACTAACAAGTCCATCAGAACCTGGAACAACTGGTACTCCCTTTTTCTTCATAAGGCTTCTAGCAGCTGACTTTTCGCCCATATTTTTTATCATTTCACTGCTTGGACCAATAAATTTAATACCAGCGTCCTCGCACTTTTTGGCAAATTCTGCATTCTCTGATAAGAAACCATATCCTGGATGAATAGCATCACACTTATAACTAATAGCTGCCTGAATTAAGGCATCCTGGTTAAGATATGACTTACTTGGAGATGCAGGTCCAATACAGACGCTAACTGGTGAAAATGTAACAGGTAGTGTATTAGCATCTTCACTTGAATATGCCACAACTGTTTCAATTCCCATTTCCTGGCAGCAGCGAAGTATTCTCATTCCTATTTCGCCACGATTGGCTATTAACAATCTTTTAAACATATAATCTCCTGTCCATATTCAACAAATGTCTCATCAGTTACATTTATCTTAGTTACAATACCGTCCTTAGGAGCTAAAAGCTCATTCATAACTTTCATTGCTTCGATTAAACCAAGTACATCACCCTTCTTTACCTTGTTCCCAGTTTTAACAAATTCAGGTGCCCCTGGCTTACTTGAAGCATAAAAGATTCCAGATACAGGTGCTGTAACATAACTTCCTTCGCTTTCTGTATTGCTTGAAACACTTGTTGTTTCTTTAACTTCTAAAGCCTCAGGCTCTGTGTTTAAAGCACTAGTAACTGATTCTATATTTGTCTTTTTTATACAATCACTTTGTGTGTTCTTCTTAAATGCGAATTTAAAATCTCCGTCTGAAACTGACATCTCTGAAAGACTGCTAGATTCAAACTTTTCCATAAGCATTTCTAAATCCTTTAATTCCAACTTCATTACCTTCACTACGTTTCCTTTCTTGCAAAATAAACGGGGCTTGTTACCAAGCCCCATTAACACTTAGGCAGCCTTAACTGAATCGATGTAATTAACTATTGCCTGTACTGTTGTTAAGTTAGGAATTTCTTCATCAGGAATTGTAATATTGCACTTTTCATCAATTGCCATTACAAGCTCCATAACATCAAGTGAATCGATTCCTAAATCGTTAATTAAATCGCTTTCTAACTTAATATCGTTAGCATCAAGACTTAATGTGTCCACAATAATTTCCTTTACGTTATCAAATGTTGTCATAATTTTTTCTCCCTTTACTTTAAAAAAATTTTGTTTTTCGAAATGCATAATGAAAACGCTATGACTATAAAACAATTAAAAAATTTTGTCAAGCTAGTTTGGAAGCCAAAATAGTATTGGTTTAAATCCCATTTTATCTAGTTTTGCAAACTATGTGTTGTAGTAGGTTTCCAAAGTCGCAGAGCCACTAACTTTGGCTATCAAATAATTGTACACAATCTATTAATTTTTTTATGATTAAATTTGATATGAACAAAAAAGACATTTTTTTTGCATAAAAAAATTCCGGTTAAGATTTTTGTCTTAACCGGAATAAAAATTATTATTTTTTATTGCTATTTTTTTGGATGTGAGTTTGTTATTTGTTACTGTGAATTAGTTGTTACTATGAATTTATTTGCTAATTATTGTTTTACTGAATAGCTATATATTTCTTTTCTTCTACCTTCTTAGTTTCAATCTTCTTAGGTACATAGATATTTAATACGCCATCTTTAAATCCAGCCTTAATCTCATCTTCCTTAATCTCATTACCTATATAATAACTTCTACATACCTGACCTGAATATCTTTCTCTTCTTAAGAAGTTTCCATCCTTGTCCTTCTTCTCTTCATCTGACTCTCTAGTTGCCTCTACACTTAAATATCCATCATTAAGAGAAATCTTAACGTTATCCTTGTCATATCCTGGCAAATCAATTGCTAAGCTATAGCCATCCTTTGATTCTGTAACATCAGTGTTTAGGTGGCCTAAGCAAGGACTTACATATCCAGAAAACAATGCTGGTGTTGTATCCATAAAACCATCAAAAATATCATCTAACATACCATTTCTAACTAATAATGAATTCAACATATTCAATTCCTCCTTAACTTCAAGAGCTATTTTTTATTTTCTTTTCTCTTGATGATTATGTTATACACCTTGTTAGCACTCAAGTCAAGAGAGTGCTAACAAAAGATTTTATAAACTTTATTAAGGAAAAATTAAAAAAATAAATGAATTATAAACTACTTTAACATCCTATAGAAATTATCCATAGGAAGTGGCTTTGAATGGTAATATCCTTGAATTATATCACAGCCTAAATTCATTAATAATTCTTGCTGTTCCTTAGTTTCTACCCCTTCTGCAATAACTGTCATTCTTATATTTTTTAGTATACGAATTATACCCTCTAGAATAGTGATTTCATCAGATTCAGAGTTATTTTTCTTTATACAGTCCACATTTAATTTAACTATATCAATAGGCATTTCCTTTAAGGAATTAAGGACAGAATAACCTCCACTAAAGTTGTCTATTTCAACAAAAAATCCATTTTTTCTCATTACAGCTATAGCTCGTCTAATTTTCTCATCCCCAGCTAAATCAGCCTCATCGATTTCAAGCCTTATAAGCTCATGTGGAATGTTGTATTTCTTAGTTAGAATACAAAAGGCATTATTTACATTAATTTTTTCAAAATCTCTTGCAGACACATTTACAGAAATAGGCATAACCTCTGACTTATTGTCTAGACATTTTCGCAAAAACCTAGCAGTCTCTTCCCATACATAATAGTCCATCTCTGTAATAAATCCATTTTTTTCAAGTATAGGCACAAAGTCGTCTGGCACTGTAATTCCACTTGTTCTTCTTAAGCGAACCAAAGCCTCTGCACTTACTAATTTCCCAGATTTTAAGTCAAACTGAGGCTGCATGTAAACTAAGAATTTTCCTTCTTTAACATAGCTTGCAAAATGCCTTAATATGTGTCTTTCCTTTACCTGTCTAATTCGCATAACATCATCATAAAAAGCAACTTTTTTATTAAGGCCATCACAATCAAGAGCCATTCTTGCTCTTTCGCACATAGATGCAATATCTATTTTTTCGTCTCTTTGCATAACATAAACGCCGTAAACATTTCTAGCCACCAAATTAAAGTCCTTAACCTTAACTCCTATCCAGGAATGTTCCTTTAATTCATTTACATCTAGCTCCGTTTGCGGCATACACATTGCAAAATGATCCGCTTCTAATCTGCCAATTATAGTCCTATCACTAGCAAATCGTCTTAGATAATTAGATATTTCAAAAAGGACTTCATTTCCCACGTCCTGTCCATAATTTTCATTGATAAGTTTAAAGTCTTTTATGTCCGAATAAACAATTAAATATCTTGTGTTAGGACTATTTTTTACAATCTCTTCTGCATACTTATAAAAGGCCTGCATATTGTAAAAATCTGTAATCCCATCATGCTCTAGTTCGTATTTTTGCAATTCATTTTCTTTTTCTTTAGTTGTAAATTCACTAAAAAGCAAATAAGATCCAATAAACTCGTCATTATAGACCTTATTAAAACTGCAATTATACTTTCTGCTAACATTTTTATGTTTAATGCTAACCTCTTTATGAAAACTTTCACTAACATCATCTAAACCTGCAAATCTTCTATCTTCTAGCACATCCCTCAAATTAAAATTTTCTTCAGTAAGGTTTAAATAATGCAGCAATTTAGTGCCTTTATTGTTAGAAAAAGCTAAATTATCCTCTTCATCAAATATAAAAATCGCGCTTTGTGAAAAGTTAATAATATCCTCAAATATCCTTTTCTTTAAGCCATCCTCCATACTCATACTCCTCATCATCATCGTAAACATCATCTCCTAATCGTTCCCCTGAATGATAAGAATAGCTACCAATTAACTTAAACAGCTTATATTCTCTATTCCACTTCTCCTCAAGACCATACAATTCACCTCTTGTGGAATAATTAAACATTCTAAGAATTTCTATATTTCTTTTTATTCCTTCTTCTAATTTTTTCTTAAATTCATCGTAATCTAAACTTGAATAACCATATTTATTATCGTTTATGTACAGATAGCTATAAAACTTCCTGCTCGTAATAATCTTTTCTATTTTTCCAAAAAATCCCTCTTTAATCTTATACTTGTCATTAAAATGACTTCGTACAATTGTGTAGCTTGTATACATTAAATACACAGAAAAAAGATTAATTTTTCTACTGTGAAAAGTTCTACTTACAGCCCTATTAAACACCCTTAAAATCACCTTTTTTTCCATGCCAAAAAGTCTTGTTAGCTGCATAATCTTTACATCTGTGATTTTTCTTTTTAAAAAATCATAAGTTGCATAATTGTCCATAGCTGCCTCATACATAAAGTGTTTTGCTAAGGATTTCATCTTGGTATCTTCCTTACAAAGATCATAAACCAATGGGTGCACTGTTGTATCTGCTGCATAATGACTTATAAATCCAGCATAATAGGCAAGGGCAATTCTTCTACTCTCGCCCTTTAATTTAACGCATTCCTTATATAGATTTCTTAAAAACAAACCACATTTTTCTTCATGCATAACACTTCCAAGGCTCTTCTTTCCAATGGTTATATTAAAAAAGACAAAATCTGGTCCTTCCAATCCAAAGCAATACGCATGCCTATGATCTGAAATGCATTTTTTTAAATATGATAAAGGCAAGCTTTCATAGGCCTTAACACCGCATATATAATGTGAAAAATAAGCAGGCATATAATCACCACCAATCTATTCGTTATCTTTTTTCTTATAGTCTTTTTCTATATCTTTTATAAATTTCTTAACCGTCTTAGTGTAATTTTTTCTATCCACATAATAGCTTAAACAGTGATTTGCACCGTCAATTAAGAGAAGGGATGTATCATTAGTACTAGCATTATAGTTCTCAATTGACATGCTATATGGTACAAATCCGTCATCTTTTCCATGAATTAAAAGTATTGGTGTCTCACAATTTTTCATAGCATCCGAAACACTAAATGCATGAAGTCCCACACCCACTCGCTTCCTCATCATAAGACTTAGGGCATCCATAAAGGGATGTTCTGGAATTCGAGCAATATTCCAGCTTGTATGATTTAATATATCATAGGGCGATGTAAAGCCAGAATCAGCAATTATGCCCTTTACATTATATGGCAAACCATCTGTTCCAGCTGCCATAAGCACAGTACTTGCCCCCATTGAAACTCCATAAAGGTAAATTGATTTTGGTTTATACACCTTATTTAGCCAATTACACCAACTAACACAATCTAACCTTTCATACAAGCCAAATGTAATATATTTGCCCTGACTAAAGCCATGGGCTCTTTGATCAATAAAAAGCAAATTACAACCATTTTTATGAAACCACTTTGCAATTCCTGCAAAATCACGTTCCCAATTACCTCTCCAACCATGGCACATAATCATTGTTCTTTGGGCATTATCTGCTTCAATATAGTATCCTGACAGCTTTATGCCATCAAAACTATTTATTGTTCCTACAGGAACAGCATGAGCCTTAATCCATTCACGTCCAACTTCTATCTCAGATTCCCATGGTGTTCCCTTACCCAATCTTGGAAATTTTTCTAGAGTCTTACGCTCAAAAGCGACATTAAAAAAATACCTAGTGACTCCATAAATTCCTAAAGCTACCGAAGTACATGTGCCAATCAAAACCTTTTGATAAGTCTTCATCTGCGTCCTCCGTTTTGTTATACGTTCATAAAATACTACTATTAATATAACAAATTTAATTTATAAAGTCTACTAGGTATAATAATTATAATCTTGTAGTATATTTTTCTAAATCAATTACCTGTGTTGCAAGGCCTTCGTAAAATTCAGGTTCATGGCAAACCATAAGTACAGAACCTTTGTATTCCTTTAGAGCTCTCTTTAACTCATTTTTTGCATCCTGATCTAAATGGTTTGTAGGCTCATCAAGAACTAGTAAATTAGATTCTCTATTAATTATCTTACAAAGTCTAACCTTAGCCTGCTCTCCACCTGAAAGAACTCTTACCTTGCTTTCTATATGCTTAGTTGTAAGGCCACACTTAGCAAGGGCTGAACGAACCTCGTACTGAGTAAATCCTGGGAATTCTTCCCAAATTTCCTCTATACATGTTGTCTCAATATCTGGAGGTGTTTCCTGCTCAAAATATCCAATTTCAAGATAGTCTCCAAGCTCTACATCTCCAGAAATAGGCTTAATTTGACCAAGAATTGATTTTAGAAGTGTTGTCTTACCAATTCCATTTACACCTCTAATAGTGGCTATATGACCTCTCTCCATCTCTATATTAATAGGCTTTGAAAGTGGCTCATCATAACCTATAACTAAATCATGTGTTTGGAAAATATATCTTGAAGGAGTACGTGCCTCCTTAAAATTAAATTCCGGCTTTGGAGCTTCCTTCTCAAGCTCAATTAAGTCCATATTATCAAGTTTTTTCTGGCGAGACATAGCCATATTTCTAGTTGATACCCTAGCCTTGTTTCTTGCAACAAAATCCTTAAGATCAGCTATTTCTTGCTGCTGCTTATTATAAGCTGCTTCAAGCTGCGCCTTCTTCATTTCATAGACTTCCATAAACTTGTCGTAATCGCCAACATATCTATTAAGCTGACGTCCATCCACGTGATAAATAAGATTTACAACCTTATTAAGGAATGGAATATCATGAGAAATAAGAATAAATGCATTCTCATAATCCTCTAAGTATCTTGTAAGCCAAGCAATATGCTCCTGATCTAAGTAGTTAGTAGGCTCATCAAGAAGTAGAATATCTGGTTTTGCTAGAAGTAACTTTCCAAGTAAAACCTTAGTTCTTTGTCCACCTGAAAGTTCTGTAACATCTCTATCAAGGCCTAATTCAAGTAAGCCAAGAGCTCGTGCAACCTCTTCCACCTTAGAATCAATTAAATAAAAATCTCTATTAGTCAATACATCCTGAATAGTTCCTAACTCTTCCATGTATTTTTCCATTTCTTCATCACTTGCATCACCCATCTTAGCACAAATATCATTCATATGATTTTCAAGTTCAAAAAGATCGTCAAAAGCCATTTTTAACACATCTTCTATTGTCATACCTTTTTCAAGAACAGCGTGCTGATCAAGGTAACCAACCTTCACATTCTTAGCCCATTCAATCTTACCTTCATCAGGCATAAGTTTACCTGTAATAATATTCATAAATGTTGACTTACCGGCACCATTATTACCTACATAACCAACATGCTCACCCTTATTTAGCTTAAATGATACGTCTTCAAAAATTGCTCTATCACCAAAACCATGGGATAAGTGCTCTACTGTTAAAATACTCATAAAATCTCCTTTACCTTTTAAAATTGGATTATTTGTAAGTTTAAAAAAATGCACGAAAGACTAAAAGTCCCTCGTGCATTCCTGCATAAGTGCAACACCTATGCTTGGGAATGTTTCCATTCTCCGATATGTAGTAAATGTGTCTTGTAAGCTTAGTAATAAGTTTCTTAATCTCCTTACTAAGAAACTATTAGCTTAATAAACGGGATTCTTCTTCCCCTCTACCGTTATGAGGAAGGAAAATGATTTATTAATTACTATTCATATTACGTTTACCTTCAATAAATCCCTCACCGAAAACCTCACTGGTCTCTGTGATCATTATGAAGGCATGAGGATCTGCTTTATGAGCTAAATCAGTAACCGCATAAGTCTGATTCTTCGAACATGCACACAACACAACGTCTCTATCATCACCGGTATAACTACCTATGGCTTTGATGATGGTAGAACCACGATCTGTCATGGAACCTATCATGTCCGTTAGCTCTTTACTATGAACAGTAATTATTATTATCAACTTACCTGCTCCCATACCGTAAAGGATCTTGTCCATTACTACGGAGCATGTAAATGCTGATATCAAACCGTAAAGTACTGAATCTATGTCCTTATAGATGAAACCACCTACAACAATAACAATAAAATCAGTAACCATTGTAACGAAGCCAAAACTAAAATGTGGCTTCTTAACCTTGACTGTCATAATGAGGAAATCCATTCCTCCTGAACTAGAGCCTCTCATATAGAAAAGCGCCATTGCTGCACCAATACAAACACCAGAAAAAAGTGCTGCTGTTATTCGACTTCCTGTATATAAAGGAGTCATTGGAGCAATTATGTCAAGGAAGATAGTACTAATAATCAACGAACGAGCGGTCTTAAATAAGAATTTCTTACCCACGACCTTATAACTTATAATAACAAGTGGAATGTTCAAAATAAGTGTAAATACACCAACTGGAACACCACATATATAGTTGATAATCAATGCTATGCCTGATACACCGCCTGGTGTAAAATCTCCCATCTTAGCAAATGTATAATAACCAACTGCATAAAGGAAACCAGCAACTATGTCAAAAAGAATATCAACTAATGTACTACCTATTTTATTTTCTAATTTCTGCATATAACCTCCGCTACTAATAATCATCTTGAATAAAAATTCATCTTTAGTTTCAACTAAGTGATTATTTTTTGGGGAGCGTCTCTGCAATCCTGCCAAAAAAGTTTATCGTGCTTTCTTTGCAAGGGCTTGATTTTAGCGCAAAAAAATAAGCGTTTATCTCATCGCCTTAGCTATTATAACACTCTGACAAGTCTTTGTCACGATTGTTTTTTTATTCATACTACGCATATTTTCTGCATATTTATGCATTTTTAGAGCACTGGGAACGGTTTCATATAAATGGCATAAATACGCAGTTTTAATCAATATAATGCACATTGTTAAATTTAATAAACGAATAAAAAATGAATAAAAGTTACATTATTTTAGTAATACTTTACCGCGTCAAAGGGGCATAAATACTGACAATTCCCACTACTGTACTTGTAACACCCTTTCCTGTGTTAGGATGATTTTTTGAAAAAATCATATCAAACACAAATGCAGCTATCAAAACAATCATTAAAATTGAAACCACAAAACCATTTAGTTTCTTTAATTGCCCCTCAACATATGGTATTAGCCAATAAACAACCGCACATCCACCAATACCAAATATAAGTAGGCCTTCTAAACATATTCTTCCATTTAGGTTTAAGAAATAATTATTATAACTCCACCATCTAAGCCCTGTTAAAGCCTCCATACAATACGAGGTTGAATACTCAACTATTCCACTAATAACTACAATAAACAAAAATTCTTTAAGAGGTGTTTTTCTAAATCTATATCCTAGAGTTATAGATAAAACTGCCCCCACTCCATAAATAGGTATCCATGGGCCATTTAGAGCACCTCTGTTAATAAAACTACCCTTTTGAATTAAATGTAACATGCCTTCCCATGTCCAACCAATTATACTTCCCAAAAAGAAGATTATAACAATTGAGAACATAGAATACATTCTCATGTAATCCGCTTTAACTCTACGTTCCCTAAAGGGTAGCTTAGATAATCTTTCAGGATATATCTCCCCATTCTTTATTTTGTTTAATTCCTCCATAGCAAGCTGTGAAAGCCTATATTTTTCTTGAATTCTATTATATCTAGCATTTCTAAAGCTAAGTCCTAAATTATCCTCAAACCACTTAAAAGCGCCCTTGCTTTCTTTATAGTCATCTTCATTAAAGCTCTTTCCCTTTTGTCTTCTAATGCTTTCAATAGCATTAGCAAGCCACACATCTCCATCTAAGTTGTAGTCATCTGTATCCACATCCTTAATATATTCTTTAATCAAATCCTTGTATTTTTCATTTATTTCCTCTTTATCTGCTATTCTATACAAGAACTTATCATTTAAAACTAGCGCCAATTCACTATTTTTTTCCATTGCAAGTTCACGTAAATACACATAATATTCTGCTATTGTAGCTATCTTATAAGGATTTACAAAAAGCATTCCTAAGATACCATTTGTTATATAGCCTAACATATCCCATAAAACAAATGAAAAATCCAGTTTAAACGCTTCCCATTTATGTCCCCTCATCATTTCCTTTGAAATCTTAATTGCCTTTAATGGCCCTATTTTAGGGTTCTCAGCTAAGATGTATGGAACTAATTTATATGTGTAATACTTAATTGGAAATCCTATAATTGTTATTCCCCATAAAATCAGGAGAAAGTTTCTTAAAAACATTGCCATTGCCACATTAAACAAGCACTTATCATAAAAAAGGAATGTGAATTTTTGGACATCTACCTTCTTATAAGTTCTTGATTCTAGAAAAACTCTTCTAAATGACACCGAGAAGGTATTAGTTATAAATACCCACACCAAAAAATAGCCAAGCATAAAAATTATTATAAATATCTTTCTAGCAAGCACATCTGATTTAACAAAGGAATTAATGCCCTGGATTATTCTATAAAAAAGCAAACCATTAGTGATATTATTAACCACAGAGGCCATAACGCCCCTTGATCTTGCAAGACTAGTTCCTGCACTAGATTCCTTAGCCGTTTCTATCTCTTCCATAATAAGATCTATTACGGTATCAGTACTGTTATTTTCTGTGATTTCCACCACTTGATTAAATTCATTCCACACCTGCTTTGTTGTGTTTGTAGATGAAAAAAATGAATTTGCAAAATCATTTCCTAAAAACGCAGCCATTAAGCAGGCAAATACTAATAAAAAGTAATGTCCCTTTAGTACTCTTTTAGCATTTTTCTTTAATGTATTTCTTGTATTTTTGTTAGTCATTTTTATCTCCGTTAATTATAGTTTCTAGTTTCTTTAAAAGTTTAGTCGTATCAAAAACAACAGATAAATTTCTTATTTCTTCAAAGTCTTCTCTTTCATCATCAGGAATATTATAGTCCTGTAGATGTCTTATTATTTCATCAATGTTTTTATAATCTCCAAGGGATGCATATTCATACATTGCACTATAGGCTTCTTTTAGCTGTTCATTTGATATTTCTTCTTCTTTCTTAAAATTGTTATAGAAATAATTTACTACATTGCCTAAGTCTATGTCTAGTTTTTTCAATTGTTCCATTAAAAGCTTATGCTCTGGCTCAATTTCCTCCATTGTCTTAGTCTCACTCATTTCCTCTAATAATGCAGCTTGCTTGGAAATATCCATTGCCCCTATTAATCTTAAGGAACTCTTTAAACCATGCACACTTACACCATATTTAGACAAATCCTTGTTATCAAAATATTCTTCTAAATTATCCATTGTCTGCTTAAGAGTTGTTTTTATAGTAATAATGCTATTTTTAAGAGTTTCCTTAGTCATACAATTCTTAAGTGCAACTACCGAATCAATATACTCAATTTGATTAAAGACATTAAGTCCTTCACTTAAGCTATCCGTATCATTAATATTTACATAATTATTCTTTCTTGTTGAATAAATCTTATCCTCTGGTAAATACATAATAAGGGTCTTTTCTAAATCTTCCCCCCTAACAGGCTTTGTTAAATAATCCGTAAAACCTAAATTAATATACTGATCACGCATTCCATTTATAGCGTTGGCTGTTAAGACTATGACAGGAACAGACGCTTTAACAGGATCGCTATTTTGTCTGATTTTTTCAAGAGTCTCAACTCCATCCATATCAGGCATTCTGTGATCTAGAAAAATTACATCGTAATTATTTTTCTCTATAAGTTTAAGGGCATCCTTTCCACAAAAGGCTATATCTGTCCTTATCTTTGTATCTGAAAGCAATCCTACAACCACTCTTGCATTAACCTCAACATCATCAACAACTAAGATCCTTGCATTGGGCGCCTCAAAGGATTCTTTATATCTATTAATTTTGCTAAAGGATTTTTTAAACTGACTAACCACATCTCCACAGGGAAGCCAAGCCACAATCTTTTGCCTAACCGTAAAGGAGAATGTAGAACCAATACCATAAACGCTTTCTATTTCTAGCTTTGAGCCCATCTTTTTTAGGATTTCATTAGTTAAATGAAGCCCAAGACCAGCTCCTTCCTTAGATAGATTAATGTTTTCCTCAAGTCTTTCAAAGGGCATAGTAACACGTTCTATATCTTCTTTTTTAATACCAATACCTGTATCTGAAACAACTATAAAAATATCTACAGTTTCCGAGTCAATTTTCTCACAATCAATGCTTATAGCAACTCTTCCAGCTTTGGTATATGAAATGGCATTTGATAAAATATTATGAATACACTCCTTTAATCTTTGGGAATCCCCATAAAGCCTAAGGGGAATATCTGGGTTAACATAAGCATTAAAATCTAGATTCTTTAATATTGCAATTTCATAATTCATTGCCAAAATATCAGTTATTAAATTGTCAAATCTATAAGGTATGGGATTTACGTTTAACTTGCCAGACTCTATATTAGAATAATCCCTTAATTCATTTACAAAAGTAAGTAAAGTCCTTGTTGAATATTCTATATTTTTGGCATAACTCACTATATTTTTATCTTTAGCTTCTCTAAGAATCAACTCATTCATGCCCATTATGGCATTTAATGGCGTTCTAACTTCATGAGACATTTTTACTAAAAACTGTAAACTTGCCTCAATTTTCTCTTTTTCATTATTGATTTTATTCGTATCTTTACTATCTAAATTGGCTTTATCTTTACCATCTTTATCTAAGTCTTTACTAGACTTCCTTAAACCTATATTCTTTATGTGATTTATAACAAGAAAAAGATTAACAATGCATAAAACCACCATCACACAAGAAAGTATCAAAATTAATAACATCATACAATTTATTTCCTGCTATCTAAAAACTCATCAATACTTAAAATCAATTGGGCTGGTTCCATTGTCTTTAGCAAATACTTTACAGGGTGCAAACTCAGTACATTCATAACACTATCTTTATCTGATTTACCTGTTAAAAACATAATTGGTATATTCCTTGTTGATGGCTCTTCATGCAACATTTTAAAAACCTGAGTTCCATCAACTACTGGCATACTAACATCTAGAATTATAAGATCAACCTTTCGTTTAGTCAGAAACATTATGGCATTCATTGCAGAATTTGCCATATATACTTTATATTTAACTGATAAAAAATCACTTAAGGATCTAAGGGAAGAAGGATCGTCATCCACTATAAGAATACTTTTTTCCTCTTCCACTATCTCTTCCTTCATTACCAATAAAGAAAAAAACTTATACATTCCAGCCATATCCACTGGTTTGTCAAAGGTATGCTTTATTAAGTGTTCTGGAATATACATAGTTACATTTCTAAGTTCACTTTCAGAAGCTACAAGATAAAGGGATAAATCCCTATGAATAACTGTAGCTTTTAAATACTCAAACACCTTTATGTAATCCCTGACTTCACTTTCAATATAAAGAAGCCATATGTCTGATTCTTCTTCAATTGAAACTAAAGCTTCAACGCTAGCAGCAACAGGGATTACATTAAACCCCTGCTCTTCTAGGCCTTTTTTAATTGAGCCATAAATAAAGCCCTTCTCATTGCCTATAAACACAATTTTTTCATGCATAATATTCACCTATTTTTAAATAGTCACACCAAAAATATTAATTATATTATAGCAAAACTTAAATTATATTGCAAAAAATATAAGCAACAAAAAGGGAGTTATTATGCAACTCTTTATTTTTCAATATTAATATTAACGCCCTTAATAACTGATTCGCCACAATTCTCAAATGTTGAATTTGTTATTGTAATATCTGATATTGTATCTTCTCTTCCAACTAAAGGTTCAATCTTTATAGCATGCTTTGCACCTACACAATTTACCTTATCTATTGTTATATTCTTAAAAAATGGAATGTCTTCCTCATTTTCCTTAGCAATTACTTCGTTACGATTAAGGGAATTTAATACATAAGACATGGTCATAATGATGCCTTCGTTAATAATATTCATCATATTCACATTCTCAATATGGATATTCTCTACAACACCACCACGTCCTAGAGCACTTTTCATTCTAATACCCACATCAGTTCCAAGGAATAAACAATCCTTAACATATACATTCTTAACACCACGGCTCATTTCTGAACCAATAACGAAGCCACCATGTCCTTCATTTACAAGGCAATCATGAATATATACATTCTCACAAGGACCTTTGATTGTTCTTGCCACTGCATTTTTTCCAGACTTAACGCAAATAGCATCATCACCTGTCTCAAATCTAGAATTATAAATCTCAACTCCATTACATGACTCAATATCAATGCCATCACCATTTTGAGCATGATATGCGTTATTCACGTTAATATTTCTAACTGTAAGATTTGTGCAGAAAAATGGATGAATATTCCAAGCTGGAGAATTCTTAAATGTAACCCCTTCAAGTAATACCTTATCACAATGCTTTAAACTAATTAAAACAGGTCTATAAAAATCATAATAAGGTTTAGCTAGTTCTAGAACCTCATCATCTGACTTACCCTCGTATCCTTTTTGAATGTTAAGTCTGTTTCCCTCAAATGATGACTTAGTTGGAAACCACACTCCACCTTCCTTGGTATCTAGAACATATTCACTTTTTTCAAATAGTGCATTCCAAGCTCTATTTGTAAGCTTAAATTCCTTAATAGGTCTCCATTCATCGCCACTACCATCAATTACACCATTACCTGTAATAGCTATATTTACAGCATTATTTGCGCTAATAGGAGATACTGTTCTTATGCATTCCTGTCCCTCATAATTAGTTATAATTAAAGGATATTCCTCGCTATTTTTTGAAAACTTCAACACAGTCTGTCTATTAAGGTGTAAATTTACATTTGATAATAATCTAATTGGTCCCGTAATCCACATACCGTCAGGAATGTTTAAAGTTCCGCCGCCACTAACACTAATTTCTTCAATTGCCTTATTAATGCAGGCTGCATTATGTTTACTTGTATTAATGTCTGATAAATTAGGAATTAAATCAGTCTTAGTTAAATTCACCTCATAGCTGTTAAATTCTGGTGTTACAATACTAAATTCTCTCATCTTTCTAATCTCCATCTGTTATTTAAATTGAATAAATCCTAAATTGTCCAATGTCTTAATGTATTGTGACAATCTCTCATATAAAGGATTGGCCTTCTCTCCGTATTTATCTGCCACAAGCATTCCAATATCATAAATACTTCTATTGCCATCTATTTGCTGCCAAATAAAACTACCAAGTCCCTCAAGTTTAATCTGACTAGTCTTTGGTGTCTTAAAAAGTTTCTGGGCTATAGAATTATAAAAGCCTTTATTTACCTGTGTTACATACACTATTCCACCCTTTAGTTCCCACTTTCTATCCTCTGGTATATACGGAATTTTATCGAGATAATTTTCTTTTTTCTTATCCTTCTTCACTATATTCACCGCTTTCTAAATAATTTCTAATTTATTGTCACACAATCAAAAATACTCGTCAAGAAAAGTATATTAATTCTAAAAAGCTCCCCGCTAGAATCTATGCAATAAATTACACATTATTCTAACAGAGAGCCTTTATTATATTTAAGCAAAATAGAATTTACTTATAATTTTTCTTATTCCACACTGTAAATTTAATTAATGAAAGTGTTAATAATAAGAAGAATACTAAGCTTCCGATACTTCCTAAATCGATTCCTCTAGCTGTTAAATCAATTACATCTGCAATTGTATTGCCATTGCCAACTGAAATTACAGCAAATACAGCTAAAATAATACCAACTAAACCTTCACCAGCAATTAAACCTGAAGAATAAAGAATACCTGCTGTTGTTACCTTATCCTTATCTCCATCATTCTTATACTTCTTATGGTCTAACCAATATCTAATTAAGCCACCAATCATAATTGGAACTGATAAATGAATTGGTAAGTAAAGACCAATTGCTACTGGTAATACTGGAATTGCAAGGAATTCAATAACTACTGCAATAAATACACCAACAAATACAAGGTTCCAAGGTAAGTTACCACCCATAACGCCTTCAACTACAAGTTTCATTAATGTTGCCTGTGGTGCTGGAAGTTCCTGTGTACCAAAGCCCCAAGCGTTATTAAGAAGCACCATAACACCAGTCATTGCAAGACCAGCAGCAATAACACCAATAATTTCGCCAATCTGCTGATTTCTAGGTGTTGAACCAATTATATAACCTGTCTTTAAATCCTGTGATGTATCACCTGCAATAGCAGCAATAATACAAATAACAGTACCAATCATAATAGCTATTGTCATACCAAGGCCACCAACTACACCAGTTGCCTTAAGGATTACTGTTGTAATAATTAAAGTTGCAATAGCCATACCTGATACTGGGTTATTAGAGCTTCCTACTAAACCAACCATTCTTGAAGAAACAGTTGCAAAGAAGAAACCAAAAATAACAATAAGAAGTGCTGTTCCAATATTAATATGTGTTGAAGGTACAGCAACTAATACAACTAAACAAGCTGCGATGATTAAAATAATCACCTTAATATCAAGATCCTTGTCTGTTCTTAAAGTTGAAGCTGTCTTATCAGAATTCTTAAGTGATTTAATATTCTCACCAAATGTCTTAACAATAAGTGGAAGTGATTTCACAAGAGAAATAATACCGCCTGCTGCTACAGCACCAGCACCGATATATCTAATATATGAGCTCCAAACTTCATCAACTGTCATCTGTGAAATCTGAACAGTTGCTGGGAAAACTGTAGCGTCTGCACCAAATGCTACAAGTAATGGCATAATTACTAACCAAGCAAGAATACCACCTGCCATCATATATGATGAAATTCTAGCTCCACAAATATAACCTACACCAAGGAGTGCTGGAAGAGTATCCATACCCACACCAGAACCCTTATAACTCTTAAAACTATATGAAATTTCACTAGGGAAAAGCTTTAAGCCATCTGCAATAAATTTAAATGCAGCTGCAATGCCTAATCCTGCAAATACTGTACCTGCTGCATTACCGCCCTCTTCACCAGCAATTAATACTTCTGCACATGCTGTACCTTCTGGATAAGGTAATACCCCATGTTCCTTAACAATTAATGCCTTACGAAGTGGAATCATAAATAAAACACCAAGTAAACCACCACAAATAGAAACTACTGCAATAGCTACTACTGAAAGGGTAACATCATATCCCTCTTCAATCCACATAAAAATTGCAGGTAATGTAAAAATAGCACCTGCTGCTACTGATTCACCAGCTGAACCAATTGTCTGTACCAAGTTGTTCTCAAGAATTGAGTCCTTTTTAAGGATCATTCTAATTACACCCATTGAAATAACTGCTGCTGGAATTGACGCTGATACAGTCATACCAACTCTAAGGCCTAAGTATGCATTAGCCGCACCGAAAATAACTGCTAATAAAACACCTAGAATAACTGATGTTGGTGTTATTTCTGGCATAACCTGATCTGCTGAGATATATGGTTTAAAGTCTTTATTATTTGCCATAAATATTAATCTCCTACTTTCAACTATTCTTATTTTTCTTTAATATAATTTTTCTTATTTGCTTCAAGAAGCTCTGCAACGGTTGTACCAAAAATCGGATGTCGAACCCAAGGTGCAATCTGAGCCAACGGAACCAAAACAAAATCTCTTAAATGCATTTGTAAATGTGGTATGCTTAAATCTTTAGAGTTAACTACAAGATCATCGTAAAAGATTATATCTAAATCCAATGTTCTTGGACCCCAATGAATTGTTCTTTTCCTTCCTGCTTCATTTTCTATTTCATGTAATTTATCCAGCAATTCATTTGGTGAATATAGAGTCTGAATTCTAACACAACCATTAAGGAAATCATCCTGTTGTACTCCTCCATAAGGCAGAGTTTCGATGAAATCAGATACCTCTTTTACACGCACACAATCTAGATTATCTAACGAATTTATGGCATCGTCAAGAAATTTTTTTCTGTCTCCCATGTTAGAACCCAGCGCAACGTAGGCTACATGCCAACTGCGGCGTATTTTCACTGAGACGCTTTCAAGCGGTAAATTAACAGGTGCCCATGGTTTTTTTATTTCTAATGAAATAGCTTCTAAACCTTTGGTATTAAGTAGAAGATACCTAGCTAACTTTTCTGCTACTGTTTCAATTAATTTATATGTATGATTTTTCATGAAATCAGTTATCTGATTTGAAATTTCTGCGTAATTAATCGATAAATCAAGATTATCTGTTGTGGCAGCGTTTCTTGTGTTAGTATAAAGCACTGCATTTACAATGAATTTTTGTCCAAGAAATTGTTCTTCTTTAAACACGCCATGTTTAGCAAAAACCTCAAGTCCATCTATATGTATCTGATCTAAATCTTCTAAATTCATACCCTAACTCCTTTTGATTGCCATAGTCATATCTAATGCCCTTTTATTTTCCAAAACGTCATGAACTCTAAAAATACTTGCGCCCTTCATAGCACCAATTACTGTGGTTGCAACTGTACCTTCCACTCTTTCATTTTTATCTACATTTAATGTAAGTCCAATCATAGATTTTCTCGAAGTTGCAAGTAGTATTGGATATCCTAATTCTCCTAACCTTTCAAGCTTATTAGTTATTTCTAAGTTCTGCTCTAGGCTTTTTGCAAAGCCAACTCCTGGGTCTATCATAATATTCTCATCTTTAATATTGGCTTCTTTAGCGATTTTTATAGATTCCTTTAAATCAGCTATTACATCATCCATAAATGAATTGTAGTTCTCATTATCTCTGTTATGCATAATACACACAGGAACTTCATATTCACTTACAACTGCTGCCATATTCTTATCATATTTAAGGCCCCATATGTCATTTACCATATCTGCACCTGCATTAAGTGCAGCCCTTGCTACTTCTGACTTATATGTATCTATTGAAACAGCCACACTAAGATTTTCTTTAATAGCCTTTATTACTGGGACAACTCTATTTATTTCCTCTTCATCACTAATCTTAGTATATCCAGGTCTTGTGGATTCTCCACCAACATCAATAATTGTAGCTCCCATATTTACCATTTCTTTTGCATGTTCAAGTGCTTTATTAACATCGTTCCACTTGCCACCATCGCTAAATGAATCTGGTGTAACATTAAGAATTCCCATAATGTAGCCCTTGTTATCTAAGTCAAATTCTTTATTTCCAATTATCATTTTCCTTACTCCTAAATTCTGTCCTTAATATTAGCTTTCTATTGTATAATTTTTCTTTTCTTTGCTCCATTTACAGTCTGCTATAGCATTACAACAAAAACAGTTTCTTGATTTTTTATCAGCCCTGTAAATAAGTCCGCAAAGTCCCTTATCCTCTAGTTCTTTAATATTCTTGTGTTCCCCAATTGCCATACAAATAAGCTTAATATCATCTTCGCCAAATCCACACTCTGGCAAAATTTTCTTAGCTAATAGTACACTTGCCTTATCATGTGGCAAATTTTCCTTATACTCTAAAACTCTTCCTAAATCGTGAAGAAGGGCTGTGGCATAAATAATACTTTTATCTATACCTAGCCCTTTCTCTAAATTTTCAATGTAGGCTAGTCTGGCAACATCAAGTAAATGCTCCAGACCATGTCTACAAAATGTTCTATTTTTTTCCAACTCTTTTAAAGAGTCTAAATTAGTTTTATATGTATTATTATTCAGTATTCTATTGACTCTATCCATATTACCCTAACATTCTATAAAAAGTATTTTCTAGCTTTTCATCTTCAAATGCTCCACGCTTAACTACTGTAACAGTCTTAGAGCCTGGTTTTTTAATGCCTCTCATTGTCATGCACATATGCTCAGCCTCAACATAAACCATAACGCCCTTACAGTCTAACTCCTTCATAAATGCATCAGCAATCTGATTAGTAAACTGCTCCTGAATCTGTAATCTTCTAGCATAAACTTCAACAGTTCTAGCGATTTTACTAAGTCCAACAACCTCGCCATTAGGAATATAAGCTACAGCCACCTTTCCATAGAATGGCAACATATGATGCTCGCATAATGAATAAAAGAATATGTCTTTTTCCATAACAATATCTGAATTATCTACATGGAATCTCTTGGATAAATGTTCTTTAGCATCATCACTATATCCTGCAGCTAATTCATGATACATCTTAGCTACTCTTTCTGGTGTTTCGATTAAGCCTTCTCTGTTAATATCTTCACCAATACCTTCAAGAATTAATCTAACGCCTTCTTTTATCTTCTCGTCATCAAACATTTCTCACACCTAACCTTCCTAAACCATTATTTTTTTAATCTATTTATAAAAATGTTTTTTATTAACCCCACATAATATAATGAGCCAAAAGCCACAATTATATCTTTATCAGTTGTATTTGCAAGCACATAGTCTACTGCTTCTTCTAAAGAATCCTTAGGAACTGCTTTAAGCTTATATTCCTTACTTATAATTTCGCTTAAATTGCCTGCATCTAGCGCCCTAGGATTTGGCGGTGTAATGCACACAAATTCTTTAGCAAGTGGAGTGACTTTGTTAAGCATATGCATATAATCCTTATCTGCTAATACACCCATTATAAAAACAATTTTTTTGTCCTTAAAGTGCTTATAAATACTACTTACAAGTACATCAATCCCTTTAGCATTGTGTCCTCCATCAACTACTATTACAGGTTTCTTTGATATACATTCAAACCTACATGGCCATTTGCAGTTAATAAGACCCTGTCTAATAGTCTCTGTAGTAATTCCTTTATAGCCCTTTTCTCTTAAAATGTGAGCAGCACTAATAGCAAGAGCCGCATTATATATCTGATAATCTCCTGCCAAATTGATTTTTAAAGTACCCATGCCATTCATTGTAAAAGTCTGTCCATCTAAACTAATAGAATCAGCTTTTAAGCCAACTGGAAGTTCTGAATAATGAAGTCTTGCTTTTTTTCTTCTAACTTCCTGTTCTATAACTTCTAATACTTCGTTGTCCTGATCACATGTAAGAACATCTACGCCGTCTTTAATAATGCCGCATTTGTGCTTTGCTATTTCTGTTAATGTATTACCTAGAACTCTAACGTGGTCGAAACTAATAGATGTGAGAATAGCGAGTTCACAGGTATCAATAACATTAGTAGAATCAAGCAATCCGCCAAGGCCTACCTCTAATAAACAAATATCACAGTCCATGGATAAAAAATACAAAAAACTCATAACAGTAGTTATTTCAAACTCTGTTGGAAGATCAAGTTCATCCTTCTCCATTTGTTTAATAGCAACTTGAAGAAGTGTTGTTAACTTTACTACATCTTCCTTGCTAATGCATTTGTTATTCACTTTAATGATTTCTGTAAAATCTGTTAATGCTGGTGACGAATAGACTCCTACCTTTAATGACGAACTTTCTAGAATATGAGACAAAAACGAAACCGTTGAGCCCTTGCCGTTAGTTCCTGCAACATGCACAAACTTTAACTTTTTATGAGGGTTTCCAACATAGTGTAACAAATTAGTAATTCTCTCAAGTCCTAGCACCATGCCATTACTATTAGTACTTTTAATATACTTAATAGCTTCCTCGTAATTCATAGGCATAAAAAACCTCCTTATGTAATTCCTCAACTACATAAGGAGGTAAAACTCTCGGTATGTAGCAGCGGGATGCGAATCTGAAACCGCAAGTTTATACTTTTCGTCTAGACGACAACTCCCTGTTCATCTAGCACTTAACGCTTCAAAATCTACTCTGCATATTGTTAGTACATCTAATGCACTGATATATACGACAATATAGTAACCATTTTCATATAAAAAATCAAGCATATAATGTATTCTTTTGATAAAGTTGAAATAAAGCCCTAAGTTGTTTAATAATACACTTAAGGCTTTATATTTTTATGATTCTATTTCTACTAAAATACCTTCAGCTATGCTAATACTTGCCACCCAACCTTCATCAATCTGAATAACTTTATGATGTATTTTTTTCTGAGCATAAGCCTTATCAATTGCCATTTCATAATCGTCATATTCTGGCCTTACGTCAAAACCATCAATATAGCTTTCATAATCTGTAAAAATTGGTCGATTATCATCTGGCGAAGTAATAGCACTAGTATCAATTGTAATGTTGATTTCTTTGTCTTGTGCCAAAGCTTCTTCTGTTACCGGCTCTTCTGTTACAGACTCTTCCATTGCCGGCATTTCCATGGTCTGTACTTCTTCCGTTACTTGAGCTGCTTCCTCTACGGGTTCTGTTTCCATCTGAGCTGTCTCCTCTACAGCTTCTGCTTCCATCTGAGCTGTCTCTTCAAGATTTGTAGTTTCTGTAGCTTCTGCATCCTCAAATGATTCTCCTTCGCCAACAAATTCAACTACCTGTTCTTCCACATTAGGTAACTCGTAATTAGAATTCTCAAGCTCTGCTAATATATCAACATTAGGATCAACTATTTCTATTTCATCTGATTCAATATCTAATATATTCTGTAATACAGACTTAGTGCCCTCTATTCTATCCATTGTAGCCTTCTCAGCTGCCTCTGTTAATTCTAGCATTTCAGCAACTAATGATTTAACTGGATTAGTATTAACTTCTTCCTCAGGAGTCTCAACTATAGATTCAACATCAACAACAGATTCCTCAGCTACTGGCACTTCTTCTGCCACTGGCATCTCTTCCACCGGTGCTTCTTCCACTACTGGAGTTTCTTCCATTACTGGTATTTCTGCCGTCATTTCTTCCACTGGTACTTCTTCCACTACTGGTGTTTCCTCGGCTACTGGCACTTCTTCTGCCACTGGCATCTCTGCCATCATTTCTTCTACTGGTGGCTCTTCCATTACTGGTGTTTCCTCAGCCACTGATACATCCTCAGCTACTGGCATTTCTGCCACCATTTCTTCTACCGGTGCTTCTTCCACTACCGGTATTTCTTCAGCTACTGGGGTCTCTTCCATTACTGGCATTTCCTCCGCCACTGGAACTTCCTCAGTCACTGGCATCTCTGCCACCATCTCTTCCACCGGTGTTTCTTCAACTACTGGCATTTCCTCGGCTACTGTGGTTTCTTCTGCTACTGAAGGTTCTTCCATTACCGGAATATCCTCAGCCACTGGCATCTCTTCCATTACTGGCATTTCTGCCACTGGAACTTCTTCTACTACTGGTGTTTCTTCAACTACTGGAACTTTCTCTGCCACTGGAACCTCTTCTGCCACTGGCATTTCCTCTGCTACCGGTGCTTCTTCTGCTACTGAAGGTTCTTCCATTACTGGTGTTTCCTCAACTACTGGAACTTCTTCTGTCACTGGCATTTCTGCCACCATTTCTTCCACTGGTTCTTCTACTACCGGTGTTTCTTCTGCCACTGGAGGTTCTTCCATTACTGGCATCTCTGCTACTGG
>NZ_JNKW01000013.1 GCF_000702205.1 Lachnospira multipara LB2003 | reverse complement strand
TACTACAAGTTTCATACTCTGTTTCCACTTGCTGACAAGACCTCCCTTGGTACCACACGTTTCTTTCTCTCCACATATCTGCCACATTTACTACAGTTAATTCCGAGTAGTTATTGGACTTCAGTTTGTAATGCAACCTTATCCTTAACTATAGCCTGATGTGATTTCTGTTCGTCAGACCAGAGATTTGCCTCCACCTTCCTTCAGATTCCACCTCACGATGGACACCCTTGGTCTTGGCTGTATCCTTCCCACTACTAGGGCGGATTAGGGACTTTCACCCATTAGAAACGTGCGCCGCAAGGCGCACATTAAAAGGAGGATGCCAATTAATGACATCCTCCCCTTTGTTGTTTTAGGCTATATATACACGTCTTTGACGTGCCAAATCGCAAGGTTAGTTGCGATATTAGCATTTAACTATCTATTTTCTTTGCTCTTAGATAACTTAAGATTGCCAGCAAGTAAAGTCATTGATGCTAAAGCAAGTATTAAGTAAAGTCTTAATGCATTAGTATCTGCTGTAGTTGTTGTAGTTTCTGCCACTGTTGCTGTTGCTGTATCTGTTATAGCTGCCTCTACTACTGCTGTGTCTGCTGCCACTTCATTAGCTGTCTCATCTCCAATTACAGCTTCAGATGCTGCAACGCTTATCTTAGCTACTGCCTCACCATCTTCTGATACAATCTTAATTTCATGCTCGCCTTCTGATAGTGTAGCTACATAATCAGCTGCTAAGCGAATAATTGTTGAACCAGCCTTAGCTGTATAATTGCTTTCATCTAGTAATTCACCATCTACATAAACGCCCTTAAATAGTGCAAAGTCAGCTGCAGAACGTAATACTAATTCCTTAGCCTCACCCTTTACTAGGCTTAAATTGCCACCTTCAAGCATCTCATATACCTTACCCTGATCACCTGCAATCTCACCAGAATCAGATGGTGTTTCTGATGGATTCTCGCTTGGTGTTTCTGATGGGTTCTCTGATGGGTTCTCGCTTGGTGTTTCTGATGGGTTCTCTGATGGCTCTTCACTTGGCGTTTTTGCCTCACCATATACCTGTACACCATCTACTACTAAGCTGATGTTAGTAAATGTTACGTCTGCCTTTCTTGAGACAAACATACCTACGTATACGTAATTTGGATCATTACTTGTAAGTGCAAAATCAAAACCAGCTGTAATTGTCTGCTCATTGCCAAATGTACAAGCATAACCATCTGAATTGCTTTCAATCTTAAGATCAAAGCTATCACCTGCATTAATGCTAGCTGTCTGGCTGCATGTTCCACCTTGTGTTAATGTTCCTGATTTTCTAGCAAAGCAATTCCACTTATCATCCTTTGTAAGCTTTAATGGACCTGCTGCCACATAATCACCCATTGTTTCTGTTAATGCCTTATCAAGATACATATCATCTCTTGCCATTAAACCAAATGAAACCTGATCATTTAATGTTACTGCATTAACATTAGCTGTTGCCTGTAATGTAAAATTCTTACCTACTGGCACTTTGTAATAATACATTGCAAGACCTTCATTAGTGCCTGCAATTTTTCCATTGCCGTTTAATGCTGCAATTCTAATTCCACCTTCTACTTCTTCAAGTACAAAGTTAGAATTTGTAATCTTATCATCTCCGCCAACATTTCCAAATACTGAACCACTCCAGATTCCTACATTCTTCCAAAGGCTAGATACCTGTCCATCTGCTATTGGTTCATAAGAAGCTTCTTTATACTCTGGATTAACCACTAAATCTGCTTCCTTAGTTGGCTTAGTTACATCCTTTACATACTTAGCTAAGCTATTATCAGAATTTTTAATTGCCTGTGTTAAGTAGTAATCTAGAAGCTTAGCTCCATAAATATTGATATGTGTATTATCTACTGATGATGGATCCTTTGATGTCCAAGCATGTAAGTATAATGTTTCACTTGGTCCAAGTTCATCATATAAATTCTTAGTGATATTTGTCATATCAATTACTGTAAGTCCTAGCTTAGCACCTAAATCTCTAATTACCTGTGCATAATCACCACCATTTGCCTGATGTAGGTTAGATGCTGACCAATTACCATCTGCACTTCTTCTAACAATTGGTGTATCAAGAATTACTGTTACACCTTTTTCCTGTGCTTTCTTTATATAATTCTCATATAATGAGTTACCAAATGTTCCAGCTTCGTTAATATCTGCACTTGGTGATGTATATCTATCTGGCTCATTTTTCTCATCATTATGGCCAAAACCTATAATTAGGTAATCGCCCTCTTGCATACCATCTATTAATTCCTTATATTCCTTATCGTTAACGTAACTCTTAGATGAACGTCCTGATAAAGCTAAGTTCTTAACTGTAATATTATCAGTAAAATACTGTGAAAGCATTGTTCCATATCCATATCTTGGATAGTAATATGCATCATTAAATGATGATACTGTTGAATCACCTATTACCCATACTGTATGGCTTGCACTATCATCACCCTGACTTGGTGTTTCTGGTGTATCTGGTACTTCTGGTGTATCAGGTGTTTCTTCTTTTGATAACTCTTCTGCCTTGGCATTAATGCTATCAAGTAAGTTCTGAGTATAGTTTTTAAGCTGAGGCACATCTGTATCAATTACGCCATCCTTATTTACTGTAAACTCAACTGTTCCATTTGCCTTTACACCACTTGTCTTAGTTGGCTTTAAGACAAATTTTGAGATATTCAAATTTTTATTCTGAATATCCTGTGCCATTAAACCTGCTGACACAAAACCACCTAATTTACTTGAATGTGTGCTATCGCCATCACATAGTAATTTAGATGCTGCTGGTGAAACTCCGTTAGCTGCTGAAGAATCTTCCTTGTATGTTTTTTCATAAAGATCCTTAGTAATCTGGAATTCATCAATTAACATTACATTTTCTTCCTGTGCAAGCTGTCTAACTGCCTCTACATATGAATTATACTTTACTGCTGGTACATATGAACCTGCATATGTGTCTGATGCGTCACTTGCATCGTGATGTGGTCTAATTGTTCCTTCTGTTGTGAAGTATAATCTTGCAACTGGTGTTACAAGCACAGGTGTTGCTCCTACCTGTCTAGCCACATTAATATACTGTAATAAATACCACTTATATGTTGCACCACAATCATATGAATAATATGTATCACCATATTTATCCTTAAGGGATGATGGTGTATTTACCTTCTGACCTGCTGTTACAGGGAAGATTCCATTAGCATCTGGCTGACCTAGTGGAACATATCTATCTTCTCTATATCCAATTTCATTAGCACAGTCATTATGTCCAAACTGAATAAATAAGTAGTCACCCTTTGAAATATTAGCTGCGATTTTGTCTAGTGTTCCTTCATTAATGAAGTTTCTAGTACTTCTACCACCATTAGCATAGTTAACTACGTTTACATAATCGCTATCAAAATAATCCTGTAAATATTCACCCCAAGATCCTTCTGACTGTGATTTTCCACCGTTATACATACCCTTTGTTGAGTAATCTTTAACTGTTGAATCACCAGCAAGGAAAATATTAATTCCATCACCTACTGTTGGATCTGTTACCTTTCCTGTTGGATCTTCGTATCCTTCTCTTACAAATGCCTCTAAAGTTATTGTCTTAGTTTCACCCTTCTGACCTGAAATTGTCTGTGGCTCTACTTCAAGACAAATGTGCTTTGATACTGCTTCATCTGTAATCTTATATGTTCTATCTGAACTTGCTGTAGATGTCTTTACTAGTGTTCTAGATCCATCATCTGATACAATATACCATCTAATAATAGATGCATCTGCAGCCATATTGTCTCCTAAATCATAACATGCTGTTAATACATGTCCTGGATATGGAGCATTCATATCTCCGTTATCAACAATATATGGATCTTTTACAAATCTAACACCATCAGCTTCTTTTACTAAGCTAACTGGTGTCCAATCAGCAAAGTAATCTGATAATTTAATACTATTTGCTGTATTTTCATCAATAACACCTGTTACACGCTTGCTTAAATCACAAGCTGTTCCATCTGTGTAAACTGTGCCATATTCTCTATACTTTGCATTTTCAGGCTTATTAGAACTCATTGTTGTATAGCCTTCAGCTAAGATTAAATCACCACAAACCTTAGTGTTAAGGAATGTAACATTAGCATCACTTCCCCATGGTCTACCTAGATAACTCTTAGATACTGTTAAATTGTCGTTGCCTGAAATTGTACAGTTTCTAAATAAATATCCTGCATTAGCACTTGGCTTCATAGCTGTAATATAACCACCAACTGAACCTGTGCTGTAACCATAGAAACAAAGATCACATGCATCAAATACGCAATTGCCATCACCAAAAATGTAATCTGTATTACCTTCAACATGGCAGTTTAAGAAATATAATCTAGCATCTGTATTACCTGTATAAAGTGTATCCTGACTACCAAGGAATGAACAATTTGTCATTTCTACATCTGTTGCTTCAACTGCAAAAGCTGTTGCTCTCTCTGTTGCTGATTTTGATGTAACGTCTGCTCCATATCTTCTTACAAATGCAATTGAACCATCTGATACAACACCATCTTCAAGCTCTTCATCTGTTAAGTATCTATTAAATGATGCTTCAAATGTGATTCCATCTGCTCTAAAGTAATCTGCATTGCCTGTTACATAAACTGAAGCACCCCACTTATTAGCTGCTCCCTTATCAAACTTATCATATGCATTTTCTGGATTATAAAAACCTGTATCATCGATACTATAATATTTATAACCAATTCCGTAATACCATGTAAGTTTTACTTCTTCATTACTATCATTTACAAAAGAGATATAAGGTGTATTCACTCTTATCTGTTCTCTATATGTTCCTGGAGCAATGTGAATTGTAATTCTCTCATCTTCTGAACTTGGCTTCATTAAAGATGCTGCTTCAACTGCTTCACTTACTGTGTTGTAGTTTAAACTTCCCTTATCTTCATATCCAACATATAAATCAGATACTCTATCAAGTGCTGCCTTAGCAGTTGTTGATACAAACATAAGGTCTTTTTCTACATTTGCACCAGCTACTACAACATGTGTTGTTGTTCTGTATCCATTAACATCTACAACTGTCTTATATGAACCATCACGTAATGCTACGCTATATCCATTAGCAGTTATTGTTGCTGGATATTCATATGAATCTTCTAAATTTACGAATTTTAATGATGTTGGAGTTGTTCCATTTAATCCTGTAAAACTACCCTTTACTTCATACTTAGGCTTAAGTTCAACCTCAATATCCTGTGTTACTGCAGTTTTACTATTAACTACTCCTCCTTTAATTACTTCATAGTCATTAACACCCTTTAATTGTGCAGTGTAGTTTTCTTCTGCCTCAAGACTTGCACTAAAACTTCCATCTGCTTCTATGCTAAGAACAACATCTTCTGCCATAGAATCTTCATCTGTCTTCATAATTACTGAAAGCTTTGATATATCATAGCTTGGATCAAATCCTGTGATTTTTCCTGTGTAACTATAAAGTGATTTTTCCTCAATTTTTATTGTTCTATTAGCTATTCCTGTTATTGCATCTTTACGACTTGTTTTTATTGTCTTAGTATCCTGTGTTGTACCAAAACCCTTAGCTCCATATACATTTACTGTATATTCTTCATCGGCTCCAAGTGTAACTGAATAATTTCCGTTAGAATCTACTGTAGCATCAGTTGTAGCTCCTGTGCTATTAGATGTAAATCTTAAAACATAATCTGAAAGATTATTTCCTTGTGTATCTACCTTTCCAGTTACCGCTACTCCTGGAATTCTAATTATTCTGTTATATACTGGTTTACCTGCTGCCTTATCTGGATAAATCTTATAAGTACCATCGTACTGTGCAACAAATTCATGCTTACCACCAACATTAGTAAATGGCTGGCCCTCTAGCTGAGATTTAGTTCCATCACTATTCTCATATCTGAAGTAAATTGTTGATTCTGCTGCATTAGATGCTCCCATATATACAACAATCTTATCTCCTGCCTTAACATTTGCTATGTCCATGCATCTGTTTTTGTCAGATCCTGTACCATTACAATAGTACATTCCCTTTGCATTATATCCATCATCATATTTAGTTTGAGCAATGTTATTTAAACCTGCTGTCTTTGTACTTGCATCTCGATAAACTCTATCTTGTCCTATATAAGTAAGAGTTAAATCTCCCCAAGTAATGCTATCAACCTCTGATTTTCCCTGAATAAATCTTCCATTATCGCCTAACTTATCATAAATATCCCAAAAGTTAGACGCAATCTGGTTGTCATACATGCTTGTATCTGCTTCTTGTACTCCACCAAAGTCCCATACTTCGATTTTGCGACCTTGACTTGTTGCAGCACTAGCAAATGTGACACCACTAAAGATAGTAGTGATTGTCATTACTGCTGCACAAACACTACTACTGATGCGACGAATTAAACTTCGTTTACTTACGTGCTTCATATTGAATTGTCCTCCCAATCAATTATCTTGGCCCCTTTACCAAGACAACCATTTTAAAGAGCCTAAGCTCTTTAAAACTGTTTTAGAGAATGCGGGTAATCTAAAACAGGCTTTTCTTGAACTGCTACTTGTTCAATACTTGCTAGTTGTATAGTAATTATAAAGTCTGACGCAGAGTCAAGGTCAATTAATTTCATGGAAGAATTTTGTATTTTTTATGTTCTAATAAAATTTTATTTTGTCTTTTAAAAAACTTAAGTTTTCTATTTTTCCAAACCTAATAACTTTATTGCATTATTTCTAAAAATGTTTTGTGCATAAATTTCTCCATACTTTTTGGAAACATAATCTCTTGCTTCTGATAGTATTGGTTTTCTTGATGTTAGATTATGCGCATCAGATGCTACAAAATCAACAAATTCTTCACTTAATAGTTTCTTTACGCACTTTTTAACCTGTGGTCCGTTCACTCCCATTATAGAGTCTGCATTGATTTGAATATATGCACCCATTTCTCTTAGATCAGCAATTAACAATGGATCCTTTACTATGCACACGTATCTTTCTACATGGGCTACAATTGGCTGAAATCCTGACATAAAGCAGTCAGAAATTCCTCTTCTAATTGTATCTATATCTGTCATTGCAGAAAATTCTATAATCATGTTCTTAGTTCCACACATTCTTATAGCCTTTAAATCTTTTTCTCGGAAATCATTTTTTACATCATTCATGGTTCCCCATTCATAATCTGTCATATCCACATCTGAATCTTCTACTTTATCTATATCTTCAAATACATTGGATAGATAATACACTTCTCTACCTAAATATAAGCTTAATCCAGGAATTTCCTGTGCTACGCTTTCTTTTAATTTTTCATAATTTCTTAGAATCAGCTTATATGGTGCTTTTCCTCTTCTTGGAGAATAATGTGGTGTAAGCACTACCTTTTGAGTACCACTTTCAAACGCCATCTTTAACATTTGTAAGGACATTTCTAGTGTCTTTGCCCCATCATCTACTCCAAAAAGCATATGATTATGTATATCTACCATTGTCCAATTATATGTCCTTTTTCTTCTAAACAAGTTACAAACCTCCAGTATAATAGTATTCCGCCCTTCAATACTTATGAATAATATCATACATTTTCTTTAATAACAATTTTATTTTGCTTAAAGCTAGACTATAGTCTACAATTTGTTATGTAGTTATTCCTTAGGTAACTATAATATTTTTAAGGGGTGTAGTTATGAATTACAAAATTAGTGATTTAGCAAAATTAATGGATGTTTCAACTAATACAGTAAGACGCTATGAATCATTTGGATATTTCAAATCCAAACGAAATGAGCAAAATAGTTATAGAATATATGATGAAGAGTGCATCTTTAATGCAATAAATGCTCGTCTATTAAGAAGTTATGGCTTCTCACATGACGAACTTGCCACTATGAAAAATTTTTCCATGGAAGATAACATTCAGGCCTATGAACACAAGATGAAGGAACTTGAAAAACTAATCAGCAATCTTCAAAATACTCATCATCGTCTAAAGGATGATATTATCCTTATGCATAAATCTATTGATGCCTTAGATAAGCCTTACTTTAAGACTAATGTTGATATGTTCTACAGTTTTTATGCAGAAGGGGATGTGTTGGTTAGCGACCCTAATCACCAGAAGGTTCTTAACACCTTCGTATACGAATATCCAGAAATTCAGCGTATATACCTTATGAAAAAAAAGGACATTGATTCCAAAAAATACACACTGAATGCTGGCTGGTCTGTTAAGGGTTATATAGCTGAAAAGTTTAACGTTACGGAAAACGAATATGTTAAATACTATCCTAGTATGGAATCCATAATGTGTATTGAAAAAATCGAAGTTAAGACCTTTAAGGAAAACAACTACCAAAAAATATATAGTGAACTATCTCCTAACATTAAAGAATTTATGAAAAAAAATAACTGTATTCTTGCAGGGGATGTTCTAGCAGTTTCCGTTTCTAAGGCATATGAGGGGAATAGAGAAATGCTCTACCTTCTACTAAGCGTTCCCATATGTCATGTATAATAATATGTAGAAATTTTATAATAAAAGCCGCAACTAATGTTTTTTACTTAGTTGCGGTATTTCTTTTTGTAAAAAATTTCTTGCATTATCAATAATCATATAGTATTATTGTCTTACAGACGTAGTTTTAAAAACTACATGTCTAAGTTATTAAAAACCACGACAAGAGTTTCCTATTATGGATTTATATAAACTTTTACAGAGGAGGTAATTATATGGATTATTTAAGACCTATTTCTAATAGTCAGATTAAACTAGACAATAGCATTTTTAAGAATTCCTTTAGGCTTCGTGATACTTACGGCGGCAATTCTATTTACAGACCTCGATATAACAATCACATTATTAGACTTATTTCTTTTGATAAGTTAAGAGAACGTGGCAATTTCCGTCTTAAGGATCCTGGCAGTGCTATCACTCATTTAATCGGTATGATTTTAGCAATTATCTTTATGCCAGCTATGGTTTATAAAGCTTCAACTGCTGATAGTTTTCTTAATGTATTTAGTGTTACTGTTTTTATGCTTAGCATGATTGCTCTTTATGCAGCAAGTACTACTTATCATTCATATGATATTTCTCCTTCTGCTAACAAGCTTTTAAAGAAACTTGACCACAGTATGATTTCAGTTCTTATTGCTGGAAGCTACACTCCTATTTGTCTTGTTGCACTTCATAATACTATTGGTTATGTAATGCTTGGCATTGTTTGGGGACTCGCATTTATAGCTATTGCATTTAAGCTTTTATGGGTTACTTGCCCTAAATGGATTTCTTCATGCATCTATCTTATTATGGGATGGACTTGTGTTATGGCTTTTCCTCAGATTCTTGCAGCAGTTCCTTTTAGCGGTTTTATGTGGTTATTAGTTGGCGGCATTATGTATTCTGTTGGTGCTATTATTTATGCACTTAAGCCTGTTAAATTTGATGCTGCTCATCCTAATTTTGGCAGCCACGAGATTTTCCATCTCTTTGTTATGGCTGGAAGCTTATGCCACTATATTATGATTTTTAATTTTGTTGCTAATATGTGATTTATTTACTCTATATAATTAAGAATGCACCAGAACTGTTAGTTATTATCTAACAATTCTGGTGCATTTTTTATAAAATTTTTTATGAAATTTCTTATTTTACGTATATTCTAAATCCTGCTATGCTTTCCACATACTTTGCTCCAAGGGATTCTATATCTGCTATATTATTAGTATCTCCTTCTGTAACTATTAGATACATGTCCTTACTTGTTGTAGCAGCTGCTTCATAATTACTTTTAGTCCCCCAGCCTCGTACTGAATATATATTATCTCCGTCAGCAATCTCTACATTTTTAACACTTAGTCTCATAACTCTTGATATTTCGCATATTTCTCCATCTCCTACAAAATACCAATAATCAACGTCCTTTTTATCCACTATATTTTCTACATCAACTAAGCTCCCTTTTAATGCTTTACCCTTATCATAATATTCAAAGCCTTCATAATACTTTATCATTCCTGCATTTGCCATTACCATTAGGACTATTATTAATATCCATGTGAAATTATAGAGTAATTTTCTTTTGTTATGTTTCATATTTCCTAGATATTCATCAAGTCCTGCTGCTAATATAATAAAAAATGCCACTGCACTAAATAATAAATATCTAAATTCAAAGGTATCTGATCCATATGTAATATTTGTAAGTAACAGAATTCCTGTATTTACAAGTATTATAAACTCACATGCTCCTAACACATGAGTTCTTAAGGACACATTATTTCCTATATATACCTTTCTTAATGGCGAATTTGTTCTTAAATATCTAACAACAACTCCTGCGAAAACTATTATTAATGCCCAATGTACAAGACTATATATTCCTTCCATACTAAACACACTTAAGTCTCGTCCATAAAGTGCTCCAAATAATTGTAGCCATCCTATTAAAAATCCACCAAGATTTTTGCCAAAATCATATACTGAGCATAACTGCATTCCATTGGTAAAATTAAACTGTCCATACCATTTTGTTGTTATATAACCTAGTGCAAATAAACAAAAAGCTACTCCATATACTATAAGTCTCTTAGATATGATTTTTTGGATATTTCCATTACATACAACATAATAAATTTCATAAAAAAGTATTGGTAACACACCACATATCATTACATATAATCCACAAGAAAATGCTGTAAAATACATCATTATCCCCAATATGCAAGATATTATTATATATTCTCCAAGATATCTTTCTTTATATAACTTTATAAAGATAAATATAAACATAAATGGTATTAATACCTTTATTGAATAATAAGATGCATTAGTAAATAACATCGGCATATATCCTAGTGGTTCTAATGAATATGGTGTAAATAGAATTATTAATGTTATTAACCTTACTGTCTTACTTACATTTATTTCCTTTAAAATTCCATATATCACATAAAAATACAGGGCTATTATTACACAATTAGATAAGCCATAGGATATGAATATATTTCCTGTTACCCCGTATATCATACTTGCAAGTAACAATCCCGAATCTAGGCCTAATGTTGACTGATATGCCCAATCTTTTAAAAATATGGTTCGTTGTTTCCAAATTTGCATTGCCTGTGCCATTGCTGCAGATGAATCAAATCCAGCAACATACGGCAATCTTGTTAAATTAAACACTGCAATTACTAGTAACTGTAGCACTAAAAGTATAAATAAAAAAATCTCTAGTTTCTTACACTTCTTTTTCATAATGTGAACCCCTTCTTTATTTGCTAACGTTACTATTGTATCATAATTGCATAAATTTTTAAAATATACATTCAATAATTTAAAACCCCTCCTTACTATTACTAGCAAAGAGGGGCTTTCTTTAAAATCACTTATTTTATTATAGCTCTACATGAACTTTCTTTAACTTCCAGATGTCTTGTACATATTCTTCAATTGTTCTATCTGATGAGAACTTTCCTGATTTAGCTGTGTTAAGCATTACTGTCTTAGCCCAACCCTTCTTATCCTTATATCTTCTATCAATTTCTTCCTGTGCCTTAGCATATGACTTGAAATCTTTAAGAATAAAGTATGTATCTGCTCTTCTACCATCCTTGAAATTTAATAATGAATTATAGATATCTCTAAATTCTTCTGGATCATTTTCTGAATATTTTCCATTTATTAGTTCCATTAGAACTTCCCTAACATCCTGATCATTATTAAATATTTCCATTGGATCATAACCGCCTTCATTCTCATACTTAATTACTTCATCTGAACTAAGTCCAAAAATTACTGCGTTCTCTTCTCCAACTTCCTGTACAATTTCAACATTAGCTCCATCCATTGTTCCAAGAGTAATAGCACCATTAAGCATAAACTTCATATTACCTGTTCCTGATGCTTCCTTAGATGCTGTTGAAATCTGCTCAGATACATCTGCTGCTGCAAATATTATCTCACCATTTGATACTCTATAGTTCTCAATAAATACTACCTTTATCTTACCTCTAATTGACTCATCATTATTAATAACATCAGCAACGTTATTAATTAATTTAATTGTCTGCTTAGCTATTCTATAGCCCGCTGCTGCCTTAGCACCAAAGATAAATGTTCTTGGTGTCATATCAAATGTTGGGTCAGTTTTTAGTTTGTTATAAAGGTACATTACATGTAAAATATTAAGCAACTGTCTCTTATATTCATGTAATCTCTTTACCTGTACATCAAAAATAGAATTTGGATCTACTTCTATGCCATTATTTTCCTTAATATATTTAGCTAGTCTCACCTTATTCTTATATTTGATATTCATAAATTCTTGCTGTGCCTTTAAATCATCTACATATAATGACAATTTATCAATCTGCTTTAAATCTGTTATCCAACCATCACCAATCTTATCTGTTATCCATTCTGCAAGAAGTGGATTTCCGTGAAGTAAGAATCTTCTCTGTGTGATACCATTTGTCTTATTATTGAATTTTTCTGGCATCATCTCATAGAAGTCTTTTAATTCTTGCTTCTTTAGAATTTCTGTATGAAGTTTTGCAACACCATTTACTGAATATCCTGCACATATTGCTAAATGTGCCATCTTAACCTGACCATCATAAATAATAGCCATTTTTCTAATTTTTTCCTGGTCTCCTGGATACTTAGCCTTTATTTCTTCTATAAATCTTCTATTTATTTCTTCTACTATCTGATAAATTCTAGGTAACAATCTAGAGAATAATTCTATTGGCCATTTTTCTAGCGCTTCTGACATAATTGTATGATTTGTATATGCAACTGTCTTAGATGTAATATCCCATGCCTGATCCCAATCTAATCCATTCTCATCCATAAGAATTCTCATAAGTTCTGCTACTGTAACTGTTGGATGTGTATCATTTAACTGGAATGTTACCTTCTCATATAACTTAGAAACATCGCCGTTATGCATACTCTTATATCTATCAACTGCTCTTTGAACTGAAGCTGATACAAAGAAATACTGCTGCTTTAATCTAAGTTCCTTACCTGCATAATGATTATCATTTGGATATAACACTTCTACTAAGTTCTTAGCAAGATTTTCCTCTTCAATAGCCTTTTGATAATCTCCCTTATCAAATGAATTTAGATTGAATTTTACTACAGGTTCAGCATCCCATATTCTAAGTGAATTAACTGTATTATTACCGTATCCTAGTATTGGCAAATCATATGGAACAGCTATTACTGAACGATAGTCCTGCTGAATAAAATTCTCACGTCCTGTCTTTTCATCCTTTTCTATTCTTACGTAGCCACCAAATTTTACTTCATAACGATATTCTGGTCTTTTTATTTCAAATGGATATCCATCTCTTAACCAATCATCTGGTGTCTCTATCTGATATCCATCTTTAATTTCCTGTTTAAACATACCATATCTATATCTTATTCCACATCCGTATGATGGATATTCAAGGGTAGCTAAGGAATCAAGGAAACATGCTGCAAGTCTACCAAGGCCACCGTTTCCTAAAGCTGGATCTGGTTCCTGATCTTCTATTTCATTTATATCTAATCCCAATTCCTCAAGTGCTTTCTTTATTTCATCGTACTGCATTAGATTAATCATATTATTACCTAATGCTCTACCCATTAAAAATTCCATAGACATGTAATAAACAATCTTTGGATCTTCTTTATCATACTGCTTATGTGTAGCAATCCAACGATCCATAATAAGATCTTTCACTGCATATGCTACACACTGAAATCTCTGCTGTTTGGTGGCTTCATCTAGATTTTTTCTATAAAGCAACTTACTGTTACCAATTACAGCTTTCTTGAATTCTTCCTTATCAAACTTAAGCTTACGTTGTAACATAACTCCTCCATTCCAACTAGCGTATATCCCATCCCCTCTTGTTAATTCCTAAGCTATTTTTAGCTTTATCATCCCTGGGACAACACTTCATTTCCGTAAAATCCTAAAAGTATTATACTAAATCATAGCTATTATTGCAAATTTTTCTATATTTTAGAAATATTTCTAACAGTTCCTTGAACACTTGTTCTTTTTTGTGCTATATTTAATTATAAGTAGGAGGTTTATTATGAAAAATTGTTTTATAGCCATTGATTTAAAATCATTCTACGCTTCAGTTGAATGTGTAGAACGTGGACTTGATCCACTTACAACTAATCTTGTTGTTGCTGATCAATCAAGAACTCATAAAACTATATGTTTAGCTGTTACTCCTTCTCTTAAAGCCTTTAGTATTCCCGGAAGAGCTAGACTATTTGAGGTTATTTCTAAGGTTGATGAAATCAATAATGCCAAAAGAGCACTTCTTCCTAATAAGGAATTCACATCTAAATCATATTCATCTAATCAATGCTTAAAAAATGACGTTGAGGTTGACTTTATATGTGCAATTCCAAGGATGCAATTATACATGGACTATTCAACTAAAATATATGAAATCTATCTTAAATATATAGCTCCTGAAGATATACATGTTTATTCTGTAGATGAAGTATTCATTGATGCGACACATTATCTTAATACTTATAAGATGTCTCCTAAAGAATTAGCTCTTCATATGATTAAAGATATTCTTAACGAAACAGGCATAACTGCCACTGCCGGTATAGGAACTAATCTTTATCTTTGTAAAGTTGCAATGGATATTGTTGCTAAACATATGCCCGCTAATGAAGATGGTGTAAGAATTGCAGAATTAGACGAATACAGTTATCGCAAATATCTTTGGAATCATAGACCACTTACAGATTTTTGGAGAGTTGGTCAAGGCTATGCCAAGAAGCTTGAAGCTCATGGTCTTATGACAATGGGAGACATAGCGCGATGTTCTATTGGTAATAAAAACGAATATTATAATGAAGATTTACTATATGAATTTTTTGGTATTAATGCTGAACTACTAATTGATCATGCATGGGGATGGGAACCTGTTTCAATTGCTGATATCAAATCCTATAGGCCCACTACTAACAGTCTTAGCCAAGGTCAAGTTCTTCATTGTCCCTATGAATTTGATAAAGCGCGTATTATTGTTGCCGAAATGACAGATGCCCTTGTACTAGATTTAGTAGATAAAAAGCTTATGACAGATCAAATCGTATTAACCATAGGTTATGACATAGATAATATTAAGGACCCTACTAGACTACAAAACTATAAAGGTAGCATTAAAATGGACAGATATGGAAGATATATACCTGAGCACGCACATGGCACCACTAATCTTTCGGAATATTCATCTTCTAGTAAATACATTTTATCTTGCGTAGATAAACTTTATGAAAAAATAGTAAATCCTACATTATTAATAAGAAGAATCACCATATGTGCTAACCACGTTATAGCTGAAGATAAGGTTTCTTCTAATTCGCCATTGCTTGGACAAATGGATTTATTTACAGACTATGACGAACTAGAAAAGCAAAACAAAGCTAAAAACGAAGCTCTAGCAAAAGAAAAATCTATTCAACACGCTATGCTTGATATAAAGAAAAAATTTGGAAAGAACGCTATTGTTAAAGGAACAAGTTTACAAGAAGGTGCTACTGCAATGGATAGAAATAGACAGATTGGAGGTCACAAAGCATGACATTTAATGAAACCAACAAATACGATGATATTATTAACCTACCTCACCCATCATCACAAAGCCATCCACATATGTCGATGCAAGCAAGAGCTGCTCAATTTTCACCCTTTGCTGCCCTAACAGGTTACAACGAGCAAGTTAATGAATCTGCTAGATTAACAGATTCTTTTAAAGAATTAAATTCTGAAGATTTGTATAAATTGGACATGACTATAAATCACCTTCTTGGATTAAACGACTTTTCCATTGTACCTGTAACCATTACAAGATTTGTCTTTGACGATAAAAAAGAGGGAGGTAAATACCTCCCTATAAATGGCTTTATAAAAAGAATCGACACTATTCATCGACTTATTATTATGAAATCAGGTGATACTATTGATTTTGATACAATACGTAATATAAGCATAGACGATTAATTTATCTATTTACTATGTGTTCATCAACATCAAGTAAGAACACATAGTAAATCATTCCATAAGTCGGATCATTAACTAAATGTCCAAAATCATCAACCAGTCTTTCCGTTCCATCTTTGCATTTTATCTTATATCTTATGTAATCAAGATTTTTATTATTATCCTTAGTCGCAAATTGCTGCTCATTAATTGTTTTTAGCACTCTTTCATACTCATCCGGATGAACTATTCCCTTAAAAGAATTTCCAACAAAGTTTCTAAAATCATTCATATCATCACATTTAAAGAGATCAACCATAGAATCATTCGCATACAGAATTTTTTCATCCCCCACGGCCTCATATACAAAGAATCCACCAGGTAAACTTTTTGAAAACTCCTCTAAGCCAAACATCAATTGATTCTGATGAGCATTAACGAATCCATTTCTATATATTGTATATCTAGATCTACCACGATATTTTGCATCATATAATGCAATATCTACCTTATCAAGCAGCTCTTCAAAATTCTTTCCATGTTCTGGATACATTGCTACACCAGCTGAAAAAGTAAATGGTATCATTTTTCCATTTATCATTCGTGCCGGCTTTTGTTCATCAATAAAACTATCTAATTTTTTCTTAACTTCTTCTATTGATGTATTTATGTAAAATACAACAAATTCATCACTATCCATTCTAGCTACAATACCCTTATCTAAAAAGAAGCGACTTATTTCATCAGCACTTTCTGTAATGATCTTATCACTAACTCTATGACCAAATGTATCCTTTACCTTCTTAAACTTGTCACATTCAAAAATAATAAAAGCACATTTTTCATCTGGATGCTCAGCAATATAATCATTAATCTCTTCTTCTCCACCCCTTCTATTTAGAAGACCTGTTATTGCATCTTCCTCTGCAAGAAGATAAAATTCATCCTTTTCATCATATCCCATAGTGTGCCTCCTAATTAAATTTACGATCTCAAATATATATTTATTGTATCATATTAATACGTTAACTATCAACTTTTGTGCCACACTCTATTTTTTATCTAGTACTTTAGTAACAGTTTTATAAATTTTCTATAAAACATAGGGTATTGTATTGCACTTTTGGAATATAAATGATAGAATAAGAAACTGTTGAGAGAAAGTTAGTTTTCATAGGAGGTTGTAAAAAATGAATGGTAAAGAACTTACATTAAGAGTTGAAAGAATTTCAAGCGGATTAAGCTATTGTGCTTACTTAGATAACAAAAAGGTACTTAGCGCATCTAGCATGGAAGAACTTATCAAGAAAATGAATAATGAATGTTCAGACATATACAGTTCATATAGCCTTTTCTAATATATTGCTTTGTACAAGTATTATACTTGTCATCCATACAAAACATAAAACCCAAACTAATAAAAGCCAAGGATTTAATTCAATCCCTGGCTTTTATTATTGCTTTATAAAATTGTAAGTAAATATGCAATAATAGGCAAAGTTACAATACTAATCAATGTTGTCATTACTACTGCACCAGATGCATATTCTTCGTTATGTCCATAATTTACACTAAATGCTGATGTTATAGCAGCTGTCGGACATGAAATAAGAATAATACATACATTAGCAACTATTCCTGTTATTCCCGTAATTTTAACAATCACGAAACAAATAGTAGGTATTATTAACATTCTAAAAAGAATAGTAAAATAAATGTCCTTATTTTTAAGGATTCTAATTATATCACTATCTGCAATTAACATACCTGTTATTATCATAGAAAGTGGAGTATTCATATCCCCAACCTGACCTAGTGGCTGAGTAATAACAATTGGTAATTTTATCTGTGTTAAATAGAAGAATAAACCTATTATTACTGCATATAATACAGGTGTTTTTAATATGCTCATAGCAATTGCCTTGCCACTTACTTCTCTACTCATTATACCAATGCCAACAGTCCATAAATACAAATTAAACATTGTCACAAAAACGCTGGCATATAAAAGTCCTTCTGCTCCAAACATTGCAGTAATAAGTGGGAATCCCATGTAAGCACAATTAGAAAATCCTATAGCAAATTGCATTACTCTTCTATCCTTAGATGGATACTTAAATGTAATCAAAAAGGCAATTATTACACTTAATGTAAGTACGATTGCACTAAGAATTATTGTCTTTAACAAATTAGGTAAAATCTCAGGATTAAGATCCTGCATATATGAATCAACCACCATACAAGGTACAATAATATATAGTAGAAGATTTGAAAACCACTGCTTACCCTCCGGTTTAATAATATTTAATTTACGACAGATTATACCTATAAAAATCAATATAAAAAGTATAAACACTTGCTGAAATGTTATTAACGCTAAATCCATTATTTTTCCCTTTCTTTACAAAAAACACCACTAGATTTTAGCACACTAAAGCCCTTTACAGCAATAGAAAAACAGCAGGATTTATTAATTTTATTATACCAAAAATATAAAATTAATTTGACATAAGTGCTAATTTATGGTATTTTATTGATATCGATTCAGTATGTAACTTTAAGTAGGCATTAACTGTACAATAACACCGGAGGTGTATTGTCTGTTAATGTTTTTTTATGCTTATTTCTCGTATTTGTGTAACCCCCAAAAACATTACAACAGCATATACCTCACAAGATCAAATACAAAATGTATTTGTTAAATTTAAGGAGGTTTACATGAAAGGTAAAATTTTTGGTGTTTTACAGAGAATCGGTCGAAGCTTTATGCTTCCAATCGCGGTTCTACCAGTAGCAGGTCTATTACTTGGACTTGGTAGCTCATTTACAAATGAAACTACAATTGCAACTTATCACTTAGAGGCTCTTCTTGGACAAGGTACTGTCCTTAACGGATTACTTACTGTTATGAACGAAGTAGCCAATACAATATTCGCCAATCTGCCATTAATATTCGCAATTGGTGTTGCAATCGGTATGGCAAAAAAAGAAAAAGAAGTTGCTGCTCTTGCTGCAACAATTGCTTACTTCGTAATGAACTCAGCAATTTCTGCTATGATTACACTTACTAACTATGAAACTAAAGCTCTTGAAGGTACTATTACACAGGCTTGTGGTATTACTACTCTTCAGATGGGTGTTTTTGGTGGTATTATCGTAGGTTTAGGTGTAGCTGCACTTCACAACAAATTCCACAAGATTGAACTTCCAAATGCAATTTCATTCTTTGCTGGTTCTAGATTTGTTCCAATCATTTCAACATTAGTTTATACAGTTGTTGGTATTGTAATGTTCTTTGTTTGGCCTTATGTACAGAATGGTATCTACGCATTAGGCGGACTTGTAACAGGTACAGGTTATGTTGGAACATTAATATTTGGTTTAATTAAGCGTGCATTAATTCCATTTGGTCTTCATCACGTATTCTATATGCCTTTCTGGCAGACAGCTGTTGGTGGTACAGCAACTGTTGCTGGTGAGTTATACCAGGGCGGACAGAATATCTTCTTTGCTCAGCTTGCTCACTCAGCAGATATCGCACACTTTAGTGCAGATGCAACAAGATACTTCTCAGGTGAGTTTATCTTTATGATCTTTGGTCTTCCAGGTGCTGCTCTTGCTATGTATAGAACAGCTAGACCAGAGAAGAAGAAAGCTGTTGGTGGTCTTTTACTTTCAGCTGCTCTTGCTTCTATGTTTACAGGAATTACAGAACCTATCGAGTTCTCATTCCTTTTCGTAGCTCCAGTACTTTTCGGTGTTCAGGTAATCTTAGCTGGTTCAGCTTACATGATTGCACATATGCTTAACATCGCAGTTGGACTTACATTCTCAGGTGGATTTATTGACCTCTTCCTCTTTGGTATCCTTCAGGGTAATGCAAAGACAAGCTGGTTATTAATCATTCCTGTTGGTATTATTTACTTCTTACTCTACTATATTATCTTTAGCTTCCTTATTAAGAAGTTAAACTTAAAGACTCCAGGTAGAGAAGATGATTCAGAAGAAACAAAGCTTTATACAAAGGCTGATTATAAGGCAAAGCAGGCTGGCGAAGCTGGTGAGGCTAATGCTTTATCTGCGGCTGATGAATTAAGCGATCAGATTATGAAAGGTCTTGGCGGTAAGAAGAACATCTCCGATGTTGACTGCTGCGCTACAAGACTTCGTTGTACAGTTAATAAGCCAGAACTTGTAAACAAGGCTTTACTTAAGAGTACAGGTGCTTCAGGTGTTGTTACTAACGGTCAGGGTGTTCAGATTATTTATGGACCACGAGTTACTGTTATTAAATCGAATTTAGAAGATTATCTAGAAAAAGTTCCTAATGAGGAGTATATTAGTAGTAACCCTGTAGAGACAGACAATAATACAACTAAAGAATCAAACGATTCTAAGAAAGCTATTAAGACAGTTACAATCTATAGCCCAATGAATGGTGAAGCAGATGATTTAGGTAATGCTCCTGATGAAGCTTTTGCTGGTAGAATGATGGGTGATGGCGCTGTTGTTACACCTAAGGAAGGATATGTATACGCTCCTGCTGATGGTGAGATTGGATTTGTATTCGATACAAAGCATGCTATCGGTTTTGTAACTGAAGATGACATTAACTTACTTATCCATGTAGGTATTGATACTGTTAAACTTGGCGGTAACGGCTTTGAAGTGTTAGTTAAAGATGGTCAGAAAGTTAAGAAGGGTGAGCCTCTTATGAAGCTTGATCTTGATTATCTTAAGAACAACGCTCCATCTATTGCATCACCAGTTATCGTTTCAGATATGGATGAGGATACAATGCAGGTTCGTCTTCTTAAAACAGGTGCAATTAAATCAGGAGAACCTTTATTTGAAGTAGAAATCTTCGAATAAAAAATAAAGATATGTACAAGGTAAAAAAAGTATTAAATCATAATACGGTAATTGCCGTAAACACAGATAAATTAAAAGAATATTTGATACTTGGTAAAGGAGTTGGTTTCGGTAAGAAACCAACTCAAGAAATTACCATTAGTTCGGACGATAGAATTTTCTCTTTAGAGGAAACAACGGAACGTGGCAATATAAAGGAATTTATTAAGAACGTATCACCAATATATATTGAACTTGCTGATGCTGTTCTTTGTATTGCAGATGAGAAATTTGATAATGTTGATCATAACATTATTTTCCCAATGGCAGATCACCTTGAATTTGCCGTTAAACGTATTGAAAGTGGTGAAGAAATCTCTAATCCATTAATCGATGATATAAAGATTTTATTTCATTCGGAATATAAGATTGCAGAGACTATTAGACCTCTTTTACAAGAACAATTTAATATCAATATTAGCGATGATGAAATCGGTTATGTAGCACTTCATGTGCACTCTGCCATTTCAAATGACAGAATTTCTCAATCAATGGAAATTGCTAGAGCCGTTCGCGAATGTGTCACTATGATAGAAAATGTTACTAAGACAACCATTCGTGTTGATTCTCTTTCATACAACCGTCTAATGAATCACATTAGATATATGGTAGCAAGAGTCCAACACAATGAGCCTCTTAAACTAAATATGAATGACTACATTCTAAATACTTTCCCTCAATCCTTCGGTATAGCTGCTACGGTTTGCGAAGAATTAGGAAAAAGCCTTGGTACTAAATTAGATGATATCGAAATAGGTTATCTTGCAATGCACATTGAAAGAGTAAAGACTGATATCGAACAAGATAGCTAATTACATTTTAAAAAAAAGAAATCGGGAAATGAAATATTCATTTCCCGATTTTATTTATGTCTATAATTTAGTCAATGTTCTATAGACAACTTTTTTATCTTTTATTTTTTATCTTCTTTCAACACCAAGAGTTACTTTCTCACCGTTAATATCCCAGTCCTTAGTTGATCCTGCAAGACTATCTGTCTTAATCTCTTCAACTAAGCAAACTGACTTAACCTGTTCTGCATTCTTAGTTACAAGACTTGCTACCTTATCATTACCTGAAATGTAAAGTGTAATCTTATCCATAACTTCAAATCCAGCATCCTTACGCATTGTCTGAACCTTAGAAATTACTTCACGTACAAAACCTTCTTCTAATAATTCTTCTGTAAGGTTAGTATCAAGTACTACTGTTACACCCTTATCTGAGTTAGCAACATAACCTTCCATCTGAGTCATTTCAATAAGCAGATCTTCCTTAGAAAGTTCTATTTCCTGATCTGCAACTGTAAGCTTTAATACTCCTGTTTCGTTAAGCTCATCCATAGCCTTATTTCCATCAAGTTCTGTAAGAGCTGTTCTAATATTATTAAGAATCTTACCGTACTTTGGTCCAAGTGTCTTAAGCTGTGGCTTGAAGGAATAACTTGTAAAGTCTCTTACATCATCCTTATATTCTACAGTCTTAACATTTAATTCATCAGCAATAATAGCTGTATAGAAATCATCTAACTTCCAATCTGCCTTAATAAACATCTTACCAATTGGCTGACGATTCTTAATATTAGTTGTGTTACGGCAAGCACGTCCAATAACTACTGCATCAAGAACATCTTCCATTGTTTCTTCAAGCTTCTTGTCAACAAATTCAGCATTAGCAACTGGGAAGTCGCAAAGATGAATTGACTCTGGAGCTGTCTTATCAATGCGTCTTACAAGGTTCTGATAGATATTCTCTGTCATAAATGGAACCATAGGAGCTGAAATCTTAGCAAGAGTTACAAGTGTTGTATAAAGAGTCATATAAGCATTAATCTTATCCTGCTCCATACCCTTAGCCCAGAATCTCTCACGGCTACGTCTTACATACCAGTTAGATAATTCATCTACGAAGTCTTCTAGAGCTCTAGCTGTTTCTGTAATCTTATAGTTAGCTAAGTTATCATCAACTAATGTTACAAGTGAGTTAAGCTTTGATAATACCCACTTATCCATTACTGAAAGCTTATCATATTCAAGTGTGTACTTTGTAGCATCGAAATCATCGATATTAGCATAAAGTACGAAGAATGCATATGTATTCCAGAATGTACCCATGAACTTTCTCTGGCCTTCTGAAACCCATTCATCCTTAAATCTATTAGGAATCCATGGTGCTGAATTCTCATAGAAATACCATCTAATAGCATCAGCGCCGTGCTTCTGTAATGCATCAAAAGGATCAACTGCGTTACCCTTTGACTTACTCATCTTCTGTCCATCAGCATCCTGAACGTGACCAAGTACAATTACGTTCTCGTATGGTGCCTTATTAAAGAGAAGTGTTGAAATAGCAAGAAGTGAATAGAACCAACCTCTTGTCTGATCTACAGCTTCTGAAATGAACTTAGCTGGGAACTGCTTCTCAAATAAGTCCTTATTCTCAAATGGATAGTGATGCTGTGCAAATGGCATTGAACCTGAGTCAAACCAGCAGTCAATAACTTCTGGAACTCTATGCATTTCTTTACCAGTCTTAGGTGACTTAATAACAACCTTATCAATGTATGGTCTATGAAGTTCTACCTTAGCATCTTCTGGGTTACCAGAAAGCTTAGCAAGTTCTTCTCTGCTGCCGATACAGATTCTTTCTGTACCATCTTCTGTTTCCCATACTGGAAGTGGTGTACCCCAATATCTGTTACGAGAAATACCCCAATCCTGTACATTTTCAAGCCAAGCACCAAATCTACCTGAACCAATTGTCTCAGGAATCCAGTTAATTGTCTTGTTGTTAGCAATTAAGTTAGCCTTTACTTCTGGGTCTGACATTTTAACAAACCAGCTCTCTCTAGCATAGTAGATAAGTGGTGTATCACATCTCCAGCAGTGTGGATACTCATGCTCAAACTTAGGTGCATCAAACAACTTACCTTCAGCATCTAAGTCCTTAAGTACTAATGGATCAGCCTTCTTAACAAATGTACCAGCATATGGAGTTTCCTTAGTTAATTCACCCTTACCATCAACGAACTGTACGAATGGAAGGTCATACTTACGACCAACCTTAGCATCGTCTTCACCAAATGCAGGTGCGATATGTACAATACCTGTACCATCTGACATAGTTACATATGAATCACATGTTACAAAGAAGCCCTTCTTATTCTGCTTAGCAGCTAATTCACCAGCACAAGCAAATAATGGCTCATATTCTTTATGTTCAAGATCGCTACCCTTATATTCTTCAAGAATTTCATAGTCAAAGCCTTCACCTGAACCCTTAGCTACAAAATTACCCTTTTCGTTCTTATCAAGAGCTTCGCCCTTTACTGTCTTTCCTTCCTTAACTGATAATCCAGAAAGTACTGAATCAAGTAAAGCCTTAGCCATATAATAAACCTTATCTTCAGCTGTCTTAACCTTAACATAAACTTCATCTGGGTTAACACATAAAGCTACGTTACTTGGAAGTGTCCAAGGTGTTGTTGTCCAAGCAAGGAAATATGCATCTTCACCAACACACTTAAATCTTACAACTGCAGAACGTTCCTTAACTGTCTTATATCCTTGAGCAACCTCGTGAGATGAAAGAGGTGTACCACATCTAGGACAGTAAGGTACAATCTTAAAGCCCTTATAAAGTAAACCTTTTTCCCAAATAGTCTTAAGAGCCCACCATTCAGACTCAATAAAGTCATCGTTATATGTTACATAAGGATTATCCATATCAGCCCAGAAACCTACAGTTGATGAGAAATCTTCCCACATTCCCTTATATTTCCAAACTGAATCCTTACAATGCTTAATAAATGGTTCAAGACCGTATTCCTCGATCTGCTCTTTACCATCAAGACCAAGCATCTTCTCTACTTCAAGTTCTACAGGAAGGCCGTGTGTATCCCAACCAGCTTTTCTTGGAACCTGATAACCCTTCATTGTTCTATATCTTGGAATCATATCCTTAATAACTCTTGTAAGCACATGTCCAATATGTGGCTTACCATTAGCTGTAGGAGGTCCATCATAGAATGTGTATGTTTCTCCTTCCTTACGACTATCAATACTCTTTTGGAAAATGTCATTATCCTTCCAGAATTTCTCTACTTCTTTTTCTCGTGCGACGAAATTCATGTCTGATGATACTTTCTCGTAAACCATTGTTTTTCTTCCTTTCTTTGTCTTATTACAACAAAAGCCCCACTGCCGTAAACGGCAATGGGGCGAAAATTCACTCATTATTAACCAATTACGACATACCAGCATATGCGTCCCTAGATTTCTCCTAACGGTGGGATTACCGTCCTTACTTACTCTAAACTTATAGCTTATTTCTGCTTGGCTGCTCGGAAGTGATGTTCAATTAAGTTCTACTGGTACCGGCTCACACCAACCCGGCTCGCTCTTAGCTTCAAACAAAATCTACTGTCTTCGTCTACGCATTTTAATTAATTGTAGTTAATCTATAGAAAAAAGTCAAGGGATGCTTTTTTCTAAAAATCAAGACTCGCTCGCGAGTCTTATTCTATATTTTCTTTAATCTTACTATCTAACTCAAAGGATGATTTTTCTGGTAAAATCTTAGAAAAGGCATCATAGATTTTTTGTCTATGCACTATAAAATCTTCCTCTGACTCCTCTGATGAATCGTTTAATAAGAATATTTTTTCTTTTTTATTTACAACTATATCCACCAGGTCATCAATATTCCAGTTAACGTCTGTATAAAAGCCAATGTCCCCTACATTAATAGGATTAAAATCTCCCTTAGCAAATCTCCAATAGCGCATTAGCCAATGACTAAAATCATAAGCAGTTCTAAATTTATTGTGGCACATTTTATCAAGGACATCTCCTTCTTCTTTCCAGACTTCCTCAAAAGTTGATTTTTTATGTGCCAGGGCTACATGTTGATTTTCAAAACTTGAATATCTCTTAGTTAGTCTATTAACAGCATTAGATATATTTTCTTTTATTGGATATTTCGGATTTATCCACTTAGTAAATGGTTTATGTCCATAGAAATGCTTATTTACTAAGCTCATGTTATTAAAGACTGTATAATAAATCTGATGTCCATAAACATAATTTACCATTGTTCTAGAAAAAAGACTGTCGCAAACTAAATCGTTTTTAAAAAACATCTCTTCTTTTAATTCATCTATTACATACATGTCATCGTTAAATAGGATGAAATTCTCTGAGAGTTCCTTAATTCTATGTAAATTTAACTCTATTACGTTAGAGTTATATGTTGGTAAATACTCCTTAGGTATAAAGTCCTTGTGATTTACAATTTTTAGTCTTGGATTTTTAGTATCTAAAAACTTAGGCAAATGTCCCCAAGTAATAAAGAAGACATTATTAATCCATGGCATATTTTTTTCAATCCCTCTAAAGAAGAACTCTAATAAATCATAATCTCTAAAGCATGAAGAAGGATTTCCCTGTTCGTCTGCCTTAGCTATTTTATATTGCTTTCTTTCTTCCTGCCATTTTGGATCATTACCGTCAACCCATAATACTACTGCATCTATTTTCTTGTTTTTCATATTAATCATTTTCCCTTTTATGTCATATTTTTACATAATAAACGAAGTGGCACTTTGTGCCACCTCGTTCAAGTTTACGACAAAACTAATTTAATTGCAAATATTGTATATTTTATTTTAGATTTTATTGGGTTACCTTTTGCCTTTAGCATATGTCCATATTTTTCAAAATATTTGCTCTTATAAAATTTCTTAGCACCCTTATCTAAATCTGACCAAACTTCATGTATATTGAAAAGGTAAACTTTCTCCGCTAGCGCTTGTAATTCATCCATCTTATTAGCTTTATAATAGGCAATATGCTTCTCTAGCCAGAACATTCTTTGTTCCTGTTCTTCTATACTAAAATTTCTCTTAGAAGTCATTATGCTTCCTGGTCTATCTCTATACATATAAAGAGCTTTACTAGTCCAGGCTATTTTCTTGGCTTCAAACATATATTCACGCATTATATATGCATCTTCTGCTATTTTTACATCCGTAAATGGATGCTTTTTTATAATGTCTTTTTTGTACAATTTATTCCATACAACACAAAAGACGCCCATGTCATTATAAAGCCTCTTCATTATTCCCTCAGAATCAGTTACAAAGTTGTAATCAGTAGATTCTTTAGGATAAACAAAGTTAGTTGTTCCTGGTATATTTCTATAAAAACGACAACCAGCAATATCTGAGTCTGTTTCTTTTAGTAGCTTATATAGTTCTTCAATAAATGTCTCTTTTATACAATCATCGCTATCAATAAAAGCTAAATATTCTCCTGTTGCTAGTTCTACTCCTGCATTTCTTGCCTTACCTATTCCGCCATTTTCTTTATGAATTACTTTTATTCTAGCATCTTTCTTACTAAAATCGTCACATATTTTAGAACTATTATCAGTTGAACCATCGTCAACTAGTATTATCTCTAAATTCCTATAGCTTTGATTTATAATACTTTCTACACATTCTTCTAGATAGCTTTCAACATTATAAACTGGCACTATTACTGATATAGTTTCTTTTTCCATTTTTTACCTCTTACTATAAACACATTCTTAATATCTTACTTACATCTTCTTTAGTTAATGGCACAAAAGCATTAGATAAATCATTATATTTAATAGTATCCTCTGCCATTAAATCAATCTTAGACTCATCAATTCCAATTTCTGTAAGTGTCATTGGAATTCCACAAGCCTCAAAGAACATCTCTGTTCTATTAATTGCTTCGTTGGCAATAATGCTTAACTCTCCCTTTGATAAAGTCTCAATATCATCTACTTCGCCTCTAATGTTCCATACATTATGACCGTACTGAGCAAACTTAAGGACAGTGTCTTTATTTAAAATATATCTCATCCATCTTGGTGTTATAATTGCTAATCCAACACCATGAGTAATATCGTAATATGCACTTAATTCATGCTCTATTGGATGACATGTCCAAGCTCCACTTGTTCCACAAGACATCAAACTATTTAGAGCTGTTGTGCTTGCCCACATTAAGTTAGCTCTTGCCTCATAATTATCAGGTTCTCTAAGGGCTACTGGGCAATACTTTATACATGTCTTTAATATTGATTCACAAAACGACTGTGTAAGATATGCTCCTGTGTCCTTTCTAAAATACTGCTCAAAAGTATGTGACATTATATCTGCTGTTCCTGCTGCTGTCTGAATTGCTGGAAGAGAGAATAGATAAGTAGGATCACAAATTGCTGCTCTTGGTATAAATTCCTTAGAACTTGTTCCTAATTTCTCATTTGTTTCCATATTAGATATAACTGCATTTTTATTACATTCTGATCCTGTTGCTGATATAGTTAGAATTGCAATTACAGGTAAAACCTTACCTATCTTCTTGCTATCTAGCACCATATCCCATGGATCTCCTTCATAAAATGCACCTGCTGCAATCATCTTAGAAGAATCAATTACTGATCCTCCACCGATTGCAACAACCACATCTATATTATTCTCCTTGCAAAGCTTTGCACCTTCTCTAATCTTATCAATCTTCGGATTTGGCTCAATTCCATTAAGTTCAATTACCTTACAAGCCTCTAAGCCCTTTATGGCATCATCGTAAATTCCATTTTTCTTAATACTTCCGCCACCATAAACTAGTAAGACATTAGGATGCTCATTACTATTTATAGTGCCTAATAAACCAAGGGAATCCTTATTATATTTAGCTACCAATTCAGGTAAAGACTTTATCTGACCTTTACCAAATCTTACATCTGTACGAACAACATAATTAAAATCTAGCATGCAAAACCTCCTTAGAAGAAAACAATTAATCAGCTAATTTATATCAATATATTTTATCATCCTTAGTACATTGTTATCAACCCAATTTACTTCTTGTTAAAAAGTTTAAGAAGGTCATCCTTAGAAAGTGATGAAATAGCCACACCTTCTGCTGAAAGTACCATATCGGCTAATTCTTTCTTTCTATTTTGTAATTCCATAATTCTTTCTTCAATTGTTCCCTTAACAATAAGTTTAACAACTGTAACTGTATTCTTCTGACCAAATCTATGTGCTCTATCAGTTGCCTGATTCTGAGCTGCAACATTCCACCAAGGATCGTAGTGGATAACCATATCTGCTGCTGTAAGATTAAGTCCTGTACCACCTGCTTTAAGAGAAATTAAGAATACGTCTGTCTTTCCTTCCTGGAATTTCTCAACAAGTTCCATTCTCTTAAGCTTTGGAGTCTGTCCTGTAAGCTTAAGTGTAGAAATATTCTTTTGAGCGAGTCTTTCCTCAATCTTCTCTAACATACTTGTAAACTGAGAGAAGAGTAAAATCTTATGACCACCCTCAACTGCAGATTCTACTAAATCTATACATGTCTCTAACTTAGCTGACTCATCATTGTAGTTTTCAAATGCAAGCTTAGGATCACAACATAGCTGTCTAAGACGCATAAGTTCAGCAAGAATCTGTAATTTTTCTTCCTTAAATTCTTTATTATCTTTGCTACCAATCTGGTCAACAAGATTTTTCTCAGCTGCATAGTAAAGTTTTTCCTGCTTAGGTCCCATCTTAGAGTAAACAACCTTCTCAACCTTATCAGGTAAGTCTTTTAATACATCTGCTTTCTTACGTCTAATGTAGAATGGAGAAATTAAATCCTTAAGTGCTCTTAAAGTTGCATCATTCTCTCTTTCTAAGTCCTCACCTACATTTACTCCGCCTACAATATGCTCTTCAAATCTTTCCTTGAAGTTCTTGTATTTATATAAGTATCCTGGCATTAAGTAGTCAAAAATGCTCCATAATTCACTAAGTCTATTCTCAATTGGTGTACCTGTAAGGGCAAATCTTTCTCTTGAGTTAATTGACTTAACAGCTTTTGATACCATTGTTCCTGGATTCTTTATATACTGTGCTTCATCTATAATCTGACAGTCAAAATTGTAATCCACATATTCTTCAATATCTCGTCTTAATGAATCATAAGATGTAATATTAATATTACATTCATTACATCTTGTAATCTGCTCGTTTCGCTCTTCCTTACTACCAGAAATAACATTTACAGATAAAGAAGGAGCGAACTTCTCGATTTCAGCCTCCCAGTTATAAACTAATGATGCTGGACAAATTACTATATGGTGCTCTTCTGGTCTTGTAGCAAGAAAACTTATCATCTGAAGTGTCTTACCAAGACCCATATCATCAGCTAAAATTCCACCAAATGAGAATTCTGATAATGCACATGCCCAATTAAAACCTTCCTTCTGGTATTCACGAAGTGTTGCATTTACTATCTTTGGTACCTTATGCTTCTTATTTCTTAAGTTCTCAAAATTCTTTATTAAGTTATCAAATTCCTTGTTAGTTCTAAACTTGATTCCTTCTTTATTCTCCATCATAAGAGCATTTAGATGTAATGCTCTAAATAACTGTACTTCTGTCTCACCACTTAAGAATTCCTTCTTAGATAATCCTAATTCATCTTCTAACTGTGCAAGTTCTTCAATATCTGTTCCTGCAATTCTTAAGACTTCACCATTCTTAAGTCTAAAATACTTCTTATTAGCTCTATAAGCATCAAGTACTTCATATAATTCTTCTCTAGACATTCCTTCTACATCCCAAGAAACTGTAAGAAGATTTCCCTTTAATGCTAAACCACCAGAAATTGGCTTATTAACTACAACCTTTAATTTCTTAAATGCATCTGATGCAAATATATCAGCTATATCCTCAAACTTAGGTATACCCTCATCAATAAGACGTGCAAGAGCATCATCCTCATCCTTTGCTAGCACCCATAAATTGCCCTTTCTCTTATTTAAGAAATACTCATTAAGCATATGCTTGATTCTAGCCTCAGCCTTGGCATTTCTTCCTGATAAATCACCACTTATAGATGTTTCACCTAAATCTACAACCTTATCATCACCATACTTAATAACACCACTACAGATAATGTTACCGCTCTTATCTACATCAAACTTAAGTTCACAGATTCCATCCTGCTTTGTATATTCTTCAAAATTGATACCATCGATCTCAATGTTTGTATGTTTTTCAAGCTTAGGAAGAATTGTTTCTGCAAAAGTACCATAATCTGACTTTGATACCTGCATTATAAAATTCTCTCTCTTCCTAATACTGTATTTATCGAATTTATCTTCACTTGAAGGTATTACATATTCTGCAAATACCTTTAGAATCTCACCCATTGCATCAACATATGATTTTGATAATACATACATTGTTGAATCAATAAGCATAATTCCCATATCTAAGCCATCAAGATAAATGTATTCTGGGAATTCTACTGTTGCAAATTCCCCTTCCTCATCTGCACTTATCCTAACTGTAATTTGTGGATCATCCTTTAAAATCTTTACTCTGTTAGTTGATAAACCAGTTAAATCTATCTCTAATCTATCTAATGTTTCAAAGAATGCTCTATAGTTATGAGGTTTAATCTCTACTGTCTTATCTCCTGATGCTCTATAATAGTATTTTGAAAAATTATCACTATTCTTATATTTTTCCTCTAAATAAATACTTGTACTTAAGAACTTTACAAGTGGTCTATATTCTGGAGCAAAACTTGCTAATTCATGCTTAAACTCAAGATTTTTACCATAGCTTACCACTTCGCCTGAATTCATTGCTTCACAGAATTCAGCAATATTCTTAATTACATACTTATATCTATCACCAACTCTAAATTCAGCAAAAATACCTGTAACTGCTAAATTAAGTGTAACTTCCATTCCAAGATTACTAACACCATTAACAGATTCATATTTAGAATATTCATCCATTAACTCATTATTCATTAATTTAAATAATTTAGCCGATGTTATATTATCTGCATCTGCCTTATTAGAAAAAACATCTGCTCCTAAACTAACTGAATCCTCAAGTCCCATATCAAATAATGAATCAAGAAATGAATTTCCAGTTTTACTCTCATCATTTGCTCCTGCTTCAAAACTTACTCTTGTCTCTTCACTAGATTCTAATAATTCTCTTATGTCATCTAACTTCATTAATTTATTAGTTACTAAAGCTAGAGCTGTTATATGCTTACAAAAACCTTTATGTCCCTTCTTAGATGGACATGAACATCCACAATCAATAATCTTTACTGCACTTACCTTATCGTCTAATGGTTCAAATGAAATGCTTGCATCGTAAGTAGTTCCTTTTTCGTCTAGTACTTCACCTGTTAATTCTAAGTGACCACCTTTACCTTTTTCTAAATCAATTTTTTCAATGGCTCCATTTTTCGACAATGCCTCTCCCTTACTATATGTTGAAAGTAGGGTTGACTGAGCCTTAATTCCACCTTTTGGAAAAACTACCATAATTAACCTCACTAAATCTTTTTCAAATTTTCCGCAATAATATATTTTACAACAAATCGTAAAATATTTCTCCTATTTTTTTCATATAAAAAACCGACCTTTAGTCATTAGATTTTTGATAGTATTTACCAAAACTTGCGGCAAATAATAAAATATCGTAGTCTAAATCCTTAGGTCGGTTAAAATCACGATTATAGTGATGTATTATTTATTATTATCTCTGAACATCAAATGATGCATTAGTCATAAGACGTTTGATCTGATCAACACTAGTAATATTAGTATCACCTCTAATAGCATGCTTCATTACTGATGATGCTACAGCAAAGTTTACTGTATCCTCTGGTGACATATTCTCCATAAGGGCATAAATAAGTCCTGATGAGAATGCATCTCCACCACCAACACGGTCGACAATTTCAAAATTAATTGTCTTACTTTCGTATGTCTCTCCGTTTGTATAATAGAATGCCTTTAATGAATTATTGCTTCCTGAATGTACATAACGTACAGTTCTTGCAATTGCTTTCATGTGATACTGCTTATCAATTTCTCTAAATACGCGATCCATCTGTTTAAATGTCGGATCCATAGTTAAACCATCTTTATAATCTGTTCCATCTTCTCTATATAGGTGAATTGGTTCAATACCAATAAGTACATCTACATATGGAAGATACTTAGATAATACGTCTCTTGCTGTTTCAAAAGACCAAAGTGTACTTCTAAAATTAGGATCAAAACTTACTGTTAGTCCTAATTTCTTAGCTGCCTTAACTGCTCTATCAACTAATCTTCTACAGTTATATGAAAGAGCTGGTGTAATACCACTTAAGTGTAACCAATCATAATTTTTTAAGATTTCCTCAAAATCTACGTCTTTATAATCGTACTCAGCAAATGCTGACATTCCTCTATCATATATAACAGAAGAAGGACGTACTGAAACACCTTCCTCTAAATAATAAATGCCCATTCTGCCATCAGCCATAATTATTTCTTTTGTATGAACATCATTAGACTTTAGGTAATTTATTGTTGATTTACCTAGGTCAGTATTAGGTAATACCGTAAAAAATGTTGAATCAACCCCTAAATTTGCAAGGGATACTGCAACATTGGCCTCAGCACCACCATAGTTTACCCTGAAGTCATGAGTTGTTACGATTTTCTCGTAGTTTGGTGGAGATAATCTTAACATTAATTCTCCAATTGCTATAAATCTCATGTAGTTTCCTCCCATCTTTATACTTTAGAAACCTAAAGTAAATGATACTACAGGGATACCCAAAAAGCAACCAAACAAGGTCCTTATAAGACTTCATTTTATTAATTTTTAATCTATTAAATACATTTTTGAAGCCTTGCATTTCCTTAATTCTTAATATATAATTTAGATATTAATTAAATTAGGTAAGGTAGCAATTAACATGGACATTTATGAATCATTAAATAGAATATTAGTCGACATCTTCAATGACATTTTGGATATTGAAAGAAAAGCATTAATCACCGATGAATTTAGTGATATTTCCGTTAACGATATGCACATTATTGAAGCTGTTGGTATTAAAGAACCACAGACAATGGGACAAATCTCTCGATATTTGGGTGTAACAATGGGTACTTTAACAACAGGCCTTAACGGTCTTGTAAAGAAAGAATACGTTGTAAGATATCGTAGCGATAAGGACCGACGTGTGGTTTATGCTACACTTACAGAAAAAGGAATTGCAGCGTATTTCCATCATCAGAATTTCCATAAGAAGATGATAGAGAAAGTTATGGAAGATTTACAGCCTGGAGAAGCTGAAGTACTTATCCGTACTTTTGACAGACTTGAGCAGTTCTTTAAGTCTTACGATAACTAATATTTAAATTCGTTGTTTGCAATTCAAATAGTATTTAGAACTTATACTAACAAATCTTTTACCTTGCGAAAGGAGATTTAGCATGGCAGATGACAAGAATTTAATCGATCTAAACGAACTAGGGGATATTTTTGCACAGTTAGATGCGATTGAAGATACTCCTGAGGAATTAACTCCTGAGGAAATTGCTTCACAGCGTCGTTATGACGAAATTATCAAAAAGCATAAGGGAGACAACCCACCAATTGCAGAAAATAATAAATAACACCTTTTAAATAAGAGGAGTTGGTTTTTTGATTTGCCTTTACGGTATAATCATCTATCCAACTCCTCTTTTTTATCTGTTTATAATAAACTATTTATTCCTTCTTTAAATCTGTTTAATCCATCTTGTAATGTCTTTTTTGTACAAGCAACATTCATACGAATAAAGTTGGCTCCGGCCTGTCCATACTCTAATCCTTCGGTTATATAAAGTCCAGTTTTTTCTCTTATTATTCTTGCAACTTCATCGCTTTGCTTATTGCATTTACTTATATCAATCCATAATAAATATGTGGCATCAGCATCTACAACATGAATTCCTTCGCATTCTCTTTCAATAAATTCCTTAGCATATTCTCTGTTATCAAAAACATACTCTCTCATTTCATCAAGCCAGTCTGCGCTTTCATTAAATGCAGCTTTAGTTACTACTTGTGCAAATGAATTAGGTTCTGCAACCTCATCTGTATTAAGTCCTCTCCATACCTTATGTCTTAAAAATGGATTAGATACTACTACAGCTGAAGTCTGCATTCCTGCTATATTAAAGCACTTTGTTGGTGCAATACATGTAATACTTATATCTCTACATGTTTCAGATACTGAAGCAAAAGGTATATAAGACTTATTTGGCCTTGTAATATCGCAATGAATTTCATCAGAAATTACTGTTACGCCATATTTAGCTGCTAACTCGCCAACTTTTTCTAAGGATTCCTTATCCCATATTTTTCCTACAGGATTGTGGGGATTACAAAGTATCATAAGGCTTGCCTGTGGGTCTGCCATTTTTTCTTCTAAATCTTTAAAATCCATTGTATACTTACCATCTTCATACTTTAATGGACTTTCTAATGGACGACATCCATTATTTACAATGCTATTAAAGAAAATATTATAAACCGGTGTCTGAATAATTACTTTTTCATTAGGTGTTGTTAGCTTTCTTACAATGGATGAAATTGATGGAACAACTCCTGTTGAAAAAATCAGCCATTCTTTTTGTATTTCAAATCCATGTCTATTCTTCCACCAATTTATATAGGCATCGTACCAATCCTGCATTATATCTGCATATCCAAAGACTCCATGCTCTAATCTATCAGCAATTGCCTGTCTTATCTGTGGTGCTGTCTTAAAATCCATATCCGCTACCCACATTGGTAGTTCATTATTATTCACATCCCACTTTAATGAGTCACTGCTTCGTCTATTAACTTCTTCATCGAAATTATATTTACCCATTTTATCGTCTCCATTCAACTACTTCTACATTCTCTCCCACAGCCTTACATTCAATTCTAGTCTTTGTTGGATCTACAATATCCTTCTCAACTATTAATGTATCAATCTGTGGTGCTGTAATTGTACCACTTATTGGGTTAAATACGCTATCTATCTTAGTTGTGATTTCTGCATCTACATTGCTTGCTAATTCGAAACTTAAAGTTGTATTGATTAACTTACAATTTTTCATTGTTATATTGTCGATATAACAAAGTCCCTGCAAACTCTCAATTGTACAGTTTACAAATGTTAAATTTTTAGAATTCCATCCAAGGTATTCACCGCAAATGTATGAGTCATAAACTGTTACATTTTCTGTATTCCAGAAGGCATCCTTTGATAAGAGTACTGCATTTTTAATTGTAATATTCTTAGCACCATCAAATGAATAATTGCCATCTAACTTAAAATCCTGGATTTCAATATTCTCTGAATTCATAGCGAAGTAATGTCCCTTAGCTGTTACATTCTTAAGCTTAATATTCTTGCAGCTCCAGAAAGTCTCTTCTGCATCTGTCATTGTTACATTAGTTAAGCTAACACCATCACATCTTCTAAAATTCTTTGGTGCCTGTATTAACGCATCTTCTACTGAAATATTGTTAGTGTACCATACACCAGAACGTGCCATTTCAAGCCAATTACTTCCTTTTACTGTTACATTGTTTGAATACCACAATGGGTATTTATATTTGAACTGTGAATCATATATTTCTACATTCTTGCTTTCCTTTAAAGGGGATTCTCCATCATCAAAAATTGAATCATATACCTTTATACCATCTGCTGCATATAAGGCTCTTTCTCCTTTAAAAAATTCCTGTCTATATTCTTTCATTTGTTAATACCTCCGATTACTCTTATTACTTCGATATACTACCACCTAGAGTTAACTCTAAGTCAATATAAATCATATTAAAAAAAAATAAACTCAACCTAATTTGTTATGTGTAAATATTGTAGCACAAAATTTGATTTTACACAATTTAATTATATCAAAATAAACAAAAAGGCATGAACCTTGGTTTTTCCCTTGGTTCATGCCTTTTGGTCTATCTGTTTTGAAATTGTTATATCTACTATTTTTACTGTATTGCAGCTGTCTTATATACAAATGTTACTGATGAATCGTAATTTCCTGTGCTTCCTGTAAATGTCTTATAATTGCTACCAAGTTTTGCTACTTCATCAATTGTATCAATTGCTGTCTGTACATCTGCACCTGCTAAACTTGTTATTTTTGAAATACCTTCCTTATTAAATTCTGCCATTCCATCCTTTAATGTTATAGCTCCTGTGTTAAGTTGTGCTACTCCTGAGCTAAGTGTTGATGCTGCATTATTAAGTGTTTCTGTACCATTTGCTAACTGTGCTGCTCCTGATGTTAATGCATCATTATTAGCATTTAATGTTGAAGCACCTTGTGCTAACTTAGCTGTTCCTTCTGACTGAAGCTTTGCTGCTCCTGCATTAAGTGCATATAAACTTGAGCATAATGTTCCTTCTCTATATGTATCAAATGAACCAATTGCTCCTGCTAAACTTGCTACTCCTGTATCAAGACCTGCTGCCTTTAACTTACTATATGAAGCATACATTGCCTTATAAGCTGCTGCATACTGGTTAAGCTGAACAATATCTGAAATAATTGCCTGAGCCTGTTCCGAATCTACTGTTGCTCCTAACTTAGAATATCCTGCATATACTTCACATAAACCTGCTGTTGCATATACTGCTGTGTTTTTCTTTTCATCTATAAGTACTGACTGAATGTTAGCATCAGCTGTAATTCCCTTTCCTGCTAAAGTGTTTTCTACTCCTCTCTTTACAAGAGATCCAGCCTGAGCATCCATATCTGGAGTCATACTTCTAGCCTGCAATTCCTGCATATAATTAGCTTTAAAAATCTTCTGATATGCATCTGCATATGCTGTTTCATACTGATTCTTATATGAGCTCATTCCATTAGAAAGTGATGCAAATAAGCCGCTTGCTCCGTTGATTCCTTCATTTAATGAAGCTACCTTTGTATCAAATTCATTATCATTTAATGTGTTATAAAGTGTACTTAAGCTTGATGATAATGTCTGCATGTTAGAATCTACTTCTGCTGCCCCAGCACTTAAGCTTGAAACACCTGCTGCATATGAACCTACACCTGCACTAAGTGTTGCTGCGCCATCATTAAGTGCTGATACACCTGAAACTAATGCTGGTACATTATCTTCTAACTGCTGTGTGCCTTCCTGTAACTTAACTGTTCCATCTGCTAACTGATCTGCTGCTGTCTGAAGTTCTGTTAACTTACTTTCTAAGCTTGTTAATGAAAGATTATCTAAATCCATATCTGATAAGAGATTTGATGTTACTACTGATAAACTCATTTCTAGAGCAAAATCCTTAACATCTGCACTTACTTCAAAATATTCTGGAATATTTAAATCTAATACTTCATCATTGAACTTAAGATTTAATGAATCCTTTAATCCTGGAAGTGTTACACCAAGTGCCACTATATCTGAACCTACCTTTGATACCTTACCATTAGTTACTTCTACGTTAGTAAATTTTTCATTATCAAGCATAAGTCCTGTTGCTACTGTAAATGGTACATAAGCTGTCTGTGGCTGACCATTTACCATAATTTCTTTTTTCTCGTTATTAGTGTAATCAAATCTAATCTTTACTTTACCACTCTTACCAACTAATTCTTCTGGTGAGATTTCCTTACCATTAAGTGTATAGCTTACTTTAATTGTAACTGGTGCTTCTTTAGATGATTCTTCAGATGTTGAACTTGTCTCACCCTTAGCATCTGTTACCTTAGTACTAACTGTTGTATGATCTTGCTTTCCTGTTGCATCGTCAAAAACATATACTGTCTGCTGTCTTGTATTGTTTTTTAATGTTGATGTTGTTGAAATTGCAAGTTCATTATTTATTGCTGATGTTATAGCACTTTCTGCCTGAGGTGCTGCCTCATCATTTACTGCTGTTACGCTAGCTGTTTCTTTACTGCTTCCACAGCCTACCACACTTATTCCAAGCATAGATGCAGTTAATACAACTGCTCCAGCTCTCATTAAATTTCTTCTAATCATTTTCAATCGCTCTCCTTTTACTGATGTGCAAACTTATCTTCCTCACTTAAACCTTTAAATCTACTGTTCTTTGGTTTAAATCCTATACTTGTATGGATTATTAGCTTATCAAATACCATAAATAATGATGGTACTACTAAGATTACAACTATCATACTGATGATTGCACCTCTTGCCATTAAGATACAAAGGGATGCGATCATGTCTACGTTGGCATACATACCAACACCAAAAGTTGCTGCAAAGAATCCAAGTGCTGAAACTACGATTGAAGGAATTGAAGTTTCAAGTGCAATTTCTACTGATTCTTTCTTAGAAAGGCCTGAAGCTCTTTCTCTCTTATATCTTGTTGTCATAAGTATAGCGTAATCGACAGTGGCACCTAGCTGTATTGTTCCAATTACTACTGATGCAATAAATGGAATCTGTGTTCCTGTAAAGTATGGAATACCCATATTTACAAAAATAGCAAATTCAATTGCTGCAACAAGTAAGATTGGTAATGAAATTGACTTAAGTACGAAGAGAATAATTACAAAAATTGCTGCGATGGAAACAAAACTTACTGTTTTGAAATCCTTATCTGTGATTGTAATTAAGTCCTTAGTACATGGTGCTTCACCAATTACCATTGAAGAACTATCGTATTTCTTTGTTATATCTTTTACTTCATTAATCTGATTGTTGATTTCATCAGATGCGATTGTATATTCTGAAGAAATTAACATAAGCTGATAATCTCCGCCCTTTAACTCAGATACAACTGACTCTGGTAAGAATTCTTCTGGAATACCAGTTTCAGTTACTGTTGGTAGTCCAAGAGCAAAGGAAATTCCATCTACATTCTTAATTTCATCTAACATACTTTGTCCATCTTCTTCTGATAAATCACTATCAACAAGAACCATGTAGATTGAATTCAAATCTTTAAAGCTTTCTGCTAATTTTGTATTAGCCTGTGAGCAATCAAGTTCTTCAGGTAATGTACTTGATAAATCATAGTAAACTTTAGTGTTGTTATATCCATAAATTGCAGGTACTAAAAGAATAATAAATGCAAGTAAGAATATCCAAGAATGATTTACTATCCAATGTGAAAACTTAGAAAAGTTCGGCATGATTTCTCTATGCATTGTCTTTTCTAGTGCTCTATCAAATGTTAATACAAGGGATGGTAGAATTGTTACACATCCAATAACACCAAAGATAACACCCTTTGCCATTACAACACCTAAGTCAAGACCAAGTGTAAAGCTCATAAAGCAAAGTGCAATAAAACCTGCTACTGTTGTAATTGATGAACCAACTACTGATGTTAATGTGTTACCAATAGCAACTGACATTGCCTTTTCCTTATCATTAGGATACTCAGCTTTATGTTCCTTATAGCTATGCCACAAGAAAATTGAGTAATCTAGTGTTACACCTAACTGCAATACTGCTGCCAAGGCCTTCGTAATATACGAAGTTTCTCCTAAGAAATAATTAGATCCTAAATTGTAAACTATTGCCATACCAATACTTACCATAAAGAGTACTGGTACTAGGAAGGAATCCATAAATATTGCAAGTACGATACAAACTAAAACTACTGCAATTAAAACATATATTGGTGTTTCCTTCTCTGAAAGGTTCTTAGTATCTGTAACTACTGCAGACATACCAGCTACATAACACTGTTTGTCTGTAACCTTTCTTATCTGCTGTATTGCATTCATAGTATCATCGCTTGATGTTGTATCATCAAAGAATACAGCAAATAAAGTTGAGTTTGTCTCATCATTTTCAAACTTAGATCTTATACTATCTGGTAAAAGTTCTGCTGGAACATCTTCTCCAACTAAACCTGTATAAGAAATAACTTTAGCAACGTGGTCTACATTTTCCACTTTATTAACAAGCTTTGAGACATTGTCTTGATTCATGTCTTCAACTACGATTAATGCATATGCTCCCTTTCCAAAATCCTTCAATAGGATGTCTTGGCCTTGCATTGTTTCGATATTATCTGGCAAATAATACAAGATATCATAGTTAACTCTTGTTCCAAGATATCCAAGAACTGATGGAATTAATAGCAATATGCTAATAATAAGGATTGGAATTCTTAGCTTAACCACAGCTCTTCCAAACTTCTCCATAATTAACCTCCATTCAATTAATGACGTTTTAAATTTTTCTTTTTGTAAAATTGACCGTTAGTCATTTTTTATTTCATAGTCATTATAACACTAGTATTTTTTCTGTCAACAAAAAATGACCGATGGTCATAATTTTTATAGATTTTTTATTTTTTATATGGTAAGATACCTACTAAGAAATATGACTTTTACTAAAGCTTTATACATTTATTAGTAAAATAGTGTTTCTTTATACTGAAATGAGGTGATTTTTTGGGAAAAGTAGAAAATAACAAACTAAACAAACAAAGATCTTTGCTAAACTCTGCTTTTGAATTATTTACAACTAAAGGTGTTTCAAAAACATCTATTGCTGAGATTTCTTCTAAGGCCGGAATGGCTAAGGGAACTTTCTACCTTTATTTTAGGGATAAATTTGATATTAGAAATCGTCTTATCTCCCATGAATCAAGTCTTTTATTTATGGCTGCATCTAAAGCTTTAGATGAAGAACTTAAAACTAGATCACTTAATTTTACGGAAAAGATTATCTTTATTATAGATAATATTATTAATGCTCTTGATTCTAATCAGGCGCTTTTAAACTTTATTTCTAAAAATCTTAGTTGGGGTATTTTTAAAGAGGCTTTAACTACTAATGTCGCTGATAACGACATTAACTTCCTTGATGTTTACCATCAAATTATTAATGATGATGAGGTTAATCTTAAAGAACCTGAGATTATGCTCTTCCTTATTGTAGAACTTATAAGTTCAACTTGTTATAGTGCTATTCTTTATGAAGAACCAGTAGATATTAACACTGCTAAACCTTATATATACGCAACTGTAAGAAACATCATTAAAGAACATATTATTGAATAGGCTTGCTTAATATAGCTAAGATTAACTATCGATTTCAGCTAAAAAAGACTTTCATTAAAAAAGACTTCTATTAAAAAAAGGAGTCAATATGTATTTAACATCATATTGATTCCTCTTTTTTATTATTCTTTAGTTTTTAGTTTTTGCCTTGTTATTAATCTATTGCGTAATGTAGTGTTGATTTTTGAACACCTGCATTAGCCTGTGCCCATGCCTTAGCATCTGCTGCATTTCTTGTAGCATATGAATAACTTGTAATTGGTCTCCATGATGTCTGTGCTGTCTTTATTCCAGATAAGCTGCTTGATAATACTGATCCATTATCTGTAAAGTTACCTACACCATAATCATCTATTACCCAACCTGCATATGCTCCCTTATCAAAGTAATTTTTCTCTGAATAAATTGTACTTCCTGTATATGGAGTAAATCCTAAGTTAAAGCTATATACAAAGTTATTATATACGTGATAGTATCCATAACGCATAAGTCCTGGTGCTCTTGTTTCACAATTATAGAAGTAGTTATTACATATTGTCATTTGTGGATATCCCTTATATGTACTCATTCCATCTTCTGCTGGATATCCAAGAATTAAGCTGTACTTATGATTCATAAATACATTGGCTGAAACTGTTACATAGTCTGCCTTTAAACCAACATACATATGCTTATCTACATCACTTTTATTAATTGTATGTCCTGGGAATGTACAGTGATCAACCCAGAATTTTGTACCATTACTTATATACATCTGAATATCATCATTAGCATTCTTATCTGCATCATGCTTTAATGTTAGGTTCTTAAAAATTACATTACCTGAATTAGAAATGCATCTAAAATGAATATTATTCAATGTATTAGCATTAAATGATCCTATAATTGTCTTATTGCTTCCTACATTAACCTTTGTTAGGTTTGTTGCAGAAATATTTCCATTAATTACGATTGTATAAGGTGTTGAACCTGAGCAATAGCTTGATAAATCAGATACATTTGAAACATATACTGTTTTTCCTAATGCTCCACCGAGTACAGAAGCTGTTTCTTTGCCATCTACACTTTTACATTTTCCAGCAAATCCTTCAACACCATAAGAATTAATATAAAACTTATGTGTTGAATTTCCTTTATATGAACCTAAGATAAATCCCTGGCCTGATTTTTGTAAACAAAGATTAGTATTAGCACAGTTAGAAATCTTATATGCATATCCATTGTTATTAGCATCTGTTGATACTGCACTAATTGTCCAATACTGTGCTGTGCTTCCTGTCTTTCCTGTTGCAACAACACTGCTGCCACTATTGGCTGTATTTCCTGCAGGTGCAAGTACATAACCTGTCGCTGCATTAACAATCATATACTTGTTACTACCATTATTTTCTAAAACCCACTGATTATATGTTGATGATGCTGTACTTGTCTTAGTATTTCCTGTAGATGTTGGTGCAGTTAAGAAAGAATTATCGTTTGTATTAACAAACTGTAATCTCTGCTGTGAATAAACAGAATCAATAGCTACACTTGTTGAACCTGAACTTGATGAGCCTGAGCCTGATGAACCTGAGCCTGATGAGCTAGATCCAGAACCAGATGATGGCCACTGAGCCTCTTCGAAATACCAAATTTGATTAGCACTGCCCTTATAAGTATATTCAATAACATTAGCTCCAGTTGCTGTGCTTGCTCCTGCCACATCTAAACAGCTTGCGCCATTAGATACTGCAGTTGTTATGGCATATCCATCTGATGATGATTTAAGAGAGAAGTTCTGTGCAGAATATCCATTATTTCCCCATATCTGGATATTAGTATTATTATTTGCACTTCCATTAGCCACATCTAAAGATATTCCACCTGTCATATCTGTTGCAGGATGTAATCTGTAAGTACCATTAGCATTAGCTTCCAAAATCCATCTTTGTCCCAAACTTCCTGTTCCCTTAGACTGAATTACGTTAGCTCCGCTAGAACTTGAATCTCCTTGAACTGTTAAATACATTCCGCTGTTCTTATTCTTGATATAGTAAATATTACCAGCCTTTGGTGTTACCGCTGCTGCCTTTACTTTCCTTGCGGGTAGAACAGCTAATGCTGTAACTGCAGTTATTATTAAAGTCAAAAAAACTGCAGCTATTCTCAAAAATCTTTTTTTAAGCATAAATACCTCCCAATTTTATCTTATCCTTAAAAGATTAATAACTACAGTTTATAATGTATAATATTGTGAACTTTCGGTCAATGTGTTTGCACAAAAATTTATGCCTATCTTTCTAGTACTTTGGTTATATTGCACAAAGCATATTCATGATTAGTTTTATTTTTATTTATCTTTCTAGCTCATTATAGATATCTCTTTTTGAAACTCCTCTATCTTTAGCTGCTGCCTTCATAGCCTCTTTTTTATCCATTCCCTGTTTAATATACATATCTACATGTTCTTTAACAGTTAGTTCTTCCCAGCTTGCTTCTCTTTCTTTCTTAATATCCTCTCTAGATTTTCCCGCTATTACCAGTACGTATTCTCCTCTTGGATCATTTACCTCATAATACTCGCACGCTGTTTCTAAGGTAAATTCCATAGATGTTTCATGTTTTTTGGTTAATTCTTTGCAAATTGTTAGGGCTCTGTTATCACCTAACGCATTTCTTAATTCTGCCAATGTCTTTTTTAAATGATGTGGTGCCTCGTAAATTATCATTGTTCTTGTTTCATTTACTAATTCATTAAACACTTCTTTTCTTTCTTTTTTATCTGCTGGTAAAAAAGCTTCAAAAGCAAATCTTCTTGTTGCCTGTCCTGACATTGTAAGTGCTGTAATACACGCTGCTGGACCTGGCACTGAACTTACTCTTATTCCTGCCTGTCTTGCCTGCTTACATAATTCCTCTCCAGGATCTGAAATTCCTGGGGTTCCTGCATCTGTAATACAAGCTATACTTTGACCACTTAACATCTTATCTACTAAAACCTTGGCCTTATCATATTTATTAAATTCATGATATGCTGTCATTGGTGTCTTTATCTCAAAATGATTTAGAAGCTTTATGGAATTTCTTGTGTCCTCAGCTGCTATTAAGTCTACTTCATTTAGTATTCTTAAAACTCTATATGTTATATCTTCAAGATTTCCTATTGGTGTAGCACATAAAAATAATTCGCCTTTTTCACCTGTGGCATTTTTCTTCTCAAAATCCTGCATTATTCATCCACCTTTCCTGTCATTCCATACATTTCCAATAATTCTGTCGTGTAAATTCCATTTTTCCCATCATTTTTCTCATAAACTATTAATGGTTTTTCCACAATCATATAAGAATTCGCGCCCTTTATTCCCTCTATAAGTACCATATTAGCTTCCTTATCTACATATGGATGTACCATGCGTATTCTTTTGGGTTCAATATGAGCTTTTTTCATTGCCATAATAATATCTATTAATCTATCTGGTCTATGCACCATAAATAAATGTCCCTTAGACTTTAAACATCTACTTGCTGCTTGACATACATCATCTATATCACACAATACCTCGTGTCTTGCTATTGCCTTACTTGAATCTGGATTAACTATTCCAGAATTTGCTTTTTTATATGGTGGATTTACCGTTACAACATTAAAGGAGGCATCGCCTAGAATCTGGGCTGCCTCCTTTAAATCACCTTTAATAATTTGTATTTTATCATCAAGATTATTTATAGAAACATTTCTTGCAGCCAAATTTGCAGACACTTCCTGTATTTCTAAGCCTACATAACTTGTGTCTTTATTCTTAGATTGCATTAATATTGGTATTACCCCATTTCCTGTACATAGGTCTAACACCTTATTAGACTTTCCTGCCTTAGCAAATGTTGACAATAACACAGCATCCATTCCAAAGCAAAATATATCTGGTTTTTGTATTAACATCAATCCATCTTTACACAAATCATCTAGCCTTTCATCGGCTTCAATACTTATTTCTCCAGAAAGAGTTGTATAAGTCTCCTTCCTTTTTTCTAGAGTCTTATTACACATACTCTTTCCTCCAAACTTTTATTAATCATCACTTATATGAGCATTTCCTTCTCTTCTTTCAAGCTCTTCTAAGGCTTTTAATTCCTTATCTTCGATTTGCTCATTCTTCTCTTTTCTACGTGTCTTAAATTTAATCTCTGAAACTGGATATTCTCTTACTTCTTTTTCATCATTGTCTAATGTTACAATAACCTTTACTAACTGACGAAGTACATTTACTGATGATACTTCACCATGTAACTTTTCTGGTGTTGTAACATGATCACCAACAACAGGTAAGTGGCTGTTTAATTCCTCATATGTTTCCTGCTCATACTTTAGGCAACACATTAATCTTCCACACACACCCGAAATCTTAGTTGGGTTTAATGAAAGATTCTGCTCTTTTGCCATCTTAATTGAAACTGGAATAAATTCTGGCATATATGTTGCACAACAAAGCGGTCTACCGCATGCTCCCATTCCACCTAGTATCTTAGTCTCATCTCTAACACCAATTTGTCTTAACTCAATTCTTGTTCTAAAAACTGCTGCTAAATCCTTTACTAACTCTCTAAAGTCAATTCTTCCATCTGCTGTAAAATAAAATAGCACTTTATTATTATCAAATGTATATTCTGCCTTAATTAGCTTCATATCTAGATTATGCTTCTGAATCTTATCAAGACAAATATCAAATGCTTCTTTTTCTTTCTCTCTATTTCTTATTTCTTTCTCGTCATCTTCAGGTGTAGCGATTCTAATAATTGCCTTTAAAGGCTGTACAACCTTCTCATCCTCTACTTCTCTTTCACCCAAAACAACGCTTCCGTATTCCACACCACGTGCTGTTTCTACAATTACGTGCTGTCCTACCTCAACACTATATTTACCTGGGGCAAAAAAATAAATCTTGCCTACCTGTCTAAATCTAACTCCAACAACTCTTGTCATTATTTTTTACCTATACATCAAAAATGATGTATCACCTTCCTCTTAATTTATATATGTTCCTTTATGGCCATTATTAGCAATTCAATTGTTAAATCAAAATTTACGTTCGCCATAAGTCTTATTTTTACTTTATCTATAGACTCTAGAATATCCTGAATTCCTTCGTATGAAATCACTTCAGCTTGTGCCTTAATTGTTGATATTTCATCCTTAAAAATCACAAGATTAGAATCCTTAGTACTCTTAAATATTAACACATCTCGATACCAAACGTTAAGTAAATCCAAATAATCATCTATTACCAACTTATATTCTGAAGTCTTTTTTACCGAATCCATGATTTCAACTGAAGTCATCTTCTTCGCATTTTTTACAACATCTAAAACAACGGATCTAAGCTGTGAAAAATCTGGGCTCTCCAAAATTGATATCGCCCTACCGATACAACCTCTTGCAAACTTAGATGCAAATTTTTTCTCGTATTCTCCACACTCCAAGTGATCTGATATGTACTTTTCCACTATATCATCACTTATTGGTTTTAAATCTAATACCACACATCTTGAAAGAATTGTCTGTAAAAATATATCTGCATTCTTTGTTAGCAAAATTACTATACCATAAGCTGGTGGTTCTTCTATTGTTTTTAATAAAGCATTCTGGGCCTGAACTGTTAATTTTTCAGCCTCATCCACAATATAAATCTTATATTTACTGCTATATGGTTTAATCTGCATATCAGCCACCAACTGATCACGAATATCATCCACACCTATACTTGTTGGTTTTTCATGCTTAACCCATATTATATCTGGCTGATTTAATGTGTCTGCTTGAACACAAGAATGGCAGTGATTACATGGATTACTTTTGCCCTCCTCACACTGCAATGTCTTAGCAAAAATACTTGCAATCATCTTCTTACCTGATCCAAGTCCTCCGCTAATTATATATGCATGTGACACCTTATCCATAACCACTGCATTCTGTAGATGCTCTTTTATTGTTTCATATCCATATATATCCGAAAATCCGCTCATTATTCACCCTTACTATGTTGAAATATCCAACAACAGTCCTCTGATATCATCTATCTTGCTAACTATTGTCAAATGATCCTTCTCGTCCTTAACTAGTTCACTTGCCAAATCATCAAGGTTTTTGTCCACAAGTTTAACAATACCATAAACCCTATGACGTCCTCGTCTATCAAGAAAATTCTCTCTTGAAAACTTGTGCGACCTATTTACAACCTCATTCATAAAGTCTTTAACCAATTCTCTATATCGCTTCATGTCCTTAATATCCATGTGTTTAGCGATTTTTTCCCCTTGGTCTGTAATCTCCTTCATCATAGAACCAAGTTTTTCTTGTAATTCCTTCTCTTCAATGTTACTAATTAAAGTAAATTTGAAGGAATCATCATGGTTTTCAACCTTATTGACATTCTGTCCTGATGTAACCTGCTGCACATCATTAATCTTTATTTCCATACCCATCTGCCTCCATCCATTTAAGCAAAATCACTTTAAATGTTCACGACAATACAACTTACATTTTATAACACCTTTAAATTTCTTGCAAGTTACCCTATTTGGATTGCATTATGTACTGTTTAATGTACTGTTTAATCTCCTCATTGGGATTGCATTATGTACTGTTTGATCTCCTCTATACAGTCCTCAAGACGTCCATTATTTTTAAAACATCTATTAATCTGCGCATGCTTAATATTATCCTCACTAAAATCCTTAGCGTCAGCTAAAAATCTTCTACATAATTCCTCATAGTTTGGCTTTAACTGCTTTCTTTCTCTTTTAATAGATCTTTCTAATCTAATATCGTCGTCTACCTCTATATATATCGGCATGAAATGCTCTCTTCCATAGAATTCCACAAATTTTTCATAAGCTTCAAGAGTTCCAATAATTATATATCTATTCTTCCCATCTAAAACTATCTGACCATCATCAGCTGTAAAGTATTTCCACACTCCATTTATAGTATTATATGCTCTTAATTCTATTATTTTGCCATTTTGTTCTAATTTTTCCACTACTGCATCATCAACAAAGTGATATTCTACCCCTTCTCTTTCACCAACACGCATTGGTCTTGTAGTATACATCACCACAGTCTTTAACTCGCCATCAAATTCATTTACTATCTTCTTAAAGATTTTATCTTTACCCGAAGCACTTTTACCCATTATAAAAATAATTTCCTTCATACAGTTTAAACCTCATTACTATTTTTAATAATTTTATCTAGGCTTTATTGGTATTAGCTTATTTCCTTGCTTTATTCATATTAACTTATTTCCTAATAATTCTCCGTTATGACATTTATTAAATCTTCATTTAATCCCATAACTTCTATGTTATTTTCTAGTGCATTTATTAATATTTCTGCTTTTTCCTTTGTTATTATTTCACCAGAATTAACTATTGGCATTCCAGGCGGATATAATAGTACTGCATTAACACTAACCCTATTAATTACTTCCTTTGATTTTAATGATACAAACTCAGATTTACCTTCATCCGCTAGCTTTATTGCCTCTGATGGTTTTAATGCCTTATTTACAGATACCATATCCTCTAAACTAAAGCCTTGATTCTTATTATTTGCGTTAAATTTTTCTATTTTACGCTTCTTTGTGCTATCTATTCTCTCATCGATTTCATTATCTATTTCCTGATCAACTTCTTTATCAACTTCTTTATCAATTTCTTTATCTATTTTCTTGTCAATTTCCTTATCAATTTCCTCTAAGGCTTTAATAAATCTATCATAGTACTCTTTTAAATCTCCAACGGCAGTCATCGCTATTGCGTACTCAAATGATGCCATTTCCAATTGTATCTTGTATTCTTCTAACAACTTATCATAAAGCCATTTTCCAAAATTTTCTATAATGTTATTTCCCTTTAATACAATCTTAGAAATATCATCTACTTCAACTAGACTTATATTATTTAATTTACTGATCCTGGCTCTTAAATTTATCAAATTGTCACAGTATTCTTTATAGGCTTTCTCCCCATCAAGTTCTATAAAGCTTAATGCTCTATCAATTCCTGCCATTAAAAGGTATGACGGAGAAGTACTTTGATATATATTCCAGTATCTTTTCACCTTATCATAATTTATTAAATCTGAATTTAAGTGCATAATTGCAGTCTGTGTTGGTGCTGGTAAAGTCTTATGAATACTATTTATAACAATATCCGCTCCAAGTTTTACTGCGCTTTCCGGAAATTTATCAGAAAATTGAAAATGTGCCCCATGAGCCTCATCTACTATTAACACAATTTCTTTCTCGTGCAAATAATCTGCTATTTCCTTTATTTCAGATACTATACCCTCATATGTAGGACTTGTTATTACAACTGCTCTAGGTTTCTTGTTTAAGGCTATAGCTTTATCCACAGCATTAACTACTTCATTAAGTGTTATCCCCTTAAGTATTCCTGTATTCTCATCCATCTGTGGAATTATATACTCTGGATCCAACTCATTGATATAAATAGCATTATATACCGATACATGACAATTTCTTGCTATTATTATGCTATCGTTTTTATTACATGCGCCACTAATCGCTGCTAAAATCCCTGCTGTACTACCATTTACTAATAACAAACTTTCCTTCGAATTATACAATCGCTGCGCTTTTTTCTTTATATCTAATAATATGCCTTCTGAATTATGTAGGTTATCAAAGCCATCAATTTCAGTTATATCCAATTTACTTAATGCTTCTCCGCCTTCATATATTGTTTCATTCCTCTTAGCACCTGGCATATGCATTGGTACAAAATCCGAATTAGTATATTCTATTAATCTATCCAATAAATCGTTATATTTACTCATCTAACAACCTCTTTATTATTAAAAAGGCTGCATTATTAATGCAGCCTTAATTCAGTCTATTATTTTATTCTACTACTAAGTTAACCTTAACTTCATCAGATCTTCCTAGTGCGTCAACTACTTTGTAAGTTATCTCATATGTACCTTTTTCATCTACTGTATATTTACCTAATACATAAATCTTATTTGTTATGTCGTTACCACATGTATCCACTGCTGTAACTCCATTTAGTAAATTTACAGATTCACCAACTTTAACCTTTATATCAGCTGCTCCTGAAATCTTAGCACTAAAACTATTCCATGGATTCTCTTCTCTTGGATCTGTTGGATCCCATCCTGCATATTCACTATTCTCAGGTATTTTAATTGATTCTGGCTTACCTAATGGACCTGGATTTGACGCATCATCATAAATTGTTACGCCAGTTCCTGCAGGACAATTATCATAAATCCACTTACAATCTCTTACACATAATCTAACACATCCTAATGAAGCATAATCGCCTATTTTATTATACTGACCTTCTTCTAGATTATTAGCTGACTGTGAGTTATAAGGAATTGAATGGAATAAAATTCCATCTGTGCCAGCTATTCTAGTAGCGTACTGTGCATATGTACCATCAACCATTAATCTCCATGGATATTTATCTGATGTTACATAATTTTCAACTAAAGGTGTTTCCTGACCTGCTCTACCACATGAACTTGCAAATGCAATTATAGGTCTTGTATACTCTCCGTTATTATCAATACCGTAAACTGTAACACAATTTGCAGCTCTGTTAACCTTAATAAAATATGGCTTTGTAGATCCAATGGATTTAGCTATTGATTCTGTTTCAGCCATCTTTGTCTCAATTTCTTCCTGTGTCTGAACATTCTTAACGCTTTCTGGAACAGTTTCTTCGATCCAGTTAACTTCATCTGTTGTTTCTTCTGAAGCTTCAGATGCTTTATTATCTACCACATTAGTTTGATTTTTATTATCATTATTAATATTCTTACCTATAAGAACGCCTGCAATAACTGCAACTATAATAACAACTAAAGCAACTGCTGCTATTATAACCGAAGTCATATTACGTCTTATCCACGACTTTCTTCTTCTTAAGTATTTATAGTTAATGTTACCTTTTTTGCTCATATATTCCTCCAAGTAATATTTTCACACAACTATTATATTGTAAACGATTATACTATTTAATACAAGGTTAATTACATTAATGTTAAATAATCTTATACTAAAAAAACCACTCCATATTGGAGTGGTAATCTAGTGCCTAGAACCGGAATCGAACCAGTGACACGAGGATTTTCAGTCCTCTGCTCTACCGACTGAGCTATCTAGGCTTAGTAGCGGGGGCAGGATTTGAACCTGCGACCTTCGGGTTATGAGCCCGACGAGCTTCCGAGCTGCTCTACCCCGCGGCATCGCTTATAAAAAGATAATCTATTGATTATCAGTGGGCGGAGAAGGATTCGAACCTTCGAAGGCAGTGCCAGCAGATTTACAGTCTGTCCCCTTTGGCCACTCGGGAATCCACCCAAAATATTAACTAGCTCTATAAACTAATTAATAGAGCCGACAGTCGGAGTCGAACCAACAACCTGCTGATTACAAATCAGCTGCTCTGCCATTGAGCCATGTCGGCATAAAAAATATGGGGCCTACAGGGCTCGAACCTGTGACCCTCTGCTTGTAAGGCAGATGCTCTCCCAGCTGAGCTAAGACCCCATAGTTAATAAGCTAAAATAAAATATTGAATTGTAAACGACCCGGATGGGGTTCGAACCCACGACCTCCGCCGTGACAGGGCGGCGCTCTAACCAGCTGAGCCACCAGGCCAAATCATTACCTTCACTATTATATCTCATTTCTAATAAAAAGGCAACTACTTTTTTTGAAAGATTGCTCTTTCAAAACTGCACATTAAATATATTCATCCGTAAGTCATTCTCTAAGAATAACCCTCGTTTATGTTCAGTGATTTCTCACTCTCTATCCAAACCTTAACCTTTATTGGTTAAGCCCTCGACCTATTAGTACAAATCAGCTCCACATGTCACCACGCTTCCACCTTTTGCCTATCAACCTCGTCGTCTTCAAGGGGTCTTACTACATTCGTATGGGATATCTCATCTTGAGGGGGGCTTCACGCTTAGATGCCTTCAGCGTTTATCCCGTCCCGACTTGGCTACTCGGCCATGCACTTGGTAATGCAACCGATACA
>NZ_JNKW01000012.1 GCF_000702205.1 Lachnospira multipara LB2003 | reverse complement strand
TGCATGGCCGAGTAGCCAAGTCGGGACGGGATAAACGCTGAAGGCATCTAAGCGTGAAGCCCCCCTCAAGATGAGATATCCCATACGAATGTAGTAAGACCCCTTGAAGACGACGAGGTTGATAGGCAAAAGGTGGAAGCGTGGTGACATGTGGAGCTGATTTGTACTAATAGGTCGAGGGCTTAACCAATTAAGGTTAAGGTTTGGATAGAGAGTGAGAAATCACTGAACATAAGCGAGGGTTATTCTTAGAGAATGACTTACGGATGAATATATTTAATGTGCAGTTTTGAAAGAGCAATCTTTCAGGTTATTCCTCGATAGCTCAATGGTAGAGCACTCGGCTGTTAACCGAGTTGTTGTAGGTTCGAGCCCTACTCGGGGAGCTGTGATAGAAAATATCACTATTTGTTACAGAACTATATAAGGCGCCATGGTCAAGCGGTTAAGACACCACCCTTTCACGGTGGTATCAGGGGTTCGAATCCCCTTGGCGTCATAGAGTAGAGCAAATGATTAGATTTTCATGCCGACATGGCTCAATGGCAGAGCAGCTGATTTGTAATCAGCAGGTTGTTGGTTCGACTCCGACTGTCGGCTCTTAATTGGACCTTTAGCTCAGTTGGTTAGAGCAACCGGCTCATAACCGGTCGGTCCTGGGTTCGAGTCCCCGAAGGTCCATTTGTTCTACTCATTTTTTAAGATAATTTGGCCTGGTGGCTCAGCTGGTTAGAGCGCCGCCCTGTCACGGCGGAGGTCGTGGGTTCGAACCCCATCCGGGTCGTTTACAATTTAATATTGTAAAGTAAACATGGTTTACAAGAAGGGGTCTTAGCTCAGCTGGGAGAGCATCTGCCTTACAAGCAGAGGGTCACAGGTTCGAGCCCTGTAGGCCCCATTAAGTCTTTAATGACCATATTTAAGCCGGTGTGGCGGAACTGGCAGACGCACAGGACTTAAAATCCTGCGGGACTTATACTCCCATACGGGTTCGATTCCCGTTGCCGGCACTAAACATCTTAGATGTTTACTTTATATGTACGTGTAGCTCAGCTGGATAGAGCGTCTGGCTACGGACCAGAAGGTCGCGAGTTCGAATCTTGTCACGTACATTTGACCTTGCAACTAATATTGCAAGGTTTTTTTATTATATAGATATTTTTATATAATTGACATTAAATTTTTTTAGAATTATTATTAGAATGAGTATGTTATAATTATGAAGATAGTTTGATTGAACCTAGTGTAAGCAATCTTCTATTTAAAGCTTACTATTTTCATAAAGAATAATATAACAAAGTAGGAGTTATTAATGAATACATTTGAATTGATTGCACCATGTCATTTTGGACTTGAATCAGTATTAAAAAGAGAAATATATGATTTAGGATACGATATATCTTCTGTGGAAGATGGTAAGGTTACTTTTGTTGGTGATGCAGAGGCTATAACAAGAGCCAATATAAATTTAAGAACAACAGAAAGAATTCTTTTAAAAGTTGGTCAGTTTAAAGCTGTAACATTTACAGAGTTATTTGATCAGACTAAGGAATTACCTTGGGAAGAATTCATTCCTAAAAATGGTAAATTCTGGGTAACTAAGGCAAATTCAGTTAATAGTAAATTGTTTAGTTCTTCAGATATACAGTCAATTGTTAAGAAAGCAATTGTAGAGCGTTTAAAGATTAAATATAGAGCGAATTGGTTCGAAGAAGATGGAGAAAGTTATCCAATCCGAGTAACAATTATGAAGGATATAGTAACAATAGGCTTAGATACAACAGGTGTATCATTACACAAGAGAGGATATCGTCCTGTAGCAGGTAAGGCACCTATATCTGAGACTCTTGCAGCTGCCCTAATAAAGCTAACACCATGGAATAAGGATAGAATTTTAGTTGATCCATTTTGTGGTAGTGGAACTTTTGCAATAGAGGCAGCAATGATGGCTGCTAATATAGCACCGGGAGTTGATAGAAACTTTGTTGCTGAAAAATGGACTAATTTTATAGATAAATCTCTTTGGCAAGAAGCAAGAGATGAGGCTATTGACTTAGAGAACATTGATATTGAAACTGAAATTCAAGCTTATGATATTGATGATGAAGTGATTAAAAAGGCAAGAATAAATGCTAAAAGAGCAAGGGTAGATCATTTAATCCATTTTCAGAACAGAGATGTGGCTAATTTAAGTCATCATGGTAAGTATGGATTTATAATTACAAATCCACCTTATGGCGAGCGTTTAGAGGATAAAAAGACATTACCTGCAATCTATACAAATTTTGGTAAACAAACAGCATTATTAGATACATGGTCAATATACATGATCACATCATATGAGGAAGCTTGTAAATATTTTGGCAGAAAAGCAGATAAGAATAGAAAAATCTATAATGGTATGTTAAAGACATATTTTTATTCATTTGTTGGCCCAAAGCCACCAAGAAAGCCAAGGGAAGATAAAAACTAGATTTTATAAACGTAATTGGGAGAAGTATCATGAAAAAGATTATTTTAGCATCTAATAATAAGAATAAGGTTATAGAAGTAAAAGATATTCTAAAAGATTATGAAATTGTTTCGCTTAAGGAAGCTGGTATTGATGTTGATGTAGAAGAGAATGGAACAACATTTGAGGAAAATGCCCTTATAAAGGCTAGAGCCATAGCAAAGCTAACAGGAGAGATTACAATGGCCGATGATTCTGGATTGGAGATTGACTATTTAAATAAGGCTCCAGGAGTGTATTCTGCGCGATTTATGGGACATGATACAAGTTATGACATTAAAAATAGAGCATTAATAGAAAAACTAGAGGGTGTAGAAGGACAGGATAGAAGCTGTCGTTTCGTATGTGCAATAGCAGTAGTTTTTCCAGATGGAAGAGAAGTGGTAAAAAGAGCTACTATGGAAGGCTTATTAGCTAAGGAAATTTCAGGGGAGAATGGCTTTGGCTATGATCCAATAGTTTATTTACCAGAATATAAGATGACTTCTGCATCCCTTTCGCCAGAAGAAAAAAATAAAATCAGTCATAGAGGTAAGGCATTAAGATTAATAAAAGGGGAATTAGAAAAAAATGCATAGAGTAATGATAGTTAGTGATACGCATCGTAGGGAGGGCAATTTAGCACAAGCACTCTTTGATGAAGGTCCAATTGATATGTTAATACATTTGGGCGATTTTGAAGGGAATCAAGATATAATTGAGGAAATGGCTAATTGTAAAACTATAATGGTGCCAGGTAATAATGATTTTGATTCACATATGCCATCAGAAAAAGAAATTACAATTGCAGGGAAAAAGATACTTTTAACACATGGACATTATTATTATGTATCATTGGATTTGCAGACTCTCAAGGAGGAATGCAGAGCACGAGATATAGATATAGTAATGTTTGGACATACTCACAGACCAGTGATTATAAAAGAGAAAGATTTGACCCTAATTAACCCTGGAAGCATAAGTTATCCACGTCAAGAAAGCCGCAAATGTACCTACATAATGATGGAATTCGAAAATTTTGAAAAAAATTGCGAAATTCACTTTACAATTAAAGAATTATAGTGTATAATTCATAACTGTTGTGACTGCCACGACATAGGCCACTGGGAAGTAGGCAATGGCAGAGAAGCAACAGTTATGAATGTAGTTTTTATCAGTCTTTGATTGATAGCTACTCATCAGAAAGAGTTAAAAAAGTCAAAAAAATGCTTGACAAAAACGACTCACTGATGTAAAATAATTCTTGTCGTTACGGACGACAAGATAACAACAAAGCTTAAACACCTCGGGGTGTGGCTCAGCTTGGCTAGAGCGCTTGATTTGGGATCAAGAGGTCGCAGGTTCGAATCCTGTCACCCCGACTTACAACTAAATACTACGCGGGTGTAGTTCAATGGTAGAACACTAGCCTTCCAAGCTAGATACGTGGGTTCGATTCCCATCACCCGCTTCGTGTGTCCGTAGCTCAGCTGGATAGAGCAACGGCCTTCTAAGCCGTGGGTCGAGGGTTCGAATCCCCCCGGGCACACTATTTTTTATGGTGGGTATAGCACAGCTGGTCAGCGCGTCAGATTGTGGCTCTGAAGGTCCAGGGTTCGAATCCCTGTACCCACCCTTTTTTAATTTAGAGGCTGGATGAATAGCAGAAGTTATTAAGGGGAACTCATTTAACGCAAGTTTGTACGATGTACATAGCTGTTAATTTATATTTACAATGGGCTATCGCCAAGCGGTAAGGCACAGGGTTTTGATCCCTGCATTCGCTGGTTCGAATCCAGCTAGCCCAGTTGGATTATATATCCTAAGTTTCTATAAGGGTTCATAGCTCAGTTGGTAGAGCACTAGACTTTTAATCTAGGTGTCGCGGGTTCGATCCCCGCTGGACTCATACTAAGTCGGAAGAATTTTTCTTCCGACTTTTTTTGTGCCAATTTTTCGAGAATATAAGTAGGTATTTCTGTGGCAGTATAAAGTGTCACTTTTATATAAGAAGCTAAAAGATAATCCAAAGTGTCCGCTTTACAAGTTTAGAGCATGATGTATAATTACTTATGTAATTATTAACTTTGGAGGATAAAATGAGCGAAGAATATAAGAATGAAGCAAATAATGCAAAATCTATAGATGAACTTAAACCACCAAAAAAAGAAGAAGAAAAGAAAGCAAATAACTATGATGGAGTTAAGAAGGTTATTGCAGTTGTAAGTGGTAAGGGTGGCGTTGGAAAGTCATTAGTTACTTCTATGTTATCTGTAAATTCACAGAAAAAAGGTAATAAGACAGCAATACTAGATGCTGATATTACAGGACCATCTATACCAAAGTCTTTTGGTGTAAGTGAAAGAGCAATGACAGATGAGTCGGGTTCAATAATTTACCCAGCAATAACTAATACAGGTATTAAGATGATGTCATTAAATCTTCTCGTTGAAAATGAAACAGATCCAGTAATCTGGAGAGGTCCAGTTATTGCCAATGTGGTAAAGCAATTCTGGGAAGAGGTATTATGGGAAGATGTAGATTATATGTTTGTTGACTGTCCACCTGGAACAGGGGATGTGCCATTAACTATTTTCCAGACATTACCAGTTGCAGGAATAGTTGTAGTAACATCACCTCAGGATTTAGTTTCTATGATTGTTGAGAAAGCAGTTAAGATGGCTAATATGATGAAAGTTCCAGTATTAGGTATAGTTGAGAATATGTCATATTTTGAGTGCCCAGATTGTGGAAAGAAACATTATATTTATGGTGAAAGTCATATAGATGAAATCGCTAAGAATCTTAACATTAATACAGTAGCTAAATTGCCTATAAAACCAGAAGTTGCAGCACTTATAGATTCAGGTAAAGCAGAAGAAATTGATGTAACAGCCCTAGATGGAATATTTGAGGCAATAAAGCAAGCATAGATTTGCAAGCATAGATTTGCAAGCATAGATTATAAAGACAATAAAATAAGTATTAACATTAGAGCTAATAAACCGGCATAGACTTTTGGGGGTAGTGTATGAAGTTGATTATGTTTAAGGGTGGAGTTGAAACCTTGGAATTTTTTTCTATGGAAATGTCAGAATACTTTTGCGAAAAAGGATATGAGATATTTTGGTATAACCTTTTATTAGGTGCAAGTGAAGAAATAAGACTTCGAGAATTTATAGAAAGAAATAGACATGAGAAACTTATAGCCATTACCTTTAATCATGAAGGAATTGCTGGAGAAGAAGGCTTGTATAATGATAATAAAAATATATGGGATGAGACCAACATAAGAGTTATTAATATTGTTGTGGATCATCCCCTATATTATCATAAGTATCTAGAACTAATTCCTAAAGATTATTATCAAATAAATATCGACAGAAAACACGTTGAATATATAAGACATTTTTATCCGGAAATTAAGAATGTTTCTTTTTTACCAACTGCAGGTACTAATCTTAATAAGAATCACAATATTTTAGAAGACAAAGACTATTTATCAATGGACGAAAGACCATATGATATTGTATTTGTGGGAAATTTTACACCTAATAGTATTTTAAAGAAGTATATTGAGAATATGGGGGAACCCTATATAAGTTTTTATAATAGTGCGCTTACCTATGCAATTAATAATCCTAAAAAAAGCATTGATGAAATTGGACATTTTTTTCTTACTAAGGAGATACCAGCTATTACGGATTTGGAATTTAGGGAAGCAATGCAGACATTTATGTACGTGGACTTATCAGTTAGGTTTCATTACAGAGAATTGATGATTAAAGCTTTGTTAAATTGTGGTTTTAATTTAGTGGTGGTAGGTGAAGGATTTAACTATATGAATTTGGAATCACGTAAGAATTTAGTTGAACTTGGCGGGGGAGACACACAAAAATGTCTTAAAGCCATATCCCAGGCAAAGATTGCGCTAAATGTAATGCCTTGGTTTAAGGATGGCAGCCATGATAGGATTTATTCTTCCATGTTAAATGGGGCTGTGGTTTTAACGGATTCATCAAAGTATTTAGATGAGGAGGTTTTAACTAGGGATAATTCCATTGTGTATGACTTAGATATGCTTAATAGCTATGAAAAATCTGGCTTTGATTTGGCTGTTTTAAGAGATTTTAGTGAAAAAATAAGACATTTGCTTAATGATAGAAAAAGACTCTCAAAAATGGCAAATACAGCCTTTAAGCAGGCCTCTACAAGGGATACATGGGAAATGAGAGCTAAAGAGATAGAAAAGTTTTTTTGAATTAAAATTACTTGACGATGATAAAAAAACATGATAAGATAATATACGTTCGCGGATATGGCGGAACTGGCAGACGCGCTAGATTTAGGTTCTAGTGGGGTACCCCGTGCAGGTTCGATTCCTGTTATCCGCATATATGATAAGACCGATTTGATTGTGATTATTTATGATAATTCTTTCGAATCGGTTTTTTTATTATAACTTAGAATTTATATAATTTAGAATTTATTGGAGGTTTTATGAACTACGTATTAGAAAATGAAAAATTAAAGCTAGTTGTGGATTCTCTTGGTTGTGAGATTAAGTCTGTAAAGGAGAAGGAAACTAATAGGGAATTTATGTGGAATGGAAATCCTGATGCATGGAAGAGAACAGCACCAGTGTTATTCCCAATTGTAGGCAAATATAGGGACAATGAAAGTCTTTATGAGGGTAAGACATATACAATGTCACAGCATGGTTTTGCAAGAGATAATGAATTTGATTTAGTTGAAAATAATGGACATAAGTTAGTTATGAAATTACTATCTAATGATTCTTTTAAGGAGAAATATCCATTTGATTTTGCTTTGTATATTGAATATGAGTTAAATGACAATAGAATAAAAAAGACATTAAAGGTTGTTAATACAGATAATAAAGAAATCTATTTTAGTATAGGTGGACATCCAGCCTTTGTTTGCCCTGAGCTTAATGAGTCACAGGCAGGTGTAAAAATTTGTTTTGAAGAAATGAGACAGGATAATAAGGATTCTCATAAGATTTTTTACAAGCTTTTAAGTGAAGATGGTTTAGTTGTTAATAAAGAATATGACTTAGAATTAGATTCAAATTATGAGTTTAGAGTGGATAAGACATTTTTTGATAAGGATGCTTTAATTGTAGAAAATGGACAAGCAAAGAAAGTTTCCCTGGCATACAATGGTAAAAAATATGTTACTGTAAATTTTGATGCTCCTGTTTTTGGACTTTGGTCAGCAGCAAAAAAAGATGTGCCATTTATTTGTATAGAACCATGGTATGGTAGAGCTGATGCTGTGGATTTTAATAAGGAGTTAACTAAGAGAGAGTGGAGCAATAAACTTTTGGTTAATGAAGAATTTGTAAGATCATATGAGGTTGAATTCCTATAGGATTGAATTTATCATATGAGGTTGAATTCCTGTAGGATTGAATTTATTATATGAGGTTGAATTCTTATAGAATTGAATTTATATTAAGCTCCCAAAATGTTAACATTGCACAAAAAAATGTGAAAAATTTGTGAAAAGTTGTGACTATTAAACATAAGGGATTTGTGATAAATTATTACATGTTCACGACAACATTGAACATTGGCATTATTGTGACGTTTTGGGAGGTTAGTTATTTATGAGACAACTAAAAAGAATTTTTTCATTAGTTATGGCACTTGTACTTGTACTAGGTGCTAGCATCGTATTAATGGCAACAGAAACATCTGCTGCATCTACATCTTGGAATTTCAAGAATACTTCATTTAAGAGTCTTGGTACAATTTCAAGCACAAAGACAGTTGAGGGACTTACACTCGTAGCAACAAGTTCTAAGAAAATGTCAGTAAAGGCAGAGAACGCTACTGTAGATGGCGTATCTTACACACATTGCTTAGCTCTTGGCGGAACAGGAGATAAGAATGGTCGTTCTGTAAAAGTTCCAGTTAATGGTAACAGCACAATTAAAGTAGTTTTAAGAAGTAGCGGTTCTTCTTCAAGAAAGCTTATCGTTGCTAATTCAAATGGTAATTCAATGGGTACATTGACAGCAGGCACAACAGCTAGTCAGCAGACATTTAATTACACAGGTTCAAAGGGATACATTTATCTTTATTCTCAGAACAGCGGAATTAACATCTATAAGATCCAGGTTGATGATGCAAGCGCTTCAGGTTCAAACTCAGGATCTAATTCAGGATCTAATTCAGGATCTAATTCAGGATCTAATTCAGGTTCAAACTCAGGTTCAAGCTCAGGTTCTAATTCAGGTTCAAACTCTGGATCAAGCTCAAGCTCAGGCTCTAATTCAGGTTCTCAGACAAGTGGAAGCACAATCACTGTTAAGAACGGTGGAACAAGTTTAGAATCAGCTATTAAGAGTGCTAAAAAGGGCACAACAATTGTAATTGATGGTACAGTTAAGTCAGGTGCAATTACACTTCCAGCTGGTGTTAATATCGCTGGTAAGAATAATGCAACTATTGATTTTTCTCAGACATCAGGTTCATCAGGACGTGGTATTACAATTTCTGGTAACGGAAGCACAATTTCTGATGTAACAATTAAGAATGCTGCAGATAATGGTATCTTTATTTCAGGTTCTAATAATATATTTAAGTATGTAACATGCTGCTATAATGACGATGCTGGTTTCCAGGTATCTAATGGCGGTGCTAATAATAAATTCTATAATTGTCATTCACATCACAATGCTGATGCTAAGGGTGAGAATGCTGATGGTTTTGCTGTAAAGCTCCATTCAGGTGAAGGCAATTATTTTGAAAATTGTGTAGCTGAATACAATTCAGATGATGGATGGGATTGCTATGCTGCACATGGCGCAGTTAAGTTAATTAACTGCCAGGCTAATTACAATGGTTATTGCGATGGCATTTATGGTGATGGTAACGGATTCAAGCTTGGTGGTGTTGATAATAAGACACCAGGACAGAAGGCACATATTGATCCTTTAAATCATTATTTAGAGGGATGTAAGGCAATTGGTAACTATGCTGCAGGTTATGACAGAAATAACCAGAGCGGTGTTGTTACAATGAAGAATTGCTATGCAGAATCTAATAAGACATATAACTATAATTGGCCTCTAACAGGTACACCATCAGCTCTTGGTTACAAGGTAACATTCGGAAAGGCAATCATTCAGGATTGTACATCAAAGAGTGGTAAGAATAGAATTGATGGAGCTACATTAAAGGGTAATTGCGTAGGTTTTTAAAAGTAATTACTAATATATAATGTCCGAATTTTTCAATTACTAGATATTCGATACATAAATAAAAAACGACAATTTGTTGTTTAAAGGCTATGGCCACAATGATGCCACAAAGAAGCGTCACCATTTATTTGGTGGCGCTTTTTTTAAAACTCTAGATTGTGGCTTTAGGGGCTTATAGCTTAAATTTTTACGGTCATATTTTTTATAAAAACTAATAAATGAAAGTTTTAACCTATATACAAAAAAATGAGTAATGATGTATATTATTAAAAGATGTGTTTTTTTAAAAGGAGGATGGCATATGAGTAAATACACAAGAGAGGACATTAAAAATCTTGTTGAGGAAGAGGGAGTTGAATTTATTAGACTTCAGTTTACAGATATTTTTGGAACATTAAAAAACGTTGCTATAACAGCTAGTCAGCTAGAAAAAGCGCTAGATAATAAGTGCATGTTTGATGGTTCAGCTGTTGAGGGATTTGTAAGAATAGAAGAGTCGGATATGTATTTATATCCTGATTATGATAGCTTTGAAATATTCCCATGGAGACCACAGCAGGGAAAGGTTGCAAGATTAATTTGTGATGTTTATATGCCTAATGGACAGCCTTTTGAAGGGGATGTTAGATATTGTCTTAAGAAGGTAATTAAGGAAGCAGATGAATTAGGTTATAGATTTGATGTAGGACCAGAATTGGAATTTTTCTTATTCCAAACTGATGAGGCTGGTAATCCTATTCCAACATCTGATGAAAAAGCAGGTTATTTTGACATTGGCCCAACAGACTTAGGGGAAAATGTAAGAAGAGATATGGTTCTTAATCTAGAAGAAATGGGCTTTGAAGTGGAGGCTTCTCATCATGAAATAGCACCGGCACAGCATGAAATCGATTTTAAATATGATGAAGCATTAAAAGCTGCAGATGCTATTGTTACATTTAAGCTAACTGTTAAATCAATAGCTAAAAGACATGGCCTTTATGCAACATTTATGCCAAAGCCAAAGCAGGGAATTAATGGTTCTGGAATGCATATAAATATGTCTCTTGCTACAAAGGATGGCAAGAATATTTTTGAGGATTTAAATGATGAGAATGGATTGTCTAAGGAAGCATATCATTTTATAGCAGGTATTTTAAAACATGCTAAGGGAATGGCAGCTATAACAAATCCATTGGTGAATTCATATAAGAGATTAATTCCTGGATTTGAAGCTCCAGTTTATATTGCTTGGTCAACTACTAATAGAAGTCCTTTAATTAGAATTCCAGCAGTTAATGGTTATGGAACAAGAGTTGAGCTTAGAAGTCCAGATCCATCTGCTAATCCATATCTTGTAATAGCATGTTTACTTGCAGCAGGACTTGATGGATTAAAGAATAAATTAGAGGTTCCAAAGGCTGTTGGAAGAAATCTTTATGAAATGACAGATGAGGAAAGAAAAAAGGAAAATATTGATAGATTACCAGTAGATTTAAATGATGCATTAAAGCATTTACAAGAGGATGAATTAATTTGTAATGTACTTGGAAAGCATATTTTAGATAAGTATGTTGAAGCTAAGAAGGCAGAATGGAAGGCATATAAAGAGCAGATTACTAAGTGGGAACTTGACGAGTATTTATATAAGTATTAATTAAAGGAGAGTATATGGCTACAATTATAGTTGCATTTCCTAAGTTGGAAGAAGCAAGGGCCATCAGAAATCTTTTAATTCGAAAGGGCTTTGATGTAGCTATGCCATTAACAAGTGGGGCACAGGTTATTAATCAGGCAGATTCTTTAGCGAGTGGAATAATAGTGTGTGGATATAAATTATCAGATAATATGCTGTATTCAGACTTATATGAATATAAACCTAAGAGTTTTGAAATTCTCCTTGTAACATCTCAGAATAGATGGGATGAATGCAGAGACAATAATATAGTCTGTCTTGGAACGCCCCTAAAGGTTAATGAATTAGTTTCTACACTAGAGATGATGATTCAGTCTCAGATAAGATTACGTAAAAAGAAAAAAGAAGCTCCAGTTAAAAGAACCTTAGAGGAACAAAAAATAATTGATGATGCTAAGCAACTTCTAATGGAAAGAAATAATATGTCTGAACCAGAAGCGTTTAGATATATTCAAAAAAGTAGTATGGATAGCGGAAATTCAATGGTTGAATCTGCGAAAATGGTAATAGGTTTGTATGAGATATAAACTTTACATTGTTAAAGTGCTAAAATACTGATACAATTTATAAAGACCAAAAATAAATGTCTGATTTTTTCAGAAAGAAAGAGGTAGTTATGAAGTTTACAAAGATGCAGGGAATAGGTAATGACTATGTCTATGTTGATTGTACAAAAGAGACATTAGCTAATGCTAGTGAAATAGCAATAAAGGTTAGTGATAGACATTTTGGAATTGGTTCAGATGGATTGATATTAATTAAGAAGTCTGATAAGGCTGATTTTTATATGGAAATGTATAATGCAGATGGATCTCAGGGAAAAATGTGTGGAAATGGTATCAGATGCGTCGGTAAATACGTTTGTGACCATAAATTAACTAATAAGGACGAATTTAGTGTAGAAACACTTTCAGGAATTAAGTCACTTAAAGTAACAAAGGATAATAATGGATTAGTAAAGCTTGTAAAGGTAGATATGGATTCTCCAATTCTTGAAGCAAGCAAAATACCAGTAGATGTTAATTATCTATCTAATTATTCTAATAGAGAAGATGAAAGAGTAATAAATGAGACAATTGAAGTGGATGGTAAGGAATATAAGGTTACATGCGTATCTATGGGCAATCCACATGCAATAGTTTATCTTGATAAGGATATAGATATTAAGGAATTTCCTATTGAACAAATTGGACCTAAATTTGAAAACCATAAGGCTTTTCCAGAGAAGGTAAATACAGAATTTATCCAAGTTGTAGATAGAGAAAATTTAAACATGCGTGTGTGGGAAAGAGGTTCAGGTGAAACTCTTGCTTGTGGTACAGGTGCATGTGCAAGCCTTGTGGCAACACATCTAAATGATTATTGTGATGCTAAGGCAACACTACATTTACTTGGTGGAGACTTAAATATTAGTTGGGATAAGGATAAGAATACAATTATTATGGAAGGTCCAGCAACTGAAGTATTTACAGGTGAGATTAATATTTAATTTTGGAGGAATATAGATGGGAATGTCTTCTAATTCAATAGATAGCTTTATAGAAGAGTTGTCTTCTAAGGCAGCAGTTCCAGGAGGCGGCGGTGCTTGTGGACTTGTGGCAGCAGTAGGTATGAGTCTTGGAAATATGGTTATGGCATTAACTAATGGTAAGAAAAAATATGCTAAGTATCAGGAAGAAGTTGAAGAGACTATAAAAAGGGCTAGTATACTTACAAAAGATTTATTAGAGTGTATGGATAAGGATGCTAAAGCTTTTGAACCACTATCAAAGGCATATGCTTTGCCTAAGGAAACAAGGGAAGAAATAGAGTATAGAGATAAGGTAATGGAAGAAGCTTTATTAGTAGCTGCAAAAGCACCTCTTGAAATGATGGAATTAATTCTTGATGCTATGAAAATGATAGATAGAATTGCACAAATTGGCTCAAGACTTGCCCTAAGCGATGCAGGCGTGGGAATTAGTATGTGTAATTCAGCTATGGAGGGTGCTTCTTTAAATGTATATATTAACACTAAATTAATGAAGAATACTAAAGAAGCAAAGGCACTAGAATTAAGAGCTGATGAACTAAGAGAGCAAGCAAGTGAAATTGCAACTAAGACATTTGACTATGTATTAAAAGAAATTAGAGGATAGGTGGCTTTATGCAAGAATTAAGAGGAATAAATGTAGCTAATGCTATAAATGAAGAAATAATAAATGAAGCAAAAAAGCTTGATTACATCCCTCACTTGGCAATTATTAGAGTAGGTGAAAGACCTGATGATATGTCATATGAAAGAGGGGCAACTAAAAAGATGGATAAGGTGGGCTTTAGATGCACATCTTTTGTTTATCCAGAAACAATTACTAACGAAGAATTCCAGAAGGAATTTGATAAGATTAATAACGATGAGGATATAGATGGAATCTTACTTTTAAGACCGCTTCCTAAGCACTTAGATGAGAAAGCTATTGAGAATAGAATAAATCAGACAAAGGATTTAGATGGAATTTCACCAGCTAATTTAGCTAAGGTTTTTGCAGGGGATGACACAGGCATGGCTCCATGTACAGCAGAGGCTGTTATTGAAATGCTAGATTATGCAGATGTTGATTTAAAGGGTAAGAGGGCAACGGTAATCGGTAGAAGCCTAGTAATAGGTAAGCCAGTGGCAATGCTTCTTATGAAGAAGAATGCCACAGTTACGATTTGCCATACTAAGACAGTTGATATGCCACAAACATGTAAGAATGCAGAAGTTTTAGTTGCGGCAGCAGGTGTGGCTAAAATGGTTGATTCAAGCTATGTCTCAGATGGAGCCATTGTAATAGATGTGGGAATTAATGTTGATACTAATGGTAATTTATGCGGAGATGTAAATTATGAAGAAGTAAGTAAGAAGGCTTCTATAATAACACCAGTACCAGGAGGAGTTGGTTCAGTTACAACATCGGTTCTTGCTAAGCATTTATTAAAGGGAGCAATGCTTAGAAGAGCATAACTACAAATTCTATAGACATTTTATTTCTTTTAGTATAAAATTAATTTAGATAATTACGTGAACAATTAAAAACGCTATAATAAGTGATTTATAAATAATATTTAGGGAGGATTAGCGAAATATAGGTAAATATAGCTAATTTTAACTAGATGAAAATTTTTTGAAAAAATTTGCCTTTTCTGCTAAAGATATTTATTTAAAACACCGATATAGTACATAGATGAATGGGGAAAGTGTATATAATCCATTTTTATATAGACTTTATAAAATGCTTATGTTTCGTATAAGCTTTGGGGGATAAATGCTATGGAAAGTAGAAGAGTGTACGCAGGGAAGAAAAAAACTAAATTAAGAGTTCGTAAAGAACGTTTATTAGCTGTAATGAGCATTATATTGGATATTGCCGTTTTGGTAAATTCAGTATGGTTTGTTGCGGCTTTTTTTAAATCTGAAAAAGCAACAGCTTATGAGGTAACACATACATATACCCTTGGCTCTGGAAGTATAGGATATAGCAATACAACGGAAAATATTGCTACAGATCCAAGTGGAACTGTGTATGTAGCATATAATAATGGAGTGTCTATTTGTATAAAAACTAGTAGAGATAGTTTTACATCGGAAACAGCCCTAGTTAGCACATCAGCAATACCAGAGATAGCCTATTACAGTAGTGGTAACTGTATGGTTATCTCTTATTTGGATGGAGGCCGTATTAATATGCTTTATGGCAATGAAAATGGATTTAGTCAAAGCATAGATAATAGTGGCCTTTCATCTAGTGGAAGCACTGTACATATGACAATTACAGGTTCTATTATTTATATGGTAGATAATACAGGTGAGAATCTATGGAAATGTACAAGTGTTAATTCAATAGGAGGATACGAAATTCAAAATGAACACACTTATGTAAATGCAGATTTGGCAGCAGCAGGTAATACAGTTACAGTTGTAGTTGAGGACAATTCATCCATAGCTATTTTTAGAAGCGAGGGTGGAGGAGAGATTTTTACTCCTATTACTACAGAGCCAGAAACAGTTAGTTTATCCGGAATAACAGTAGCTAATGTAGGTGGTACAGCTAATATTTATGGTAATTCTGGGGGCTATTCTATCTCTAGTTCAGGAACTAGTTTATCTGCAATTTCAGCAGCATCAGCTAATGCCAATACTAGATCAGCTAATGTGGTTGATGGTAATCTATTAACTACATATTCAAGTGGATCAGTTTATGTAAGTGCAGGAGGTAATACCCTTGCAGTAGGTAGTGGTTCTTATTCTAGTGCCACTCAAAGAAATGGAGTTATTTATGTAGCATATAGTTCAGGAGGAACAATTTATGTTGCAGTAGTTAAGGGATTACTTGATGGTTATCATCTTGTTTCAGAACCATCTGTTGTACAGTTTGAAGTGGGATCTAGCGGTGCCAAACCATTAATACTAACTAATACAACATCTAATTCAATTGTAATTAATGCCATAACAGCACCTGCAGGATATACACTTTCTTATGTTGAGGGAAGCCTAATGCAAAGAAGCATTGCTGCAGGAGAGGAAATGCCAATTAAGGTAGTTCCAACTGGAGTTGTAAGTTCTAATATGGTGGGTTCAATTACAGTAATGTATTCCTATGGAGGTATAAACAATACATTAGTAGTTCCTGTTAATGTGTATAATGACTATACGCCAGAAAGTAACATTGAAAGTAAATCTACAGTAGCAACAATTACATATAATGCTACAGAGAATAGAGGAACAACTACAGAAACTTCTGATATTGTAGAAATAGGTGATTATCTAGATTTAACTAATAAGACAGCAACAAGAACAGGATGTACATTTATAGGATGGAATACAGATAAGGATGCTAATTCTAAAATTACTAAGATGATAGTGGCAAGGGATACTACTCTTTATGCAATTTTTTATGTACCTGTAAGTGGACTTACATTAAGTGCTAGTACTAAGGAGATAGAAGCAGGAAGTATAGATAGCATAAGTGTAGCAAGCTTTATACCAGATGATGCAACAGATAAGAGCATAATCTGGAGCAGTAGCGATGAATCAATAGCTAAGGTAAATGAATCAGGTTTAATAACAGCAATTTATCCAGGAACAACTACAATTACAGCAACAGCTACAGGAACAGGTACTAATTCTGTAGTAAAGGCAAGTTGTTTAGTAACAGTTAAACCTCGTACATATACATTGACATATGATGCAGGAACTAATGGAGGAAGCTTAATTACAGGCGGTGAAACCACATCGGAAATTGTGGAAGAAGCCACTACAATTAATCTAAGGGGTAACATTAGAGGCGCTGATTATATTAGATCAGGAATAAATAGAATTTTTATAGGATGGAATACAGATAAAGACGCTAAGACAGGAATGGATTCTTTAGTAATTAAAGAAGATAATGCCAATGAAAGTGATACAATTGTTCTTTATGCAATTTATGAAGATATGGTTGTTTCTGTTTATGATCCTGAAGATAAAAATGTAAGTAATAGCACCATGACTGTGGCAGAAAATCAGGTAATAGATTTAACTGCATTAGTAACACCAAATCAGTATGCGCCAGAATTTAATTTATCTTGGGATTCATCAGATAGTAGTATAGCTAAGATAAATGATGGACAGTTAGTAATGCAGACAGGTTCAAGTGGTACATCAGGAATCTATATTACAGCAACAGCAACACCAACAGATCCAAGATATGCACAGGCAAGTACAAGGGTTTATTTAAAAATTACAGGAGCACAGTGCATAATTACATATGATGCCAAGACAACAGGAGGAAATGAGGAAACTAAGAGCGAAAGTCTTATATATGGCGATGAAGTAGAAGTAATAACAACAGGAGAATATAAGGCAACAAAAACAGGTTATACTCATATAGGTTGGGCAGTATCTACAACAGCAACAACAGGTATAACACCTCCATATTATGCAACAGGTAATGCAACACTCTATGCCGTTTTTGAAAAAGTTAAAGCTAATCTAGATATTACAGCATTAACCCTTGTGGAAGGAGATACACAAAAATTAACAGCAACTGTAACACCAGCACAGACACTAGATAAGTCAGTAACATGGGTAAGTAGCGATGAATCTATAGCAACAGTAGATCAAAATGGTAATGTGCAGGCTATAAAACCAGGACAGGTATCTATTACAGCAACACCAATATCAGGAACAGATGAAACTAGTGTATGTACAGTTGTAGTTGAGCCAAGAGGATACGGAGTTATCTATGATGGAAATGGAGGAGAAAGTGAACTAGAGTCAGATATATATCCTGCAGGTGAAGCAGTGGATTTAAATATACAGGCAAGTAAAACTGGTGAAAAATTCAGAGGTTGGGCAACTAATCCTACAGCAACAACACCACTTACAGAATATATTATGCCTAATCAGCAGGTTACTTTATATGCAGTTTATGAAAAATATGACGTAATTCTAGATCAGGAAAGCATTAATTTTATGGAGGGTCAAACTAGTATATTAAATGCTACAGTAACTCCAAGCGATGCTAACCCATCAACAGTTCACTGGGAAGTTGAGGATGAGACTATAGCAACAGTGGATCAAAATGGTAAAGTAACAGCCATTCATAGAGGTGAAACTGTAGTTAATGCCATAGCAGATGTTGACGGTACGGTTTTTGCATCATGCGCAATTATTGTAGATCCTTTGGCATATTTAGTTAGTTATAACCCTGGACTTGGACAAAGTGATGCTACAGAGGAATATGTGGAATATGAAACAGAAGCTAATTTAGACTTTGTAGCCACAAGACAAAATTATAGATTTAAGGGCTGGAACACTGATCCTTTTGCAACGGAAGGATTAACAAGTTTAAAAGTTATTAAGGCAGAAACACTTTATGCTATTTATGAAGAAATTTTACCGGAAACAATAACCTTAGATAAGGAAGAATTAACTATAACAGTTAGAGAAACTGCGAAAGTTAATGCAGTGGTTACACCAGAGGATGCACTAGATAAGGGAATTAGATGGTATTCAAGTAATGAAGAACGTGCAACAGTTGATAGCGAAGGTAATATAACAGCTATTAGTAAGGGTGAGGTAACTATAACTGCTGAATCTAATAGGGTAGAAGGATTAAAGGCAGAGTGTAGGGTTACGGTAGAACCGGTTTATTATGAAATAAGCTATGATGTTAAGACTAATGGAGGAAATGGCGAAGTAAGTTCTCTTAAGGTAGAAGAGGGAACTAATGCTAATTTGGATGTCAAAGCCACAAAGGATGATTATGTATTTGCAGGCTGGTCACTATCATCAACTGCCACAACAAAGGAGGAATGCTTAACTGAGTTTACTCCTGATAAAGATACAATTCTTTATGCAATTTTTGTACCATTAACAGTTAGTCTTGATAAGACTCATGAAATTATAATGGAGAGACAGACTTTTGTCATAACAGCAACTATTTCACCAGATTTTGTAGCAGATAAAAGTGTGACTTATGAATCTTCTGATGAGAATGTGGCAACAGTTGATAGTAATGGACAGGTTATAGGTATAAGTCCAGGTGTGGCAATAATTAAGGTTAAGCCAGTTGCAGGAAAGAATGTAGAGGAAATTTGTATAGTTGAGGTTGAGGATGAAATATATACAGTAAAATATGATGCCAAAACCAATGGTGGCGAGTCTTATATTACAAGTGAAGACATCTCTTATGGAGATGAGGCAGATTTAAATGTGCCGGCAACTAAGAAACATTACTATCACCTAGGTTGGAATACTAATCCTAAGGCTACTACAGGCCTAGATAGATTAGTGGTTTCAGGACCTGTAACACTTTATGCAATTTATAAGGTTAAGGTTCCAGAAAAAATCGACCTTGGTGAAGATAGACAGATACAAATTGAAAGCCATGAATATATTGATGCAGTAATTACACCAGAGGATGCTCTAGATACTAGCTTAACATGGAGCAGTACCAATGAATCTGTGGCAACGGTAGATGATCACGGAAGAGTTGACGCCCTAGCCCTTGGTACAACAATTATTACAGCCACATCTAATGCAGATAACACAGTAAAGAAGACAATTAAGGTTACAGTTATAAAAAAGCGATTTAACGTAATTTATAATGCTGAATATAATGGTGGTACATCAGATGTAAGCTCACTTATAGCTGTTGATGGAGATAAGGCAAACTTAAAGGTAAAGGCATCTAAATATGGAAGTATCTTCCTTGGCTGGAATACAGATCCTAATGCAAGTGAGGGACTAAAGGAATATACAGTAAAATCAAATATAACCTTATATGCAATTTATAAAAAAATACAGGGAGACAATAAGGCAGAGGCAGTAATTGAATCAGTAACTAATGGAGACTCTAATGTATATGTTAATTCTACATCGGATATGACAGTTAAGAGTATGACAAGTGCAGAAAAAGCCAATGTTATTGCAGGTGCTTTATCAGTTAAGGAAGTATCTGATATGTATGCCGGAAAACTATCAACAGATATTACAATAGAGATTACACCTAATAGAGAAAGCATATCAAGTCCTGACAGTATATTGCTTCTTAATATGAGAGATCCAAATTATGTAGAGAATATACACTTCTTTAATACAGATGTGTATAGAACTATTAAATATACAGCAGGAGGACAAACAAAGGAAGAATTAACTACACTTGATACACCAATAGACCTTACATACATAATTCCATCAGAAATAGTAGTAAGGGAAGGTAGAGGCTTTAGAATGGTAGCTGCACATAAGGATGCTAATAAGGTGCGCTTTGCAACAAATTATGATGATAAAGATAATGTATATCAGACAATTACAATTAATATAGATAAGTTCTGTTTAATGGGACTAATTTATAGAGATACACCTTATGATAATAACGATTCTAATGCGCCAGAAAATCCTGAAAATCCTGATAATCCAGGAGAGCCAATACCATCAGATAATAATGGAATAATTGATGGAGGCGGTGGATATTCAGATAATGGTGGTGTTAATGCAGGCTATACATCTACAGGAGGCACCGCAAGAAGTTCTGGAATGCCATATGATGGAAATTCGAAGAATGCAAGTTATGTAGTTGTGGGACTATCAACTGCCACAGGGGATAAGCCAAATATTATATGGTATATAGCACTTTGCATATCAGCCCTAGTTTGTAATCTGGCACTAAAAATAGAGTTGGATAAACATAAAGAAGATAAGAAAAAAACATAAATGTAGGATCATTATAAAAAGGACTATCTAGAAAGTAATTAATAATAATTACTTTTTAGAAGTCCTTTTTAATTTAAGATTATAATTTTCAATATGACTTTTTTATTATATAAATGATTTTAGAAAAAATTATTCGTCATCTTCTCCCCAAGCTCTAGCACATTTAACAGCACGTTTCCAACCCTTGAGAAGTTTTTCTCTTTCTTTAGTTGTCATGTTAGGAATGAAATTTTTGGATAATTCCCAATTATTCTTGATATCTTCTTTGTTTTTCCAGTATTTTGTGCATAAACCAGCAAGATAGGCAGCACCAAGAGCAGTAGTTTCAATACAGCTAGGTCTATGAACCTCTACATTTAATATGTCAGCCTCAAACTGCATAAGGAAGTTATTAGCACAAGCACCGCCATCAACCTTTAAAGATACTAGGTCACAGCAAGCGTCTTCCTTCATAGCGGCAAGTACGTCATAAACCTGATAATCAATGGCTTCAAGGGTAGCCCTTATAAAATGCTCTTTTTTACAGCCCCTAGTTAAACCTACAATAGTACCACGGGCATAGGGATCCCAATAAGGAGCACCAAGGCCTGTAAAGGCAGGAACAAAATAAACTCCTTCTGTATCGGAGATACTTTTTGTGTAGTCTTCTGATTGACTGGCGTTTTTTAACATTCTAAGGCCATCTCTTAACCACTGAATAGAAGCACCAGCAATAAATACAGAACCCTCTAGGGCATAGTTAATATCATTTTTATCAAGACTTGCTGCAATGGTTGTTACAAGACCATGCTTTGATTCAATGGCTTTATTTCCTGTGTTAAGCAGAAGGAAACAACCGGTACCGTAAGTGTTTTTGGCTTCCCCAGCTTCAAAGCAACACTGACCAAAAAGGGCAGCCTGCTGATCACCAGCAATACCACATATAGGGACTTCCCCACCAAGTACAGTTGTATCTGAGTAGCCAAAAAGGCAACTGCTTGGCTTAACTTCAGGGAGCATAGATCTAGGAATATTAAAGTATTCCAAAAGTTTGTCGTCCCAGTCAAGCTTATGAATATCATAAAGCATGGTTCTACTTGCGTTAGTATAATCAGTTACATGAACTCTGCCCTTTGTTAGATTCCACACAAGCCAGCTATCAACTGTACCAAATATAAGCTTTCCTTCATTGGCAAGTTCTCTAGCATTAGCTACATTATCAAGAATCCAAGCGATTTTAGATGCACTAAAGTAAGCATCTGGAATAAGGCCTGTGGTTTTAATAACATAGTCTTTATATCCATCCTTAATTAATTTTTCAATAATAGGAGCAGTTCTTCTACATTGCCATACAATGGCGTTGTATATAGGAAGACCAGTCTCTTTATTCCAGATAATAGTTGTTTCTCTTTGATTAGTAATTCCTATTGAATCAATGTCTCTATAGGAAAGGCCGGCTTTTAATAGAGCCTCCATAGCCACACCAAGTTGTGATGACCAAATCTCCATTGGATTATGTTCAATCCATCCTGGACTTGGATAAATTTGTTCAAATTCTTTTTGCTCTTTTGAGATGATTTTACCTTTTTTATCAAAGATAATGCATCGTGAACTTGTTGTTCCCTGATCAAGAGCCATAACATACTCTCTCATAAAGTATCCCCCTTTTTAGTCTTCTTTTTAGTCTTCTTTTTAGTCCTCTTTTTTTCTGTAAAAACGACCTTGAACATGTTCTGTTCTCATAACATTAACGAAAGCGTTAGGATCTGTATTTTTAATAACCTTAGTTACATAGCCGGCTTCTTGGGAAGAAATAACAGAGTAGACAACGTTTCTTTCACAATGTTCAAATGATCCTTCACCTTCAAGAATAGTGGAGCTATGACCACTGGTTTTGGCAATACAATCAACCACTTCCTTTGGCTTATTAGTAACTATAAAAAGTGTGGATTCCTGGTATTTTCTGTAAAGCGTGTGAAGAACTTGTGTTGAAACATACTGGAAAATAATTGAATACATTGCCTTGTCCCAACCAAATAAAAATCCTGCAATTATAAGAATAACAGTATTAAATCCAAGGATTATATTAAAGGAATCTATTCCTTTTTTATCTGAAATAAAAATACTGATAAAGTCTGTTCCGCCGCTAGTACCGCCATTAAGAAGGCAAATACTAATAGCAACTCCATTTATAATTCCACCAAAAATAACTAATAGTAATACATCATTAGTGATTTTAATAGATGGCATAATATCTGTAAGCACACTTGTTAGTATAATCATATAAACAGATAGAAGTGTGAAATGCTTTCCGATATATTTAAATCCAATATAGATAGGAATAGCGTTAATGATTACATTTATAATGGTGTAGCTTACATGGATTTTTAAAAATTGTGAAAATGATCGCTGTATAAGCAGGGTTAATCCTGTAGCGCCACCAGGGAAGGTGTTTGCATTTCTTACAAATATAGTAATGTTTAGTGCCATAATAACGGCGGCAATTGTGATAAATACAATATTCCTAATACGTATTCCTATAGTTTTAGGGGTATTAGTTATTGTTTCATTAATTTCGTTCATTGTAGCCTCCAATAATTTGTTATAAAGACATATAATCTTTTGTATTAAATCTCGTAATTATTATATCAAAATATAGGCCTAAATTCAGCTTTTTTGCTATTTGTAAAAGTAAATATAAAAATACTTTAATCTGATAAAGAATTATGGTAGAATTTAACTTGGTTGTCTTAAATAAGTAAGACATATAATTTTATTAGGAGGAAAGTTATGGAAGAGAAGAAAAGAATGCTATCAGGCATCCAGCCAAGCGGCGACTTACATTTAGGTAATTATTTAGGAGCCATTAAGAATTGGTCAGACAGAGTTAACGACTATGACTGCTTCTATTTCATGGCTGATTTACATACAATTACAGTTCGTCAGAACCCAGCTGATTTAAGAAAAAGATCAATTAATCAGTTAGCACAGTATATTGCTTGTGGTTTGGATCCTGAAAAGAATACATTGTTTTTACAATCTCACGTTCCAGAACATGCGCAGCTTGCCTGGGTACTTAATTGTTATACAATGTTTGGCGAATTATCAAGAATGACACAGTTTAAGGATAAGTCTAATAAGCACAAGGACAATATTAATGCAGGTTTATTCACATACCCTGTACTTATGGCAGCAGATATCTTACTTTACCAGCCAGATTTCGTACCAGTTGGTGAAGATCAAAAGCAGCATGTAGAGATTTGTAGAGATATTGCCCAGAGATTTAATGGTATTTATGGTGATGTATTTAAGATACCAGAACCACTTATTGCTAAGACTGGTGCTAGAATCTATGGTCTTAATACACCAGGAGATAAGATGAGCAAGTCTAATCCAGATGGTTGTGTATTTATCATGGATGATCCTGATACAATTGCTCGTAAGTTTAAGAAGGCAATTACAGATTCAGATACTGAAAATTGTGTAAGATATGATAAGGTTAATAAGCCTGGTGTGGCTAACTTAATGAATATCTATTCAACAGTAACAGGTAAGACTTTTGAAGAAATCGAAAGAGAATTTGATGGTCTTGGTTACGGTAAGTTTAAGCCAGCTGTTGGTGAAGCTGTTATTGAACATCTCCGTCCAATTAGAGAAGAGTCAGAAAGACTTATTAAAGATAAGGCCTACCTTAATGATGTATATAAGGAAGGCGCAGAAAAAGCTGGCTATATTGCTATGAAGACTCTTCGTAAAGTTTATAAAAAGGTTGGTTTTTACCAGCTTACAAAGTAATAGAGTTTCTTTAGGGCTTTATTAATTTTATAATGATAGAAATTACAGGTTAGCTATTCAGATAATGAATAGCTAATTTTGTAACTCCTATAGATAAATAGAAATGAATTCTATATAGAATAAGGAGGATTTTATGACATTAGAAAAATTACAAAAAGATATGATCGCAGCTATGAAGGCTCATGAAAAGGATAGAAAGGAAGCAATCTCATCATTAATCGGTGCTGTTAAGAAGTTTGCTATTGATAATGGCAGCAGAGACAACATTACAGAAGATATTGTTGATCAGGTTGTTTTAAAGGAATTAAAGACTGCTAAGGAACAGGTTGATTCTTGTCCAGCAGATAGAACAGATCTTTTAGAGGAATATAAGTTAAGATATGATATTATCGCTGAGTATGCCCCTAAGATGATGTCTGAAGAAGAAATCGTTGCTTTTCTTGAGAAGGATTTTGCAGAAGTACTTGCAACTAAGAACAAGGGTCAGATTATGAAGTCAGTAATGCCAGCACTTAAGGGTAAGGCTGATGGAAAACTTATCAACCAGATTGTGGCAAGATATTGCTAATTAATATAATATTCTAGTAAAGTAAAGAGCTATTTCCTAATTGAATTGGAGATAGCTCTTTTTATCTATACATAACATAATTTGTTAATGTTATGGAATTGGTCTATACACTAATCTAACTAGCTAATGGGAAACTAATGGGAAAGTGCTAGAGTTAAGTAAAATTATAATTACAGACTAGAAGTTGCAAACTGTACTATAAGTTCTGCTACGCCACAGCCCACCATTACAAGAATAGGATCAGTTTTATATTTTTGTAGTAGGAAGAAGGCAACTAAAAACAACACAAAGGCTCTAATATTTACATCTGTTGCTATATTTGCAAAGCCACTTGGAATTACTGTTGGAACTAAGATAGTTAAACCTGCGGTAAAAATCATAGCAATTACTGCTGGAGCTAGCGCAGATAAAACTTCTTGAAGAGGCTTTAGGTTCTTGTATTTAACATATAACCAAGCAAGTAAAGTAACAAAAATACAAGAAGGAAGTATTACTCCAAGGGTTGAAACAATTGCTCCAGGAATACCTGCCACCTGATTACCTACAAAGGTCGCTGAATTTACAGCAATAGGGCCTGGCGTCATTTGAGAAATGGTAACTAAATCAGAGAAATCACTAGTGCTTAGCCAACCGTATTTATCAATAACCTGATTTTGAATTAGAGGCATAGCAGCGTAACCACCACCAAAACTAAAGGCTCCAATTTGTAAAAATGCTAAAAATAACTGAAGGTAAATCATTTTAAGACCTCCTTTTCTTTTTTGCCTTTAATAAAGGCTTTAATAAGTCCGTAGGCAATTACAATAAGAATAATAAGCACTACATTTACATTAAAATAATAATTAGCTATAAAGCTTGCAATAAGGATTATTATTTTACTAATGTCCTTTTCTTTCATAACATTTTTGGTCATATCATATACCACTGAAATAATAACCGCACTAACACCGGAGCGCATGCCATAAAGCAGGGCTTTAATTACAGTGTTATTTTTAAAAAGAGTATAAAAAGAAGAAATCACACTTATAATTACAAATGGTGGAATAATAGCTCCAAAAACAGCGCAGATAATTCCTGGAATACCGCAGATTTTGTAGCCTACAACAATAGAGCCATTTACTGCGATTGCGCCTGGTGATGACTGTGCAATTGCCACTAGATCTAACATTTCTTTTTCATCTATCCAATGTAATTCATCAACAAATTTTTTCTTAAGCAATGTAACAATTACATATCCTCCACCAAAGGTAAAGCTGCTAAGATAAAGAGTTGAAAAAAAGATTTTTCTTAGTTTTTTTATGTCCATAATAGCCTCCTAAATTTATGCTAATATTGTATACCTTGTGGGAAAATTGGTAAAATACTAATTAGAAAAGGCTTTATTTGCTGGGGAAGGATTTCTTAATTAAAACTTGAATTCTACAGTTAATTATGTTACACTTTGAAAGTTAATAACTGTTAGTTTTAATAGTTATTGATTTAATTTAATAGATGCGAAAGCATCAACTAAAGACTATGAAGGAGACTTCTTTTCATGGAAGCTGACAGGAAAGTGGCGTCATCGACTGAAAGCGCACGCAGTGAATTGCTAAGAGGAACACTCTGGAGTTGAATATCTGAAAGTTAAGAGTATTTAGAATATTAATTCTAGATTAGTTTAATCGTAGGTTATTACGTTGCACGCGTTAAGTGTTAATGAGGAGTAAAGGCTATGTCGCTTTTATTCAAATGCGGGTGGTACCGCGGATTAATTAGTTAATTCGCCCCGGAAGTTTAAGACTTCCGGGGTTTTTTATTTATCCGGAAGATTATAATTACTATTTGTTTTTATGAAAGGAGTACTTATGAGTAACATTTACAGAGACGTTAACCTCTCACAGGTTAGTGAATCAGACATTGGCAAAGAATTAAAGGTTTCAGGATGGGTTGAGAACATCCGTGACCACGGTGGAGTTTCGTTCATCGATTTAAGAGATATGTATGGTGTACTTCAGGTTGTACTTAGAGATACAACTCTTTTAGAGGGAATCCATAAGGAAGAATGTATCTCTATTGAAGGTATTATGGAGAAGAGAGATGAGGAAACATACAATCCAAAGCTCCCTACAGGTACAATCGAACTTGAAGCTAAGAAGATTACACTTTTAGGTAAGGTATATCAGCAGCTTCCATTTGAAGTTATGACTTCAAAAGAAGTTAGAGAAGATGTAAGACTTAAGTATAGATATTTAGATCTTCGTAATGAGAAGGTTAAGGACAATATTTTATTTAGATCAAAGGTTATTTCATTCCTTCGTTCTAAGATGACAGAGATGGGCTTTGTTGAAATTCAGACACCTATCCTTTGTGCTTCATCACCAGAAGGTGCTAGAGATTATATTGTTCCTTCAAGAAAATATAAGGGTAAGTTCTATGCATTACCACAGGCTCCACAGCAGTATAAGCAGTTACTTATGGTATCTGGTATTGATAAGTATTTCCAGATTGCTCCATGTTTCCGTGATGAAGATGCAAGAGCTGACCGTTCACCAGGAGAATTCTATCAGTTAGACTTCGAAATGAGTTTTGCTACTCAGGAAGATGTATTTAGAGTTGGTGAAGAAGTATTATCAGCAACATTTGAAAAATTTGCTCCAGAAGGATATACAGTAACACAGGCTCCATATCCTGTAATTAGCTATAAGCAGGCTATGCTTGAATTTGGTTCAGATAAGCCAGATTTAAGAAACCCTCTTAGAATTATTGATGTAACAGACTTCTTCCAGAAGTGTACATTTAAGCCATTTATTGGTAAGACTGTAAGAGCTATTAAGGTTCATGCAGATATGTCTAAGGGCTTCCATGAAAAGTTACTTAAGTTCGCTACAAGCATTGGTATGGGCGGTCTTGGTTACTTAGAAGTTAAGGAAGATTTATCATACAAGGGACCTATCGATAAGTTCATCCCAGATGAATTAAAGAAGGAATTCCTTACACTTGCTGGTCTTGAAGCTGGCGATACAATCTTCTTTATGGCTGATAAGGAAGAAAAGGCTGCATTCTTTGCAGGTCAGATTAGAAATGAATTAGGTGAGAAGTTAGACTTAATCGAGAAAAACGCTTATAGATTCTGCTACGTTAACGACTTCCCTATGTTTGAAAGAGATCCAGAGACTAAGAAGATTGGATTTACACATAACCCATTCTCTATGCCACAGGGCGGCTTAGAAGCTCTTAAGACTATGGATCCACTTGATATCTTAGCTTACCAGTACGATATCGTTTGTAACGGTATTGAATTATCTTCAGGTGCTGTACGTAACCACGATATGGAAATTATGGTTAAGGCATTTGAAATTGCTGGCTATGATGAAGAAGTATTAAAGGCTAAGTTTGGTGCTCTTTATAATGCATTCCAGTTTGGTGCACCTCCACACGCTGGTATGGCACCTGGTGTTGATAGAATGCTTATGTTACTTCGTAATGAAGAAAATATCCGTGAAGTTATTGCATTCCCAATGAGTGGTACAGCTCAGGATCTAATGTGCGGTGCTCCTAATGAAGTAACAGAGCAGCAGTTACGTGAGGTACATATTAAGGTTAGAGATTAAAAGAGGCAAACGGGAGGGGAGCAAATGAAGTCAGTCTTTTAAAAGACACGCTCACGCTAAGCTAACCACGTAGCGCTAGATAAGATTTTTCTTCGCTTTTCAGGCTTGAAAATTCTAACTAGCGACGCGGTTAGAATTGTCTTTTAGAAAGACTACTTCATTTGCTCAAAACCCCGCCACTCCGCTAATCCCCAGCTGCGTGAGGGTGCTAGTGTGACGGCAAAAGCGCTTCGCTGTTTGCCTGTGTGGTGAAAGAAGTGAAGGTGTGAGTATGACGGCAACTGGCTTCGCGGTTGCCTACGTGAGTTTGGATGACGCCAAAAGCGCTTCGCTGTTTGCCTGTATGGTGAAGAAGTGAAGGCGCGAGTATGACGGCAACTGGCTTCGCGGTTGCCTGCGTGAGTTTGGATGATGGCAAAAACGCTTCGCTGTTTGCCTGTATGGTGAAGAAGTGAAGGTGTGAATATGACGGCAACTGGCTTCGCGGTTGCCTGTGTGAGTTTAGATTTTGAAAGGAGGAACTTTTTTATGGCTAATGTTATTAGTGATGAGACTATTGATTACGTTGGTATCTTAGCTAAGCTTGAGCTTTCTGATGAAGAGAAGGAAGCTGCTAAGAAGGATATGGCAGATATGCTTGATTACATTGATAAGCTTGGTGAACTTGATACTACTGGTATTGAGCCTATGTCGCATGTATTCCCAGTTAACAATGTAATGAGAGAAGATGTTGTAACTAATGGTGATGGTAGCGAGGCAACTCTAAAGAACGCTCCAGAACATAATGAGTCAGGATTTATAGTTCCTAAGACTGTTGAATCATAAAATATAAAGTGAAACGAGAAGTTTGAAAGCAAGATAAAAACTAGGGTTGAAGAAACTCTAATTTAAATGGTAAAAACATCACATCATGGTTTTGTTTCCCAATCTACCTATAGTTTTTACTTGTTTGAAAGTTTTTTGTTAAGGGATGCGTGAAGTCTCGGGGATGTGGCCTGTAGAGGTCTCTATCCTTTGTAAAAACTGTCCTGTAGCCGTCGCTAGTTATTTTCTTAGAGCGTAAGCGATAAAGAAAATTTACTAGCGCTACGAGCTACAGCAAGCGAAAGCGTGTTTTTTAAGAAGGAATAGAGACGACGCAGGCGCCCACCGTTTCGCACGCAAGCATAACAAACATTGTTTCAAGAAAGGAAGATTATGGATTTACTTAATTTAACAGCGCATGAACTCTCAGCTGCTATTAAGTCTGGTGAAACTACAGCTGTTGAAGCTATGGAAGCTGTTCTTAAGCAGATTGAAAGTTCTGAATCTGAGATTAATGCGTATGTTACAGTAGATAAAGAAGCTGCCCTAGCTAAGGCTAAAAAGGCAGATGAAGACATTAAGTCTGGTAAGCTTACAGGTCCTTTAGCTGGTGTTCCTGTTGCTATTAAGGATAACATGTGTACTAAGGATATGCTTACAACATGTTCATCTAAGATTTTATCAAATTTTGTTCCTACTTTTTCTTCTGAAGCTGTAATTAAGCTTGAAGAAGCTGGAGCTGTAGTTATTGGTAAGACTAACATGGATGAGTTTGCTATGGGTTCTACAACAGAAACTTCATTCTATGGTGCTACTAAGAATCCTAGAAATACAGAACATGTACCTGGTGGTTCATCAGGTGGTTCTGCTGCTGCTGTAGCTGCTAATGAGGCTTTTGCAGCTCTTGGTTCAGATACAGGTGGATCAATTAGACAGCCAGCTGGTTACTGTGGTGTAGTTGGTTTAAAGCCAACATACGGAACAGTATCTAGATATGGTCTTATTGCTTACGGTTCATCTCTTGATCAGATTGGCCCTTTAACTAAGGATGTTACAGACTGTGCCTTAATTCTTGATGCTATTGCAGGCAAGGATGATAAGGACTCAACATCTATTGGTCGTGAAAAATACAACTTTGCAGACAGCTTAGTTGATGATGTTAAGGGTATGAAGATTGGTATTCCAAGAGATTATTTTGGAGAAGGTCTTGATCCAGAGGTTAAAGAAGCAGTTCTTAAGGCAGCTAAGGTATTAGAAGAAAAGGGTGCTATTGTTGAAGAGTTTGATTTAAGCCTTGTAGACTACGCAATTCCTACTTACTATACAATTGCTGCTGCAGAAGCATCATCTAACTTAGAGAGATTCGATGGTGTTAAGTATGGTCATAGAGCAGCAGAATACGATGGACTTCATAACATGTATAAAAAGACTCGTTCTGAAGGTTTTGGACCAGAAGTTAAGAGAAGAATCATGCTTGGTTCTTTCGTACTTAGCTCAGGTTACTATGACGCTTACTACTTAAAGGCTTTAAGAGTTAAGGCTCTTATTAAGAAGGCTTTTGATGAAGCATTTGCAAAATACGATGTAATCCTTGGACCTGTTGCTCCAACAACAGCACCAAAGCTTGGTTCATCTCTTGCAGATCCTATTAAAATGTATTTATCTGATATTTATACAATTTCAGTAAACTTAGCTTCTCTTCCTGGTATTTCACTTCCATGTGGTAAGGCAAGCAACGGTCTTCCAATTGGTTTACAGTTAATTGGTGATTGCTACAGAGAAGACAATATTATTCGTGCTGCTTACGCTTATGAATGCGCAAGAGGCGAAATAAAATTTTAGAAAGGAAGGGTGTATAAATGAAAGAATACGAGACAGTCATTGGTTTGGAAGTTCACGTTGAGCTTGCAACTAAAACTAAGATTTTCTGTGGTTGTTCTACTGAATTTGGTGGAGCTCCTAATACACATACTTGTCCAGTTTGTACAGGTATGCCAGGTTCCCTTCCTGTTTTAAACAAGAAGGTAGTTGAATACGCAACAGCAGTTGGTCTTGCTACTAATTGTGATATTACAAGAGATTGTAAATTTGATAGAAAAAATTATTTCTACCCTGATAATCCACAGAATTACCAGATTTCTCAGTTATATTTACCAATCTGTAGAAATGGTCATGTGGACATTAAATTAGAAGATGGTTCTACTAAGGAAATCAGAATCCATGAAATCCATATGGAAGAGGATGCTGGTAAGCTTATTCATGATGAATGGGAGGATGTATCATTTGTTGATTACAACAGATCTGGTGTACCTCTTATTGAAATCGTATCAGAACCTGATATGCGTTCAGCTAAGGAAGTTGTTGCATATCTTACAAAGCTTCGTAACACAATTCAGTATCTTGGTGCTTCAGATTGTAAGCTTCAGGAAGGTTCTATGAGAGCCGATGTTAACCTTTCAGTACGTGAAAAGGGAGCAACTGAATTTGGTACAAGAACTGAGATGAAGAACTTAAATTCATTCTCTGCTATTGAAAGAGCTATTGAAAATGAGCGCGCTCGTCAGATTGACTTAATTGAGTCAGGAGAAGGAGTAACTCAGGAAACAAGACGTTGGAATGATGATAAGGAATATTCATATGCTATGCGTTCTAAAGAGGATGCACAGGATTACAGATACTTCCCAGATCCAGACCTTGTTCCAATTCATATCACAGAAGAATTCTTGGATGAAATTAAGGCTAAACAGCCAGAATTTAAGGATGCTAAGATGTTAAGATACAAGGAAGAATTTGGCCTTCCAGATTACGATATTGAACAGATTACTGATTCTAAGAAGTTAGCTGATATCTTTGAGGCTACAGTTGCTATTTGCAACAATCCTAAGAAGGTTTCTAACTGGTTAATCGCAGAAACAATGCGTATCTTAAAGGAACGTCAGTTAGACTCTGTAGATATTAAGTTTAAGCCAGAGGCACTTGCTAGAATTATCGAACTTACAGATAAGAACGAAATTAATAGTAATGCTGCTAAGGAAGTCTTTGAGGCTATCTTTGATGGTGAGGTTGATCCAGACGATTACGTTAAGGAACACGGACTTAAGCAGGTTAACGATGAGGGAGCACTTCGTGCAACAGTTGAGCAGGTAATTGCAAACAACCCTCAGTCAGTAGCTGATTACAAGGGTGGTAAGGAAAAGGCTATTGGTTTCTTAGTTGGTCAGACTATGAAGGCAATGCAAGGAAAGGCTAACCCAGGTATGGTTACAAAATTACTTAAGGAATTACTTAATAACTAATTTGAATTTATTCTAAATAAAAAAACAGACATGGATAATTACTATAAATAATAGTGTTATCCATGTCTTTTATTAATTTATTTAGTCTTGGCATCAATCTCATCTTCATAGTCTTCAAAGATGTAATCAAGAATCGAAGACATACCAACAAATTCACAACCATAAGAATAATAATCAGAATTTTCTAATTGCTGACATCTAATGATTTTAACAACGCAATAAAGTACGCTGTCTTCAGCACCAAGTCTTAGGGCAGCATTGAAATAAAAACCAATAGGGAAAACGCTTTGAGATTCAAAACCGATACCGCTTTTTGAAATGTTAATAACGCGAATTGGTGAGTCTACATTTTGAATTTTAACGTTGTTCTGCTTAAAAAGTGTTGATACAACAAGTTTTAAGTCAGCTTCTACACGCCTATGTCTTCTTTTTTCGATTCCATCGTTCATATTATATCCTCCAATATTTGTTGTTTTTTTAAATTAGAGTTACACGAAACTAGTTATCTTGATTTTATGATACTATTTTGACTAAAATTTTGCAAGCCCAAGCAAAAACGCTCACAAACCCGCATAAAATGTGAATTTTCTCGTATATTCCATGAGAAATATCTATTGATTTTAAACATAGGCTGTTATATAATTTTTGTCGTGTGCTGTAAGTTTACTTGATATAATGAGTGAGATTTGCGCCACGAAAGGTTTAAACCTATAAACCTTGTTAGTAAGCAATTATTCGGCTTAAGTAATTGTTTATTAATTTTTAAATCCCGTAAAGGGTGCGACAGTAACAAAAGTTACTAAAAATTTAATAAAAGAAAAGGATGGGCACATTAATGGAGAAGTTAAAGTTACTCTACGAAGGAAAAGTCAGAGAAGTTTATGATAATGGAGATTCGCTAATCATAGCGGCGACTGATAGAATCTCAGCGTTCGATCATATTTTAAAGAATAAGGTTACAGATAAGGGTGCTATCCTTACTCAAATGTCTAAGTTCTGGTTTGATTTTACTAAAGACGTTATTAATAATCATATGATTTCTACAGATGTTTCTGATATGCCAGAACAATTCCAAAATGAAGATTACAAGGGACGAAGCATGAAGGTTAAGAAGTTAACAATGCTTCCTATTGAATGTATTGTAAGAGGATATATTACAGGTAGCGGATGGGCTAGCTATAAGGAAAATGGAACAGTTTGTGGTATTAAATTACCAGAAGGTCTTAAAGAATCTGAAAAATTACCAGAACCAATTTATACTCCTTCTACAAAGGCAGAAATTGGTGATCATGATGAAAATATCTCTTTTGAAAAGAGCATCGAAGTTCTTGAAAAAAAATTCCCGGGTCATGGAAACGAATATGCAACAAAAATTAAAGACGCTACAATTGCAATTTATAAAAAGTGCGCAGAATATGCATTAACAAAGGACATTATTATTGCTGATACTAAGTTTGAATTTGGTTTAGATGAAAATGGCGAAGTTGTAATTGGTGATGAAATGCTTACACCAGATAGCTCTAGATTCTGGCCAGTAGAAGGCTATGAAGCTGGTAAGAGTCAGCCATCATTTGATAAGCAGTTTGTAAGAGATTGGTTAAAGGCAAATCCAGATAGTGACTACCTTCTTCCAGAAGATGTAATCACTAAGACAGTAGATAAATATAAGGAAGCTTACCTTATGCTTACAGGTAAGGAATTTTCTAAGTAATCCACTATGAATGGAGGAAATATGGGTTTTTGTAAAAACGATTGTAAAAAATGTGGTGATAGCTGCAAAATGAATGAGTTTCTCCTTAATCGTAATGATGATTGTGATGGGGACGTAATTCATGATGAATGTGGCGTTTTTGGCGCATATGACATCGATGGCAGAGATGTATCATCCACAATTTACTACGGCCTTTTTGCACTTCAGCATAGAGGCCAGGAAAGTGCTGGTATTGCAGTTGGGGACACTAATGGACCTAAGGGTGTAAAATGCTATAAAGACATGGGCCTTGTTAATGAAGTTTTTAATAGTGAAAATCTTTCAAAATTAAAGGGCGATATTGGCGTAGGACATGTACGTTATTCAACAGCAGGAAGTTCAGTACGTGAAAATGCTCAACCTCTTGTAATTAACTATGTTAAGGGTACACTTGGTATGGCTCACAACGGAAACCTTCTTAATGCTGTTGAGTTAAGAGAAGAACTATCGTACACTGGCGCGATTTTTCAAACAACTATTGATTCAGAAGTTATAGCATATTTAATAGCAAGAGAAAGATTATACGCACCAACTGTTGAATTATCAGTAAGAAATGCCATGAGAAGAATTAAGGGAGCTTATTCCTTAGTAGTTATGAGTCCTAAAAAACTTATTGGTGCTAGAGATCCATTTGGTTTTAAACCTTTATGTATCGGTAAGAGAGACAACACTTATTTCTTATCTTCTGAAACTTGCGCTCTAGATACTGTTGGAGCTGAGTTTGTAAGAGATGTGGAACCTGGCGAAGTTGTTACTATTACACCAGAAGGTATTTTTAGTGATAAGACATTATGTCAGGAAAAACATGCAAGATGTATTTTTGAATATATTTATTTTGCTAGACCAGACAGTAAAATCGATGGTATGGGCGTTTACGAATCAAGAATTATTGCAGGAAAAATTCTTGCTCAGACACATCCTGTAGAAGCTGATTTAGTTGTTGGTGTTCCTGAATCAGGAAATCCTGCAGCTCTTGGTTATTCAATGGAATCAGGAATTCCATATGGTAACGCTTTTATTAAAAACAACTATGTTGGTAGAACATTTATTAAGCCTAAGCAGGGCGAGAGAGAATCTTCTGTTAAGGTTAAACTTAATGTTTTAAAGGAAGCTGTAAATGGTAAGAGAGTTGTAATGATTGATGATTCCATCGTTCGTGGTACAACATCTGCAAGAATTGTTAGTTTACTTAAGGCTGCGGGAGCTAAGGAAGTACATGTACGTATTAGTTCACCTGCATTCTTGCATCCATGCTATTTTGGAACAGATATTCCATCAGAAGACCAGCTTATTGCTTCTGGTCATTCAGTTGATGAAATATGTAAGATGATTGGAGCAGATTCGCTTGGATATCTTGATGTTACACGACTTTCAGAAATGATTGGCGGTAGAGAAGATATTTGCGATGCTTGCTTTACAGGTAATTATCCAATTGATCCTCCTAAGATTGATATTAGAGGAGAAATGGGTTAATTATAAGGAAAAAAGCTGCTAATAAGTGGCAAAGTTTAAAAAGTTTATTAAGGGAAGGCGGATTTAAACAATGAATGACGTTTATCAGACACCACTTGCACAAAGATATGCTAGTAAGGAGATGCAGTACATTTTTTCTCCAGATATGAAGTTTAAGACTTGGAGAAAGTTATGGATTGCTCTTGCTGAAACTGAGAAAGAACTTGGTCTTGATATTACTGATGAGCAGATTGAAGAATTAAAGGCTCATAAGGATGATATCAACTACGAAGATGCTAGAAAGCGTGAAAAGGAAGTTAGACATGATGTTATGTCGCATGTTTATGCTTACGGTTTACAATGTCCAAAGGCTAAGGGCATCATTCACTTAGGCGCTACATCTTGTTACGTAGGTGATAATACAGATGTTATCATCATGACAGAAGGCTTAAAGCTTGTTAGAAAAAAGCTTATTAATGTCATTTCTGAATTAGCTAAATTCGCAAAGGAATATAAGGCACAGCCAACACTTGCATTTACACATTTTCAGCCAGCACAGCCAACAACAGTAGGTAAGAGAGCTACTTTATGGATGAATGAATTTGTAATGGATCTTGAGGATTTAGATTACGTTCTTTCAACAATGAAGTTACTTGGTTGTAAGGGTACAACAGGTACACAGGCTTCTTTCCTAGAATTATTCAATGGTGATCATGATAAGATTCGTATGATTGATAAGAAGATTGCTGCTAAGATGGGATTTGATGCTTGTGTTCCAGTATCTGGTCAGACTTACTCTCGTAAGGTTGATACAAGAGTTCTTAACGTTCTTGCAGGTATTGCAGCTTCAGCTCATAAGATGTCTAATGATATTAGATTATTACAGCATTTAAAGGAAGTTGAAGAACCATTTGAAAAGAGTCAGATTGGTTCATCAGCTATGGCTTATAAGAGAAATCCAATGAGAAGTGAAAGAATTGCTTCATTAGCAGATTTCGTTATTGCTGATGCTCTTAATCCAGCAATTGTTTCATCAACACAGTGGTTTGAAAGAACTCTTGATGATTCAGCTAATAAGAGATTATCAGTACCAGAAGGCTTCTTAGCTGTTGATGGTATTCTTGACTTACTTCTTAATGTTACAGATGGCCTTAAGGTTTATGATAAGGTTATTCTTCGTCATTTTATGGCAGAATTACCATTCATGGCTACAGAAAACATCATGATGGATGCTGTTAAGGCTGGTGAAGACAGACAGGTTATGCATGAGAAGATCAGAGAATTATCAATGATCGCAGGTAGAAGAGTTAAGGAAGAAGGCCTTGATAACAACCTTCTTGAACTTATTGCTGCAGACCCATCATTCCATGTAACAATGGAAGAACTTCAGGCTAAGATGGAACCTATCAACTACGTAGGTCGTTCAAGAGAACAGGTTGATGAATATCTAGAAGAAGTAATCAATCCAATCCTTGAAGCTAATAAAGATTTACTTGGCATGACAGCAGAGATTAATGTTTAGTGTAGCTGGATTTGCTACGCAAAGCCAGCGCCCGTATCGTGCAAAGCACGATACAAGGTACGAAAAACCAGTGAAGATTTACGTTGGGCCCCGCTATGCGGGGGCAAGCGCCCGTAAGCTGCTTGCAGCTTACAAGGTATAGCTGGATTTGCTTTGCAAAGCACATCTTTAAAGAGGCGAGAAATCGCCTCTTTTTTTGCTTGCATTTATCCCACATACTATTTAAGATTTAACTATATACTTTATTTAACGAGATTCTTACAAGATTCTTATTGGGGGGAAAGATAAGATGAAATCTTTATTTTATGAGGAAGCAGCGAAAAATTGGAATGAGGCATTACCTTTAGGAAATGGTTTTTTAGGGGCTATGGTTTTTGGGGGAACAGGGATTGAACGTTTAAGTTTAAACGAGGATAGCTTATGGTATGGAGGATTTAAGAATCGTGTAAATCCTGATGCTAGGGAATCTATTCCTAAAATTAGAGAATTATTAGAAGAGGACAAACTAGATGAGGCGCAGATACTTGCAGATGAAACCTTTGCAGCTTGTCCAGATTCCCAGTGTCATTACGAACCCTTATGTGACTTATTAATTCAGCAAGAAAGCTCTTACGAATTGCAGAGCTTGCATGGAATGCGCTGGCTTAATGATAAGGATATGTCCAAGTTAGAGATAGAAAATCATAACTATAAAAGAGAACTAGATCTTGATTATGGAATTATGAAAGTTGAATATAATGGACATGATAATCGTAAATATAAACGAGAAATTTTCATATCTAATCCTAGTCGAGTGCTGGTTATGGATTTTGAGGGTGAGCCTTCTAGAATCTTAATGCGCAGGGATAGATATTTAAGCAAATTGGAAAAAATCGACAATAACACTATTGTCTTATCTGGTCAAACAGGAGATGGTGGAGTTAGTTATGTGGCAGTTTGTAGAGTGCTTGGAGAGGAAGTTTGTGCAAGAAATTCTTTAATTAAAGCAGGTGGAAAATTTAAGCTTTATTTAGCAGCAGCCACAAGTTATAGATATGAAGATCCAAAGGCTAAGGCTCTAGAATGGGTTGATAAGGCTAGCAAGGTGGATTATGAAATCTTAAAGAAAGAGCATATGTCTGATTTTAACCAATATATGAAGCGTTGTTATTTAGAATTAAAGAGCGATACAACTTCTAAAGATGAATTAGAATATATGCCTACTAATTTACGTTTAAAAAGATTTGTGGAAAAAAAGGATGATTTAGGCCTAATAAATACTTATTTTACATTTGGCAGATACTTACTTCTTAGTTCTTCAAGAGAGGGCAGTTTGCCAGCTAATTTGCAGGGAATATGGAATAAGGATTTTTTACCTGCATGGGATAGTAAATTTACCATAAATATTAATACCCAGATGAATTATTGGCCGGCAGAAAGCCTTAATTTATCTGATTTACACAAGCCTCTTTTTGATCATTTATTTAGGATGCTTCCGAAGGGAAAAGAAGTGGCTAAGGAAATGTATAATGCTGATGGTTTTGTGGCACATCATAATACAGACCTATGGGGAGATTGTGCGCCACAAGACACTTATGGTGCGTCTACCTACTGGCAGATGGGAGCGGCTTGGTTAAGTCTACATATTGCCGAGCATTATTTCTTCACTAAGGATCTTGATTTTTTAAGAGAAAATGTGGTCATTATGGAAGAGGCAGCGAAATTCCTTATGGAAACGATGCAGAAAAATAAGGATGGTTTTTATTATGTTAGTCCTTCAGTTTCCCCGGAAAATAAGTATTTAACAAAGGATAAGAAAAAGGGAACCCTAACCAATTGTGCTGCTATGGATGCTCAGATTACATATGAGTTAATGAAAGATTTGTGTATATGTGAGAAAGCTTTGGGGAAAGAAACTAAAAAATATCAGGATTTTGTGGAAAAGCTTCATCCAATAGTTGTAGAAAATGGACTTATTAAAGAGTGGATAAGAGATTATGAGGAGATAGATTTAGGTCATAGACATATTTCCCACCTCTTTGCTCTATACCCTGGAAGCCAGATAAAATCAAAAGCAGCTCAAACCCAAGTAAAGCTAGATAAGGCAGGTCAGACAATGCCAGATAAGTCGGAAATTTTTACGGCTGCAAGAAATACCCTAGAGCGAAGACTTGCCAATGGTGGTGGTTACACAGGTTGGAGTAGGGCTTGGATAATCTGCATGTGGGCAAGACTTCTTGATGGTGATAAGGCTTGGGAAAATATTGTTGCTCTTCTTGAAAAATCCACGCTTACAAACCTTTTAGACAATCATCCACCATTTCAGATTGATGGAAATTTTGGCAGTATTGCGGGAATTTCAGAAATGCTACTACAAAGTCATGAAGGCTTTATAAACATTTTGCCAGCACTTCCAAAGGCATGGAAAGAGGGTAAGGTTTACGGACTTAGGGCTAGGGGCGCTTATACTGTTAATATTTCTTGGAAGGAAAATGCATACACAGCCGAGATAATTCCTGATTTTAAGGGAACTTTAAAGTTAGCTGATGGGAAAGAGATAGAACATGAGGCTAAGGAAAAGATAGAAATAAAAAGGCACTATATATACTAAAGTATTGATAAATACTGACTTTTTTCGAAAAAAATTCAAAAAATGCTTGACACAAAAGAGTGATTTGTTATATACTAAGCAAGTCGCAAGTGCTTAACACTTGAGTCGATAAGCTTGGGGTCTTAGCTCAGCTGGGAGAGCATCTGCCTTACAAGCAGAGGGTCACAGGTTCGAGCCCTGTAGGCCCCACTCAATACGAAAGCTTATCAATTTAATATGGCGAGATAGCTCAGTTGGCTAGAGCACACGGTTCATACCCGTGGTGTCGTGGGTTCAAATCCCTCTCTCGCTACTAGATTTAGCAGGTCGAAAGACCTGCTTTTTTGTTGCATACTTTTATTTTTACGTAGCTTTACCTGCTTTATAAATAATTAACACTCCTTGCATTTCTTATGTCTTGATAAGTTTAGAAAAATATGTTTTACTTATAAGGTTAGAGATGTTTTTTGACATACTCTAAACTATAATAAGGAATTATTGCAATAGATATTTTTAGATAAAGGAGGAAGTACTAATGAGAGTTGGAATGGGATATGATGTACACAAGTTAGTTGAAGGTAGAAAGCTTATAATTGGCGGTGTAGAAATTCCATATGATAAGGGTTTACTTGGCCATTCAGATGCTGATGTGCTTCTTCATGCAATAACAGATGCAATTCTTGGTGCAGCAGCGCTTGGAGATATCGGAAAGCATTTTCCTGATACAGATCCAAGATATGAGGGCGCTGATAGTTTAAAGCTATTAAGTGAAGCCGCTCGTATGGTAGATGAGAAGAATTTTATCATAGAAAATGTTGATGCAACAATTATTGCACAAAAGCCTAAGATGAGACCATACATTGACACAATGAGAGAGAATATTGCTAAGGTATTAAATATTTCTGTTGATAGAGTTAATGTAAAGGCAACAACAGAAGAAGGCTTAGGTTTTACAGGCAGTGGAGAGGGCATTTCTTCACAGGCCATAGCATCTATTTCATCCGTTGATAATTATATTTATGGCGAATCAGATATGACAAACTGTAGTAGCTGTGGTGGTTGTGGCTCTTGTCCACGTAGAGAATCTAATTAGATTAGTTATAAATGGAATGGAATGATTATTATGAATTTTATTAAATATATTAAGCAAGAAACTGAAATAATAAAAAAGAAGGATCCGGCTATAAGAAGCAACCTTGAAGTTTTATTATATCCAAGTTTTTGGGCGATTTATTATTATAGAAAAGCTCACAAGTTATATGAAAAAGGCCATTTTTATAGAGCAAGAAAAATATCTCAAAGAGCTGCAAGAAAGACAGGAATAGAGATTCATCCAGGTGCGGTTATTGGGGAAGGTTTCTTTATAGATCATGGTCATGGTGTTGTTATTGGTGAAACAGCAATTATTGGCGATAATGTTACTTTGTATCAGGGAGTTACCTTAGGTGGTACAGGTAAGGAGCATGGTAAAAGACATCCAACACTAGGCAATAATATTATGGTTGGTGCTGGAGCTAAGGTTTTAGGTAATATAACTATAGGCAATAATTGTAAGATTGGCGCAGGCTCTGTAGTTGTAAAAAATGTACCTGATGACAGTACAGTTGTTGGTATACCAGGTAAGGTTGTTGTTCAGGATTGCAAGCGCATGATTGAAAATCTTGATCAGGTTACATTACCAGATCCAGTGGCAGCAGAATTCTGTAAACTAAAGGACGAGAATGAACGTATACTAAAGAGATTGGCTAAACTTGAAAAACAGGTGGCAGAAAATAGAGATCATATGATTATAAACTAGAGAGTTTTTTAGGAAGGTAATAAAATGAAGATTTACAATACATTAACAAGAAAAAAAGAAGAGTTTGTTCCAATTGAAGAAGGAAAGGTTAGAATGTATGTCTGCGGACCTACAGTTTATAACTTAATTCACATTGGTAATGCTAGACCAATGATAGTGTTTGATACAGTAAGAAGATATTTTGAATATAAGGGCTACGAAGTAAATTATGTATCAAATTTTACAGATGTAGACGACAAGATTATTAAGAAGGCTAACGAAGAAGGTACAACTGCTGATGTAATTAGTCAAAGATATATTGCTGAGTGTAAGAAGGATATGGAGGGCATGAATATTAAGCCAGCTACAACACATCCTTTAGCTACTAAGGAAATTCCAGGCATGTTAGATATGATTGGAACACTTATTAAGAAGGGTCATGCTTATGCTAAGAATGGAACAGTTTATTTCAAGACACGTTCTTTTGATCAGTATGGTAAATTATCTAAGAAGAATATCGATGATTTAGAGGCAGGACATAGAGATGAGGCTCATGCATTAAAGGTTTCAGGTGCTGATGAAAAGGAAGATCCACTTGATTTCGTATTATGGAAACCTAAAAAAGATGGGGAACCATATTGGGAAGCTGAGTGGTCACAGGGAAGACCAGGCTGGCATATTGAATGCTCAGTTATGGCTAAGAAGTATCTTGGCGATACAATTGATATTCATGCAGGTGGTGAGGATTTAATATTCCCTCATCATGAGAATGAAATTGCACAGTCTGAATGTTGCAATGGTGTAGAATTCTCAAGATACTGGATGCATAATGCTTTCCTTAATATTAATAACAAGAAGATGTCAAAGTCAGAAGGCAACTTCTTTACAGTAAGAGATATAGCCGAACATTACGATTTAGGTGTGCTTAGATTCTTTATGCTTAGCGCCCACTATCGTAATCCAATTAATTTTAGCCGTGAACTTATGGAATCAGCAAAGAATGGTTTAGATAGAATTATGACAGCAGTTTCTAATCTTGATGAATTGGCAAATGTAGTAACAAACGAAGCTCTTACAGAAGAAGAAACTAAGGTGCTTGCAGAAGTTAAGACTTGCAAGGATAAGTTTGAAGCTTCTATGGATGATGACTTTAATACAGCAGATGCTATTTCTGCAATTTTTGATATGGTTAAGCTTGCTAATTCTAATGCAAATGCTAACTCAAGTAAGGAATTTATCAAGGAATTAAGAGAATCAATCGTTACTCTTTCAGATATTTTAGGTCTTAAGGTAGTTAAGTCAGAAGAATTACTTGATGCAGATATTGAAAATCTTATTAAGGAACGTCAGGAAGCAAGAAAAGCTAAAAATTTTGCAAGAGCTGATGAGATTAGAGATGAATTGTTATCAAAGGGCATTGTTCTTGAAGATACAAGAGAAGGTGTAAGATGGAAGAGAGCTTAAGTTTTACAAAGTCTATAATTGAGGGCTTAAATTTAAAGGAGACTAATCCAAGACAATTATCTCCTCTTGTATTAGCTTATATTGGAGATTGCGCCTATGATTTAATCATTAAGACTATGATTGTATCAGAGGGTAATACTCAGGTAAATAAGATGAATAAACAAGCATCGTCACTAGTAAAGGCAGAGGCACAGTCCATCATGATAGGTGGACTAGAAGCTTTGCTTACTGAAGATGAAGAGGCAATATATAAAAGAGGACGTAATGCTAAGTCATATACTTCGGCTAAGAATGCGTCAATTACAGATTATAGAAGAGCAACTGGTTTTGAGGCTTTAGTAGGATATTTGTATTTAACAAATCAATTTGATAGATTGGTTGAACTTGTAAAAATCGGACTTGAATTAGATGAGATGAAGACAAGAAAGCCAACCAATAGGAGGACAAATGAGATATAAGGAATTAACATTTGAAGGTCGTAATGCGGTTTTAGAGGCCTTTAGATCAGGTAAGACTATAGATAAATTATTTATTTTAGATGGATCAAGCGATGGTCCAATTAAGACTATTATTAGAGAAGCTAAGAAGACAGATTGCATTATTAATTTTGTTGATAAGGAAAGACTTGATAGATTATCAGGTACAAATCGTCACCAGGGCGTAGTAGCCATTGGTGCAGCATATGATTATGCAAGTGTAGAAGATATATTAGCTAACGCAAGAGACAAAGGTGAGGATCCATTTATTTTTATCTTAGATGAAATTGAAGATCCACATAACCTTGGTGCAATTATTAGAACTGCAAATCAGGCAGGTGCACACGGTGTAATTATTCCAAAAAGAAGAGCAGTAGGTTTAACTGCAACAGTAGCTAAGACATCAGCAGGGGCTATTAATTACACACCAGTAGCTAAGGTAACTAATATTTCTAAGACAATTGAAGAACTAAAAAAAGAAGGTTTATGGTTTGTTTGTGCTGATATGGGCGGAGAGACTATGTATAATCTTGATTTAAAGGGACCAATTGGCTTAGTAATAGGAAATGAAGGTAATGGAGTAAGCAGACTTGTTAAGGAAAAATGTGATTTTATAGCATCAATTCCAATGAAGGGTGATATTGATTCCCTTAATGCTTCAGTTGCAGCAGGTGTATTAGCTTATGAAATTGTAAGACAGAGAATGGCATAATCTTTTTATAGTAGAGGATAAAGATGGATAAATTGACATCATTGACTGATGAAGCTTTAGTAGAAGAATATAGAAACAATAATAATCAGGCAGCCGCAAGCGTCCTATATGAAAGATATAAGGATGCAGTTACCTATAAGGCAAACACTCTCTTTTTAGCGGGTGGAGATGTGGAAGACTTAATACAGGAAGGAATGATTGGACTAGTTAATGCAGTTAGAGATTTTGACCCTGATAAAAATATTAAGTTTACCACATTTGCTAACATATGTATTGAACGCCAGATTCTTAATGCAATTACAGCTTCTAATAGACAAAAAAATAAGCCGCTTAATACTTATGTTAGCCTTGATTCTCCAATTAATGGGGATGAAGATGAGGAGACAACCATAGGTGATAATTTAAAAGCTGATGATTTTTACAATCCTGAATATGCCTATTTTAGTAAAGAGGAAGTGGAGAGTTTAAGAACTGACGCTCTTAATAAATTAAGTGACCTTGAAGTTGAGGTTTTTAATCTTAATATTGCAGGAAATGATTATAAGCAGATTGCTAAGATTCTAGGAAAAAGCCCAAAGTCTATAGATAATGCATTAACTAGAATTAAAAGAAAAATAAAAATGTAATAGATTAATAGATTTATAAATTTATGAATTTGAGTTATGAAAAAATCGGACATGAATCTTAAAAAACAAGAAGAGTTTAGTTGCTAAATTAACTTAAATATGTTATGATTTTTTATGATTCGCTATTGTAGCTCAGTGGCAGAGCACTTCATTGGTAATGAAGAGGTCGGGGGTCCAATTCCCCTCAATAGCTTTATTTAAGCATTCAATTTAAAAGTGGTTTTTACGCGTTATTTCTTGCATATTTGTCAAGGTTTTGATATTATAAACCGGTGTGGTCTTGTTAAAAAAACAAGACTATATCGGTTTCATTTATATTTAAATAAATGAATCTATAATATAATATACCCGTAAAACGGGACGGAGGAAGTAACTATGGTAAAGGCTATTGTTGGTGCTAACTGGGGCGACGAAGGTAAGGGTAAGATTACTGATATGCTCGCTGAGGAATCTGATATTATCGTAAGATTCCAGGGAGGAAGTAACGCAGGACACACAATTATCAATGATTATGGTAAATTTGCATTACATCTACTCCCATCTGGTGTTTTTTACAATCATACTACAAGCATTATAGGTAATGGAGTTGCTCTAAATATTCCATATTTAATTAATGAATTAAAGAGTTTAACAGATAGAAATGTACCTATGCCTAAAATTTTGGTATCTGATAGAGCACAGATTATGATGCCTTATCACGTTGATTTTGATACATATGAAGAGGCAAGACTTGCAGGTAAATCCTTTGGTTCTACAAAGTCAGGTATTGCTCCATTCTATTCAGATAAGTATGCTAAGATTGGATTCCAGGTTAGCGAATTATTTGGCGATGAGAAGGCTTTAAAGGAGAAGATCGCCAACGTATGTACTCTTAAAAATGTTATGTTAGAGCATTTATATCATGCTCCACTTCTTAAGGAAGAAGAAATTTTTAATACTCTTATGGAATATAAGGAGATGATTGCTCCTTATGTTTGTGATACATCTGCATATCTTCACAATGCCCTAAAGGAAGGCAAGAAGATTCTATTAGAGGGTCAATTAGGATCATTAAAGGACCCAGATCACGGTATTTATCCAATGGTAACTTCAAGTTCAACATTAGCTGCATTTGGCGCAATTGGTGCAGGAATTCCAGCAGCAGAAATTAAGGATGTTGTAACAGTAGTAAAAGCATATTCATCATCAGTTGGTGCAGGCGCATTTGTTTCTGAAATTTTTGGTGATGAAGCACAGGAATTAAGAGTCCGTGGTGGTGATGGCGGCGAATTTGGTGCTACAACAGGTCGTCCAAGAAGAATGGGTTGGTTTGATGCAGTAGCAACTCGTTACGGTGTAAGAATGCAGGGAACAACTGAAGTTGCTCTTACAGTAATTGATGTTTTGGGTTACTTAGACGAAATTCCTATGTGTGTAGGATATGAAATTGATGGAAAGGTAACTAAGGACTTCCCTACAACTTCACAGCTTGAAAATGCAAAACCAGTATTTAAGAAGTTTAAGGGTTGGAAGAGCGAAATTAGAGGAATTACTAAGTATGAAGATCTTCCAAAGGAATGTCGTGATTATATTGAAGCTATTGAAGAGGAAATTGAGGCTCCTATTACAATGGTTTCAAACGGTCCAGGAAGACATGAAATTATCCATAGAGTATCTAATTATAAGAGAAAATAATTATTAAGATAAGACAGACACTTTTAAAAATTATAACAATAAAAAAGAAAGCAGGCATTGCCTGCTTTCTTTTTTATTAATGTTAGAATAAAGATTATTCTGATAAACGTTGAATTAATTCCCAGATTAACTCTGCTGAATTGAAGTTTTCAGGAACAATATCATTAGGAGTAATGTTAATGTCGTATTCGTCATTAAGTTCCTTAGCTAAGCTTTCTAAATCATCATATAATAATATTTCGTCGTCTACTAAAGCTTCATAAGTCTCAAAGTCAATTTCAGAGTTGTATTCTGATAAAATTTCCATTAATTGATCCATATGCGAACCCTCATTTCTTACAATTTTTCAAAAATGCCTTATTTAACATGCTAATAAACTGTTAAATAGCTAGGCGGCTTGTAGAAGCGAAAACTAGTGGTTTTCACTTGCTAAGATAAAATACTATAAGCAATTACTATAGTCAAGGATTTTTAGGGCAATATACCTATAAAATATGATATCTAGCAAGTCTTTATATGAAGTTACACGTCCTGTTTATCATAATATTATAATCTTTTCATTGCTTATGCAATAGTTTATTGTGTATACTTGTAAAAGTTAGATTTTGTAGAGAAAGGATGCTTTATTAACTATTATGAAAAATGGAAAAATAAAAAGAGTATTGGCATTAACTATTGTGATTTTGTGGGGAGTGTTAATTTTGTCTACTTTAGTTATCTCGTTTATAGATACTCCAGTGACTAACACGCTTTTTAGAGGACTTATATATACAGATATAGTATTGCCAGTTGTAGCCTATGCAATGATGCTTGCTTATAGATTTTTAAGAGGAAAATCTAAGAACGAAGATATAGAAAAATAGTACTTATGATTGATATTTTGTATAGATATGGTATAATAGTATTAGTAACAATAGGATAACCAGACGTATTAATACAAGGAGGTGTTAAGATGTCAGGAATTAATAATATAGCTAGCTTGTTTTCACCAACACAGTCTAATAGCGGAAATTCAGGTATTTATAATCTGGATTTTAACACGCTAAGCTCTATTAAGAGCGGCTCATATAAGAAACTGCTTAATAACTATTATCAGGAGAATTCTACAGAGGCCACAGAGGAAGGAAAAACAACTAATTCAAATGATATTAAAACTTCCACTCAAAAGGTGAACACAACTAAGATTAAGGATGCATCAGCTAGTGTAATAAAAGATGTAAAGGAACTTGCAAACCAAAAGATGTGGGAAAAGAAAACGGTAGTTGACAAGGATGGTAAAGAAAGCACAGATTATGATAGAGATGCTATTTATAAAGCCGTTTCTAAATTTGCAAATGACTATAATGACTTGATTAAATCAACTGGAGATTCTGAAAGTGCAACAACTCTTAGAACAGCAGCTAATATGGTTAATCAGACGAAGATAAATGCCAAGGTTTTATCCATGGCTGGTATTAATGTAAAAAGTGATAATACAATTGAAATTGATAAGGATGTACTTGATAAAGCGGATATTGGAGTTTTAAAATCGGTATTTGGAGCAGATGGTTCTATTGCTAGTCAGATTCAATCAAGCACATCTAGGATTAATAATGATTCAGTAAATGCTCTTGCTAAACTTGCAAGTCAAGGCATGTACTCAAAGGATGGAGGATATACACATATTACTGGATCTAATTACAATTCAATTATTTAACAAGATTTAGAGGTAAAAATATAAGTGTAATGCTTTTTTTTACCTCTTTTTTATGGCTTGCTTTTAAAATATTCTATGTTATAATTCCATAGTGATGATTTTTTTAGTGTAGTTTGGAGAGGTGTCCCTGGATTACCTAAAAATAAAATATGTGATTAATAATTTTAAAGAGAGGTATTAAACATGGCACTTTTAGAAACATGGAGAAATCTTGCATACAACACAGAAGCAGATCCTCAGGCTGCTGAAAATTTCTGGAATGCTTATTTTACAGAAGAACAGAGAATTTACAAGGAAATCCTTGGAAATCCTGATGTGGTAGTTAAGGGAACTGTTAAGGATTTAGCTGCTAAGTTTGGTGTTGAAGTTTTACTTATGACAGGTTTCTTAGATGGTATTAACGATTCATTAGTTACACCAAATTCAATTGAAACAATGGAAGAAGATACAGAAGTATCTCTTGAATATGATAGAGAGAAGCTTTATTACAACATGGTAGGTTGCAAGGCTAGCTGGTTATATGAACTTCCTGAATGGGATAATTTACTTTCAGAAGAAGTTAGAAAAGACCTTTACAAGAAGCAGAAGGCTTCTGGTACATATGTAAGAGAAGGTAAGAAAATTGGACGTAATGATCCATGTCCATGCGGAAGCGGTAAGAAGTATAAGCAGTGCTGTGGTAGATAATACCAACAGACTATAATAGACCAAAAGGTTTGATAAATTTATGAGGGAAATTGATCTTGTATCTATTTCCCTTTTTCTATAAAGGAGTAAAAATGAACGCATATACTGCATTTGCATACGTGTATGATGAATACATGGATAATATCCCATACGATGAATGGGGACAATATATGATAGAACTACTAAAGGCTAATGGTATAAAAAAAGGCCACAGCGTAGTTGATTTGGGATGTGGAACAGGAACTGTTACAAGAATGCTTGATAAGGAAGGCTATGATATTGTAGGAATTGATATGTCTGAAGATATGTTAGCTATTGCATCTGAGAAGGTTTTAGAAACAAATCAGGAAATTTTTTATTCATGTCAGGATATGCGAGAATTCGAGTTACCATATAAAGTAGATGCTTTCACAAGTATTGGTGATTCAATGAACTATATTACCACAGTTAGTGATTTAGAATCGGTTTTTAGCTGTGTATTTGACAATCTAAAGGATGGTGGGGTTTTTGTATTTGATTTAAAGACTATTCACTTTTTTAGAGACATACTAGCTGATAATACATATGCAGAGAATCGTGATGAATCTGCTTTTATTTGGGATAATTATTATAACGAAGAAGAAAGAAATAATGAATATGATCTTGCCGTTTTTGTTATGAATGAAGACGGAAGTTTTAATAGATATGAAGAACAACACTTTCAGCATGGTTTTGAATTAGAAGAGGTTGAGATGGCAGCTAAGAATGCAGGACTTAAGATCTTAGCAGTTTATGATGCTTTTACAGATAATAAGCCGGAAATCAATTCTGAAAGAGTTTATTTTGTTTTAGGAAAATAACTAGATGAAAGGAAAATAGATATGAAAGATTATATTGTTAGAGCAACTGCAGCAAATGGACAGGTTAGAGCATTTGCTATTACAAGTAAGAATACAGTTGAAGAGGCAAGAACTCGTCATAACATGAGTCCTATTGGAACTATTGCCCTTGGTAGATTACTTACAGGTGGCGCTATGATGGGTACAATGATGAAAAATGATAGTGATGTTGTTACTATTCAAATTAAGGGAAATGGCCCAATTGGAGCAATGACAGTAACAGCTAATGCTAAGGGTGAAGTTAAGGGTACAGTGGCTAATCCACAAGTAATGTTGCCTTTAAAAAATGGTAAGATTGATGTTGCAGGAGCAGTTGGTATTGGTGTTATTTCTGTAATTAAGGATATTGGACTTAGAGAACCATACGTTGGTGATACTATTCTTATAACAAGTGAAATTGCTGAGGATTTAACATACTATTTTGCTACAAGTGAGCAGGTTCCATCATCAGTTGGCTTAGGTGTATTAATGAATCATGATAATACAGTAAGAGAAGCTGGCGGTTTTATTATTCAGTTAATGCCTAATGCTACAGAAGAATTTATTGATAAGCTTGAAGAAAGAATTAAATCAATTAAGTCAATTACATATATGCTTGAAGAAGGTATGACACCAGAGCAGATCCTTGAGCATATCTTAGGTGATATGGACTTAGAGATTCTTGATACAATAGAGACAGGATTTAAATGTAACTGCTCTAAAGAAAGAGTAAGTAAAGCTGTAATTAGTGTTGGCAAGGAAGAAATCCAGAAGATGATTGATGAAGGCAAGCCAATTGAAGTTAATTGCCATTTCTGTAATTCACATTATAATTTTACAATTCCAGAATTACAGGAAATGTATGATCAGGCAACACATTAATTTATATATTTCTTTACGAAATAAGTGTTTTGGAGTAGAATAAAATAGCTAGTTTATGATTAAGAAAGCAATATATAACATATTTTGCTAGAAAACGGAGGAACAGTTATGGAAAACGAAGTTGTTTCCAAGAATTTTATAGAGCAAATTATTGATAAAGATATAGCCGAGGGACATTGTAAGAAGGTTATTACAAGATTCCCACCTGAACCAAATGGATATTTACATATTGGACATGCTAAATCTATACTTTTAAATTATGGTTTAGCAATGGAATATAATGGCCAGTTTAATTTGAGATTTGATGATACTAATCCAACAAAGGAGAAGGAAGAATTCGTTGAATCTATAAAGAAGGATGTTGAATGGCTTGGTGCTAAATGGCATGGAGATGTATTGTTTGCATCTGGTTATTTTGATGCTATGTATGAGGCAGCAGTTAAGTTAATTAAGAAGGGTAAGGCATATGTTTGTGACCTTTCTGCAGAAGAAATCAGACAGTATAGAGGAACATTAACAGAACCAGGTAAGAATTCACCATATAGAGATAGATCAATTGAAGAGAACTTAGCTCTTTTTGAAGATATGAAAAATGGTAAATTTGAAGATGGTACTAAGGTGCTTAGAGCTAAGATTGATATGGCAAGTCCTAATATTAACATGAGAGATCCTGTTATTTATAGAGTAGCTCATATGACACATCATAGAACAGGTGATAAATGGTGCATTTATCCAATGTATGATTTTGCTCATCCAATTGAAGATGCTATTGAAGGAGTTTCACATTCTATTTGTACTCTTGAATTCGAAGATCATAGACCATTATATGATTGGGTAGTAAGAGAACTTGAATATGAGAATCCTCCAAGACAGATTGAATTTGCTAAGCTTTACCTTGAGAATGTAGTAACAGGTAAGCGTTATATTAAGAAGCTTGTTGAAGATGGTGTAGTTGATGGTTGGGATGATCCAAGACTTGTTTCAATCGCAGCTCTTAGAAGAAGAGGTTTTACACCTGAATCAATTAAGATGTTTACTAAGCTTGTGGGCGTTACTAAGTCACAGGGTGCTGTTGAATATCCAATGCTTGAATATTGCATTAGAGAAGACTTAAAGCCAAAGGCAAAGAGAATGATGGCTGTACTTGATCCAGTTAAGGTTATCGTAGATAACTATCCAGAGGGTCAGGTTGAATATATGGAAGTTCCTAATAATCAGGAGAATCCTGAAATGGGAACTAGAAAAGTTCCATTTACAAGAGAACTTTACATTGAAAGAGAAGACTTTATGGAAGAACCACCTAAGAAATATTTTAGATTATTCCCAGGTAATGAGGTTCGTTTCATGAATGCATACCTTCTTAAGTGTGTAGATTATAAGAAGGATGAGAATGGCAAAATTACAGAAATTCATTGTACTTACGATCCAGAAACTAAAGGAGGAAATGTTGAAGGCCGCAAGGTTAAGGGTACTATCCATTGGGTATCAGCAACTGAGGGCAAACAAGCTGAGGTAAGATTATATGAGAATATTATTGATGAGGAGAAGGGTGTTTATAACGAAGAGGATGGCTCTATGAATATAAATCCTAATTCATTAACAATAATTAAAGATGCAATAGTTGAACCTGAGCTTATCAACTCTAAGGCAGAAGATAAATTCCAGTTCGTAAGAAATGGCTATTTCTGTGTTGATAATAAGGATTCAAAGGAAGGGGTTCCTGTATTTAACAGAATTGTTTCACTAAAGAGTTCATTTAAGTTGACAAAATAAAACTATATAGGGGGGCAGAAACATTTATGTTTCTGCCCCTAAGTATTTAAAAAGGAGAATGTATGGAAAAATTAAAGAACAACAAAGTACTGCAGAAAATAAAATCTATCTTTGATAAAATTTGGACATATGATATTTTACATCCCTTTTGTTATGCTATATTAGTGACAATGATTGTGGAATGTTTTAATAGACGTAATCTAACAGGAATTACATTCCTTTTTACACATCCTGTTATTTTCTTAGCTAATATGCTAATTGTGACTTCTTGTTTAAGTATTGGTATGTTATTTAAGAAAAGAACCTTTATATATACCTTAATTTCAATTATTTGGATAGGCTTATCTATTACAAATTTTGTAATTAAGTCAGTGAGAAAAACTCCATTTACTGCTATGGATTTTCTTGTATTAGACGATGCTAGAAAAGTAGCACCAATGTATTTAACAGTAATTAATATGATATTTATAGTACTAGCTATTGTTCTTGTAATAGTAGCATTAGTTTTCTTGTATAGAAAAACAGGAAAAATTAAGACAGAATTATCTTTAAAAAGGTTTATTATCCTTGGTGCAGGACAAAGCTTAATTGTAATTTTATTTACATATGGCATTATTACAACATTACTTCTTAATAAAATTATTGCGGCAGATTTTGGTAACTTATCTAATGCTTTCCAAAATTATGGCTTTGTTTACTGCTTCACAACATCAGTGGTAGATAGAGGTGTACACAAGGATTCTGATTATTCTGAAGAATATGTAGATAGTATTAAAGAAACAATTGATAGTGTGGAAACAACTACTGAAGAAGATGAACCTAATATTATCTTTTTACAGTTAGAGTCATTTTTTGATCCAACAGAGATTAAGGGTTTAGAGCTTTCATCAGAAGCATTGCCCACATTTAATAAATTACAGCAGGAATACACATCAGGATACCTATCAGTTCCTGTATTTGGTGCAGGTACAGTTAATACAGAATTTGAAGTACAGACAGGTATGAATTTAGATGACTTTGGACCTGGAGAGTATCCTTATAAGACAGCACTTCAGAATAAGGTATGCGAATCAAGTGCCTATGTTTTAAAGGACTTAGGATATTCTGCTCATGTAATTCATAATAATACAGCGACTTTCTACACAAGAAATAAGGTTTTTTCTCGTTTGGGATATGACACATTTACACCGGTAGAATATATGGATGGTATAAGCAAGACACCTAATGGAAACTGGGCAAAGGATGAAATCCTTACAAAATATATTAAAAAAGCCTTAGATTCAACAACAGGTCCTGACTATATTTATACAATTTCAGTAGAAGGACATGGTGATTATCCTAATGAATATCCTGAAGGTTATACACCAGAAATTACAATTAAGAATTTCCCTGATGCTGATAATACAGTGGCTTTTGAATATTATGTTAATATGGCCCATGATATGGATAAATTCATAGCTCAGTTAATAGATGAATTGTCTAATTATGATGAGAAGACTGTGCTTGTAATGTATGGTGATCATTTACCAACCTTTAATTTAAAGGATGAGGATATGAAGCATAATAGTATTTATGAGACTGAATATGTTATGTGGAGTAATTTTGATATGGATAAGGAGAATGTAAACCTAGAGGCATATCAGCTTACATCTTATGTATTTAGCAGATTAAATATATCTCAGGGTAACATTTTTAAATATCATCAGTTAAGTAAGGATAGCGAAGATTATTTGAAGGATCTTAAAATCCTAGAATACGATATTCTCTATGGAAATCAGGATATCTATAATGGCGAATCTCCATATAAGCAGACTGATTTAAAACTTGGTCTTGATGATATAACTATTACTAATGCTTATGAGTATGAAGGTGATTTGTTTGTTGAAGGATCTTACTTTAATGACTACTCAACAGTGCTAGTAAATAGTAAAAAATATAGCACACAAAAGATAAACGATAGACTTTTAAAGGTTGAAGGTGCATCAATTAAAGATGGTGATATTATATCCGTTGCTCAAATTGATAAAGACGGAGTTGAACTTAGTAGAGTTATTTACCTAGTATCTTCTAATGTTAAAGAGAGCGCTAAAGATGAAAAAATGTTTAGACTAGTGGCTTAGTTTTAACACTTTATTGTATAAAATTAAGGACAAAGTATGATAAATACTATATCTTATTGACATACAATAAATAGAGTGTTACGATAATTAAGGATTTTTATTAAGGGAGGGGAACCTTAACTTATTAAGAACAACTAGATATTTTATGGAGGTACTATTACATGAAAGGTACAGTAAAGTGGTTTAACAACCAGAAGGGCTATGGCTTTATTTCTGATGAGTCAGGAAAGGATGTATTCGTACATTACTCAGGTCTTAACATGGAAGGTTTTAAGTCATTAGAGGAAGGCGCATCTGTTGAATTCGATATCACAGAAGGTGCTAAGGGACCTCAAGCTACTAACGTTACTAAGCTCTAATCTGGGGGATTATTGACGTACCTTTTTCAATTAATCATTCACTAGAATGCCTCATATGAGAAAGCGAAGCTTAGCTCGAGGTATATATTAACCTTTAAAGAGGTTGATACAAGATAAGGGATAGATATTGGGAAAAGATAGTAAAGAGGATGAGAAGCTATATGATTTTCATATAGCTTCTTTTTTTAATTATTCCTTAATAGACGTGAGGGTATCTTTTTGTTATTATTTTATATGGATTTTGAAGAAGACTTGCAGTCAAAACAAGAAGGGAAGGTCGTATTAAATGGAAAAATTTGATGTGTTTTTAGGAAAGACATTATCTAATGATGTCTTGACTTTTATAACTGCAGGGGGAATATTATTTCTTTCAGTTATAATTGTTGCTGCAATTATTATGTTTAGAAGATGGAATGGAAGAATTTTACCATTGCTATTTTCAATTGTGACTTATGGTTTGTTTGGTTTTATTTTTACACAGCTAATAGTGTCAGCATTAGCAATGGTTCCAAGTATAGATTATACATTTACTTATAATCAGTCTGCTTATAATCTTGTGAATGCCATATTTTTAGCAATTGGAATTGGTATTGCAAGATGGTTTGTTTTAAAAATGATGATTTCAAGATTTGAAAGACCAGGAGACGTTTATCTTGCAGGTTTAGGACTTGGAATTGGACAGGGGATTTTTAGCTACGGAATTAGTATTTTAGCATTTTATGTAAATGCACAGGTGCTTGTAAAGCAGGGCGAAGTTACAACAGATTTCATATCTAATTTAATAAGCAATCTTTCAGAAAGCAATATTGATTCTTTAGTAGACACATTTAATCAATTATTTAATGCTCCAGAAATTGTATGGGCATTACTTGGCTTATCAGCAGTACTAGATTTATTTTTAAATCTATTCCTAATGGTAGCAACATTTGGCGCAATGAAGAAAAATATTAATTATATGTGGAGTTGGTATGCAATTGCAATTCAGTTAGTAGCAATTCTTTCTTTCTCTGTATATGATTATAGATCATTAACAAGTATTGTAATTAGTTTTATAGTTAAGACAATTCTAGTAATTGGTGCTATAATAGTTATAAATAGACAAGGAAAATCAATTGAATACATGAATGAATAATGTAAATGACCTTGCATTTTATAATGAAGAAATGAAGACTATATAATCTTATTTAGTGGTATAAAGCATGAGAAAAACACACATCACAGTTAGAAAAGCAGTAGAAAATGTGGCAGATAGTAAGGCAATTGGAAAAATTGCCAATAGAGTTGCGCATTTTAGAGGAAGTACAGAAGAATATATAAATAACGATGAGCTTTTACAGACAGATGTATGTTCTGGTTTAACAAAGGAAGAAGTCCGTAAAAGAAACTTAGAAGGTTTGTCAAATATAGCAACTCATAAACCATCTAAGACTAATGGACAAATTATTTTTAGTAATATTTTTACGTATTTTAATCTTATCTTTTTTACATTTGCATTTTTATTATGTCTAGTTCATTCATATACTGATATGACATTTATGCCTATAGTTGTGTGGAATACAATTATAGGCATAGTGCAAGAAATTAGAGCTAAGGCAGTTTTAGATAAAATAAATGTAGTCAATGCTCCAAAAACTAAGGTGGTAAGAAATTCTAAGACGGAAGTTGTGGATTCTACCGCTTTAGTAAGAGGAGATATATGTATATTTAGCGCAGGAAATCAAATATGCGCAGATTCCGTGATTAGACAAGGCAGTATAATAGTTAATGAGTCTTTAATAACAGGGGAAGCAGATGATGTTGTTAAAGAAGAGGGTGACCTTTTATTATCAGGTAGCTTTGTGGTATCTGGTGAGTGCAGGGTGGTTCTTACAGCCGTAGGTAATGAAGCATATGCACAAAAATTAAATGCACAAGCAAAGGCTTCAAGAAAAAAGACAAAAACAAGTATGATGGCTTCTTTAAATAGAATGGTGTCTTTAATTGGAATTGTAATAATTCCTGTTGGATTAATGATGTATATACAAAATGTCTTTTTTCTTCATACAAGCATAAAGGATAGCGTGGTATCAACAATTGCATCTTTAGTAGGCATGATTCCAGAGGGCCTTTATTTACTTGCAAGTGTAACATTAGTGGTTTCTATTATGAGACTTGCAAAGCAACAGGTTTTAATTCATGAAATGAATTGCGTAGAAACCCTTGCAAGAGTAAATGTTTTATGTGTTGATAAGACAGGAACAATAACAAATCCTGAAATGTCAGTAAGCAATATTTATTATATAGATAATGGAGATAGTCAGGAAGAAATTGAAAAAAATAGACTTGAAATAGATAGATTAATAAGATTATCTGCAGGAAGTCAGATGGATGACAATGAAACAATGAAGGCAATACGTATGCATTTTATGAAAGCAGATAATGATGCAAAAGCAGATGAAGTATGTCCATTTTCTTCAAAGTACAAGTATTCAGCATCAAGGTTTAATGATATGACATATGTTTTTGGTGCGCCTGAATATGTGCTTTTAGATGATATTAAGGACTATAAAGCTAAGATAGATAATCTAACAGAAGCTGGAGTTAGAGTATTAGCCTTTGGTAGAACTAATGAGAGATTAGGTGCGGGGGCAATACATAAACCAATAGAATTACTTGCATTTATTTGCCTTGAAAATAAAATTAGAAAAAATGCAAAAGAGACCTTTGCTTATTTTAAAGAAGAAGGAGTTACAATTAAAGTAATATCAGGAGATAATCCACTTACTGTATCAAGGGTATCTGTTATGGCAGGCATTGAAAATGCCGATAAATACATAGATGCCACAAGTCTTGAGACTTATGAAGATATAAAGAAGGTAATAAATGAAATTACTGTATTTGGTAGAGTAGTACCAGAACAGAAAAAACTAATAATAAAGGCAATAAAGGAAAGTGGAAATACAGTTGCAATGACAGGGGATGGTGTAAATGATGTACTAGCTTTAAAAGAAGCAGATTGTAGTATTGCCATGGAGTCAGGCAGTGAGGCAGCAAGTAATGCAGCGCAAATAGTTTTACTTGATTCTGATTTTGCTAAAATGCCACAGGTTGTAGCGGAAGGTAGACGAGTGGTTAATAATATAGGACGTTCGGCAACACTTTTTTTGGTAAAGAATATATTGTCTATATTCCTAACTATTTTCACAATTTTTGCAGCAAACTTATATCCACTTTATCCAACACAGTTATCTCTACTTGGTGCTTTTACCATAGGAATTCCATCCTTTGTATTGGCATTACAGCCTAATAAGAATAGGATTAGAGGACATTTCTTAGTGGGAGTAATTGTAAATGCGCTACCATCAGGAATTGCAGATTTTATCTCGGTTGTAATGGTGGTTATTTATGGCAATATTGTAGGACTCAGTCATGACTGCGTTTCTACAATGTGTATTTTAACAATGATAGCAATAGGCATTGGTACACTTGTAAGGATAAGTTATCCATTTAATACATTACGAATTTCACTTATATGCTTGATGGTTTTGGGAATAACATTATCAATAATTATTACACCAAAGCTATTTAGAATTGCTATTTTGAGTTTTTATCAATGGCAGATGACATTCTTATTTATGTTTGTTGGCGTTGGAATTTTGTTTATCTTAGTAAGAGTATCTAATAAATTAATGGGCTATTTACTAACACATAATGAAAAATTCAGAAGAATTATGGAAGAATAAAAAAAACACTTATAAAATAATTGTTACACAATTAACAATATGATATACTTTTAGAGGCTAATTAAAGGGAAAAGATAAATAATATTTTTTGTGATAACTATCACAAACGGAGGTTTTATGGGTGATTCAAAAGTATGGGTTGTAGGACATAAGAATCCTGATACAGATTCAATATGTGCTGCAATAAGTTATGCCAACTTAAAAAATCAAATTACACAAAGCGAATTATATGAGCCAAAGAGAGCTGGTCATCTTAACGAAGAGACACAATTCGTTTTAAAGAATGCAGGTTTAAAGGCACCTGAGTACATTAAAGATGTGCGTCCACAGGTTAAGGACATTGAGATTAGAAGAACAAAGGGTATTGATAAAGATCTCTCTGTTAGAAGAGCCTGGGAACTTATGAAAGGCTTAGATGTAGTAACTCTTCCAATTACTAAAGGGGAAGAATTAGAAGGATTAGTTACTATTGGTGACGTTTCAAAATCTTATTTTGAAGTGTTTGATTCTAAGATTTTATCAACTGCGCATACAAGCTTTAATAACATCGTGGATACTGTAAATGGTAAAGTAATTACAGGTGATGTTGATAATGCTTATGCTAAAGGTAAATTACTTATAGGTGTAGCCAATCCCGATATCCTAGAAGAGATGATTGATGAAGGTGATATCGTAATTCTAGGTAATAGATATGAAGCACAGTTATGTGCAATTGAAATGAGCGCTGGTTGTATTATTGTATGTGAAGGCGCTAAAGTCTCTAATACAATCTCTAAGATTGCTAGTGACAGAGGCGTAATAGTAATTAGTACAGAATATGATACATATACAGTTGCTAGATTAATGAATCAGTCTATCCCTGTAAGTTTCTTTATGAAAGAAAAGGAAAAATTAATAGGATTTAAGACTAATGATTATATTGAAGATATTCAGGATATAATGGCTAAGAAAAGATTTAGAGATTTCCCAATAGAGGATGAAGAAGGCCATTATGTAGGTATGATTTCTCGTCGAAACTTACTTGGTGCAGGTAAGAAGAATGTTATCTTAGTTGACCATAATGAGAAGACACAGGCTGTATTTGGTATTGATAATGCTCAGATACAAGAAATTATAGATCATCATAGATTAGGTTCTATTGAAACTATTTCACCTGTATTCTTTAGAAATCAACCACTTGGTTGTACATGTACAATCATTTATAAGATGTATAGAGAATCAGCAATTGAAATTACTAAGACAATGGCCCTTTTAATGTGTTCAGCAATTCTTTCTGATACACTTATTTTTAAATCTCCTACTTGTACATGGGAAGATGAGGCAGCAGCTAGAGATTTAGCTGTAATAGCAGGAATTGATCCTGAAAGTTATGGTAGAGAAATGTTTAGAGCTGGTAGTAATTTATCAGAGAAGTCTGAATCAGAAATTTTTTATCAGGATTTCAAGAGATTTGCAGTTAATGACACTAATATCGGTGTTGGACAGGTTAATGTTATGGGAATGGATGAAGTTAAGGAATTAGTTAAGAGAGAAATTGACTATATCCCAGAGACAGTAGGACAGTCAGGACTTGATATGACATTCCTTCTTGTTACTGATATTATGAGTGAATCATCATATGCAATTTGTGCAGGAAAAAATGCAGAGCAGGTTTTAAAAGGAGCATTTAATGTAGAAATTGATGAATATCCAATCCTTTTAAAGGGTGTTGTTTCAAGAAAGAAACAGTTTTTACCAGCAATTATGGATGAAATGCAGTCTTAGAAAAGCTTGTAGTTTTAAGGCGATAATAAAAAGCTGAATTTTTAGGGGGGTGAGTATCCCTAAAAATTCAGCTTTTTTTGAGTGCGATTAATTATTTTTTTCTTTTATAGTATATGTATTTCTTTTAATGGAAATATCAAATGTTGTTTTCTTTCCATCTGGTGATTCTATTACAAATTCAGTTTTTCCGGCTTTTTTAAAATCAGCATGAAGTGCCCAATCTTCGAATCTTGCATCATATTCAATACTTAAATCTCCATATTTTTTATCTACTAAATATACATTATATGAGTCGTCAAATTGGTATTCATCTCCATTATACAGTAAAATCGTACTATATTTAGGAGGATTGATTATACATATAGTAAATATCGAAATAATCAACAATCCACTTATTACTACTCCAGTAATTTTTATTTTTTTATTATTAAATATAGCTAATGGATAGATTATTAATGCAGCCATACAAAAAATAGTAGTTAAAAGATGTCTTGGAAAAGAGAACATTGTATCAGACAAATAACCAGCACACATTTCTCCAGTTAATAATAACATAGGAATAAGAATTAATAATCCCCACCATTTATCTTTTTTCATGTAATATCCAATAAATCCCATAGGAATACAAGCTATTGTCCAAAGAATCCAAAATCTATAATACGTATTAAATAAGTTACTATGCTTAATTATATCTTGAACTAAATATACTAACGGTTGACTAATTAAAAAGAAGACGAAACACTTTAAGGCTGAATCTTTAGGAGATTTACTATTCATAATAATAAATATTCCCAAAAAGATCCATACTTCAAAGCTAACAGTTAAATCACTAAATGAAGTATCTTTTGCTATTGGTAACATAGCCATAATAGCAGTATAAACACCTAAAATGATAGCCATTATAATTAACTTCGGCCAAGTTAAATTAATTCCACCAAATATTTTTTTCATAATATCCCCCTCTTTTCTTCATCATTTAATATCCTATTATACCAATATTATCTTTATCTATTTTGTTATACACATTATTCTTTTTGAAACAATTTTATCATAAACGAAGTTCTACCACAATGAATTTAATTTTAATTTTTTTCATTTGTCATGGATGAGATACACGCCTCTTGATAAAATTTATTGTTAATTTACTTTTTTTTACATGTTTAGGCGAGTATAATAAGAAGGTGTTTATTTAGACAACATATGTTTTTTAACCTTATAGGTTTATATAGAAAGGAAGTAATTATTATGAAAAAGATTCAAGCAAATGATCCTTGCTGGTGTAAAAGCGGCAAGCCTTATTGTGAGTGTCATAGAGAATGGGATAGAAAAATTGATACTTTCAAGAGAAAGTTCCATAAGGTTCCACCAAGAAAAATAATTAAGAATGAAGAAACTTTAAAAGGAATGAGAGAAAGTTCTAAGATAAATATTGCTTGTCTTGATTATGTAGCTGCTAATATTAAGGCAGGTATGACAACAGAAGACATTGATAAGATGGTTTATGAGACAACAACTAAGATGGGTGGAATTCCAGCTCCACTTAATTATGAAGGATTCCCAAAGAGTGTTTGTACATCCCTTAATAATCAGGTTTGTCATGGTATCCCATCAGATAAGATTGTAATTGAAGATGGAGATATTATTAATGTAGACTGTTCAACAATTCTTAATGGTTTTTATTCAGATTCCTCTAGAATGTTCTGTATTGGTGATGTTTCACCAGAACACAAAAAGTTAGTAGATGTTGCTAAGGAATGTGTAGAACTTGGATTAAAGCAGGTTAAGCCATGGGGACATTTAGGAGATGTTGCTCAGGCAATCCAGGACCATGCAAGAGCTAATGGTTATTCAGTAGTACGTGAAGTTGGTGGACATGGAATTGGTTTAGAATTCCATGAAGAGCCATTTGTAAGCTATGTAATTAAGAAGGGCACAGGAATGGTTATGGCTCCAGGAATGGTATTTACAATTGAGCCAATGATTAATGAAGGTGCACCAGGAATATTCATAGATGATTCTAATGGATGGACAATTTATACAGATGATGATTCATATTCAGCACAGTGGGAAATTATGGTACTTGTAACTGAAGATGGTTATGAAGTATTAACTTATTAATTAGTTTTGTAATAAATAATAAAAAGCTACTAGTAAAAATTGATTAGGGACAATCAAATTACTAGTAGCTTTAATTTTTGTTTATGAATTTTTGGCTTGAATATTAGTCGTAATTAAATACGATAACATAAAGTGTATAGTCACTTCTTTCTACATCTTTGTATGAATATGTTAAATAAACGCCAGCTTTTTGGATGGCGTCTTTAATATTTAAATCTGCTGTAGAAGTAAATTCTACAATATCAGCTTCGTTTCTAATTTTTGAAACCAAGTAATTAGTTAAATCAGTTTGAGATGTAATTTTTCTTAACTTAGATGCATTAGCATATGAATATTTTGTGCCGGTTGCATCAGGGTGATTACTCTTTTGTTTATCCCAGGTATGGTCTAGGGCCATATCCTTAGATGTAATATTAAAATAGTTATGTTGTACGTAGTTAGTAGATGAATTTACAGGATCATCCCAAGTTACGTCTACTTGATACCATTCATTATCAAGTTCTACCACATTCCAAATGTGGGATTGATTTCCGGCAACACCAGAAATTGTGTAGTTGTTAATTCCTAGCATATCAAGTAAAGTTTTGAATGCTTCAGTATAACCACTACAAACAGCCTTACCTTCAATAAGGGCTGAATATGCATTGAAAGAATTATCATTTCCGTCATCAACATATTCTATATTGTTTACAAGATAGTCATGTATAGCAAGTTCGTTCTCATAATCAGAATTTGACTTACTTGTTACATTGTCTAATATATTTAAGTATTTATTGTACAAGGCTAGCTGTCTTTCGTTAAGCTCGCTAGTGTCATTACTTCTATATGCGTTAACAATTTTATAATTATCCCATCTAGTAAAAGTAATAACAAGATTATAGCCATTTTTAACTCTGCGATACTCACAAGAAAGCTGCTCTAATCCTGAAAGACTTGAAAGCCAATCTTCTGCATTAATAAGACTTTCGTCAGTAACAAAAATCTCGAGGGAATCTTCATTATTATCAAGTGCAGTTTGTATTAAACTTATAATTTCCCCAGTAGTACTTGCGCTTTGATTAAAAGCTATATAGCTAATCGAAGAAGTTTCGGACTCATTACTATTTAATGCAAAAGGAATATTACATCCTGCAAGGCAGAAAGCAAAGGCAGCTCCACCAAGTAGGACTAAGATTCTTTTATTTAATTTCATATAAACTCCATTGACAGTTTTTGCGCCAAAGCGCATATTTTATATATATCCAAAAGGCATATAGCCTAAAAAATTCATAAACAAAGTAGAAAAAAACTACTTTTACATTTTAGTATAAACTTAAATAAAATAAAAGGGGAAATTTAAAAATGAGTAATTATATAGTAAAAAAAGAAACAGAATTTGACTTAGAGCAGACATTAGAATGTGGCCAGTGCTTTCATTTTTTAAAGATAGCAGATGAGGAATATGTGTTAACTGCCTATGGTAGGGGACTACATATTAAGCAAGAAGGAGATGAGTTGATTTTTTATAATACAACAAAGAAAGATTTTGATTTAATTTGGCGACATTATTTTGATTTAGATAGGGATTATAAAAGTGTAAAAAAACGACTTCTAGAAACAGATAAAGAGTTAGAGGAAGCAATAAAAGCAAAGTGGGGAGTTTATATCCTAAATCAGAGCTTTTTTGAGACGCTAATAAGTTTTATTATTTCGCAAAATAAGCAAATCCCTCATATAAAGAAGATAGTTTGGGCAATGTCAGAAAAATACGGAGATTATTTGGGAGAATATGCAGGGGTTAAATTATATGCTTTTCCAACACCAGAACAATTAAGATCCGTAACAGAAGATGATCTAAAGGAATTAAAGACAGGCTTTAGAGCAGCTTATATAAAGGATGCAATTGATAAAGTGTTGAATTTAGAATACTCTAATGGTTTGTCAAATGAGGATTTTATGTCCTTTTTTTCCAATTTATCTAACAAAGATTGCTTAAAGGAATTAATGAAAATAAAAGGTGTTGGTTTAAAGGTGGCAAGCTGCGTTTCTTTATTTGCCCTTGGTAAAAGAGATTCATTTCCAATAGATGTATGGATTAAGAGAATAATGATTGCAAAGTATTTTGATGGGAAAGAAACTAAGATAGAAGACATAGAAAGTTTTGCAAAGGAAAAGTATAAAGACCTAGGTGGATATGCACAACAATATCTTTTTTATTATGCTAGAGACCTAGCTAAAACTAAAAAATAAACAAAATATAAAAATTACAACTATTCATTGACAAAGAAGGGGAGTAGTAGTATCTTTAATTATGTTGATATTAGCACTCGAAAGTTATGAGTGCTAACAGATAAGGATTTAAGATTATTACATATAGGATAATGATTTATAAGGAGGAATTAAATTATGAAGTTAGTACCATTAGGAGACAGAGTTGTTCTTAAGGCAATTATGGCAGAAGAAACTACAAAGTCAGGTATTGTATTACCAGGACAGGCAAAGGAAAAGCCACAGCAGGCAGAAGTTGTAGCTGTAGGACCTGGCGGATTAGTAGATGGTAAGGAAGTTACTATGCAGGTTAAGGTAGGAGATAAGGTAATTTACGCTAAGTATTCTGGAACAGAAGTTAAGTTAGACGATGATGAATATACAATCGTTAAGCAGTCAGATATTTTAGCAGTAATTGAATAAAATAGACTAAAAGTTGTTTTTATAATTTTGAAAAAATCAGACATAAGTTTGAAAGGAGATTTTAGACATGGCTAAGGAAATTAAATATGGTATTGAAGCTAGAAAGGCTTTAGAAGAAGGCGTTAATAAGCTTGCTAACACAGTAAAGGTAACAATTGGTCCTAAGGGACGTAATGTAGTATTAGATAAGTCATATGGTGCACCACTTATTACAAATGATGGTGTAACAATTGCTAAGGAAATCGAACTTGAAGATTCATTTGAAAATATGGGCGCTCAGTTAGTTAAGGAAGTTGCTTCTAAGACTAATGATGTAGCAGGTGATGGTACAACAACAGCTACAGTTTTAGCTCAGGCAATGATTAATGAAGGTATGAAGAACCTTGCAGCAGGTGCTAACCCAATCGTATTAAGAAAGGGTATGAGAAAGGCTACAGATACAGCAGTAGAAGCTATTGCTAAGATGAGCCAGAAAGTAACAGGTAAAGATCAGATTGCTAAGGTTGCTTCTATTTCAGCAGCTGATGAAGAAGTAGGTCAGATGGTAGCTGATGCTATGGAAAAGGTTTCTAACGACGGTGTTATCACAATCGAAGAATCTAAGACAATGCAGACAGAACTTGACCTTGTAGAAGGCATGCAGTTTGATAGAGGATATGTTTCAGCTTATATGTGCACAGATATGGATAAGATGGAAGCTAACTTAGATGATCCATATATTCTTATTACAGATAAGAAGATTTCTAATATCCAGGATATTTTACCAATTCTTGAACAGATTGTTCAGAGTGGTTCAAGACTTCTTATTATCGCTGAAGATATTGAAGGTGAAGCACTTACAACACTTATCGTTAATAAGTTAAGAGGTACATTCAATGTTGTAGCTGTTAAGGCTCCAGGTTATGGCGACAGACGTAAGGAAATGTTAAAGGATATCGCAATTCTTACAGGTGGTCAGGTAGTATCTGAAGAATTAGGCTTAGAGCTTAAGGATACAACAATGGAAATGCTTGGTCGTGCTAAGTCAGTTAAGGTTGCTAAGGAAAATACAGTAATCGTAGATGGCGAAGGCAATAAGGAAGAAATCGATGCAAGAGTTGCTCAGATTAGAGCTCAGTTAGAAGAGACAACATCTGAATTTGATAAAGAAAAATTACAGGAAAGACTTGCTAAGCTTGCAGGTGGCGTAGCAGTTATTAGAGTTGGTGCTGCAACAGAAACAGAAATGAAGGAAGCTAAGCTTCGTATGGAAGATGCTCTTAATGCAACAAGAGCTGCAGTAGAAGAAGGTGTAGTATCAGGTGGTGGATCAGCTTATATCCATGCTTCTAAGGAAGTTGCTAAGTTAGTTGAAACATTATCAGGTGATGAAAAGATTGGTGCTCAGATTATCTTAAAGGCACTTGAAGCTCCATTATTCCAGATTGCATACAATGCAGGTCTTGAAGGTGCTGTAATTATCAATAAGGTAAGAGAATCAGAAGTAGGAACTGGTTTTGATGCATATAAGGAAGAATATGTAAACATGATTGATGCAGGTATCCTAGATCCTACAAAGGTAGAACGTTCAGCATTACAGAATGCTTGCTCAGTAGCATCTACATTACTTACAACAGAATCAGCAGTAGCTAATATCAAAGAAGAAACACCAGCAATGCCAGCAGGCGCAGCAGGCATGGGCGGTATGATGTAATATGACTTAAATCTTTGATTTAAGTCTAGTATCGAATCTTTGATTCGATACATAAGGAATGAAGCAAATCAAGCGCCCGTAAGATTACGAAGTAATCTTACAAGGATAATCTGACTTAAATTTTTGATTTAAGTCTAGTATCGAATCTCTGATTCGATACATATTTAGAATGAGGCTAGGCAAATCAAGCGCCCGTAAGATTACAAAGTCTTATACAGCTAGGTGAATACAGAAAAGATTAGGGAAGCATTTATGCTTCCCTTTTTAATATTTTTTTTATACACTAATTTAGTTTATATGTTACAATCATAGTGGCATTAAAGTTTAGACTAAAAAGGAGATATTTATGAATGTAGAACAGTTAATTAAGGTAAAGGCACCTGCAGTATCTTGGGCTTATAGGGTGATTTTGATAATAGCATGCATACTAGCAGCAACAACAATTCCAACAGTAGGGGTAATGGGAATTGTATTGTTAATAGCATTTCTAATAGTAACAGTATTAGTCTTTGAATATTATAATGCAGAATATGAATATTCATTTTACGATGATGTGTTAAGTATTGATAGAATAATGGGTAAAACTAATAGAAAGCATGCAAGAAGTTTTGTTTTTTCAAGAGCTAAATTAGTAGCTTATGTAGATTGTGAAGATGCTTTAAGATTAGAAAGAACTAGGGTTCGTACATATAATTATGTAGGAGGATTATCAGATAGAGAGGTAGTAGTTTGCTACGTATATGATGAAGCAACTAATGAAGAAGTTCGCTTATATATAGAACCAGATGAAAGAATTCTTGCTTGTATCAAGGAAGTAGTTAAAAAAGATGCGTATAAAATACCTGAAAAATAGTTTGACTTTTAAGATTCGTAGTGCTATATTTCTAATAATACATAAACAGTGCCAACAGTTTGTTGGTGCTGTTTTATGTTGTTATAGAGGTGTTTAGCACATTAAAGCATAAATTTAAACAAATTTATGATTGATGCGATACTGGTATCTTTAATTTAAAGTGCTATACCTATTAGGTAATAAAAGTAAGAAGTAAGAAAGCGAGGAACAAATTAGAATGGGTAAGATTATTGGTGAAGGCATTACATTTGATGACGTATTATTAGTACCTCAGTATTCAGAAGTAACACCAAATATGGTTGACACATCTACATACCTAACTAAGAATATTAAACTTAATATTCCACTTATGAGTGCTGGTATGGATACTGTAACAGAACACAGAATGGCAATTGCAATGGCAAGACAGGGTGGTATTGGTATTATCCACAAGAATATGTCTATTGAGCAGCAGGCTGAAGAGGTTGATAAGGTTAAGCGTTCAGAGAATGGTGTAATCACAGATCCATTCTTTTTACATCCAGACAATACATTAAACGAAGCTAACGACCTTATGGCTAAATTTAGAATTTCAGGTGTACCAATTGTTGATGACAATGGTAAGTTAGTTGGTATTATTACTAACAGAGACCTTAAATTCGAAGAGAATTTTGATAGACCAATTAAGGAATGTATGACAAGTGAGAACTTAGTTACAGCTCCAGTTGGTATTTCTCTTGAAGAAGCTAAGAAGATTTTAGCTCAGTCAAGAAAAGAAAAATTACCAATCGTAGATGATGAATTTAAGTTAAAGGGTCTTATTACAATCAAGGATATTGAGAAGTCAATTAAGTATCCTAACTCAGCTCATGATTCACAGGGTAGATTACTTGCAGGTGCTGCTGTTGGTATTACAGCTAATGTTATGGATAGAGTTGATGCATTAGTTAAGGCTAATGTAGATGCAATCGTTATTGATTCAGCTCATGGTCATTCAAAGAATATTATTACAACACTTAAGAACATTAAGTCAGCATATCCTGAACTTCAGGTAATTGCAGGTAACATCGCTACAGGTGCTGCTGCTAAGGCTTTATGTGAAGCAGGTGTTGATGCAGTTAAGGTTGGTATTGGACCTGGTTCTATCTGTACAACAAGAGTTGTAGCAGGTATTGGTGTACCTCAGGTTTCAGCTATTATGGATTCATACGAAGTTGCTAAGCAGTATGGTATTCCAGTAATCGCTGACGGTGGTATTAAGTACTCAGGTGATATCGTTAAGGCTATCGGTGCTGGTGGATCAGTTTGTATGCTTGGTAGCTTACTTGCAGGTTGTGATGAAGCTCCAGGTTCTTTCGAACTCTTCCAGGGTAGAAAGTATAAGGTATATAGAGGAATGGGTTCTATTGCAGCTATGGAAAATGGTAGCAAGGATAGATACTTCCAGACTAATGCTAAGAAGTTAGTTCCAGAAGGTGTTGAAGGTAGAGTTGCTTATAAGGGAACTGTAGAAGATACAATCTTCCAGCTTATGGGTGGTCTTCGTTCAGGTATGGGTTACAATGGTGCTCCAAATATCCCACATCTTCAGGAGAATGCTCAGTTTATTAAGATGTCAGGTGCAGCTCTTCGTGAGTCACATCCACATGACATTCATATTACTAAGGAAGCTCCAAACTATTCAGTAGAAGATAAGTAAGATTAAGAATATAAATAACATTAAAGGCATAAATCGAAATGGTTTATGCCTTTTTTATTTTGGAAAAATGTGGCTATTCCATGTTTTCTTTTATACATAAAAAGACTTGATAAAAAGCTCTCTAGTGGTATAATATTATTAGTATTAATAACGTGGACAATAATAATATAACTTGAGGAGATTGTATATGAATGACAAGATACTAGGTAAGTATATTGCTAAAAATCACTCAGGTGCATCATTTACAGATAGTGAGTTGCAAGTGATTAAACAAGGCAATATCGATGATATGGTCACGACTTTTTTTGATATGAATAATGACTATTATATTACCCAACTTCAGTGTGCAATTAAGAGTTTAGCTACATTTATGGACACACAAATAGTTATGGAGAGTATTGAGTACATTAAACAATATCAAGGACAGTTTATGGGCTGTCAAATAATGGACGGAGATATTGATGTATTCCTAGGAATAGCAGGAAATGACGATGAATTAGTGGAATTGGCATCGGTATTTGCAGGCGAAGATTTTACTGAATTAGACATGGATGCATATGATGCCCTATGTGAGCTGATAAATGTTATGAATGGTGCATATGCAACCAAGCTAAGTGGCTCGGAAATAGAAGTAACTTTGCATCCGCCAGTGTTCTACAAAGATACTTGCGTTACATCAGAAACTGGTCTTTATGTAGCGGCTTTTGAAATGAACAAAAAAACATTCAAGTTATTAATGGCGGCTAATGATAAGATCAAACTAAATGCGTAGAATAGGAGGATAGCAAAATGGCAAAAATCTTAATAGTGGATGATTCAAAAACATCGAGAAAGTTTTTAAGAACTATGCTAGAAGAGGCAGGACATGAGATTGTCTCAGAAGCTGTTAATGGCTTAGAAGGCGTAGAAAAATTCAAAGTGTATCAACCAGATATAGTTACCATGGATATTACAATGCCAGTAATGGATGGAATAGATGCAGTAAAGGAAATTGTAGAGATAGAACCAAACGCCAAAGTTATAATGGTAACAGCGGCTGGTCAAAAGACCAATATGGTTGAAGCATTAAAAAGAGGTGCAGCAGATTTTATACAAAAACCATTTGACTCAGGTGTAATTCTTAATACAATTTCTAAGGTCCTTGAAGAATAGTAGGTTTCCAGTAATATGGGTAATTACAATATAATCTCTTCTTTGATAAATAAAGGTTGCTAACAAATTAATAAAAGTTGTATAATGTGGTGTAACTTTCCATAAGGTGAGTTACACCTTTTTTGCGCTTAGATTAGAGCGCTTAAAGTTTTATAAGAAACAGCTAATTATGGCGAGTTAAGGCTGATTTGGAGGAGTTATGTACAATTACAAGATGACACTTCAATATGATGGCTCTAGGTATGATGGATGGCTTCGCGGTAAAGATGAAGGAACTAATACTATAGAGTTTAAGATTGTTGAAGTATTAAAAAAGCTTACAAGTCAAGAAATAGAACTTGTATGCGGATGTCGTACGGAAAAAGGCGTGCATGCCTGTGCGCAAGTGGCTAATTTTAAATTAGAAAAAAGAATTGCCCCACTTGAAATACGTAATTATTTAAACAGATATCTCCCAAGAGATATCGCAGTATATGAATTAGTAGAAGTAGATGAAAGATTTAATGCAATGTTAAATGCAAAATCTAAGACATATGAATATAGATTAGATATTGCCAATATAGCAGATGTTTTTTCAAGAAAGTACGCATATCATACCTTTGATAAGCCTGATTTTAAGGCATTACATGAGGCATCAAAGTACTTCCTTGGTAAACATGATTTTAAGGCATTTACAACAGCCAAGAGAAGTAAATCAACAGTTAAAGAAATAAAGAATATTTCTCTTGAAATAGAAGATCATTATGCATATTTAAGAATAAAGGCTAATGATTTTATGCATAATCAGGCAAGACTTATGATTGGTTTTTTATTAGATGTATCAACAGGATTAAAGAAACCAGAGGAAGTTAAGAAGGCCTTAGATGGTGAAAAAATTACAATGTCTCTGCCAGCAGAAAGTTATGGCTTATTTTTAAAAGAGATAGAGTACTAATTTAGGAGGATAAATGAAGACAGTTATAGAATTAATTACAGAAGAATTACAGGAAGCATTTACTAAAGCAGGCGTAGATACTAGCTATGCTAAGGTGAATATTTCTAATAGACCAGATCTTTGTGAATATCAGTGTAACGGTGCAATGGCAGCAGCAAAAGCTCTAAAAAAAGCACCATTTATGATAGCTGATGATGTGGTAGCTAATTTAACAGACAATAAGATGTTTAGTAAGGTAGAAAGCATAAAGCCTGGATTTATTAATATGACAGTAAGTCCAGAATTTATTACAGACTATATTAATGAAATGGCTAAGACAGACAAATTTGGCTATGTTAATAAAGAAGGAAATAAGACTGTAATCGTTGATTACGGTGGAGCTAATGCAGCTAAGCCACTTCATGTTGGACATCTTCGTTCAGCAGTAATTGGTGAATCAGTAAAGAGAATTAATAATTACGTAGGAAATAAGACAATAGGTGATGTTCACTTAGGAGACTGGGGACTTCAGATGGGCCTTATTATAGAAGAGCTTCGTGATAGAAAGCCAGATCTTTGCTATTTTGATGAAAACTACACAGGAGAATATCCAACAGAGGCTCCATTTACAATTTCAGAATTAGAGGAAATCTATCCAGCAGCTTCAAAGAAGTCCAAAGAAGATACAGATGAAGGAAGAGCCTTTAAAGAAAGAGCACATCTTGCAACATTAAAGCTTCAGAAGGGTGATAAGGCATGCCGTGCACTTTGGAATCATATTATGACAATTTCAAAGGCAGATTTAAAGAAAAACTATGATAACTTAAATGTATCATTTGAATTATGGAAGGGCGAATCAGATGCTCAGCCATATATAGATGAAATGGTAGATAAGATGATAGCAGATGGCATAGCACATGAAAGTCAGGGCGCTATTGTTGTAGACATCCAAGAGGAAACAGATTCTAAGGAATTACCTCCATGTATTGTAAGAAAGTCAGATGGTGCAGCACTTTATGCAACATCAGATCTTGCAACACTTGTAGAAAGAGAAAAATTATATAGCCCAGATGCATATATATATCTAGCAGATAAGAGACAGGAATTACATTATACACAGTTCTTTAGAGTAGCTAAGAAGGCTGGAATTGTTAAGCCAGATGCTAATTTAACATTTGTTGGCTTTGGTACAATGAATGGTAAGGATGGAAAGCCATTTAAGACACGTGCCGGCGGAGTTATGAGACTTGAACACTTAATAGCTGATATTAATGAAGCAGTTTATACAAAGGTTAAGGAAAATAGAGATGTTTCTGAAGAAGAAGCAAGAGAAACATCAAGAATAGTAGGACTTGCAGCATTAAAATATGGTGACCTTTCTAATCAGGCATCAAAGGATTATGTCTTTGATGTAGAAAGATTTGCATCATTTGAAGGTAATACAGGCCCATATATTCTTTACACAATCGTAAGAATTAAATCAATTATTGCTAAGTATATTGAAGCAGGTGGAAAGGTAGAAGAAGGAGCAATTCTTCCAACAACTAAGGATAGCCAGAAGGCACTTTCATTATCCCTTGTAAAATTTGCTGATGTAATTGAAAGTGCATATAAAGATAATGCACCACATAGAATCTGCCAGTACATTTATGAGGTATCTAATACATTTAACGGATTCTATCATGATACTAAGATTTTAGCAGAGGAAGATGAAAGCCTTAAGGCAGGCTATATTTCGTTATTAGATTTAACTAAGAGAGTACTTGAAACATGTATTGACTTACTTGCATTTGAGTGCCCAGACCGTATGTAATATAAAAAATAAATGCCAATTAAGTATTAATTTAGCTGGCATTAATAAAAAATGGGGTAAAATTATGAAACTTATAACATTTGCAATACCTTGTTACAACTCAGCAGCATACATGGAAAAATGTATCAACTCTTTGTTAGTGGGAGGCACAGACATAGAAATCATCATCGTAGATGATGGATCAACTAAGGATAATACGCTTGAAATAGCCAGAAAATATGAAAAAGAATATCCAGATATAGTAAGAGCTATACATCAGGAAAATGGTGGACATGGAGAAGCTGTAAATACAGGCTTAAGAAATGCCACAGGACGTTTTTATAAAGTTGTAGATAGCGATGATTGGGTAGATGAAAAAAGCTTAAAAAAGGTAATTAAGACATTAAAGAGCTTTGAAGAAGATAATGAACCAGATATGGTTATAGCTAATTATGTATATGAGAAGGTAGGAGTTACAAAAAAGAGAGTAATACACTACCGTAATGTATTCCCAATAGAGAAGATGTTTACATGGGATGAGATGTTAGCTAAATTTAAAGTAGATCAGTATATATTAATGCATTCAGTAATTTATAAAACAGAAGTACTTAGAAAATGTAGCTTAGAATTACCAAAGCATACATTCTATGTGGATAATATTTTTGTATTTGAACCATTACCATGTGTAAATAAGATGTATTATATCGATACTAATTTCTATAGATATTTTATAGGAAGAGAGGATCAGTCAGTTAACGAAAAAGTTATGATAAGCAGAATAGATCAACAGCTTCGCGTAACAAAGAGAATGATTGAATCGTATTTATCTATAGAACATAATAATGAAAAATGTCGTTATTATATGAGAAACTACCTTCGTATTATGATGGAAATTTCTTCAATTTTCCTTATAATTTCGGGAACTAAAGAAGACCTAGCTAAGAAAAAGGAATTGTGGCAATTTGTAAAGAATAAGGATAAGAATCTTTATAAAGAATTGAGATTTTGTGCCCTTGGATGGTCAGTTAATATCCCAGGTGGACCGCTAGGCCGTGGAATTTCTAAAATTGGCTATAAAGTAATGAATAAGTTAATTGGATTTAACTAGGAATAAGGGTTGGTGTAAAAATGGATATGATTAAATATGAAACAAGCCTTAAAGCTAAAGGCGACGATTATAGAAAAATTGTATTTTGGAATAGATTTATAAGAAATCCAATTGAAACAATTTTAACGCTATTACCTGCAGTAATAAGTATTTGCCTACTTGTAGCAGGTTTTCAAACATACTTTTTACTTGTTATTTATGCAGTTTGCGTTGCATATCCTTTATTTATATTTTTATATCAATTTAGAAGTAGCGTAAATTATCACTTGAAGCATAGAGATCCGGCAGAAGAGGCAAAGTGTATTATGACAATTACAAAGTCAGGTATATTAGCTGATATTCCGGAACATGACATATTAAATAATTACGACTGGAATGATTGTACAACAGTATATTATAAATTTGGTTATTATATGCTTTTTAACGAATCTAAAATGATCGTTATGTTTAATACTAATGACATGACAGAGGAAGAGAAAAAAGCTCTACCTAAGATTATTATGGATAACGTAGATAGAAATAAATGTGCAATTAAATTCTAGAATAAAAAGTCTAGCTTTTGTAAGCTAGGCTTTTTTTGATGGTATTCTTGTTAGTCTTAATTATCTAATTATTAGCATCTATTGTTAGAAGATTAAAAGAGTAGTGTTAAAAGATTAAAAAAGTGGTATAATTAAGTGAAAATATATGACTTGCAGGAGGGACCTATGAAAAACAAGAAACTAAAAAGAATAAGGTTAATACTAGTATTATTAATTGTAATAGCAAATGCTTTTGTAACGTTCGCTTTGCCAAAAATCCTAGGAATTAGCTTAGGGGATGATTTGATTCGCTTTATTGGAGGTTCTGTAGGTTTATTAATTGCTTTAGTTATCTTTGAATTAGCAGACTATATAATTAAGTCAGATCCAAAGTCTAAGGAAAAGGATTTAGTTTTAATGACAGGTATAACATTCTTAATAATAGCTTATGTTACAATCCTTGGGGCTTATTATGAATATGGCTTGATAAGATTAAAAAGGGATGCTAGCTATAGCACAGGCCTAAATCTGATAAGTGTTTCATTAATAGTAGATGCCATTTTGTTTATAGGAATTTCAATAGCATGTGCTAGACTAAAACAAAACACAGTTTGGGGTTATAGAAATAGTTATACATTAAAAAGTAAAAATACATGGAAAAAAACTAATAAATTAGCTTCAATTTTAAGTATTGTTGTGGCAGCAGTATTAATTGTAATGTCTTTTGTAATGTTAAATTTATACGCCTACCTTGTATTTTTAGCTATGATTTTAATAGAAATTCTTGTTTGTAATGTATATTCTGCAAGGGTTTATAAAGAAGAAATGCAAAAATAGGTAAAATAGATTTGTGAACTATAGAAATGAATAATTATAAATATAACTTTAAAGACCTCTTAGGAGGTCTTTTTATTTTATAGGAAAGTTCTCCTTTGGAGAAATCTTGCTGCTAAATTGCAGAAAAATACAGTGTTTATGCGGCTTGAATGAGAAATGTAAACTAAAGTATTGATAAGTATAAAAAGTACAGTAAAAAAGTAGGCGAAAAAAGGAAAAAAGTTGTTGACATAATAAAACTGAGGTGATAATATATACAAGTCGCTACGATACAGCAGCAACACAAAAACAAAACAAAGCCAGTAAATAACAGGCTTTGAAGATATAGAACCTTGACAACTGAACAGAATGACAACCTTGAAAATTCTTTGAAAAATTCAAGCGAGTTAATCAATCGTTAAACATAAGTTTAGAAATGATTATCCTTAATAACAGTAATGTTAAACGGAAACGAAACTATTAAGCTAGTTCGTTCAGAACTAAGCTAAGGTAAAACTTTTTATGAGAGTTTGATCCTGGCTCAGGATGAACGCTGGCGGCGTGCTTAACACATGCAAGTCGAACGAAGCAACTTATCACGATCCCTTCGGGGTGACGATTTGTTGACTGAGTGGCGGACGGGTGAGTAACGCGTGGG
>NZ_JNKW01000011.1 GCF_000702205.1 Lachnospira multipara LB2003 | reverse complement strand
ATAAGGACAATCTACTGGAAACAATGGAAGAAGGCTAAAACAAAATTCAAGGAACTCAAAAAGTTAGGCGTGGAAGAAGGAAAAGCGTGGATATGCGCAAACATGCGAAATGGCAACTGGTATTGCGGTAGTTATTTTGTATTACAGACTGCGTTTAACAACAAGAAACTCCGTGAACTAGGATACCCAACATTCACAGAGTTTTATTTGAAAATATGTGAAAACTAGAGAAGCGCCGTATACGGAACCGTACGTACGGTGCTGTGGGAGGTCGGTAGATAAAATAATTATCTACCTCCTACCCGATTATAATCTTATTTATTTTGATTAGATTAATCCTCTAGAATAGTTGTAAGCTGAACAAATCTTATTTGTGTTTTTAATTAAAATATGCATTGCAATAAATGGACCTATGCCACATAATAAAACACCGAAAAGGTACCACATAAGTATAGTTGTACCATTTTCACTGAAATGTAGATTATATCTTGGTGCATTTTCTGCAAGACGATTACCTAATTTGTAGTACCAAATAAGAGCGTATATACCACATGTAATGAAAGATAAAACTATAAATGCAACTAAGCCACCAGTTTTTTCTCCATCACCGTCACAAGCAATATTTACATCATAAGCTAATTTGTAAATAAAGTAATAACTGTAAATGCCACAAGTGATTATTGATAAAACGATGTAACCTAATAAGCTTCGGTTAGTGTTAAGGGCTTCACCTCTATATGGCTGACCTGCATTGTTAAATGATTGTTTTACATCATTTACTGCACTACCTAAACTTTGTTCAGCATTATCAAATGCATGATTAACGCTATTTGTGAAGTTATTAAAACCTTCATTGGAATTGTTTGTATTGTAGTTGGCATTGTTATTATTGTTTGCATTAATTGGCGCACCACAATTAGGACAAATCTTTTCGTTGCCTTCTACTTTTGAACCACAATTGACACAAAACATTCCTTTTACCTCCTTATATTTCGCAGTATGCGATTTATAATATTATTGGATGGATGAAATGTAACAATTTCGTTGTCACCGGATACCATCCTTATAATGTAGACAAGAATAAAAGCGAGTAAGATTAATAATAATATGATATTACGATACTTACTTATAAACTTGCCATTTAAAAATGTTACTAAGAAAGCAATTGGAACTAAGAAAAAAAGAGGGTGATAATAAAAAGCTAAGTGTATATCTCCACGTAAGAGATAAATCCAAGCTCTTGTCATACCACATCCAGGACAGGAAATTCCAGTTATAAATTTTATTGGACATCCAATTCTTGTTATGGATAAAATGATACAGAAAAAAATTATCATTAATAGAAGTTTTATGAAATCTTTAAGTCTGTTTTTAAATGAATTATCCATTTTACATTCCTCATAAACAATTTAGCAACATTTTAATAATATAGTTTTATGATTTTTTTGTCAATTAATATAGTATTGATTTAGATATATTTTCTTATGGACTCTAAATAAGCCTCTCCATATATAGAGGATACCAGCCCTTTCTTTCTTAAAGTACCGATGCTCATGTACTCATCTGATATAAGGGGTTTTGAAATAATATTACCTCCGTTTAATTCTTTACTAATAATACCAGAGCAAACAGTGTAGCCATTAAGGCCTACAGCTAGGTTAAATAAGGTGGCTCTGTCACGGACCATAATGTTTTTCTTCCTATCTATAGAACTTAATAATTCTTCTGAATAGTAGAAGGAGTTATAGTCTCCTTGCTCATAGGATAGATAAGGGTAGTTCTCTAAATCTTTTAGACTTAGTTTGTCCTTCTTTGCTAGGGGGTGACTATTGGCAATAAAGACATGAGGAGTGGTCTTAATTAGTTCTTCAAAGATTAGGTCGTTTTTCTTAAAGAGCTTTGTTAGTACGTCGCTATTCTCTTTTGATAAGTATATTATGCCGATTTCACTTTTTAAATTTGCCACATCAGAGATGATCTCGTTTGTCTGTGTTTCTCTTAAAATGAAGTCGTACTGATTGCTATCATATTCTTTAATTACGTCAACGAAAGCATTTACAGCAAAAGAGTAGTGCTGGCAGGATACGCAAAATCTTGGTTTTCTATTACTAATGGCGGTGTAGCGCTCAGTAAGTAGATTGGCCTGTTCTAGCACCTGTCTTGCATAGCCTAAAAATTCCTCCCCCTCTTTTGTTACTGTGATACCTTTATTCTTTCTATTAAATATGGTAATTCCCATTTCCTTTTCTAGTTCTAGAATTGCATGGGTAAGGCTAGGTTGTGATAGGAAGAGTTTGTTGGCAGCTTCTGTAATGTTACCAAGCTTGGCAGCAGTAACAACGTATTCTAATTGCTTTAGAGTCATGGTGTATCTCCTTTTTTGTTATTTTATTTCGTGATTTGTGCAAATTTTGTGATACTATTGGGTTTTGGTAAATTTTCTAGTCATAGATTAAATTTATCACAAAGCTAGATTTATAGTATTACATTTATAAGTAATTATCAATTAAAATGTATACAATTAAGCTTAAGCTTGTAAAGGAAGTTGCAGAAGAGATTTTTGCATAAAAAGTTCAGTTTCTTTACTACTAGTCTAACATGTGTTATCATCTTTATGATTAGTTTACAGGAGCAATTTTAAAGATGAAAAGCATTTACGAAGATATGAAGAATTATAAGCATATGACATCTACTCAAGTTATTTTACTTGGTTTTTTATTAGCAATATTTGCAGGTGCTGCACTACTGATGTTACCTATTGCCACAGTTGATGGAGAGGTAACATCATTTAGTACAGCACTTTTTACGTCTACCACATCTATATGTGTTACAGGACTTGTGGTAGTTGATACCTTTGCTCATTGGACATTTATTGGGCAGTTTATAATACTTGTTCTTATTCAAATAGGTGGATTCGGTGTTATTACTATTTATTCTATTTTAATGCTTGCACTAGGAAAGCGATTTTCCCTTAGAACAAGAATTCTTATTCAAGATTATTATAATCTAGACTCTATAAAGGGACTTATAAAGTTTTTAAAAAGAGTTGTTAAGGGAAGCTTAGTTGTGGAGGCTATTGGTGCCTTTTTATATATGATAAGATTCATACCGCAATTTGGTGTGGCTAAGGGTATATGGGCATCTATATTTAATTCAGTATCAGCTTTTTGTAATGCGGGTATGGATGTATTAGGACCTAATTCATTAATGGATTATCATAGTGATATCCTTATTAATGTAGTTACAATGGCTTTGATTATTCTTGGCGGTATTGGTTATGTGGTCTGGTTTGATGTTGCTTATGTAAGCAAAAGAACACTAAAAAATAGATGGTCCATTAAGAACCTATGGAAAAAATTAAATGAACATTCTAAGGTTGTAATATTACTTACTTTAGGCTTAATTATAGCTGGGGCTTTATGCATTCTAATCTTTGAATGGAATAATCCAGAAACCATAGGCCCTTTAAGTGTGGGAGATAAAATAATGGCATCGATTTTTCAATCGGTAACTTTTAGAACAGCTGGATTTGCTACAATTAATCAGGGTGGCTTAACATCAAGTTCTGTATTAATAGGATGCATACTTATGTTTATTGGTGGCTCACCTGTTGGTACAGCTGGTGGTATTAAGACGATGACTATTTTTGTTATAGCCTTAAATGCTTTTGCATTTATTAGAGATAGAAACGAGAATGTTGTCTTTGGTAAGAGAGTTTCTTATAACTTAATTAATAAGGCAACAGCTATTATAACATTTAGTTTAACCTTAACACTTATACTTGTGATTTTGTTAATAAATTCTGAGGGAATATCTGCAATGGATGCAGCTTACGAAGTATTTAGCGCCACAGGAACTGTCGGGCTTTCAAGAGGTATAACAGCAAGTTTATCAAATGCAGGTAGAATAATTATAATGATTGGAATGTATGCAGGAAGAATAGGTACTCTTTCTATGGCACTTTTCTTTACATCATCACATACAGAAAAAAATGATATTAAGTACTCTAAAGGTAGATTTATAGTAGGTTAAGATAAAGGAGAAAGTTATGAGATATAATTCATATGCAGTATTTGGTTTAGGAAAATTTGGACAGGCAGTAGTTGATAAGCTTTTAGAAAGTGATGCTGATGTAATGGTGCTTGATAATGATGAGGAGATAATTGAATCTTATTCATCTAAGGTTACACTTGCAGCAACTATTGATTTAACAGATGCAGATAGTATTAAGGCTGTTGGAATTTCTAATGTTGATTGCGCTATTGTATGTATGGGTATGAACTTAGAAGCAAGTATTATGAGTGTAATGGTGTGCAAGGAAAGCGGCGTTAAGAAAGTAGTTGCTAAGGCTGGTTCTAAGAGAATGGGCGCTGTGTTGGAAAAAATTGGTGCTGACGAAGTTGTATATCCAGAAGAAGAAAGTGGATTTAGAACAGCAAGAAGACTTGCATCAAGTAATTTTCTTGAATTTTACGAGCTTGATGATGATATTTGCATTGTTGAACTTAAGCCTAAGGATAGTTGGATAGGAAAAAGCCTAAAGCAGCTTGATTTACGTAAGAAGAACAATATTAATGTTATTTCTCTTAATAATGGTAAGATTAAGGGCAGTGTTGATCCTGATGAAATTATTACAGAGAATACAACTCTACTTGTATTAGCTAATAAAAACACATTAAATAGAATCTAGAATTGATTATAATAAAAGTTAAGACTATAATTGGATTTGATTTTTATGAAAGAAGGAGAAGGTTATGGAATCTACATTAAGAAGAACATGGGCAGAAATAAACCTAGATGCTATTGCCTATAATTACAGAACAATTAAGAAACATATAGGTGAAGATGTTAAGTTTTTAGGGGTTGTTAAGGCTGATGCCTATGGACATGGTAGTATTAGAGTAGCTAAGACTTTACAGGAAGAGGGAGCTAATTATTTAGCAGTTAGTAGTATAGATGAAGCTCTAGAATTAAGAGTTAATGATATTACAATGCCTATACTTATTCTTGGTCATACACCTAAGGAACAGGTGGAAAGACTTATTAAGTATAATATTACTCAGGCAGTTACATGTAAGGCTAAAGCTGTAGAGTACAGTGCAGAGGCAGTCAAGTGTGGTGGTAATTTAAAGGTTCACATTAAGGTGGATACAGGTATGTCTAGACTTGGTTATCTTTGCGATAATGAAAGTTTTGGTACAGGTGTAGAAGGCATAGTAGAAGCCTGTAATATGCCAGGCCTTGATGTTGAGGGTATATTTACTCATTTTGCAGTAGCTGATGAATTTGGCGAGAAGAATGATGCATATACTAAGCATCAATTTAAGCTTTTTACTGATGTTATTAATGCAGTAGAAGAAAAACTTGGTAGAAAATTTGCTATAAGACATTGTGCTAACACAGGAGCAACAGTAAGATTTAAGGAAACATACCTTGATATGGTAAGACCAGGTCTACTTTTATATGGTTATGGTGAATTTGCAAGAGAATGGGGTCTTAAGCCAGTTATGACACTTAAGACTACAATTAGCACAATTAAGATTTATCCTGCAGGAACAGCTATTAGTTATGGCGGAATCTATGTAACAGATAAGAAGACAAGAATAGGCGTAGTTCCTTATGGTTACGCTGATGGTTTCTTTAGAAGCCTTTCTAATAAGTGTAGTCTTATGACTAAGGAAGGACTTGCTCCACAGCGTGGTAAGATCTGCATGGATATGTGTATGATTGATATTACTGATAAGCCTTCAGTGGATGTAGGTTCAGAGGTTGAGATTTTTGGTGAAAATAATTCGCTAGATGATCTTGCAGCACTAGCAGGAACAATACCTTATGAGTTGACTTGTGCAGTAAGTAAAAGAGTTCCAAGACAGTACATTAGAAATGGTGAAGTAGTAGAAAAAGAATTACTTCTTAGAATGTAATAGGCAAAACTTCTTGTAAAAAAAAGACATAAACTGATGTATATTCTCATTTCAATTTATTGACAGTTAAATACAATTAGTCTAAACTAACTTTAGTAAGGCAGATATATCTGCTTTGCTAAAGTTTTTTTAACTCAGTCGGAGTACAAGCTCCGACTGAGTCTTGACTATTTAACATTTTTGGGATGCCAAAGATATACAATATGAAAAAGTTTTGTAAGGAGTATATTTTATGGGAGAAGAACATTTTTTAGAGATTAATAATCTTTTTAAATCTTATGGTGAGGGAGACTCAAAGCAAGAAGTGTTAAAGGGGCTCTCTTTTAAAGTTAGAAAGGGAGAGTTTTGCGTCTTACTTGGACCTTCAGGTTCGGGAAAATCTACATTATTAAATATTATTGGAGGAATCGATACAGCTGATTCTGGCTATATTTCAATTAATAACGATAAATTAGAAGAGATGAATGAAAAGTCGCTTACTTTATATAGACGTAAGCATTTAGGTTATGTTTTCCAGTTATATAACTTAATTCCTAATCTTAATGTTAAGGAAAATATTGAGGTAGGTGCTTACCTTTCAGATAATCCTCTTGATATTGATGATTTAATTAAGACTCTAGGACTTTGGGAGCATAGATATAAGCTACCAAATCAGTTATCTGGTGGACAACAGCAAAGAACTTCTATTGGACGTGCTATTGTAAAAAATCCAGATATTTTACTTTGCGATGAACCAACTGGAGCTCTTGATTTTAACACATCTAAGGAAATTTTAAAGCTTATTGAAGATGTAAATAAGAAGTATGGCAACACAATTGTTATGGTTACTCATAATGCAGCCATTTCAGCAATGGCAGACCATACTATTAAGTTACTGGATGGCAATATTAGAGAAAATATTACTAACAACAATAAAATTTCTGCTGACAAGCTAGAATGGTAGAGGAGGCATATTATGAAGAATCCTTTACGTAAAAGATATAAGAGAGAATTAAAAAAAGATTGGCTAAAGAACTTAAGTTTATTTCTTATTCTAGCCCTAGTTATTGGCTTTGTTTCAGCAATGTTTGTTGGAAATGAAAGTATGATGAAGGCTTTAAATGGCAGTTATGAAAAATATAATACAGAAGATGGTCGATTTCAGTTTGAGTCAGAGCTTAGTTCTGATTTAAAAGAAAATCTGGAAAAACATGATATTACACTTTATGAGGAATTTTATAAAGATTGCAGTCAGGATAATAGTAATGATGGAGAAAAAGATGCTACAGTCAGAGTTTTTAAAAATCGATTGAATGTTGATAAAGCTTGTCTTATGGAAGGAAAGCTTCCATCCACAAATTCAGAAATTGCTATTGATAGAATGCATGCTGATAATAATGATTTAAAAATAGGAGATACAATATATGTAGATGGCAGTGCATTTACAATAACTGGCTTTATTTCACTTCCAGATTATGTTTGCCTTTATGAGAATAATTCAGACTTTATGTTTGATGCATTAAGTTTCAATGTTGCTGTTGTTACAGATGAGGCTTATGAAAATATTGATGATAACGAGAAATATTCATATGCTTATAAGTATGATGAAAGACCTGCTAATGATACTGAAGCTAAAGAAAAGGCAGAGGATTTATTAGAAAATGTAATCGAAGAAATTAAAACTTCTTATTTTGATACTACAATAGCTAATGAAAATAAAATAGTAGATTTTGTTCCTGCTTACTTAAATAATGGTATTAACTTTGCTCCTGATGATTTAGAGGGAGATTTAAGTATGAGTTACATTTTATTAGTTGTTTTTGTAATTGTAATTGCCTTTATTTTTGCTGTTAGCGCAAGAAATACAATTCATAAAGAGGCTACAACTATAGGAACTTTAAGGGCTTCAGGTTTCACAAGGGGTGAAATTTTAAGACATTATCTTTTTATTCCAAGTTGGGTGACTTTATTTGCAGCTATTTTTGGTAATATACTCGGTTATACTTATTTAAAAAATGTAGCGGTGTCTCTTTATTACAATAGTTATTCCCTTCCAACTTATAAGACAGTTTGGAGCGTGGATGCATTTATATATACAACTTTGATTCCAGTTGTGATTATGCTTTTAGTTAATTTCCTTGTAATCGTTTCAAAGATTCGTATGGATATTTTAAATTTCCTTCGTGGAAACTTAAGTAAAAGCAAAAGATCTAAGGCAGTTCGACTTCCTAGATGGAAATTTATGAAGAGATTCCGTTTGAGAATTATTTTACAAAATATAGGTGGATACTTAATTTTAGCTATCGGTCTATTCTTTGTAGTATTTTTACTTACATTTGCAACTGCTATGCCAGAAACTATTAATAAATATCAAAAGACAAGTGTTGAAGAAATGTTTGCAAATTATCAATACGTTTTAAAAACTACTATTGATGAAAATGGAAATGAAATTAAGACAGATAACGAAAATGCTGATAAATACAGCTATACAAGTCTTGAGACAGTAGATGGCGTAAGGGTATCTGAGCCTATTGGTGTTTATGGAGTTTTAAAAGATAATGATTACATTAAGCTTTCTTGTGACTTATCTGATAATGAAGTTTATGTATCAAGTTGTTATGCAGAAAAATTCCATTTAAAGACTGGAGATACTATTAGTTTAAAGGAAAAGTATGGAGATAAGACTTATGATTTTGAAATTGTAGGAATTTATGACTATCAGGGTGCATTATGTATTTTTATGGACAATGATGACTACAATGAGACTTTTGACTTAGAAGATGGGGCTTATACAGGTTTCCTTTCTGATGAAGAAATAACTGACATTGAGGATAAATATATTGTCAGCGTTATTGATAAAGAAGATATAACAAAGGTTTCAAGACAGTTAAAGCATTCAATGGGTGGAATGATGGATTTCTTTAGAGTAGCACTTGTTATTGTTTCGGCATTGCTAGTTATAGTTCTAACTAAGATTATTACAGAAAGAAATGCCTTATCTATTTCAATGGTTAAGGTCTTGGGCTTTAAGAATAGTGAAATTGCAAGTCTTTATATTATGGCTACGGGTATTGTAGCTTTTGTATCTATTGTCATTAGTGTATTTTTATCAAATATACTTATGGCTCAGGTTTGGAGATGGTATCTAAAGACTTTGGACGGATGGCTTGCCTATTATTTAAGCTATTTTTCAATGTTTAAGATTGGATTACTTGCTTTTGTTGGCTTTATTGTAGCAGCTTTAGTTTGCTATAAACTTATAAAGAAGATTCCAATGACAGATGCTATAAAAAACGTGGAATAGAAAAGTCATTGTTTATTGACTTCACTTTTCTTTGGGCGGATAATATAAGCGTAAAGAAAAGGAGTTAATATTTATGAGTTCAATAAAGAAGATGACTTATTTTGAAAAAATGTCTAAGGCACCTATTGCGCCACTTATACTGACATTATCAATTCCGACAGTTATAAGTATGTTAATTACTAATATTTATAATTTAGTTGATACTGCTTTTGTTGGATTACTTGGTACTTCAGCTAGTGGAGCAGTAGGTGTTGTTTTTGGTTTTATGGCTATTATTCAAGCCTTTGGTTTTATGTTTGGCCAGGGTTCAGGAAGTATTCTTTCAAGATCCCTTGGAGCAAAGGATATAGATAATGCTAACAAGACAGCAACTACAGCAGTTTGCTGTTCTTTTACTTTTGGCCTTATTTTTATTATTATTGGCTTTCCGTTTTTAGATGAGCTTGTTTATTTACTTGGAAGTACACAAACAATAGCATCTTATGCCAAAAGTTATATTATATTCATTTTACTTGCTGCGCCATTTATGGCTAGTTCTCTTACAATGAATAACATTCTTCGTTATGAAGGCAAGGCTGCACTTGGTATGATTGGTCTTATGACTGGTGCTGTGCTTAATATGCTACTTGATCCTATTTTTATGTTTGTTTTAAAGATGGGAATTTCTGGTGCAGGTTTATCTACAGCTCTTAGCCAGCTTGTAAGTTTTTCAATTTTACTTAGTATGTTTGTTAGAGGCAAGACTATTGTTAAACTAAAAAAAGAGAATTTTGTAGCAGATGTCCATTTTATTCTAAATATTATGACTACAGGTTTCCCAAGTTTATTAAGACAGGGACTAAATAGTGTGGCTACAGTTTTACTTAATACACAGTCTGCTGTATATGGGGACGAAGCAGTAGCTGCCATGAGTATTGTATCTAGAATTGTATTTTTTGTAATGTCTGTTGCTATTGGTATAGGACAGGGATTCCAACCAGTTAGTGGATTTAATTATGGAGCTAAGAAGTATTCTAGATTAAGAAAAGCGTACATATTTACTTTTGTAATGGCTGAAACTTTGATTTTAATTGGATTAAGTATTGTTTTACTTAATTCAGATGGCTTAATTGAGATTTTTAGAAAGGATCCTGAAGTTGTAAAAATCGGAACAAGAGCTTTAAGATTGCAAATGATTACGCTAACATTTGTGCCTATTACTGTTGTTACAGAAATGCTATTTCAGACAACAGGTAATAAACTGAGAGCCTCCATTCTTTCAGCACTTAGAAGTGGCATTTTCTTTATTCCAACACTTTTAATTCTAGCTAATACTAGAGGACTTAAGGGAATTCAGGAAGCGCAGCCTGTAGCTTACATTTTAACATTTATCCCAGCTCTTGTAATGGCAATAATATTTTTTATTAGATTGCCAAAGGTTGATGGGGATATAGATGAATTATAGATTTAGACTAATTTGAGGTTAGTATGAAATTACAGAAATTATATAGCTATGTGCGAAAAGCTCTTGATGATTATAAGATGATAGAAGATGGGGACAGAATTGCCATTGGAATATCTGGTGGCAAGGATTCTCTAACTCTTTTGTATGCCCTTGCAGGTTTAAGAAAATTTTATCCTAAAAAATTCAATATAGTTGCCATAACAATTGATTTAGGATATGGAAACTTTGATGTATCAAAGATAGAAAAGCTTTGTAATGATTTAGATGTTGAGTTTTATGTAGAAAAAACAGAAATTGCAAAGATGGTGAAAAATGGAGAGTGTTCCTTATGTGCTAGACTTAGAAAAGGTGCTTTTAAGACAGCAGCTCTTGCTAATAAATGTAACAAAATTGCTTACGCCCATAATCAAGATGACGTAGTGGAAACTATGATGATGGCCTTGATTTATGAAGGAAGATTTTGTAGTTTTTGGCCAGTTACAAAATTTGATGATTGCAATTTAACTGTTATAAGACCTCTTATATATGCACCAGTTGCGGATATTGTGGGCTTTAAGAATAAATACAATCTGCCAATTGAAAAAAATCCTTGTCCTTACGATAAAACAACAAATAGAACCTACGTAAGAGAACTTTTAAAGGAGATAAATGAACATGCTCCAGGTGTTAAAAAGAGAATGATGACAGCAATAAAAAATGCAGGGCTAGAAGGCTGGAGTTAGAAAGTCTATGTTTAAATATCATCGAACAAGATTTAATTCAAATTGATTTGATTCAAATTGATTTTAATAAAACTGATTTGAATAAAGTACACCATATAAAAAATAACACACACAATTCTAAAAATCATATTTCTAGAATTGTGTGTGCTTTATTTGTTTTAAAGCTTAGTTTATTTGAAATCAATAAAATCGCTACCTTTAAAGGTAAGATTTTTAGAATCTCCTATATTAAGTCTTTCATAATTATCTTTTGACATAGCTAAATCAACAGTTTTATTATCTATTGTTTTGAAGATAACTCTATATGATTTGTTTTTTTCAAACATGCCTTTGTTAGGGCGGAGGTAAAGCTTTCCACGTCCAGCATTTAACATGTCATAATCTTCATATTCCTCAACAAACTTACTTTCAATATTTGCTTTAACTGTAATTGTCTTTGAAAAGAAGCGTAGGCGAATAGCTTTGATAATCTTTACTAAAATAAAAAGAATACATGCTATGATTACTGCATATCCAACAATTATAAGTAATAAGTAATAGGTAATGTTATTAATATTATAAACAGTAGAGAGATGAAGATTATATTCGCTAAATCCGTGTTTAACGAAGTTAAGAAAGAATCAGTAAAAGGAGGGGATAAAACCCTCCTTAAATCTTTAATTTATAATAATCTAGAATCTGTTTAAACCTGTCTTGCGCTAAACCACAGGTATCAAGCAGATATCCCTTTTCTTCATTCCAATTATGAAGCCCTCTGTAATAATATAGTTTTAAATCTTCCTCAATTATAAAAGGAATTATGTCGTGTTTAATGCATTCCTTAAACATAATAAGTCGTCCAACACGCCCATTTCCATCTTGAAAAGGATGGATTTTTTCAAAGTTATAATGGAATTCTATAATATCTTCTAAGCCAATATTATCCTTGTTTTCATAGTTTTTGATTAGATTTTTTATCTTAGTTTCAACTTCTTCAGGCTTAGCTGTTTCTTGTCCGCCAACTTCATTTTCAAGTAATTTATAATCGCCAACTCTAAACCAGGACTTTCTAGAATCGGAAGTTCCCTGCTTTAATAGAAAATGTAATTTCTTAATGTAGCTTTCATTTAGCTTATAATTATAGCTATCAATAATATAATCTATACAAGCAAAGTGATTACTTGTTTCAATTACATCATCTACATTAATTACCTCATCAGAAACTCCAATTGTATTAGTCTTAAAAATGTATTGTGTTTGTTCGTGACTTAATCGGCTTCCTTCAATATGATTTGAATTATAAGTAAAATCTATTTGAAGCTTGTGATAAATGCTATTTTTTATTTTTTCTTTTTTTTCAAATTTTAGGCGATCAATAAATTTAGTAGGTATAGCTGTATTTCTTTTTTTCCTTTCTGGCTTCTTAAAATCCTCTGGAATTTTCCAACTATTTCCTTCTAAAATTGCTCCAGGTATTTTGCCAGTTTGGCAATAATTTCTAATGCTTCTTTCTGATACAGAAATTTTCTTTGCCGCCTCTGATACTGATAAATACTTCATTTTTAGCATCTCCTTTATAATTATATTTTACCACATTGGCAAAATATAATCTAGTTTTTGAGGCTAATATTATAAAGATAAATTGCCAGTAAAATAAATAATTTTCTATCTATTGCTTAATGTATAAATTATGGCATTTGCTAGATTAAGATTAGTATATATTAAAAACACTGGCACTTAAAAACAAAAGTGCCAGTGTAATAATAAATTCTACTAAATTAATATTCAGAATTAATCTTCTTCATGTTATCAACTGATAAGAAATAGCTGATTCCTAATGCATTTATAATAATTCCTGATGCTTCAAGTTCTTCCATTAAGTCAATAAGTTCGTCAAACTTGTATAGCATGTTCTCGTGCTGATCTTTGTAGCACTTATCCATTTCAAAACCATCTGTAAATACTGGTACTGAGATGATTTTTTCTCCTTCAGCATGTGTTACCTTATCTGTTAAATCAATAAATGGATGTGAAATTGAAACTTCAGTTTCAGTTTCTTCTTTTATACATGGAACCATGTATTCAGCATTCTTCATTGCTTTAAACATAAGGATTTCATGTGATTTTAAGATTTCTTCCTTTGTATCAGAATCACCTTCTTTTCTGAATTCCTGGAAGAAAGAAATCATTGTATTTTGTAAACCTGGATTTGTAACATAGTTGTCATCTTTAAAGAATTCATCATATGTTGCAAATTCTTCTCTTGAAATCTTGTAGTCATTAGTCTGACCATCTGTGAATCTAATATTCTTATAACCATTTCTATACATATGAGCAATTTCGTTATAGAAAGATTCTGGAGTTTCGATACCAAATGAAATCTTGTAACCAGCTTTCTTTAATTGCTGTTCAACTTTCTCATGGTTATGATAGTTGTAAAGCACGATTAAATCATCATCTACCATGTATGGATAAGCTGTTGTATCACAGTAAACCATCCATAGATGCTCAGCTTCTCTTAATTTCTTAACTAAAACCTTGTTATATATTTTATAGAGACTGTTAAAATAGCCTTCGTCATTTACATTATTTTTCTCCTTAGCTGCATTAATTAAGCCAGGAATAATCTTAGTCATAACTTCAATGCTATCTGATAGACTGAGTCCCTCCATCATTGCTATTCCTTTATCTTCGTCCTTGAAGATATGTCTTGTAACATCTTTTGCCTTAATAGCGTCCATAAAAAACCACCTTTGCTTCTCCCAAAAAAGTTCAAGCCCTTCCTAATTTCTATCTTCTAGGTTTAGTTCTCCCCCAAACCTTACAGTATAAAGAATACCATAAAATACGGATTTATTCAATAATTGGACTAGTTAATTATGCCTTAGTAATTCATGTAGTAATCCTTTATTTCGTTAATATCATGTGTTTTTGTAAGTACTAGGCTTAAAAGTATTCTTGCCTGTGTTGGTGTGTGATAATTACTTTGGTTTTTGTCCTGTAGGATTGAAACTATAATTACAGGTACATCTGAATAGTTGCTTTCAATGATTTCCTTAGTGTTACCAGATACATCACCTGTTGGGTTTGTTGTTACAACGATTACTCCATCATTATTAGCAATATCCTTCTCAAGTGCCATTCCGTCATTTCCTAAGTAGTCATAGAAAAGACTTATGTATGCCAAGTCCTTAGTATTACTAAGGTCTATCTTTTTATCATTATCAATTACTTTATTGGATACTTTGCTAAATTCATTTCCAATTGTGCATTGAAGAATTAATGAGTCTGTTTCCTTAGATAAAAGCGATGAAAAAGCATTTGAAATATCTGATTCTGTAATGTCGTATTTATCATCATTTATGTCACAGCCCATAATTCCTATTTTTACATTTGTTGGAACTGTTAATTCAATAAAATAGGATAATTCTTCAACTGCCTGCTTTGGAACAATTAAAAGTACGGCTTCACTTGAGCTAGCGTTTGATTTAGTGTCGTTGCTTATTTTAATTAAATCAGATGAATCAAGGTTTTCTGGCTTTGAAACTTCATATTTGTTATTAGCTAGTTGATAATTAACATTATTTAAATTTAAGTTAGATACATTATCCTTTGTATCCTTTCCAATTGTGTATAATGTTAGGCTTTTATTAGTATTTGCAGCGCTTTCTGCTAAAGTTTCGTCTTTTAATTCTTGCTCATTAGTATTAATTATACTTGGATTTTTAGCTTGGCTGCTCTCTGTTTCATTGCCTTGTGTATTATCATCTGCATTAGAACTTGCATCACTGTTAGTCTCTTCTATACTTGCATCGTTTAATCTATTACTATCGGCCTCTTGTATACTTTTCATTGGGTTTTTGTAGTTACAAGCACTTGTAAGTGAGACTACCGCTAAAAGCATGCAAATCATAAATATTTTAGGCCCTTTATTTAGAAAAATTTTTAATTCGTTTTTATTTGATTTTCTCATTTTACAGTCTCCTAATTAGCTTAAAAATTTAGTTTAATTATAACATTCTAATAGTTAAAATGAAATTAAAAAAATATGACCCTTTTATAAAAAGGGCCATATCTAAAGCTTTTAGTTACCTCTGTTATCAATTGTTGCTATATCTACGATTGATAATTCTTTATTATTAAATGCATGCTCTAAACTTGAGATAAGTGCATGTGCTGTATCTAAGCTTGTTAAGCAGTTAACACCTGTTTCAATAGCATATCTTCTGATTAAGAAGCCATCGTGTGCTCTTTCGATACCATTTTCTGGTGTATCAATTACAAGGTCGATTCTGTGTCCTAAGATTAAGTCTAGAAGTGTTGGAGCTTCCTGTCCAATCTTGTTTACCTGGAATACGTTAATGCCGTGTTCTTTAAATACTTTAGCTGTACCTCTTGAGGCATAAATCTTATATCCAAGAGCTTCAAATCTTCTTGCAATATCTACGCCATCTTCCTTATCAGCATCTGCAAGAGTCATAATGATTTGCTTATGCTTTGGAAGTTTAATACCTGCGCCTGTGAATGCTTTATAAAGAGCTTCATCAAAGTCTTTAGAGATACCAAGGCACTCACCTGTTGACTTCATTTCAGGTCCTAAGCTAATATCAGCACCTCTGATTTTTTCAAAGGAGAATACTGGCATCTTGATTGCATAGTAATCAGCTGCTTTTTGTAAGCCTGGTTCGTAGCCTAAGTCACGAATCTTAGCACCGTTAATTACACGAGTTGCAAGCTTAACGATTGGAATACCAGTTACCTTACTAATGTATGGTACTGTACGGCTTGATCTTGGGTTAACCTCGATTACATAAACCTGGTCATTGTATACGATAAACTGAATGTTTATCATACCCTTTACATGAAGAGCTCTTGCAAGTCTTCCTGTGTAATCTTCAATCATGTCTATAATTCTAGGGCTTATTGACTTAGCTGGGTATACTGAGATTGAGTCACCTGAGTGAATACCAGCTCTTTCAATATGTTCCATAATACCTGGGATTAAGATGTCCTCGCCGTCGCATACTGCATCGACTTCGATTTCCTTACCCATTAAGTATTTATCTACAAGGATTGGATGATCCTGCTTAATTCTATTAATGATTTCCATGAATTCTACAACATCTTCATCGCTTACAGCAATCTGCATACCCTGTCCACCAAGTACATATGATGGTCTTACAAGTACTGGATATCCAAGTTCGTTAGCTGCCTTAAGAGCCTCTTCTACTGTGTAGACTGTCTGACCCTTAGCTCTTGGAATCTGAGTCTGTTCAAGGATTTCATCAAATAATTCTCTATCTTCAGCTGCATCAACATCTTCAGCCTTTGTTCCAAGGATTGGCACACCCATTTCCATAAGACTTTCTGTTAACTTAATAGCTGTCTGTCCACCAAACTGAACTACTGCTCCATCTGGTTTTTCAAATTCTACGATTGATTCCACATCTTCAGCTGTAAGTGGCTCGAAGTAAAGCTTATCAGCAATATCAAAGTCAGTTGAAACTGTCTCTGGGTTATTGTTAATAATGATTGTTTCGTATCCTTCCTTCTTAAATGCCCATGTACAGTGTACTGAACAGAAGTCAAACTCGATACCCTGACCGATTCTAATAGGACCAGAACCAAGTACTAATACCTTTTTCTTATCCTTAGTTTCTTTTGCTTCATTCTGACTTCCATATACTGAGTAGTAGTAAGGAGTTTCTGAATCAAATTCTGCGGCACATGTATCAACCATCTTAAATGCTGCGTGAATTCCATATTCGTTACGAAGCTGTTTAATTTCTTTTTCTGTCTTGCCTGTTAATTCTCCGATTACATTATCAGGGAATTCAATTCTCTTTGCCTCAGCAAGTAATTCCTTAGTTAAAGGTCCTCTCTTTAAGGCATTTTCCATATCTACAATAATCTGTAATTTATCGATAAACCAAAGGTCAATCTTAGTAATTTCATGCATCTTAGCTGGCTTAATATGTCTTCTTAAACCTTCTGCTATCTTCCAGATTCTTCTATCATCTACGATTGCAAGTTCTTCAAGTAACTCTTCGTCAGTAAGTGCTGTGAAGTCGTAAGACATAAGGCTGTCTACGTGCTGCTCTAAAGATCTAATAGCCTTCATAAGACCACCTTCGAAGTTATCGCAGATACTCATTACTTCACCTGTTGCCTTCATCTGAGTTGTAAGTGTTCTTTTAGCTGAGATGAATTTATCAAATGGAAGTCTTGGAATCTTTACTACACAGTAATCAAGGGCTGGTTCAAAGGAAGCATAAGTTTTACCTGTTACTGCATTCTTGATTTCATCAAGGTTGTAACCAAGAGCAATCTTAGCTGCTACCTTAGCAATTGGGTAACCTGTTGCTTTTGAAGCAAGAGCTGAAGATCTTGAAACTCTAGGATTTACTTCAATTACACAGTATTCAAAACTGTCTGGGTTTAATGCGTACTGTACGTTACATCCACCTGTAATTCCAAGTTCATCAATAATGTTAAGTGCTGATGTTCTAAGCATCTGATATTCTTTATCAGAAAGTGTCTGAGAAGGTGCTACTACAATACTATCACCTGTATGTACACCAACTGGATCGATATTTTCCATGTTACAGATTGTAATGCATGTTCCGTTGCTATCACGCATTACCTCGTATTCGATTTCCTTCCAACCTGCGATACATCTTTCTACTAAAACTTCACCAACTCTTGAAAGTCTTAAACCATTTTCAAGGATTTCTCTAAGTTCCTCTACGTTGTGGGCAATACCACCGCCTGAACCACCAAGTGTGTAAGCTGGACGAAGAACTACTGGATATCCAATCTTAGCTGCGAATTTTTCACCGTCTTCTACGTTGTTTACTACAAGGGAAGCAGCACATGGTTCGCCGATTTTTTCCATTGTTTCCTTAAACATTAAACGGTCTTCAGCTTTCTTAATTGTAAGTGCTGTTGTACCAATAAGGTTTACACCCTGTTCTTCAAGGAAGCCTGTTTCTGCAATTTCCATTGCAAGGTTAAGACCAGCCTGTCCACCAAGTGTTGGTAGGATACTATCTGGTTTTTCCTTTATAATAATCTGCTTTAGAGCTTCTACTGTAAGAGGCTCGATATATACTTCATCTGCAATATCCTTATCTGTCATGATTGTAGCAGGATTTGAGTTTACTAATACTACTTCAATTCCTTCTTCTTTAAGTGATCGACAAGCCTGTGTACCAGCGTAATCAAATTCTGCAGCCTGACCGATAATAATTGGACCAGATCCAATAACTAAAACTTTCTTAATATTAGGATTCTTAGGCATTTACTTTCCCTCCTTCATCATGTCCATAAATCTATCGAATAGGTATGCTGTATCCTGTGGACCAGCGCAAGCTTCTGGATGGAACTGAACTGTAAAGATGTTCTTTCCTACATAAGCTAAACCTTCGTTTGTCTTATCATTTACGTTAATAAATGCTGGTTTTGCAATTTTTTCATCAAGTGTCTTATCATCAACTGCATAACCGTGATTCTGAGATGAAATGTAAACCTTACCAGTTACTAAATCCTTAACTGGGTGATTTGCGCCTCTATGACCGTACTTAAGTCTGTAAGTATCTGCACCTGTTGCAAGTGCCATAAGCTGATGTCCTAAGCAGATTGCAAAAATAGGAACATTACTTGCATATAATTTTTTAATTTCTTCAATAATTTCAACACATTCTTTTGGATCTCCAGGACCGTTAGATAACATAATACCGTCTGGATTAGTTGCCAGAATTTCCTCGGCTTTAGTGTATGCTGGATAAACAGTAACTCGACAACCTCTCTTATTAAGAGAACGAGCAATGTTTTTCTTAGCACCGAAGTCAAGTAAGGCAACATTAGGACCTTTACCTTCTAACACGTATTCTTTTTGACATGTTACTTTTTTAACAACGCCTTTAACTGTATATTCTTTTAATTTAGCTATTACTTCTTCAAGATTGTAATTCTCATTAGTAGTAATCATACCATTCATTGTACCCTGTTCTCTTAAAATCTTAGTAAGGGCTCTTGTATCAATTCCACAAATACCGGGGATATCATTATCCAGAAGGAACTTCTGAATCGGATCTTCTTCTCTGAAATTACTTGGCATCCTAGACAATTCTCTAACAATGAAGCCATCAGGCCAAGCTCTTAACGACTCCATATCTTCATAACATACTCCATAATTACCAATAAGCGGATAAGTCATTGTAACCGCCTGTCCCGCATAAGACGGATCAGTTAGCACCTCGAGATATCCTGTCATAGAAGTATTAAAAACAATTTCGCTAATTACTTCCTTAGTAGAACCAATACTGGTTCCAGTAAACACTGTTCCATCTTCAAGAATTAAAAATGCTTTCATCAATGCCACCAAATTCCTTTCACTCTATATTGTATCTCATCTTATAAAAAAATGAGCTTTTATCAACTTTTAAGTTGATATATGGTTGTAAGCAAGCCAAAAACCACAACCATGTGTTTGATAAGAATAAAAACTAAAGTTTTTCCTTAGTTTTTGGCAAAAAAAAAGACACAAAAATGTCTTTTTTCTTATCAAACTTTAAAGATATTAGCATAGGTTGCTTGAATTTTCAAGTGAAAGTTTGTCCAAATTTTACAATTTTTATTTTAACATATGTTTATTCCACAATATTGATTTCAAGCTGTCCGATATATTCCCAGTTTTTTCCATTGTCGCTTGATGTGTATTTTGCGGCTGTTTTACCGTTGTTATATTTAGCATCTTCACCCTGGGATAAGTAAACTGTTATGATATTCTGGTCATCTATTATTGGCACAAGGGCATCTTTATAAACATCTGACCAGTGAAGAGTGCTATCTCCTGAGTTAGCTGCAGAGCTGTCTAATTCCTGGTCATCAAGAATTATATTATTAAAGCTTGTTCCGCCATCATATGAAACATAAAGGTTTGACACGTAATTCTCGTTGTAATAATAGCAGATAAAAATTGTTGAGTTATCTGTTACTAGTACTCCCTTAATTGGATGGTTAAGCGGAGTTTGTCCCATTTCTTGCCAAGAACTTCCACCATCACTTGTCTTATAGATGAGGGAAGTTTGTGTCTGCTTATCTGCACTTGTGTTGTATCCCACAACAATAAAGCCATTACTAGCATCTGTAAAGTAAACATAGACAAAACTAGCATCCTTAATGTCTTTGTTTAATTCATAGGTTGTCCAGCTAACCCCTTTATCATCTGAGTAAATGACTGATAAAGGAATGTCTTTATTATTGCTTTGTTTGCCACCATAGACGAATGCGGTTTTATAAGAACTTATCATATAGCTTGTCTTAAGTAAGGTTTTTTCGCTAGCTGAGTTATCATATAACAAATTATCAATATCAACAGGTACAACAATTGAGCTTGTTCCTCCGTTGTAAGTAACATATAGAATGTCATTGGTAATGCTATATTTACTTAAGTCATCGGAGTTTGTAGTAGTTACTGTTGTTGATGTTGCTAGATGTTGACTTGAGTCATCATATTTTGAAATACCATAGTCTTCAGGGGTTTGAATGGCTGTAACATAGATAGTTGCTGTGTTGTTATAATGATCAATTAATGAAAAAGTAACAACCCATTCACAATTTAATTTGCCATTTAATAAAACACCGTTCCATGTGGAAAAATACTCAGAACTTGCTGATACGGTATTAGCATTAAAGGAAATTAGACAAGTTCTATTATTCTCATCAAGGGTTTGGCTCTCATTAATTGTAATATTTGTTAGCTTTTTGTGTCGTGGTACATAGATTCCTGTAAATTGCTTTAAAAAACTCTTAATCCATATATTACCAACACTTGCACTAGACATTTTGCTAAAATCATAGGCATTATCAATAGCAGTGTTGCTAGTGTTGTTTTTGTTTTCATGATTATTGTTATCACTTATTACATTTCCATCAGAGTCAATATCGATAGAAAAAGTGTATCTTGAAGAAAATACCATGCTTTTTTGAACATGGCTGCGATATATTTCAAAAATAAAAATAGAGGCAACAGTTACTAACAGAATTACAACAAGGAGTCTCCATATTATTTTCTTAAAAAGCGCCTTGTTATTATCCATACTGTCACCTCTCTATTATCTTTTTAGTTCTCGTGTTTCATATGCATTGCTTCTCTAATGATTACTCTATAATATTTATACCACCATAGGAAATACATTGCAGCAGCACCAGCGATAAAAAATATGATTACAACGGCTGGATGTGTGATGAATAACCAATTTGATGATACTTTTCTATTAATAAGTGGTAATCCATAAGCTAGAATAACGCAAATTGCCATTACAGTACCGTTAAATAGGCTTCTGTTCTCGTATATAGATCTTAATCTATCAAAGGCAAGTACAGCAAACATCTCACCAATAGGTCTTGTAAAAATAACAATCAATGAGAGCATCAAGCTGTTATAAAGCGAAACTCTAAATAAAAGTAATAAGATAAAATAGAATATAAAATCTGTTATTATCTTATAAATTAGTTTACCTAGGAAGTTAAGATATGGACTAATTAGCATAATTCTAATCATTAAATAATCTCTGTCTCCCATAGTAAAAAGTGTTGTGTTTGCAAGGCTACCACAAATTATTGATAGCATTGTAAACATAAATATAATTGCCAATTCCTGATTAGCTCCAACAAGTGGCCTTATAAGAGAAATCAGTCTAAATGGAATATATATTAATAAAAGGAAATATAAAAATCTTCTTGCAAATTCACCAATTATGGTAAATAGCTGCATTATAATTCCAATAAAAGTTCTTGTTTTGGGTTTATTAGTAAAAGTTTCCTCTGTTATTTGCCAACTAAGGAACGGAAATTTAAGAAGAATTCTTATACCATTGTTAGTTCCTTCGTAAAAACGAAGAATTTTTTCGGCAAAAAGTCGTCTAAATAATTTCATTTTCAGCCTCCCCTAAAATGTCTAGTACCGCATGTCGAATCTCAGGAATAGCCATTGTGTCCTTAGAAACAAGGTTTAGTTCACCATTATTTAGAATAACAGTATCTTTAGATATCTTCTCAGAAACCTTTAGTAAACCTGTTGAAATTAAAATAATGTGTTCGTCTTTCATTTCATTAAGTATTGAAAGAAACCTATCAATGTAATCTTCACTACAATAATCAAAAGGCTCGTCAAATAAGATGACATAAGGCTTTTGAATTAAGAATGCGGCTAATTGTAGTAATTTTTTGTGTTCAAAGCTATAATAGCAAATTAGGTTTCCCCAAATATCATCTGGTATTCCTACCTTATCAAGATAAAAACTTGGCTTTAAGGAACCCTTATTAAGCGAACATAAAAATTCAATATATTCGTAACCTGTAATATACATTGGTAAAACGCTTTGCTTAGATGCATAAAAAATAGTGCTCTTAGCTCGAGTTATTATTTCACCATAGTCTACAGGCTTGTCTTCACATATACATTCAAAAAGTGTTGTTCGTCCTGAACCAAGACTTCCAAGTATAGGATAAATCTGGCCTTTATTAAAAATAAAACTAACGTCTGTTAATACTTCATTACCATTTATAATTTTTTTTATATGATTTAATTGTAACATAACCCTCTCCAATCTAGTCACAAATACTTAAATATTATAGTATACTAGGCCTTAAATTGCAAATTTTAGCCTTTTTCTAGGATTTTTATGCAATAAAATATTAATTTTATTGCATATAAAAATTTGTCTTGATATAATGTCTTGAGGATTAAGGTAGATAATATGGAATAATTAAAGGAGATGGAATTCCATGAAGGATAAACTAAAGAGGTTTTTTAGGGAAAATTGGAGATTATTATACGGATTATATGTCTTTATATACTTCCCTTGGTTTTTTACCCTTGAAAAAAAGATAACTTTGCAAACACCGGGTGTTCACATTTTAAATACATCAATTGATGAGGCAATTCCTCTAATTGAATGGTTTATTGTGCCATATATTCTTTGGGCATTTTATGTAGTTATAACGGTTGTTTATTTTTATTTTAAAGCTGATGATAAGGAATATAGACAGCTTGCAATGTCATTGATATTTGGTATGTCTATTGCCCTTACAATTTGCATGATTTACCCTAATGGTTTAACACTTAGACCTGAGCATGTATCAGATAGCGTATTTGGTAGAATGATTACAAAGTTATACATATCAGATACGTCAACTAATGTTTTTCCAAGTATTCATGTCTTAAATTCGCTTATTGTTACTTTTGCAATTATTAAATCTAAGTTGTTTAGAGAGAAGAAATTCATAATAGTTAAAGTATGCGCTAGTATTCTTTGTGTTTTGATTTGTCTGTCAACTCTTTTCTTAAAGCAACACTGTATTTCAGATGTGCTTGGCGCAATGCTTTTATTTTGGGTTCAGACTAATTTAATTTATGCTGTTGATTATAGAAAGCTCTACAATAGAGTTAGAGCTAAAGCTATGGAAGGCAAATTAAAGGAGCTCATTCAAAATAGACGAGCAGATTAATTAGTTAATATATAAAAACTGGCAGACGGGGAAATCCCCAAACTGCCAGTTTTTTTAGTGTTTATATTGTAATTTTTATTTTGTAATTCTTGTGTTGTAATTCTTGTGTTGAAATTTTTGCGTTGGAATTTTTATCATTCTGCAAATTTCTAATGTATTTCTCTAAGAATACTATTCTTCTCCATACAACAATTCAAAACTCTCGTAGTGGTCGCTTGTGTAATAAATTAGGCCATCATTGGAGTAAACTATTCTCTTAGCTCCACGATTCTTAGAATTTAATGTGTCAATGTCACATTCTTTATAGCTTCTTCCGTCTTTGCTTGGTAGTTTACCTTCGTTATTTCCAAAATAGCTACCACCAATACATTTACCAGGAGCATATTCACTTACGCTACCACCGCTCCATCCAAGCTTCTTAGCTTCTGCTTTGCTTATATAGTTAGAAGGTAAGGTATTGTATGTGTGAATATATAGTGCTACCTCATCTTTGCTATCATATATACCATTTTTATCTATGGATGTGGTTGATTTAGGCTTATTTAAGCTTTCGTTAGCACTATTAGAGTCTGTTCCTTGACCACTATCACTAGCAACCTTAGTAGCAACCGTGCTTACGCTAGTTTCATTTAGCTTGGCATTATTATTTAGCTTCTTATTGCAGCCACTGCTAACAAGAAGTGTAAATAATGATAAAAATAGTAGCCAAGCAAATTTAAATCTGCTTAGTGTCTTCTTCATTGTTGTATCATAGTCTCCCGTATATTAATCTAGTGATTATTTTAATTCAAGACTACAAGAATGCTCATAAATATCCGGCTCCTTAAAGATCTTGCAAATAATATCAAAAATTGTATCACCGGTGTTTAGTTTAGCATCATCAAGCTTTTTTTGGAAGTTTTTAGTATTAGATGAGTGGCAAAGCTTTATCTTGTCTTCATAATATTTGACTGTTGCATTGTAACCTAGGTCTTTGCGGCTCTTGCTAGAATTCTTCCATCTTACAAGAACATTATCGCCCACATTGTAAACCCCATTACCACCAATTAGCAGGTCGATAAATGCATCTAGAGAATGCCCAATTGGATAGCTACCGTCTGTAAAAACCTTGGCAATCTCGTCATAAAAGCCGTCTAAATTGTTAAAGTGTTCGCCATCAATAGTTAACGTTTCTTTGTAATTCTTCAATTTAGTGTACCTCCCATACATCAAAAATTAAGACTTGAGTTTTAAGCCTTTGATTGATTATACCAAAAATGTAATTTTGTTGCAATTTATTTATTGAGTTAGGCCAGGAGATAATGGAAGTTTGAATTGGGCTGGTGGGTTTTTGAGGGAGTTTGAATTATTTGGGGTAATTTTCGTGAAAACGTAAAGAAGTTTAATTTGAACTGGTGGATTCCTTAAGAAAGTTTAAATTATTCGGGACAATTTCTTAAGGAAGTTTAAATTGAACCGATGAGTCCTTAAGGAAGTTTAATTTGTTGTGGGCAATTTCTTAAGGAAGTTTAATTTGTTGTGGGCAATTTCTTAAGGAAGTTTAATTTGTTGTGGGCAAAAATTGCCCCATATTTAAGAAATCCATAATTAGGTCAAGTTTTAAAAAGGCGTAAAAAATTTGTTTTTGCCCCAAACCTGTCAATTCTAGCAAATGGGATAACTTTTTTGGGGCAAAAAGGGAGAATTGTTTCAATTAATTTATGCGAAACAGGAAAATTAGTTCAATTTATTAACACTATCTTGACCTAAATGTTGTTTTTATGCAATAAAGTCCAAGCTTATTTACTAAGAACTATGACCTAAATGTTTAAATAGGAGTATTAGGTCCATTTTGTCGTTTTTTTTCATAGGAGTAGATCTTACGAAATGCAGTTAAACTATAAAAATGGTCAAATTGATGACTGCTCTGAATAGATGTTTGCTTTTATGCTTCACTTTTGCTAATAATGAAAAAACCGTTTTTTGTAAAAATCTCTTCTGCTAACATATAGTATTCTTTTGATGTGAAGTTGCCTGACTTCATTTTGTTTGTAATATCAAGGACTTTTTCAAGTCTTTTGCCTGTATTTTCCTTGTATTCATTAAGCAATTTGTATTTTTTACTTGTGCCGTTATGATTAACTTTTAATAAAAAACTTTCCATTCTTTCCTCCTAAGTTATTGTTATATAAAAGTTCTGAATTTGGGGGAATAGACCATTTTGAGTAAAAAAATAACGCCATAAGAATATGACGTGACTTTGAGTAAATAGATTAGTTGCAGCTGGCTGGCATCTTAAAGCCCCTATAGCTTTGTGTCACATGGTTTCCCGTGTTTTACCTTTATTATTTTCAAAACTAGGAAATTATAATACGATGATTTAAAACTGTCAAGAATTAATATTTTGATTGGGGCAAATTCAGAAATCGCAAGTTAATTGTTAGTTCATATCCTATTTCAAGGCATAAAAAAGAAGAAGCAACTGCTGCTTCTAATTAGTAGAGCGTGAGACGTTTCGGGTGTCCAGTGGACACCTCTGCCTGAAAGGCAGAAGAAAGGACCGAGCCGGCAGGCGAGAGATCGAACCCGAGAGATCGGAGCCGAGATAGTTGCAGAAACTGCTTTACTACAACTACTTTTAGAAATCGCTAGTTCATACCTTATTTCAAAGCACAAAAAAAGAAGAAGCAAATGCTTCTTCTAATTAATAGAGCGCGAGACGGGGATCGAACCCGCGACCCCCTCCTTGGCAAGGAGGTGCTCCACCACTGAGCCACTCGCGCATATCTTAATTTGTTGTGTGCCGCAGCACGTGTTTAATAATACACTTCTGAATTCTTTTTGTCAACAACATTTTTCAAAAAAATCGCGTAAAATACGAAAAAAGACGATATCTAAATTATTGATAAAGATAACTTAGCTTAGTTATATAGGCAGCAAATTCTAAAAAGCCCCATCCTTATATTTTAACAGATAAAAGGACGGGGCTATGATTAATTACAGTTTAACAAGCTATAGCTTATAACATATAACATATAATTTATAACATATAAAATGTAACATATAATTTATAAATTATAATAAGTTCTTTCTTAATTCTTCGCCTGATAATGGGCTAATGTAAGCTGGTGCAATATCAAATACTGTCTTTGCGCCAAATGAACCTTCATTAGCAAGCTTATAAGCAGCTCTTGCGTATGCTGCGATTACAGAACCTGTGAATTCTGGGTTTGAATCAAGTGTAAGCTTGTATTCGATAATGTGCTTATGTTCTTTATTAAGACCAGTAACACCACTTCTAAGAACGAAACCACCATGTGGAAGACCTGAATGGTTCTTCTTTAACTCTTCTTCTGTGATGAATGTTACAGTTGTATCGTAATCTGCGAAATAGTTAGGCATTTCCTTGATTTCCTTTTCGATACGAGCAAGGTCAGCACCTTCTTTGGCTACAACGTAGCATTCTCTTAAATGCTTTTCTCTTGTTGTAAGTTCTGGGTTTTCACCTGAACGAACTCTTTCAACAGCAGCTTCAATAGGAACTGTGTACTGTCTAGCATCTAAAACTCCATCAATTCTTCTAATAGCATCTGAATGACCCTGGCTTACACCACGACCCCAGAATGTGTAGTTTTCACCTTCTGGAAGTACAGCTGTTGAAACCATACGAAGAAGTGAGAACATACCTGGATCCCAACCCATTGAAATAATACCAACGTGGTTAGTTTCCTTAGCTGACTTATCAACGTTAGCAAAATGCTCTGGAATTCTAGCATGAGTATCGAAACTATCGATTACGTTGAATAACTTAGCGTACTTAGGAGTCTGCTCTGGTAAATCAGTTGCAGAACCACCAGCTAAAACTAAAACGTCGATTTTGCCAACGTAGCTTTCAATATTATCAACTGAATCTACAGGAACGCCTGCAGTCTTAATTGTAACAGTTTTTGGATCTCTTCTTGTAAAAACAGCTACAAGTTCAAGATCATCATTTTGTCTAATAGCACTCTCAACACCACGTGCAAGATTGCCATATCCTAAAATACCAATTTTAATGCTCATTAATATACCTCCATATAATTGGCTGAAATATCTACAATTCGTGTGGTGATAAAACAGCCGGAATAAGACACATAAAATATTATATACTCTTAGATTAGATTGTGCAAAATTTTTTTATATCAAATTCAACAAGTCGCTGCATTTATTTGCAAAAGTGTTTGCGCCATTTTTTACTAAAAAGTCTTTATCTCTAAAGCCCCAAGTTACGGCAATTTCTGCGATTTTAGCATTTTTTGCAGTATTAATGTCTACGTCAGAGTCTCCAATATAGACAGTGTCAGCCTTTGAAATAGATAGGTCTTCCATTATTTTATTAACTGAGTCTGGAGCAGGTTTAGTTGGAACATCTGGAAGAGCTCCTCTTGCAATGGTAAAAATATCGCCAAAATAAATAGCATTAAGCTTTTTAACTGCAAAATCTGGCTTATTTGAAAGCATGGCAAGGACTACTCCCCTATCTTTTAAAGTGTTTAGGACTTCAAGAATATCATCGTAAGGTTTAGTTGTATCGTTACAATGCATGTCGTAATATTTCTTAAATTCTTCGTGATATTTAGCAACATCATCCTTTGTAAGGTCACTAGGAAGGCTTCTTTCCATAAGCTTTAATGTACCATTTCCCACAAATTGTCTGATTTCTTCAAGACTTCTTGTGGGGAAATTATTTCTTTTTAGAATTTCATTTACGCTTAGCATTAAATCTTCTAAGGTATCAAGAAGCGTGCCATCCAAATCAAAAATTGCTAATTTATATTTATTTTCCATGAAAAATCCTTTCCGCATAGTTTGCTTTAAAATAACAGACTCAATTATAGATTTTGGCCTAGCTAAATGCAAATCTGCGAAACTAATTAAATTACATAAAACTTTGTCAAAATTATACATAAAATAACTTGTGTTATACATTAAAAGTGTTAAAATAAGTATAGATACATTACGACAGGGTCGTAAAAATATAATAATGTGGAGGTTTTATATGGCAAACAGATTTGTACTTAATGAAAGATCTTACCACGGCGCAGGAGCAATTAAGGAAATTGCAACTGAGGTAAAAGAGAGAGGTTTTAAAAAAGCATTTGTTTGCTCTGATCCTGACTTAGTTAAATTTGGGGTTACTAAGAAGGTATTAGACGTGTTAGAAGGAGCTGGTCTTGAATATGAATTATATTCAAATATTAAGCCAAATCCAACAATTGAAAATGTCCAAACAGGTGTAGAAAGCTTTAAGAAGGCAGGAACAGATTATATTATTGCAATTGGTGGTGGTTCATCAATGGATACTGCTAAGGCAATAGGTATTATTATTAATAATCCTGATTTTGCAGATGTAAGAAGCCTTGAAGGAGTTGCTCCTACTAAGAAGCCAGCAGTTCCTATTATTGCTGTTCCAACAACAGCAGGTACAGCAGCTGAAGTAACAATTAACTATGTTATTACTGATGCTGAGAAGAATCGTAAGATGGTATGTGTAGATCCAAAGGATATTCCAATTGTAGCAATTGTAGATTCAGATATGATGTCATCAATGCCAAAGGGCTTAACAGCTGCAACAGGTATGGATGCACTTACACATGCAATTGAAGGTTATATTACAAATGGAGCTTGGGAATTATCTGATATGTTCCATTTAAAGGCAATCGAGCTTATTTCTAAGCACTTAAGAGATGCAGTTGATAATAAGCCAGAAGGCCGTGAAGGAATGGCTCTTGGACAGTATGTGGCAGGCATGGGTTTCTCTAATGTAGGCCTTGGTCTTGTTCATTCAATGGCACATCCATTAGGTGCATTATATGACACACCACATGGAGTTGCTAATGCAATATTACTTCCATCAATTATGGCATATAATGCAGATGCAACAGGAGAAAAATTCAGAGATATTGCTAAGGCTATGGGTGTGAGTGGTACAGAGAATATGTCGCCAGATGAATATAGAAAAGCTGCTGTTGATGCAGTTGCAAAATTATCGGCAGATGTGGGAATTCCAAAGGATTTAAAGGATATTGTAAAGGACAGCGACGTACATTTCCTTGCAGAATCTGCTCATGCAGATGCTTGTTTCCCAGGAAACCCAAAGCAGCCAAGTGTTGAAGAAATAGAATCACTTTACAGAGCACTTTTGTAGAGTGAATAATCTATTTAGATTAATTTGTTATTTACTATTTGAAAAAATAGTTTTAACCTCACCATAGATGGCGGCATAAACTAGTGAGGAACACCACAATTAAAAAAATAACAAGTTAAGAGTTATGCTCGCAAATTTTTGACCTAGGACTTATTAAATTAATAATAAATCCTAGGTCAATTTATTTTTGTATTATTTATACTTTCTCTTATTTATGCTTGCCTTTATTTATACCCTCCATTATTTATGTTCTTCCTTTTTTATGCTCATAAAGATTCATATCTGCGGCATTGATAAAATCATCAACGCTCTTTATAGAGCTGTCATAATAAGCAATTCCAATACTAACAGTTAAATCATAAGGCGAGTCATCCTTAAGATTTAGTTCTACTACTTTTTCTTTTATTTGATTAGCAATGTGACTTGCGGTATTTTCGCCATTCTCATAGAAACAAACAACAAATTCATCACCGCCATATCTTGCAGAGGTAACATTATAAAGGTTTCTTGTGGCATAGCTTATAGCTTCCCCAATTCTTATAAGACTTTTATCTCCTTCAAGATGTCCATAATTATCATTGATTTTTTTAAAGTAATCACCGTCAATCATAAGTAAACAAAGCCGACTCTTCCAGTTTACAGAAATCATTTTTAGAATATCGTATTTTAGGTATTGCCTGCTATTTAGTTTAGTAAGCGCATCCTTAGATAAATTGTCGTGTTGAATAATTAAGTAGAAAGAAAGGACGGCAAGGGCCACAGTAATGGTCCAAACTCTTTCATCAAAGATAGAAATTATGTATGGAATTGTCAAAAAAACAATAATGGAAATATACATTTTATTATCATTAATGTTCTTTGTTCTTAATGTACGTATAAAGGCATGAACTATGCATGCAGCAACGTATACAAGGGATACGGTCTGGTAAATAAAGAAAAATTGTCCTCTAGAAAAAGTATCCTCGTGAAATTTAAAAATCCATTTTGTAAAGGGTGATGTTATAACAAGTAAACTCGTTAATATTGAAGGAATTAAACAGAAAAATTCCAACTTAAAGGATCGTGTGATTCTACTTTTTATAACGTATTCAGTGCATAGGAAAAGATAAGTCTTAATTGCAAGCTTGGTTACAAGTAAGGCTGCACAAATGAAATAAAGAAGATAAATATTAGCTATATGAACTTCATCTAAGTATGTAATTAAAAGTTCAAGGGAGGTATATATAATGTTTAATATAAAAAATGTGCATAATCGTACACTAAAGATAGAACGATTAAAAGTTCTATAAGTGTCAATTAAGACAATTATGAATAAAACAATAGCTATGCAGGAATGTTCTATACTAGCTAATTCAAAGTATTCCATAGTGACTTCTCCTTTTTGACATTATAAAGGGCATCATCTGCTGCTTTTATAAAGTCTTCTGCATTAGTAAATGAAGGATCATATTTTGCAATTCCAATAGAGACATTAACATTACTTTTGGCATTGTCGTTTTTGTTTATTTTTTCTAGTGTTTTTTCAATGTTTAAGGCAATAAGTCGTCCATCCTTACTTTGCCTTTCTAGGAAACAAATAATAAATTCGTCACCGCCATATCTAGAAATAGTACAATGCTTTAAAAAATAAGTGCACTGCTCTATTGCTGTACCAATTCTTTTAAGGGCAGCATCCCCTTCTAAATGTCCATAATTATCATTGATGCTTTTAAACTTATTTGCGTCAATCATGAGCAAAACAAGCTTTTTTCTGTCTATTCTTTTCATAAGAGAATTTACTTCGTAAATAAGAAATCTACGATTGTTTAATCCTGTTAATCTATCAGTAGATACATCCCTTTTTATGAAATCCAAATAAAAAACTAAGAAGGTTATAGCTAGTGTGATTTCTTGAATTGGAACACCGAATCTAGTAGACACATATCTGCTTATTAAAGGTGTAACTATTAAAATGGAAAGATTTGCTGCAAATCTTCTCTCTTGGGGATTGTAGCTTTTATAAATTGCTTTTATAATAATTACAGAACATAAAATGTTATATATTAGTGACAATATATACGGAAATAGATATAGTGGACCGGGAATTATTGATTTATCTGGATTTACGCTAAAGGTCAGCTTAGTTATTGGTGTGCTTATGTAGAGAAGTATAGTTATACATAGTGGAATCATGGCAATAGCTTCGGTTACTGTGGTATTAAAAAGCCTTGTTCTAAGCAAGTGCTGAAATACAACAAATGTAAATCCGGACATGCCAACAACAGAGATAAACTTAAGTATCTCTGTAAAATAAATGACAGGTATTATATTCACATTATCAAAAACCACACGAAACATTGTAATTAAGTAGGATATTAGATATAGATGTACAATTCCAATATATTCTAACACCCTATTTCTTAGCACTGATTTTTTTGAGTTTAAGAGGATATGATATCCAATTATCAGAAAAATCAGGTAAGCAATTATAGTTTCATCTATTTTAGCATTTATTTGTTCCATAATTTCCTCGGTATTTTTATATTTTTCACGTATAATATATATACTAATTATAGAATATACAAGAAAGTTTATCAAGGATAAGGAAAATTAAATTTGCAAAATTTTAAATGATGCTATATTATAAAGTTGTTGATATAAGGAGATTGTATGAAAGATATTACTTTATTACTTGTTGATGATGATATTGAAGTTATAGAATTAAATAAAAGATTTTTTGAAAAAAAAGAATATAAAGTGTTTACAGCTACAAATGCTGTGGATGCTATTGATATAGTGAAAGCAAATAATATAGATTGTATCCTTTTAGATGTAATGATGTCTGATATGGACGGATTTACATGTTGTGAAGAAATGAGAAAATTAACTAATATTCCTATTCTTTTCTTAACAGGTAAGGATCTTGAAGAGGACAAGATAAGGGGGCTTGAAGTTGGTGGGGATGACTTCATAATAAAGCCCTATAGTCTAAATGAGATAAATGCCAGAATTCAGGCAAATGTACGACGATTTAGACAATATAACAAAACATCAACTGGGGTAGCCTTTAAGGAGGAGGCTAAGGATGTTAGGTCTTATGAAAATTTTGGACATTTATCCGTTGATTATCTTGAACATAAGGTTTATTGTGACGGCGACGAAATAAGTTTGTCTAATAGAGAGTATGAGATTTTAGCTATTTTAGTTAGTCATAACGGGGAGGTGACAACGTTTGAAGAAATATCTAAAAAACTATTTGGTACTTATTCAGATACAGATAGACAGACTATCATGGTTCAAATATCAAGATTAAGAAAGAAATTAGATGCATATCTTAATATTTGTGATATGATAACAAGCGTGCGATTTAAAGGATATGAATTTCACGCAAAATAATCGAAGTAAATAAACCTGTTACGCGAGACTTATTATTTTTACTAGGAGGTTTTTCTACATGAAAAAGTTAAAGAAAACATTAAGGCAGTGGATTGCAGTTACTACTGCGGTTTGTACAGTATTTTCGGCGTATTTAAGTGTAGGAAGTATATCCGCTAATGCTTCTGAGACCACTAATGTTAATGAGACTAAATTGTCAAATTTTAGTCTTTCAGATTTTTCGAACTGGAAAAAGGGAATTTACCAAAATGGTGGTGGATTTGACACATGGAGTGCATTTCTATCAACTAAAGAATTCTTAAAGGTTACAGCAGGTGACGTCTATAAAATATCATGTTCGGAATCATCTTATGTTATAGTTTTTGCCCAATATGATGAGAATTTTGAGCTTGTAGATTTTGATAATACTATTTCAGACGGTGCAGAAATTATAATCGAGGATGGAGTAAGTTATTGTGGTATTTCTATTTATAATCCATCAGACTATGCAATGACATATGAAAAATATAAAGAGCTTTTTGAATCTGGTTTTACAATCAGTCAAAAAAAGTTAACAGGCTATAAAACAGAGGCTAGTTATACTAACCTTAATAATCCAGGACTTTGGAGAAGAGGCTTGGTTAGCTTTGACGGCTCTAAGATTTTTAACTACACATCTTACATTAATCTTAGAAACGAAGTAACAGTTGATCCAAATTATTCATACACATTTAAGACTAATGTGAGTTCCTTAAGGCTTATAATCAATGAAATGGATAAGAACGGTAATGTTATTAATAACCTTGAGGCTAAAAATGGCGATACTCTTATTTTTAACAAAAACACAAAAAGCCTGGTTCTTAGCGCCTATAATGCAAGTGATTATACATTGACACTTGGAATGTTTAGATCATATATGAAGTATGGCGTTTATACTCTTTCTTTAAGCAGTACAGCTCTTGTTGGTAATGATGACACACCAGTTGTAGTTGATCCGGATGTTGATGATAAGCCAAAGCAAGAAGAAAAAGAAACAAAGGAAGAAGAATTAAAGGTAAGTGAATTACCACTTGAATCTTTAAATGCTAATCTTGACTGGGTTTATGGTGGATTTGATTCAAAGGGCAAGATTGCAGATATTAGCGACACAATGAGACTTAATTCTTATTACACATTTTTTGAAGAATCTAAAAAAGTCAATATTTGTGATTCAACACTTCGATTAAAAATTAATGAATATGATAGTAATTTTAACTTCATTAGATGCGTGGATTTAGGAAACGGGGATTATTTTACAAAACTAGCTGATACAAAATATGTTACATATTCAATGTATCAGTATAAGGATGAAGAAACTAAGGAAAACACTCTTACAGATTTAAAAAATCTTCTAACTTCGCAGCTTACATTTACAACTGTGAATTTAGATGAAATAAAAGAAAATCCAGAGGAATTATTAGGTGAGGTTCATATAGGATCTTTAAGTAATTCTTCAAACTACAGACAAGGTCATTATAAGTCATGGGGCTTGTCTTATGAGAATTATTCAGGTGTTTACTGTACAAGAAATAAATACAGTATTACACCAGGTAAAGAGTATTATGTTAATGTAAACGACTCAAGAATTCTTATTTCAATTGCAGAATTTGATAAGGATGGTAAAGCTATTAGATACGTTGACCATTTAACAAATGGAAGCAAATATGTTGCAAGTTCTAATGCAAGCTACATAGGATTAAACTTTAATTCTAGTGTTTGGGGCGTTGATTGTTTAGGCCTTCTTGATGTGGGTATGACAATTGATCTTAACTCAAAATTTTATTGCACAGGAGTTGATAAAGTCGACATAAGTCAGTTTGACTTTAGTGATTTTACTAACTACAATATGGGTAGCTTTTCAGCTACAGGATTTAATGTAAGTGCTAACTGCCTTGCTTGTTCTAAATATCTTGATGTAAGTAATGATAAGGGCAAGTACAGAGTAAATCTTGATAATCACAATTTAAGAATGACAATTGTGGAATATAAAAATGATGGTAGTTATGTTAAGACAAATTCATATCAGTCAGGTGAAATGTGGACAGCAGATGAGCAAACAGATTATATTGGTGTTTATGTTAAGTCTAATGTAGGTTCATTTAGCGAAACTGATTATAGAAATCAGTTTAATTCAGATCAGAAGCTTAGCCTTGAAAAATTTGAAAAATATGAACACAATACAGCAATGAACCCTATTACTGCTACTGAATTTATGAATACAATGAATGTAGGCTGGAATTTAGGTAATTCACTAGATTCTCATTATGGTGACAGAACTGATAAGGGCGCACCAAATCAAGAAACAACTTGGGGAAATATAGTTATTACTGAAGACTTAATTGAATATGTTAAGGAGCAGGGATTTAACACAATCAGAATTCCTGTAACTTGGTATTACAACACATATACAGATGATAATGGCAATTTAAAAGTTAGACAGGAATGGTTAGAAAGAGTTCAAACAGTCCTTGATTATGCAATCAAAAACGATATGTATGTAATTCTTAATACACACCATGAACAGCCAATTATTTATGCAGGTACTACAGAAGAAAAATTTAATCAGGTTTGTAAAGATGCTAGAGCTTTATGGAGTGAGATCGCTAGTTATTTTGGTGATTACGATGAGCATTTGATTTTTGAAAGTTATAATGAGGTTGATAATGTGGCCCTAAGCTGGAATTATAGCGATAAGGCAGCAAGTCAGATGAATACTTTAAATCAGATTTTTGTAGATACTGTAAGAGGACTTGGTGGAAACAATACTAATAGATTATTAGTTGTTCCTACCCTACTTGATGGCCGCGAAAGCAGCTTCCTTGATAGTTTTGTTCTTCCAACAGATCAAACAGCAGATAGATTAATTGTAGAAGTTCATGACTATAGTACAGCTTTTGACCAGGATATTAATTCCTTATTTGAACCACTTTCAAAATTTAGTAAGAAAATTAACACACCAGTTATTATTGGTGAATTTGGTACAAAACCATCATATGTGCCAGCAGAATACAGAGTTAATGCAGCAAGTAATTATGTTGCACGTGCTAGCGAATATGGAATTAAGTGTGTATACTGGGATGATGGAAATCAGAATAATTATGGTTTAGTTAACAGAGTTGATTATTCAAAATCTAATACAGATATGCTTTCAGCTCTTGTGAATGCTACTTCTTACCTAACAAGTAATAAGACAGTTTATAATTCAATGGATAGCTTTAAATGGCAGACACTAAACCAGAAGACAGGTGAATTAAGGGATGATAAATACTGGGGTACATTAACAACAGACATTAATGGCAAGGGAATAAGCATTCCAGAGGATTCAGATTACCTTACAGTATTGCTTAGTATTACTGGTGATTATTATCAGGCAAGAGTTCATTATGTACACTTCTATGATGAGAAAATGAACGTAATTCAGACCAATAATTCATCTACAGGATATAAGATGGTAACATATGTAATCCCAGAGGGAGCTAAATATGTTAGAGTTGGTATTAATAATAGCTATATGGCTTGTAAAGAAGCTAAATTTAAAGAGTATTTAGACAGCGGCCTATTATCACTTACAATAGGATTTGTTAATACAGAGGATAAGTCATCTTATGTAAAAGCAGAATAATTTTTTAAGAAGGTTTTATATGAATAAAAGGATAGTTAATAAGATAAAAGACAGAATGCTTCTTGGTTCAATCTATGACAATATTATGTTAAAGACTCGTTATAAGGGTGAACATCTAAACTTTAATTACAATGTTATGATGGGCCAAAAGCATAGAATGCTTTATTATAAGCGACTTAAAAGAAAATATTTAGATAAGGTAAGTGCTAAGGCTTATTGGGAAGATAAAGAGCCAGTTTATAACAATGATCAGATATGGATTTGTTGGTTTCAGGGATTAGAAAAAGCCCCAGATCTAGTAAAGATTTGCGTGGATTCAGTTAAGAAAAATTTACCAGGAAAAAACATAACTATCATAACAATGGATAATTATGCAGACTATGTAAAAATGCCAGATCATATCATAGAAAAATTTAAAAAGGGAATTATTTCCTATACATTTTTCTCAGATTTAGTAAGACTTGAATTGCTTACAACACATGGTGGATATTGGATTGATTCAACGGTTTTTCTTAGCGGATCTAAGTTATTTGACTATATTGATAAGATGGATTTCTTTGCATATTCATTTTATTATTTTGGCTTTAATCCTGAGATAATGACAATAAATAACTGGTTAATGAAAAGTGGAACAAATAACAATATTCTTAGTCTAACTAAAGAGCTTTTATACGCTTACTGGAAGGATTATGATAGAGCTCTTGATTATTTTATTAATATGCTTTTTATGACTATGGCTGTGGATTACTATAAAGACGAATTTAATAAAATGCCAATTGTAAGTCAGGTAAATGCTCATGTTCTAGCAACATATATGGGTGAAAGTTTTGATGAATTAAAGTGGAACCTGTTAAAGGAAATGACAGATATTCATAAATTAAGTAATAAATTTACTGATAAAGAAACAAGTGGCGAAGGCACATTTTATAAGGCTTTAATTAAGGGAGAGCTTTCTTAAAGGAGAGCTCTTCCAATAAAAATAATAGCAGTATTCCTTTTATAATAGCTGATTGGAGGAATTATGAAAAAAAACACTTTTAAAAAGCCACAGATATCTGAGGTCAGAGATTTGACAATTAAGCTTGCCAAGGCAAATAAAGAGATTTCAGAAGAAAGAAATATGCGTAAAGAAATGGTGGCCAATATTTCTCATGATTTACGTGCTCCAATGACTGCAATAAGAAATGCTATAGATTATCTTGGAACCTTTGAAGGGGATGAAATGCCAAGCGTTGATGAGTTTCATAATATAGTTTCACTTCTTGATAGAAGAAGCAGAAACCTAGAGAACTTAATACAGGACCTTTTTTATTTAACATCCCTTGATAATCCAAGTCACAAATATAAGTTTGAGAAAGTCAATATGTATAATTTTCTTATGGAGTACTACTACTATTTAGAAGATGATAAAAAATATAAGACTAGGAAATTAGAACTTAATCTAGATGATTTAGAAAATAAGGCTTCTATGATTGATATAGAGAGCTTTACAAGAACACTTGATAATTTATTTACTAATGCTTATAAATATTCTAAGGAAGGCGCTACAATAGGCTTAAAAGCCTATAATGATCATAATAAAATCGTTATAGTTGTGTATGATACAGGTCTTGGAATTCCAAAGGCTGATATACCTAAGATTTTTAATAGGTCATATACAGTTTCAAGCGCAAGAACTCCTGAAACAGTTACAGGAAGTGGCCTTGGCTTAGCCATTGTAAAAACCATAGTTGAGCATCACAAAGGCAGAGTTAGATGCGAAAGTGAATTAGGAGTGGGAAGTAAGTTCTTTATAGAGCTCCCACTAGTTAATTAGTAACACTAACAGTCAACTAAAGTCTAATGATAATAAATAAAAGATACAATAAAAGATATAATAAAAGATACAATAAAAGGGAGATGTAATAACATCTCCCTAAATTTTACTATTTAGTTAATTGCTTCAATAAAACCTAAAGTCTTTAAATTCTCTAAAAAGCTAATAGTAGCTTCTGTACATTCCTCTTCTGAAACATCAAACATAGCTCTTAATTTATTAATAATATCGCCAACTGTAATATCTTCTTGAATAATATCCCAAATATCGTTAGCAGCACCTTTTAAAAGAAAGTACTTTCCTGTTTCAAAATCGATCATAGCTTTGTCGCCATCTAATTCAGCAACCTCGAGTTTCTTTATTAAATGGATTCTTGTTTCTTTATCCATAGAGCCTCCTCATATTTATATCCGTAAAAAAATTCTAGCATAAAATATAATACTATAAAATTAAAAAAAGTCAATTAATAAATTGATAAATTATTATCATTTTTTATGTCCGGCTAATGAAAAATATTTTGTTTTATGTTAGAATTAAGTAGATTTTATCATGTTTGGAAGGTTATATCAAATGGGAAAAATAAAAAAAACAATTAAATTAGTATTTAACTTTGTATTTAAAAACCATGAAAAATTCATGACAATACAGGCAGTTATTGTATCTGCCTATTATTTTCACTGTATTAAGAAATCTCCAATGAAAAAGCTAGAGATAAAATTTGGAGAAAGAGGCAAGGAATCTGCTGATACAGAATCAGTAGAGAATTTAAAGATTGCAATGCATGTAAGCGATAGAGTTGCTAGAACGACCAATAAAGCCCCTTGGGAAATGAAGTGCTTATGTCGTGCCTGGACAGCCCAATATCTTCTAAAATCAAGAAATATCCATACTACAATGTATCTTGGAGTTGGCCTTGATGAGAATAAGAAGATGATAGCTCATGCATGGCTAAGATGTGGTCAGCTATATGTAACAGGTGGAGATGGACACGAATATACTACTGTTGCTTGTTTTTATAAGTAGTTTAAGAAGCATTAAGAAACAAGTAGTTTAAGAAATTTTCAAGAAAAAAGACTAAATAAAAGACTAAATTAGATTATTAAATTTAAATCTAATTTAGTCTTTTTATTATTACGAGATTAATAGGAATCTAGTAAATATGTCCGTTATCAATCTTAATTTCTCTATCACAGTAATCAAGAACACTTCTTCTATGTGTAATTAAAAGGCATGTAGGTCTTGGATTTAGTTTCTTTATACCTTCTAATACCTTGATTTCTGTATTCTCATCAAGAGCTGATGTGGCTTCATCAAGAACAAGGAAAGGAGCCTTTCTAATAAGAGCTCTAGCAATAGCAACTCTTTGAGCTTGTCCCTCTGAAATACCGTGTCCTCTCTCACCAATCACAGTATTAACTCCCATTGGTAAGTCATTAATAAAGGAATCGGCTGCAGCCATATTAATGGCGGTCTGAATTTCTTCATCTGTAGCGTTCATATTGCCCATTTTGATATTTTCAAGGATTGTTCCACTAAATAGTGTATTTCCCTGTGGTACGTAGGATATAAACTCTCTTGTAGAGGCGTTAGCAGCCTCATGCTGGTCTTTTTCATTGTAGAATGTAATAAGACCATTATTCTGGTTCATAAAGCTCATAATAAGCCTTACAAGGGTTGTCTTACCAATACCGGATTCTCCAACAATACCAACAAATTCACCTGGTTTAATGTCAAGATTTACATTGTCAAGAACAATGTCTTTTGGGTTATATCCAAAGGATACATCCTGTAATTTTACACCAACTGTATTGGATTCTATATTAGTCATTTGCTTTTCTTCAGTTTGAATCTCTTCAAGCTCTATTATACGTCCTGCAGATGTGAATATAGAGACAATTTTAGGTAATTGGCTAGCAAGGCTAATAATAGGTGCCTGAATTCTATTAACTAAAGTAAGGAAAACAGACATAGTACCATATGTAATTGAGTTATTAGATAACTGAATTGCACCAAAGGCAAAGGCAGCTATATAACCAAACTGGAATGCCATATTAAGTACTGATGAACTAGCCATACCAACTCCGGCTCTTTTTAAAACCCACTTAAATCTTTCATCACGAAGATTTGTAAGCTTATCTACGGAATGATCTTCAATAGTAAAGGCCTTAACTATAAGTAAGTTAGCTAAGCTTTCTTGTACAAAGGATCTATATGCAGATTCTGACTCCTGTACTTTCTTCTGGTATTTGTGCATCTTATGAGCAAATGCATAGCTTATAAGAGCAGCTATAGGAGCTAATATAATTGCAAAAATAGCAAGTAATGGCTCGTAATAAAAAAGTGTAGCAAATGTTGCAATTAACTCAAATAAAAGCTCAATAATAGTTGGGATTGTATTAACTATTCCATCTGCAACATTTCCAGCATCACTTGTAAATCGAGTCATTAAATCCCCTGTGTGATATTTTTTAATATCCATCCAATGTGCATTAATAATTTTTTCGTAAACTTGTTTTCTAATTCCAAAAGAAAAACGCTCATTAAGCATAATGGATACCACTCCATTAGCTATTGTAAAGGCAACATTTACAAAAATCATTAAAAGGTAAATTCCAATGGCCCAAAGAATAATATTACCACCCTGGGCACTATCTATTATCTTCTTAGATAATAGGGCCATAAGGATGGAAATAACAGTAGCCATAATATTAAAAAACATTACCAAAAGAATTTTTGGAATATATGGCTTAGAATAAATAAAAAGCCAATGAAAATATTCTTTTTTATTCTTTATTTGGCTAAGTTTAGAGATAATCTTATTCACTATTTCCTCCTAGAACTTATATAATGTAAAAAAAATAAGGGCTTATAAAAAGCCCTTATTATTATAGTTTCTAAATGATAAAAAGTCTATAACAATTTATAGAAATTACCAAATCCAACCCTTACCAAAGAAACCATAAATATTGAAACCAGAGCAATTGTCACCACTGACATCCTCTGCCCAACCACTAACATCAACAGCATAGTACTGATTGTTATTGCATGGTGTAGGTGTTGAATAATCATAATAACCACGTGTGCAAGCTGTATCTCTGATCTCGTATTCTTCGATTGCAGGTGTCTTCCAATTTTTCATAATTGAATCTCCTTTACTACGAAGTTAAATACTAAAACTTATGACTGAAAACTAGCCCAAAGGTTTCCATTAGCATCAACTCTTAATTCATCGAATGAAGGCTTAATGTTCTTTCCCTGTGCTGTTTCTACAATTTCTAGCTCTTCTACTGCAGGTGTTATCCAAGTTTTCATAATATAACTTCCTCCTTGCTAAAAAACTTACTAGATTAATATATCATAAATATATTAATTGTAAAGCTTTCTAACATATCTGTAAGTTAATTATTCTTCTGCACCTGATGGGAAGCTTACCCATAAGTTACCATTTACATCTGTTCTGATAGCATCAAATGAAGCCTTGATTACCTTTCCCTGTGCTGTTTCAGCAATAGCTAATACTTCAACTTCTGGCTTTGTCCATGTTCTCATTTTTCATATCCTCCTTAAAGATTTATTAATTAATTCTCCTTTATTATAGCTTTAAAATTAAAATTGTAAAGTAATCTAACAACTTTGTAAGAAAATTCTAAAATTTATAACAGTATCCAAGAAGATATTGCAAATTCTGAGTTTGAAACCATATAAGGGAACTAAGTTTCCACTCATAGTTTCCTAAAAAGTTCTTTAACAGTTTCCATAATGTATCTGTAAAAACACAGATAAACTGCATATACAGAGTATATTTTGTATCTCATCTTCATCTAGTTTATTTGAGTTTTCTATGCGTTTTTTAAGAAGCTCTATTTTACTAGCATCTAAATAATCGTACAATTTTTTGTTTTCTAGCGCTGTTAAAATTTCTTTTTTTATTCCTAAATTAAAGGCGTTATTTACTCTATATGCGTAATCAGAGCTTTGTCTTCCACGTCTATTAGTAACCTCTAGAATTTCATCTGGAATAATGCCCTTCATATATTCTCTAATCATTCTTCTTTCAACGCCATTATGAACCATACAGCTGTTAGGAGCGTTAAATACAAAATCAATCATTCGTTTGTCCTTTGCTGGGTCTCTAATAACGACGCCATATATTAGGGACAATCTTGTATCAAATAGGCCTAGATGCTGTAATATTCTTGTGTCATATACATATCTTCTAAACTGTGCCTTAGAGTCTATATATGTGCCACCTTCTTTAGTAAAGTTTTTCTTTAACTCTTTACGTATATGATATTTATCAATTAAATCTTTGCGTAAATAGAATTTATCAAGCTCAGACAAATCAAGCTTAAATTTAGCCTTATATGAGTTAATGAAGTTCTTTATAAATAGCTTCTTAGGTATTTTATTTACGCGTATAAATTCCTTAGACAGCTTTATTGCTGATATAAATTTAAAGCTTAAAAGTTCCTGGTAAACTCTTGATAAAATTTTTCCATTGGAAATTGTGGAGTTACCATATTGACCCTTTAACATAATCTTACAGTCGTTTTTACTTGCTAAATCATAGATTTCACTCATCCATGTGTAATTTACTAAGGATTTATGTGGTAATTCATTTAGTTTTATGGTATTTCTCATGCCTGTAAAAGCAGTTTTTCCTTTGCAATCCACAAGGTTAATACTAAGGTTTTTATATTTTTCTTTAATGGCTATAGGGCCAAAGGATTCATCTTCTATTTCATATACACCCTTTGTATTTAATGTGGCAGCATTAAAGTCCTTTAGCGGTACTGATGTGTAGGAATGAAGTGTTTCTCCTCTTTTTTCTAAGGCTCTTGCTGCAAGACAAGCTACTGCGCTTGAATCAAGGCCACTACTTAAGGTACAGCCTGTGTTTTTATTGGAACGAAGTAAGGATGTTGTGCAGGTGTCTAATAAATTAATAAAAAAATTCTTGTATTCTTCATCAGTCTTTAGCTTTAGATGAAGCTTTACCTTTGAGGGATTGTAGTAACAGTGAGCTTTTATCTCATTATTCTTAATACTAACATAGTGACCTGCCTCAACGGTGTAAATTCCAATATATGGAGACTGTTCTACTCTATAGATTAAATCTGGATTTGGTAGAGCATCTGCAAAACTTAACCACTCTTCGTTTAATTCTAACGGCTTATTTACGCATTTTTTTATTGTTTCAAAAAGAGTAGCAAAATAAATAATTCCATTATCTATCATATAATGAATTGTTCTTGTTGATGTATGATCTGTAAAAATTAGACATTCTTTCTTCTTGTCGTTATAAATAACAAAACTAAAAATACCGCATACATAATCAGTAAATTTTGTACCAAAGCTTAGATAAGCTGCATATAGTAGCTCTTGATCTGATACTTGAGCCTTAGGCTTATTATGAAGATAGCTAGGATCTATTTTTAAAAATAGGGAATCTCTGTTATCTATCATACAGTCAGCTATCATAAAATTATTAGTTTCTTTATGATAGTATGCACCTATGTTGTAATTATCTTCTTTAGTAAATACTTGATTTGCATATACAAAAAAAGCATTGTTTGTTTCGTTAGTTAATATACTATCTATTTTGTATGGCGCTAGAGTAGAAGTGATTTTTTTGCAGTAATCGTCTCTATTTTCTAGGTCTGTATTTGTGTTTATTATGCCTGAAATTGCACCCATATCTTGCCATTAGACTCCTTTCTTATAAGTCTAGTCCTAACTTAAAAAAGTCGTTTATAATTTTTACCTGATCGCTAGTACTATCCACATTATCTGGTCTTGTAATATGGAGAATATCAAGCTTTGAAGCAATACGTAAACTTCTCTGGAAGTCAATTAGATCTGTGCTTAATTCGCGCATTGCAGGGAATAAAAACCAGTTAGTATATACTGCAGAAATCTTATCATTTCCTGTAATTGCTTCATATTCCACATTAGTTACCTTATCAGTATGGTCTAATACCACCATTCCAAGGCATTCGGCTGGTTCTAAAAGGAAACCTTCGCTTCTATTTAGGGCAAACTTATCCTTTGTTTCATCGATATATCTTAAATCATCTTCATTTCTGCCGTTTCTTTGTACAGCATCTCTGCAAAGTTTTTGCTGTGGGAAGGCAGGATAAGCTAAAAGCTTGCCATCTTCTATATTTACCACAACTACATCATCAGAGATTAAAGATGCATTTTGTTCATCAAGGAACTTAGTTGTAAGAGTTGATTTACCACTTCCACTAACTCCTGAGAAAAGTAGGGCTTTTCCGTTAATTCTTATGCAACTACAGTGTATTGAGTGCATGTTATTCTGCCAGAAAAGGAAGGCAATTGCGTAACCTAATATAAATGGATGAAGGTTTTCTTCTGTTGCACCTTCCCTTTTATAAGCAGTTATATATTTACCATCTCTTATTCCAAATAAACCCCAAGTGTTAGTGAAGTAAGTGAATTTACGGTCGATTTTTGAAGCTAGCATTGTATCCTTTGGAAGGGAGTTTAAAACTTCTTCAGGAAGGTTTTCATTTGTAATAATGATGTCAGCTTCTTCCTTTGTTAGGGGGTCAATTGTAACGCACTGATAAAGTTCGAATTCAGACATTACGTTTTTTCCATATAATTTATACCAATACATTGTATCCTCCATTAATAAACTTTATTTATTCTTCTTAAAAAAGCGTAAGACTTTGTTTGAAAGCATCTTAAAACCTTCGGTTTTTCTATAGAAGAATATATATACTAGGGCAACTACTAGTCCTACAAATATAATTTCTATAATAAGGCTAATCCAATTAGTAACTGTAAAGAATCTAAGAATATAGCCTAAAACAAGGGATGTAACCACAGCTATACTTAGGTTTTTAGCAATTGCTATGTAGTATTCTGTTGCTTTTTTTTCAAAGAAATCCTTAAATAATACAACTGGTTCATATACAAAATATGAGCTTAGCTGTGCTATTACTGTTGCAAATAAAATACCTGCAAGGCCAAGCCACAAACCAAGTACAATTGAAAGAACTATATTTAGAACGGCTCCTGCAAAGGAGATGTATTTTGTCTTCATGTATAGACCTGTTGCATCTCTGTAAACCCACAATGGAAGCAATATACAAGAAAAATAAGTGTTTAGTGTAATTGCAATTACTGTTGGGAAATCAAGGACAAACTCACTTCCTAGCCAAACGGTAATAAAATCGTTAACCACTAGTAAAAATCCGCAGGTAATAACCCCACTTACTGTAAAGGCAAGGGATTGAATTGAATTAAATACCTCGTATCTTTTCTGAGGGTTTTCCTTGGCTATTACATTACCAACACTTGCTGTAAGTGCTGAGAATACAATCTGGATTACAAGAAGTAATTTCTTACTTAGCATAAGATAATTTGAGTAATAACCAACAATTGTAATACCAACAATTGAGGAAATAATAATATTATCTGTACCTGTAAATAAGGTATTACTTATTTTGTAAATAAATACAGATCTCATATTTTTATAGATCTCTTTTTTCTCGTCTTTATCTAATGGTTCTTTATTTTTTATATATGGGTAGTGTTTTTCTGCTTTTCTTGTGGCAATTAAATTACGAATAAGCTGCATAATTATACCTATAAGAAGGTATAGAATATAATTGTGCCATAGAATAAGAGAAATAATTTGAAGTATGGTTTTTCCAGTGTTTGTAAATATGTTAATTGATGTTAGTTCGTAATCTCTCTGGTCTGCTGTTAGGATAGTTGTCTTATATACAAATAAATATGAGATTACAACTCCTGCAAGTGAGAACAAGTAGTAAATTTCAAGGTTTGGTATGTCCTTTTCAGTTTTTACAATGTATCTTAAAAAAGGGACAAGGGCTACACCAATTACTGTGATACTTACGGCAATTACGCGGTATACATTGCTGTAAAATGTAATAAGGGCAGACAGTTTTTTCTCATCCTTTGTAGCAAGGGGCTTGTAAAAAGAGTAAGCCATTGCTGTATTAAAGCCTAAGTCGGCCATGGAAAGTAAATTTAATACATCAGAGAAAACACTGTTAATTCCTAAGTATTCTGCTCCTAAAAATCTAATGAAAACTGTTCTTGATACAAAACTAAGCACTAATGTCACAAATTGTGATAAAAACCCGAGGGTCATATTTTTAGCTGATTGTTTTGTTCTACTATTATCGCTCATAAATCCTCCAATTTGTAAAATAATAATTGGAAAGATTTAACTCAGTCGGAGAACAAGCTCCGACTGAGTTAAACGCTCCAATTATATTTGAATTTATTCTTCTGTTCTTGTAAAATCTAGTCCCATGTTCTTATATAGGTCTACAATAGTCTTAGCTTCTGTCTGGTCTATCTTAGTTAATTCTACTCTACGTCTTCTTCGTTCTTTATGTGTAAGTCCTCTTACACCACGAACAAGCCAATACCATGGAAGAAGAATTGGGTATTTAGCGACTTTAGGGTAGAATTCTTTCATATAACTAATTGGTGGGAATAAATACCACTTTCCAGTTATAACCTTATCTATTGATTCGTCTGCGTTAGCTTGTTTTGCAAATTGGCTCCAGAAACCATTTTCTCCTTTACCATAAACACCACAATCTAGCATAAAATAGAATAGGCTTAATTCCATTTCATCAAGTTCCTTTTTCTCTAACCAGTCATATGCTAGTCGTCTTGACTGGTATTCAAAGGTTGAAAGTCCACATTTTTCAAGTTCAGCTACAAGCTTGTCGTAGTTTAACTGATTCTTATAGTGTTCAAGATAAACATAAATATCTACTAAGTTTCTAATACCACATCCATTCTCATAGAAGTGCTTTGCCATATGTGCAATCATATATACATAGAAATCTTCAATTGAAAGCTCATAAGTTGCTTTTGTGCCTTCCTTTAGTGTAGCCCTTCTTTCCTGATAATAATCGTAAATATTCTTATCAACGTTTTTATCGAATAATGACCAATGGGCTTCAACTATCCAAAATGGTTCTTTTTTATAGACATCATGTATCTTTACTGAATGTTCGAGATTATAACCCATGAATTTAAATAGTTCTCTTGATCTATTCATTGTTGTGTCATAAATCATTAAATCGATATCACCCATTTGACGCATAACTGATTTTGGATAAACTTCCTTTAGGATAGAACCCTTCATAAGAAGATAGTCTAATCCGTAACTTTCAAAGGTTGTTGTAATATTCTTAATTTGTTGTCTTTGACCTAAGTCAATAAATGTATCCCTTGATAGTCTTGCACTGATACTTTCCTTCTTAGCATTATCAATATCTAATTTAAGTAATGGTGCAAGTAGGATATATTCCATTTGATGTAAGCTTGCTAATCTGCATAAATCATCGATGTTAACGTCCTCTGGAACACTATTAATCTCTTCATTATGTAGCTGTGAAAGAATAAGATCTCGTAAGAAATTAATATTAATTGTGTTATTCATGATTATAAATCCCCTTCATAAATTATAATTCGCTTGTATATTTTATAATATATTCAGCTCTTTCCTTAAAGAAATCAGTAATAACTTCTTTTTGACTTGTATAGCTTGAAGATATTGATGAGCTTGAAATAAATCTCTTGTAGCTGTAATCTGTTGGTTTTTCTAGGCTATTAGATATTAAATCAAGGTTAGTCTTTACATTATCTTCATTAAATGTGTTATTAGCTAAATTCTTAATTGCATCATTAAGCTTTGCCTTAAATTCAGCATTATTAAGTAAAGATGTAAACATTGTGTCTGCTGAATATGCACTTATTAAGTAAGTATTAATTGTAGGTGTTGCAAGTCCGCCTGAGTTGTCATTGTTAATTGTGCCATCAAGTGGAGTGTAGATGTAATGCCACTTTCCATTGCCATAGTTATCATCAACAGCATTAATTGTCTTCCATACATATTTAGTATCAGAATCCACATATGCGTTGCTTAAATATATGTTAGTTGCCATAAAGTTAATATAGCTATCAATATCAATTTCTTCACAAACTTCTTTATAGTTTTCTGTTACGCTCATATCTGTAATTCCAATTCTTCTTGTTAAACTAGAATATTCAGCGCCGTAGGAATTATGATCAGCATTTGGAGTTTCTCCTGTTGATGTTGAAACTACAACATTACTTTCATCTAAATTATATTTTTTAGCAATATAGCTTTCATTCATTGGAGCTCTAAGGCAGTAAAGACCCCAGTATTCTCCATTAATAAATACAGTAACCGGTGTTAGGTTATAATCTGTTACATTATTATTAGCTAATAACTTAGATGTTAGATATTCTCTGATTTTATAAGTATTATCTGTAAGATTAGTTGTTATTGTTAAGGCATTGCTGCTATTATCAAAGAAGTTATTAATTGTGCTTCCTGGATAGTTAACAGTTTCTGCTGATGTTAACATTAAACTCTTTTGAGAGCTTGAAATTGAATAGTCATTAACAATACTAAGATTAAGATTACCTTCGTATGTCTTATCTTTACTCTTTTCAAAAAATTCTACTGTAACGTTTTTATTATCACCATTAAAGTAGTTGGCAGCTTCAGATGTAGACTGGCCTCTTGCTACTGCCTGTTCATAAGTTGTACCCTTAACATAAATACCATTAAAGTAGTTAGAAAAATCATTAGGGTCAATTGTAATTGAAATTGATGGTATATTTTTTACATCACTGCTTTGTTTTTGACCTATGTAGTAAGTCTGTGTATATACAGCTGATGAGTTGCCATTTTCATCAACAGCAATTGCGCGAATAACCGTACCACGGCTTGAGCTAGTTGGAGTATAGTTATCATTATTTTGCTTTGCTACTTCAAGTGAAAGAGGAATATCTGAACCGCTAAGATTAGTTATTCGAATTCCTGTTTCATATTTAGTAGAATTGCTAGTTGGGATACTACCATCAGTTGTGTAATAAATTGTCTTATTAGCTGCTGTTGTTAAATTAAGTGTAAATTCAGAATCATAAAAACCGCCATATGTTGAAAAGGCAATGTCTTTTGAAAAATCGTTAGTTGATGCCTTTACATTATTTGCGTTTTTTGATTGGCTCATAAGAGCTGTTTCAGTGAAGGAAGTATCTGTATAACCAAAGCTTTCTCCAGCATTTAGCTGAGGAATTAAGATGTAGCGTCCAATAAAACCATCATATGATGACATAGTATCATCACCAATAGAGATAATTGAATGAGCATCCGCACCAAGGGATACGCCTGTGTCTACAGTATATAAGCTCTTTCCTGAAATCTTAGCTCCATCTGAAAAAGTATATATTTTGTTATCATTTAAATAAATTGATAATCCAGATAAGTTCTTACTGTCATTGCTTGAATTATATAGTTCTACATAACCTGTCTGATTAACTTCGTTTATGTAGATATCATCTAGGGTGACGTTTTTATTTTGAGCTTCATCTGTAGCTTCATTCATCTCATTTAATTTAGTCTGCTCTTTACTTTGATTAGCTCTATCACTAACGATGATAATGACAAGTAATAAACATATGAGTACGCCAATTCCTATGACAATCTTATCTTTTAATTTTAGCTTAGCTTTAAATTTTACTGTCATTTTCTCCTCCATTTAATTTATATATTTTTTTGACAAGTCTAATTATTAACATAATAAGAATTGCAAGAATTGCTCCAATTATGCCACCTGCTATGTTAGTAATTAAATCTTCAACTTCAAAGTAGCCACGCTTTGTAATTAGCTGACCTATTTCAATACAACCACTAGTGATTATAGAATAAATAGTTGGCATGTAAAAGCGTTTTAGCATATTTTCTTTATAGTATGCAAAACTTAATATAAATCCCCAAGGGATAAATAAAAGTATATTTAGGATGTAGTAAATAAAAAATCCTAACTGACCTTGTATACTAAGATTAAAGAAAAGCAGGTCTGTAAATTTTAAAATTTGACCGCTAGTAATGCTTTGTTTAATAGTCTTTAAAAGTATAGAGGTTAGTTCTAAACTAAGGTTAATATCGCCTCTACTGCCTGGCTCTCGGTTAAAAAATGTAATGCTAAGTAACACACAGATATAACCGCAAATGCATATAGTTATGAATTCCTTTAATGGATTAATAAGCTTTATATGCTTTATTTTTAAGTATATGCAGATAGCGTGAATAATAACAGCTAATATAAGGACAGCAATTATTAACCTGCCAAATGAAACGTTGCTTGTTTGTTCTTTAAATATCCTTTGAAAAAGAGTTGTAAATTGAGCATTAAAGCTAGTATTCATAGGCGACCTCCCAATTTAATTATAAAGTAGGTAATTTAGTGTTGTTCTTTTGTGCAAGATAGTATGGGTAGAATGGAATTTTTTTCTTTAATTCCTTATAACGTTTTGTTCTAACCATAATCTGTATTCTATCATAAATCTTAGGATGCTTCTTAAGAGTATTCTTAATTGATGCCTTAAGTCCCTTACCCTCATTATCATCCTTAGTTCTCCATTCACCAGCATTTAAGTGGATTGCATAGTGCTTTCCTGTAAGTGTACCAATTTCAAAGAGTTCCTTAGGGAAAATTACAAAATCCTTCATATCCTGGAATTTGTTATTAAGCTTGAATTCTGGATATGTTTTTAAAATGTGGTATGTGTGGTAGTAATTACTTGTTGGGTAACCATATGCTATGTATTTTCCGTCAACATAGTCTAGTTGCTTACCATTAGGAGTCTTACCAAATACTGTATTATCATACATATCAAGTAAGTCTTTGATATACTTATTTCCTGGCTTAGAACCAATGATAGCTGTACCAACTGAATCATCAAAGATGAAGTTAATAAAGCAAGGATACTTTAGTAATTTATCAAAGCTTTTATATACCTTAACGTCAGTATCAAGGTATATACCGCCCTCTTCATAAACTGCCTTTAGTCTATAGTAATCACCAATAAAGCCAAGCTTTTTTTCGGCATAGGTTTTTCTAACAAATTCGTTCTCATCAAAAGAACAATTTGATTCATCCCAACGCTTGATTTCATAGCCCTCTAGTTTACTCCATGTATCAAGGCAGTCTTGTAAGTCCTTAGGTAGTGGCTTGCCACCAAACCAACAATAATGTATTTTCTTAGGAATTGTATCTAAATTACTCATTTTTTCCTCCCAGCTATCTTAAAACAGATTTTTTAATATATTTTGATTTTTGGCTATCATCTTCTTTAGGTGTTGCTTCATTTAATTGATGCTTATAGTAATCCCTGCATACAAATAAAGCAAGAAGTATATAGATATATTTTAGATTCATTAATGAATCAATCCAGTAAAGGTTAATAAATGCACAGGCACTACCAACAAATAATGCTACGCAATAAGGATCCTTTGTTTTAACTATCTTTACAATCATATCCTTTAGGAATGAGAAGATAATAAGTAAGTAGCTAAAAAGACCTGGATAAGCATATCTAATATATTCGCAGATATAATAATTATCTACTGAGTAAACATAAGACCCATTGATTTCTGCGGCAAAGGAACGCTTACGACCTATACCAACTAATGGGTTTAACCAACTAAGTTTAAAAATAGATGAGAGCTGAGCTCTGTAGTTTGATGACTGCAAAAGAGCTGGATCTGCGCCATACTGAATGGAATAATTAGTTCCAAAAGCCTCATCAATAATACTTGTAATCTGTAATAACACATATCTGCCAAAACCATGATTTTTAGTAAGAATAACAAGTAAAGTAAAGACAATAAGAGTTGGTATTAGTATAGAGATGTTCTTTTTCTTTCTTTCAGATGATTGGAAGAAGAAAAGTACAATAACCTCTACAAAAAATATTGATAGTGTTGATCTTGAACCACATAGGAAGACATTTACTATTAAAAGGAAAAATAGAAATTTTCTTCCAAAAATATTGATTTCATTGTTCTTATAATCAAATAATACAAAAGGAGTCATTGTTACAAGCATAAGACCATAACCAAGTGAATGAATGGCAGGTCCCATAATTCTATAACTGCCGGAACGAATGAATACGCCAGTATATAGACCCTTTAGAGTTTCTAATTTGGCAAATAAGGATTCTCCGTTTATATATTCAATAACACCCATAATTAATAGGATGTAGATAAAGCGAACAATCCATTTAAAACAATATTCTACTCCATAGAATTCTCTGATTAAATAAATTAATGTATAAAAAATCAAGAATTCAATGAATGGGTTAATAAAAGCACTTATATCAGCACGAAGAACAAGTGTATAGGCAGTTACAAAAAGGTATAATCCTATAAAAATCGAGCCCCTTATAGTAGGAATCATGGCAAAGTATGCTCTTACATGATTCCTTGATGTAAAGATTACAAAAAGAATAATAAGTAAGAAGATACGCTGCATTGTAAAATCGATTCCAATATGTACACCAAAATACTGAGGAAGTACATATAACGAGAATAAAAACATCCATGATATAAAACTAAAGATTTTAACATCACGTTGATCTTTAACATATTTACTTTTTTGTTCGTTACCAATAATAGGCGCGTTAAAGTTCTTATTAGTTTCCATATTACTCCCTAATTTGGCTATCCTTTAATACCCATCATTAATTCAACAGGTATGGATTTCCTACTGTGATAACAATCCCTGTATTTAAAAATAAGAGGAATTGTGTTTAATAGTTTCTTATCTCTTAAAATCTCAATTCTAAGAGCTGTTGCTTTAATATTTCTCTTAAGTAAAATAACTTTGTTAATGTCATTGTCTGTATCCTTTACAAACTTAAGAGTTTGCTCGTGACTTTTTTTAAGGTCCTCTAAGAATTTAATACGCTTATTTAGGTCGCGCATTTTATGCATTGTAACATTATTAGAATGTAGTCGTCTTCTTAGAGTAACACCATGATAAAAATATAATCCGTCACGGCAAAGAGCCATTTTCCAGAAAAACTCATCATGTGCAAAACCTGGATACCAGTATTCCTTTACTTTATCAAAAAATGACTTTCTAATTAACATACAGCAACCTTCACATCCAATAAATATATTGCTTGGATTAAAGGAAAGCTTCACTGTTTCCTTGTTATTAGTAAAGCTTTTGGTAGCCTCATGAGATGGTCTTGGTGCATCATCAGATGAGATAAAAGTCTCAAATTCAGAGCATAGAAGGTCAATTTTTTCATTGCCTTCCATAACCTCTATCATGTTAGAAACCTTATCCTTAACCCAGATATCATCCTGATCACTAAAGAAGATGTAATCTCCTGTAGTCATGCTAATTGCCTTAAAAAAATTTGATGCATATCCTAGGTTCTTCTCATTTTTAACTAGAGTGATTAGATTTTCTAACTGATTATTTTTAATGTAATCTGTTACTACATCAAAGGTATTATCACTAGAACCATCATCGCAAATAATGATTTCATCAACTTTTCTAGTTTGATTTATAATTGAGTCTAATTGTTCAAGTATAAAATCGGCTCCGTTATAAGAAGCCATTGCTACTGAAATTTTCATTGTTTATCCTCTCATAAGCCTTCCTAGAGGTAGGCTAATAATTCTAGCATTCCAGGGTTTAATAAGCTTAATGTATAGTTTTAATTTACCCTTATAGTATGGATTGTTGCTGTAATTAGGAAACCATTCCTTAAGGGTACTAAAGGTATTTTTAATTAATTCCCTCCACAGAGGTCTAATTGTAACCCTTCCGATTCTGCTAATATTACTACAAAGCAAAATTTTAGAGATAAAGTATTCTAATTCATACTTATACTCATCATAGAAATTGTTACTTTTGTAAAATTCAAGAATATCCCCTAAGACAGGAATTATATCTCCTGTCTTTTTTTGAGAGGCTTCGCTTCTTGAATTCATAGTTGATCCTGATCTTAAAAAATAATGTACAAAAGGATCAGAAATAAAGGCACTCCTCTCAATGAATGGAAGAGTCTTTATAAAAAATGATGTATCCTCATAAATCAATCCTTCAGGAAATATAATATTGTTATCCTTTAGGATTGATGCCTTATAGAGCTTATTCCAAGGAGAGACCTGTGGATTAATAAACATATCTTTATTAGATGTGTATTCTCTTACATCGCCTCTTCTTGGCAACTCTTTGGTTTCACCATTTGGAAATTCTTCTATGAAATGAAAATAACATTCAACGTAGTCCGCATCTTTAGCTATTGCTTCATCATACATTGTCTTAAACATATTAGTTTCAACAAAATCATCTGAATCAGCAAAACCAATATAATCTCCTGTGGCAACCTTAATTCCAAGATTTCTTGCAGTTGCTTGTCCACCATTTTCTTTTGAATATACAAAAACCTTTGATGGATATTTTTCCTTGTATTCATTAAGAATACTAAGGGAGTTATCTGTTGAACCGTCGTTAATAAATATTATTTCAATTTCATCTAGTGTCTGGTTAACTAAATGATCGGCGCAACGCCTTAAGTATTTAGATGTATTGTAAACTGGTACAATTACGCTAACCTTCATTTTTTAACCTCTTATTTATCTTCTTTATTAGTGTTATAACGGAATCCATATCCGTATTCTTCACCATATTTTTTAGTATTGTATTTATATTCTCTTGAATCTGTAGCAATGCCATTATAGATAAAGCCGCAGATATCAGCGCCAAGTGGCTCTAATGATCTAATAATAGATTCTTCCTTATCAAACTTAGTTAAGTTCTCTCTTACAACAAGAATATAAGATGTAACAGTATTAGCAAGTGCAAGTGCATCAGCAACTTCACCAACTGGTGGGAAATCAATAAAGATTACATCATATTCTTCTTGTAATTGTTCAAGCATATGAAGACACTTATCGCTTGAGAGAAGTTCCATTGGATTTGGAGGTATTTCTCCAGCAAATAAAATATCTAAGTTTTCATTATAGTTATATAATTCAAAGTCTTTGTTAATACCACCAAGATACTGGCTTAAGCCGTGACGTACATTCTTTTTAAGAGCTCTTTGAACACCGCTTTTTCTTAAATCACCATCAATAAGTAATACCTTTTTACCAAGGTGTGAATAGCTAATTGAAAGGTTAATTGAGTTAAGAGATTTACCTTCTCCTGAATCAGCACTAGTAATACCATAAATTGGGCACTTCTGATCCATTCCTGTATATAAAAGCTTAGTTCTAATTGCGTTGTATGCTTCATTCATTGCAAAAGAACTGTCTTCTGATAAGAACTTAGGATTTTTGCCGTCTGTATTAATAGCACCATTAGTTTTATCTTCTTCTATTTCTGGTACATCACCAAGAATTGGAATTGAGAACATATCTTCAATTTCATATTTTCTACGGATTGTTGTATTAAGTAATCCCTTAATAATAAATACAACAAATGCAGCAACACAACCAAATAGGAATCCAAGAATAGCTGTAAAGCCTACATTAGTCTGCTTATAAGGTGTAGTTGGAAGCTTAGCAGAATCAAGAACCTGAACTCCACCGGCTTTAACTAGACTTACAATCATGTCAGGAGCTAATTCTCCAATTGCATTGGCGATTTTTTGAGCATTTACTGGGTTACTATCAAGTACATAAACATAAAATACTGCAGTATCACTTACAGCACTTGTTGAAATAATACTCTTTAAGTATGAAGTAGAGTAATTAAGGCCAGTCTCTTCTTTTAAAGCCTCAATAAAAGTATCACTCTTTAAAATCTGAGTGTAACTTGAAATAAGGTTTTTTGCCTGGTTTACTTCACTATAAGTGATATTTACTGATGTATCTGATACGTAGTTTGGATCAGAATAAGCATAGAAAGATAGCTTTGCCTGATATACTGATGAACGTGTAGCATAGGCATATCCTCCAAATAAAAGTGCAGCAACAAGACCTACAAAAACCATGTAGCCTATGTTTTTCTTGATAATCCATAGGATCTTTTCTAAGTGAAAATTAGCAATAATAATCTTTAACATAAATTTTCCCTTTCTTATAAATTATTTTCTAAAGATTCTAGGTAATTCTCGATTCTTTCAATTACCTGTTTTTTGCTTGAAATATATTTATCAAATGTATGCGTCTTAGCTTCAGATATTAAATTAACCATATCTGTTTCAGGAGTATACATTAAAACAAAATTTTTCTTAGCGAATGCCTTCGCAATCTCAACTTGATGATCATCAACATGTTCCTTGTATTTTGATAGTCTTGGCATAACAATTATTGGCTTATTATTATTAATAGCTTTTAAAATTGTACCTACGCCGCTATGAGTTACAAGACATGAACAGGATGTTAATTTTTCATCAAACTCTTTAGCAGATAGGAATGTAGCATATTCAAAGGATTTAGGTACATAATCGCTATTTCCTATCTGAGCAAAAATTTCTTCTTTAATTAGACCATTTAATTTCAAGTCGTCCATAAGCTGCAATAGTCTGTTAAATTGGAATTTTTGTGTTCCTAGTGAAATAAATATCATAATAGCCTCCTAAAAAATCCCGCCGATATATTCTGCATTTGGGAAAAACTCAAGTCCTTCCTTCCATTGTACACAGAATAAATCCGCTTTATTCTTCATTAACTTACCCGTTAGGGAAGCTGAGTCTATTCGTGCAAAGGATTCAATATAAATGATCTTTGCTTTTTTCTTCTTACCAATAACACAAAATGGATATGTCATTAGTGCTCCAGTTGATATTATAACATCTGGTTTTTCTTTATTAATAATTTTCCTAGCCTTAATAAATAGCTTTAAAAAGGCTATAGGAAAATTAGCTTGTTTTCTATTTATTTGTGGGACAAAATAGGTTTTATCCCCCCAAAGTGTTTTTTCTTGTCCGCCGTTTTCTGTAACAAGGGCACTATCGTATTTGCAAGCAATAGGATATAGACAGGAAATTTCTTCTAAATGACCTCCTGAAGAGGCAACAAATAAAATTTTCATATTCCCTCCTAATAAGCATCATTTTTAAATAAAACAGTCTTAACTGTTTTTAGTAGAATTTTAATATCTAACCAGATACTCCAGTTATCTATATAATCCACATCTAAATCTACGACCTTTTCAAAGTCAGTTATTTTACTACGTCCGTTAACCTGCCAGTTACCAGTAATTCCTGGCCAAATAACAAGACGCTTCCAATGACGCTTGTCATATTGCTTTACTTCATCTATTGTTGGTGGTCTAGTTCCTACTAAACTCATGTCTCCCTTTAAGACATTAAATAGCTGTGGTAATTCATCAATACTTGTTTTTCTAATAAATTTACCAACCTTAGTAATTCGAGGATCATCGCTCATTTTAAACATAAGGTCATTAGCCATTTGGTTATTCTTTAGAAGCTCCTTTTTCTTAGCTTCTGCGTCATTACACATACTTCTTAATTTGTACATGTAAAAAATACGTCCATTTTTTCCAACTCTTTTTTGCTTAAAGAAAACAGGTCCCTTAGAATCTAACTTTATAGCAATAGCTGTAATAAGAATAATTGGTGATGATACAATTAGAAGAATTAAGCTTCCCAATACATCTATTATTCTTTTTAGAATTCTTGTGGACATATTAAGTGTTACAGCATGATATGTCATAACAGGATATGTACCAATACTACTTACGTAGCGACCAACTGCACTAGAGTTGTACATATTAAGAATAAGTCTTGTGGTTACACCCATTACTCTACATATATCCATAATTTCCTGAATTGTGTCAATATTTTCTTCGTGTTTACTCATAATAAATACTTGATCAACAGTGTTTTTTTGAATAATATCAACCAAGTCATTAACGTTACCTAGATAATTATCATGAGCGCATACACTAGGATCAAATGATACAAATCCAAGAATCTTGGTATTTAATCCACCCTTATTTAGGAAACTAATGAATTTGTTGTATTCATTAGTTTCTCCAATCATTATAGCTCTTTGAGCCATAAAGCTTGTCTTTTTAGATAAGGCTCTATTTATCATTGTGCTTATAAAAAGCATTACATAATAAATTGTTGCGAAAAATAATAAGAAAAATGAATTCTCAAATATTCGTCTATCCCTTGTTAAGTAGGGTAATAAAATGGATATCACTAAACTTATTACATAGGATTTGCTAATTAGTAAAAAGAATCTGTCAGCATAAAAAAATGTTGTCATATTATAAACTCTAGATTCTTTACTACTTATAACATAAACTGCTATTATACTTGCACTTATGGCCCAAACTTCAGTAAAAAGTGCATTTTCATTAAGAAAAATATAATTGATCGTTGCAGCAATTATATAAGATAGCAAACCGAAAAATATGTCACTTAATATATAAATGACATTGGTGTTAGCACCTGAATTTTTACGTCCCATTGTCGTTCCCATCCTCAGTTAAATTTTTGCAATTACTACGCATTGCAACAAAATTAGAACCTTGCGATTATAATGCCTTCGGCAGCGCAAGGCTACATTGCAATTACTTCGTAATTGCAACAAAAAACAGACTAATTTTAGCATTATAGTTATGTTAAAACAAGACTAAATTTAAGTCTTTATTTATATTTGTTTATAGTTTTTTTATCATTGGTGTTTATAAAAGCTAATGATAATGATATTTTTCCAGAGTCAAGTCCGCTTGCGTACTCATTCTGCTTTGTTGCCTTGCTACTATTATTAATTCCTATTCGCAGATATTTAGCATTATCTGGAACCTTAAAGGTCTTATTTTTATATCCATATCCGTCGTTGTTGTTCTCAATAAGATTCATATCAGAATCATAAAAATGTACATAGTGAATTTTAAGATTCTCAAATTCATCAACAGCGTATAGATTTAAGGATATGTAATTTGTACCATCAGATATTTCTATACCTTTTTCCATAGAACCAGTAACAATACTTCCCCAATATTTATCTTCCTTTAATTCCCCATTGCCCTGGTTTAGTGTCATATAAAGGAAGTTGTCAAAGTTATTAAGAAGTTGACTATCCTTAAACTCATATGCACTTGGATTAATTAAGGCAGTTATAATATCTGTTTCAGAAAGGGAAAAATCCTTTCTGTTAACAATGGCATAGTCATTAACTGCGCCATTGTCCCAGTATATACATTTAATACCGTAATTGGCAGCACATTTAACGTAGTTACTTGCGTGAACATTCCTTAGCTCTAGGGGAAGGAATGTTTTCTTGGAACTTCCAAATTCACCAATTACAATAGGAACATTTAATTTATCTGCATAATCTTTAAGAGTCGCAAATGTTGCATTAATGTCTGTTGTAAGTAATGTTGAGTAATTATGCACCGTTAGGATAATTTTTCCAGAAGCGCTATCCTTTGGCATAACAAATGCATCTAAATAACTTTTTTCAGACCCATCAAGTAAAGTTGGTATCATAAGAACTCTCTTAGCATTATTAGCTCCAGTTTCTCTTACGGTATCAACAAAAATCTGATTAAGAGTATTTACTTGACTTGCTGCTTTTTCACTAAAATTCCAGCTTCTCTCAACATTGTCTACTTCGTTGTAACTCTCAAAAATCAACTTTTCATCATAATCCTTAAAGTATGTGGCTATTTCCTTCCATAAATCTCTTGCATCACTACAAACCTGATTAAATTTATCATCCGTTGTTCCGGCATAAATAATTGGCTGTTCGTGATGGGTATTAATTATTACATACATATCATTAGCATAAGCGTAAGCCACAACTTCTGACACACGCTCAAGCCATTCTGTATAAACTTTTAAATGCCCATTATCATCTCTATAAGTGTTATTAACCCATGTAACAGGGATTCTTATAGTATTAAAGCCTTGTTGTTTCACGTAATCGATTAAGTCCTTAGATACGGTAATATTGCCCCATGCGGTTTCTTGATTTAGGTGAGGCCCGGTAAATGGGTCCCCGTAGTGTGAATCAAGGGAATTTCCTAAGTTCCATCCCACATTAATATTATTTACTATATCCTTAGCACTTAAATCCGCCATCTCCTTATTGTAATTATAAGGAATAAATTCGGATAAGTTAATAGCTTTTTTCATATTAAAGTCATTTTTATAGTAAGAAAAATTTACATCATTCTCACACTTTAGATAAATAGCTACATAGGAGGTATTTTCCTTTGGAGAAAAACTTTCACCATTTTCTTTTGAACAAGAATTAATAAGGCTATTGTTATTATCAAATTCCTGAATATACATTTTTAAATAATGATCCATAGATTCAACCATGTACTTTGTTTGTTTAACATTTAAATAATAATTTAACCTAAGGCAGTTTTTATCCACTCCTATATTTCCCTTATAAAAAAGTCCAGAGCTGTAATTATTTATATCGGAAAAATCTACATTTTCAATATCTTCTTTTTCTAAGTTATCAATGTAGAAATCTCTTCCAAAATCAATAATTAGGTTGGCTTTTAGTAAATCCATTGGATCAACGCTCCATTCAATACTTCGTATTGTAATTCCAATGTAGGCTACTTTATTATCTGTTGGCGTATATTCTTTGCCATTAGTTAGAGAATCTTTGTAATAAAGCCATTTTCCATCTTTATCATATTCATTAACTGTAAGGCTAACTCTTGAATCATTAATATTAATAAAATAAGTTGTTTGTGGGTCTACCATATAGAAATCCCTTGTGCAATAACTTCCCTTTTCATTGCTATATGAACCACCCCATGACAGATATCTTCCTGTTTTGTAGTTGGCTTTATTTGAAAGGCTTCCTTTGTTAATATAAGTTGAATTAGTAGCTGGTAAATTATCTAGAGAATCTGTATCTATACTTGTTAGAGTTATTAGAGAATTAATATCTGAGATTAATTCCTTATAATTAGTAGATTTAACCTGACCATTCATGTCTTTATAAGCTGTAAATGTTATATAGTAACATTCGTCAGATTTTGTATATAAATCGTGATCCCCCATATCAATAGTCCCAATATAGTCCTTGTCTTTAGTGTATTCTTTGATTTGTAGACGAATACTATTATCAGAACTTAATCTAAAGCTTTGCTCTCCAATTTCATAAAGCTTTTTAATATAAATATAATTGGTGTCCTTTTTTTCTTTTAGATTTTCATTTAAGACACCGGATTTAAAGTCTTTTTTGTTCAATGCTAATTCAGTTATTGAACTGGCATTAACAACTTCAATCTTATTTTTATTTAGAATAAAATGTCCAATTATTACAATGGCAATTATTCCTATTATAGTGATTGGTATAAAAATAAGTCGTTTTAAAAATCTTTTATGTCTCATAATCTAGCTCCTACTTTATAACAATGTATATTTTACTTTATTTTTGTATTAATGAGAAGAATTTTATTGATAAACATATTCTATAAAAACTATTATCAATATTTGCCTCTATTATATAAAGATGATAGAATAAGTTAAATAAAAAATGATGGAGGTTTTTAGGGAAATGTCAGATTTCGTTTTAAGTTGTTGTTCAACAGTTGATGTTAATAGCGAATGGTTTACAAAAAGAAATATAGAGAGAGTTTTCTTTCACCTAAGTGTTGATGGTGTAGAGTTAGATGATAATATTGGTGTTACAATAACACAGGAAGAACTTTTCAAAAAAATGTTAAATGGTGCAGAGGCACATAGCTCTCAGGTTAATGTTACAGAATATACAGAGTATTTTGAGAAGTTTTTAAAGGAAGGTAAGGACATCTTACATGTAACTTTATCTTCAGGAATTTCAGGAACAATTAATTCAGCTAATATTGCTGCTGATGAATTATCGGATAAATATCCAGACAGAAAGATTTATATAATTGATTCTTTGGGTGCTTCATCAGGCTATGGTTTATTTATGGACAAGCTTGCTGATTTAAGAGATGAGGGTAAGACAATTGATGAGATTAAGGATTTTGCCCTTGAGAATAGATTAAAGTTACAAAGTTGGTTTTATTCTAATGATCTTACATTCTTTATTAAGGGTGGAAGAATTTCAAAAACTTCTGGAACAATTGGAAACCTATTAAATATCTGTCCTTTTATGGAAGTAGCTTACGATGGCTCTCTACAGGTAAGAGAAAAGATTAGAACTAAGAAAAAGGTAATAAAAAGGGTTATAAGTAAGATTATCGAGGCTAATCCTAATGGTGAGAACTATTCTGATAAGATATGGATTAGTACAAGTGATATGAAATCTGCCATTGAAACAAGGGATGCCCTACTTGAAGCTTTCCCAGCTGTTAAGGAAATCCCAATTAATTTAATCGGTGGTACAATTAGTGTTCATACAGGTCCAGGTACAGTTGCTGTATTCTTCTGGGGTAATGAAAGAATTAAACAATAAAAATAAATAATAAAAATGGCGTAGTTTGCATATTGTTTGTAAACTACGCCATTTTCTTTATATTAGTACTAAAAGTTATTATTTATTTAGTAATTTATTCTCCCATTTGCCTCTAAAGAATCTAATTAGGAAAATAATACCTCTAACTGTTAATTCAGTTGCCATGGCAATCCAAACACCCTTTAATCCGTAGGATTTTACAAGAATAATTGATAATGGAACTCTTACACACCATAAGCTAAATAAGCACATAAGGCTTGGGGCAAGGGTATCTCCAGCACCTCTAAACACACCAGAGCCTACTATACTTGCACCAAAGAATGGTTCTGCAAAACTTTCAATTCGAAGAATTGTTGTACCAAGGGCTCTAATTTCTGGGTCTGGAGTTAGTATTCCAATCATGTATGGTGCAAAGAAAAACATAAGAATTCCTGTAAATGCCATAATAATCATACCTGTTCCAATGGAAATAAGACCAAGTTTTTTAGTTTGATCAGTTCTTTTGGCACCAATGGATTGTCCAATAATAGTAGTTGCTGCAGATTGTACACCATATCCTGGCATGTAACAAAGAGCTTCTGCCGTAACAGCAAAGGAATTAGCAGCAACTGATACTGAGCCAAGAGGTGCAATAATTCTTGTAACCGCAACACTAGCACCACTTGTTATACCTCTTTCAAAAGCAAGAGGTAGAGATATCTTAAAGGCTTTCTTTAAATCATCTATCTTAATGTGGATTCTCTCATTTTTTCGTAAATGGAGAATGTCTGATTTAAACAATAGATAGATAATAAGAAAAATTGTTACAACTACATAAGACATACCAGTTCCAAGGGCAGCACCACTAACACCTAGGCCAGCACCAAAGATAGTTAATTTAAAGCCAAAAATCTTATATGTTGCTGTTGGGAATATGAAGAAGAAATTAAAAATCATATCAAGTATAAACATAATTGTATCGCATATACTTGGAACCTTCATATTTCCACTTGCTTGTATCATTGAACAAGTTAGGAAATTTAGCATAAATACAGGTGTAAATAGGCTATATATAAATAAGTAATTTGTTGCGTTTCTTCTAATTTCTTCAGCACCACCAAGCCAAATAGGTAATGCGTAAGAAACAGACACAAGGAAAATTGTAATTAAAAAAGCAATAAGCATATTAACTATTAAGCCAGTCTTTACTAGGTTTCTTGCTCTTTTATTATCTTTTGCTCCAATTGAATGGGCTATTTGAACGCTAAAACCTTCAACTAAGGAAATCATAATTCCCCCTACAACCCATGTACTAGACGAAACAAGTCCAATGGATGCAGAGTCATTAGCACCTAATCTACCAACCATAGATGCATCGATATATTGCATAATGATTGATGAAATCTGAGCTAACATAGCTGGACCAGATAATTTTAAGATAAGAAAAATCCTGTCTCTAAAATTAAGGGGCTCACCATCACGCAGAGCCTTTAAATAATCAGTTTTCATTTTGTTACCTCATAACTATAATTTAAAAAATATCAGTGAGAATCTATGCTAGCATAAATTCTCACTTTTATCCATTAATATAATATAAATTTTGGTCTTGTTTGATTTATTAACTTATTTATTATAATAAACCTGATTTTTACCTGATTCTTTTGCCTTATATAAAAGGTCATCAACTTCCTTTAAACACTGTTTTGTATTGCTAAATTTCTTACATGGAACCAAGCCAGTACTTACAGTTGTAGTTAAATTCTTATCTTCACTCCATTCACTTAGCTGAAGATTTAATCTTATACTTTCAGCTTTGGCATAGGCTTTATCAAGGGTTGAAGCCTTATAAATGCAGATAAATTCCTCACCACCAAATCTGCTTGCAAGCTCTCCTGCCTCTTCATTAATATTTCTTTTTAAAATATCAGAAAAATATACAATAATCTTATCACCAAATAAATGTCCATAAGTATCATTAATAGTTTTAAAATTATCAAGATCATACATGGCTATATAATAGCTATTAATTTCGTCGTTATTATTTGAGTAAAGTTCTTCTAAACGCCTGTATAAATAGCGTCTATTATAAAGACCTGATAATTCATCATGTTCAGACATGTTTTTTAATTTTGTGAGTAATTCCTTATTACTATCATGTTCCTTTCTATAAGAGTCAAGGGAAACAATTGATAATGTAAAAAGAGCAAAACCCACCAATACAATTGCTATAGCATTGTCAAAATAACGCGCTTCTAATGATAATGGTTCAATATTAAAGCTGTTAGGATGAAAGTAAGGTATCCATATTAGAATCATATGAAGTGTTAATGTTACAACATAACATATAATAGCGCTCTTACCTGTAAGAAGAAGTCCAATAATAAAATAACTAGTAAGTAGGTAAAGAGGAGCACCAGAGTTAATTCCCTCACAATAAAGGTAAACACAAGGTAGAAGAACACATCCAAAAATGTATGAAAAAATTAGCTTTCCTATCTTCATCTTGTTATATTTAATGCTTATGTAACCAATTATACTAACTATAAAAAAAGCAAAAAAAACAGAAAGTCCAGCATGAGGACTTGAGTTTTCAGCTAGAGTTACTATTGTAGTTAGTAATGTTAATATAATACTAATTAAGACAACAAAAAGATAAATTCTGTCGTTCAAATTAGTAACGCTTTTAATTTGCTCTCGTAAACTGTGTTTTTTCATTTTTTATTCCTTGTTATTAACGAATTTCTATTGGTATTATAGCATGATTTTTCGTAATTATAAAGAAAAAAGCTATCATCCTACAAATAGCTAAGAAACTAAAGTTATAATTTCGGTTTCCTAGTTTTTTGTATATGATAGCTTTATAAGTATTATATTTATTTTAGTATCCTAAAACCTATTCAAGTGTGTCAATTACATCAAGGCAGTGAGTCTCATTCATCTTCTTACACATTTCAATGAACTTCTCAAGTGGAACGTTGTTAAGCTTCTTGTTAGTTCCTCTAATGTTGATTGAAACTGTTCTTTCAGCAACTTCCTTATCACCAATAACGATGATATATGGATCCTTGAAGTTCTTAAATGTCTTAATCTTAGAATTCATGTTGTTGTCTGAGTAATTAGCTTCAACTCTAACACCAGCCTTATCAAGTAAGTCAGCAACTTCCTTAGCATATTCGTTATGTTCAGGTAAGATTGGAACAACACCAACCTGGTATGGAGATAACCAGAATGGGAATGCACCCTTGAAGTTTTCTGTAATAATACCAAAGAATCTTTCGAATGAACCAAAGATAGCTCTATGTAATACTACAGGCTGCTTCATTGAACCATCAGCTGCAACATACTTAAGTTCGAAGTTCTTTGGAAGCTGGAAGTCAAGCTGGATAGTACCAGTCTGCCATTCTCTACCAAGGCAATCCTTCATCTTTAAGTCAATCTTAGGACCGTAGAATGCGCCATCACCTTCGTTGATTTCGTATCCGCCTTCACCAAACATTTCATTTAATACATTCTTTAAGCTTTCTTCAGCCTTGTTCCATACATTGATATCACCCATGAAATCATCTGGTCTTGTTGATAATTCAACTCTGTATGTTAAACCAAATGTGTTGTAGATATCATTAGCAATAGACATGATGTTCTTAATTTCAGAACCAATCTGGTCTTCTGTTACAAATAAGTGGCAGTCATCCTGACGGAATAACTGAACTCTAAATAAACCATTTAACTGACCAGACTTTTCCTTACGGTGTACAAGGTCTGTTTCGTTGTAACGAATTGGAAGATCCTTATAAGAATGCTGCTTTCTTTTATAAACCATCATAGCGTTAGGACAGTTCATTGGCTTAAGAGCAAACTTAAAGATATCATCTGGATCTGTATCGTCATCAGCATCTTCGTTATACATAAGGAACATGTTGTTCTTATAGTGAGCCCAGTGACCTGATGTCTTCCAAAGTACTGTTGAGTTTACAACAGGAGCTGCGATTTCTTCGTAACCCTTCTTATCATGGATGCCTCTCCAGTAGTCAAGTAAGGCATTAAACATCTTCCAACCTCTTGGTAACCAGTAAGGCATACCAGGAGCTGTTTCATCAAACATAAATAAATCAAGAGCTGGACCAATCTTCTTATGATCTCTTTCTAGAGCTTCCTGAATTAACTTCTTATGTTCCTTAAGCTGCTGCTTATCAGGGAATGCATAAACATAGATTCTCTGAAGCATATCTCTATGTTCGTCACCTCTCCAGTAAGCACCTGAAACAGACTTAATTTCAAATGAAGCAGATAATAATTCCTGTGAATTAGGTACATGAGGTCCACGACATAGATCATAGAAATCATCACCTGTGTTATATACTGTAATCTTCTCACCTTCTGGTAAGTCATTGATTAATTCAACCTTAAATTTCTGATCAGCAAAAAGCTTTAAAGCTTCTTCCTTAGATACTTCCTTAACTGTGAAGTCTTCTTTTCTTTTTAAGATTTCTGTCATCTTATTTTCGATAGTCTTGTAATCTTCCTTAGTTACAGTTCTAGGTAAGATGAAATCATAATAAAAACCATCTGCAATCTGAGGTCCAATTGCAATCTGAACATTTTCCTTACCGAAAATTTCCATTACTGCCTTAGCAAGTACATGAGCAAGGGAATGGCGGTAAACCTCTAAATACTCCTCTTTAACCATAAATGGCCTCCTTAAAATAATTAAAATCTAGTCTAAAGCTTTCGCTTTAAAAAGCCGGGACGATAAAAAAAGCCCGTACATTAGAATAAACAAATTAAATAAAACTTTATATGTTAATAGAAATCAAAAGGTTCCTTCTTAATAGTCTTAATTATTAGTTTTTCTAATGCACGGGACGTATAATTTAATTTTACGCGGTTCCACCCTGCTTGCCAAAGTGTTATCTAGGAAAGTTATTGATTAAAGTTAAATCTTCTAATCAGTTATCCCAAAGCCTAACTTCGGCCTCTCATTTAATGATTATAACGGAATCACCGGGCTTGATTAGAGCCTCTCAGAGCTGGTCTTCAATTAAGTTTAAGTTAGGATACTTCCACCAAGTCTAAGACATGTATCCTTCTCTGGAACCTCTGCTTAATCTACTCTTCTCTTCAACGATTTATGTCAAAATTGACAAACTTATTTTAGCTTTTTTATGCCAAATTGTAAAGGGAAATATTAGAATATATATAAATAAATACCCGCCAAATGTTAGCGTAAACTAAATTTGGCGGGTGATATTTAGACTTTAATTTATTATTACTGATAACTTGATACATTAGATTTTGTTACTTTTTCAAAATCAACAAAGAAACATTTCTTAGTTTCATTTATTCCTTCAATCTTTGATGTATCTTTTTTGTCAGCAAGTGCTATTGCCACTTCAATAGCTTTTTCACCTTGCTTAGCACCATTTTGATAAACAGTGAAATTAAGCTCATTGTTTGCAATTGACTGGCATCCTTCCTTTGTTGCATCTACACCAGCTACTGGTATTTGACTTGTGTTAAACCCGGCTTCTTTAAGTGCTTTTATAACACCAAGTGCCATTGTATCGTTATTACAGAAGATAACATCTACTTTCTGACCTGTTTTAAAGAATAATTTCATGTAATCATCAGCTTCTTCATCTGACCAATTTGCATAATCATTAAATACAATGTTTAGAGTTACTCCATTGTCTTTAAAGAAGTTTTTAACAGCTTCTGTTCGACCTATTGTACCTGAATGATTTCTTTCACCCATAAGTATAATTGCATTGATTTCCTTTGGCTTGCCTAGAAGATCATACATATATTCTGCCTGAAATCTGCCTGCCTGATATTCATCAGATGCAACGTATACATATTTATTTGGCTTAAGTACAGAATCATCAGGCTTATTATTTAAGAAAATAACCGGTAAATCACCTGCTGCAAGTTCAAGCTGTAGGGCTGTTGATGAATCTGTAGGTACACATATAATTGCACTATATTTTCCAGAAGCAGCTGCTTCTTTAATATCTGCTACTTGTTGATCAGATTTTAATCCGCAATATTTAGTTGTAATAGTTGCTCCTTTTGATTTAGCAGCTGATTCAAGGCTTTGCTGTAGTGTCGCTCTAAATGCATCATCTATATCTCTTATTGTGAAAAAGAAGTTTTTTCCACCAGCAGATTTTGATGAACCACCACATCCTATTAATGAAAGAGTTCCAAAAATTAATGTGGCTACTAATGTTATTGATATTAATTTTTTAATTTGCTTTTTAAATTTACTCATAACCACACCTCCTAATCCTCATCATCGTCTGATGGACTTCCAAGTTTAAACTTCGAAACATATTCAGTTAAGGTATTAGAAGTTTGTGCAAGTTCATTAGAGTTAGCTGCTACATCTTCACTATTTCTTGTAATGTTATCAGCCTGTTCTACCATTTGTTTAGATGTCTCTAAGATTTCATCAGCTGAAGCAGCCTGTTCTTCAGAAATCGCAGCTACATTAGTTGCAACATCATCAACCTTAGTTACACCATCTATCATTTCTGAGACTAAGTCGCTTGAATTAGCGATGTTTTCATAAATTTTGTCAAAGGTTTCCATGGCAACATCAATTAAGTCTGTGTTAGCCTTAATGCTTGTAGCACTTTCGTTAGCCTGGTCAACTACATTAGTTATTGAATCTCTAATTTCTTCGATGAGTTTAGCAATGTTTTGTGCATTTTCTGCTGAATTTTGAGCTAGTTTACCAATTTCACTTGCTACTACTGAGAAGCCCTTTCCAGCCTCACCAGCTCTAGCAGCTTCAATACTTGCATTAAGAGAAAGAAGATTTGTCTCTTCTGCAATTTCTCCAATTAATGCTACGATGCCTGTAATTCGCTCAGATGCATCACCAACTTTATTAATTGATGTAACAAGCTCTTTGATTGAATTCTCGATTTGACCCATAGCATCTGATAATTTTTCCATATCTGTTTTACCCTGTTTAGAGATTTCAACAGATTCCTGCATTGCTTCATTAGCCTTTGTTGAGTTAGCTCTTGTTACAGAAACAACTTCTGTAAGGGTTTGTGCATTTATGGCAATTTCATTAACTGCTGTTGCAAGTTCATCTACAGTTGAATTAAGATTTTGCATTGCCTTTGACTGTTTTTCTGAAGCCTGATACATGGATTTGGCAACAACATCACTAGTTCTTGATTCATCCTGTAATTTGGCTGATTCGTCAGCAACGGATTGTAGCATGTTACGCATAATCTTAATAAATTGATTTACTTTATCGCTCATTCTTCCGATTTCATCATTACTATTATTGTTAATCTTAATAGTAAAGTCGCCATCAGCCATTGCTGTAACTCCATCAGAAATCTTAGAAATAGGCTTAATAAGAACTGTTACAATGTAGATAATTACTGCAGATGTAAGTAAGATAGCTACAACAGCAATAACTACTAACTTATTAATTAAGCTATAAACTTGACTTAAAATAACAGATTCTTTAATGTATGATACCAAAACCCAATTAGTTCCTGAAATCTGTTTAAAGCAAACAAGATTATTGTTAATTTTTGTTCTGTTGTAGTCACGTTCGTTTATTTTTTTAGCGACTTCTCCAAGGAAGGCATCCGAACTTGAATCAAGTTTTGTTGAAACAATTTGGCTGTCAGGATGAGCAAGCACTGTATTATCATTGGTATCAACAAGGAAGGAATAAGCATTTTCCATTTTAACGCCAGAGTTTACAATAATACTTATTTGATCTAGAGGAACATCAGCTGCTAATACTTTAAGATTGTCTGAGCCGTCATTAATAAGACCTGCTGCAGAAATAATCATGTCTCCTTTAAAATCTTTATAGGCATTAGTGTAATTAAGATTTACTCTTGTTAAACCTTCCTTAAACCAGGTTGTTTGTGTTACATCAGCGTTGTTTTTCATAGATTCTGTTGCCTTAATTAGATCGCCGCTTAGTGTACCAATGTAAACACCTTCTGGTGCGTATTTGTTGTAACCGTAAAAAGCGTCTAATAGTTTTTGAAGTTCGTCTGCATTTGGTTGCATTGCTTCAATTGTGTTTTTTATAGTGGAGAAATTTTCTAGGTTTTCATTCATCCAACTATTAATATTATCAGATTGTGTACTAACGGATGAGTCTAGGGCATCTTCTGATAATTTCTTGATCATTCGTTCAGATAAAAGGCCAGCTATGACAATAATCAAGATAATAAAAATGATTATTGCAGGCATAATGGAAAGCAAGAACTTGTCTCGTATTCGCACTACGCGTTTTTCACTTTGTTGTGTGCTCATAAACTAAAGTACCTCCTATTTATGATATTTAATTTTTCACAAAATTTAGTAACTTTATTATAGCACGAGTGTTTAAGTTATTCAATTACTATATTAGAAAGGTTAAAGTTATTTTTTAGTCTAGCATTAATCTTTCAAAAAAATATAGAATTAACATATTCTATTTAACATATTCTTGGGAGGCCTTCGCCTTGAAGTACGTCAAGAATTCGTCTTCCGCCAATTTCAGTTTCTATATAAACTAATGCTTTATCTTCTTCCTTTGCCATAACTTCTCCGATTATACAAGCATTTTCGCCATATTTTGAATTTCTTATAATTGAGAGGGCTTTTTCTTTTTCTTCTTTTGGAAGAATTATTACGCATTTGCCTTCATTTCCCATATATAGAGGGTCTAGGCCTAGAAGTCCGCAAAAATCTCTAACTTCATTGCTAACAGGGATTTTATCTTCTTCTAATCTTATGTCTAGATTAGAACTTCTTGAAATTTCAGTAAGTACAGTGGAGAGGCCGCCTCTTGTAACATCTCGCATTGTATGAATTGTTATCTTTTCCTTTAGTAGATTTTCTACAATTTCATTTAGTGGGGCATTGTCGCTTTTAATGTTATTAGTTATATTCATACGGCTTCCAAGAATTGTGGCATGGTGATCTCCTAGATTTCCGCTAAGAATAATAACATCTCCTTCTTCTAGATTCTTAGAGCTAATATTAAGATCAGTGTCAACAAAACCTACACCAGCTGTATTTATCATAATTCCGCCATTACCTTCAATTACCTTGGTATCTCCGGCTACTATTTTTACACCGGCTTCCTTAGCTGTAGCTGCCATGGATTTTACGATTTTTCTTAAGACATCAGAGTCTGCACCTTCTTCAATAATAAAACCGCAAGTAATATATTTTGGTGTGGCGCCTCTCATTAAAAGATCGTTAACTGTACCGCAAATACATAGTCTACCAATATCTCCACCTGGAAAAATTATTGGATTTACAACAAAGCTATCTGTTGTCATTGCTATTTTTTTAGATCCATCAACAATAGCGCAGTCTTCTAGCTCCTTAACTGTTTCGTTATCAAATTCCTTTACAAATATTTCGTCTATTAATTGTGATGTAAAAGCTCCACCACTTCCATGTGCCATATTTATTATCATAGTCTTTACTGCCGTAACAGTCCTCCTTAAATTAGTCGTTATTTTTAAATGCTTGATAGCAGCTTCCCTCAGATGAAACCATACAAGCTCCTTGAGGAGTTAGAGGGTTACATATTTTCTTAAATAATGGACATTCCTTTGAAGAAATTTTACCCATTAAAACATCACTACAGCGACAAGCCTTATTTATCTTCTTATCGTCATTTAGATTTTGGCTACCGGCATCGTATTTTAAATATTCATCCTTTAGATAAAGTCCAGAATTTGGGATATTTCCCATTCCACGCCAGATTGCATCTCCTTTTCTAAAGTATTTATCTATTTGTCTTTGGGCCTTTTGGTTACCATTAGTTTCTACAACGCTTTTGTAGTAGTTTCCTACAAGACTTTTTCCCATAGATATATATTTTTCTTTATTTATGCAGGTATTGGTAAGTGCATAGATTCCAAGTACTAATTCATATGGGCTAAAGCCTGTAACTGCCATAGGCATTTTATACTTAGATGAAACCTCATTAAAAGCATCGCTTCCTGTAATAACGCTTACATGTCCTGGAGCTATAAAACCATCAATGTCGCATTTGTTCATACATAAAAAATCAATGGCTTCTGGCATGGTTTTTAGCGCTGTTAGAATTTTTATGTTAGTTATATTCTCTTCTATTATTCTATCAAGTAAAAGTGTATATGTAGGAATGGTTGTTTCAAAACCTACTGCGGCAAAAATAAATTCCCTTTCCGGTTCTTTTTTTGCCATTTCAATAATATCAAGGGGTGAGTAAACATAGCTTGCTAGTAACCCCTTTCCCTTTTCTTCATTTAGGGTGCTAGTAGACCCTGGTATTCGCATCATATCTCCAAAGCTAACAATATGTGCTCCTTTTTTTCCAAGTTCAATTAATCTATCTACAAAAGCAGATGGACTAACACATACAGGACAGCCAGGACCTGAAATCAATTTGATTTTAGGTGATATGATTTTTTTAATTCCTGATTTTGATATGGCGGCTGTATGGCTTCCACAAACCTCCATAAGACGTAGGGTCTCTCCGTTGTATTCTTTTAGGAATGTGACGTATTTTTTAATTTCTTCTTTAATATCTAAATCCCTATTAGTTTGCATTAGTCAAATCTCCTAATTCATTAATTTCTGCAAAAATATCTCTTATCTCGTCAGCTTCTGATTTAGATACTTTCTGAATAATACAACCAGCATGAACAAGCACGCTATCTCCGATTTCTACATCACATAAGCCAAGGTGGGCATTAACGGTATTACCATTAAAATCCACTGTAGCTGTATTATTATCATTTATTTTTGTAATTATTCCTGGTAATGCAACACACATATAATTTTTCCTTCTTCTTATTAATTCTAAATTTAATTTAAGCTAAGTACACTTGACCTAGTGCAATTCCGCCATCACCGCAAGGTACTTGATTATTAGTGTAAATATTAAAGCCTAAGTTCTTTAATTTAGTGTAGATAATTGTAACTAATAAGCTGTTATTAAAACAGCCACCAGATAGGGATACATCCATACAATCTGTCTTTTTTGAAATTAATAGACATATATTAACAAGGGCTGTTGCTAATGAATTAATAAATTCAAAGGCAAGCTCATTAACGTTACCTCCTGCCATATAGAGATTATAAATATCTCCAATCAAGTTAAGAGTGTCTAGTATTATTTCATTATTAGTTTCCTTTACTATTACAGCTATTAAAGGAGGAGGTAATTCATGTCCTATTTTTTCATAGTATTTATAGGCACATTCCTCTAGTTTAATCGGGGCTTCTCCCTCATAGGTGTTTTTATTTTTTATTCCTAGAATTACTGAAATAATATCAAAAAGTCTGCCACAAGATGAAGTTCTATAGCTATTAATATTATTATCTAGAGCACTTCTTAGTAAACTCTCTACAGGACTATTAAAAAATTCCCTTAAGAATTTATGTTTATCTAGTGTGTCCTTATCAATTATTCCTTTATCTATACACTGCATTATGCTTACAGCTGCTGATTTATCTATATCAGTTGTAGCCAAATCTCCTCCTATAAGGCTTATGTAATCTAAATGTCCCATTCTTACAAAATCATTGTCCTTACAGTATAGAAATTCACCACCCCAAATACAGCCATCATTTCCAAGGCCTGTTCCATCTAGTGCAATTCCTATGGTTTTTTCTAGATTATGCTCTGCCATAACAGAGGCTATGTGGGCATGGTGATGTTGTATAGTTTTTATTGGACTGTTATTTTTAGCTGCAAATTCATGACATTCTTTATTTGATAAATAGCCACTGTGTTTATCGCATATAAATTCCTTTGGATTTATGTTTAATAAATTCATAAATCTAGTTATGGATAAATTTCTTTCTTTAAATGCTCCTAAATCTATTAAGTCTCCAAAGTGTCCACTTAGTGTTACATAATTTTTCCTAGCTAGGGCAAAAACTGACTTTAAATCTCCCCCAGCTGCAAAGCATTCTTCTTTTAATGTCTTATTTATTCTAATTGCTGTTGGTACAAAGCCCCTAGCTCTTCTAATTATTTGTGTAATATATCTATCATCTATTTGTGTTACCTTCATAATTGAATCATCAAGGGAATTTGTGATTTTTCTGTTATTATAAAGGCATCCATCAATTAATCCTAAATCAAGTAGCTTTAATGCTCTTTCGTCATCCTTTATAATTGGCTCTTTACTTAGGTTGCCGCTTGTCATAATAAGTGCGTCAAATTCCATCATAAGTAGAATCTGTAGTGGATTTACTGGCAACATTGCACCTAAATAACTTGAGTCATCATCTATAATTTCAGGTAGTTTACCTGTTTCTTTCTTTCTTAAAAGTACAATTGGTCTTGCATTGCTTTCTAAAAGTTCTTTTTCTTTTTCATTAACAAATGCATAATCTTTAATGTCTTCTACAGATTTAAACATTACTGCAAAAGGCTTATTCTGTCTTTTTTTAATCTGTCTTAATTTTTTAATGGATGCTACATTTCTTGCATCACATACAAAATGATATCCGCCTATATCTTTTATTGCTAGGATTTTACCCATTTTTAAAGCCTTTATGCTTAAGTTTAGGGCTTCGTCTTTATAAAAAATTTGTGAATCCTTTTCTTTATACATAAGCTTTGGACCACAATCATTACAGCCAATGGTTTGGGCAAAATGACGTCTATCGCCTACTTTAGTGTATTCATCTTCACAGGCCTTACACATAGGGAATTCCTTTAATGTAATATTGTCTCTGTCATAGGGAATATCCTCTATAATTGATATTCTTGGTCCACAGGAAACACAGCTAATAAAGGGATATTTATATCTTCTATTTTGTGGATCTAAGAGTTCTTTTTGGCACTTGTTACAGGTACAATAATCCACAGGTATAAAGCGTATATCTCCTTCTAGGCTTGATGAATAGTCTATAAAAAAATCTTTTTCATCTATTGTTTCTTCCTCTTTAATCTTTAAACTAATGGATTTAACATTAGATCCCGGTAAGATATCATTGTCATATGTTAGTTTTTTAAGAGAAGAAATTAAGGCATTTGCTTTGTCTTTATCATCATATACTTTTATTAAAACTTGACCGCCTATATTTGAAACACAGCCCTTTGCATTTAGCTTTTGTCCTAATTGGCATACGTATGGCCTAAAACCCACACCTTGTACAAGTCCTTTTACATAAATGATATAAACAGTATGCATCTTTTTCCTCCTTAAATATTAAGCTAAGGAAGTAAATTCCTTAGCTTAAATTTAATTTATTTTAATAACACACATTGCATTATTATAGCTAGTTAGCTTATTTCTTTAAGCCTTAGGTTCTGTTTCAGATGGTGAATTAGCATTAGCCTTAGCTTTTGCTGCAGCTTCAGCCTTTGCTTTAGCGGCTGCGGCAGCTTTCGCTGCTATTTCAGCTCTTTGCTTTGCTTCACGCTCTAAGACTTCTGGTGATTTTTGATAAACGGCCTCTGACTTAGTATTATTTGGTGTTTCATATCCAATTACCATAGATAGGCACTTCTTTGGACATTTTTCTACGCAAAAACCGCATGCTACACAGTCAAATCTGTTGATTGTCCATGTCCCCTTCATCTTATCTACGCTAAGGGCATTACTTGGACATGCTCTTGTGCACATTCCGCAGGAAATGCAGTTATCAATATCAATATCTACATGTCCTCTACTGCCCTCTGGATAAGTAGCAGGTTCAAATGGATAGGATGTAGTGACTGGTGGTAAGAATAGATTTTTAAGCGCTTGTGGCGCATATTGTAAAATTCCCATGTTTGGCACTCCTTTCCTATCTTTCTGTACAGCTAATGCATGGATCAATTGTAAGAACAAGTAATCCAACATCTGCAAGTTCTGTATTTTTTAGCATTTCGCATAAACCAAGTACATTGGCAAAAGTAGGAGTTCTAACTCTCATTCTGTCAAGGTATGGTGTTCCATTAGCTTTAACATAATAGAAAGCTTCACCTCTTGGCTGTTCTAGACGTGTAATAAATTCGCCATTAGGATTACCCTTAACTGGCACGCTAATTGTCTTATCAGCTGGTAATTTAGAAATTGCCTGTCTAATAATATCAATTGACTGATAAATTTCCTTTAATCTTACGTAACATCTTGCGTAAGAATCACAGTCATTACTTGTTATTGGCTCTAAATCAATCATGCCATAACCTGCATAATTAAGCTTTCTTAAATCTACATTTAATCCTGAAGCTCTAGCAAAAGGACCAACACAACCAAGTTCGTGAGCTTTTTCCTTAGTTAGGATACCAACGCCCTTTAGTCTTGATTGAACTGTATAGTCATTAAAGAATGTCTTCTCAATAACTAATAATTCTTTTTCAACTTCAGAAATTGTATTTAGAATTATTTTTTGCTTATCTTCATCAATGTCACGTAGAACGCCACCAACTTTATTTACAGAAAAAATAAGTCTTGCACCTGCTGTTAATTCGTGAAGATCTAGGACTTTTTCTCTAATTCTCCAGCACTGGTAGAATAGGTTTTCATAGCCAAAACCATCTGCTAGTAAGCCAAGCCATAATAGGTGTGAATGCATTCTATTAAGCTCTGCCCAAATTGTTCTAAGAAGTTTAGCTCTATCTGGAACTTCCACGTCCATAATATGTTCAAGAGTTTCGCAGTATCCCATTCCATGCTGGAAACTACAGATACCACATGTTCTCTCAACAATATATGTCATTGTATTAAAATCTTTTTTCTTTACAAGACCCTCTAGTCCTCTATGAATAAAGCCTATTGAAGGGATAGCCTCAATTACTCTTTCATCTTCAACTACTAAATCAAGATGAATTGGTTCAGGTAGGACTGGATGTTGAGGTCCGAAAGGAATAACACTTCTTTTACCCATTACTCTTTTCCTCCCTCTTGTGGTGCAACACCTAGAGGTGCTTCCACATTAATTCTATATAATTTGTTATTTAAGTCATTAGTGATTAATTTAATCTTAACTCCGAAGATTTCTTTCATTTCATTTTCATAGAAAATTGCTGCAGGTATAAATTCTGTTATACTATGAATTTCCTCTTCTGGATCTATAACAACTCTTAAAGAAATAATCTCTAATGTGTCATAGTTTGAAAATGTATATGTAAGATGGAACTTATCTTCGTAATAAGCTGCACAGGCCTGAGAAAATCTTAGACCTGCTCTTTTTAATTCAAGACATCTCTCAAGAAGGTCACTAGCTGGAATTTCTTCTAATTTAGATAACTGACGCATTTTGTCGTTGGTTTTTAATTCTTTAACTTCATCCATTACTGGTTTCCTCCTTTACTCTCTAGTTTGGCGGCTCTTTCATTATAAATTTCAACGCCTTTTATAATTCCGTCTATAATTGCCTGTGGTCTTGCAGCACATCCAGGTACATAAACATCTACAGGAATTGTAGTATCAACTCCACCAAGAATGTTATAGCATTCCTTAAAAACGCCACCTGTACAGGCACAGACACCTATTGCAACTACAACCTTAGGATCTGCCATTTGGTCGTATAGCTGCTTTACAGTAGCCTGGTTTTGTGAATTAATTCCACCAGTTATAACCAAAATATCAGCCTGCATAGGGTCACCTGTATTCATAACTCCAAGTCTTTCGGCATCATAAACAGGTGTAAGACATGCTAATACTTCAATATCACAACCATTACAGCTTGATCCGTCGTAATGTAGAAGCCAAGGTGATTTACTAACTTTACCCATATTAACCTCCACTATTTTACAATCATTAGAATGATTAAGTTAACACCAGCAAAAAGGATAGTTACAATCCATGTAGTTTTTAGCATTGTCTGCCACTTAACTCTTGCTGATGTATTATCAATTAATATCTCAAGGAAATACACCAATAAAATTACTATTACCGCGCCAATTATGCTGATTAAATTTTTATTAGCAATAAAAAGACCTACTACAGCCATAAGGAATACATTTTCATACCATTCTGTAATTGTAAAAATAGCAAGATTTCTTGTTCCTATATCTGTTGTAATTCCCTTTACAATTTCCTGATTTGGATGATGAGAAGTTGCAAGGTCAAATGGCGACTTTCTCATCTTAATTGTAAGAATAAATACAAATGCAACAAAGAATCCAGGTAGATAAATTATTGCACTTTTATTGCTCATTGCAATTTCGCTAACATTAAAGCTTCCTGTTGCAAGGTAGAAACCTACGCATGAGAAAAGTACTGCTGGTTCGTAAACCATCATTGCAAGTAATTCTCTTTGGGCACCAATTGATGCATAAGGAGAACTTGTTACAACACCTGCAAAATAAAGGAATGTTGCTGCTGTACTCATTACGAAAAAGCACATAAGTAAGTCAGTTCCTGCAAAGAAAAAAGCACCTGTTAATATCATAAGTACCATATATGAGATTAGTAGGAAATTCTGAGAATTTGCTACTGCAGTTGGCTTTTTTCTAAGAAGCTTTGAAACATCGTAGAATGGCTGAAGAAGTGGAGGTCCAACTCTTCGTTGCATTCTTGCTGAAATTTTTCTATCTAATCCATCTAGTAAACCACCAATCAATGGTGCTAGAAGGATGTAGCATATAGTAAGTATTACTTTTATCATAACAGTGCACCTCCTATAATCATGCACATCATCACAATAATTACTGCTAATGTAAGAATCTGTGATGGGAACATAAGCTTTCTAGATCCAATAATCTTATGGAAATAGAAGTTAGATAACCATAGAGTTTTATCTTCTCCAAAGGAATCTGTAAAGGCTCTGTTATCTCCTGTATTAACACCATTCATGTATGAAAGCTTTAATTCCTGAGTCTGATGCTTTCCGCTTTGGTAAGCAAGGAATGGTACTGCAAATACTACTAAAATAATTATAATTAATGTAAATAAAATCTTATCTGATAAAACATTTTGTGATGATCCAAACATCTGATTAACTAAAGGATTTACAAAAACTTCAGATAATAGTGGGAACAATGCACATAATGCAATCATTAAGACTGCGTGAATTGTTAATGAAATCATCTCATTTTTCTTTGTTTTATCTTTGATTTGTCTTCCGTTTAAGTGGCTGTGGCTAATGATTTTTCCCATCCACTTTGTCCAGTAAAAGCTTGTTGTTGCTGAACCAAATATAATAAAGAATACTAGTATTATATTTCTCTCGTCTACTGATGCCTTAAGTGCTGCCCATTTTGAAATTAACATACCAAATGGTGCAAGGAACATTCCGGCAATACCAATAAACATAAAAATTGCTAACTTAGGTAGCATGTAAAGTAGGCCATGCATATCTTCTACATCTCTTGAACCTAGAGCATTTTCTGTAGCACCTACGTCCTGGAATAATAGGGATTTTGAAATTGCATGGAACATCATAAGGAATATTGCTGCCCAAACTGTTTCAGGTGTACCTACACCTGCACATGCAACCATTAGTCCTAGGTTAGAAATTGTTGAGAAGGCAAGTACTTTCTTTCCATCTGACTGTGCGATTGCCATAAATGATGTAAGTAAGAAAGTAAAACCGCCAACAAGGGCTATCATTGTTCCTGTCTGTGTTTCTGACATAGCTGGAGCTAATCTAAGTAAAATATAGATTCCTGCTTTTACCATTGTAGCTGAGTGGAGAAGAGCTGAGCTTGGTGTTGGTGCAACCATGGCGCCAATAAGCCAAGTAGAAAATGGTAACTGAGCAGCTTTTGTAAGTGCTGCAATTGCAATTAGTGAAACTGCAAGGCTAGCAGGCTTACTTCCAAGGATTGCTGTGCTAACTAACATATGTAAATCAACACATCCTAGCTTTGTTCCAAAGTAAACAATAGCTATTGCTAGGGCACATCCACCAAGTAAGTTCATCCAAAGTGCTCTAAAAGAATTTTTAATTGCCTCTGGCTCTCTTGTGTAGCCAATTAATAGGAATGAGCAAATACTTGTCATTTCCCAGAAGAAATCAATCCAAAGGAGATTTTCTGATAAAACGAAACCAAACATTGCTCCAAGGAATATAAATAATAATGAGAAGAAGTAATATCTTCTATCTTCTACGTTACTATGATGTGGTGAATGATGATATCCATGCATATAACCTACTGCATAAATTACAATCAAACCACCGATTAAACCAACAATTATGCACATAAGAATTGATAGGTGATCAATATAAATGTGTCCTGCAAATTGTTGTCTTTCAGGTCCAAAAAGTTCATAGTATGCTATCAACAAAGTTGGACAAATTGATAATAAGCTCACCCATGCTCTTTTATACTTAAATGATAGGTAAGTTACTATAATCATTAGTAAAAATTCTGCCAATAATATAACCTTATCCACCACTTCTGTTTCATAATATAAGGTTATTGGTTCCATCCCTTTCTTGCACCAAAGAACCACTAATACAAGTACAGATGCCATAATTACAACTGAACTTATGTATGCAATTAAATTGCGGACTTTGTTAACTCTAGTGCAATACATAATTAGGGATATAACTAATGGGAAAATAATTAAAAAAGGTATTACTGCCATAAGCACCCCCGTAAATAGTATTTGGCACATAAAATTACACTAAAGCTTTGGTAAATGTGCATGTTGTCTTGTTTTTTAATAATGAACTTTCATGTAATTTTATAGACCAATGCATTCTACATTATAATCTTTTGATATACTATTTTCAAATTCTTTTTGGATTAAATAGTGCATTTTTATTGTATTTTTAAAAAGGTTTGCTAAAATCTTTTTTGGATTTATTTTTGAATTTATTATTGAATTAAATTTTGATTTTTTTTGGATTTATTTGGAGGTTATTAATAATGCATGAAATGAGTTACTGTATAAAAATTGTGGATGAAGCCATTAGAGCGGCTAAAGATAACAATTTAAGCACTGTATCTGAGATTGTAGTATCCGTTGGAAAAATGACAGGTTGTGTGGATGAGCTTTTATTAAATGCCTTTGAGGCAGCAAAAAAGAACACAATCCTTTCTAATGCCACTTTGACATTAGTAAGCCAGGAAGTTGTAGCAACTTGCCTTGACTGTAATAAGGATTATGTTCCAACTAGAGAATTTAATTACGCTTGTCCTATTTGCAAGGGATTTAATTCTAAAATAATTAAAGGTAGAAACTGCACTATTCTAAAATTGATGGGTGATTAAGTTTATCTAGTATTTCATGAATTTCAGGATAGTTTCTTTTTAAAGAGATTGGATGTCCACTTTTATCAAGGAAACAATGCTCGCTTTTTCCTTCACATCTAACCTCTCCTGTCTTAGCATCTGTTACAATATATTTTAGGCTAAGCTTAATGCCGTTGTATTTTGTAACTTCTAAATTAATATTAACCTCATCGTAATAATGAGTCATAGTCTTATATATAGCGCTAACAGATAGCACAGGGCTTATGATGCCTTTTTCTTCCATTGTCTCATATCCCATGCCAATCTGTGTTAATACGTATGATCTCGCTTCTTCAAACCATCTAATGTAATTACTGTGATGTACAATGCCCATCTGGTCTGTTTCATAGTATTGAACTCTGTGTGTGTATGTGTAATTTGCTTTTTGATTGCGCATGTTAGCTTCTTGATTGTTCATGTTAGCTTCTTGATTGCTCATGTTAGTATCCTTTCTTTAATCTATAAACTTGATTTAATTGATAATACACTTAAATGGTTTGTATTGTCCACCTCGTATTTTTTGACAACTTTCTCATATCTGTTCATCCACTTTGTTGTAATGCCTGTAAATTTGGCAACAGCTTCCTTTGTAGCCCCTCCGCTAAGCATTGCTGTTAAGGCAACATGACGTAGACTTTGCATTGTAAATGGCTTTATTTCTTCCCCTTGCTCATTTAACATGTCAATGTATTTTAAGAGAAGACGTTCTGTATCACGCATCTTTATTGGATTTTTTCGATTATTTAGGAATAGATAGCCGGAACTTACTTGATAGATATTAATGTATTTATCAAGAATTTCAGATATATCTTTATCTAAGCTAAGAATTCTTGTTGTGCCTTTAGTGGCTTTTAACTCTATGGCAAGGTTTTCTTCATCCACAATAGCAATATTTTCAAATTTAAGATTACATATTTCACTATTTGTAAGTCCTAATTTAAGGCTTAGTGAAAAAATTGTAAACGCCTTGTAATCATCACACTCTAACGCTTTTTTAAGAACCTTATCAATTACTGTAAGGCTTGGCAAATCTCTTGATTTAAAAATCTTATCCTGCTCTGGAATTGAGAATTCTTTGAAATAATTAGTGTATTGTTCTCCGTGAGAAATTCTGTAATTCTCTATAAAGTCACACATTGAACGCATTACGGAATAACGCATAACAGCAGTGGAGTAGGATAGTTTTTCTTTCTGTATCTTATTTATAAGATCCTCATAGAATTTCTTAGCATCATCTAAGCTAAGCTCGTAAGGGTCGTGTCCTACGCATTTTGTAAAGTATTTTACAACATTCCAATATTCTTTCCTTGTTCTTGTAGCTAGGTTAGTTTCAAAATAAACCCAGATTTTATCAGTAAAAATAGAACTAATTGTTGTCTTCTTTGTATTATTCTTTTTCATCTTAAACCCTCCTGTACACTTATTTTGACATACATTGACGACATATGTCAAACACTTTTAAAAAAACCAACCCACCACTTCATCAAAAAATAAACTTCAAACAAACATAATTAAAAAGGAGGGGTAGATTGGGATGCTTGTTTATAATTATTTTTTTAAGAAAATTTTCGGAACTAATTTCGGAATTAATAAAAAAATTAATTTAATTTATCCACATTAAGCCCAGTATTTATGCACATTTGCACTGTTTTGATGTGAATAATTTTGTTGATTTTATCAGTGATTTTTCATATAATTATAACTGCGTTTTTATTTGTAAAATATAACAATCGCAATAAAAAGACGGGGGTACCTATGGAACAATATTCAAGACGATTCATCGAAGAATTAGGTGGCCATATTGATCCGCTGATCATTGATTATTTCAACAAGAAAAAATCAGTCTATAAAGGATTTACTGCTGATAATGTTGCTGAGCTAATTGATGAAGCTTTGATGGAACATTTAGAAGGCAAGACTAGCCGAGATGATTTAATTCCAATTATAAATAAAATAAAAAAGTCAAGATTACAGAAAAGAGCTCGTTGGTATAAAAATTACATGAATGACATTGAGACAATGAACATTGATGATCCTAAGCATCCACTTGCTAATGACATTCAGATGGCTAAGACAATTGCCATTGAAAAATACTCAGATATTTTTGGTGATAAGGATATCCCAGAAATCATCGAAGAGAAGAAAGAAGAAGCCACAGCTTGGAAAAGTGATTCCAACAGCTTACTTATAAAATTTCCAGGTATATCATCATTTACAGATAAGTCAATTTATAACTCACTTAAGAATGATCTTATAATAAGTGCTTGGAAATATATTGATCAAGAGCTTGCTGGAAACATTGATTCTTATTTAAGACAGTTCCCTGCAGAACTTGTTGACAAGCCACTTTTTAGTCCGTCATCATTTACACTTATGATGAACGAAGCATCTGAGAATATTTTGCAAGAAATTATAACAGATGAAAATGGCAAAGAACTTCTTGAAGTTCATGTTAACTCCGGCAAACTAAATCCACCAAAGGCTATGGATACTAACGACCTTAAACTTGTTAATGCATTCATATCTAACATCAACATGCAGGAGTTCTCAAGAGAAAAATCTGTAATCGTGGATTTGAATACTCTTGGTAAGGAAGTTGTAAATTATCACGTTGGAAAGAATGTACTTACAAAAATTTCAAACTCATGCAGAAAGCTTGTAGAATACAACTTTTTCTATGAATCAGATGGCAGCAAGATTTTCTTCAACCTTTTCGATAATATTGTCATAAAGGAAGATGCTGAAAGACCATATGCTATTGCTCAGTTCGGCGAAGTTTTAAGTAATGCCATAATTAAGAAAAAGCTTATCTCTATTACTTCTGCTTCATACGATGTCCTACAAAATAATCTTTCAAAGATTATTTGCTACGCAATGAAACAAGAACAGATTGCAAACCAGGAAAATAAAGTCGGCGAATACAGCTACACTTACTTCCAGAAAATCGTTCGTTTCAAATTAAAGAATAAGAAGAAGAATCTTCAGCTCATCCAGGATAGCTTACAAGAATTCGTAGATAACAAAATCGCCATCGAAAGTTTCGAACTAAAAAATGGCGTATTTATCTTAAAATTCCTACCACTATCCGACGCCGAACTCGAAGATCTCCAATTCGACAAAAAAGACAAATTAACAACTTCAGTTTAAAAAGATCCCCGCCTACTGGCGGGGTTTTTTGTTGTGGTGATTTGCTGTTATTGTGGTGATTTGCTGTTATTGTGGTGGTTTACTGTTATTGTGTTGGTTTGCTGTTATTGTGGTGATTTACTGTTGAGTTCATTGAGTACTGGGCTGCGAGGAATGATGTATGCTTGTATTAGGGGAAAGCCTCGGGATTTTCTGCTTGTAAATTCAAGGTATTTTCCTGGAATTGCCCATAGAAGAATTTTTTTATTCATAAAGGCAACGATTTCTAAAATTTGTCTCCCTGTTATAATCTTTTTCTTTTCTTTTTTTAGCATATGGGTAATTCTTCTTTTTTGAAAGCCAATAATCTTCTATTTTTGTTGCCTTTTTCATTTGTTTTTTCTTGTTTTAGATTAGTTCTAAATTTATTTAACTTTTTCATTTTTGATTTTGTTGACCCTAGCTACCAAAAATTTTAAATACAGATGCCACCTATCTACATAATTTATAAATTCTCAAAATTACTTCAAATTTTATTTCTACTACTCCCCCACTTATGTCTACATTTTTTAATTCTAAACAAAAGTAGCTATTTAAAAATAATTTTTAAAAATTGTAAATTACTTTTTCAGAAATCCCCAAAATAAAGGCTTCAACAGCATTTTGTCGTCTTTATCTAAAATTTTACTCGAATATTCTTTCTGAAACAGGCATAAAATCTGACTTTTTTGAAAATTAATAGTCATTTTATTTTGTTTAAATTTACTTAATTTATTTTTTACTCTAAAAATGTAGACAAATTTAGAGTAATTTTTAAAATTGTAAAAATCAAATGTAGACATTTTTGGAGTAAATATTTTTTATGTAGATAAAATCAGCGTATTTTGGTGAATTTTACGCATAAATCCACAATATTTTTTTTACTTTTGACAATTTTTTCATAAAAATTACTAGAAAATTTTGTCGTCTTTTTTTGATGTCCATTTTTTTCATGTCTACATTTTTTAGATAAATAGGGGGTTTTAAAAAAATTTGCATAAAAATCTCGACATAAAAAAGCTAAATGTAGATAATTTTAGAGTAAATTTGGCGATTTTTGCACAATTTTCTCTACAAAAAAAATTTTCAGAAAAAACGTAGACAATTTTGGAGTAAATTATGCACAATGTAGATAATTCTAGAGTAAATTTTTCTCAAAAAATCCCCAAAATTCTGATTTGTAGACAATTACAAAGTATTTTCGTTAATTTGATAAAAACACAAGATATTGATAAACTCACAAATGAAAAAGGGGGTGAAAGATCTTGGATAAGTTTGCTAATATTGGAAAAATCGTTTTAATTCCAGCTCTTGGTATTCAGAAAAACTATAGCGAAGTTGTAACTAAAGAGGTTCAGGCAATTGACTATACTAATACTAGATGTAGTGGTTGTATTAACAAAGCAATAGTTTCAGCTTTTCCAGCCAACAGTTCAAAGTACAAAGAAAGCTGCAATAACTGTAACAACTGTCCATATAAATCTTTCACAACAAAGATCGTGAACGAAACAATTTACCATAACGAAAAAAATCGCTATGGTTATAAACCTATGCTTAAAGCAAATGGCATCAAATTACTACTACTACTCCACTTCTATCATCCAGATAGACATGGAATTATTAATAATATTGATGTTGCTAATCTTGCAAAGATCCTAAATTGTAATCCAAAAACCATTTGGAATAATTTAGAACTTCTTAGCACGTATTCTTACATAGATTATGTAAAAACTGCAAGTAACACAGCAACTGTAATCATTAACAATTATGAAAACTACTATCTTCCTGCTAACAAGGGAGGTCGTGGTTTTATTGTGTTGTCAAAGGAATTGCTCGATAATTTAATTTCTATAAATTCCTTAGTTGCGCTAAGAATCTATCTTCGCGAACTTATAAATCTTGATAATGTTAAATACAACGGAATTGTAAGTATTGACTCTGTTAAAATTTCAGAGATTAAGAAAAACTTACCAGACTATTGCAAGCCTTGTATTATCAAAGATTCTCTAAAAAACCCAACTGATATTTTCAAGGTTAATATCGAAGACAAAATAATTAAGTTTACAATGAATGAAAAATTCTTAGCTAAAAAACAAAAGGAAAAACTTACTGATGAATATGTAAATATGTTTACTGATTTCATCATGGATTTTAATAAAAATATTCCAATTGTTAATACATCAGGAGAATACGATCCGAAATACGATGAATTCTTTAAAAATGAAACTAATAACTCTGGATTTAAATTACTCAAATTTAGTCCTAAGGAAATTCTAAATATTGCAAGAATTGCCGTTCATTATTCATTTGATTATGTAATAGAATCTATCCAGACTATTTACAAAACCTACTATCTTAACAATCGTCAGAACGATATAAAAGATGTGGGAGCTCTGATAAATTCTTTATTAAGAGGTAAATTTAATACATCTATCCAGGCTGCCTAATAAATAAGCAGTCTTCTTTTCGTACAATCAAATTCATTTTTTTACCAGAAATAACAGTCTATAATAATTAACTTCTCCTATTTTGTTAAATCTTCTTTTAATTATTTAAAAAATACGCGAAAATTACTACTATTCTATCTTCATTGGCAATTATATTTTGATTTTTGATTTTATCCTTTGGAAAGTTTTCGACAATTTTTAAAAAATTTTCGTCTTTTTTTAGAAACTTTTATACTTAAATTTTTAAGTTTTATTCATCATCTTAAAAAAATTCTTCTTAAAAAAAATGATTTCGACGTGTTAAAAAATTAATAAACCACACAATAATATTTTCAACATTCCACAAGAAACAAAATTACCCAGGAAAAATCTTCAAATATAGATAAATACTGGGATTAACAGATTTTCATTTAGCAATTAATGTTTATAATTAATGATTATGTTATATAGGAAAGTATATAAAATAGATGAAAAAATTAAAGAATATATCGTTATATCGATGCATTTATAAGAAGACATATAATAATAATAAATAATAATAACTCTACTTCTACATCTTCTGTTCATACTTATAATAATTATCCACATCAGTTAACAAAATATTTTATTATTATGTAATCTGATGTGGATAACTTTATTTTTATAAAAGACTCTATAAATTTTACAGCTTTAATTTGACCGTATTCGCGTTTTTATTAATTTTAGGATAACTTATATAGCTAATTAAGAAAAGGCTTATATGGGCAAATTAGAGGTTATTTAGAAGATCGTCCATTCTGCTCTTTAATAATTCAATTCTTAAACGTAAATCAGCATCATTTTTTATTACTGCTTTATTATTTTTAAGTACATCAAAATTATTTTCAAGTAAATTTAGAGCTTGTTCTGTTTTAGCAATTGACGAAATTCTCTTAAGTTCTGTATCACTTATTACAGTTTTACGCTGCTCTTTTTCTTTTTGTTGCTGCTTTAGCTTTTCAAGGTTTGTTTCAAGTCTTGCGCGCTCTTTTTCAGCTTTATCCTTTGCTTGTGTAACGAATTTTAATTCATCTTCAAGATCTTCCTTGCTTTTTTCAGGCTGAGGTGTTTGGTGAATCTCATCAAGTTTGCTTTCAAGTAAGGCAAGTTTTTGATTTTTTTCCTCTAATTCCTTGGTTGCTGCTTCTAGTTTTTCTTGATATTCCTTAGCTGCAGCTTCCTTTTCTTCAGATAATTTCTTGATGGATTTGTATTCTTCATTATCGATTTTACCGTTATTTTTGATAAGGTTTAAAATTGATAACTGAGCGTCTTCATCAAGCTTACCGAATTTATCAGCCTGGTTAAGATCGATTCCATTGGAATTAAGAAGTTCACTTAATTCTGGAATAAGTTTCTCAGCTGTTGTGTATTTTCTAGCCTGACGTTCACTAATGTTTAGCTGTTTTGCAATTTCAGCGTTGATATTAGTAATTTCGCCTTTTAGTTTTTTTGCTTCATAAAGTTCTTTAAGTCTGCTAACTTCCCATCTCTTTACTTCCATTGATGCTTCTCTGACATCGTGGTTAGCAGAAATAAGCATAATTTCTTCGTCTATCTCACTTGTTGTCTGTTTTTCAACCTTACATGGAATACCTGTTGGGAAAAGTGTGTTGTATTCCTTATCTGACATTGAAGAAATTGCGTGGAATCTACGTTCACCAGAAACAAGTCTATATGTATCAGTATCTAGATCGTAGAGAACTGAAAGGTTGTGACGTAAGCCGTTAACTAAGATACTTTCTTTAAGGGCCTCAATTCCATCTTGGCTATATTTAACATTCTTTGGATTTGCTTTTATTTGTTCTTTTGGGATGAACTTAAAATTGTATTGATTTCTAGCCTGTAAATCTTTCATTTTTTCTCCGCCATTGCCCAAAACACCAGATTTTGTTGCGCCTGCGCTAAATGATTTTTTAGCCATTATTTTTCTCCTTTCAAGTATTTTGCTAATTCTCTATAGTGCTTGTTATCCATTAAACCTAAGTAATTAACAAGTTCAATGTAATCCTGTGATGCACTACATCTCTTATCGTATGTTAAAAGTGGTTCAAATGTAGTATTTGACTCATTTACTGCGATACAATTTCTAATGTATGGTGGTAAGAATTTATCTCCAAACATGTTCTCGTATGATTCAAACATCTGCTTAAAGAGAGTTGTTCTTCCTGCTACTCTTGTCATGAAAATACCTGCAAATTCAATATTTAAGTTGTATTTATCATTAAGAGCGTCTACTGAATCAATTAATGACATTAAACCATCATATGAGAAATTATCAACACAAATAGGTGTGATTATTTTATCACTGGCACACATTGCACATGTTGTTAAATATGATTTAAATGGTGAGTTGTCAATAATGATATAATCATAGATTTCTTTAAGAAGCGATAAATTGTGACGTAGATGAAGTTCAACGTTTTTCTCTTTCATCTGGTCATATATAACATAAATTAGATTGTTAAGTTCTCTTGAAGCTGCTAATAAAGATATATTCTCGTATTCAGTTTCAACTATAAAATCTTCTAGTTCTTCTGCTGAATCAAACTTATTACAGAACAGCTGTTCATAATTCTCATTATCAATTCCTTCAGCTAAACCAAACATCTTGGTTGTGTTCATCTGAGGATCCAAGTCTATTAGTAATGTTTTATAGCCTGATATAGCGAGTATCTGAGCTATAGTTATAGATGAAGTTGACTTTCCAACGCCACCTTTTTCATTAATTAAGCTTATAACTTGAGACATTTTTAACCTCCCTATTTAATTTGTAATTTCATTATACATCTTTTCTAATAATTATCCTAGCTATTATCTTAAAAAAAACATAAAATTTTAGACTTTTTTTGAAAAATGAGCCTTATTTTTTAAAAAAATATCTTTCTGGCTGCAATTTTGTGATTTTGAGCTGCAATTTAGTGATTTTGAGTTGCAATTTTGTGATTTTGAACTGAGTTCAATTATATTTTTTCTGGGCTTAATTATATTTGGATTCCAGTTATCACTTTTGTTTTTCTTAATAGTTTATTGATAATCTGTGTAATTGTCTCGAAATATCAGCTTTTAATTTACAATTTTGAACTCAGTTCATATTATATAGTATTAACCTATTTACTCTGTGCAACTTTTACGGTATGGATTTATTGAACTCAGTTCAACATTAAAGTATATGATAATAATGAACTCAGTTCCAATATTAAATCATATAATCATGTTGAACTCAGTTCCATCATTGAATTAGATGATCAGTTGAACTCAGTTCCAGCATTAAATCATATGGTTATGTTGAACCTAGTTCCATTATTGAAGTAAATAATCATGTTGAACTCAGTTCAAGTTTTGATAATCTTGTAATATTAGATATTTATTAACCCTTTTTATACAAATGAACTGAGTTCAAATAAATTTTGTTTCCAGATCCTATAAGACTCCTGCTTAAGTATATATAATACTTTAGGATTGAACTGAGTTCATAAGGGGAGTAGCAAAGAGAATTCTGAATATTCGCCCTATTGGATTTGTGAACTGAGTTCAACACCATATTATATAATTGTAATTATATGTGGAAACTTAAAAGTGATGAATTATAATAGATTGAACTCAGTTCATTGTTTGTATTACATAAATTAGAATTCATATATAAACATTTGTTTGTTATTGTTTCACGTGGAACTAAATTCCAATTTTTATACAATTTAGTGTTTACATATTAGTGTAATACATATTTGTAGAGGTAAAGATTTTTTGTAATTCTTTTATTTTTAGGTGTTAGTTTGTGATACAATAGGAAATGCTGATGAATACAGCATTAGAAGAAATAGGGAATGCTGATGAAGTTAGTTTTAGAAGTATTTTGCAGGAAGGTAAATAAATGAAATTTGAAAGTAATTATAGAATAGGCGTTGAAGATATCGGAGTTGGGAATTTAGCAACTACTAAAACTATTATGACAATTATGGAGGATATTGGCTCGCTTCACTCTGCTTCTGTGGGCTATGGAGTTAAGGAAATACCTGTAAATAAAGCAGCTTGGGCTGTTTTAGACTGGAAAATCCAGGTAATTCGCCGTCCTGATTATGATGAGGAAATAAATGCTGTGACTTGGTCAAGAAAAGCAGATAAGCTTTTTGCTTATAGAGATTTCAGATTGTACGACAAAAATGGTGAGATTGTGGCAATTGGCACATCTCGTTGGATTTATATGGACTTAGAAAAACGTCGTCCTATGAGAATTATGCCTGAATTTGTAGAAAAGTATCAGTCTGAGAATGAATCTGTTTTTGACGAGGAGATTAATAAGATTTCATTGGAAGAGGTGGATTTAGGAAGTCCGTTGTCCACTTTTGAATATCGATTAAAACGTCGAGACATGGATTATAACGGCCATATGCACAATATTAGCTATATTGATATTGCTAATGAAATTTTGCCAGAAAAAGACTATTATAGCCGACATTTTGATTATGTTAGAGTTGAATACAAAAAAGAAATCTTGAAGGATACAGATGTACACGTGAAACTTTATCAGAAAGAAACAGGATTTGTGGTTATTTTTGAGACAGAAGATAAAGTAAATGCTGTAATTGAATATAAATAATTTAAGTGTTATACTAATTATTAAGAAAAGAGCGTGAATACGTGCTTAAGGAGGGTTTTATGACACTAATTAACAAAGAGAAATTTTTAAATGGAGTTGGTAAGGCCGTAGATGTTACAAACAACGCAGCTGATAAAGCAGAGAACTACATTAAAGAGCATGAAATTGATGTTAAAACTAAGAAGGTAGCTTCGGAAGTTGGAGCTGGTGCTAAGAAAATCGGGAAAAAGGTTGGAAATAAAATAGCAGATTGGATCGATAACTAGTTTTAACAGGAACAACACAATTTAAGACATTCTGATATAAAGAGATTATAAGCCTCAGGAACACTATGTTTCTGAGGCTTTCTACAGTGCGCCTTGCGGCGCACGTTTTCTAATGGGTGAAAGTCCCTAATCCGCCCTAGTAGTGGGAAGGATACAGCCAAGGACAAAGGTGTCCATCGTGAGGTGGAATCTGAAGGAAGTCGGATGGCAAATCTCTGGTCTGACGAACAGAAATCACATTAGGCCATAATTAAGGATAAGGTTGCTGTACAAACTAAAGTCCAATAACTACTCGGAATTAACTATGGTAAATGTGGCAGATAGATGGAGAGAAAGAAACGTGTGGTACCAAGGGAGGTCTTGTCAGCAAGTGGAAACAGAGTATGAAACTTGTAGTAACAACGAATGGCAAGAAGTCAGCAGAGGTCATAGTACCATTGTGGTTGCAAACACGGTGGGAAGGACTGAACTTTAGGAGATGTGAGTAAATGAACGTAACCAATGATGGATTTAAGGACAGACAACTTCATATTGAGGACTATCTGCAAATGGTATCTGCGGAACAGAAAGAGTATGCAGAAGTGTCCGCCCA
>NZ_JNKW01000010.1 GCF_000702205.1 Lachnospira multipara LB2003 | reverse complement strand
TTCTATGATACGATGCGAAAGCATCGGCTGCGTTCGTGAGCAAGAAGCGAAGCGGATTGCGAATGTTATATAAAGTGTTTTTGTTAATCATAGAACAGCAAGCTGTTCTATGATACGATGCGAAAGCATCGCTGCGTTCGTGAGCAAGGAGCGAAGCGGATTGCGAATGAGAAAACACGGATAATCGTTATTCGATTATCCGTGTTTTTTATTAGATATATTATTTTTTTGAAACTATATCCAGTCCTGCGCAATTGACTTAGACATTACTTCTCTAATATTTAGTCCATTACTAGCTGCAAGCCATAATTTACAATATTGTGATATATAAGAGCTTTCATTTAGTGGTATAATTCCAAGCTTTTTATAATCTTCAACTGTTTCGTAAGCTTTTTCAGAGTTAGACAATCCAATTAAGTAAATTGGGATGTTAAGCTCGGCAGCTCTTTTTGCAAGGGCTTCAAGTTCCTTTGTAACATGAATTGTACCTGAGTGGAAGCTTTCAAGTAAAATAGCTTCAAGGCTATTATTAAACACGTCTTTACCTTCTTCTTCATCAATAATGTTGTCCTGGGCAATATTTTCCAAAACATCATCTAAATCAGGATATGTCATACCAACATAAGGTCTAATTCTTAGGACTTCCGTACATGTGTTAGTAAGAACAACATCTGCACTATTGATACCTAATTCAGTAATACTCTCAATATTAGATGGGTCTACCTTGTAATTAGGATTAAAGTTTAGATTGCCGGATGTAAAGTTAGCATAACTAGTTTTTTTAACGCTTTCCACATCAGCTGATAGAGTAACAGGCGGCTCAAGTCGTGTTCCTCTATGGATTGTTGTTAATCCACCCTTATTGCAGTAACTTACAAATACACCTGTTCCAGCTTTTCTTTTAATAAAATCGATTGCTCCATGAAGATTAATAAGACCATTAGCTCGTGGATCTTCAAGGACAAAATCAGAAGATACAAGTATAATTGGAATCTTAGCGTTATTAAAAACATAGGCAAGAATAGCAGCTGAATACTGTAATGTGTCAGTTCCATGGGTTACTACAATACCATCTAATTCCTTATTGGAAAGGGCTTCATTAACATCCTTAATAAGAAGACTTAAATGATCGCCATCTAAATTCTCACTTAAAAGTGTGTAGGGATTAGATGTTGTAAAATTGATAGTTGCTGCGTTAGCATATGATTTTTTATATAAGTTAATTAATTTATATGGACTTCCTTTATCAGTGGAAATATAATCGTTACTTCCAACAAAGCTACCGATTGTACCTCCGGTAAAGATAACATGAATATTCATAAAACCTCCTAATGATTGAAATGTGCATACTCTATTTTAATGGTAGTTTGGTTGAAAGTTCAAGTGTATTTTGTTAAAATAAACTTAAGAGTTTTGAGGGAAATTTTATTTTTAAATTGTAGCCATATAGAAGAAAAAATAATAGAATGTATAATTGTTCAAGAGAGTTTAGATAAATTCAATATCATTGAACAAATATAAGGCATATTGAGAGGAATTTAAATGAATTATTATAGTCTAACACAGTGGTTGCTTTTTTTCTTTTTATATTGTTTTATAGGCTGGGTTTGGGAATCTTGCTATGTGTCAACTAGAGAGAAAAAATGGGTAAATAGGGGATTTTTACACGGCCCTTTTTTGCCAATATATGGAGCAGGAGCTGTTACAATACTTATTAGCACTATTAATGTTAGAAATAACGTATTTCTTGTTTTTTTACTTGGCATGTTGGGTGCTACAGTATTGGAATATTTTACAGGCGCTTTAATGGAAAAAATATTTGGAGTAAGATATTGGGATTATTCTAATAGATTTCTTAATATTAATGGTCATATTTGTTTGATTGCAAGTTTATGCTGGGGCCTTTTTTCCTGTATTATGGTCAAAATTATTCATAGTCCAATTGAAAAGATGGTTCTTGATATACCAGACTTTATTACAGAAATAGTGGCTTTTGTACTAGTAATTTACATGTCTGTTGATTTTACAAATTCATTTAATGAAGCTATGGATCTTAAGGCAATGCTTGATAAGATCACATCAGAGCATGAACATATAAAATTCGTTACACAAAAACTTGAAATTGCATATGCATTTGCTGAGGATGAATTTAAGGAAAATAAAAAGAAATATAATAGAAAACGTAGAGAATTAGCCTTTATTGCTAGTCGTAAGAAAGTTCATGTTAAACAGTATTTTGAAGAAAAGAGAAATGATTTAACAGATTCAGTTATGGCCTTTAAAGAAACTAAGATGGCAGAACTTTCAAAGATTGCTGATAAGGCAAAAGAATTGCTTAAGGATAAGTTAATTGATGAAACTGTAATGAAAGCAATTCAAGAAACAACTACAAGAGAACAGAATAAACTAAGTATGATAGATAATAAGCAGTTTAATAGTTTAGTAAAGATTCTTAGAAGAAACCCAACAGCTACATCAACTAAGAATAGGGAAGCTTTAGAGGAAATTAAACATTTAATGGATAAATAAAAAATAAAAAGCTTGCATTCGCAATTAAATTGTGTTATAAAATAATTGTACACAATTAAATCACACTAATGTAAATTCGTAATATTTAATGGAGGTAATGGAATATGGAAATTATTCATGGAACAGAAGCAACTTTTAAAACAGAAGTTTTAGATTCAGATAAACCAGTATTGGTAGATTTTTGGGCTACTTGGTGTGGACCATGTAAGATGATTGCACCAATCCTTGAGAAGGTAGCAGCAAGCACAGATGAAATTAAAGTAGTTAAGATCGATGTTGACGAGAATCCTAATATTGCAGAGAAGTACAATGTTATGTCAATTCCTACATTAATTCTATTTAAGGGTGGTAAGGAAGAAGCTAAGCAGGTTGGCTTTGTTAACGAACCAGCTTTAAGAAAGTTTGCAGGTTTAGAGTAAGAATAGTGGTATTGTATTAAATTTAATACTTGATAAAGTTCTATTGAAAAAGAGAATAATCGGTGTTACTATATATTTGCAGTTAAGATTGTTACAGATTTGTCAAAGTTATAGTTATTGAATTATTAGCTTTAGCGGAGACATTTTTATTTTAACTGGAGTTGTATACAATATACACTTATAACACACATATTAATTTTTTATAGCTTTTTAAGGAGGAGTTCAACGATGTTACAGTTTGAACAGTGGAACGGTTTCGAAGGTAGACTTTGGAAAGAAGAAATTAACGTTAGAGACTTCATTCAGAAGAACTACACACCTTATGATGGTGATGAGAGTTTCTTAGCAGGCCCTACAGAAGCAACAGATAAGCTCTGGGGTAGATTACAGGAATTACAGGCTCAGGAAAGAGCTAACGGCGGCGTATTAGACATGGAAACAAAGGTTGTTTCAGGTCTTACAGCATACGGCCCAGGATATATTGATGAAACAATGAAGGACCTTGAAACAGTAGTAGGTCTTCAGACAGATGCACCACTTAAGAGAGCATTTATGCCTTACGGTGGTATCGCAATGGCTGAGAAGTCATTAACAGAGAATGGTTATACACCAGATCCTGAAATGCACAAGGTTTTTACAGAATATCATAAGACACATAACCAGGGTGTTTTCGATGCTTACACACCAGAGATGAAGGCTGCTAGACATAGCCATGTTATTACAGGTCTTCCAGATACATACGGTCGTGGACGTATCGTAGGTGATTACAGAAGAGTTGCTCTTTACGGTATTGATTACCTTATCGAAGAGAAGACTCATGACTTCAACAACTGTGGTGATGGTACAATGTACGATGAAATCATCAGACAGAGAGAAGAATTAAAGGATCAGATCAACGCACTTAAGGGTATGAAGGCTATGGCTGCTAGCTATGGTTTCGATATCTCTAAGCCAGCTAAGGATGCTAGAGAAGCAGTTCAGTGGTTATACTTTGGTTATTTAGCTGCAGTTAAGACACAGAACGGTGCTGCTATGTCAGTTGGTCGTGTTGCTACATTCCTTGATATCTATATTTCAAGAGACTTAGCTGCTGGTACATTAACAGAAAGCGAAGCTCAGGAATTAATCGATCATTTAGTAATGAAGTTTAGAATGGTTAAGTTTGCTAGACCAAACGCTTACCAGCAGTTATTCTCAGGTGATCCTACATGGGTAACTTGTGACCTTGCAGGTATGGGTGTTGATGGACGTTCAATGGTTACTAAGACAGATTACAGATTCTTACATACACTTGAGAACATGGGTCCTTCACCAGAACCAAACTTAACAGTACTTTATTCTTCAAAGTTACCAGAAAGCTTCAAGAAGTATGCTGCTAAGATTTCTGTAGATACATCTTCAATCCAGTACGAGAACGATGACGTTATGAAGGTTTACTGGGGCGATGATTATGCTATCTGCTGCTGTGTATCTGCTACACAGACAGGTAAGGAAATGCAGTTCTTCGGTGCTAGAGCTAACCTTGCTAAGTGCTTACTTTACGCTATCAATGGTGGTGTAGATGCTAAGTCTAGAGATCAGGTTGGTCCTGCATATCCACGTGTTACAACAGAATACTTAGAGTATGATGATGTTGTAGCTAAGTTTGATAAGATGATGGACTGGTTAGCTGGTCTTTACGTTAATACACTTAACTTAATCCAGTACATGCATGATAAGTACTACTATGAAGCAGCTGAAATGGCTCTTATCGATACAGATGTTGAAAGAACATTTGCTACAGGTATCGCTGGTTTCTCTCATGTAGTAGATTCACTTTCTGCTATTAAGTATGCTAAGGTTAAGGTTATCAGAGACGAAACAGGATTCAACGTTGATTACGAAACAGAAGGCGACTTCCCTAAGTATGGTAACGATGATGATAGAGCTGATGACATCGCTGTATGGTTACTTAAGACATTCATGGATAAGATTAAGAAGAGACATACATATAGAAATTCTAAGCCAACTACATCTATCCTTACAATTACATCAAATGTAGTTTATGGTAAGTACACAGGTAACATGCCTGATGGACGTAGAGCTGGTTCTCCACTTGCTCCAGGTGCTAACCCATCTTACGGTGCAGAACAGAACGGTTTAGTAGCTTCTCTTAACTCATTAACTAAGTTACCTTACGGTTGGGCTCTTGATGGTATTTCTAATACTCAGACTATGAACCCAGACGCTCTTGGTCATAATGAAGAAGAAAGAGTTAATAACCTTGTTAATGTAATGGATGGTTACTTCGATCAGGGTGCTCATCACCTTAACGTTAACGTATTCGGTAAGGATAAGTTAATCGATGCTATGGAACACCCAGAAAAGCCTGAGTATGCTAACTTCACAATCCGTGTATCTGGTTACGCTGTTAAGTTCATCGACTTAACTAAGGAACAGCAGATGGATGTTATTAGCAGAACATTCCATGAAAGAATGTAATTTTTAAAAAGCATAAAATTTAAATATATATAGTTCGGACGCCAAGGGGCTTGTAGTTTACTACAAGCCCCTTGTTTTTATGCTAAAAATTGAAAAAATAGAATCTTGTCTATTTACAATTAGTAGTAAAGAATGAATAGATTCTGTTTACTACTAAGTATTTAAATGTTATAATTACAGTATAGATTATGTGAAAAATGGTTTATAAATAACATTTTCTGCGAGGTGAAAAAACATGGAGAATGTATCGGGAATCAGGTTTATATGTGAACTTCCAGCTGTTCTACCAAGTAAGACATTTAGAGCTATGGATGTTGATTTGATAAAGTTTTTGGGAACGGAAATGGAATATAAAATACATAAAGCAGGAAAGAGCATGTATGATAGCCACGGATTTAATATTTCAGCTGGGGATTTTTACATTGAAATGCTAACAGTTGGAAGTAATGAAATGTGGAATGCTGATACAATTGAAATAGCTATTGCTGTAATAAATAGACATATCGAAATGAAGATAAATGGTGAATTTATTTACAGAGATGGTTCTGTTAAAGTAGAGGTTGAAGATAAAAAAATATCAGACGATGACTATGAAAAAATGATACGAGATCTAGCAAAAAATATTATTGGAAAACATGTTTAATAAAATGTTAAATTTTTCACTTTAGATTTGACAAAAAATCTGATAGAATTACAATAATCATGTGATTCTAGTTTTTAAAAGAGCCTTTAAATCTGGACATAGGATTTAAAAGGCTTTTTTTTCTAGTTAGAAAGGGGTTAAATATGCATAAGATAATAAATAGTTTATTAGAGACAGATCTTTATAAATTTTCAATGGGGCAGGCAATATATCATCATTTTCCAGGCTATGAGACAACATGGTCTTTTAAATGCAGAAATAAAGATGTTGTATTTACTAAAGAAATGGTGGACGAGATTAAGAACCAAATTAAGATGTATTGTGAATTAAGATTTAAGGAAGAAGAGTTAGAATATCTTTCTTCTATTCAGTGGTTTAAGAAATCATATGTAGATTTTTTACGTCTATGGCATCCAAGATATGAGGATTTTACATTTGGAACAGACAGCCCATGTGGCTTAACAATAGAAACTAATGGTACTTGGCTTAATACTTCAATGTATGAAATTCCTACACTTGCCATTGTTAATGAAGTTTACTTTAGAATGAAATATGATTACGATAAGCTTTTATTAAGCTTTAAGGAAAGATTAGAAGATAAGGTAAATAAGCTTGTTAGCGGTGAGTATAATATAGGCGCATTTTCTGAATTTGGTATAAGAAGAAGATTATCAGCTGATGCACAAGAGTTAGCAATAAAGGAACTTATGAAAGCTAACTTTAAGGCATCAACTTTTGTAGGTACATCTAATGTATATCTTGCAAAGAAGCTTAATACCAAGCCAGTAGGTACAATGGCACATGAATGGATTATGTGTGTAGGTCAGGGAAATCATAAACACAATCCAGCATACTCTAACTGGTATGCTTTAGATGCTTGGGTTAAGGAATATGGCGTATTAAATGGTACAGCTCTTACAGATACAATTACAACTGACTGCTTTTTACGAGACTTTAAATTAACTTATGCAACATTATTTAGTGGTGTTAGACATGACAGCGGCAGCCCATTTGAATGGGGTGATAAGATGATTGCACATTATGAAAGCCTTGGAATTGATCCTAAGTCTAAGACATTACTCTTTAGTGATAGTCTTGACTTTAAGAAGGCTGATGAGATTAATTCTTACTTTAAAGACAAAGTAAAGGTAGCATTTGGCATTGGAACATATATTGCTAATGATACAGATGTTGATGCTCTTAATATTGTAATGAAGACAACTGCATGTAACGGTATGGATGTAGCTAAGATTTCAGATGTTGAAGGTAAGGGAATGTGCAAGAATCCAGATTATGTGCATTATTTAAGAAGAACTATTGCATGGAGAATGGAACATTAATATAGTGCATTTTAAAGCACTTTATATTTAATAAAATCTTAATCTTATGATTAATGTCATTTTAATCTTTTGATAATATAATAATAGGCAAAGGGAAGATTAATAAACACATTCCTTTCCAAAACAGATATCTTCTCTTTGTCTATTTTTAAAATTGGAGGATTAATCTATGATAACATTACTAATGCTATTATTATTTATAGGCTTTTTTAAAATGGCCATATTTTCATTTAAAGTATTTGGAACAGTATTCGGATTGTTCTTTGGAATTATAGGTTATTTGATATTGGCAATTGTAGGCTTTGCTTTGATATCAACATTAAGTTTTGTGTTCCCAATATTAGCAATTGTAGCGCTAGTTGCACTATTTAGGAGAGCATTTAGTTAATTTAAGCAAATGTCTTGTATTTAGTACAATTAAAATATGCCTATGAGTTGAAAAAACAAGGCGTATGTGATATATTTAACAAGAAGTGTATATTGTATACAATTTAGCATCAGGAGTAAATTAACGCTTCTGGTGCTTTTATTAATGAAAGGAGTTATTATGAGCGAAGTAATTGGTAGAGTTAATTCATTAGAAAGCTTTGGTTCTGTTGATGGACCAGGTGTTAGATATATAGTTTTCCTTAAAGGATGTCATATGAGATGTAAGTATTGTCATAACCCAGAGACTTGGGGTATGGAAGGTGGCATGGAAATGACACCACAGGAAATCATGGATAAAGCTATTAGATTTAAGGCATATTGGAAAAATGGTGGTGGAATCACAGTTAGTGGTGGTGAAGCACTTCTTCAGATGGATTTTATTATTGAATTATTTAAGCTTGCTAAGGCAAAGGGAATTAACACATGTATAGATACATCTGGTAATCCATTCTCATTAGATCCTGAATATCTTAAAAAATTCGATGAACTTATGAATTTAACAGATACATTCTTACTTGATATTAAGATCATTGACGATGAGAAACATAAGGAATTAACAGGTTGGACTAATAAGAATATCTTAGAATTAGCAAAGTATTTATCAGATAATAACAAGGATATGTGGATTAGAAATGTATTAGTTCCAGGCGTAACAGATGACACTGAGGATTTAGAAGGCTTACGTGATTTTGTTAAGACACTTAAGACAGTAAAGCGTTTTGAGGTATTACCATACCATACTTTAGGTGTTGTAAAATATGAAGAACTTGGAATTAAGTATGAATTAGATGGCATCTTACCTCCAACAAAGGAAGAAATTGAAAGAGCTAATAATATTCTTGAAACAGCTAATTATCAGGGATATTTAGGAAAGTAATATATATAATAATCCCCTGCTTAAGTAATAAGCAGGGGATTTTAGTTTTGGTAATACTAATAAATTATTCTCCGATTTGTTGTATAATAACTTTCTTTAATGCAGCAAAAGTTTCTTTGCTTAAATCATGTTCGATTTTACAAGCATCATCTTCTGCAATCTTAGAATCAATGCCTAAACTCATAAGCCATTTAGTAAGTAATTCATGGCGTTCTAGAATAGTTTCAGCAATCTCTTTACCAGCGTCAGTAAGATAAATATATCCTTCTTTTGTTACTGTTATATAGTTAGATTCGCGTAAATTTTTCATTGCAATGCTTACTGATGATTTTCTAAATCCCATTTCGTTAGATACATCGATTGATCGAACCACTGGAAGCTTTTTACTAAGCATTAGTATAGTTTCAAGATAATTTTCTGCAGATTCATGAATTTCTGACATTTTTAAAATCCTCCATATGTATAGGTAACGACTACTCTGACAAGTATAACATGAAAAAGATATATTCGCAAATTATATATAGAAATTTAAGAATTATAAAAGAGCTCTTAACTTTTATTTGATGCGGATTAGTGCTATAATAAGCTAAGATACTGGGCGATAAATTAAAAAAGAGTAGTAATAATTAAGAAAGGTTAGCTGGATATGGATAACAACGGGGTAAATGAAGTATTTAATAAATATAATGTAGATCAAATCGTTGTTCCTGAAGTTGTGAAGGAAGATTTGTTAAGCATCATAGAGGAAAAACTTACTAAGGTAGGTTTTTATTATCGTGTTGCTTATAGAGTTAAAACATCGGATTCTATCCTTAATAAATTGTTATTAAAGAGATATCAGATAGAAGGCTCACCAAATGAACATAAGAAGATGCAGGATTTAGTAGGTATTAGAGTTATTCTTTATTATGAGGATGATGTGGAGATTTGTAAGGACTTACTAGATACAATTTTTTCAACACCAGGTGTTTGGGAGACGACAGAAGCATCTGAGTATGAATTTAAGGCAAGTAAGGTTAATGGTATTTTTAAATTGCCAACATATTTAAGCAAGAATATATCTAATCCAATGCTTTCAGATTACATAGATGATACTTTTGAAATTCAGGTTAGAACTAATTCCTTTGAAGGTTGGCATGAAATAGAGCATGATACAAGGTATAAGGGTTCAGCCTTTGGTGGTAATGAAGCATTAGCAAGAAAGATGAATTCTATCCTTGCAACTTATGAATTATGTGATGATTCAATGGTAGGACTTATTGAAGATTTAGGACATCACCATTACAAGAATAAGAACTGGAATGATATGTTAAGATGCCATTATAGATTGAAATTTGAGAATGAGCCATTGCATCCATATGTTGAGGAGATTTTTAATAGTGATACAGAATTGGCTAAGAAATTCTATAAATTCAAGAGAGCTAATTTAATTAATCAGTTATGCCTTAATGTGTATGGAAAGCAGGCTGAACTTACAGTAACTAATATAGTACGAATAGTTAATCAGATTGGACCAAATGATGATAGATTAAATGACGCTTTTGTAAAAATTGAATTGGAGAAGAAAGAAGGCAATTCATTTAATAGACGTAGAAGGTTTGAACCATTTAAGACATTGGGTCAGTATAAGGTTTTTCATGCTAAGACAGATATAGATCTTAATAATTTAAGCATAGAAGACGCATTTAGAAAGGCATCAAACCTTATTTATTCTTGGGTAAATTCAAGGTTTAATGAAGTATTTACAGACATACCAGAAGAAGTGGCTAGTTATTCTAATACAAGTCCAGGATATTCGGTTATGGTTAGCTATAATCCGGAAAAGCTTGAATTTGTGGAGAAAACAACTCATTTGGATTCAAATGTAGCTACTAGACTTTGGATTTCAGATGCATCAATTAAAAAAATAGATAATAGGCTGGAATTTGAGGTAACTAACAGATATGCAGAACCAGAGGATAGATTTAGAGATACAGATAATATATTGTTCTCAAGACCTAATTTCTATGGTGAAATAGCTGATAACATAGGTATTTGTGATGTAGAAAAATTAAAAGAAGCTGTTAAGTATGTAGATAATAATGAAGACTACGACAATCTAGTGAAGTTAATAAAGAACGATGAAAGACGATTCCCAGTAGTAATTTTTAATGCAGAAGGGGATTGGATAGATGAATTTGATATTAACTATTTTGCTTATTTAGTAGGCTATTATTCACATATAAAGATGTTTAGTAATAAAGATCAGGCAAGACGTTTTGCCAACGACTTTGGACTTAATATGACAGAATACGTTAATTCAATTACGGTATGCTATCCAAGAAAGGATCCAATTACAAGCTATAATTCAGATATTATGGATAGTTCTTATGAAGTAATTAAATTTGATAAGAAGAAGTATTGGAACGAAACAGGTTGCAGAGCATTTAGAAGACAGTTAGTTGCAGATATTAGAGAGAATAATATTATTGATAGAGACTAATTATTAACAATTAAATATAACAATGAAAAAAGGAACTGTAGTTAAATCCTAGGACTTGAATTGGATTTAGCATACAGTTCCTTTTTTGTGTAGAAATATTTAAAAAAGGAGGTATTTAAAGCTGCTAAGAATTACCTAATCTTAGCTTCATGTTAACAAAACATTACTTTATAGTAATAATCTCTACTTTAGAGAAAGTTCCAGTGGTTGGAACTCTATATAGAGTTTGTTGGTCTGAAAAATACATAAAAAATGTATATTTTGATGTACAATGAACATTGGTTATATTACCTTGGGCAATATATTCAATCTGTGTTCCATCAGTGTTTAAACGGTATAAACCAGTTGTAAGACCGTTTTTTCCCTCCACTTGTACAAATATTTTTTTGTCGTATACGTTATAATTAACAATAATTCCATCTGGTGGTGCAAAAATTTGCTCTAGAACACGAGTCTTAGTATTAACACGCATTAGGGCATAATTTTTATCTAAATCGATGTAATACATGTAATCACCTTCATAGTCAACAAGATAAGAATTGGCATCGTAAAAAGGTGTTATGGAATCATTACTTGTGTCTAAACAATAAATTCTATTTCTTTGGTTTGGATTAGAGAAATAGATTTTTTTATTGTAGACATTGGCAACGTTATATTCAGTATCATCTATAAAAGTCTGGTCTTTCTTATCAATTTTGATTTTTTGTAAAGTAAGTGCAGTATTGTCGTCGTAATGCTGATAATAGATGTAGTTACCGCATAAACTAATCATTCCAGATTTATCTGTTGTTACAGTTTGAATATGAGAGCCATCAAGGTTGCAACGATAAAGTCCAAATAATTGTCCACGAAAAACCATAGCAATAGCGTCTGGTGAATAGTTATTTCTAACATAGTAAATGTATTTACCGCAAACATTAATATATGCAACGGAGTCATCTACAAGTTTTCTAGCATTAGTACAATCAGAAGTCATACAATAGAGCTTATTTTTATCAGCAGCATTGGCAAAATAAATCATACCTTTATATTCGCAAAAAAGTCCGCCGTTATTGAGATTGCCAGTGGTATTACCAGTTGCATCATCCTTGTTGTAACTAATGCGGTTAATAAGAATATATGATGTAATAAAAATAGTAATAGCTAGTATAATAATAGCGCCAATGGCTATTTTTACCATTTTTCTTATGTTAATCACCTCCGATTATGGAAGATAAATTGTTAAATTTTAATATTAACTTTTTTATATTATAACATATATTATTAGAATTGTTAATAATGTATAAATAATATTGTAAAATAAATATATTAATTCTTGCCAAAGGTAAAAATACAAGTTACAATTAAGGGGCGTGAGTTTTAGCGCAATGTAGTAAATGTAAGGAATTTAACAAGAGCTATATTACAAAGTTAGCATTTAAAAAATGAGAGGTAGTAAATGTTAGATTTAGAAGAAATCAGAGAGAATATCGATAATATCGATAAGCAGTTGGTTCAACTCTTCGAAGAGAGAATGAGGCTTACTGGGCAGGTTGCAGAATTTAAGCTGCACACAGGTAAGAAAGTTCTTGATGTAGAAAGAGAAAGACAGAAACTTGAAGCTATTAATAAATTAGTGACTAAGAAGGAGAATGAGCATCCTATTGATGATTTGTTCTCGCATATAATGGCTAATTCCCGCAAGTGGCAATATATGTTACTTGAAAAAAATGGACAAAGCTTAAGAGAACCATTTGAGATTGTTGATAAGATAAATACAGATAATATAAAGGTGGTTTATCAAGGAGTTCCAGGGGCGTATGCCTATGCTGCAATGATAGATTATTTTGGAGAAGACATTGATAATTTCAATGTTTCCACATGGAAGGATGCAATGGAGGCTGTTAAAGAAGGAAAGGCGGATTATGCAGTTCTTCCAATAGAGAATTCTACAACAGGCAGTATTACAGCGGTTTATGATCTATTACAGGAATACAATAACTATATCGTCGCAGAAGTGTATGTTAAGGTAGAGCATGTTCTTATGGGATTGGTTGGTACAGATCTTTCAAAAGTAACAACAGTTTATTCCCATGCCCAAGGCCTAACACAATGCGAATCATTTCTAGAATCACATAAAGATTGGCAGCAAATCAGCCAGCCAAACACTGCAGTTGCAGCTAAGAAGATTTTTGAGGATAAGGATAATTCTCATGTTGCAATAGCAAGTAAAGAGGCAGCTAAGCTATATGGCTTAGAAATCCTAAAGACTGATATAGCTGATGAGGCCAATAATACAACAAGATTTGTGATTGTATCTAAGACTCGTACATTTATAAAGGATGCTAAGAAGACAAGCATCGTTTTTGAATGCGTCAATGAGCCAGGTTCACTATATAATTTACTAAGCCATATAATTTATAATGGTTTAAATATGACTAAAATTGAATCAAGACCAATAGAAGGTCGCCAATGGGAATTTAGATTTTTCGTTGATATAGAAGGAAATATAAATGACCAAGTAGTAATGAATGCTCTTAGAGGAATTGAGGAAGAGAGTAAGTCTATAAGACTATTGGGAAATTATTAATTTCCCGCTATGAATTTGATTTAACCCCCAGCAGGTTAAATATAAATTATTTTTTTTAAGGAGAAGGAAAATGGAAATCAAATCGCTTGAAAAAGAACTTTCAGGATGTTCATATCCAGGAAGAGGAATTGTCATTGGTATGTCTGATGATAGCAAGTACGCAGTAACAGCTTATTTTATTATGGGAAGAAGTGAGAATAGCCGTAATAGAGTATTTGTTACAGAGGGCGAAGGCATTAGAACTGAGGCTTATGACCCAAGTAAGCTAGAAGATCCAAGTCTTATTATTTATGCTCCAGTTAGAGTTTTAGGAGATAAGACAATCGTTACAAATGGCGATCAGACAGACACAATTTATGACAATATGAGCAAAGGACAGACTTTTGAAGAGTCGTTAAGAGAAAGAGAATTTGAACCAGATGCTCCTAATTACACACCTAGAATTTCAGGTCTTATGACAGTTAAGGAAGGCAAGTATGATTATGCAATGTCAATACTTAAGAGTCATAATGGTAATCCTAGTCAGTGTAATAGATACACATTTACATATGATGCTCCATTAGCAGGAGAAGGTCATTTTATTCACACATATATGGGAGATGGAAATCCACTTCCAAGTTATGAAGGTGAGCCTACATGGGTAAAGCTTTCAGGTGATATCGATACATTTACAAAGACAGTTTGGGAGAACTTAAACGAGGATAATAAGGTATCTTTATTTGTTAGATATATCAATATCGCAACAGGTGAATATGAAACAAGAATAATTAATAAAAATTGCTAGTTAATAATGATTAATAATAATTAATCAATGCTTTTTGGAGGAATGTAAAATGAAAGAATTTCAGTTAAAATATGGATGTAACCCTAATCAGAAACCATCAAGAATTTTTATGGAGAATGGAAGTGATCTTCCAGTTGAGATTTTAAATGGAAGACCAGGTTATATTAATTTCTTAGATGCATTTAATGGTTATCAATTAGTTAAGGAATTAAAGGAAGCAACAGGACTTCCAGCAGCTACAAGCTTTAAGCATGTTTCTCCTGCAGGTGCTGCAGTAGGACTTCCACTTTCAGAAGTTGAGAAAAAGATTTACTGGGTAGATGAAACAATCGGTGAATTAAGCCCACTAGCATGTGCATATGCTAGAGCACGTGGCGCTGATAGAATGTCATCATTTGGTGATTTTATTTCACTTTCAGATGTATGTGATGAAGCAACAGCTAAGCTCATTCAGCATGAAGTATCAGATGGTATTATTGCTCCAGGATATACAGATGAAGCATTTGCAATCTTAAGCAAGAAGAAGAAGGGTAACTATAATATTATTAAAATAGATCCAAGCTATAAGCCAGAAGCAATTGAGAAAAAGCAGGTATTTGGTGTTACATTTGAACAGGGACGTAATGAATTTGCAATTAATAAGGAATTACTTGATAATGTTGTAACAGAAAATAAAGAAATTCCAGAAAGCGCTAAGATTGACTTAATCATTTCTCTTATAACATTAAAGTATACTCAGTCAAATTCAGTATGCTATGCTAAGGGCGGTCAGGCAATTGGTATTGGTGCAGGTCAGCAGTCAAGAATTCATTGTACAAGACTTGCAGGTTCTAAGGCAGACAACTGGTATTTAAGACAGAATCCAAAGGTATTAAACCTTCCATTTAAGGAAAATCTCGGTCGCGCAGATAGAGACAATGCAATTGATCTTTATATTGGTGATGAATACGAAGATTTACTTCGTGATGGCGAGTGGGAGAGAATCTTTACAACAAAGCCAGAAGTATTTACAAAGGAAGAGAAGAGAGCATGGCTTGATGGTAATACAAATGTAGCTCTTGGTTCAGATGCATTCTTCCCATTTGGCGATAACATCGAGAGAGCATATAAGTCAGGTGTTAAGTATATTGCTCAGCCAGGTGGTTCAATTAGAGATGATAATGTAATTGAAACATGTAATAAGAGAGGCATTGCAATGTGCTTTACAGGAATGCGTTTATTCCACCACTAAAATAAAATTAAATTGCATCATAAATCATAATCATAAATCAAAACGTCAGTACAGAATCAAAAAACTGTACTGACGTTTTTCTTTACCTAAAAATTGGCATGTGATAGAATTTAGTTAAGAAAAATGTGAACAAGTAAATAATAATTTATAGACGAAATATAGGAGAGGTCTTATGAAGAGAGTAATTAGGATATTAATCTCATATGCCCTAGCTTTAGTATTAGTAATTGTAAGTATGAACTGCAGTTTTGTTAATATAAAGGCAGATGAGCAAGTCTATCTTAGTGTATCTAAGTCAAATTCTTGGGAGTCAGAAGGTAAATATTATGCTCAATTTAATTTAACAATAACTAATAATAGCAGTAAAAATCTGCAAGATTGGACCATAAATATATCAAAGTCAGGGGGAGAGATTAGTCAGTCCTGGTGCTGTTTTGTTAGTGATTTAGGAAATAGTTATGAACTAAAGCCTGAATCTTACAATAAGGAAATTAAGGCCGGGGAAAATATATCTAATGTAGGTCTAATTATGTCTTTTCCAGCTGAAACTAGTAATATAAATGCAAGTATAAGCCCAGTTTTTGAAACTGAGGTTAAGGAAAGTCCTAATATAAAAGAAGAGGATTCTAATAAAGAGGAAACTAAAAGTCAGGAAAGCGTAGAAGTAACAGAAGAAATCAATGCAGGAGATGAAGTAGAAACAGAAGAAATAGACGAAAATTTAGCAAATGCGGCACTTGTAGCTAGCCGATGTTTTTTAAGCTATGCAGATGCGCCAGTAATAGCAATTAGAGCATGTTATGACTATATGATAGTCCTAAATACAGAACCTAAGGAAGAACAAGAAACAATAGCAGAGGCTGCCGTAACAGCAGCTCAGACAGCTAGTGAGTTTGCAACAGATGGGGATGTAGAGTCAATTAATACAGCTAATAATGCTAATGATGATAATAATGCTTATGAAGTAAGCAAAGATAACGAGCCAGTCATAGAAGATTCAAACCCTGAAGCAGTGGAAGATAATGAGCCAGTAACATCTGTGGCTGGAAATAAAAACATTCCAACAGGCAGATTAAGAGTAAGTGGAACTAAGCTTGTGGACGCTAGTGGAAATGTGGTTCAGCTAAGGGGCGTGAGTAGTCATGGACTTTCTTGGTTCCCGGAATATGTTAACGAATCAGCCATGGCAAGCCTAAAAGCTGATTTTGGCATAAATGTGTTTAGAATTGCTATGTATCCTAGGGAATACGCAGGTTATTTAACTGGTGGAGATAAGGAGACTTTAAAAGCTAAGATAGATGAAGGGGTTCGTGCTGCAGCTAATCAGGGCCTTTATGTTATAATTGATTGGCATGTATTAAATTACAATCCGAATGAGATAAAAGATGAGGCTATTAGCTTTTTTAATGAAATGTCTATGAAATATGCTGGATACGACAATGTTATATATGAAATATGTAACGAGCCTGTGGGGGCAGATTGGGCAAGTCAGATAAAACCATATGCAGAATCTGTAATAGCAACAATAAGGGCCAATGATCCTAATGCTTTAGTTATAGTTGGAACTAATACCTGGTCTCAGGATGTAGATGCAGTAGTGGGAAATGAAATTGATGATGCAAATGTATGCTATAGTCTGCATTTTTACGCTGCAACTCATAAAGACAATATTCAAAATAAGTTGAGGTATGCTATTAATAACGGTGTTCCTGTATTTGTATCTGAATGTAGTATTTGTGATGCTTCAGGAAATGGAGGAATAGACTATGCTTCGGCTAATAGTTGGCTAGAACTTCTTAATAGCCTAGATGTAAGTTATATTGCATGGAGTTTGTGTAATAAGGCGGAAACCTCTGCACTTATAAATTCTTCTTGTTCTAAAACGAGCGGATGGAGTGAGGAGGATTATAGCGATGCAGGTAAGTGGTTTATGCAAGCTATAAAAAATCAGTAAATGTCCTTTTTGTTCAAAAGATAATTTTGAAAATATTGGACATTTTGTTTACAAAATTTTTTAATGATACTATACTATGCAATATTGTGTCAAAATAAATAGGAGGCTTATGGACGTAAAAATAATTGCTTTAGATTTAGATGGAACAACACTTGATAAAAACGGAAAATTATCCGAAGAAACGAAAGATGCTTTGATGGCTGCTATGGATAATGGAGTAAATGTATGTATTGCTAGTGGACGCGCATTTGATGCTCTTCCTATAGCAGTGTTGGAGGTCCCTGGCATTGAATATGCAATTACAAGTAATGGAGCCGCTATCTATAAAGTTAAGAATAAAGAACTTATAAAGGCTTATAAATTATTAGCTGATTCAGTTGATTTAATTCTTAGCATGTCTAAAAAGTACAAACGCATAACTTTTGAATGCTTTATTAATGGAACGGCTTATGCACAGAAGGATTATATAGAAAATCCTTTGATTGTAGGTGATAATGTGCGTTCAGTTGAATACATAAGAAGAACAAGACATCCGGTTGATAATATTATAGATTTTATCCGAAAAAATAAAGACAATTTAGATTGTATGAATATTATATTAGGAGATCAAGATATAAGGAAGGATATTATAGAAGAAATTAGTTCTAAAACATCCGACGTTTATATTACAAGTGCTAGTCCTGTAATGCTTGAGTTTTCCTATAAGGATTGCGGTAAGGCATCAGGTCTTAAATTCCTTTCAGATTACTTAGGAGTTGATAGGGATTTGGTAGCGGCATTTGGAGACGCAGACAACGACATAGATATGATCAAATTTGCAGGAATAGGAGTGGCGATGGCTAATGCCAATGAAGCTCTTAAAAGCGAAGCTGATTATATAACACTTTCCAATGACGAGAATGGTGTGGCTTACGCACTTAAAAACATTCTTGAAATTATTTAATTTATTAATGTGGATTTGAAGATTAATTAGAATCAAATAAAAAAGGGCACAGTATACTGTCTTAGGATAGTATACTGTGCTTTTTAGTTTATTGTAAAAAATTGGAGGGCTAGATAAAAAGATTACTAAATGTTGTAATTAATAAAATAATATAGTATACTTAATTCAAATCAATTTTATTAAAATCAATTTGAATAAAATTAATTTGAATAAAACGGAGGATAATATGTTCATAGGTAGAAAAAAAGAATTAAATTCATTAGAAAAAATCTATTCAAGTCCAAAATTTGGTATGACTGTTATCTACGGTCGTAGAAGAATTGGTAAATCCTTTTTGATTACAGAATTTTTAAAAGGGAAAATGGCTATTTTTTATACAGCTACTAAAGTCGGTCCAGATAGAAATTTAGAATTATTCTCGAAACAAGTAATGGAAGTATTAGATCCTGAGTATACGGACGCTACTTTTCCTTCCTTAGAAAATGTATTAAATATAATAACAAAAAAATTAACAAATTTATCAGAAAAACTAGTCTTAGTTATAGATGAACTCCCTTATTGGGCGGAAAAAGACACATCACTATTATCTATATTGCAGAAATATATTGATACACAATGGCTCGACAAAAACCTTATGATTATACTCTGCGGCTCTTCTTTAAGTTTTATGGAAAATAAAATCTTAAGCGAAAAAAGTCCTCTTTTTGGCCGTAAAACTTCACAAATAAAACTAGAACCTTTTAATTATAGAGATGCTGCATTATTCACACCTAATTATACTGCTGAAGAAAAGGCTATATGCTATGGAGTTACTGGAGGTGTAGCAAAATATTTATCAATGTTCCAGGCTGACAAGAGCCTTGATGAAAATATTAAAAATCAATTTTTTAGTACAGACGGATATCTTTATGATGAAACTAAAAATTTCCTTACACAAGAATTTGCTGATGTAACTATTGTAAATAATATTATTGAACAGGTTGCGTCAGGCGAAACAACATTAAATATAATCTCTTCAAAAATTAAGGAAAAAGACTCAACAGTTCTATATTCGCTTGAAAAACTAATTGATGTTGGATTAATTGAAAAAAAGCATTGTATTACAGAGGAGAAAAACAAGAAAAAAACACAATATGTACTAAAAGACCATATGTTTAAGTTTTGGTATCAATTCATCCCTAAAGCTGTTAGCGTAATTGAAATGGGGCAAGGCGAGCTATACTATGATAAAGTTGTAAAAAATCAGCTTCATTCATTTATGGGAAGTGTTTTCGAGGAAATGTGTAGATATTATACCTTAGAACAAGGAATACTTGGTGCATATGGTTCATTTATAACTGAAACAGGAACTTGGTGGGGAGTTGAACATTTAAAAGACAAAAATAATAACTGGTATCAGCAATCAGCTGATATTGATGTGGTTGGAATATCTACTGTAGATAACACAGCAATCGTAGGTGAATGTAAATTTAAAAAAGAAAAGATAGATAAAACAATTTGTGAAACATTAATCAGAAGATCCAAATTAATCACAGGTAAATATGCTGTAACCCACTATTTATTGTTCTCACTCTCTGGATTTACTGAATGGTTCAATAACATTGATACATCAAATATAATTTTAATAACGTTAGATGATATGTACAAATAATGTAAGAACAACATTATTTATTAGTTTTTGTTTAGATGAACACTTTTCTTTTATGTCGAAACAAATCCAGTATTTACAAGAGTTTCCAATTACAAAGGTGACGTAAAACGTAAGAGGAGTGGTGTAAAACGTAAAAGGTGACGTAAAACGTAAGAGAAATGGGCTAAAACGTAAGAAAGTTGACAAAAAATGTAGTTAATTATTCCGGATTTGGTCACTATTAACAGCATTTTGGTCACTTTTAAGTTAAGCTTTTATAAAGGTGACATAAAACGGAAAGATAATTGCGTAACATTCCGAATTTGGTCACTTTATCATATTTTTTAGTTTTGTTAAAATAAATCAAAACAAGAAAGAGTTGAGAACAACTATAAGGAGAAATTACATGAAAAGATAATCTGTTGTTAGATATCCAGGAAACTTTCGATGGATTATACATAGATACACCAAGCGAATTCACCTCCAACGATTTTTCTTCAGATGACGAGAAAGAGGCGTTTCAGTCTAAAATAGATAAGGCATTAAATCTATTGATAGATCGATACGGAAGTGAGTATGAAATCGAATCCAAGTATCTAAAAAACTCCCGATAAAGCAATTATTCTTATGAAATTCTCAATTTATTTATAACAGCGAAAGCAAGGAAAAATAGCATATTGAAAAAATGCAAAAAAATGTGTAAAATAGATTGGATTGTCTTTTACAGTTCAATCTATTATTTAGTTGGATATAGGCGAAAGCTTATAAAATAGTTTAGGAGGATATTATGGATTATCAGAAGTTAGCTAATCTTTTATTTCCTGATGTAGAACATACACCAGAGTATTATGAAGAGAAATTCCCATATAGAAAGTTACCTAACGGTGCTGAAGTTACACGTATGGCTCCATCACCTACAGGATTTATTCATTTAGGTAACCTTTATTCAGCATTAGCTGATGAAAGAATTGCTCATAGAAAGGGTGGAGTTTTTTATCTTCGTATCGAAGATACAGATGAAAAGCGTAAAGTAGAAGGTGCCGTTGATATTATTATTAACGTTTTAAAATATTTTGATATAGAATTTGATGAGGGTGCAGGTTTTGATGATTCAGATCCTCGTAATGCATATGGCCCTTACTTCCAGAGACAGAGAGTAGAGATTTATCATACATTTGCTAAATCATTAGTTGAAAGAGGTTTAGCTTATCCTTGCTTTGCTACTGAGGAAGAACTTGAAGAAATCAGAAAGAAGCAGGAAGCTAATAAGGAACTTACAGGTTACTATGGAAAATATGCTATTAGCCGTAACTTATCTTATGAAACAATTGAAGAGAACATTAAGGCAGGTAAGCCTTATGTATTAAGACTTCGTTCACAGGGTAGCCCAGATAAGGAAATCACATTTGTTGATAGCATTAAGGGTGAAATTAAGTTACCAGAGAATATTCATGATATCGTTCTTTTAAAGAAGGATGGTATTCCAACATATCACTTTGCTCATGCAATTGATGATCATTTCATGAGAACAACAACAGTTATTAGAGGTGGCGAGTGGTTATCATCAGTTCCTACACATTATGAATTATTCCATGTGTTAGGATTTAAGATGCCTAAGTATGCTCACACAGCTCATCTTATGAAGTTTGATGAAACAACTGGTGGTAAGAGAAAGTTATCTAAGAGAAAGGATCCTGAGTTAAGCCTTGATTATTACCGTAAGGATGGTTATCATCCATACACAATGAAGGTTTATCTTCTTACACTTCTTAACTCTAACTTTGAGGAATGGCATGACAAGTATCCTGATAAGGATATTAATGAATTCCCATTTACAGTTGAGAAGATGAGTGTTTCTGGTGCTCTTTTTGATAAGGAAAAGCTTCATAACATTTGTAAGAACGAATTCTCTAAGTTATCTGAGGAAGACGTTTATGAATTCCTTTATAATTGGGCTACTGAAAATGAACCAGAGAAGGCTAAGATTTGGTTTGCTGATAAGGAAAAAATGCTTTCTATTCTTCGTTTATACATGGGTGTTGGTGCTAAGAGAAGAAGAAAGGATCTTATGTATGCTAGACAGATTCTTAACCTCTTTGATTACTTCTTTGGCATTGATGCAGTAACTGAACCATTTATTGAAGGTGGAGAAGTTGATATGAATGGTAAGGAAAAGGATGACTTTAGATTAGATTCTGAAGAAATCAGCAAGATCTTAACAGCTTACCTTGCTAAGTATGACCATAACGATGATAATTCTGCTTGGTTTAACAAGCTTAAGGAAATCGCTGATGAATTAGGATATGCATCAGATATGAAGGCTTATAAGGCTAATCCAGAGAACTACAAGGGCTCAGTTTCAGATATTGCTGAGGCTGTAAGAATTGCAGTAACTGGCAGAGCTAACACACCTGACCTTTGGACTATTGTTCATATTATGGGTGAGGATGTAATGAGAGAGAAGATTCAGGCTTGTATTAAGTAGGAAAAATTGAATAAGAAATATAAAGTGAAAAGGGATCTGCCCACTTTGTGGGCACCTCCTTTTGTGTGCAAGTACCTCAATATTTAATTATGAAGTACTTGCACACATCAAGCTGAAACTAACGTTTCACCTTGGGTCTTAAGGAATCCACCGCTTACGCGGTCCCCCTTAAGACAAGGATAAAAGGAGTGACCGCCATAAGAATTGCCTTCGGCAATGGGCGGTCACGTGTAATAAGGAATCCTCCCACTTCGTAGGTCCCTCCTTTTTACAGAGAGTGCACCGCCATAAGAATTGCCTTCGGCAATGAGATGTGCACGTGTAGCAAGGGATCTGTCCACTTTGTGGGCACCTTGCTACAGGAGACAGTTCATTTGTACCATCCTGTCGTTAAATAAAACTAGGGCTAAATTCTGAATTTATGCCCCAGAAGTGTCTAACTCTGGGGCTTTATTTATTTTTAGTCTTTTTGGTACATGATAAATTAGTGTTTTTAGTTTTTAAGGAGTAATTATTATGTATAGTGTTACAACAAAAGGCGAATTCGATGCGGCACATTTTCTTGCCGGTTATCCAGGTAAATGTAAGAATCTTCATGGTCACAGATGGAGTATTGAAGTAACCCTAAAGGGCGAAGAACTTGATGAACTTGGCATGTTAGTGGATTTTACTGACATCAAGAAGGATTTAAAGGAGCTTTGCGACAATTTAGATCATAGTTTAATTATGAAAAAAGATAGCTTAAAGCCAGCGACTTTTGCTGCATTAATGGATGAGGGCTTTAAGATAAATGTTATGGATTTTATTCCAACAGCAGAAAATTTTGCTAAGTATTTCTTCGATGAGTTAGAGAAGAAGGAATATCCAATTGTAGAAGTAAAGGTTTATGAAACACCTAAGAACTACGCAACATATACAAAATAAACAGAAAAAGGATTGAATAAAATGGACATTAATAATGAGATTACATTTCCTTTAGTAGAACATTTTATTAGTATTAATGGTGAAGGTAGAAGGGCAGGTCAGCTTGCACTTTTTATCCGTCTTGCAGGTTGCAACCTAGATTGTAGCTATTGTGATACTAAGTGGGCTAATAAGGCTGATGTAAAATTTGAAAAAAAGACAATTCCTGAAATTGTAGACATTGTTAAGAAATCTAATTGTAAAAATGTGACATTAACAGGTGGAGAACCTCTTTTAAAGAAGGATGTTGATAAGCTTATTGCTGCAATTTTAGAAGTAGATAATATTAGACTTGAAATCGAGACTAACGGAAGTCAGTCTATTAAAAAATACGATGATTGGGAGCGCCGTCCGGTTATGACTCTTGATTATAAGCTTGCAAGTTCAGGTTGTGAGGCAGCTATGAATACTGATAATTTCAACTATCTTCATAAAGAAGATTCAGTTAAGTTTGTTAGTGGAAGTAGAGCCGACCTTGAAAGAACTCTTGAAATTATAACTAAGTATGACTTAACAGCAAAAGCGAATTGTATCATAAGTCCTGTGTTTGGCCAGATTGAGCCAGTGGATATCGTTGATTTTATGAAGGAACATGAAATGAATGATGTTTTCTTACAGTTACAGATGCATAAAATCATCTGGGACCCAAACAAGCAAGGAGTTTAACCTGTCGTAATTTAGCGAAGCTAATTACGACAATAAAAAGAAAAGGAAGGTATAGATTATGACAGAGAAAAAAGAAAAAGCATTAGTTTTATGCAGTGGTGGTATTGATAGTACAACATGTCTTGCAATGGCAGTTGATAAATATGGTAAGGACAACGTAGTTGCTCTTTCAATTAGTTATGGTCAGAAGCATGATAGAGAAATTAAGAGCGCTAAGAAGGTTTGTGAGTTTTATGGTGTTGAACTTTATACACTTGATTTAGCTAAGATTTTTACATACAGCAATTGTACTCTTTTAAAGGGTTCAGATGGAGAAATTCCTAAGGAAAGTTATGCTAAGCAGCTTGAAGAAACTGATGGTAAGCCAGTTTCAACATATGTTCCATTTAGAAATGGGCTATTCTTATCCTCAGCAGCAAGCTTTGCTCTTTCTAAGGAATGCAGCGTAATCTACTATGGCGCTCATGCAGATGATGCAGCAGGAAGTGCTTATCCAGACTGTTCAACAGTATTTAACGATGCTATGAATAAGGCAATCTATGAGGGTAGTGGTAAGCAGCTTAGAGTAGAAGCACCATTTATTAATTCTCATAAAGCTGATGTAGTCAAGGAAGGTCTTAGACTTGGTGCACCTTATAAGTATACATGGAGTTGTTATGAAGGTAAGGATAAGCCATGCGGAGTTTGCGGAACATGTATAGATAGAGCAGAAGCTTTTAGACTTAACGGCGTCGAAGATCCAGCCCTAGGATTTACTTTCTAGGAATTTAACTCAGTTGGGGTACAAGCTCCGAGCGAGTCTTGACGATACAAATTAAAACTTATACATAGAAAGGTAAGGCTAATAGCCTAAGGTAAATTATGAGTACAACAAGAAAACCAGAAGAAAGAGAAAATGTAACATTACTTGGTAAGGCAGGTGTTAAATATAAATCAGACTATGCTCCAGAAGTTCTTGAAACTTTTGTTAATAAGCATCCAGACAATGACTATTTTGTAAAATTTAATTGCCCTGAATTTACATCTTTATGTCCAATTACAGGACAGCCTGATTTTGCAACAATCTATATTTCTTACGTTCCAGGAGAGTTAATGGTAGAAAGTAAGTCATTAAAGCTATATTTATTTAGCTTTAGAAACCATGGGGATTTCCATGAAGACTGCGTAAATATCATAATGAAGGATTTAATTAAGCTTATGAACCCTAAGTATATTGAGGTTTGGGGCAAGTTTACTCCAAGAGGAGGAATTTCAATTGACCCATATTGCAATTATGGTAAGAAAGGTACTAAGTGGGAAGAGGTTGCCTTTGATAGATTAACACATCATGATATGTATCCAGAAAAGGTGGATAATAGATAGTTAAAATATTATGTTATATTGAGATTAACCTCTGTTTGTGTTATTATTTTAATAGAAACTTGCGTGAAAAATTAGGCAAACAGAGGGGTAAATATGGACAAGGAAAAAAATCCTAAGGAAGCCATCAAGGAAAAAAGTATACATGGGGAAATGCTTTTTTCAATATTAGTACCAACAATAGTTACATTAGTGGTTATTATGCTACTTTTTGACACATTAATGAAGATTACAGTCGATAATGATGTTAAAAGAGAACTAGATAATATGGCTAATGTTGCTATTAATATGATGGATAGAGAAAATCCGGGTGATTATACTAAAGTTGGAGAAGAAGAAGTGGTTATTTATAAGGGGGAAACTGTCCTTAATAATAACTACGACTTAATTGATAAGATAGTTGATGGAACGGATTTAGACATTACATTTTTTTATAAGGACTTAAGAGTTATTTCAACGCTTGTTGATGATAATGGGAATAGATTGGTTAATTTAGCTGCACATAGCAAGGTAACAAGAGAGGTTTTAGAAGAGGGAAAATCTAGATTTTATAATAATGTTACTTTGGATGGGGTTATATATTATGCGTATTATAAGGTTATCTATAATTCAGATGGACAGATTATAGGAATGGTAGAGGTTTTAAAATCTGCCAAGAAGGTAACATTGTACATTGTTATCAGATTAATTCCTGTATTTTTTGTTGGAATTATGGGTATAATCTTAATAGCCCTTGTTAATAGAAAAATGATAAATCGTTTTGTAGATATTCTTCGTAGACTAGAAAAACAGTTTAATACAGTATCTAAGGGAAAATTAGATAGCCAGGTAGATACAAGTATTTTAAATCGACCAGATGAAATAGGAAGTATGGCAAGATCTGTAACTAAGATGCAAAAGGCCTTAAAAGCTATGATTGAATTAGATGCTCTAACCCAGATAAATAATAGAAGGCGAGGAGATACTAAACTATCAACAACGATTTTTAAGGCAAAAAATAACGGAACTCAGTTCAGTGTTGCAATTGGAGATATTGATTACTTTAAAAAAATTAATGATACCTATGGCCACGATGCAGGTGATAAGGTTTTAGTCACGGTTGCTAACATTTTAAGAAAAAGCATGAATGGTAAAGGCTTTGTAGCAAGATGGGGCGGTGAAGAGTTTTTACTTGTGTTTGAAAGAATGGACTATGAAACGGCAGTTAAATATTTAAAACGTATTGACGAAATAATTGCTAAGGAAACTATTAAGATAAATGGCACCACAATTAAGGTAACAATGTCTTTTGGTATTACAAGGGGAAGAACAGAGGATGAGAATAACAAAGTTATTAAGAGAGCTGATGAAATGCTATATAAAGCAAAGTCAACTGGACGTAATAGAGTTATAGCTGATTTTTAATTATCTGTAGCTTTTTAAACTTGAAAATTTTGCTTTTGGTAATCGGTAGGAAAGATGGAGAAAAATATGGAAAATAGATTTTTGGAGATATCTGAGGAAGTTTCAGATGCCATTGAAAAAAATATACCTATTGTGGCAATAGAGACATCAGCCATTTTTTCAAATTTACAGTATCCTGAGAATAAAGGGCTTGCAAATGTTGTGATGGAATCTATTAGAGAGTACGAGGTTGTTCCTGCTTTAATTGCAGTTATAAATGGCAAGATAAAGATAGGGCTTAGTGACGAGGATATAGAATCCATAGGAACCAATATAGAAAGTGTTTCTTGTATAGCTAAAAAAGATTTAGCACTTTCAATTGCAGCCAAGGAAACAGGCGTGCTTACAACTTCAGCCACAGTGGAGATAGCAAGTATTGTTGGTATAAAAATAGTTGTATGTGCTTCTATTGGTGGAATTACAAACGGAGCAGATCAAAGCTTAAATGTTTCTCCAGATATTGATGAATTGTCAAAAAAGGATGTATTAATTGTATGTTCAGGAATTAAGCCAGGATGCGATATAACAAGAACTCTTGAATTATTAGAAACAAGGGGTATTTGTGTGGCTGGATTTAAGACGGAAGAGGTGCCTTGCCTTTTTTATTTAGATAAAGATGCTAAAGTCAATTATTGCCTTGATACACCACAGGCAGTTGCTCTTGCTTACAATGTAAAAAGAGAGTTGGGTGTGGAATCTTCTTTAGTTGTTATGAATCCTGTTAATAAGAACAGTTTATTGTCTAAGGAAGAATTTGGAAATGCACTTAATACTGCTCTTACTGAGGCAAAGGAAAGAAAACTTAGTAGACATGAATTTAATAAATTCATTTTTTCTAGACTGAAGGAGTTAACAGCTGGTGCAAGTAAATCTATTTTTATGTCAGATGTAAATGGCAACGCACAGCTTGCGGCTTGGGTAGCTTTTGCAATGTATAAGGATAAGAATACCTTTAACGTTAATATTGGAATTGCCAATAATATAAGAAAAATAAATAAGCCAATTCAAGATTTGGCTAAAAATCTAGGACTAGCTGTTAATCTAGAGGACAATCTAGGACAAGTACAAGTAAAGCAAGAGGCGAAAGTTGAGGCAGAAACTAAAACTGAGGCAGAAATAAAAGTTAAGGTAGAAACTAAAGATAAGGCATCAAAGCCTAAGCAGGGAATGGATTTTTATTTATGGCTTTTTGCAGTGAAAAATCTAGCTCAAACCTATGATGCTTGTAAACTTATTTATGGCAACTTATCTGAAGAAAGACAAAAAGCTCTTAAGGCAGAATATGACAAAACATATAATTGAAAAATTTAAGTTTTATATGATATAATTTAACTCAATCGGAGTATAAGCTCCGACTGAGTTAAACGCTCCGCGAGGATGCGCACGGATTCGGACAGGAATTTGTCTGCTTAAGCAGACCCGAATCCAGCGCGCAAGACTCGCGAGCGAGTCTTGACTTGATGTAGTAATATAGCATGTTTTCGTTAGAAGGCATGCTATGATTTTATGTGGAATTGTGAGGAATGAGTTAATGGAAATTTGGGACATCTACGATGTTAATAAGGAAAAGACAGGAAGAACAATGGTAAGAAATGACTGGAATATGCAGCCAGGAGATTATCATTTAACAGTATTAGGAGTTATAAAAAGACCAGATAATACTTTTTTAATTACAAGAAGAGTTCTAAGCAAAGCATGGGCTCCAGGTCATTGGGAGGTTTCAGGAGGTGCAGCCCTAAGCGGGGAAACATCCTTAGATGCTGTAAAAAGAGAGGTATTTGAGGAAACGGGTATAGATGTCTCTGAAGCTAAGGGAGGCTTTTGCTTTAGTTATAGAAGAGATAATCCTAAGGAAAAGGATAATTATTTCGTTGATATATACAGATTTGAGATGGATATTAATGAAAATGACGTTAAAATACAAAAAGAGGAAGCATTGGAATTTAAATTTGCGACTATAGAAGAAATCAAGGAAATTGCTGATAGAGGTGAGTTTTTACACTATGACAGTATTAAGAAGGTTTTTGAAGATTAGTGGCAATATTTATTAGTTCTTTAAAATGCTAATAAAATGACAGCTCTTATTAGGGTTGTCATTTTTTTATAAAGGAGAGGACATGTTAAAGTATATAAAAAAATACTGGTGGGCAGCCATTCTAGCTCCACTTTTTATGCTAGGTGAAGTCTTTATGGATTTAATGCAACCACGAATGATGAGTATAATTGTGGATGATGGTGTGCTTGGATTAAACAATAATGGTGTAGGTAATTTAAATTTGGTAATTCATACAGGACTTATGATGATAGCTTTTGTGGCTATAGGTGGAGTGTGCGGAATTCTATCAGGTGTTTTTGCTAATATAGCAGGACAAAATTTCGGTAATGACTTAAGAAAAGATATGTTTAATAGAATAATGTCTTTTTCTTTCAGTCAGACAGATAAATTTCAAACAGGATCATTAATTACTAGGGTTACCAATGATGTTACACAGGTTCAGACCTTTGTGCAAATGGCAATAAGAGGTTTTGTAAGAACCTTTATGCTTTTTATAGGTGGCCTTATTTGTATGCTTTCATTAAATCTTAGTTTTGGAGTAGTAATAGTAATTTCCCTACCTTTAATTATATTATGCGTGATTTATTTTATTTCAAAGGCAAACCCAAAGTTTAGTATTTTACAGAAAAAACTGGACAATTTAAATAACGTAATGCAAGAGAATGTGTCAGGATCAAGGGTTGTAAAAGCTTATGTCAGAGAAGATTATGAAATCAATAGATTTGAAAAAACTAATAAGGAATTAGTTGATACACAGCTTGATGTCTTACTTTTATTGTCCTTTATGACACCAATTATGAATATAATTCTTAATTATAGCGTTGTTGCTATTATTAAGGTAGGACAGATAAATGTTTATAGGGGAGTTGTTACACCAGGTGAGGTAATGGCAGCAATTACCTATGTTTCACAGGTTTTAAATGCAATTATGAGAATGAATATGATTTTCCAGACTGCATCAAGGGGAGTAGCTTCTTGGAGACGTATTAAAGAAGTGCTTGATTGTGTTCCAGTTATTAGGGATGGCAATTTTAATGGAAAGAAAGAGGCAAGAGGAAAAATAGAATTTGATCATGTTTCATTTGCTTATCCAACACAGGAAGAAACTATGATAATAAAGGATTTCAGTTTAGTTATAAATCCAGGTGAAACCATAGGAATTCTTGGGGAGACAGGCTGTGGTAAGTCAAGTTTGGTAAATTTAATTCCTAGATTTTATGATGTAACTGCTGGACGTATTCTTATAGATGATGTGGATGTTAGAGACTATAAGTTAAAAGATTTACGTGATTTAGTTTCTATAGCTTTGCAAAAAAGCGAAATTTTTAATCAGACCATAGGAGAGAATATTTCTTGGGGCAACAAAAAGGCTAGTTATGATGAAATAATGCATGCAGCCAACATAAGTATGGCAAGTGAATTTATTGATTCTAAGCCAGAGGGTATAGGCACAATGGTAAGTCAGGGTGGAACTAGTCTTTCTGGTGGACAAAAACAGAGAGTTGCCATTGCAAGAGCAGTGCTAAAAAAGGCTAGTATTTTAATTTTTGATGATGCCACATCAGCACTAGATTTAAAGACAGAGGCTAATCTTTATAAAAATCTTAATAGTGAATATCCTAATATGACTAAGATAATCGTAGCACAAAGAATAGCTTCAGTTAAGGATGCTGACAGGATCGTTATTATAGAGGATGGTAGATTATCAGCAGTTGGAAGTCATAGCGAACTTCTAGAAACTAGTGGAGTTTATAGGGATATCTATAATTCTCAGTTAGGAGGTAGTAAAGATGCCTAATGATAATATGAGCAAATCTGCAGATATAAAGAATTATAGTAAAATGATGGGTACAGGCCGTGGTGGCAAAAGAAATCTTATGGTTGAAAAACCTCAAGATGGTAAAAAAACCATAGTCCGTTTAATTAAATACTTTAAGAATGAATTAAATACACTAATAGTCTTATTATTTGCAGTAGTTATTGCATGTATAACATCAGTTTATGCTCCTAAATTGCAGAGTAATGCCATTGACTGCATAATTGCTAGAGATTTTAATAAGATAGCTCCTATACTCGTAATACTTCTTATAATTTATGGAATTTATAGTATAAGTTCTTTTATTCAGACTCGTTTAAGTGCTAAATTAAGCCAAAGAATAGTTGGAAAAATGCGTACAGATCTATTTGATTGTATTGTTAATTTGCCAATTAAGTATTTAGATTCCCACTCCCATGGGGATATTATGAGTAGGATGACCAACGATGTTGAGAATGTTTCTACAACTATTTCTCAAAGCTTATCCTCTCTTTTTTCAGGAGTTATAACAATTATAGCAACAGCAGTTATGATGATTTATTTGTGCCCAAGACTTGCAGTATTTTCCATGGTTACTGTAATTCTTACTTTACTTGTAACTAAGTTCTTATCTAAGGCCATGAGAACTTTTTATAAGAAAAAACAGCTTTTACTTGGAAGCCTAAATGGTACAATTGAAGAAATGGTAACAGGCTATAAGACAGTTACTGCCTATAATAGGCAAGATCAGGTTTTAAAGGATTTTGCTAAGACTTCTGATAATCTTACTAAGGTGGGAATTGTTGCAGAGGTACTAGCTAGTTCCATGGGACCTATAATGAATGTTATTAATAATATTGGCTTTGTGATTATTGCGGCCTTTGGAGGGTACTTCGCAATTAATGGCATTATTTCTGTTGGTATTATTTCTGCTTTTTTAGTTTACGCTAAGCAATTTGGAAGACCGATTGATGAAATTGCCAATATTTATGGACAAATTCAGACAGCAATTGCCGGTGCAGAAAGAGTATTTGCAGTAATGGATGAATCCCTTGAAGATAAGTCAGGTAGCCAAAAAATGGATGAGGCTAAGGGAGTTATTAGCTTTAAGAATGTCAATTTTTCCTATACTAAGGAAAAACAGGTGTTATACGATTTTAATTTAGAGGTTAAGGCAGGAGAAAAGGTGGCTTTAGTTGGGGCTACAGGTAGTGGTAAAACAACAGTAGTTAACCTACTTATGCGCTTTTATGATATAGACAGCGGTGAGATTTTAGTTGATAATGTTAATATAAAGGATATAGATTGTAATAATTTGCGTAAAAACACAGCTATTGTATTACAGGATACTGTGCTTTTTGCAGATACTGTTAAGAATAATATTAGATATTCTAATTTAGAGGCTAGTGATGAAGAGGTGGTTGATGCTTGTAAAATGAGCCGTTGCCACAATATGATTAATCACTTTAAAGGAAAATATGACTTTAGATTAGCAAAAGAGGGGCAGAATATTTCCCAAGGTCAACGCCAGTTATTAAGCATTGCCAGGGCATTTCTTGCAAAACCTAAAATTCTTATTTTAGACGAGGCTACATCCAATGTTGATACTAGAACTGAAAAACGAATTCAGGATGCCATGGTTAATCTTATGAAAAATAGAACAAGTTTAATTATTGCCCATAGAATTTCAACAATTCAGGATGCAGATTTAATTGTTGTTATGGATAATGGACGAATTGTGGAAAAGGGTAACCATAAGGAATTAATTAAGGCAAAGGGAAAATATTATGATTTGTATATGACACAATTTGCTGGGGTTGAGACTTAGGATATAGCTAATAATTAATTTACTATGAAGAAAGCCTAAGTGTGCTTGTAAAGATATTATTTTGTTGTAATATTAAGAAGAAATTATATGTATGAGGAATTTATAATATGTCAAATATACGAACAGAGAAAAAGACATCAGCCAAGAATAGCGCCAGTCGTTTATTTGTATCTGTATTTATGTTTATATTACAGATTGTATGGATTGAGGCGCTAGTCTATGCCTTGCGTGAACACGCAGAAAGATTGAATTTGATATTTATTGTTATTGCAATAATTGTTGTACTTAAGATGTATGTAAAAACAAGTAATGCAGCCCTTCGAACCCCATGGATTATTGCCATTTTAGCTTTTCCTATTATGGGTTTGCCTTTGTATTTTTTATATGGACAACCTATAATTACCAAAAAATCCAGGGCAAAATTTCAGACAATTACTGATTATATGAATCAATTTATGGTTCAAGATCAAGGGGTTGCCAATAGATTAGATAGTACAGATAAGGGGATTTCTAACGAATTTAAGTATTTATATAGACATATTGCTTTTCCGGTTTATGATGAGACAAAGGTAGAATATCATGAAAGAGCAGAAGACGGTTTAGAAAGCTTAATAGAAACCCTAGAGACAGCCAAGACATTTATCTTTATGGAATACCATGCAATAGAGGATGCAACGAGCTTTGGTAGAATTAAAGATGTTCTAATTAGAAAAGCTGCGGCAGGGGTTGAGGTAAGACTATTCTATGATGATGTTGGCAGTATCTTTTTCCTTAATAAGGATTTTATTAAGGAGATGCGAGCTAAAGGCATTCAATGTAGAGTGTTTAACCCTGTTGGGGTATTTTTTAATATGTTTATGAATAATAGAGACCATAGAAAAATCACAGTGGTTGACGGCATTTATGCTGTAACAGGTGGTTATAACTTAGCAGATGAGTATTTTAATATCACCCATCCTTATGGAGAATGGTATGATACAGGAATTAAGGTAACAGGAAAGGCTGTTAAGAATTACACCTTGATTTTTTTATCAATGTGGAATGCAATTAAGTTATCAGATACGGACTTTAATAAATATATAGATATAGATTTTTCTGAGGTTAAGTATTTAACAGATACAAGTAATGCCTATGTGTGCCCATATGCAGATGGCCCCTTTGGTAAAGATAGAGTTGGAGAAAATGTCTATCTTAATATGATAAAAAATGCCAAGACCTATGTATACATAACAACTCCTTATCTTATTATTACAGACGAGATGAGAAGGGAATTAACCCTTGCAGCAAGAAGGGGTGTTGATGTAAGGATTGTTACGCCTGGAATTCCTGATAAAAAGGTAACTTATTCCATGACACGTTCTTATTATGCTGGTCTAGTAAAGCATGGAGTTAAGATATATGAGTTTACACCAGGATTTATGCACGCTAAACAGTGGGTTTGTGATGATGAGATATCAGCAGTAAATACAATAAATATGGACTTTAGAAGCTTATATCATCACTTTGAAAATGGTACACTTATTTACGATAGAGAAGTGGCAGTTAAGGTTAGACAGAATTTTGAAGAAATTTTTGCAAGATCAGAAAATGTTTCTTTAAAATATTCGGATTATAAAAAGCAGCAACTTAGAATGAGTCAGTGTATTTTAAGATTAATTTCTCCATTGTTCTAAAGTTGATAATAGAAAATTAATAGTGTATATTTAACACATGAGACAGTTATCATGTCAATTTTATTTGATATAAAAGTGAGGTAATATGAGAGTAGAAACAGTTACTGTTAAAATTGATCATCCTTTAGGAAGTAATGATGAAGAAAACCCCTCGATAGTGTACCCTATAAATTGTGGCTACATTGAGAAAGAGGAAATGTCAGAATTAGACGGTGATTATAGTAAGCAGATGGCTTATGTATTAGGTGTGGACGTTCCGCTAGACGAATTTACCGGAGTTTTGACAGCTATTGTTAGAAGAAAGGATGATAGCGAGAATAATTCTGTTTGGATTATTGTTCCAGAGAACATTCATTATACTAGACAGCAATTAGAAGAGATGATTTACTTTAATGAACAGTATTATGAAAGTGAGCTAGAAATCATTGATGATGAAATCTGGGATGGATATGATTGCAATGAGCATAGACTTGGACTTGATGTAAAGAGAAGTCAGGCTAAATCATTACCAGACGGAGTATTCCATGTAGTAGTGCTAGTTTATACAATTGTAAATGAAACTAAGAAGATATTAGTTACACAGCGTTCTAGAAATAAGACCTATCCATTAAAGTGGGAAATCACAGGAGGCTCTATCTTAAAGGGAGAGGATGCTAGAAATGGCGCGTGTAGAGAGCTTTTAGAAGAAACTGGAATCAAGGCAAATCCAGAGGATTTAGTTCCTCTATATCAATTTGTGGATTCTAAAAAACATGTAATTTATCATAGTTATATTAATCCTATTGAGTCAGAACCAAAGATAACACTTCAGATTGGAGAGACAATGGATTATAAATTTGTTGATTATGAAGAATTTCATGCCATGGTAGAATCTGATAGGTTTGTTCCTTCAGAACAAAGACGTTATAGTCGTTTTAAGAATCAAATTGACAATAAGATGCTAGAATATTTAGAAAAGTAGGATATGGATTAATGGCGATTAATAAAAAGTATGAAAGACAGTTAAAAAAAGGAGTTTTTGAAATACTTGTTCTTCAATTACTTAGTGAACATGAGAAATATGGCTATGAGCTTTTAACTGAGATGAAAGCAAGAAGTAATGAGATGTTTACAGTAAAGGAGGGAACCCTTTATCCTATTCTTTATAGACTTGAAGACGAAGGCTTAGTTGTTTCTAAGTGGACAGAGCCTAAGGCAAGAGAAGTTAGTAGAAAGTACTATTCCATAACAATGCCAGGTTTGGTTGTGCTTGATGAATTAAAGGAATTATGGAAAAATTTTTCATCTAATGTGAATAATATTTTGCTTAATTAGGAATTTTAAGAGAAATGTAATTTTTACATTTCTCTTTTTTTTTATTGACAAATACAAATTTATGGTTAATAATATAACTGTACTAAGACAGATAGTACAGTTATAACACACTTTTATTTTGAATAGCAATCCCTGTAAATTAATGTTATCAACCTTTATCCCAAAAACACAGATGCAAATAGGGGGTTGCTATTTTTGTAATATTTATGATTTACTTGAAAGGCAAATGTATGAAAGGTGGGCAGAGAATGTTTAATATTGACGTTATGTCTCGTACGCCTGTTTATGAGCAACTTGTGGAACAAGTTGAAATGATGATCTTAACGGGAGTTATGAAATCTAATGATAAGATGCCTTCAGTTAGAAATTTATCGGGAAGTCTGAGTATAAATCCTAATACAATACAGAAAGCCTATACTGAGTTAGACAGAAAGGGTTTGATTACCTCTGTCCCTGGAAAAGGCTCTTTTATTTCAGTTAATGCCAAGGAAATAATTGGTAATGATAAGAGAGAAAAGTTTGATGATTTAAGGAGCCTGTTAGTTGAAATGAAGATGGCAGGTATTGGTAAAGATGAGATATTAGATCTTATTAGGGAGGTGTACTAGATGATAGAAATCAAGAATGTATGTAAGAAATTTGATCGTTTTGAGGCACTAAAAAATATATCAAGTAATATTGAAGAGGGCAGTATTTATGGTATGGTAGGTTCTAACGGTGCTGGAAAATCCACACTTTTAAGAGTATTAGCTGGTATTTATAAGCCAGATAATGGAGTTGTTGAATTTAATAGTAAGGTTGTTTATAACAATCCTGATGTTAAGAAGGATATTTGCTTTGTTGGGGATGAGCTATTTTTCTTACCGGGAGCTAATTTAAAAAATATGGCTTCTTTTTATAAAGATATTTATGACGATTTTAACATAGATAAATTCAAAGAATTAGTTGCAAGCTTTAAGCTAGATATAAGCAAGAATATTGGATATTTTTCTAAGGGAATGAGAAGACAGGCTGCAATTATTCTTGCTCTTTCAACCAATGCAAAATACCTATTGTTTGATGAAACTTTTGATGGACTAGATCCAGTTGTTAGAAGACATGTTAAGAATTTATTATATGACAAGGTTTTACAAGGAGAGACAACTATAATTATTAGTTCTCATTCATTACGTGAATTAGAGGATTTATGTGACCATCTTATATTAATACATCAGGGGGGACTTGTGCTTGATAGCGATGTGTTAGATTTAAAGACTCATAAATTTAAGGTTCAGGTTGCCTTTAAAGAAGATTTTGATAAGACAAAATTTGACGGATTTGAGATTATTAACTTTGTTAAGCAGGGTTCAGTAGCTAACATAATTATTAATGGCAACAAAGATGAAGTATATGACAGACTTTCTAGTTTAAACCCTATACTTCTTGAAATATTACCATTGACCCTTGAAGAAGTATTCATATACGAAATGGAGAGTCTAGGGTATTGTTGCAAGCTCGAAGAGCTTGCAATGTAGCCCCACGTGGCCGAAGGCGCTGCAATCGTGGGGTTCCAAAAATTGTTGCAAGCTCGAAGAGCTTGCAATGTAGCCCCACGCAGCCGAAGGCGCTGCAATCGTGGGGTTCCAAAAATTGTTGCAATCTCGAAGAGTTGGGAGGCTAATTAATGAACGATAAGAAGATTTTTAGTTTTAATTTATATAAAAGCGTTTTTTTACAGATAAAAATCATTGGAATTATAGGAATTGTGCTTTCCGTTTTTATTTCATGTACAAGAATTATTAATGAAGCTAGTTCTTATAAAGCATATTTAAAGCATACTGATACTTATGGGAAAATCATTGTTTCTGGAGTTACAGACAATGAATACCTAGTTGTTATAATTCCCTTTATTATACTGACGTTGGGAATTTTAATATGGCATTTTCAAAATACTCGTAGTGGATCGGATTTTTATCATTCCTTACCATATACACGTAATGCCTTATTTTTAAGTAGATTTCTAGCTGCAACTAGCTGGTTTTTCTTAATTATATTATCAAGTTTAGTGTCACAGCTTATATGTTACGGTTTTAATAGTCAGTGGTATGTAATTGATACTAAGGGAATTATACTTATGCATATAAGTATGTTCTTATATGGCTTTCAGGCTTTATGTGCCATTTCTCTTGGCTGTGCTCTTACAGGAAATGTGCTAAGTAACTGTATTACATCAGGTATGATAATTTTTCTACCTAGGTTTATTACAAGCTTAGCTTTTGAATTAATTGATTCAGCAACAATTCTTAGAGTAAATAACGTTCCTGGGCTGCTTAATAATAGATATAATCTGGATGTGGGAATAATATTTTCAGACTTAGGATTTAATCAGGACTTTGATTTTACGGAAATAGTTACATGTAAGGCAAGTTACGTATATACAATTATTTTATCAATAATATATTTGCTGCTTGCAATGATAGTGTTTAATAAGAGAAAATCTGAATATGCAGGTCAGGGAGCAATTAGTAAACCAGTAAGATTTGTTATTTGCGTTGCTATAGTTACAGCAATAAATATAGTTTCCTTTGTGACATTTATTAATTCAGAAGGCGGATACCAGGATGTATGGGAAATAGTTGCTACAATACTAGTAACTATATTTGTTCTTGGACTTTATGAATTTGTTTCATCTAAGAGAATTTCATATATTTATAAGGCAATTCCAGGATTTATAGTTGGACTTGTGCTAACGATTTTAATATCATTTGGATTGGATTTTATAATTGATAATATTAATAACTACACTCCAACCTTAGATAATACAAAGTCTGTAACCCTTAGTGTGATGTGTAATAACATTAATGCGATAGAAACTAACTATTTAATAAGTCAGACTAAGTCCATTGAAATAAAGGATGAAGAGGTAATAGATATTCTTTCTAATGCATTTGAAAAATCGAAGGAACAAGCCAAAAAAGATAATTTTGATTTTGCAAGTGAGGAAAGAAACATAGCCGTAATTGTGGGATTTAAGGGATTTATTTTTGATAACAAGAGAATTGTATGGCTAAATGAGGATGAAATTAATAACTTGGCAGCTAGACTTGAGTCAAATGCTAAATATAAAAAAGTATATTATGATTATCCTGATGTTAAGAAGGTTTCTGTTAACTATGATGGTCCTTTTGAATTAGATTATAATAAGGCAAATGAAGTATATAGTATTGCTGTACAGGAATTAAAATCTTTAGATTTTAAGGATTGTTTCTATGCAAGACTTACTAATAGTTATAATGATTTTAATGTGGATTTTTCAAGAAATGGTAAGAAATATAATGTATCAATTCCATTGTCACAGGATTACACACCTGAAGCCATGTCAGAAATGATGAATTATAGAATCGATGAACTAAATAGTAATACTGAATTAAAAAATGAGCTTATAAAAAAACTTGAAGGCATTAGTAATGATTCAAGTGTAGATTTATTTGACTATGGAGCAGAGTTTAGCCTTACAAATGGCAAGAAATACAGTATTAGATTTGCACTACACTCATATAGTTGCAAGGATAGAGCATCTATTACGGCACATGAATATTCTCTAAGCGAGCAAGACAAAAAAGAAATTATAGAAACTGCTATAGAGGCTTTAAAGACAGGTCAAAGTATAGAGAAAATTGATGCTAATGATAAATTCTTGTGTGTGTATGTAAGTCGTATATATGATGATGACTATTATGAAAACTATGATGCTTATTATCAAGATGAAGACTTAAATGAAGTAAGTGATTATATTTATTTTATAAATATGAAAGATAAATACTAAAGAAAAATATTATAATATCCGCATAAAATATGCCAGGATAAAGGTTAATCCTTTATCTTGGCGTATTTTTTTATAAATAGATTAGGATTGGATGTAGTTGCCGCTTTTAATATTTCTAATGAGTAGTGGTAATTCAGCAATTAACATGCCAATCCATCCAATTAAGTATGCGTATGGGAAGGCACTAATGCCAAATTTAAAGAAGTAAACAAGTATAAAGCAGGCAATTATTCTGCCAAACATATTAACAAAGCTGCTTATTAGTGTGATTTTTAAATCGCCAATTCCTCTAAAGTAGCCTTGAACACCATTGGTAATTGCAGGTAGCAAATAGCAAAAGGCAATGATATGTAGGTATGTCACACCTTCTGCGATTACTGTGCTATCTGTTGAGAAGATTCTCATTAAAGGATTTGCTAGTAAATAACATACAAGTAAAACCATGAATCCATATATAAGTTCTAATTTCATACCTTCAAAGAATCCTTGTTTAACACGCTTGTAATCTTTAGCACCTCTGTTTTGGGCCATGAGACTTGTCATGGCATGACCAATATTTTGTTCAGGGGTGTAGGCAAAATCATCGATTCTATTAACAATAGTAAATGCAGCAGCAACAGCAACACCCATGGAGTTAGCAATTGCCTGAATTACAACTTTTCCTGCTTGAACAGTTGCCTGTTGCATAGCAGATGCCCATCCATAGCTTATGGTCTTTTTAAGTAAGCTCGTATCAAATATAATCCAATCTTTTCTAAGGTCTAGGAGTGGAACTTTTTTCTTAATGTAAATAATACAAAAAAGCACACTTAAAAATTCACTGATAACAGTTGCAATTGCACATCCATTGCTACCAAGATTAAATATAATAACAAATAGCAAGTCTCCAATTATATTAATAATTGCACTTGCAACTAGGAAATAAAGCGGGGTTGTGCTATCGCCTAGGGCACGAAGTGTACTTGATAAGAAATTGTATCCATAGGTAAAAATTAGACCTAAAAATACAATTCGCATATAGCTTGTTGCTTCCTGTAATGCAGATGAATCGATTTGTAGCATTATAAGAATTTCTGGAGCAAGTATTATGCACACAAGGCTTATAAAGATTGAGAAAAATAGGCCTGCAAGCATTGTGGTACTAATCTGTCTTTTTAAGGTTTTGTAATCCTTAGCGCCAAATTGAACGCCCATTAGGATTCCGGCACCAAGACAAAGTCCGTTAAGAAGCTTAATCATAAGGCTTGTAATAGGATTGGCAGTACCAACAGCAACTAATGCAGTAGCACCAACAAATCTACCAACGATAATACTATCCACTGCGTTGTATGTTAATTGAAATATATTTCCAATTACAAGTGGTATTGTGAAATTAACTAGTAAGGGAAGTATTTTTCCCTTGGTAAGATCTTTAGTCATAATTAATTCTTAATATATCCTTTCGTGATTTAATAAAATGTTAACTTTTCCCAGTAAAATCCAATACTATTATTTTTAATAGTAGCTTGTATTTTTAATAGTATGGTGATATAATTCCATAAAAGTTCAACACAGGACATTATATTACTGCTAAAAGTAACATACAAGATTGAACTTTTGTTTACATTAGATAATTAAATTAAAAGTGAAAGATAAATTTGTGAGGTGCGCATGAAAGAAGACAAGAAGAAGAATATTTATTGCCCAATTGAATATGGATTCCAGGTTTTTGGTGGAAAGTGGAAATCAAGAGCAATCTGTGTATTAAACGATAAGGGAACCCTTAGATACAACCAGTTAAGGGACGAAATGTCAGAAATAACAGATGGAATGCTTGCTTCAACTCTTAAGGAACTTATGCAGGAACATATTATTGAGAGAAAGCAATATGATGAAATACCACCAAGAGTTGAATATGGTTTAACAGATAAGGGTAAGAGCATTATTCCTATCTTAAACACAATTAGAGAGTGGTCGCTAGAACAGTTTAAATTAGAGGCTGCAACTAATTTTGAACAGGCAAAGATAAGATTAGAGGAAGCTAGAAAAGCAGATAAACAAAAGTGTTTTGATAGCATTAACCCTGATAAGAAATAGTTAAGTATATAGGAGGTATAAAAAATGGCAAATACTATTCTAGAAGTAAAGGATATAAAGGCAAGAGTTGAGGATAAGGAAATCCTTCATGGACTAAATCTTCTTGTAAAGGAAGGAGAAACACATGTAATTATGGGACCTAATGGAGCTGGTAAGTCAACACTAGGTAATGTATTAATGGGTAATCCTAAGTATGAGAAGATTTCAGGTCAGATTATCTTTAATGGTGATGATATTACAGAAAGCAAGACTGATGAAATTGCTAAGAAGGGAATGTTCCTTTCTTTCCAGAATCCAATTGAGGTTCCTGGAATTACACTTTCTAATTTTATTAGAAATGCTTACCAGAATAGAAATGGTGGAAGAATAAGACTTTGGGATTTTAAGAAGGATTTGGAAAAATCCATGGAATTACTCTCAATGGATAAGTCTTATGCTAACAGAGACTTAAATGTAGGTTTTTCAGGTGGTGAGAAAAAGAAGGCTGAAATCTTACAGCTACTTATGTTAAAGCCAAATCTTGCAATATTAGATGAAACAGATTCAGGACTTGACGTAGATGCAGTAAAGACAGTATCTGAAGGAATTAAAGCATATAAAGAGAAGGTTGGTGGAGCTTTAATCATTATTACTCATAGTACAAGAATTCTTGAATCTCTTGATGTGGATTATACACACATCTTGGTAGATGGAAAAATTGTAAAATCAGGTGATGCTTCCCTTGTTGATGAAATCAACAATAATGGTTTTGAAAATTACATTAACTAGATTTATAAACTAAATCTAATAAGGAGGTATTATGAAGGAAAAGACATATGTTGAAGATATAAATAGAAGTATTTATGACTTTAGAAATGAAGATAAAGATGCATATAAGCTAGATGGTGGACTGTCAGAAGAAATCGTAAGACAGATTTCTAAGGAAAAAAACGATGTTGATTGGATGTTGGATTTAAGACTTAAGTCACTTAAGATTTTTAATGAGACTCCTTTCCCACAGTGGGGTCCATCAATAGATGGTTTAAATATGGACAAGATTGTTACTTATGTTCGTCCAAAGGATAATAAGATGAGAGCTAATTGGGAAGAGGTCCCAACAGAAATAAAGGATACCTTTGAAAAACTTGGAATCCCTCAGGCAGAAAGAGAATCTCTAGCAGGTGTAGGTGCACAGTATGACTCAGAGCTTGTATATCACAATGTTCGTAAGGAAGTTGCTGAAGCTGGTGTAATCTATACAGATTTAGAAAGTGCAACTCATGGAGAGTATGGAGATATGATACGAGAGCATTTTATGAAATTAGTTCCTCCAACAGATCATAAGTTTGCAGCACTTCACGGAGCAGTTTGGTCAGGAGGTTCATTCGTATATGTTCCAAAGGGAGTTAAGGTAGAGATTCCGCTTCAGTCATATTTTAGACTTAATGCTCCAGGAGCTGGTCAGTTTGAACATACGTTAATTATTGTAGATGAAGGAGCTGATTTACACTTTATAGAAGGATGTTCAGCACCAAAATATAACGTAGCTAACTTACATGCCGGCTGTGTAGAACTTTTTGTAGGAAAGAATGCAACTCTTCGTTATTCCACAATAGAGAACTGGTCTAAGAATATGTACAACCTAAATACTAAGAGAGCTTTAGTAGAAGAGGGTGGTACAATTCAGTGGATATCAGGATCTTTTGGCTCTCATGTATCTTACCTTTATCCAACTTCAGTGTTACAGGGAAAGGGTGCAAAATCTGAATTTACAGGTGTAACCTTCTCAGGTGAAGGACAGGATTTAGATACAGGATGTAAGGTTATTCATAACGCAGAGAATACAACAAGTTATATAAATACCAGATCAATTTCAAAATCAGGTGGTGGAAATACATTTAGAAGCTCAGTTAATATTAAGCCTCAGGCAAAAAATTCAAAGTCTTCTGTAAGTTGTGCCTCATTAATGCTTGATGATATTTCAAGGTCAGACACAATACCAGCAATGGATATTAGAACTAAGGATGCAGATGTAGGACATGAAGCTAAGATAGGAAGCATAAGTGATGATACTGTATTTTATCTTATGTCCCGTGGCCTTTCAGAAGATGATGCCAAAGCATTAATTGTAAGTGGATTTGCAGATAATGTATCAAAGGAATTACCACTAGAGTATGCAGTGGAAATGAATAATCTAATCCGCCTAGAAATGAAAGGTGCGATTGGTTAGTGATCAAAGGAGGGACCCACGAAGTGGGAGGATCCCTTTGATCTTGTTGCATCCCAGCGCAAAGCGCATCTCATGGATGCAACTCCCAAAAAAAACCACCGGAATTGGTAACGTGAATTAAAGGAGGGACCCGTATGTATATAAATCATTTACCAGCTGAAACATGGAATTGGCTTAAAATGAATGGTAGCGAAGTTGTTGGCATTCCTAAATTACAAAACAGTATTTTTACATCTGATAAAAATGGTGATATAGATAATACTCTTGATTCATTAACTAGAAGAAATATTGATGCAAGAGATAATGGTGCAATGAGAATTGCAGCAGCAAATAAGGTGAATATTACAGGGGTTGGCCCTGATATGGATAATCTATTATTTGATAACAATATCACTTTAAATAGATATGAAATAAATAAGGGTGATTCTAATGTCCTTAAATTAAAGTGGACTGTTAAGAATCAGAGCGCATGGGCAAGTGCAATTGAAATAGTAGTTAAGAAAAATTGTAAGGCTGTTGTTTTTGAAGAATTTGAAAGTGAAAGTGAAGTAAGTGCACATCTAGCCATTCAGACTAAGATAGTCTTAGAAGAGGGTGCAAGTATTAATCTTATTCAGCTTCAAAGAATGGGATCAGGTGTAACTTTTATTAATGACATAGGATCTATGCAGGATGAGAAGAGCACATTTGATTTAAAAGAGGTTATTATAGGAGCTTCAAAGACCTATTTAGGTTCAAGATCTAATTTAGTAGGTGATAATTCCGAATTTAATGCAGAAGTTGCATATTTAGTAGAGAATAAAGATAAATTAGATATGAATTTTGTGGAATTCCAGAAGGGCAAAAAAACTAATTCAAACCTTGATGTAAAAGGAATTCTTAGAGACGAAGCCTTTAAGATTTTTAGAGGAACAATTGATTTTATTAGAGGTTGTGCAGGTTCAAAGGGAAGCGAGTTAGAAGATGTATTGCTTCTTGATGATACAATAGTAAACCAAACAATACCGCTTATTCTTTGTGACGAGGAAGATGTTGAAGGTGATCATGGGGCAACTATTGGACAGATTGATGATGAGAAACTTTTTTATTTAAAATCAAGAGGAATAAAAGAAGAGGATATATATGAAATGCTTGCAAAAGCAAGACTTCATTCAGTTATTAGTAAAATTTCCGATGAGGAGATAAGAAATAAGTGGGAATCATTTATTTCTGAATAGTCTAATAAATATGGTTAAAAAGGGAGGGCTAATATGCAATATACAATTGAAGAATTAAGAGCTAAGGGAGCAAAAATTAGAGCTGATTTCCCTATTATAAATGATACATACTCATATTTAGATAATTCTGCAACATCTCAAAAACCAAGACAGGTTTTAGATGCAGTTAGAAAGTACTACGAAGAAGAGAATGCTAATCCTTTAAGAGGTTTATATGATTTATCAGTAATTGCCACAGAAAGGTATGAAGATGCTAGAGAAGCAGTAAGAAAATTCATAAATGCTAAGGAAAGTGCAGAAATTGTTTTTACTAGAAATGCATCTGAGAGTTTGAATTTAATTGCATATTCCTATGGTAGAAATTTCATACAAGAAGGGGATGAAATAATTGTTAGTGTAATGGAGCATCATTCTAATATGCTTCCATGGCAACAGGTAGCTAAGGCAGTTGGCGCTACAATTAAGTATTTAGAACCTTTAAAAGATGGAACACTTCTACCACAAGCCCTTGAAGATATTATTTCGGAAAAAACTAAACTAGTTGCAATTACTCAGGTTTCTAATGTGCTTGGATGTTTAAATGACATTAAGTCATTAGCTGCTATAGCTCATAAAAATGGAGCAGTTTTTGTATGTGATGGTGCACAGTCAGTGCCACATATGAAGGTAGACGTTCAGGATTTAGATGTGGACTTTTTAGTATTTTCTGGACATAAGATGTTAGCTCCAATGGGTATTGGTGCTGTTTATGGTAAGAAGGAGTTATTGGATAAGATGCCACCATTTCTTTATGGCGGAGAAATGATAGAGTATGTAACTCTTGAGGGAGCAACTTATGCAGAACTTCCACATAAATTTGAAGCAGGAACCGTTAATGCCGGTGGAGCTGTAGGCTTACATGCAGCAATAGATTATATCAATGATTTGGGCTTTGATTTCATTGAACAAAGAGAAAATCAGCTATGCGAGTATGCCTATAAGCAGATGATAGAAATACCACATGTTCATGTTGTTGGTTCGAATAATCCTGATAATCATCATGGAATATTAACATTTACAGTTGATGGATGTCATCCACATGATATTTCTGAAATTATGAATGCATATAAAGTTAATATTCGTGCAGGACATCATTGTGCACAGCCACTAACTAAGTGGTTAGGCCTAAATTCTACAACAAGAGCAAGTATAGGGTTTTACAATAATGAACAAGACATTGATAGATTTATAGAATGTCTAAAACAGATAAGAGGTAAATTAGGTTATGGAGAATAATAGATCTTTTTATAATGAAATACTTACAGAACATAATGTAAATCCATATCACAAGACGGATATTAAAGATGCTAACTATGAGTTACATGGAGTTAATCCATCATGTGGTGATGAAATAACTTTAAAGCTAAAGGTTGATAATGACAAAATCGTAGATGCAGGTTATGTTGGGGATGGCTGTGCTATTTCTCAGGCTAGTGCAGATATGATGATAGACCTAGTTCTTGGAAAAACAAAAGAAGAGGCACTTCGTCTTGCTGATATATTCTTTAGAATGATTAAGGATGAAATTAGCGAAGATGAATTAGAAGAGCTTGAAGAGGCTGGTGCCCTACAAGATATTTCACATATGCCAGCGCGTGTAAAGTGTGCAGTATTATCATGGCATACATTAGAGGAAATGTTTGAATGTAAATAGGATTTTATATGAGTAAGTTGTGAGTCTTCACCTTTATTTGATACGTGTCCAGGATTCTGGGTACATATCAATTGGTGAAGGCTTTTTTAGTAGAAATTAAATAATAGTAACTTCCCTTATTGAAAAACTATCGGTGAAACGATATAATATATACAAATACTAATGTGATTACAACTAAATATATTAATTTATAAGGGGAGATAAGATATGAAACTTTATCATGGTGCCCCAAGAATTGTTACTAAGCCTGTATGGGGAGAGGGCTTTATTTTTAATGATTTTGGACAAGGATTTTATTGTTCCCTAGAAAAGGAAGTAACTAAGGAATGGGCTTGCCAAAATAAGACCCATGGCTTTGTAAGTGAGTTTGACATAGAGATTAAGGGTGAAGGTATTAATTTTCTAGATCTTAATAATGGCGATTATAATATTCTAAACTGGATGGCAATTGTGCTTGAAAACAGGCAGTTTCGAATTAATGGAGAGGATGCTATTAGAGCTAGAAAATATATATTGGATAATTTTTATGTGGACTATTGGAAGTGCGATATTGTTAAGGGCTTTAGAGCGGATGATTCGTATTTTGCCATAACTAATGCCTTTTTAAATAACGAAATATCAATTGATATTTTTTATAAAGCTATGAGGCTTGGGAAAAATGGACTTCAGGTTGTATTAAGAACTAAGAAAGCATATGAATTAATGGAGTTTTGCAAAGCTACATTTGCAAATAAGGAGATTTATTATCCTAAAAAGCTTGCAAGAGATATGAAATTTAGAAACTCATTTATGGAAGAAATTGCTAAAGAGACGGACATAGAAAATTTCTATATTAATGATATTTGTGAAGCGGGGTGGGTTGACGATGATGCATTCGTACAACGATTCTTACTTGGATGATGCTATGTGTAACCTAGGTGATATGATGGATTATGCTATGTTTGATCTTAAGCTTAATGGAGATGATTTTTTTACTAGTTTTATGGAGACAGGTGTAGCCACTCAATTTGAGATGGGTAATCCTAAAGTTATAACTGGTATGTCTGGAGTTGAATTGTGTGATTTGGTTTTAATAAAAGAGAAAAAAGAGATTCAGGCAATAAGCCCTAGAAATAAGGAGTTTGATGAACCAGAGTATTGGTGTGGATGGGCACTTTGTTATTTTCAATGGTATTCTGGCCTAAGATTTATTGACATTTACCGCAGAGGGCTTACAATAGAGAAGATACTGTCTTTGTACGACGGACTACATGATGAAGATATATCTCTTTTTGTAAAGGAAGCCTATAAAATTATTAATTCTAAGAAGAAGGAAATGGTAACGAATCTTGCTAAGATAAGAAAAGCAAGGGGACTTTCTCAAAGGCAGCTATCTAATGAATCGGAAGTAACTTATAGAATGATTCAATTATACGAACAACGTCAAAATGATATTAATAAGGCAAGTGTGGCGACGGTAGTAAACTTAGCAAGGGCACTAGGCTGTGACGTGGAAGATATTTTAGAAAGATAAGGTAGAGATAGGTAACTATTTCTAATGAGGTTATAAAATGGCTGGTAAATGGGAACAAATAGTAAAATATGCTTTGGATTTAGGAGAAAGCTTATATGTGGCAGGTGGTGAGGTAAGTAGGGTAGAATCTACGGTTAGTAGAATTTGCTATGCTTATGGAGCTAAGAAGGTAGATATTCTAGGAATCACTTCTTGTTTGATTGTAACAGTTCAAACAGATGAAGAGGTAATAACACAGACAAGAAGAGTACCTGGACAAGACTATGATATGCATAAACTATCTCAGTTAAATAATTTATCAAGGTGTATATGTAGCAGCAATGTATCTTTGGATGAATTTAGGGAAAGACTAGAAAAAATCAATAATAAAGAAGGTAACTCTTTAAAGAAACTTGCCATATCCTGGGCTTTGGTATCTGGATTTTTTTGTATCTTTTTTGGTGGAGATGCAGTGGAGGCGGTTTACTGTGCAGTACTAGGAGCGTTACTTAGGGTTATGTATAGCTACATATTAAGTAGAGGTCTTAATAATTACTATGCAATTCTTATCTGTAGTTTTGCAGGTGGACTTTTAGCTAATGGACCAATGACCATAGGTTTACCTCTTAATGCAGCAGCTATAAGTATGGGAAATATTATGCCTTTTGTACCAGGACTCGCCTTTACTAATTCAATTAGAGATATGTTCTCAGGGGAGACAATTACTGGCTTACTAAGAAGTGTTGAATCTATTATATTGTGTCTTGGAATTGCATTCGGATTTGCACTTTGTACAACAAGTTCTGAGGTAAAAAGTGATGTTAATGCATGGATAACAATTTTTGCAGCTTGTGGTGGAACAATAGGAATTACTCTTTGGTTTAATTTAGACTATAAGCATATATTTATGGGAACAGTTTGTGGAACCGGAGGTTGGGCAATAGTAATGTTATGTACAAGTCTAGGCCTTATGGAATTTTTATGTTATATAATTGCCACAGCAACCCTAACAATATTTACAGAAGCGCTAGCTAGGGTTTATAAATGCCCTGTTACAGTATTTTTGGTACCAGGAATTGTGCCAATGGTGCCAGGAGGTTTATTATATAGAACTCTTAGAAGAGCGGTGTCAGGAGATTATCAAGGCTTTACTAATTTAGGTGTAAGAACAGTTTTGATTTCTTTTGGTATAGCAGCTGGTGTAATAATAGTAACAGCAATTGCAGACGTTATAACTAGACGTCTTGATGAAAAAGGTTTGACTAAGAGATTTATTATGAAAAGAGATAGATAAATTTTAATCCCATTTTGACTCTAAATGTAGTATAATATAACTACAACACTCGTGGGAATTAAATATGATTGGTGAAGGCATCGGGGGGAAGCTCATTCCCAATAGAATGGGGGTCTTTATGGATGATTCAGCTAAGGAAGTCCTTGATTACAACAGCCGTATTTTGGAAGTTGTAAACTACTTTAAGCTAAGGGTTAAGGAGATTAAAATTGATACATCTGATGAAAATTTAGATGATATCTTGCTTAATCTATCGGAGGAATCTGGTTTAAGTGATTTAATGATTGATCATTTAGATGAGATTTTAGAGTCTTGCTCTGATAAAAAAATTACTTTCTTTAATAGGTTTATTAATGTAATTCTAGGTTTAGAGCAGGTTTCAGAAAGAAAAATAAAAGCTGCTGTTCATAAGTTAAAGTCAGATGATAAAGGCTTTATTTTTCTTGATCAATGTCTTACAAATGAAGAAATTAAACAAATCAATCTGTATGGTGCATGTATGGAATTAAAGAAGGCAGTAAAGGAGATAAAGAAAGCGAGGCTATTAAAGAGCCTGTACTTTATTGGAACTTTTATTGTGGTTATGACTTGGGCTTTTACAATGTATCATGGCTTGAATTATTTCTTTGGACTTGAAATTGTAACAATAGCCTGGGCAATGTTAGCACCTATTATGGAGCCACATTATACTAAGAAAAAAAGCCTAGTAACTTTTTTTCAAGTTGTTAACCTAGCAAGAATGGTGATGCTGGTTCTATGTAGCATTATGATTGTGGCTATGAATTATACTTTATATAGTTCAGTGGCTTGTGGATTAGCTTCTTTAATACTTATTTATTTCTTATTTGTGGCATATATGCATGATTTTAGAAAAGCTAATTAATAGTAAAATTTAGGCGTGGTCTAATAGGCTACGCCTTTTTATGTATACATTAAAGTTATAATAAAAATGGTACTAAGGTACCATAAAATTACTTGACAGTATAATATATAGGGTATATGATAAGGGTAACTTAAAGACAAGACATATTTTTATATAACTGTATAGGAGATATATTATGCTAGGCAATGATAAAGGAAGAAAACTATCGATTGCTTTAGCTAGTTTAGTTACAATTATAGGTATAGGATTAGTAATTTATGTAAGTTTTGATCCTAATTTTTTAAATACCGGAGCTAGTCAATCCGCTGTAGCTAATGCAGAAGATGAAAGTGAAGTGGAGACTGTTTTGGATGTTGATAGTGAGACTAGTGAAGCAATAGATACACAGACGCAGGAAGTTACAGAAGTAACCACTGCACAGGCTAGTATTGATAGTACTAGTGCTAATGACGAATCTACTAGCGTGGGTACACTAATGGATAGTCAGAAGGTAGAAGAATCTCAGAAGGTAGAAGATTCTAGCTATAGTTCAAACGAATCAGTTGTAGCTTATAGTGCTGCTTTGAGTGAAGACGAGGTGAATTCAAACGCAGCAAGAAATAATGCTATAACTTATAGTTCTTACATAAGCGAGGTTTATAGTCTTATTAATGAACTTAGAGTAAATAATGGACTAGAAGCTGTTAGTTATGATGGAACTATTGAATTGGCAGCTTGTCATAGAGCGTATGAGAATGCAGTAAATAATTATTTTACAGTGGATCCTTCCACTGGACATCATTTAAGACCTAATGGACAAAAAGCATCGACTGTAGCAGTTTATTATGGCTTGTCAGGAGCATTTGGAGAAGTAATGGGACGTTACCAACAGACACCTAAGGGAATAATAGACGGTTGGATTAATTCCCCTACTCACTATAATGTATTGGTTTCAGCTAAATATACAAGAGTGGGTATAGGCGTTGCATCGGATAGTAACGGACAACTTTACTGGGTTGCAATATTTATGAATTAATAAACCCTCATTTAGAGGCTTATAAAAGCCTATTTTTAAGCTTTATAAAAAGCAATTGTAAGGGTTTTATTATTGGAGGCGTGTCACGAGTGGAATGCCTGGGTGCGAACGAAGTTTATTCGCATGGCAGAAACACCACCTTGACACGCCATTTCTTTTATCGGAAAATACTGATAAAGAAAAATTAGGAAGGTAGAATAATGAAGAATTACAAGAATATAGTTTTTGATGTTGGACAAGTATTAATGGGTTATAGATGGCAGGATATGTTAATTAAAGATCATGGAATGGAGGAAGAAAAAGCTATAAAGCTAGGAAGAACTCTATTTGATGATAAGCTTTGGCTTGAATTTGATAGGGGAGTTATGAGCTATTGGGATATAGTTAATGAATTTAAGATTAAGTATAAAGATATGGAAGATGACATTCAGTGGTTTTTTGAAAATGCTAGATTGATGAGACAGCCAAGAGAAGATGTATGGAAAATGGTTGGCAAATTAAAGGCGAAGGGATATATGATTTATGTCCTTTCAAATTATTCTAAGGAATTATTAGATTTACATACAAAGGATGCATCATTTTGGCAGTATGTGGATGGCAAGATGGTTTCATACATGGTACATGAATTAAAACCAGAAGCAACGATTTATAAGGCATTATATGAAAAATATAATATAGATCCAAAAGAGTCTTTGTTTTTGGACGATAGAGAAGAAAATGTTAAAGGTGGCATAAATACAGGTATGGATGGCATTGTTATTAAATCAAAAGAACATTTACTAACCCTACTTGATGAATTAGTTAAGATGGATGTACTAAAGTAATATTATTTGTGACTAGAAGACGTATTTTTCCTAATAATTAGGAAGAATGCGTCTTTTTTTAGTGTTAAAAGCCTATTGAATAACGTTTTATAAAAAAATATGATAAAAGTGATTGATATAAGCTATCTATATCATAACAAATATTTTTAGGAGGTTTTTATAAAATATGGGAGGATTAAAAAGACTAAGAAAAGGGCCTTTAATAAGGTCGGCAGCCAGTGCTTTATTAACCGCAACACTAGGAGTTGGTGCTGTACTTGGCTTAAATGTTAATCTTACAGAAACTAAGGCTGCAAATCCTGTAACGGTAGAATACTTAAATAGGGGAATGAGTGTTTTTAACACAGGTAGTGGAATGATTGTTAGTTGGCGACTTTTGGCTAGTGATGCCAGCAATACTGTTTTTAAGCTATATAGAGATAATAATCTTATTTATACTAGCAATTCCACAGATTCTACTTGTTATATTGACAAAAGTGGCAATGCTAATTCAAATTATCGCGTAGATACTATTGTGAATAATAAGGTTATTTCAAGTGATAGTCCTGTGGTTTCTTCTAATAATAGTTATCTAGAACTAAATTTGAGTAAACCGGCTAGTAACTATACACCTAACGACGTTTCAGTAGGGGATGTTGATGGGGATGGAACTTATGAGATTTTTCTAAAGTGGGATCCTTCAAATTCAAAGGATAATTCACAATCCGGAAAGACAGATAATGTTTATATTGACTGCTATAAGTTAACAGGTCAAAGATTATGGAGAATAGACCTTGGAGTTAATATTAGAGCAGGTGCTCATTACACACAATTTTTAGTTGCAGATTTTGATGGTGATGGTAAGGCTGAAATGACCTGTAAGACGGCAGATGGAACTAAGGATGGCAAGGGCAAAGTAATAGGTGATGCTTCTAAGAATTACAGAAATTCTAAGGGCTACATTTTATCAGGCCCTGAGTATTATTCATTATTTGATGGTCAGACAGGTGAGTGCCTTGATACTGTTAATTATACACCAGCAAGAGGTAGTGTTAAGAGTTGGGGTGACTCATATGGTAATAGAGTAGATAGATTCCTTGGTGCTGTAATGTATATTGATTCAGATCATCCAACAGCAGTAACAGCAAGAGGTTATTATACTAGAATGACAGCTACAGCTTATGATGTGGTTAATAAAAAATTAAAGGTGCGTTGGACTTTTGATACTAATGATTCAAACAACTCTTATGCAGCAGGAAATGGTAATCATAACTGTATGCCAGCAGATGTGGATGGAGATGGTAAACAGGAATTGATTTTTGGTGGATTGTGTCTTGATGATAATGGCTCAATTAAGTGGTGTACGAAGTTAGGTCATGGCGATGCTCTTCATGTGGGAGATTTTTTACCAGATAGACCAGGACTAGAAGTATGGACATGTCATGAAGAAAAACCTTATGGTGTTTCATTATTAGATGCTAACACAGGAAGCAAGATTTTCCATTATAATGCAAGCGCAGACACGGGTAGAGCTGCTGCAGGTAATATTTATGCAGGAAATTACGGAGCAGAGTTTTGGTCTACAGCATCAAGTGATTTATATAATTCAAGTGGAAGCAGCATAGCAACTAATAGACCAAGTGTTAATTTCTTATGTTATTGGGATGGAGATTTAGAAGATGAGTTACTTGATGGAACTAAGATCACAAAATATATTAGTCCAAGTAAAATCTCAACATTATTCTCATCTAGTGAGATTGCATCTAATAACTCAACTAAGGCAACTCCTTGTCTTTGTGCTGATATCTTAGGGGATTGGAGAGAAGAGGTTATCTGGCAAAGTGCTGATGGAAATTCAATTAGAATTTATTCAACACCATATGATACAGATTACAGAATTACTACTCTTATGCAAGATCCACAATATAGAAATCAGGTTGCAGGACAGAATGTAGGATACAATCAACCAGCACACACTTCATTCTACCTAGGTTCAGATAAGAGCCTTCCTAGTATGCCAAGTGTAAAGGTTAGAGGAAATCAGACTTCTAATAATAGTAGCCAAGGGGTATCAGCATCAGCAATAGATGTTAACAAAAAATATATGATTAAGAATGTTAATTCAGGTCTTTATCTTGAAGTATCTGGAGGAACAGCAGCTGCAGCTACTAATGTGGACCAGTGGGGAGCTTATGGCCCTGCAGCATATAATACATGGACTGTGAAGTATGCAGGAAGTGGATATTATTATATTTATAGTATGCTAGGAGATGGCAATACATATTTACTTGATGTTAATAGAAATCAGGCAACTAATGGCACTAATATTCAGATATACACAAAATCTGGGTCTGATGCACAGCAATTTAAATTCTCTAAGAATAAGGATGGCTCATACAAAATTTATACAAAGGCATCTAAGGATGCATCGGTTATTGAGATTGCAAACGGTTCAACTGCCTCAGGCGCTAATGTACAGCAATTTAGCATGAATGGCTATAATTGTCAGGATTGGATATTAGAGGAAGTGAATTATTAATATAAACTTTTAAGAAAAAATAAGACTGTCTTAAAAAATATAGATTGCTTACAATTAAAGTTTGAGTTAATATATCATGTAAGGGTTTAAAGGATAAGTATTATGTAACCTCGTAATACTTATCCTTTCTTCCTATAGTAACTTTTTTGGAGGCGAAAATGGAAAATTATTCAATTAACACTAGCTGTGTACAGGCTGGCTATAGACCTAAGAATGGTGAACCAAGACAGATTCCTATAGTACAGTCAACAACATTTAAGTATGATACAAGTGAGGATATGGGTAAGCTCTTTGACTTAGAGGCTGAAGGCTATTTTTATACAAGATTACAGAATCCTACTAATGACTATGTTGCTGCTAAGATAGCTGATTTAGAAGGTGGAAGTGCAGCAATGCTTACATCATCAGGTCAGGCTGCTAACTTTTTTGCTCTTTTTAATATCTGCGAATGTGGAAGCCATATTGTAGCATCATCATCAATTTATGGTGGTACATTTAATTTAATCGCAGTTACAATGAAAAAAATGGGTATTGATGTAACATTTGTAGAACCAACAGCTACAGAAGAAGAGCTTAATGCAGCATTTAAGGATAATACAAGAGCGGTATTTGGTGAGACAATTGCAAATCCTGCCCTTACAGTGCTTGATATTGAGAGGTTTGCAAAGGTAGCTCATGAACATGGAGTACCACTAATTGTAGATAATACATTCCCAACACCAGTAAACTGTAGACCAATTGAGTGGGGTGCAGATATTGTAACTCATTCAACAACTAAGTATATGGATGGACATGGTGCAGCTGTAGGTGGTTGTATTGTAGATTCTGGTAAATTTGACTGGATGGCACATGCAGATAAATTCCCTGGACTTTGTACACCAGATGAATCTTATCATGGTATTACTTATGCCGAGAAGTTTGGTAAGGAAGGTGCCTTTATTACTAAGGCAACAGCACAGCTTATGAGAGATTTCGGTTCAATCCAGTCTCCACAGAATGCATACATCTTAAACCTTGGTCTTGAATCACTTCATGTAAGAATGCCAAGACACGTTGAGAATGGACAGGCAGTTGCTGAATTCTTAGAGGCTCATCCTAAGGTAACTAAGGTAAATTACTCAGGTCTTAAGTCAGATAAGTACTATGATTTAGCACAGAAGTACCTTCCAAATGGTGGTTGTGGTGTTGTTTCATTTGAACTTGCAGGCGGTAGAGATGCAGCTCAGAAGTTTATGAAGAGCTTAAAGCTTGCTGCTATTGAAACTCATGTAGCAGATGCTAGAACATGCTGTTTAAACCCAGCTACATCAACACATCGTCAGATGAATGATGAACAGCTTAAGGCTGCAGGAATTCCAGCAGGTTTAGTTAGAATGTCATGTGGTCTTGAAGATAAGAAGGACTTAATTGCAGACTTAGCTCAGGCACTTGATCAGATCTAATTGTTTTTAGAAAAAAAACAAACAAACTAAGCAAAGTTTTATAAATAATATGTGTATGTAAAACGCCTTCATCCTAAGGGATGAAGGCGTTTTTATAAATAACATTTATGATAATCTAGATTTTAAATCTTGCGTAGAACTATCAGTTCTTAACCAAAATTATCCAGCTTTTCAAGCTGATGTCTTTTATTTTCAAAAGAAGGATGCACATAATTATTAAGCGTAATATTCACACTGGCATGGCCCATTATTTCACTTAATGTCTTAATATCAACATCACATTCTATACATCTTGTGGCAAAAGTATGTCTAAGAATATGGAAATTAAAGTTTTTAATTCCAGATTTTTTTAAGAAGCTATGAAATCTATATTCTAAAGTTCTTGGGCTTAAAAATTCATTAGAATTTGTTAAGACATAATCGTATTTGTTGTGAACGTAATATTTTAATAGATACTCTTTTAATTTACTTGTTATAGGAATATCTCGAATAGAATGCTTAGATTTAGGCAGATCAATAATTAGTTTAGTTTTAGAGCTTTTATTATTTGAAGAATCTTCTATACGAATGACAGAATTTTTTACATGAAGAATATCCTTATTTAAGTCTATATCAGCCCAACTTAATGCGCAAATCTCGCCTATTCTTAAACCTGTATTAAGAGCTATTATAATGGCTAATTCGGTATTATCTTTACATTTAGATAAATGCTTTTCTAATTTATATTGTTCTTCTTTAGTTAAAGCTATTATCTTGGAGTTTGTTATGGAGGGTTTAATAATTTTTCCTACAAGAGGTTTAGTTAAACCATAAAGAATTGCATAGTTTATAGCTGATGAAAGAATGATAGCCATGGTTTTTATATAGGATTTACTTAGGTTTTTGTTATCATTTATTCTGCCAGTAAGACTTTTATTATACAGAAATTGGTTGATAGTATTAAATGTTATTTCTTCTAATTTAACATCACCAATCTCAGGGATTATATGTAGATTAATTATGTTTTTATATTTTAGAATTGTAGATTTTTTAAGCTGATATTCCTTATTCCTTAGCCATTGTTCCAATAAATCCTTTATTGTAATTTCTCTTTTGTATTGTATTAATTCTTCGTTCATATGACCTCCTATGTATTTATATGATATTTGTATGAAATTCTACATAATTCCAAATCCAAACATTTAATAATCTTTCATTTCATTAGTTGACATATATATTTTAGTTTGGTAAACTACAAACACTTGTGTGCTCATTGGTTAAGAACTGATAGTTCTACGCAAGATTATAGATAATTATGATATATATGTTTATATTAAAGATTAAACATATTAAAACGGAGAGTAATATGGCAAAGTTTAAAGCTAAAACTAGAAACTGTCAGCTTAATTTAAAAGCTTCTTTGTCCTTTTCTGAAAGAATTAATGATGTATCATTAGATTTCTTTTCAAGAAAAAATCTAAGAGGTCTTTTAAAGATTAAGATAATTAAGAAAAGATCAATAGAGTATTACGGACCTGTTGCTATAAGCTTACAAGAACGCTTAAAGCAAGAAGTATCAAAACATGATTTCTTCTTTATGATAGAACAAGTTTTAGATATTAGCGAGAAGATAAAAGCAAATGCTTTAAGTTTGTCTTGCGTGGTTTGGGATATTCGACATGTTTATATTAATGAAACTACAAAAGAGATGCAGTTTATTTACTTACCGCTTGATGGTGGAGATAAAGCAGTAAATCTGATGGGATTTCTAGAACAGATCATTTATGCAGCAAAACCTATGCATGAAAAAGATATGGATTATATATCAAGATTTGTTTATTATCTTAATTCTTTATCGGCATTTGATATCAGTAAAATTGAAAATTTCATAACGAGGGAAGATAGAACTATTGTTAATACAATAAAGAGACATAATGCAGGGCAGAGTGGTTTTATGACAGATAAGCCTAAGCATTATTATGAACATTACGAAGGAAAAGAAGAAAATGGAAAAAAAATTAGCCAATTAGATAATTATGAAGAGTTAACAGGCTTATTAGATGATGAAGCCACAGGACTTCTTAATGATTATGATGAAGAGGCTACAGGCTTATTAATAGATGAAGAGGTTACAGGTTTATTAGATTTAAAAGAAGTTAGAGTCAACTATGCTAAGATGCGAAGAATCAGCACAGATAACGTATTTGAAATTAATAAGGAAGATTTTAGAATTGGTAAAGAAAGAAGTTATTCTGATTATTGTGTTTTAGATAATAATATGGTTAGTAGAAAGCATGCTCAGATTATTACTAGAGCAGGAAACTATTATATTTTAGATTTAGGCTCTAAAAATGGAACATATGTGAATGGTAATTTAATAGCAGCTAATGAAGAATACGAAATTCATGATATGGATATAATAAAATTAGCTAATGAAGAATTTGAATTTAGAGTTTAATAAAGGGTTAGTGTTATGAATTTTAGAGTTGTAGCTAAAACAGATAAGGGAATAATAAAAAAGGTAAATCAAGACAGCTTATTATATAAACATGCTAGATATAAAGGTGCAGAGATAGTAATGGCTATCATATGTGATGGCATGGGCGGACTAGAAAAAGGAGAGCTAGCAAGTGGAGCTGTTGTAAAAAAATTTTGTGAATGGTTTGACAAAAAAATAACATTCAGATTAAATGATTTAAATCTTAATGCTATTGCTAAAGAATGGGAAGATATGCTTGAGGAAATAAATAAGCAAATGCTTAGTTATTCTAAGGAAAAATCTATTTCTATGGGAACAACATTTACAGGAATTTTGTTTGTTGATAATGACTATTTATTGGTTCATGTAGGTGATACGCGTTTATATTATATAGATAGTTATATAAAACAGTTAACTACTGACCATACTTTTATTGAAAGAGAAATAAGAAGCGGAAGGTTAAGCCCTAGTGAAGCAAAAAAAGATAAGCGAAGAAATATGCTTTTACAGTGTGTGGGTGCATCTAAGAATCTAAGGGCAGAGCTAAAAACTGGAATAATTAAATCAGGTGTATATCTACTTTGCTCAGATGGTTTTAGACACGAATTAACTGAGGCAGAGATGCTAGAATATTTGGCAATTGAAGAATTAAAAGGCAAGAAGGAAATGGCTAATAGACTAGAGTACTTAATAGAATTAGTTAAGAAGCGTATGGAAAAAGATAATATTTCAGCGATTCTTATTAAGGCAGAATAGGAGGTGAGATTGTGGCTAATATTGGTTCTGTTATTGATGGAAAATATAAAATTCTTACACAGATAGGTAAGGGCGGAATGTCTGTCGTTTATTTAGCAATGGATACTCATCTTAATAAGCAGTGGGCAATTAAAGAAATCCGAAAAAGTAAAACTGGGAAAAATGATGAAATTGTTGTTAATAGTTTGCTTGCGGAAGCTAATCTTATGAAGAGATTAGATCATCCTGCACTGCCTAGAATTGTAGATATTATTGATAATGGAGTGACTATTTATGTTGTAATGGATTATATCGAAGGTGAATCACTAGATAAGATTTTATTAGAACAGGGGCCACAATCAGAAGAGTTAGTGTTAGAGTGGGCAAAACAGCTTTGTGATGCTTTATCATATCTTCACCAACAAAAACCGCCTATTATATATAGAGACATGAAACCGGCTAATGTTATGTTAAAACCGGAAGGTAACATTAAAATCATAGATTTTGGTATTGCTAGAGAGTATAAGGAAGAAAGTTTATCTGATACTACGGTTTTAGGAACTAAGGGTTATGCACCACCAGAGCAGTATAGTGGTCAAACTGATGCTAGATCAGATATTTATGCTCTAGGAATGACAATGCATCATTTACTTACAGGAATAGATCCAAGAAGGGGTGAAAGTTATGCTCCTGTAAGGATGTGGAATCCTGAGATATCAGAAGGTATGGAGTTAATTATTGACAAGTGTGTTTCTCCAGCACCCGAACATAGATATCAAAACTGTAATGATCTTTTATATGATTTAGAACACCCAGAGTTAATTACTAAGGATTATAAAAGAAAGCAAAAAAGAAAGTTAAGATTGTTTATATCATTATGTCTTGCTACAGTTGTTTTCTTGCTTTTAGGACTTGTTACTAAGATAAGTGCTAGAAATATTAACAATGGCGATTATGATTTATTAGTTTCAACATCAACAGCAAGTTCTTTTGAGGATAAGATTAGTAATTACAAAGCTGCAATTAAGATCTATCCATCTAGGGTTGATGCATATATAAAACTAGTTGAAGCTTATCAAGATGAAGGAAGGTTTAGTAAAGAGCAAAACGATGAATTTTTAGCTATTTATAATGCCAATAAAGATAAGTTAGATATTAGGTCTAAGGAAGTATCAAGATTAAATTATATGATTGGAATGCTCTACTTTAATTACTATACAGATAATAATAATGGAGGTTATAGTTTTGCAACTAGAGTTCAAAAGGCATATCCATTTTTTGAGGCTAATTATAAGAATCAAACTAGTTTTGATAAACAGACAATTTCAGATAGTTATTATTTAATATGTTCATTTTATAAGAAATTCATTTTAAATAATACTAGTGTTGAAGAGGCATCTAAGGAAAATTATGATGAATTGTTTTCAAGTATAGATGAGGCAATAGAGTTAGTGACAGATTCTAATGCATATGATCAATTAACACTTTATAATGGCGTGGTTATGTTTTTATATGATCAAAGAAATCTTATGGCTCAGGTCAATGTTCCTAGGGAAAGTGTTATTAGTCTTTATAACAGAATCTATGAAAGAAGTAAAAATCTTACTGTTTTAAAAGAACAATCACTTAGGTTACAAGATGAGATTCTAAGTAAACAAGACGAGTTTTTAGATGCAATTAACAGGAGTTATGTAAGTGTAGAGGAGAAAAGAAACTAATGGCAGATATTTTAAACAGATTTTCTCTAGTATTTTTTCTTTTGGCAATTGTCTTTTTTGTTTTAACTATAATTGTTTTTGTTGTCTTTAAAATTCCTGATTTAATAGGAGATTTAAATGGACGAAATGCTAGAAAAACAATTGAATTAATGAGACATAATAATGAGATTAATCATAAAAAAGTTTTAGATTTATCTTATAGAAAAATTGAAAATGAAGATAATGAAACATGTGAATTATTAGATACAGAGGAAACTCAAAGCTTGATAAAAGAAGATAATAATGAAGGATTAGAGATGATTGACTCCTTGATGTTAATTCATACTAAAGAAAAAATATAAAAATAAAAAACGAGGGTAGTAATAAAGATATGAAGGAAGATAGCTTTAAATTAACTAAGAAACTATTGGCATTTTTAATGTGTATATTAATAATAATTTCAGAAATGCCTTTGTATATAATGGACATTAAAGCAGATACTATAAAAGATGAATTATTAATAGCTTTTGAAAAGGATAGTGTTGATTATGTTTTAGGGACTAATGCAGATATTCCAACTAATAAATTAAATGCAAAAAATTTCAAAATTAAATCTAAGTTAACTTATAGCCTAGATAAGTCAGAAAGCTATGGCCTTTTAATAGATGCTAATAAGGGAACAATAACCATTAATGATTATGGAAAGCTTGTTAATGCTATTGAGAGTAATGATGAAAAACTTAGTATAAATGTAACTGCTAATTTAGAAGCTTATAGAGCATCTTGGTGGAATAAGGCAAGTAGCTATGAGGCTATGAATGCAAGTTATAGCTTAAATATTAGTTTAGCCAATATAGAGGAGTTTAACTATAAACTCTATTCTTATGACAATGAAAACGAAGAACTTACAGGGCCTAATGGTTTAAATGATTGGTATAATACTGTGGTTATTGTTAAACCAGATGAGAACTATGAAATCATAAGGGCTGATGAAATGAAAGGGAATAAACTTGAATTTTCAGACAAAGTCGTTTTTGGTGAAATTAGTGATAATTATGCTAAAGATCAAGGTGAGAATGCCAAAAAAGAGATTTATTTAAGAAATGTTACAACAGGTGAAATAACAAAAAAACAGGAATTAGATATTGGAAAAATTGATACAGTTGCTCCTTCTAATTTATCTGTAAATTTCCCTGAGGCTAATATAAAGGATGATATTAGATTTTATGATGGCGATGTAGAGATAAAATTATCAGCATATGATTATGAATCTGGTGTAGATTATTTTGAATGGGAATATAAGCGTGAAGATGGAGCAAGTAAGACTAATATAGAATCTTTATCTGGAACTGTAAGTGCAAGTAAGGATTCTAGTAATCCTAATAAGTATACCGCTTGTTTAACAATTCCGTCTGATAAGGCAGAACAGTTAAGAGGTAATTTAGTAATTAGGGCAGTTGATAAGGCAGGTAATAAAACTAAAAATTATAATGATAATTCTGCTTTTGTAATAGATACTATTAATCCAGTACCAAGTGTGACTTACGGTTTAAAGAATGGTGGATATGAAAAAAGTCTGGATGATACTCATTATTTTAATGATGATATGACTTTTAATTTTAATATTCATGAAGTTAATTTTTACGCTGATGACGTTAAGATAAGTGTAAAAAAGGATGATGGAGTTTATGAAAGTAAAAGTTTAGATTGGACAGAGGATAGTAGTGATGAAGATAATTATAAGGCCAGTCTAGATTTAACAGAGGATGGAAGTTATAAGATAAGTATGTCATATAAGGATCCATCAGGAAATGATATGGATTTTTATGAGTCTGAAACAGTAGTAATTGATAAGACTAGACCTTTTATGTCTGATGTGGAATATACTAAAGCTTCTAATACAGTAGGAGATAAAAATTATTACAATAGCGACTTAACAGCGAAATTTACAATAACAGAAAAGAATTTTAATTCGGAAGATGTGGAGATTTATTTAAAGGATGCTAAGGGTAATAAAAAGAGATTAAAAGCGGATTGGCAGGATATTTCAGATACAGAACATGAAGCTATAGTTAATCTTTTAGTTAACGCTGATCATTCTTTTGATGGAGAATATGAGTTTGAAGTTAATTATACAGATCTTTGTAATAATGAAATGCTGGACTATAAGTCAGATAAAATGATTATAGATACTGTAAGACCAGAGTTAAACATAGAGTATTCTAATAAAAATGTAATTAATAGAATAGAGGATAACAATAATAAATTAAGAGATTATTATAATGAAAGTCAAAAGGCTGTGATTACAGTAATTGAGCATGATTTTAGTGAGGATAATGTTTTTATAGATATTACTGCTAAGGATTTTGCAGGTAATGATTTAGATGATGATAGCTTATATGAAATTCTTGAATGGAAACATAATGGAGATAGACATGAGCTAACAATTTATTATCCAGGAGACGCTAACTATAGCTTTAATATTGAGTGTTACGATTTAGCTGGAAATAAGGCTAAGGAATATGATGAATATGATTTTACTGTAGATACAAGTGCGCCAACTAATTTATCGGTTAGTTTATCTACTAGTGTTTTGGATAAGGTGATTGAAGGAATTAGTTTTGGCTTTTATAAAGCAAAGCCAGAAGTAACAATAACAGCAATAGATAATATTTCAGGAATTAATGGATTTAAGTATAGCTGTCTTAGAGCAGAGGGAGTTAGTGATATTAATTCAGAAATAATAGATGAATTAATAGATGCGAACATGATTACTAATAGTAAAAGTGGTGAAGGTGTTGCGCGTTTTGAACTTCCTAAGGGAGCATTATCTGAGAATAATCAGTTTAATGGATATATTAATTTTACTGCTACAGATAGAGCTAAGAATGAAAGTGATGCCTTTAGAGATGATAAAAGAATTGTTGTTGATAATATAGCGGCTAATGCGCAGGTTCAATATAGTGCAGCAGTTAAAACAGTAGATGGTATTAGTTATTATGATGGAAATATTAGAGGAACAGTTACTATTCATGAAGCTAATTTTTATCCTGAAGATGTGAAGGCTAGCTTAATAAGGGATGGCGTAGCAAGTCCTTTAAATATAAGTTTTACAGAAACTATTGCAGATTTACATATAGGAAGTTTTGATATTACAGGAGATGGTGATTACAAGGTTGAAATTAGATATAGGGATAATTCAAGTAATGCCATGCAAGACTATGTATCAGAACAGATGACTATAGATACAACAATAGAGGAGCCAACTATAACAATAAATGGCGGAGATGCTAATGGTAGAGCTTTTAAGGAAGACGTGATTCCTTATATTTATTTTTATGACAAGAATTATGAGTCATGTGAAATAAAGCTTTATAGATCAAGTTTTGAAACAAAAAATGAAGATGTAACAGATAAATTTATTACAGGTCATGTTAATTACAATGAAACTGGTGGAGAAGGCGAGTTTAGTGATTTTGATAAGTTAAAAGAAAATGACGGAATATATAACTTAGTGTTGGTGTTAAGAGATAAAGCGGGTCATAGAAGTGAGAAAAGTGTAACATTTACTGTTAATAGATTTGGTTCTGTTTATGTTTATGATGATTATCTTAATGAGTTAGTAAAAGAAGGCGGTGCTTTTGTCAAGTCGGTTGATAATGACTTATTAATTACAGAATATAATCCAGATGAGATTATATCTGACTCTCTTGAAATTGAGATTTTAAGGGACGGAGCATTAATTGACGACAAAAACATAGTTTCTGTAACGGGAATAAACACAAAAAATAATATAGATAATGGATGGTATCAATATAATTATGGAATTAGTAAGGATAATTTTAATCAAGAAGGTGTCTATAAGATAGTGATTTCATCTAAGGATAAAGCTGGTAATAACTCGGAAAATATAAGCCATAATATAGTTTTTAGAGTAGATAAAACAGCACCAGAAATAACAAGCATTACAGGTCTTGAAAAATCCTTTGTTAATGCTACTAAGTTAGAGGTTAAATATAATCTTTTTGATACATTTGCCCTAGATTCTGTACAGATTTATGTTAACGGAGAAGAAATTGATTATATAAAAGATTTTTCTAATGATTATAACAATTACGAGGAAAGTTTTGTGCTAAACGAAAGCTCTAGCCCTAAAAAAGTAAGATTTGTAATTAAGGATAAGGCAGGTAATGTAACAGATACAGATGCAAAGGATTATAAGAGCTCTTTCGAGTTTAAAAGAGAAGTAACAGTATCAACTAATTTATTAGTTAGATGGTTTGCAAACAAGGTTTTATTCTATGGATCTATAGCAAGTTTAATAGCGATAGTTGCAGGGGTGATGTCATTTGTAAGGATATCAAAAAAGAATTAGTAAGTTTATTAAAGGATAGGTGATTATGAATTCATTAAGAGAAAATAGCGTTTTAGAGGAGAAACAAACGGATGTTTATCTGGAATATTTTTTAGCTGATAAAGATTATTTCGCCCAAACAGAATATAAAATAATACAAAATCAAAATAATGGACTCTTTGTCGAATCGATGCAGATAAAGAAAAATGGAAAAATTGATTTATGTTATTTAACTAAGGATTTAAATTCACTAAATACACTATTAAGTTCTGTTAAGAATGATGGCTTTATAGCTATTTTAAGGAATTTATTAGAAGCAATTCTTTTAGTTAAAAATAACGGGTTTTTAACCTGTGAGTCAATAAAACTAGATATAGATAAGATTTTTGTAGAGGCTAATAGCTATAAGATTCGTTTAATATACCTACCTTTAACCATAAAAGAGTTTGACAACTATGTTGAATTTGAAAGTAGCTTAAGAACTAAACTGATAAAACTAATTAACTCATATGAGGAAGATGAAGAATCAGACTTATTAAAGATCAGAAATGCTATAGCAGATTCATTTAAGAGTTTAGAAGATTTAAAAATGGAATTAGAAGTATTTGCTAATAAGAATATATCTATTGGTGAAGGAACTAAGATGGGTTTGTACAATAATGATTTAAGGTTAGTGGCACTTAATGCTCCTATGAGTTTTGAATTAGTGTTAGATTCTAATGATCAGCTTATAGGTAAAAAGAAGGAATTAGTTGATTTAGTTATTCCCTTTAATAAGATGATAAGTAGGAAACATTGTAGAATCAGGAAAATAGATGGTGCTTATTATATCAATGATGAACAAAGTGCCAATGGAACTTATGTTAATGGGAAAAGATTAGAAGTTGGACAGAGTATAAAAATTAAATCTGGAGATTTAATACGTCTTGCAAACAGTGATTTTAAGATAGTATAGGGAGGCGCAAAATGGCTAAGGCTAGAATAATAATAGCAGATGAAGATCAAGATTATATAGCATCTTTACAATTTAAATTTGTGACAGAGTTTTTTAATAAGATTGATTTAGAAATAATTACAGATAGAAGTTATTTTGAAGAGCTTTTTTCAAGACCACAAAGCGCAGATGTACTTATTATATCTGATAAGTTGTATACTCCACAAATAAGACTGCATGATATTAAAAATATTTTTTTGATGCAAGAAGATGATGAAGATTCAGAAACATCTGATTTATATATTACAAATATATATAAATATTCGGATTTGAGAGACATATTCACTAAGATTATTGGTAAAAGCAGAGGCTCTTTGAATATTTCTGATTTAGAAAGTATAGATACACAGATTATTACAGTTACATCAGCCGTTGGTGGGATAGGTAAAACTACCATTGCTATGGGACTTGCTAATTCATTAGCTAATGATTATAAAAAAGTCTTATTTATAGAGGCTTCAAGGTTACAAACTTTTCAGTATAAATTAAAGGATAAAAGTGTTATAGACAATCATAAATTTTATTTGGATTTGTTAAATCCGAAGATTGATGTATATAAAAGCATAAAAAACTTTATAAGAACAGAAAATTTTAGCTATATTCCTGCTTTTAAAGCTTCATTATTAACATTAAAAATTGATTATTCAATTTATGAAAAAATAGCAATTATGGCTAAAGAGAGCCACGATTATGATTACATAATTATTGATACAGAAACTACATTTGATCTTTATAAAACGAAGATGTTAAATCTGGCGGATAAAGTATTGATTATTACATCAGATGAAGAATATGTTGTAAGTGCAACTAATAATTTTATGAATAATATAGATTGTGTGAATCAAGAAAAATATGAGTTTATAAAAAATAAGGGTAATAATGGTGAAATATTATCTTTAGATGAAATAGATAAGATAAAAAAGATAATTTGTTTATAATTGGAGGTTAGTAGTAGTGGAAGATACTGTTATAGTTGTTTTTAACAATGATAAAAGTAAGCAGCAGGTAGATATAGAAATACCACTTAATATAACAGTTAGGGAATTAATAATAGGTTTAAATAAAGCATATGCTTTAGAGATTAATACCGACAACATACAAAATTGTTACTTGAAGGTAGATAAACCATTGATGTTATTGCGTGGCAATATGCTTTTGAAAGATACAGGAATAAGAACTGGAAGTGTAATAAGTTTTTAGTTGAGGATGTGAAACAATGGATAATAGATATAAAATAACTCTTTATAATCGAGTAATATACAAAGAAGTAGAATTACCTAATGATAAGGAAATATATAAAGTTGGTACAACGTCAGAATGTGATTATAGATTATATAAAGATGATTTTTTAGATGATTTTATTTTATATTTTCAAAATATTGATTCTGAATGGAATTTAATGTGTTCAGAAAATATATATATTTCTTTTGGCGATAGTAAGAAATTACTTAGTATATCTTTATTTCATGGAACTAATTTTGTTTTAAAAGGCCAAGATAATAATCATGAAATCTTAAAAATAGAGTTCGAATTAATGTTTGATAACAAAAATACTGAGTATAATCGAGAAATAAATATTAAAGAAATAGGATCTTTTACTATTGGAACATCGAATAAATCTAATATATCTTTAAAAAGTGAATATTTAGAAAATATGGAAATTGGATTATATCGTTGTCCTGAAGGTTTTTACATAAAGACATTAGAGGGAGCCTATGATATTAAGAAAAATGGAAAAAGAATATCATATAATGAGTTATTAAAATTTGGAGATTTTCTTTCAATAGCTGAATTTAGTTTTTGCGTAATGAAGGATTACATAATGACAGAAAATTCAGAGAAATGCATAATAAATGCTTTAAAGTATATTGATTATACTAAGCGTGGTAAATATCCATTGTTTGTTCGAAATACAAGAGTTAAGCATGTATTAGATGAGGAGGAAATAGAAGTATTAGATCCACCAGCTAAACCTCAGAAACCCAAAAATAATATTTTATTAAGCTTATTACCATCTACTGGAATGTTAGTAGCAGCTGGGGTTATGGCATTTATGGGTGGCAAGACTATGCTTATTTTTAGCGGAATCTCAGCAACTATGGCCATATTAACATCAGTAGCAAGTTTATTACAAGGAAACAGAGATTATAAAGATAGTCTAAAAAGGCGAGAAAGTGAATATGAAATATATATTGCAAAAAAAAGAAATGAAATTGAAGTTGATAGAAAAGACGAATTGAGTAATCTATATAAAATATATAGGAATGAGGACATAAATAGACAAAATTTAATTTCATTTTCTCCTGATTTATTTGATAGAGAAAAAAGTGATAAAGATTATTTGCATGTATTAATAGGGACTGGTGACATTAAGGCTCATAAAAAAAAAAAGTATAAAAAGAAAGAACAATTAGAAATAGAAGATAAGTTACAAGTTATGCCAGAAAAATTATGCGAAGAATTAGAATGGATACACGAAGCTCCTGTAGTTTGTGATTTTAACGCTAGTAATGCTGTTGGAATTATTGGAGATAAGAAATTTAGATTGTATTTACTTAATGATATTGTTTTTGATATTTGTTCAAGACAGTTTTATTCAGATGTTAAGATGTTTTTTATTATGGATAAAAAACATGCTGATATTGTGAAAAATTTTAGATTATTACCATATGTTACAAACACAATTTTTGCAGCAAGAAATATAGTTTGTGATGAAGAAAGTAAAAACATTGTCTTTGAATTTTTATATAACGAATTAACTAGAAGAGAGAATGAAAAAGATGGTGAGTTTATAAATTATGTAATTTATTTTTATGATTTATATGGATTTGCAACTCATCCAATTTCAAGGTTTGTTGAGAAGGCTTCAGAGTTAGGAGTTACATTTGTATTTTTCTCTGAAAAAGCATCAGAAATACCACAAGGTTGTGATTATTTAATAGAACAGATTGATGAGGATAAAGCTAATCTTATAGATACATCGAATGTTTTATTAAATAGAATTTTTAAATTCTATAAAGTGAGTAGTAATATGATAGCTCGAATCAATGATTTACTTGCACCAGTAGAAGCTGAAGAGATTTCACTTGAGGGAAGTCTAACAAAAAATATAGATTTATTTACGTTGTTAAATATAGTTTCACCTAAAGATTTAGATTTACAACAAAGATGGAAAAATTCTAAAGTATATGAATCTATGTCAGTTCCATTGGGGGTTTCAAAAAATGGAGTTGTTTATTTAGATTTACATGATAAAGCACATGGACCACATGGTTTAGTAGCTGGAACAACAGGATCAGGTAAATCAGAAATATTGCAATCTTATATATTATCAATATCAACATTATTTCATCCATATGAAGTAGCTTTTTTGATAATTGATTTTAAAGGTGGAGGAATGGTGAATCAGTTTAAAGATTTACCACATTTGTTAGGTGCAATTACTAATATAGATGGTAAGGAAATTAACAGATCGCTAAAGGCAATTAAGGCTGAATTACAAAAAAGACAACGATTATTTGCAGAAGCTGAAGTTAATCATATTGATAAATATATTTATAAATATAAAGAAGGGAAAGCAAGTATTCCACTTCCACATTTAATAATAATTGTAGATGAATTTGCAGAATTGAAAGCTGAGCAACCCGATTTTATGAAGGAATTGATATCTGCGGCTAGAATAGGTCGAAGTTTGGGAGTTCATTTGATATTGGCAACTCAGAAACCTGCTGGACAAGTTGATGAACAGATTTGGAGTAATTCTAGATTTAAATTATGCTTAAAGGTTCAAGGGCCAGAAGATAGTAATGAAGTATTAAAATCACCACTTGCTGCCGAAATAAAAGAACCAGGAAGAGCATATTTACAGGTGGGTAATAATGAAATATTTGAATTATTTCAATCAGCTTACAGTGGAGCTTTAGCACAGAGTGATGCAGCTGATATCAAAGAATACAGTATTTACGAATTATCATTATCTGGAAAAAGAAAAAAGATATTTGAACAAAAAAGGAAGAAAGGCGATGTAAGGGGCGAAAACCAGTTAGAAGCTATCGTTTCATATATAGCTAATTATTGTAATAAATCAGGTATAAAATCATTACCTGATATATGTATAAAGGCATTAGACACAAAAATTGTATATGAAACCGATGATGGCAATGAGGATTACTTATTAGGAATATATGATGATCCTGATAATCAATATCAAGGTCCATTATCTTTAAATATTGATGAAAAGAATACTTTTATTATTGGTTCATCACAGTACGGAAAAACAAACATATTACAATTATTAATTAAACAGATAGCACTAAAAAAGAAGGTAAGTGAAGCAAATATTTATATTATTGATTTTGGCTCTCTTGTCCTTAAGAACTTTGAGGAACTTAATCATGTTGGTGGTGTTGTAATACCTACTGATGATGAAAAACTAAAAAATCTTCTTAAATTATTACAGGATGAATTATATAAAAGAAGGGAGAGACTTGTTTCTGTTGGAGTAAGTTCATTTTCGTCTTATTTAGAAGCAGGATATAACGATTTAGCACATATATATGTATTTGTTGATAATATGACCGCACTTATGGAATTATATCTTGAAAATGATGAGACGTTTTTAGGAATTATAAGAGAAGGCATATCTGTTGGTATCACAGTAATAGTTGCGAATTCTCAAACTAGTGGAATTGGATATAGGTATTTATCTAATTTTGCAAATAAAATTGCTTTGTACTGTAATGATACAAATGAATATGGAAATATTTTTGATCATGTTGATAATAAGCCAGATGAAATACCAGGAAGAGCAATTATTGAATATGATAAGCGAATTCTTGAATGTCAGTCGTATTTAGCTTTTGAAGGTGAAAAAGAAATTGAAAGAGTGACTGCAATTAAGGCTTTTATAAAAGAACGAAATGCAATTAATAAATTTAAAATGAAAAGACGTATTCCATATATTCCTACGATTTTGACAGAAGAGTCATTGTGTACAGATTATGGAGCAGTTGTTAATGAGTATAAAATTCCAATAGGTCTTACATATAAGAATGTAGAACATTTTGATTTAGATTTTTCAAGAATTGCAGCTATAGGCTTATGTGGAAAAGAGACAGAATTACATGTGAGATTCATGAAGGATATATTAATACAATTGTCAAAAAGGAGAAAAGAGTATCCTGTTAATGTATGTATTTTTGATGATGTTAACAGAGAGTTTAGAGAATGTGAAAATCTTCCTATTGTTTCGAAATACACAATTGTTAGTGAACCGATTATTGAGTTGCTTAATGAATGGAATAATAAATTACAAGAAAGATATCAAAATATGATTGATGAAGTTGAAGATGTGAAGAATGAATTATTGTTATTAATAATCAATAATAATGATGTTGCTAAAACTATATATGAGGATATGGATGCAATGAATCAATATACAGAAATGATTACTAGATATAAGAATCTGAATATAGGTGTTATTTTTACTAATTACAATAATTCTAATATTTCATATGATGCTCCTGAACCAATAAGAAATATTAAGCAGGAACGTCATTTATTGTATTTTGATGATTTAGATAATTTGAAAGTTTTTGATGTTTCATATGAAGATATGAAAGAAAATAAAAAACGTTTACAGGCTGACGACGCTTATTATATACGGGATAATAAAGTAATAAAATTGAAGCTAAAACATACAAATTAAATTTTGATGATTATTGGGTTAACCAATTTTCATATATATTAAATTTTTAAGGAGGAATATAACTATGGCAAGTCAGATTAGAATGACACCGGAAAAAATGAGACAGAGAGCAGGTGAGTATACAACTCAAGCTAACAATCTTAATTCTATTATTACAAAGATGGATAGTTTATTAAAAAATCTTCAGGAAGAATGGGAAGGTAATGCTAGTGAAGCATATGCACAGAGATTTACTGAACTTAGACCTGGATTTGTAAAAGCTAAGGATTTAATTGATGAAATTTCAACTGCGTTAAAGAACACAGCAAGTATTGTGGAAGAAACTGATAAAAATATTGCTGGTCAGTTTAAGGCATAAGATAGTACTATAATGTACATCTTAATGGCAAACGGTAATTATAAATTATCGTTTGCCTTTATATAAAATGCTAGAAAGAGTAATGTATGACAAAAATAGATGTTCAAAGAAATATAAATTATAATCAAAAATTAATTGCACAATATAGAGGCGACAATGCTAATTTGGAATCACAAATACATGAACTTGAGTGTTTAAGAAGTAAGATAAAATCTTTACAAGATTCTTTTGGAACAAGGCAAAGTGCAAGAAAGACAAAATTATCAACGTTAGTGTCCTCCAAATTAAAAGTAAAAACAGCATCAATTTATGCAACAGAAATGAATAAACTTTTAACCGGAGTAGAATACAGAAAAGCATATAATGGTTTATCTTATGCTCAAGAAAAAGTAAATTCTGAAATAAGTTCTATTAAGGCTAGAATTGATAGCAATAATGAGTATATAAGGTCTTATAATAACAAATTAGATTATTGGAATGAACAACTTAAAATGGTTGATGACAATTAAGGTAGGTGAGAGTATGGCAAGTAATAGTTTACAGATAGATGATGAGTATTGTTCAGGTATGAAACAGTATTTTACTGATCAAGGAACTAAGTTAGAAGGCTATTTAACAGAATATATTACTATCTTGGAAAGAATAAGAGATACAGGTATTAAAGGTGGCGATGTAAATGAAGCTTTAAATTCATACATTACTTATGCAAATAAGTTAAAAGGTAAAATAAGTGATATCTCTACAGTTGCTAATACTCATGTCTCTACTTTTCTTAGTAAAATTGATGAGGCTGACCAATTTTTATTTTAAGGAGAGCAAATTATGGCTGAAATTGTAGTGGATATTGAATGCTTAGGTACTGAGATTAATAAATTGAATGAATTAAAAAATAAAATTACTAGTAATAAAAAGGGTCCAACGGGAGTAGTTGGTGGAGGTAATACGGTATCTAATATAGAAAACATTGGGAATAAGTTTAAAGATATTGAAGACAAGATGGAAGTATTAGTTCAAAGTACAGTTTCATTTATGGATAATATAAAAACAAGTTATACAGAAAGTGATAATAATGCGGCAAATACAGTAAAATAGGGAGGTGAATAAGTGCTTAGGGATTTTTCAGAAACTGCTAAAGAACAGGCATTGCAAATTGTTTCAGTAACAGAAGAAGATAAAGAAAGTAGGATAGTGGACTTACGAAGGGATCGATGGAATGAATATAATAATTTAATGGATAGATTGTCAATTACACAAAGTATAAATGATGTAAACAATTACCAAGAAATGATACTTTTAAAAAACAATGCAACTAAAAATCAAATACAGTCCATATTTAGTAAAGTTATAGGAATTGATAATTCTTACGGAACTATTATGGGAAATGTTGATAAAGAATTAAGTGAAATTAAGGCATATCTTGATACAATGAACTTTATAGTGACACCAAGTAACGGTTCTTTTAATACAAGTGCTATGGATAATAAATTTAAGGATATTCTTGAAAGAGAGGAGAAAGCAAGTGCACAATGTTTAAAGGATAGTTTGATGCAGAATGTAGATGGAGATTTGGTTTTTAATGGGGAATTACTAAAGGAGTATCTTGGAAAAGATGAAACACAATTATCTGACGAGAAAAAAAGAGTGCTTATTGATGTATATTATGAGTTGTTAAAGAAAGTTGATATTGAGAATGTTTTAACTATAATTAGTTCTAAATATAACCCGGATGAAAGTAGGATGTTAACAGAAATTCATACTAGTAATAAAATATGTGTAGCAAAGTTAGAAGGATATGATAAGATGTATGTTGAAATTCTTAATAGTGTATATGATTTAGATGAAAATGGAACGTCTTTTGCTGTTTCGTTATTTTCTGAGAAAAAGGGAGATACAACATATTCACATTTTGGTAAAGAATATTCAGCAAAAATTAAGGACTTATCAATAATAGCAAGTTATACAACGTATAAAGGCAAATACGAAGACAAGTATATAACACTTTATGATAATAAGCATGAAAAAAAAGATAAAGTTGGAATAACGGGCTATGATGTGAATATTAAAAAAATAAAAGAACAAAATGAGGCTATTGACAAAAAATTAAAACAGTCTAAGTATAAAAAAAGTTATGGTGATGGCGAGGAGTATACTGATAAAGATGGTAATTTAATTTCAAAAAAAGATTCAGGATTTTCAGATACAAATAAAATTTTTGAATATGATTTTAGTAGAGAAGTTTCCGATAGTGCATATGAAGGTACAATTAACTTGCCACATGATGGTACCATTACTACTACGGTAGGAAAATCTGAGGCACATGGAGCATTTAAAGTCGGTTGTTACTCAGTAAGCAGAGATGGTAAAAAAGACTTTAGTCCAGGCATTGGCGTTGATGTGGGATTAAGTTGCAGTGTATTAGATTCAGAATGGAATCAGAATATTTTAGGAAATGATCAAATAGGTTTAGACGGTGAAGCTGGAGTAACTATTGGAGAAGCCAATGCCAATATGGATGCAGGAGCATATTTGAAGGATGAAAATGGAAATTATAATCCGCAGTTATATGCCGAGGGGGCTTTGGAATATAATGCAGCAGAATTAAAAGGTAGTCTCGAAACAAATATACTTGGCGGGGGTGCCAAATTTGGAGGAGATGTTAAAGTAGGTGTGGGGGCACATGGTAAATTTGGATATAAAGATGGTGTCCTTAAATGTGATCTTGGTGCAGCACTAGGAGTTGGAGCTTCGGTGAATGTTGATGTTGATGTTGCAGGAATTGCAACAGGTGCAGCAAAAGCAGCTTCTAAAGCTTCAAAGCAATTTTTTAAAATGTTTAAATAAAAAATCAACTTTAATGTATATGTTGTAGTGTGATAGAATAAGTGTGATTATTAGTAAGAAAGGAATTAAAAAATGATTAACAGATTATTACCAATAGGAAGTGTAGTATTAGTATCTGATATGAAAAAGAAACTAATGATTGTAGGATTTTGTCAAAAAGGAGGACATGATCCTAATGCAGTTTGGGATTATACAGGAGTTCTTTTTCCAGAAGGATATTATGATTCGGAAAATATGTTTTTGTTTAACAATGATCAAATATCGCAGATATATGCTTTAGGCTATCAGGATGAAGAACAAATAAAATTTATAGAAAAAGCCGAACAGATACTTGATGAAATAAAAAATGAATAATTTTAATGGGAGTAGTTAAATATGGATATTATAAAAACAACAGCAACTATTAAGGAAATTATATACGAAAGAATATATATAAGGTACGTGGTTGATGTAAATGTGAATGGAGAAATTGTTCAAGCAAAATCTATACCGTATTCGAAAAAAAGAAAAGAAGTTCCAGAAGGAAGTATTGTTGATGTTGATTATTGGCAATCACCAACAGGTATTAGTAAAAATGTGAAGATATTAAATGAACACCAACTTCCATTAAAAGATGAAGTTAATTTTAAAGATATTGCTGGTTTTGTAGCATTGGATATATTTATGTTTTGCTGGTTTATGTATAGATTAATTTATCATTTTATATAGAAATGGAGGAACTTGTGTAAGATGCTTGGAAAAGGTGACGTATATGCAGTGGGAGTTATAGAAGAGATATACGGAAGTCAGAGAAAAGTTAATTATAAAGTAGGTGTGGAAGTAGACGGAAAGTATAGAAGAGCTGAAAGTTATGGCTATCGTGGTGATTTAGAACTATTATCAGAGGGTGAAATTGTAGATGTAATTTATAATAAAAATGCTAATATTGTAAGAATCTTAGATGGCGGACTTATTAAAAGTGGATCTATTTATATGGTTGATAAAGTAACATATATTTTGTGGGGATTGCTTATACTATTAGTTGCTATAACATGCTTATTATAATTATGTATCTGATAAATAATATAAATATAGAATAAATCAATTACTGCTTTTCGGGTTTATGAAAGGAATGGTGGGAAATGAGAAAAAGGGAAAAAGTGTATACTGTTGGAGTTATTGAACTTGTAAATTTTAGTAATAAAAGTATTAATTATAGAGTTGGAATTGAAAAAAATGGTGTGCATAAAAGATTACCTTCGATATATTATCAAGAGTATTCACAAATATTGTCAGAGGGTGATGTTGTAGATGTAGCATATAATGAGAGAGATAAGATTGTTAGTATTATTGATGACGGACTTATACCAGTTAATCAATCGGGAAAGAAAAAGATAATTATCAATATTTTGGTCTTTTTCCCTTTAGCTTTAGTTTTATTGTTATGTATGCTTTAAATTAGATATTAGTAGGGAGTTATTAAATGGAATTTGAAATTGATCGTAAATTAAAAAACAAGATTGATCTAAGGAATTTGTATAAAAAAGAAGGTTCATATCATACAGCTGCTATAGCTTTAATAATTGTAAAAATTTCCATTGCTTTAGTGTTAATTATTAATCCTATTTTTTCTTGGCTTATGTATAAACTTGATGACAATAATTTTTTAAAATTGATTATGGGTAAATCTTATCTTAAGCAATATATTATTTCTGTGATATCAAGGGAAATATTCATTGGAGTATTTTGCTTTGGTGGAGTCTTTTTAATTCAATTAATCATAGGATATTTAGCTCTTAATTCAGAAGATGTAAAAAAACAGGAGAGAATGAGTGTTATTGATAATAAGTTAATTTATAGTTACGAAAAGTTAAGCATTAATCCAACACCTCAAAGAGCTTTTTTAGCTATAGATTTATCAAGTATATATACCATAGATTATGATGAAAAAAAGAGAGAAATTGTAATTGAAGGATGTATGGAAGAAAAAGTTTTAGATTACAACACAAGGGATGAAGAAATAGAATTTAACGGAATGAATAATAATATTATAAGTCTATATGATTATTATACTCCATCATTATATGAGTATTTAAATCAACATAGATATAACTAAGTGAAAGCGGATGCTTTATATAAAAAGAAAGGTAATTTAATTTATGAAGAAACTAAACAAAATTTTACTAGCTTTAATGTTAGTAACAGTAGTATTTATGGTAGGTTGTAAGAATGTAACAACATTTATGTCATATACATTTACTGAAGATGATGGAGATCAAATTAGGGTGAAATTAAAGACTAATGATGGTTATAAGTTAACTTCAAGCGTTCCTTTTGAAGTAAAGAAGGATTCAGATACTATAACGTCAGGTGGATTTATTTATGCTAACCAATATGAAGAGTATGTTAAGGTAGCTAAGTCAGATCCAAGTTGTACGGTTATTGATGAAGGAAAAAGGGGTAATATTAATTATTTAATGTGGAATTATAATGATACAAAATATAATTGTGTGATTCAGATCAAGGATGCCAATATAGCAATATTATTAAATAACACAATATCTGAGGAATCAGCTAAGGAAGTTCTTAATAGATTAGATTTTGAATTATTAAAATAAAGTAGAAACTGTAATAGCAAAATGTATGATTAAACTATAGATAGTTAGATTTAGAGTTAAATTGACTGATTAATTATGGCTTGTTAAAATGTTATCATTTGCAAAAATAAAAAAGAAGAAAGGTATATTTAATTTATGAAGAAATTAAACAAGATTTTACTAGCATTAATGTTAGTAACAGTAGTATTTATGGCAGGATGTAAGAATGTAACTACAACAATGTCATATACATTTAATGTAGACAATGGAGATCAGGTTAAAGTAAAGTTAAAGACTAATGATGGTTATAAGTTAACTTCAAGCGTTCCTTTTGAAATAAAGAAGGATTCAGACACATTAAGCACAGCTACATTTATTTACCCAGAATATTATGATGAATATGTTAAGGCAGCTAAGTCAGATCTAAATAGTACAATAATTGAAGAAGGAACTAAGGATAATCTTACTTATGTGATGTGGAATTATAACGATGAAGAATATAATTATGCAATTCAGATTAAGGATGCTAACACAGCGATTTTATTAGGTAATATCGTATCTGAGGAATCTGCTAAGGAAGTTTTTAGTAGATTAGAAATTGAATTTGTAAAATAAGATTTAAAATAATGATTATAACAAGCGCAACATTTTGTTGTGCTTGTTATTTTTAATATCTATTAAGAATGAAAAAAGGAAAAGTTATGAAAAAGAATCTAAAAACAATGATTAGTTACTACAGCAAGTATAAGTTGGTTTTTTGGTTGGATTTATTCTTTGCTGCTCTTTCTGCAGCAATTGTACTTATAATTCCACTTATAGTACGTTATGTAACAGCTAATCTAATTTATGAGAGTCCAGAGTTTATCATATCAAGAGGAAAATGGATTGCTCTAGGGCTTATCTTTATGATTATAGTAGATTTTGGCTGTAAATTTTATATTTCAAACATCGGCCATGTCATGGGAACTAAGATCGAATATGATATGAGAGCAGAGATTTTTGATCATTTACAGAAGCTATCCTTTAGCTTTTATGATAACCAAAAGGTTGGTGCTTTAATGTCAAGAATCACTAATGACTTATTTGATATTACAGAGTTAATGCACCATGGTCCAGAAAATATTATTCTATCTGTAATTAAGATTGTTGGTGCTATTGCTATTCTTGTATCAATTAATTGGAAGCTTGCTATATGTGCCATTGTGGTATTACCATTTATGTTTATTTTCTCTTATATACTTAATAAGAAAATGAGAGGTGCATTTAAGAATAATCGTGCCAAGATAGCTGAAATTAATGGTCAGATTGAAGATAATCTATCAGGAATTCGTGTGGTAAAATCCTTTGCCAATGAGGAAATTGAGAATGAAAAATTTAAAATAGGAAATCTTGGATTTTTAAATGCTAAGAAAAATAGCTATTTCTATATGGGAGTTTTCCAAGCAGGAGTTGGTACTTTTACAACAATTGTACAGGTATTAGTAATTGTTTCTGGAATTATTCTTATAGCTAATAAAAGTGTTACAGCTACAGATTTAGTAACATTTATGCTTTATATTAGTGTTCTTACAGAGCCTATTAATACATTAATTAACTTTACAGAGCAGTTCCAGAATGGTTATACAGGTTTTGAAAGATTTAGAGAAATTATGGATATTGTCCCTGATATTACTGATAAGAAGGGGGCTAAGCCGCTTGTAGTTAAAAATGGCGAGATAGAGTTTAAGGATGTTTCATTTAAATATGAAGATGCCACAGAAGAGGTTTTATCAAAGGTGGATTTAAAGGTGCCAGCAGGTGCTTATTATGCTCTAGTAGGTTCTTCTGGTGCAGGTAAGACAACCCTTTGCTCTTTAATTCCTAGATTTTATGATGTAACTTCTGGATCTATTAAGATTGATGGCAAAGATGTAAGAGATGTAACTCTAAAGAGCCTTAGAAGTAACATTGGTATTGTACAACAAGATGTATATTTATTCTCAGGTACTATTTATGAAAATATTCTTTATGGTCGCCCAGATGCCACAAGAGAGGAAGTTATTGAGGCTGCTAAAAATGCCAATGCACATGAATTTATTATGGCTATGCCAGATGGTTATGATACGGATATTGGCCAAAGAGGAGTTAAGTTATCTGGTGGACAAAAGCAGAGAATTTCAATTGCAAGAGTCTTTTTAAAGAATCCTGCAATACTTATCTTTGATGAAGCAACTTCCGCTCTAGATAATGAGTCAGAAAAAGTAGTTCAAGATAGTCTTGAATCCCTTGCAGCTAACAGAACTACTATTGTAATTGCTCACAGACTCTCAACTATTAGAAATGCCCAAAAAATCCTAGTTCTTACCGATAATGGCATAGAGGAAGAAGGAAGTCACGATGAGCTTATGGAGAAAAATGGTATTTATCGTGGGCTTTATGATATGCAATTTAACTCAGTCGGAGAAATCCCCAACCTCTAAGCGTTGGGGAAGAGTCCGCCATGAGAATAGCCTGGCGGCTATGGGCGGCTCCTACATAGCAATCATTATATGATTGCTACAGTAATAGCGTAGATGGGGGTTATGACAAACTATATTCAGTCGGGGTACAAGCTCCGACTGAGTTAAGCGCTCCGCGAGGATGCGCACGGATTCGGACAGGAATTTGTCTGTAGTAGGAACATCAGCTATTAGAATTTTGCTTCGCAAAATTAGGCTGACGCTAAGTAGCAAACACGGAGTGTTTGCTACATCTGAAGCAGACCCGAATCCGGCGCGCAAGACTCGCGAGCGAGTCTTGACAAATTAAAAAATGTATTATTGATTAATAAGAACGCAGTGGCACGTTGTGTCACTGCGTTCTTTAACACGCCGCGAGCAAGAAATCACCCACCTCTATAGGTGGCGGGATGAATTGCGAATAACAAGGCATTTATTGTTATATATAATTGCTATGAGAACATTTGTTTGACTGCTTTGCAATTTGATTGTATAATATAAGTATAAATCTGTCGTATTACTTAGGCGGTGTTACGGTAGATATTATTAAACAATATATTCAATCACAAGGAAAGAAAGATGGCAAATAAGGCAATTAAGTACAGAGTATATCCTACAACTGAACAAAGTGTTATGTTTGCCAAGACCTTCGGCTGTTGCCGCAAGGTCTATAATCTCATGCTTTCCGATAAAATTGAGAGCTACAAGTCTACAGGTAAGTTTGTTACTGTAACACCTGCCAAATACAAAAAGGATTATCTATATCTCAAGGAAGTAGACAGTCTTGCTTTAGCGAATGTACAACTAAACCTACAAAGCGCTTTCAAGAACCGCTTTAGCAAATCCCGTAAGAAAAACAACGGATTTCCTAAATTCAAATCTGCAAAACGCAGCCGTAAGTCATATACTACAAACAATCAGCATGGTACTGTTGCCATTACTGATAACAGCATTAGACTCCCTAAAATCGGTCATGTGAAGACAGTTATCCATCGTAAGCCTAATGATAGCTGGATAGTCAAATCAGCTACTGTATCACAGGAATCTGATGGAAAGTTCTATATTTCCGTATTGTTTGAGATTGCAGATAGTATAAATACCTATGTAGCAGACACGAATAACTGTATTGGTCTAGATTATGCTTCTGACGGTTTGTATGTAGATAATAATGGTAACGTTGGTACAAATCACAAATACTATCGTGAAAGCCATGATAAGCTTGCTAAATCACAACGTAGGCTGTCACGTATGCAAGGCTCTAAAAAGCATGAAATCAAATCCAATAATTACCTAAAGCAACTCCGTAAAGTAAACAAAATACATAGACATATCGCTAATCAGAGATTAGATAATCTACATAAAATATCTACTGAGATAGCCAATCAGTACGATGTTGTATGCGTAGAATCTTTGAACATGAAATCTATGTCAAATAAAGGTTTTGGTAATGGCAAAGCTACTCTTGATAATGGATACGGTATGTTTCTGTCAATGCTTGAATATAAATTATTAGAAAGAAACAAATATCTTGTAAAAGTAGATAAGTGGTTTCAATCATCACAGATATGTCATTGTTGTGGAAAGATACATCCTGAGATGAAAAATCTTACAATTCGTACAATGAAATGTGATTGCGGTCTTACAATAAGCCGTGACCAGAACGCTGCTATTAATATCTTACGTGAGGGATTACGTATACTAAACGAATCTTTTGCAGTAGCTTAAAATCAAATATTACAGTAGGGATGGAATAGCCCTAACTTATACGCCTGTGGACATTGTGTAAGACATTGAGTTGCGTATCATCGTAACCGATGCAGTAGTGGTTGAAGCAGGAAGCTCCGACTTCAAATGCGTAGCATTAAGTCGAAGTAGTTCACAAAGTAACGAATATAATTTAGTTTGGTAAAAGATAATTTTTTATTATTACTGATTTATGAAGGCTTCCTTTGCAAATTGTAAATCTGTTTGATTACTTTCTTTATATTCTTGGTTTTCTAGTGATTCGTTTCTAGCAATCATTGTATTGTAGATTTCATGACTTTGAGTTTTAGAAATGATTTCTGGGAATACCTCAGCCACACCATAGAATTCGTCCTCAGTACAAGTCTTTAGAAAATCTATAGTTTCATCAATGTTGTTAGTAAGAATGTTAGTGAAAATATTCCAGCATTCTTCAAGAGCATAATCATCATTAATATCTAATTTGTTTCTTCTCTCTATAGTTTCTTTTAGTTTTGTTATATTCATTTATTTTTTCCTCCTTAAAATACTTGTTTGATTTGAATTAGGGAATATGGTTGATATTTTTTTGTCGTTTCTTTTTATTATAATGGTCTGGAATGTTTCCAACACGTACGCTATTAGAATATGTTTTTATTATATTATATTTTATCCCATATTTTCTCATTTATTTTTTTGTAAAAAACTTCTTTCTTTATTTGGTTACAACTGCTAAGATAGCTAAAGTACTAAAGGTAAGTATTGATCGATTTTTAGAAATGATACTCGATTCAGTTGCATCTGAAATTAATAAGGAAATTCAGAATTATAATAATATGAGTAAAAAAGATAGATTTTTATACGGGAGATAACATGAAGAAATTTAGCTTGTATGACAAGGACATTAGGGAAGATTTATTCATTTATTTAGAAGAACTATATGGGAAAATTAGAATCCTAGAAGAGGTAAATATAGGAGATTCTAGAGCTGATGCTATTGGAGTTATTGACGGTGCCTTAATTGGTATTGAGATAAAAAGTGATGCAGACACATATACAAGACTTAAAAGTCAGGTAAAGGATTACGATGCCTTTTTTGACTACAACTATTTGGTGGTAGGCTCTAGTCATGGGGCACATGCAAGTGAGCATGTTCCTGAAAATTGGGGAATAATAAGTGTTGAGTTAATAGATGGAAAGTTGGATTTTTACATACTTAGGGCTGCTAAATTAGGCATTGATATGTCAATTAAAAACAAGCTTAGTCTACTTTGGAGACCTGAACTTGCTCATATACAACAAATAAATAATATGCATAAATACGACTATAAAAGCAAGGCATGGGTTAGAGATAAGATAATAGAAACAGTACCTGAGGCTGTGTTAAATGATCTTATTAGCGAAGAATTGTTTGAAAGAGATTATGAAGCTATTAAAGAGACTATTAATAATTATAGACAGGCTAAGGGTCAGAAAAAGAGAAGAAATCTAAAGAGAAGAAAGTATAGGAAAAAGGCTAAAAGTTAGTTAGCAAACGAAAAAACAAAAAATAAAACATATACTATAGGTTGTCAGACAACTATTGATTAATTGTCTAATTTACTATAAAATATATAAGTATGGAAATCTACTTTTTGTGTAGTTCTATGCATAATATTTTTTGCGAAAGAAACACAGGAGGCACTATAATGGGAGACATTAAGATATTAGATGTTAAAGCAGATATTATTAATGATAATGATATAAAAGCTAATGCCCTTCGAGATGAAATAAGAAAGAAGAACGTATTTTTTATTAATCTTATGGCTAGTCCAGGAGCAGGTAAGACAACAACTCTTGTAAGAACAATTAATGCATTAAAGGATGAATTTAGAATTGGTGTTATGGAAGCTGATGTGGATTCAGATGTGGATGCTAAGACAATTGAACAGACAGGAGCTAAGGTTATTCAGCTACATACTGGTGGTTCATGTCACATGGATGCAGCCATGGCAAAACATGGCCTAGATGGTCTTGGTTGTGAAGATTTAGATGTGGTTTTTCTTGAAAATATAGGAAATTTGGTATGCCCTGCAGAATTTGATGTGGGAGCTAATAAAAGAGTAATGATCCTTTCAGTTCCTGAAGGAGATGATAAGGCATTAAAGTATCCTTTAATGTTTCAGGTAAGTGATTGTTTACTTGTTAATAAGATAGATGCTATGTCAGTTTTTGATTTTGATTTTGATGCATTAAGAACTAATGTGGATAAACTAAATCCTGATATGGAAATTATACCAATCTCTTCTTTAACAGGAGAAGGTTTTGATAAGTGGATATCATGGTTAAAGGCTGAAATAAGAAAGGGAACATATGAGAGTAATTGAATTAAATAAAAGCGTTACAGAATCTAATGACTTAGATGCTAAGAATTTAAGAGATGAACTAACTAAAGCTAAGGTTTGCCTTATTAATTTAATGAGCAGCCCAGGTTCTGGAAAGACAACTCTTCTAAAAAGAACAATAACAGATCTTAAGGATAAGATAAGATTTGGGGTTGTGGAAGCAGATATAGCTTCAGATGTGGATGCTATTGCAATTGAAGAAAATGGTGCTAAAAGTATTCAGGTACATACAGATGGTATGTGTCATATGGATGCTGGTATGACAAGAAGAGGCGTGTTTGAATTAGGAATTGAGGATATAGATATTGCAGTACTTGAGAACGTAGGAAATTTAATATGTCCTGCAGAATTTGATACAGGTGCTCACGTCAATGTAATGATTCTATCTATTCCTGAAGGTGATGATAAACCATTAAAGTATCCACTAATGTTTAGCATGGTAGATGCTTTAGTTGTTACAAAATACGATACTAAGAGTTTTTTCAACTTTGATGAAGATAAATGTTACGAGGCAGTTAAGAAGCTTAACCCTAATGTTCGTATTTTTCCTGTTTCTGCCAAGACAGGTGAGGGTATGAATGAATGGGAAGAGTATCTTTTGGGCCTAAAAAAAGATATGTAGTAAAGAGTTAATAACAGAAAGGGACAATTATGCAGATTGAAAACAAAGAGAACCTTTCTCAAAGAACGGCTAGTGCACTAAAGAGTATGATTGTAGACAAGAATAAGTATAAACCTGGTGAGAAACTACCTAACGAAAACGTGTTAGCTGATGAGTTAAAGGTATCAAGAACCACGCTAAGAGAGGCTATCAGAATCCTGGTTTCGGAAGGATTACTTACGGTTTATAGGGGACGAGGTACTTTTGTATCAGATGTCTTAAACCAGTACGTGGATGGTGGCAGTCTTCACGTAGAAGATGTTCTTGCAATGAAAGTTACATTAAGAGATCTTTATGAAGCAAGGCTTATAATTGAGCCAGAAGCAGCTGCACTTGCAGCAAAGAGAGCAACAGATGAAGAAATTGAAGAGATACTTAGACTTGGAGATATTTGTCAGAAACAGATAAAGAAAAATCCAAAGTCAAAGAAAAGAATTGAGTCAGAGGTCAATTTCCATGGTGCTATTATGAAAGCATCACATAATGATTTTTTAACTCAGTTCACACCAATTCTCACAGAGACAATTGAAAAAACCTTTGCCCTTGAAGAAAATCTAGATATGATTGCACAGGATGCATACAATGATCATATTGTAATTATGAAATTCTTAGAGCGAAGAGATTCAGCAGGTCTTAAGAGTGCAAGTATAATGCATTTAAGACATGCCTTGTGGGATGGCAATTTAACAGAGAGTTTATAAAATAAAGCGTGTATATCCAGTTAACATGGTTATACACGCTTTATTTTTAAATTTATAAATAATAAAATGATTTATTGAATTTAAAATATAGATTTGATATAATCAGATTATATTAAGACGTGAAGAATTGAAAGGTGGTAGCACTATGTTTTGTCAGCTTTTTGGTAAATATTTAATTGAAATGAATGTTATCACTAAGGATGAGTATGAGGACATTATACTTGCACTTAGAAATACAAGAATTAAAATCGGCTTTCTTGCTATAGAAGAAGGATATTTAACCGAAACAGAAGTAAAAGAAATACATAGACTTCAAGCAATAGAGGATGCAAAGTTTGGAGAAATTGCCGTTAATAATAATTTTTTATCAAAGGAGCAATTAGACAAACTTCTTTCAATGCAAGAAGGGGATTATGTAAAATTCATTCAATTATTATGTGAGGATAAGGGATTATTCTTAGCTGAAATAAATGGTTATATTGAGGATTTTAGGAAGAGGCAAGGATTCGATGAGAATGAATTAGAAGCACTTAAACATGATGAATTTGATAAAGTGGTTCCAATGTTTGCTTTTGCTTCAAAGCCATTTGTTACTGATCTTGTTGGACTTATGTTAAGAAATATAACCAGGTTTGTAAGTACAGATTTTTACATCGACAGAATAATTAGAGTAAAACAGGCTGATTATAAATCATTTGTTACAATGGAATTGAAAGGTGATGCGGATATTCATATTGGATTTTTAGCAGATGATAATCAGGATGGAATGCTTTTAATTGCTAATAGATATGCAGATGAACAATATACCGAGGCAAATGAAGATGTATATGATGCAGTTGGAGAATTTATTAATTGTATTTCAGGCTTATTTGCAACAAATATATTTCATAAGGGGGTTAAAGTAGATATATTCCCACAGCATGCTTATGAAAATCAAAGCGCTATGGGTGATGCTTATGTCCTACCGCTTTATATAGAAGACAAAAAAGTCTTATTTTACATAGCAATTAATTCAGAGGTAAAAATAGGCGAGGATCCAATAGAAGGCAATATAGAGGTATTAGAGGGAAGCCCTGAGTCAGAGGATAGTAAGGGTAGTGTTGTTATTGTAGATGACTCATCCCTTTCTAGAAAAATTCTTAGGACAATATTAGAAGAAAATGGATATACAGTTGTATGTGAGGCTATTGATGGTATAGAAGGTGTTGATGCATACAAGGAATATAAGCCGGATTTAATAACACTAGATATTACAATGCCAAAATTAACAGGTAATGGGGCATTGAAAGAAATTATGGAATATGATAGCAATGCCAATGTAATTATGATTACAGCAGCTGGTCAGGAAGACAAAATTCTAGAGGCATTAAAGTGTGGAGCTAAGAGATTTATAACGAAACCATTTTTGGCTGAGGATATTATGAAAAATATCACAGAAGTATTAGGTTAATTTCTCAAATTGCATTGACAGCATAGAAAAATTGCTGTATTATTGTTGTCAGACAACGATATTAAGTTGTTATACAACATTAATTTAAACTAAATCAGAAACGGTATGAGGTAACCCGTTGTGAGGAAGGAAGATGATTTAGCTTAAATCCAATAAACACACTTTATGGAGGTATAGAAAAATGGCAGAAGCAAGAATTTTCTATGAGTCAGATTGTAATTTAGCTTTACTTGAAGGTAAGACAATTGCAATTATCGGTTATGGTAGTCAGGGTCATGCACATGCTCTTAATTTAAAGGAATCAGGCTGTAATGTTATTATTGGTCTTTACGAAGGTTCTAAGTCTTGGAAGAGAGCAGAGGAGCAGGGCCTTAAAGTATATACAGCAGCAGAAGCTGCTAAGAAGGCAGATATTATCATGATTCTTATTAATGATGAGAAGCAGGCTAAGTTATACAAGGAAGATATTGAACCAAACTTAGAGCCAGGTAACATGCTTATGTTCGCTCATGGATTTAACATTCATTTTGGTTTAATTAAGGCTCCTAAGGGTGTTGATGTTACAATGATCGCACCTAAGGCACCTGGTCATACAGTTCGTTCTGAATATCAGGCTGGCAAGGGTACTCCTTGTTTAGTAGCTGTAGAACAGGATGAGACAGGTAAGGCTCTTGATATGGCACTTGCTTATGGTGCTGGTATTGGTGGAGCTAGAGCTGGTATTTTAGAAACAACATTTAGAACAGAGACAGAAACTGACCTCTTTGGTGAGCAGGCTGTTCTTTGTGGTGGTGTATGTGCATTAATGCAGGCTGGTTTTGAGACACTTGTTGAAGCAGGTTATGATCCACGTAATGCATATTTTGAATGCGTACACGAAATGAAGTTAATCGTAGACCTTATTTATCAGTCAGGTTTTGCTGGTATGAGATATTCAATCTCTAATACAGCTGAATATGGCGATTATATTACAGGCCCTAAGATTATTACAGAGGATACAAAGAAAGCAATGAAGAAGGTTTTAGCAGATATTCAGGATGGTACATTTGCTAAGGAATTCTTATTAGATATGTCAGAAGCTGGTGGACAGGTTCACTTCAATGCTATGAGAAAGCTTGCAGCTGAACATCCAGCAGAGAAGGTAGGCGCAGACATTAGAAAGCTTTACAGCTGGAATAATGAAAGCGATAAATTAATTAACAACTAATTTTCGATATAAGTAAATGTGTTTTGAGGGAGAAGCGGTAATCGTTAGATTATCGCTTTTCTCTCGTTTGTTATAATTTTTTAAAAAGCTCTTCTAGTGATTCATTTTGAATAGGTTTACCAAGGAATCCGTTAAATCCGAGTTTTTGGTAATTATTACGATCCTCAATATTAGTATTGGCAGTCATTACAATAACAGGAGTCTCTTTATTAGGACAATTAGGAAGACTTCGCATTCTCTTTAATAGTCCACTTCCAGAAAGTTTAGGCATGTAATCATCAAGGAAAATATAATCGTATTTTACAATCTGAATATTTCTAAAGGCTTCAATACTGTCATTAAATGTAGTGATATCTGCGTTAAATGACTTAAAGAATGCAAGGGCAACTTTAATATTAATATCATTATCATCTACAATTAGTATTTTTTTATCCGTTAAATCTAGTTTAGAATTGGCATCATTTGTTTGCTTTTCTTGTGTTTTTAATAGGTTTCTATATTCGTTAATACTAATATCATCAGCAATTTGCTGCTTGATTTTAATTGTAAAAATAGAGCCGTCACCGTATTTACTATGAACACTTATTTGTCCATCCATGTTATCAATTAGCTGTTTGGCAATAGATAGGCCAAGCCCTGTACCCTCAATGTTTCTATTGTTTTCCATATCAGCCCTTTTAAAGGATTCAAAAAGATGGGATAAATCTTCGTCTTTAATGCCAATACCAGTATCTGATATGATAAAAGTAAAGTAAACTTCTGGCTTTTTTACAACACCAAATATAGAGAATCTTACTTCGCCAGATTTTGTAAATTTAACGGCATTACTAAGAATATTACTAAGAATTTGCCTTAAATGAGCTTCATCTCCTATGAGTAAATCAGGGAGATCTTCATCAACATCAAATATAAATTCTAGTCCTTTTTCTTCTGCTTTTAATTTATAGGTGAAATTGAGTTCATCAATAAGGCTTGCAAAGTGGTATTCATTTTTAAGAATTTCTAGCTTACCAGCTTCAATCTTAGAAATATCAAGTACATCATTAATTATATGCAAAAGGCTATTACCGGCAATTTTCATATCGTTAGCATATGAAAGTACATTTTCTTCGTTGGAAGTATTTAAAATTATGTCAGTAATACCAAGCATAGCATTCAGAGGTGTCCTTATTTCATGAGAAGTGTTGGCAAGGAATACGCTTTTAGCCTTATTGGCGTTTCGTGCAGATTCGTTAGCTTCTTGTAATTCTTCCTTGATTAGGGAAAGACTGTGATAATCACTGTTTTCAAGAGAAAGGTATAATAAAAATATGCTAAATGAAGAGAACAGCCCTATAATTTTTAATTGACCATGTAACATAGGCTGTAAAAATGAGCCAATTAAGGACATTATAAAAATAAAACTAAGAGCGATTCTTTCTCTTGGCAGTAAATTTTTAAAACTTATAAAGTATATAAGTAGGGCTTCGCATGCAAAAAACATTGCAGGGACGTAGCCTACATAAATATATCCAGAAGAATTAATAAAAGAATTAGATGCTTGATTATAGTAATCAATAATGTGTGTAAAAGGGTTACTAAGAATTAATGCTGTATTTATTATTAAGAATATGCGGTTTATGAGTGTTAGTAATTTAGACATGGTTATTTTGGTGTAATACTGCATATATCTTGAGTAAGAATATAAAGTTAATAATGAAAAAACGAATTGCAGTGAGTTTACAAAGGATTTTACAAGGTTAAAAGAGCTGTCTAGTTCTAAGATAAATGGAAGAGCAACTTCACATGTAGTTAGTAATAGACAGCAGATTGCTACTGTTTTAAAGGCCTTGGCTGTTTTTTCGTTTCGGTATGAATGATTCCATGAGAAAATAACCACTATAATATCAAATATTATAGCAGCAATTTCAAAATTAATTTTAGGATGTCTTAGAATGAAATCCATAATAGTTCCTCCTGTACATCATCATACAATTTTAGTAAAATCCTATGTTTTTCTTTAATGAAGGCAACGTTTGAATTAATATTTTCACCAGCAAGAATGGCTCTACTAGCATATTCCATTTCCATGGCGGCATCTGATAAAAGGTTAGCACCTATGGTTTTGGCATTGGATTTAAGTGAGTGAGTCAATATGTTATAAGAATCCCAATCTTGTTTTTCAAAGGCATTGTTAATTTCAAGACGTTTTTCTGGTTTAATTCGAATAAATTCATCAAGAAGCTCCCTGTAAAGAGTTTTATTTCCTCTGCAAAGATTTAAGCCTTCTTTCCAATTAACTAGATTATCAGGGTGATTGTTAAGTTTTGGCATAACGATTTCGTTCTTAATAATATTTTTTGGTGTGCTTAAATTATTATCCTTTACAGTTGTATTAGTTAAATCAATTAGTTCCTTAGGAAGAAACTTAATGAGTTTTTCCTTTAGGCGGCTAGCATTAACAGGTTTACTTAAGTAGTCGTTAAATCCTTGATCTAAGTACTTTTTCTTAGAACCAGATAGGGCATCGGCCGTAAGTACAATAATAGGTGTGTTATAGTTTATATTTTTAGGATTTGACCTGATTTTCTTTAAAATTTGTGTGCCGTCTATAATTGGCATAAAGGAATCAAGAAAAACAATGTCATATTTGTTGTTTTCAAGTAAATCTAAGCCTTCAGGACCACCATTTGCAGTAAATAAGTTAGCTTTAGTGGATTTTAAAAAACCACAGGCTACTTTAATATTCATGTCATTGTCATCCACAATTAAAATATTGGCGTTTGGAGTTGTAAAGCTATCTGTAATTCTACTGATGCCATTCTGTTTTTGCATATGGAGGTATTCATGAACTGTTTCGTAGGACTTAATAGTTTGTAGAATCTCCATATAAAAACAGGTTCCAAGGCCATAGTTACTTCTAACACTAATACTTCCTCCCATCATATCAATGGACTGTTTTACTATAGATAGACCAAGTCCAGTGCCCTCAATATTAACATTTTTCTTTAAATCAACACGTCTATAGCTTTCAAAAAGGTGTGATAAATCCTCCTTTTTAATACCCATACCAGTATCAAAAATCTGCATTTTAAGAAGTAAGGTATTATTTTGAACGCTGCCTCTTAAAGTAAAAACTATAGCTCCGGATGAAGTGTATTTTACTGAGTTATTTAGAACATTAATAATTACCTGTCGTATTTTTGCCACATCGCCGATTAGTTCATTAGGAAGGTTTTCATCAATATCCATTATAAAGGGAATGCCCTTGTCTTTGGCTCTAGTTCTAATTATTACATCAATATCTCTAATAATATCCCCAAGATTGTATGGAGTATTTTTTATTTCGATTTTTCCAGTCTCAATTTTGGAGATATCGAGTATTTCGTTAATTATTGAGAGCAGAGCATTTCCTGCAGATTTAATATTTTCAGCTAACTCTAAGGTTTCAAAATCCATAGATTCTTCTATAATTAAATCATTAAGACCTAGAAATGCATTTAGAGGAGTTCTAATTTCGTGAGACATATTAGCAAGAAAAGCACTTTTAGATTTATTGGCATTATAGGCCTCTTCTTTTGCGATTAAAAGCTTTTGATTGGCTTCAATTAATTGCATATAGTCATGAGTTTCTACTGTCATATAAAGTATGAACATTCCGATAGATATAAGAAGTCCTGTAATTGTGATTTTACCATTAACTAGAGGTTGAAATACAATACCAACTACAATGATTAAGAAAGTTAATGACAGTGCAGGACGAATTCTTGTACTGATATTTTTGAAATTTCTAATGTATATAAAAAGGCAAAAACCATAGGAATACACAGGAAAAAGAACTCCAACAGTATAAAAGAGGGGGCCGTGGCTATAGAGTTTAGTGTCTAAATTAAAAATTGAAATGCAGTCTGTAAATATGTTGATTATAAGTATTACAATATAAGCAATAAAAACTATAAGGTTAAATGTCCATATTTTTTTATTGTTGAAACTGCCAAAGGATAATTCAAAGTAGGCTGCAAGGCCAAAACCTAGAGTGATTATTAGTAAGTAAACTAGCATATTTAGGGAATTTATGACATAAAAACTAAGTGCACAATTAGGAAGATCTTCAAGCCAAGATAGAGTGGTTTCGATGATAGTAAGAAATGTACCGCAATAAAGTAAATTTCTAAATGAAATACCTAGCTTGTTATTCTTAACTTGCACATTAGAAAATAATATTAGAATAATGTCAAAAACAATAGCGGAAGCTTGTATATGGGCTTCATCATGTCTTAATAAGAATTCTAACATAATAGTACTCCAAAACTTTTTTACAAAACAAATAATCTTGTAATATTATAACATAAATTATTGTAATTCGGAAAGCTTTTGCTTGATGTAGAAATTTGTAAAAAGAAAGTGTATAATAAAGCAATTGTTTTATAAAAAAGCGAGGAAATAAAATGAAGATATTTGAGACACATGCGCATTTTGATGATGAATCCTATGATGAAGATAGAGATAAATTATTAAATGAGATGCTAAAAGAAGATGGAATAATAGAAAAAATTGTTAATGTAGGAGCTAGCTTTAAGGGTTGTAATGATTCTATAGAACTTGCTAATAAATATGAGAATGTTTATGCGGCCATAGGACTTCATCCAGAGGATATATTAAATCTTAATGATGAAGTAATGGAGTGGCTAAGAGAAAATTCTGCTAATAAAAAGGTGATTGCAATTGGTGAGATAGGTTTAGATTATCACTATGATGAACCACCAAGGGATATGCAAATTGAGAGCTTTACTAAGCAATTAATATTGGCTTCAGATTTGAATTTACCAGTAATTATCCATTCAAGGGATGCATGTAAGGATACACTTGATATTTTATCTAACACTAAGAATAGTAATGGGGAGTATGCCTATAAGACAGGTGGAATAATACATTGCTATTCCTATTCATGGGAAGCATGTAAGGAGTTTTTAAAACTAGGATATTATATAGGTGTTGGCGGAGTAGTAACCTTTAAGAATTCCAAAAAATTAAAGGAAGTGGTAGAACATTTACCTTTAGAAAAATTAGTAGTTGAAACAGATAGTCCATATATGGCACCAGAACCTCATAGAGGAACAAGAAATGATAGCAGAAATATTAGATTTGTAGCAGAAAAAATTGCAGAAATAAAGGGTATTACTCCACAGGAAGTAATAGATATAACAAATTTAAATGCTAAGAAATTATTTAATATAAAGGATTAGTTAGTAAAAATATAAGCCAGAAATACCTTATGTATTTCTGGCTTATTTATTATTAATTGTAATTTAAATACTAGTGGAAGTTAGTAATTAAAGTAGCAATTCTAAGTGCGAATAATACGAATATTACCCACATTACTGGACTAACGTCCTTAGCCTTCTTAGTAAATACCTTAACAATTACCCAAGAAACTACTGCAAACATGATACCGTTTGAAATAGAATATGTTAATGGCATGATAACAATAGCAAGATAAGCAGCAATAGCATCAGCTGTATCTTCTTCAAAGTTAATCTTAGTAATTGAAGTTACCATAAGCATACCAACATAAATAAGTGCTGGAGATGTAGCAAATGTAGGGATAGCTAAGAATACAGGGCTAAATAATAAAGCAACGATAAATAATAAACCTGCTACACAAGCTGTTAAACCTGTCTTACCACCTTCAGCAACGCCTGCAGAAGATTCTACGAAAGAAGTAACTGTTGATGTACCAAGACATGCACCAATTACAGTACCGATAGCATCAGCAAGGAATACTCTACCAACTCTTGGAAGTTTACCTTCTTCATCAAGTAAGCCAGCCTTATCAGCGACACCTACTACTGTACCAACTGTATCGAATAAATCTACGAATAAGAAACTAAATAGAATAGCAATAAACTGGATGATATGTGTTCCAGCCCATGCAAAGTCTAAATGAAATGCTGTTTCTTTTAAACCGTTAAAGCTTGTTACACTAACAATTCCATTAGGAATTAATGAGTAAACGCCAGCTTCAACATCAACAACATACCAACCGATCTTCTCAGCAATAATTCCTAAGATCCATGTTGAAATGATTCCGATAAGAACAGAACCCTTAACATGATAATGACTAAGAATTACAATAATAAGTAAACCTACAATACATAAAACGACATCTGGTCTTGAGAAATCACCAAGATCAACTAATGTAGAACTACTAGCGATTGTGATATTAGCACCCTTTAAACCGATGAATGCAACGAATAAACCGATACCGGCTGTGATACCGTATTTAACGTTCTGAGGAATACCATTGATAATCTGCTCTCTTACTTTAAAAGCAGAAATAACGATGAAAATAACACCTTCAACAAATACAGCAGTTAAAGCAACTGTGAAAGCGTTAGCACCCATATCTGCTAATTCAGTCAAGCATACTGTATATGCAAAGTAAGCATTAAGACCTAAACCAGCAGAAAGTACGATTGGATAGTTAGCCCAAAGACCCATAACAAAAGTAGCAATAGCAGAAGCTAAACATGTAGCTATAAATACGCCATCCTGATTCATTACTGTTCCTAAGATGTTAGGATTTACGGCTAAAATGTAAGCCATTGCAAGGAATGTTGTTACACCGGAAATAACTTCTGTCTTTACAGATGTTCCGTGTTCTTTGAGTTTAAATGTTTTTTCAAGCATTTTGTTCTCTCTCTTTCTTGAATAAATGTATTTTGTTTCACGAGTTTACTGATTGAATATAAAGCAAACAAGGGATAAACGCGCGAACATCTAAATTATATCAAAAAGAAATAGAATAATAAACATAAAAATTAATTTTTTGTAAAATAATAGAAAAATGTATGAAATCTATATTGTTGATAAACAAGAGTTTTGATGATATAATTCATTTAACGATAAAAGTATTCTTTCGTGACGTGAAATCTAATAATTTGGGGGAACTAAAATGTCAAATGAAGAGATGAAGGAATATGTAATAGCTAATATAGATAGAGCAGTAAATGACGGATACATTAATGTGTATTATCAACCTATTATAAGATCTATTACTGGAAAATTATGTGGTTTTGAAGCTTTAGCAAGGTGGATTGATCCTGAATATGGGATGATTTCACCTGCAGTTTTCGTGCCTGCACTTGAAGAAGCTAATTTAGTATATAAACTGGATTTTTGCATTCTAGAAAGAGTATGTCAAAGCCACGATGAATATAAAAGAATTAGAAACAAGTTTTTTCCTGTATCTGTAAATTTATCAAGACAGGACTTTAATGACAATCGTATTTTAGATGTTATTGAAAAGAATATTAAAAAATACAAGATCCCAAGAAATATTATTCATTTTGAAATTACAGAGAGCACAGTGGCTGATGATCCTGTATTTATGCAGAAAGAAGTAAAAAAACTTCAAGATGCTGGTTTTGAAATTTGGATGGATGACTTTGGAAGTGGCTATTCTTCTTTAAATATTTTAAAAGACTACGAGTTCGATAATGTTAAACTTGATATGAAATTTATATCTAATAATGATAGAAAGTCACAAATGATTATTATGTCAATTATAGATATGGCCAAGAAGATTGGAATTAAGACACTTGCAGAGGGCGTTGAAACAAGGGAACAGTATGAATTCCTAAGAAGTATAGGATGTGAAAAAATACAAGGTTATTACTTTGGAAAACCTATGAATTGGGAAGATGTTCCTAATTTTATAGACACATATGAAGGTGGCGTAGAATATATATATCAGTCGTCTTATTATGACAATATTGGTTCAGTTAACGTACTTAGCGGTGTACCTATAATGGAAGGCGATAAGTATGAAATTGATGATTTGGGTTATGATACACAAATACCTATAGCAATTTTTGAAGAATGTGAAGATAAGCTAACTATGCTTTATTATAACAACAGCCTTAAAAACTTCTTAAGCGGATTTAGGTTTTCTACACCAGAACAATTAGAAATTTATATTAATGAGAAAAGAAATGTCTATTATTATAACAAAGTACATAGTTTATTTAATTCGGCCGATAAAAAAGGAGATAAGGCAGCATCTGCAGATTTTGTTATAGATGGGAAATTCTGCGTTGTAAGAATATGTAAAGTGGCAGAATTTGATAATAAAAAGGCATATGTTTGTAATATAGTTAATATGTTTTTGGAAAAAATATATTACAACAGGGCTATAAAGCAGATGTATGATAAGTTCTTGCTTAATAAGTATGATAGGATAGATGTGTTTGATTTAAATACATTTACAAATACAGAATTATATGTAAATGATCAAGATAGCTATTCATATGATGGCAAAGATATAGGCAATAATATGGCTAGGTATATTGAGGATAGAATATATTTTTCTGATAGAGATAAGTATTTGAAGTTCTACGATATGGATACATTAAAAAATAGAATTAGAAGTTCAAAAGAGCAGATAATAACAGAGTATATTAGAATTAAAGAAAACATGGATTATGTCTGGAAGACTATGGAATGTATTTATATTGGTAACAATAAGGTTATCTCTACAGCAAGAAATGCAAGTTATGAGGAAAAACTTTATGCTAAGAAGATAGCTAAATGCAAGGATAAAATTATTGAAATTGATGAATTCAAGAATAATTTTAAGGATGAGGATTATCCAAGTGTAAACTGTTATTGGAAAGATATTAACTTAAGATATGTTGATGCATCAAAAAGCTTTCTTGAATTTTATGGTTTTAAGGATAAGTCAGAGATTATAGGAAAAACAGAGCGTGAATTAAATTGGGCTGAGAAGACATCTACTACTAAAAAAGAGGCATATGCCATTTCCACAGGTAAAAGTGTAACAATAGTTGAGACTGAGAGCTTTGGAAATGAAACAAAACCGGTAATTATAAGCGTTCATCCATATTATGAAGGCGGAGAATGTAAGGGAGTAGTTGGCATTATTACTGATTTTCCAGGTAATATATTAAAAAATGAAAAACTACTATTAACGGATGAATATACAGGACTTTATAATGCAAAGGGTTTATTAGCAGAGGCAAATCAGTATTGTGATGAATACATATTTAATGATGTTAAGTATGGCATTAGTGTTGTAGATATAATAGATTTTGAGCATTGCTTAAATGTATATGGTAGAGAGTTTTCTAAGCTTGTGTTAAGAGAAGTTGGAAATATTATAAGGGAATGTGTAGGTATAACAGGGGTTGTAGGTCGTTTATCTATGGATCATTTCGTAGTAATTACCTGCATGTATGATGAGAAAGAAATGGATGATTTGAAAGATAGAATACTTACAAAAATACGTAAGATAAATAAAATTTCCGATAAAATATTTACAATTGATGCATTGATAGAATATACTACTTGCTTGGAAGAATCTAATGCAGAGCAAATGCTTGGAACAACATTCCAAAAAATAGCTCAAGCAAAAAATAAATTTAGGAATGGTGAGTAATATGAAAAATGCTATTATAGCACAATCAGGTGGTCCTACAGTGGCTATTAATGCTAGCTTAGCTGGTGTTTTAAACTACAATATAAAAAATGGAATTTTTGAAAATGTATATGGTTCATTAAACGGAATTACAGGTATATTAGAAGATAGATTTATTAATCTTTCAGAAAAAATCAATGAAATTGATGGTTTTGTAGAAAAACTAGTTGTAACTCCTGCTATGTACCTTGGTTCATGTAGATATAAGATGCCTTTACCAGAGGATAACAAGGAAATATATGAGAAAATTTTTGATTTCTTTAAGAAAAATGATATAGATGCCTTTTTCTATATTGGTGGTAATGACTCAATGGATACAGTTGATAGATTATCAAAGTATGCAGCATCAATTAATAGTGATGTAAGAGTAATAGGCATTCCAAAAACAATTGATAATGACTTAGTTCATATAGACCATACACCAGGTTTTGGTTCAGCAGCTAAGTATGTTGCTACATCTATTTTGGAAATGGCTCATGATACATATATTTATCACGTGAAATCAGTTACAATCGTGGAGATTATGGGACGTGATGCAGGTTGGTTAACAGCAGCTTCAGCACTTGCAAGAAACGAATATAGTAAGGCTCCACATCTTATATATCTTCCAGAGGCAGCTTTTGATGCTAAGGAATGTGTAGAAGATGTTAAGGCATTACTTGAAAAACAAGATGATGTAATAATTGCTATTTCTGAAGGTATTAGAGACAAGGATGGCAATTATTTCTCAGCTTCTGAAAGCAAACTTGATAAATTTGGACATGTTCAGCTAAGTGGTGCTGGAAAAGCTCTTGAACACTTAATTGCTAATGAAATTGGTTGTAAGGTACGTTCTGTAGAATTAAATATTTTACAAAGATGTGCAACTCATCAGGCTTCATTAACAGATTTAGAAGAATCAGTTAAGTTAGGTGAAAAGGCATGTGAATTAGCTAAAGATGGTAAGACAGGTTTAATGGCAACTATTACAAGAACTAGTGATAAACCATATGAAGTAGTTTATGGTGGACATCCAGTTTGTGAAATTGCTAATGGAGTTAAAGCTGTTCCAAGAGAATGGATCAATGAACGAGGCAATGACGTTACAGAAGAGATGCTTACATACTTAAAGCCACTTATTAAGGGCGAAGCTAAGCTAGAATATGTAGATGGTTTACCACAGTACTTAGATGTAACACATTTAATTAATCAGTAGAATTTAACACCTAGTTGGGATTTTTTCTCAATTAGGTGTTTTTTATGTAAGTTTATAGTTTAGTAACTTTTAAATGGAGAAAAACTAGATTATAATAGTATTAGATTATATTTAGGAGGAAGAGAACATGGCAATGCCAGAACAGACAATTGAATTTAGATATGATACACAATTATTATTAGACGTTTATGCTGATGATGACGTAGATGCAGATGATGTAGCGGATGATTTAACAGATGAAATCAGAGAATATTTAATTGACAATATTAAGGGCGATTCTATGGTAATTGCAGGAGATAGTGGAGAAGATGAATATGGTAATAAGGCAACAGTTAAGCTTCATTATCACACTAATGAACCATGGGATGTTTTATCATATTGCAGAACTCATGGAGAAATCTATGATATTGTTGTTGAGGATATGGACAGACAGTCTAGAGATTTAAAGGGCTAATAGCCTTTAGTTAGGAGGTTTTTATGTTAGTTGTTTATGGAAGCGAGATGTGTCCGGATTGCATTAATTGCAAAAGAAGTTTTGATGATAATGGGATCGAATACAGATTCGTTGATATTAATAAAAATCTTAAGGATTTAAAAGACTTCTTAATTATGAGAGACACAAATCCTATATTTGACAGACTAAAGAAAATTAACGATATAGGAATTCCAGCTATTGTTATGGAAGATGGCACTGTTTTCACAGATTGGGAGGGCTTTTTAGCAGAAAGAAATCTACCAATTACTTATGAAAATTTTGGACAGTCTTGTAGCATAGATGGAAAGGGATGTTAGGTCAAATATCACTTCTGATACTGTTGAAAATATCTTAAAAGTGTGATACTATTATTTCAGATAAATCGTGAATTCAATATTGGGCAAAGCAGGGGAAATCCTGTGACGCAAAACTAGAGGGCCTTTAAAATGGTAGCCAGGTGCATATTTATTAGGCGCTATTTTTAACCAAATGGCGCTCTTTTTGTGTCATAAAAACATTTGATTTAGCCTAAATACAAAGGATTAGGAGCTTTACCGTTTGAGTGAATAAAACTTAGAGAGTTTGGTGAGGTGAAGTTATGGCAGATGGACAGTATAAGCTAAAGAATTATACGTTTGAAACAGAAGAAGAGTACAATATTGCTCTAGATGAGCTTGAAAAAATCAAGAATATGGCAAAGTTTCATGATATCTATGATTATGAAACACAAAAGCAGATTATATACGTAGCAGATGCAGGAGCTTTAGTTTTTCAAACACCATTGGGACTTGATTTTATGCGTGAATTAAGGGAAATGGTGCGAAAAGTAGAAGATATAGATGAGAATGTAGCAAAAGACATTACTGCTGCTGTAACTAATAGTATGAATGAACAAGCTGAAACAATAGATGCATTTGGAGAAGATACACAACAAGAAGCACCAGTGGAAGAAATGCCAGTGGCAGAGGAAACACCAGTGATGGAAGAACCTCCAGTAGCTGAGGAAACACCAGTGATGGAAGAACCTCCAGTAGCTGAGGAAACACCGGTAGTAGAAGAGATACCAGTAGTTGAAGAAGTTCCAGTGGCAGAGGAAGCACCGGTAGTAGAAGAAGTACCAGTGGAAGAGATGCCGGTGGCTGAGGATGTTCCAGTTGCGGAGGAAACACCAGTAATGGAAGAGGCACCGGTGGCAGAAGAACCTCCGATAGTTGAAGAAACACCGGTAGAAGAGATGGTGGCAGAAATGCCAGTAGCAGAAGAAGTACCAGTAGCAGAAATGCCAGTGGCTGAAGAAACACCGGTGGAAGAGATGGTGGCAGAAATGCCAGTAGCAGAGGATGTTCCAGTAGTTGAGGAAATACCAGTAATGGAAGAGCCACCAGTGGCTGAGGATATACCAGTAGCAGAAGAAGTACCAGTTGCGGAGGAAGCACCAGTAGCAGAGATGCCAGTGGCAGAGGAAGTTCCAGTAGTTGAAGAAACAGCAGTGATGGAAGAAGCACCAGTAGCAGAGATGCCAGTAATGGAAGAACCTCCAGTGGCAGAGGAAACACCAGTGATGGAAGAACCTCCAGTAGTTGAGGAAGCACCGGTAGAAGAAATGGTGGCAGAGGAAGTTCCGGTAGCCGAGGAAACGCCAGTAATGGAAGAGCCTCTAGTAGCAGAAGAAGCACCGGTAGAAGAAATGGTAGCAGAAATGCCAGTAACAGAGGAAGTTCCAGTAGCAGAGATGCCAGTAATGGAAGAACCTCCAGTGGCAGAAGAAACACCGGTA
>NZ_JNKW01000009.1 GCF_000702205.1 Lachnospira multipara LB2003 | reverse complement strand
AAACGCTCCGCGAGGATGCGCACGGATTCGGACAGGAATTTGTCTGCAGTAGCAGACCCGAATCCGGCGCGCAAGACTCGCGAGCGAGTCTTGACAGAGAAGGAGAAATCCTTCTCTTTTTTTATTCTATATTGATATTTTATAAGAAATAATATATAATTATTGATAGACAAAACGTGAAAACTAAATAAGAACATGAAAGTGAGGAATTATCTTATGGCTAATGTTAGTGGGAAAAAGGAATCAAAAATTCCTTTTTTAAAGACTGTTACTGGAATGAGTATGATTAGTTATGCAATACTCTTATGTGTATTTGTGTTTACTATTACGTCTGTAGTTGATAAAACTAAGCGAATTACGGATGCAGCAGAATCAGTATCTGAGGATTTAGAGTCTATGTTAACAAATTTAAGAGTATTTGAGGTTGATATGAGAATCCTTGATAATGATGGATTTGCACTTGCATCAATGTATGATATTCTTTTAAATTTAAAGGATGATAGTGGACAAAGTAATGTAGATTCTAAAATAGATGAAATGAATACTTGCCTTACAGAAATGTCTGATGCAGTTTCAAGTTTGGAAACTTTATTTAATAATTATAGAGGTACTCCTGAAACAGTTGCAACAGCTAAAGAATCATCGAAAGTATTAAAGGATGCTTATACAGATTTAAAAAAAGAATATGAAAGCGCAATATCTGCTGCTAAGACAGGAGATAAATCAACTATTAAAGGTGTTGTATATGGAGATGCTGTTACATTACTTGCAACCATGAAAGAACAACTTGATATTATAAATGTAGAAAGCATTAAGCTTGCAGATCAGATGAAACATTATATTGCTATATGTTCTTCTTCTGCCTTTGCTATTATAAATGTTATGATGATGGTTTATCTTATTGTAATTATTCTTTGCTTAATCTTTAATAATAATGTGGTTGGTAAGAAAGTTAAAGAAATAAGTAATGAGATTAATAATATTATTCAGAATATTAAGAATAATAAAGGTGATCTTACTGCAAGAGTTCAGACTAAGACAAGCTCTGAATTAGTATATATTAAAGACGGCTTTAATGAATTTATTGTTACACTTCAGGATATTCTTGGAGAAGTTAAGAATGGTACAGAATCTTTAAAGACATCTTCAGGGAATATGACTAGCCAGATTGCCCTTGCTAGAGATAACATTACTAATACTAGTGCTGCTCTTGAAGAGTTATCAGCTAGTATGGAAACAGTATCATCTACAGCTTCAATAATTGATAGTAGTCTTTCTGATGTAAATATTGCTACAGAAAGTATTAATACAAAGGTTGAAGATGGTGCAAGTAAGACTAAAGAAATTCAGACAGAAGCTAATAAAATTAAGAATGATGCTCAGCAAAAGAAGAATAATACTGGTAATAAGATGAAGACCTTATCAAGTGTTCTTGAACAGTCAGTTAAGGATAGTGAAAAGGTTAAACAGATTAACGAGTTAACAAATGTAATTTTAGATATTGCTAGTCAGACTAACTTACTTGCCCTTAATGCGTCTATTGAAGCTGCTAGAGCAGGTGAAGCAGGACGAGGCTTTGCTGTAGTTGCTGAAGAAATCAGTACTCTTGCTGATAATTCTAGAGAGACAGCAGGCAATATCCAAAATATCAGTAATGAAGTTACAACAGCAGTTAATTCACTTGCAGATAATGCTATGCAGGTATTAGATTTTATTAACAAGACAGTGCTTGCAGATTACGATGAATACGTAGGTATTGGTGAGAAGTACGAAGAGACAGCTATTTACATTAATGAGATGCTAGAGGGAATTGATGGACAGGTACAGAGTTTAAATAGCGCTATGAATGAAATGTCAAGTTCAGTTGAAAATATTACAAGATCAGTTCAGGAAGCATCAGAAGCAATTTCACAGTCAGCTGATAATTCACAGGATATTGTATATGAAATCAACGATATTAGTGTAGCAATGGATACTAATAACGAGGTAACTAATAAACTTGATGACAGCACTAAGAAGTTTACAACCTTCTAATTAAAAGGCCAAAGATTAATATAAAAATAAGCTAGGATTTAAGATTAAAACTTAAGTCCTAGCTTTATTATTAGTTTACTTATTTGTTTGTTTATTTGTCGTCTTTATGTTCATTTTTGTAGTCTTTAACTCTTTTATTGTATTCCTTTTCATGTCTTTTAAATTGAAAAAATATTACAATAAAAATTATAATTAATGCAATAAGAGTTGATATGATTTGCTTTACGCTAAGTGAAAGTCCTTTACTAGTCTCTTTGCCATCACTAGTTTCTGCATTTTTTTCATTAGCCTGTAAAGCCTCTTGATTAGCAGCTTCTGCCTTACTAGCTTCGGCTTTAGCAAGCTCTTCTTCATACTTTGTGCTTACATTATCTAGCATGTCATTATTAGAATCAGCGCCAACTAAGCTTCTGTATAATCCAAATTTTGCACAGCTGTATTCATATTCATCATCTACATAAAACCAACAGTATTGCTGAGATTCGTGCTTTTTATAAGCCTCTTTACAACAATCTAGGGCAGTTTGGTTATTTAGATATGAAAGAGGTGTTCTTAAATTAAGATTAATCTGATTTTCACCATAAAGATGAAGATATGTCTTTAATACATCATGTGTGCCATACTTAGCAGCAGATTCAGGGTTAAAGCTAGAATCATTGGAATGATCAACGGCCTCTGCTACACAGTGTGCTAGAAGTTGATGCCCACCATGACCATATTCTCCATTTAAATCTTGAGTTACCACAATTGTAGGCTTAAATTTACGAATTTGTTCTGTTACAAAGGCACTAACATCTGCATAGGAATAATTCTTTAATGCAGCATCATAATCTGCGCAGTAATAGTCATAGAAATTACCTTTAACAGGATAGTGTACTAGACCAACAGTCCATAAACCATCTAATTCTTCATGCTCTCTATATGGCTCAGATTGATAAAAATCACACATATAAGCAACTTGAAGATTTACATCATCTCTAGCGCCATAAGTTGCTAAAACTCCCCCAAGGAATAATATTTCATCATCAGCATGAGTGGAAAAAACTAACATATCAGGATTAGTACAAGGCTCTTCCCAGTTTTGAATCTGCATAGGAAGCTTACCATCACTAAGAGCTACAATCTCACAAATTCTCATATCCTCTGTTAGGTTAATAGTAGCTTCTGTAGTTTCCTCATCTAGGGCTATATATTCATGTAGGAATCCCTTGCTTCCACAACTAATCTGTTTTTGATTATAGCTAATTGTATATTCACTACTAGGATTGTGATACCACTTTATATATAAGCCCTTAATAGGAGTAGTTGTAGTAATGCTTACCCCTGTGCCAGCAAGATATTTAACTGAACTTTTATAGGAATTATCAGTAACAAGTGCTGTGTCACTGCTTGAATGATTAATGGTAAAATCCACACTAACAGCTTCATTAGTTTGAGTTTCATCAGCTTTTATAGTGCTTGGATTAATAAGAAAAAGAATGCCAAGCAAAAAAGGCATAAGTAGAATTTTTTTAGAAAATTTTAGCTTCATTTTATAATCTCCCTCCAATTTTTGTGCATAATAAAAATAACATTTTAATAATTAATCTACAAGTGATAATATATAAAATGAGTAGATATTTATTTGAGTAGAGAAGGGTAATTTAATATGAGAAGAGATTTTTGTAATATTAGGCTAGGAGTGTATGCAAGTACTCTATCTGTAAGGCTAGGAGAAAGTGTAATTAAGGAACTTCAGAAAGTAAATCCAGATAGATTTGTGGAGTTAATAAAGATAAAGCCGGTTCTAAAAAACACAAAGGAAGAATTTAGATTATTATCAGAGGCATTAAATAATGACGTCATTGATATGGCAGTTTGCTTTTTAGATAGAATTTATGTAATAGATAATAGGCCGGTTAAGGATGTATTAGCTGATAACGGATTAGGTCTAGCTACGGTTTTAAGCCGACTTAGCACAGATACAGTAATGGTTTTAAAGAAAAATACTATGATAGATAGTAAGCCAATTTTTGCAACTGATTGCAGGGAAAGAGCATATCAGATAAAGGATAGATTTCCGGATAGTAAAGTAAAAATAATAGATGGGGTTAATTCTTGCCTTAATGAATTAAATAGTGGCAATGTAGTGGGTGCGGTTTTACCAGAATGCGCCTTGAAGTTACTTAATAAGGAAAATTTTCGAGGCTTTGAATATTTAAACTATGATCGACATATGATGACACCAATAATGGGTCAGGCAATGGCTCTTTTACTTGAAAGAGATGGGGAAGGTCTAGAAAATTCATCTAAGAGATTATTAGATGGAGATGCCGCTTATGAACTATTTATGGAAAGGGAAATTTATGATAAAATAAAGGACAAGGATTTAGACGAAAGGATAAGTTATATAACAGTTAGTGTAAAATCCACAATGGATTCCCTAGATGTTAATATTTTTCTTATACTTGATAATAAACCTTTTAGAATAAGATTAGGCGGAAACAAATTAGAGAAAAATTTTATTATGCATAGAATATTAGAGGAAATTGATGAACTATTATCAGGCTTAAAGATAAGATAGCTTGGTTAGGAAGGAAGTTAATATGGAATTTAAAAGAATTGATGAAAATAAGTTTCAGTGCAGACTTTTAAAGGAGGATTTAGAGGATAATAACATTACTTTAGATGACTTCTTTAGAAATGATACAACTAAGATTCACAATCTTGTTGATGTAATTATGGAAGAGGCTAAAGAGAGCATAGGAATTGACCTAGATGGCAATGTTATGTCTTTACAGTTAGCACCTCAGCCTGATCATTCAATTGTACTTACAATTTCAGCAGGTAAAGATGATTTTAATAGTATGTTAAAGCAGGCAGGCACTGATATTGCTAAGAGAATAGAAGATAAATTAGATAAGGTCTATAAAGGGATAGAAAATACTAGGACACCTGATTTTAAGGACTTTAGTGAGGATGTTAATGACGAATCTAATGAAGATGATAATAATGAATTAGAAGACTTAGATGATAAAGAAATCGCCAATGTTGATGAAACTAAGGTGGAAAAATCAGAGATAGAAAAAAACAATAAGAAATCTAATAAGTCATATAAGAATAGAAAATTTGTAACTGGCATTTTTGCATTTGATTCATTGGATAACTTAGAAGAAATGTGCAATAGAATAAATAAGACATGGGGTGTAATAAACAGCCTTTATAAAAATGATGGAAAGTATTATTTAATTGTGGAAAAAGGTAAATGTAACAGCGAAAAATATGCTCATTTACTTAATGTAATTATAGAACATGGTAAGATTTATGGAGCCGGAAAAGAAAGAGTTGCATTTATTGAAGAACATTTCACACCATTTATTAAGGACAATGCAATTAATAGAATAAAGAGGTATTTATAATGCGTTATCCAGAATTTTTAAAAGATAAGGGAACGATAGCCTTTGTAGCTCCTTCCTTTGGATGTGCAACAGAACCCTATAAGACAGCCTTTGATATGGCATTAGAAAGATTTAAAAGTATGGGATATTCCCTTGATATTGGTCCTAATGCCTATAAGGGTGAAGGTATTGGAATTAGTTCTACACCAATTAACTGTGCTAAGGAATTAAATGAAATGTATATATCAGATTCTAATGATTGCCTTATTTCATGCGGTGGTGGAGAGTTAATGTGTGAAATATTAGATTACGTTGATTTTGAAGCTATTAAAAATGCCAAGGCAAAATTCTACCTTGGATATTCAGATAATACTAACTTTACATTTTTAGAGAATATACTTTGTGATACAGCAAGTATTTATGGAGTATGTGCAGGGGCCTTTGCTAATCCTAACTGGCATCAGTCTTTAACTGATACATGGGAGTGCTTAACAGGTAAGGGCTTTAAAAGGGATGTAGATGGTACACTTTTTAAGAAGGTAAGTGGATATGATAAATTTGAGCTTGAATCTTTAAAGACTAGTGATAACCCGGCACCAGATTATAACCTAACTCATACAAAAGAACTTAGTCTTTATATTGGTGATAAGGATATTAAGGCAGAAGATAAGAATAGCAAATTAGTATTTGAAGGAAGATTAATTGGTGGTTGCCTCGACTGCCTTTCTAATTTATGTGGAACAAGATTTGATAAGGTTTCAGACTTTATTTCAAAATACAAGGATGAAGGTATTGTATGGTTTTTAGAAAGCTGTGACCTTAATGTGTTTGATATAAGAAGAGTGTTATGGAAATTAAAGGAAGCAGGTTGGTTTAAATATACTAAGGGCTTTATTATTGGAAGACCAATGCATTATGATGAACCGATTATGAATCTTAATAGATTTAATGCAGTAACAGGAATTCTTGGAGAATTAAATGTTCCAATTGTAATGGATGCTGATTTTGGACACTTAAGTCCTAGTATGCCAATAATTTCAGGAAGCTATGCAAAAGTTATTGCAGAGAATAATAATATTGATATTTTTTATTATTTAAGATAAAATACAGATAGACATGTCAGACAATGTTTTAAACTTGTCTGACATTTTTTCTAATTTTTTAGTGGCTTTAAGAATTAGGAAAAAGTCTTTATTGCATAAGTTAATGGAGGATGATTTATATGGGAATGACAATGACACAAAAAATTTTGGCTGCCCATGCAGGACTTCAAAGTGTTAAGGCAGGACAGTTAATTGAGGCAGATCTTGACCTAGTACTTGGTAATGATATTACATCTCCTGTAGCAATTCATGAGATGGATAAGATGAAGTTAAATAAGGTTTTTGATAAGGACAAGATAGCTTTAGTTCCTGATCACTTTGTTCCAAATAAGGATATAAAGTCAGCAGAGCATTGTAAGTGCGTTCGTGAATTTGCAGCTAAACATGATATTACTAATTATTTCGAAGTTGGTGAAATGGGTATTGAACATGCACTTCTTCCTGAATCAGGTTTAACAGTTGCTGGTGATGTAATTATTGGAGCTGATTCACATACTTGTACATATGGTGCACTTGGAGCTTTTTCAACTGGTGTTGGTTCAACAGATATGGCAGCAGGTATGGCAACAGGTAAGGCATGGTTTAAGGTTCCATCAGCTATTAAGTTTAATTTAACTGGAAAGTTAAAGCCTTGGGTTTCTGGTAAGGATGTAATTCTACACATTATTGGTAAGATTGGTGTTGATGGTGCTCTATATAAATCCATGGAATTTAGTGGAGAGGGTGTTTCTTCTTTAACAATGGATGATAGATTTACAATTGCTAATATGGCTATTGAAGCAGGTGGAAAGAATGGAATTTTCCCAGTTGATGACCTTGCAAGAGCTTATATGAAGGAACATTCAAAGAGAGACTTTGTAGAATATAGTGCTGATCCTGATGCAGAATATGATGAGGTTATTGATATTGACCTTTCAAGTCTTGAATCCACTGTAAGTTTCCCACATCTACCAGAGAATACTCATGTAGTGGGAACATTTGATGATATTGAGATTGATCAGGTTGTAATTGGTTCATGTACTAATGGTAGAATAGACGACCTTAGATGTGCTGCTAAGATTTTAGATGGTAGACATGTTAAGAAGGGACTTAGAGTTATTATTATTCCTGCTACTCAAAAGATTTATATGCAGGCTATTAAAGAAGGTTTAATTGAAACTTTCATTAAGGCAGGAGCAGTAGTATCTACACCAACTTGTGGTCCATGTCTTGGTGGTTATATGGGTATTTTGGCATCAGGAGAAAAATGTGTATCAACAACTAATCGTAACTTTGTTGGTCGTATGGGTGCAATTGATTCAGAAATTTATCTTGCAAGCCCTGCAGTTGCTGCAGCAAGTGCAATTACAGGTAAGATAAGTAAACCAAGTGATTTAGGATTATAAGTTTAATATAGAGAGGTGGCCATTAATGAAAGCAGAAGGAAAAGTTTTTAAATTTGGTGATAATGTTGATACAGATGTAATTATTCCAGCTAGATACTTAAATTCATCAGATCCGGCTGAATTAGCTAAGCATTGTATGGAAGATATTGATAAGGATTTTGTATCCAAGGTTTCTAAGGGTGATATTATTGTTGCCAACAAGAATTTTGGTTGTGGTTCATCAAGAGAACATGCACCAATTTCAATTAAGGCAGCAGGAGTTTCTTGTGTAATTGCAGAAACTTTTGCAAGAATTTTTTATAGAAACTCAATTAATATTGGTTTACCAATTATTGAATGCCCAGAGGCTGCTAAGGAAATTAGTGATGGAGATGAAATTAGCGTGGATTTTAACACAGGAATTATTACTAATAAGACAACAGGCAAGTCTTATGAGGGACAAGCATTTCCAGAATTTATGCAGAATCTTATTAATGCAGGTGGATTAATTAACTATATTAACAATAAATAATAAGAAAAGTAAACATTTCGTAATATTTTTATTGCTTTTGTAATATTTATATAGTATGATATGTAGCATCGGGAGTAAAATTATACCAATACAATACAAGGAGAAGAAAAATGAGAAAAATCATAAAGCGTATTGCAAGTATTGTTGCTTACGTTAGCCTTATGAGTTTAACCAGTCTTACTACCTTTGCTTATGGTGAAAGCCCAGATTTTAATAAGGATAGCTATAATTCATCTAATATATTTGCAAGCATTGGATATTACGGACAATGTACATGGTATGCGTATGGAAGGGCAAGTGAAGTTAATAATAAGTCCTATCCTTTTAAGTGGGATGCTGCTAAGTGGTACTATTTCGCACAGTCAAGTGATGAATTTGAAGTAGGCAGTGAGCCAAGAGCTAATTCAATAGCTGTTTGGTCATACTATAATAGTGGACATGTGGCATACGTAGAAGATTACGATGGAGTAAATGTTACAATAAGTGAGGCTAATAATAATCATGCAATTGATTACAAAAGTTATAGTCTTAGTACAGGAATAAATCAGTATGATGGTATTAAGACATATACTAAAGAAGGCATGGTTACTAGATATTCTAAGGGAACACTCTTGGGTTACATATATCTTGGTAATATAGAAGAAACAAGTAGTGATGTGGATTTAATCACAAACGATGATCTTCCTAGTTTAGAAGATAATAATGAACAATTAAAGGAAGATAATAAGAAAAAAGCCAAGAATGAAAGCGTAATTATTTACAGTAAAGATGGTTATTATAGTCAATATAGCCTTAGTGATGATTTAATTATTCAATCAAAGGCCGTAATTTTAGAATTACCACAGTAAATTATAGACATTTGGAGATTATAGTTTTTCAACGTAATCTCTGAATGTCTTTTTTAATCTAACTGAATTATAAAGGGCAGCGTACTCCACACTTGATAGGCCTTCTATGTAGTTTTTGGCGTAGTTTTTATCAAGCTTTTTAGTTACAAGTTCAACTGCTTTATTATATGCCATTGCGGCTTCGTTCTCGCTACTGTAGATTCCAACAGTGTAGAGACCATTTATGTGAATCTTGGTTTTAAATACAATACGTCCGTTTTTTTCAATTTGAGAAACCCCAACGTATTTATTAACTACATATACATTTTCATAACGATAGTCATGGTCATCTCCATTTTTAAAAATATAGTCTGTGCCTTTAACAGAGTGATTTTTAATACCATATCTACTTAGTATGCTAGTTTGCATGCCATAATCGCTTACAAAATAATACCCGCCTCTAGTTTGGATTGTGTGATTACTGTAATAAAAAAGGTCATCTATGGAGAAGGTTAGAATTACACTTTCTGACAAAAAGTAGAGAAAGGACTTTTTTTGTAAATAAATTGGAGTCTTAATATAAATTCCGTTGTCTCTAAAATTAGTAAGAACAATGTATTTATCTAGGGAAATATGCATATTTTTGTAGCCAATGTTTTTATTATCAGGATCAACAAAATACTTCTTTGGATACTTTAGAATTCTTTTGGCTTCGCTATATATAGCTTTAGCCGTGTCTAAATCACTAGTACTTCCAAGGCTTATATGCTTTGATTTGTAAGTAATTGAAACACGGTAATAGGGTGTATTATCCTTTTTTCTAGCATGGTATATTCCTTTTTCCATAAAACCTCCCTATTAGAGATATTAATCACGTTATATATTAATAATATTGTATCATTATTTTTAGATACTATCAATTACATAAAGTGTCAGTGGTATAAATACAAATGTGCACCACAGAAAAACTTTTTGTTGTATTTCTTTGTATAAGTGTTGTATAATTAACCTTAACTTATCTGTATAGATGGAAGCTCTCGCATTAGAATTGCCCTTGGCAATCTGCTCGAGCCTACATGGCAACTGCTTCGCAGTTGTCACAACTAATGGAAGGAAAATGGATAAGGGAAAATATGGCGAAAAAATATAGACTTAGGAGTCTATAACGGAGGTAGTTATGAGTATTTTGTACAGCAGCACAAGAGATGACAGCGTAAAAGTTACAGCATCAGAAGCTATTTTAAAGGGCTTAGCACCAGATGGTGGTTTATTTGTTCCAGATAGTATTCCAGCTCTAGATAAGAGCTTAGTGGAATTTTCTAAGATGACTTACCAGGAAGTGGCTTATGAAGTAATGAAATTATTTTTAGATGACTTTACAAAAGAAGAATTATTACACTGCATTAACAGTGCCTATGATTCTAAGTTTGATACAACTAAGATGGCTCCACTTGTTAAGGCTGATGACGCTTATTTCTTAGAATTATTCCACGGTAAGACAATTGCTTTTAAGGATATGGCTCTTTCAATCTTACCTCATTTACTTACAACATCAGCTAAGAAAAATAATGTTAAGAATGATATTGTAATCCTTACAGCTACATCAGGTGATACAGGTAAGGCAGCTCTAGCTGGTTTTGCAGATGTACCAGGTACTAAGATTATTGTATTTTATCCTAAGGATGGTGTTTCACCAATTCAGGAAAAGCAGATGGTTACTCAGAAGGGTAATAATACATATGTAGTTTCAATTAAGGGTAATTTTGATGATGCTCAGACTGGAGTTAAGAAGATTTTTTCTGATAAGGAATTAGAAAAAAAGATGGATGATGCAGGATACCAGTTCTCATCAGCTAATTCAATTAATATTGGTAGATTAGTTCCACAGGTAGTTTATTATGTATATGCTTATGCACAGCTTTTAGCTAATGGAGAAATTAAGGAGAATGAGAAGATTAATGTTGTAGTTCCAACAGGTAATTTTGGTAATATCCTTGCTGCATTCTATGCTAAGAATATGGGACTTCCAATTAATAAGCTTATTTGTGCATCTAATGAGAATAAGGTATTATACGACTTCTTTACAACAGGTGAGTATGATAGAAATAGAGAATTTATTCTTACAACATCTCCTTCAATGGATATTCTTATTTCAAGTAACCTTGAAAGACTTATTTATAGAATTGCAGGAAATGATGCTAATAAGAATAAAGAATTAATGATGGAATTAAGCTCACAGGGTAAGTATACTATTTCAGATTCTATGAAGAATCAGTTAAAGGATTTCTATGGTAATTATGCATCAGAGGATGAAGATGCTAAGACTATAAAAAGAATTTATGAAGAAACTGGATATGTAATTGATACTCATACAAGTGTTGCAGCAACTGTTTATAATAAATACAGAGCTGAAACAAAGGATGATACTAAGACTGTTATAGCATCAACAGCATCACCTTATAAATTCACAAGAGCTGTTATGAATGCCATTGATACAAAATATGATTCATTATCTGATTTTGAGCTAGTAGATGAACTTGCTAAGATAAGCAAAGTTAAGGTTCCAAATGCTATTGAAGAAATTAGAACTGCTAAGGTTTTACATGATACAACAGTAGAAGTAAATGAAATGAAAGATATTGTAGAGAAGATTCTTTCTTTGTAAAAAATGGACATTATAAAAATTTGTCTAAATATTTATGAATTAATTTACAACAAAATTATATAGTAATATTCACATTTGCTATTGCATTGGTAAAAATACCGTGATACAATATTTTTAGATATTTGTGTAACGATTAAACAATGTAATAGCAAATTTTTTTGGGGTTTTTATATGGGCGTAGATTCAATTACAGGACTCTATGATTTTAATGAATTTTTAAGTAGAGCCAAAGCACACATAGCAAAATATAATAGCAATTATGCAATCATAATTAATGATGTAAGCAATTTTAAATACATCAATAAATTCTATAGTAAAGAGACAGGTGATGTATTTATAGATGATATGGCTAAGTATTATTTAGTCGGCAATCCAAGAAGCGTATGTGCATGTAGAATAGATGCAGAGCAGTTTGTAACTATTCTAGATTTAGGAGATATAAATGCTAATAATGAATTAAAGAGAATAGTATGGATGAATGAGGAATTTGAGAAGGTTATGAATAACAGATTCCCAGATATTTACATTCATGTTTATACTGGCATTTATTTCTTTAATGATAACAAAATCGACATACGAGAAGCTTTTGATAAGGCTAAGATTGCCAAGACAAGTATAAAGGGTAAGTTAGATATTCCATTTAAGGTTTATGATCCTGAAGAATATATTCATAAGGAGAATGAAATGGAGGCATCTAACCTCTTTAGAAAAGCTCATCAAGATGATAGAGTAATTCCGTTTTTACAGCCACAGTATTCCTTTAAGGAGAATAGGGTTGTAAGTGCAGAATTATTATCAAGAATTATTGATGAGGATGGAGATATTGTAGAACCTAAGTATTATATCTCTACTCTTGAACAGACTGGTATTATTAGTACATTAGATAAGCTTATGACAGAGAAAGCTTTTGCAATTCTTAGAAGATGGTTAGATGAGGGCAGAGATCTTATGCCTCTATCTGTTAATGTTGCAAGACAAGAGTATGTTAAGCCTGATTTTGTAAAGCGAATGAAGGACTTACAAAGAATGTTTAATGTACCACCAGAATATATTGAATTTGAAATTTTAGAATCGAGCTTTTTAGAGAATAGTGATTTGATTTTTAAGACAACTAAGGAATTAAGAGACTTTGGATTCCATGTAAGCGTGGATGACTTTGGTTCTGGTTTTTCGTCACTTAATCAGATTGCAACACTACCTGCAGATACAATTAAACTTGATAAGAAATTTGCAAGTAGTTCTCTAAAGACAGAAAAGGGAAAAATAGTTGTAAAATCCCTTGTTAAGATGTTAAAAGACATTGATTATAATGTTGTTTTTGAGGGCATTGAAACTGAGGAACAGTTTGAATTTGCAAAGGAAAATAATTGCGATTTTATACAGGGCTTTATTATTGATAAGCCAATTCCTGTAAGTAAGTTTGAAGAGCACTATAATAAACAACATAGACAAAGAAGCTAACAAGATTTTTTATTTTCATTTTATAATTCCTTTCTTTAGCCGTAGGGTAGATTTACTACCCTACGGTAAAACTATTTTATGGAAAAAATGGACAGGGTTTTAATCTTTCAATCTGTAAATCTTTCAATCTATGAATTTCTTAGGACATTTTTTCTCTTATAATAAGTGATATAAATGCTTATACATCCAAGCATAAAAAAGCAAAGAGAAAAATAAAGATATGTATTAAGGGATGCCCTTAAATACCTAGCAAGCATTCTACTAAAGTAAATAGGAGTGATATTTAGCTTAGCATATAGCTTAGTAAATAATAAAGTTAAGGGGATAATGCTTGTCATAATAGCAGCAGCTAGGCAAGAATAAGAAATAAAACGTAAGTTTCTATGTAGCCACTTATTACTTTTAAAAATAATTACAAGGCATATAGTGCTAAGAATTATAATGACAGGAAGCATTATCATAAATATTTGCTCTATTATTTTTTTTAGTGCGTTGTAATAATAAAGAAAAGGCACTGAAAGATTCTTTGAATACATATCAGCCACATCATCAATAAATATATTAATTCCCTCATTATTAATTGAATCAGCAGCTATATTTTGTTCGCTTATATATTTATTAATATTTTGGCGAAGGCTATCTTTAATGGAATCTGTTTCAATTGTATATTTTTTACCATCAAGACTGGCTATCAAATAAGACTTCCCTTCGTTGTAGGTATGCTGCAAGGTAAAGACTCCATCAAATATACTAGGATCTAAGTTACTAGGAGTTGCATAATCTATGGCAGCTTCTAAGGTATATTTGTTAACTTCTTCATAATAAGAAGATTTATTCATAGCATCAATTACTAGGTCCTTATTAAAAAGTCCTAAAAATGTGCCGGTTAGATATGCCAGAGCAGTAAGCATTATAGAGAGCACAAAAGATGCTATTGTGGGAATAATGTATTTCTTTAAGATTCCTTTTGTATTTTTTTTCATAGGCCCTCCAGTAACTAATAGTGAGTTTAATTTATCTTTAATAACTTACACTTGGTCCGTTGGTTTTCTTAGCATAAATAAATAATCTGTCCGTTTTTGCACCGATTAAATCAAAGGGATAACAAGTGTATAAGATAAGTTCTTCTTCGTTTTTGTTTAGATTAAAAGCTGTAGGATCTGACATATTTAAAACCCTTAGATCATTTATTGTATATTCAAATAAACCATAGTTGGTGCTTATACACAAAACATCCCCAACTTCCATATATTGCATTGGAAGACAGTAGCTTGTGTTGTGACCGCACAAAAGGATTGGTTTTCCAAACCCTGGCATGCTACTACCTATATACTGTCCCACTCCAAGACGAAGTATGTTAGAATCATCTCCAAAGAAAAGAGGAGCTAAAAAACCAACTCTATCACAATAGATTTTTCCATATTGAGTAGAATTAGTAGGCATAGATATATCAGATAGTTCTATACTTTCTAGATTCATTTCTTCTATGGTGTTTGCAGTTTTAATAGCAAGCTCTTCGTCATATAGCTGATACACCTTATTAGATCTAGTATTTACATTACCAGTAACGGCATTTCCAATTGATATAGCGCTTTTTAAAAATGGAGAAAATAAAAGGATAACAATGCCAATTCCTATTAAACTAAAAAATAATGGCATAATAAAATATGCCATTATCGTCTTAACTCGTTTAAAATTCATATTATTGCCTCTCGCTAGAATCTTTTTTAAAGGTTACATAACCACATACACTAAGAATTGCTATAAGACCAATAATAATGCCATATGTTATGTATAAATTGTTTCCAGTTTGCTTAACAACACCAGCTTGATTAGAATTAGTGCCAGCACTATAACCTGCATCCTTTGATGAAGAGCCCTGATTGTTAGTTGTATTGGTTGTATTAGTTGTGCTATTACTTGTGTTGTTATAGTTATTAGTAGTGTTGTAGTTATTAATTGTATAGTTAGTGAGAGAACCTGATGTATAATCTGCAACAGCAACGGTGTTGCCTTGTTTATCTGTAATAATAATTGTATCTGAAGATGCATCAACTGTAACGTTTAATCCAAGTAAATTACAAGAATTTGTTAAATCGTCTAATAGTCGTTGCTTTTGAGTGCTTGAAAGGCTTGAAACCTCTGTAGCATTATTAGCAGTTGCAACTGCATCATTAATATTAGAAATAATCTGATTTGCAGTGCTTGCATCTACCTCTACATCGTCACGTAAAAAATAATTAGAAACCTGTGTTGTATAGTTAGCAGAAATACTATTATTTGAAAGTGCATTAATAATATTTTGCTCATTAGCATTAAGACTTGCACCTAGACAACATGTAAACATCTCAAAGGAAAGAATAGCTGTTAGTATAGCTCCCCCAATTTTTTTAAGATACATAGGTAGCTCCTCCTTATTATAAATACAAAATGTAAAATTTCACGAATTACTTACTATAATAATATCATATTATTGAAAGATGTCAATAATTGAACCTATTCTCCCTTTTATTAGTTTATAAAATGTTTATGGAAAAAAACTTCTAAATTGTTGACATAAAATGCTGAGAGTGATATTTTAATTATGTTGATATTAGCACTCCAACCAAATGAGTGCTAACAAATAATAAACAGTTAATTAGAAGAGAGGTGTGCCATGGATTTAGATGAACGTAAAGTCAAGATTCTTAAGGCGATTATCCATAATTACCTCGAGACTGGAGAGCCTGTTGGTTCAAGAACAATTTCTAAACTAGAAGGTGTTAATTTAAGTTCAGCAACAATACGTAATGAAATGGCTGACCTTGAAGAATTAGGTTATATAATACAGCCACATACATCAGCTGGTAGAATTCCTTCAGATAAAGGATACAGATTCTATGTTGATGATATGATGAGACAGCGTGAAAGCAATGTTTCAAAGAGAGAAGCAAGACTTTCAATTAAGGAAGCAGAACTTGATAATGTAAGAGAAAGCCTAGATGAGCAGGTTGATAAAGTAGAAGAGCTTCTACAAAATGTTGCTAAGGTGTTAGCTACAACAACTAATTATGCCACAATGGTTTCAACTCCTAAGGTTAAGGGCAATAAGTTGAAATTTATTCAATTATCAAGCCTAGAGCCTAACAAGATTTTGGCAGTTTTAGTTATGGAAGGTAACTTAATTCGTAATAAGGTAATTAAGATAAGCGAAGGGATTTCACAGGAGAATCTATTAAAGCTTAATATCTTATTTAATACAACTCTTACAGGTTTAACACTTGAAGAAATGAACTTAAGCCTTATTTCTAAGTTAGAAAGTCAGGTTAAGGAACATGCAGGTATTGTTAAAGAAGTGCTAGATGCAATCGTTGAAACAATTAATAAGGCGGATAGCCTTAAGATTTATACTAGCGGCGCAACTAACATTTTTAAATATCCAGAGCTTAGCGATTCTGATAAAGCAAGCGAACTTATATATGCCCTTGAGGAGAAGAATGATTTATCTAATTTAGTTCTAGATCAGGGTGAATTAGTAGATAATGATGATCCTAAGAACACAGGCATACAGGTTTATATAGGTGATGAAACACCAGTTGAGTCAATGAAAGATTGTAGTGTTGTTACAGCAACCTATGAATTATCAGATGGCTTAAAAGGAACTATTGGAATTATAGGTCCAAAGAGAATGGATTATGAGAAGGTTGTGGAGAATCTCCAGAACATTCGAAGTCAGTTGGACAACGTATTTAAAAAATCTTGATGGAGGCTAGTAAATAATGTCGAAGAAGGAAACAAAGACTGAGACAGAAGAAATTAAGAAGGAAGAAACAGTAGAAGTTAAAGAAGATACAGAAGCTACTAAGACAGAGGGCGAAGTAGAAGAAACTTCTGAAGCTACTGAAGCTACTGAGGATTCAGAAGAGGAAGCTAGTAAAGCTCCTACAAAGAAGGATCCTAAAGATGAAAAAATCGCTGAATTAACAGATAGAGTACAGCGTCAGATGGCTGAATTTGATAATTTCAGAAAGAGAACTGAAAAAGAAAAATCAGCAATGTTTGAAATGGGTGCTTCTGATATTATTAAGAAGTTATTACCAGTTATTGATAACTTTGAAAGAGGCTTTAAATCAGTTTCAGAAGAAGAACTTGAAACACCATTTGCTAAGGGAATGGATATGGTTTATAAGCAGTTTATCAAACTCCTTGAGGATTCAGATGTTAAACCAATAGAGGCAGAAGGTAAGGAATTTAATCCAGACTTACACAATGCAGTAATGCATGTGGATGATGACTCAGTTGGAGAGAACATTGTAGTAGAAGAATTCGAAAAAGGTTACACATACAGAGATACAGTTATTAGACACAGTATGGTAAAGGTTGCTAACTAGAAATTTTAAATATGATAATAAGTAATTTTTGAATATTAAATTTTAGGCCATTGGCCGGAAAGGAATTTATCATGGGAAAGATTATTGGTATTGATTTAGGAACAACAAATTCATGTGTTGCAGTTATGGAAGGCGGTAAGCCAGTTGTTATTACAAACCAGGAAGGCGTTAGAACAACTCCATCTATCGTTGCATTCACAAAGACAGGTGAAAGATTAGTAGGTGATCCTGCTAAGCGTCAGGCAGTAACTAATGCTGACAAGACAATTTCGTCAATTAAGAGACATATGGGTACAGACTATAAGGCTACTATTGATGATAAGAAATATACACCACAGGAAATTTCAGCTATGATTTTACAGAAGTTAAAGGCAGATGCTGAGAACTACTTAGGTGAGAAGGTTACAGAAGCTGTTATTACAGTTCCTGCTTACTTCAACGATGCTCAGCGTCAGGCTACTAAGGATGCTGGTAAGATTGCAGGTCTTGATGTTAAGAGAATCATCAACGAACCTACAGCTGCTGCATTAGCTTATGGCCTTGATAATGAAAATGAGCAGAAGATCATGGTTTACGATTTAGGTGGTGGTACATTCGATGTATCTATTATCGAAATTGGTGATGGTGTTATTGAAGTTCTTGCTACAGCTGGTAACAACAGACTTGGTGGTGATGATTTCGATAACGCAATTACACAGTATATGTTAGATGATTTCAAGGCTAAGGAAGGTGTTGATTTATCATCTGATACAATGGCACTTCAGAGATTAAAGGTTGCTGCTGAGCAGGCTAAGAAGGAATTATCTTCAGCTACAACAACTAACATCAACCTTCCATATATTACAGCTACAGCTGAAGGTCCAAAGCATTTTGATATGACTCTTACAAGAGCTAAGTTTGATGAATTAACACATGACTTAGTTGAGAAGACAGCTGAGCCAGTTAGAAACGCATTATCAGATGCTGGTTTAACAGCTTCAGATCTTTCAAAGGTATTATTAGTTGGTGGTTCTACAAGAATTCCAGCTGTTCAGGATAAAGTAAAGCAGTTAACAGGTCATGAACCTAATAAGTCACTTAACCCAGATGAGTGTGTTGCTATTGGTGCTTCAATTCAGGGTGGTAAGCTTGCTGGTGATGCAGGTGCAGGTGAAATCCTTCTTCTTGATGTAACTCCACTTTCACTTTCAATTGAAACAATGGGTGGTATTGCTACAAGACTTATTGAAAGAAATACAACAATTCCTACAAAGAAGAGCCAGGTATTCTCTACAGCAGTAGATAACCAGACAGCTGTTGATATTAACGTAGTTCAGGGTGAAAGACAGTTCGCTAGAGATAACAAGTCACTTGGACAGTTCCGTCTTGATGGTATCCCTCCAGCAAAGAGAGGTGTTCCACAGATCGAAGTTACATTTGATATCGATGCTAATGGTATTGTAAATGTATCTGCTAAGGATTTAGGAACAGGTAAGGAACAGCATATTACAATTACAGCTGGTTCTAACATGTCTGATGAAGATATTGATAAGGCTGTTAAGGAAGCTGCTGAATTCGAAGCTCAGGATAAGAAGAGAAAGGAAGCTATTGATACAAGAAACGAAGCTGATTCAATTGTATTCCAGACTCAGAAGGCTATGGATGAAGCTGGTGATAAGATTGATGCTAATGAAAAGGCTAATGTACAGGCTGACTTAGATGCATTAAAGAAGCTTGTTGATGAATCAGATCCAGAGAATATGACAGATTCACAGGTTGATGCTATTAAGGCTGCTAAGGAAAAGTTAATGACAAGTGCTCAGAACCTTTTCGCTAAATTATATGAATCACAGGCAGCAGGCGCTAATGCAGGAGCTCAGGGCTTTGCAGGTGGTGCAGATGCTAATGCTAACGCAGGACAGACATCAAGCTATGGTGACGATGTAGTTGATGGAGACTACAAGGAAGTCTAAGCAATTGTGATGCAAAGTATAAATATTTTTGGGAGCCGTATTTCGGCTCCCTTAACATGCATATTAAATTAAGTTTGAGGAATAAAAGATGGCAGATAAGCGAGATTATTATGAAGTCCTTGGCGTTTCTAGAGACGCCAGTGAGGCAGAATTAAAAAAAGCATACAGACAACTTGCCAAGAAATATCATCCAGATATGCATCCTGGTGATGCTGAGGCAGAAGCTAAATTTAAAGAAGCCTCAGAGGCTTATGGCGTATTATCTGATGCAGATAAAAGAAGACAGTATGATCAGTTCGGCCACGCAGCATTTGAAAATGGCGGCGGTGGAGCTGGCGGCGGATTTGATTTTGACTTTAGCGATTTTGGAGATATTTTTGGCGATCTCTTTGGAGGTATGTTTGGCGGCGGTGGTGGCCGACGCAATAGCAATGGCCCTAGACGTGGTGCAGATATAAGAACTAACGTTAGAATTACATTTGCTGAATCAGTAACAGGTACTAAGAAGCAGATTACTGTAGTACTAAAAGATCCATGCCCAAAATGTAATGGAACAGGTGCTAAGCCAGGAACAAGTCCTGAGACTTGTAAGAAATGTAATGGTCGTGGCCAGGTAACAATGCAGCAGCAGTCATTATTTGGTATGGTACAGTCAGTACGTCCATGTCCAGATTGTGGTGGTAGCGGTAAGGTTATTAAGGATAAGTGCCCAGATTGTCAGGGTACTGGTTATATAAGCAGTAAGAAGACTATAGAAGTTACAATTCCAGCTGGTATTGATGATGGTCAGGCAATTAGAATTTCTGGAAAGGGTGAGCCAGGAACTAATGGCGGCCCAAGAGGAGACTTATTAGTAGCTGTTAGCATTTCTAGAGATCCTAATTTTGTAAGAGATGGTTATGATGTATTATCAGAAGTAAGAATTAGTTATCCTACTGCTGTACTTGGTGGAGAAATCAAGGTTAAGACAGTAGATGGCGAAGTTTTATACGATGTTAAGCCAGGTACATCATCAGGCACAAGAGTAAGACTTCGTGGTAAGGGAATGCCAACTCTTCGTAATGAAAATGTACGAGGAGATGCATATATTGACTTAATAGTTGATATTCCAACAAGTCTTACTAAGGAGCAAAAAGAAGCCCTATTAGCTTATGATAAGACTCTTACAGGTGTTGATAGACCAACTAAGAAAAAGGGACTTTTTAAATAAAAAGAAAAATAATATATAAATTTAGGTCATACAGAAACTATCATTTTTGATTTTTCTGTATGACTTTTTTGTTATACCTTTTTAATTATGGAAAATTGTTGTATACTATTTCTAGAAGATATTTGGAAACTTAATATGTAACAAACTCTAGACTTATATAAAAACAATAGGGGGAGTGAAACTATGTGGGCTTATGAAAGTACATTTTATCAGGTTTATCCTATTGGAATGCTTGGGGCACCAAGGGTAAATGAAAGCGTAAATGGAGAATTTAATGTGGTTAATAGGCTTAGTAAATTTAACGAGACATGGATTAATCATATTAAGGATATGGGGGCTGATGCTATTTATTTTTGCCCTGTATTTGAGTCTGATAGTCATGGCTATAATACAAGGGATTATAGGCTGATTGATAGAAGACTTGGCACTAATAATGACTTTAAGGATTTGGTTGCTAGACTACATAAAGCAGGAATAAGAGTGGTTATTGATGGCGTTTTTAATCACGTAGGTAGAGGTTTTTGGGCTTTTTTAGATCTTCTAGAAAAAAGAGAAAATTCCAAATATAAGGATTGGTTTTTTATAGACTTTAATGGAAATTCTAATTACAACGATGGCCTTTATTATGAGGGTTGGGAAGGTTGTTATGACCTTGTAAAGTTGAATTTAAGAAATGAAGAGGTGGTTAGATATTTACTTGATACTATTAAGTTTTGGATTGATGAGTTTGATATTGATGGTTTAAGACTTGATGTAGCTTATTTACTTGATAGGGATTTCTTAAGACGAATGAGGGCTTTTACAGACTCCTATAGGCAAGATTTCTTCTTACTTGGGGAAATTCTAGGAGGAGATTATAAGACTATTATGGGAGATGATATGTGCCATAGTGCCACAAATTATGAGTGCTATAAGGGTATTTATTCTGCACTTAATAGTCAGAATCTTTTTGAGATTATGCATTCCTTAAAGAGGCAGTTTGGAAGTGATAGTTGGGCTCTTTATAGGGATAAACATTTGTTATCTTTTGTAGATAATCATGATGTAACAAGGGCAGCATCAATTGTGGACAAGGAAGAATATATTGTATTAATGTATGCCTTTATCTTTACGATGCCTGGAATACCTTGTGTCTACTATGGAAGTGAATGGGGGATTAAAGGGGATAAAAAAGATGGAGATGATAGTTTAAGACCTGCCATTGAGACACCAGAATGGAATCATATTACAGATACTATAAAGACCTTTAGCGCCTTTAGAAAAAACTTTAAAGAAATGATTTATGGTGATTTTAAGGATATTTTAATTACTAATAAACAGTGTGCCTTTGAAAGAAGTTTAAATGGGGCCACATGTATTTGTTTATTTAATGCTGATGATAAGGAATATACTTTTAATATTAGAGGAAAGGATTACATATTAGATTCTTATACTGCGCAAGTTATAAAAATCTAATTTTAGGGAGGATTAGTATGCATAAGAGGAGTTTTTTAAATTATTGTTTAATAGCAGTAGTGGTGTCTGCTTTTGTTATTTTAATAGCAGGTGTGGCATTTTTTGTAGTAGCAGATGAGAAAAAGAATAAGCACGCCAGCCCCTATGCCAACAATGAGGTGGCTGCAGATGAGTCAGTTCCCCTTACTTTTACCTTAAATGGGGATGCGGTTATGGACTGGCCTGTGGGCGAGGATTTTGTAGATCCAGGTGCATATGCCTTTGATGAATTGGAAGGAGATATATCAAAGAATGTAACAGTAGAGAGTAATGTTAATAAAGACGTTATAGGGACTTATACATGTTTTTATTATATAACTGACGTGGATAATACAAGACTTAGCCTATCAAGAACAGTTAATGTGAAGGATATGACTCCTCCAAATATAAGTATTTCTGGTGCTAATGTCTATTTAAGAAGGGGAACACAGTATGTGGATCCAGGCTATAATGCAGTTGATAATTTAGATGGAGATATAACAGGAAATGTTGAGGTAAGTTCTAACGTTGATGTTAATAGTATCGGTGTATATACAATTACTTATAATGTTAAGGATTCATCTAATAATCCGGCAAGTTCTAGTCGTAAGGTTTTTGTATATGAGCCACAAGCTGATGTTAGTACAATAAATCCTGGTAATAAGATTATTTATCTAACATTTGATGATGGCCCATATATGTACACAAAGGATCTATTAGATACCCTTGATAAATACAATGTAAAGGCAACTTTCTTTGTAACTAACCAGTATAGTGCTTATCAAGGACTAATAGGTGAGGAATATAGAAGAGGACATACAGTTGCTATTCATAGCTATTCTCATGTATATTCTAATATCTATAGTAGTGAGGAAGCTTATTTTAATGATTTAAATGCAATGCGAGAAATAATTATAAATCAAACAGGAGTTGCTCCTTCAATAGTCAGATTTCCAGGTGGAACATCTAATACAGTAAGTGCAAGATATTGCCAAGGTATTATGTCTAAACTTGTGGAAGATTTAAATAATACAGGATATTTGTATTGCGATTGGAATGTGTCATCAGGTGATGCAGGTGAGACTACAAGCACTGAGGTGGTTGTATCTAATGTAATTAATGGAGTATCTAATCATAATGTATCTTATGTATTGCAACATGATATTAAAAAATTTAGCGTAGATGCTGTTGAGGACATAATAGTATGGGGCTTATCTAATGGATATACCTTCCTTCCATTAACTAATAGTTCGCCAATGTCTCATTTTAGCCCTAATAACTAGTAAATAATTCCCCTTAGGTGTTAACTTCACCCAAGGGGATATTTTTATGGAACTAACTAGCATTAATATAGGCATTATCTTTATAAAAATAAAAAAATATGCTAAGATGACATAAGATTTTATGAAAAAATGTGCCATTTACAAAGAAAATATTTTGTAAAAAAAGGACACATAAAGGGAGGGTATATGCGTAGAATAAACGTAGTAAAAAAATTCATGGCTGTACTTATGATGACAAGTCTTATGTCCACTTTATTCACAGGATGCAGTGCAAAAAAAGATGAAAATTCTGTAGAACCTGATGCAGTAGTAGAAGAAACACAAACTGAAGCAGATGCAGAAATCGATTTAATAATGGTTGGAGATATTTTACTTCATACACCAATTGAGGAATACAGTAAACAAGCAGATGGGACTTATGATTACTCTGCAATTTTTACTAATCAAAAGGAAGATATTTCAGATGCAGATTTAAGTCTTGTAAACCAGGAAGTAATAATTGGTGGAGAAGATTTAGGAATTTCAGGATATCCAGCTTTTAATTGCTCTTATAACTTAGCTAACAATTTAGAAAGTACGGGATTTAATGTTATTTTACATGCTACTAATCATGCACTAGATAAGGGCAAGAAGGGTGTTGTTAACTGCCTTAATAACTGGAAAACTAATCATCCTAACATGACAGTTCTTGGAATTAATGATAGTAAGGAAGCTAGTGATAATATCTATGTATATGAAAAGGATGGCATGAAGATAGCTATTCTAAATTATACATATGGAACTAATGGAATTCCTCTTCCATCAGATATGCCATATGCAGTTAATATGCTTGAAGAGGATAAGGTAGTAGCTGATATTGCTAAGGCAAAGGAAATATCTGATTTTGTAGTTGTCTGCCCACATTGGGGAACTGAGTATTTACTTGGTACAGATAGTATGCAGAAGAAGTGGACTAAGATTTTTATGGACAATGGTGTAGATCTAGTAATTGGTACACATCCTCATGTTATTGAGCCAATTGAAATGCTTACCGATGAGACTACAGGTCATCAAATGTTGGTTTATTATTCTCTTGGTAACTTTGTAAACTGGACCTCAAGTACAGGTAGCGGAATTTCAGATAGAATGCTTGGCGGTATGGCCAAAGTTAAATTAGGCCGTGATGATAACGGTAATGTAGTAATTAAGGATTATGGGGTTAAAGCAATAGTATCCCACGTTACAAGTAAGCTAAATGGCATAACAGTTTATAATCTATCTGAGTATACAGATGAGTTGGCAAAGGAAAATGAAATTATAAAGCAAGATTCAAACTTTAGTAAGGAATACCTTGTAAACCTAGCTAATAAGGTTTGGGGAGATTCGTGGAAGTAAGAATTGTTCTTAATAGAAGGGTTTATTGTTGCAGGAAACAAATTCACAAAGCAGCAAAATAACAGTGATTTTGGAGATGTGACATACAATTACATATGGCGAAAGCACACTTGCTCTTAAGTGTGCTTGGCTACCAATAAACAACCCCATCGGGTCGTGTCAAAAGCAGTAAAGATATGCTGTAGTTTGACGCGGTCTGGTGGGGTTGTTAGTTGTTTGAACATATAAATTTTTATCATTGATTATGTCAACAGTGTTGGCACAATTTGAAAAAAATAAAAGATGACAAGGAAATGAAAGTAGGAATCGCTCCGAGTTGGACATTTTGATAAATATTCTTATAAGCCTATAAAAACTCTTAAAATCGCATAGCATAAGGCTTTGCGGAAAATTCTATCCCTATAAATTTTGTTATAGATTCATAAAATTCATAAAAAAAGGCACTCGATGGCACCTGTGGGATTGTCGTCGGAACTTTAAAAATTATCACCAAATCAGCAAAATTGAATATGTAGAGAAAGCCGGAATCTCCAGAACGTATTTGGCTAGTTATGTTAAGGAAAGAGGACTGGAGAATGCATCAATAGTAAAAAGTAGTATACAATCGACTTTTGTTTATTTTTTTTTTATAAAAAAATAAATGAATTTTATTGACAAAAAATAAATTTTAATTAAAATTTAAGAGCATTCTGTGAAAAATATAAATAAAATATAAATAAAATATAAATATGAGGGCACTTATGGAAGACAAGAAAGAATTAGACGATGTTTTTGAGGGAATTGAAATCGTTGAGCTTGACGAGACAACAACTTTATCAGAGACAGCTGCTTCTTCAGGAATCAGCTCATGCAATAGTTGTTCATGTTGTTTATCAACTTCATGTTGTAGCGTACATATTCATGCATATTAGTAGGGATTAGGTAATACAGTAAATAATAAAAGGTAATTAAATGCACTTTCATAGGATGTTGAGACAAATAGATAGGGACCTTCTTACAGAGGGTTCCTATTTTACAGAAAGGTATTGTTGGGAAAGGAAAAAATGAGAGTTAATAATATAAAAAAAGATTTTAAGGATGTTGAAGCTTTAAAGGATATATCCTTTGAATTTGAGGCACCTTCTTTTGTAGGTGTAATTGGGCATAACGGCAGTGGTAAGACTACTATGTTAGAGATATTGATGGGTATTCAGACTGCAACAAGTGGAACCGTTGATTATTCAAATGAGTTTGAATTAAAAGACATGAAAGAGAATATTGGAGTTATTCTTCAGTCTAATGCTTTTTATAGCAATATGAAGGTTATAGAGCTTCTGCGTCTTTTTAAGAGCTACTACAAGGATTCTTTTGATATCAATTATTTGATGGAAAAGCTGAAGATAACAGATTATCAAAACAAATATTATGACAAGCTGTCAGGTGGAATGAAGCAAAAAGTCAACCTGGCTTTAGCATTTATTAATAAGCCAAAGGTTGTATTTCTTGACGAGCCTACAACAGGTCTTGATCCAAGAGCCAGACATGATTTCTGGACAGTACTTAAAGAGCTTTGTAATGACACTCTTCTGTTCTTGTCATCTCACTACATGGAAGAGGTACAGAAGTATTGTGATAAGATCGTATATCTTAAGGATGGTGAACTTTTGTATGCTGGAGCATTAGACAAATTCTTTGATCAGCAAGAAAGTAAGGATTTGTCAGAAATATATTTAAGAATTTCAGGAGGTAAAGATGATGGCGATGTTGATTGAGCAGTTAAAGGTGGAAATAAAAGTGTATCTTAGACAGCCTTTCTATTTGTTGTTTAGTTTACTTATGCCTGTTTTCAGTTTCTTGTTTTTTGGAATGATGTACGGAAATGTAGATTATAACGGATTCAGTTTTTTTGCAAACTACATTCCTGGATTTTCTGTAATTATTCTTTTTGCTTCGTCAGTATATAACATTGGTAATCAGGTTGTGGGTGACAAGGAAAAAGGAATTTATAAGCGTTTATCAGCAACTCCAATCAGTCTTGGCAGAATCATGGGTGTAGTTGTATTTAAGGGCTTTTTACTTGCTCTTTTGGGATTTGTTATTATTTTGCTTTTAGCAGTATTCAGATTCAATGTAACTATTCCTAATCCAGTAATTTACTGCGTGTCATATGTGGTTACTATTGTTTACTCACTGTGTCTTGGATTTGGAGCAGGTATTTTAATAGATAAGCTCAATACATATTCAGCAGCAATGATGGCTTTCTTTATGCCAATGTTCATTCTAAGCGATACTACTATTCCTTTAAGTATGATGCCAGGATCATTCCAGAAGGTAGCTATGATCAATCCGCTTTATCACATGACAAATGTTCTTAGAGTAGCATGGGATATTGAGCGATATAGCAGCGATGTTAAGGGCTTTTGGTTTTCAATGGTATTCTTAGTAGGCTTGATTATTGTAGCGGGAATTTTTGTTGGAATTAAATGGAAGAAGAAAAAATAAGATGAAAATACATCCTATAACAGTTTGCAGAGAAAAACTGCAGAATAATGATTTTATTACAACAAATTATAGAAAAAAAGCAGAAATGTTGGAAGATATTATAGCGGAGGAAGAGGAGTTAAGGAATTTTGCGGCTGAGATATATTTTGAAATCAGCAATAAGATTCTTGTTCGTAATAGCAAGAGAAGAAAGGTTCTTGATTGCCTTAAGAAACTTGACCTCGAATACAATTACACTTCCTATGTCACTGATTTTGATGAAATAAACACTACGCTTGAGCAGTTTGAGAATCGTTGCCGACAGTTGCACGAGAAGAAAAATGATTTTTCTGATGCGATTGAAAATGATTATTTAAATTCAAGAAATATTCTTCGTAATTCAATTATGGATGATACAGATATTTACAATTCTATATCAACTGTTAATCCCAAAATATACGAGAAGATGAAATGGTATCTTGAAGGTGAATTGAGGAATAATACTGAGACAAGAAAATTGGAGCTTGTGCTTGCAAGAATAGTGTCTCATGCATTTACCAAAACAAGTCCAATGGGCTGGCTTAATAAGGTTGGAATCATAGGTACTATGAATCCAATCAGATATGAACTCAAAAAGAATAATATATCATTGAATTTTGTCCTTCTTTTCCGGATGTATAGGATTAGCCTATAGTATTTATGAGGGTTCTAGAGTTGCGAAGTTTTTTATTCTATTTCACACGTGACTTAGAATTTCAGAGTTTGTAGGACTTACCATAAATGATATTGATTATACAGAGATGAGGATCAATGTTACGCATCAGCTTCAGCGAAAGAGAAATATGGAATATATCATTAAAAATACCAAGGCTTCCAGTTGTACCAGAGATGTTCCGATGACTTCCGAAGTGGCAGAGTGCTTTCATAGGATTATTGATAAGAGAAAGAAAGCAAAGATGGATCGACTATCAAAGGCTCAGTAATAGCGAGTTGTATGGAATTAAAATTTATAACTTTTTATAGCTAATTTACCTCTGAGGTAAATCAGTGGTTGACTATTATATGAATATAAGTTATTGTTAATTTACCTCAAAGGTAAAACTTGTGAAAGATATGATGCGTTGGAAATTACGTACAAAACTAATAAGATCAAGAAAGTTTGTACTGATGCCAAATTTTCAGATAGAACCTATGAAAATGAATAGGAGGTAGCACTATGGTGAGAAGTCGCAGTTATATTGCAACACCACCTGGAGCGACAATTAAGGAACAGCTTAATGACAGAGGAATGAGTCAGAGAGAGTTTGCTGCTAGAATGGATATGTCCGAAAAACATATTAGCAGGCTCATAGACGGAAACGTACAGTTGACTCCAGAGGTTGCTGTGAGATTGGAAGTGGTACTTGGTGTACCAGCAAAGTTTTGGAATAATTTAGAGGCTATTTATAGAGAGAAGTTAGTTAAGGTTGAAGCTGAAAATGCTATGGAAGAAGACGAAATTTTAGCAAAGCAACTTCCTTATAGAGAGATGGCTAAATTTGTAGAAAAAAGTAGCTTTTCTGAATTTAGTGTTCGTTCATTCGCTAAGCAACAAGGCATTGCACCAGGAATTGTAGTTGGTAGATTACAAAACGAAGGATTTATAAAACACAGTATGATGAATGATCTTAAAGAACATTATGAAATTGCAATATAAAATGTGTATTTCAGATGGTTGGTTATTCTAATGGAATTAATGAAAAAGGATTATCCAAAAGACATTAAGTCTAGGATAATCCTTTTATTTAAATCAATATTGCTTCATGCTTGTTAGTTGTCGAATCGGATTTAAAAGAAATCTTTTTATAACAGTAAACAAAGTATGCAACTTCAGCAACACCTGTAATTATAAATGAGAATGGGTAGAGTAAATAAAGGGAAGGAATGCTTCCTATAAGTGCAAATACTGTCTTTACCCATAAAACTCTAAATACGCAAGAGCCCATTATAACAATAAAAGTTGGCCATGCACTTTTATGTAGGGCGCGGCTTGCAGCAATTGATACATCCATTAATGCTGAAATAAAATAAGATGCAGCCATAAGATTAAGTCTTTTTAGACCAGCATTTATTACATTTGTCTCATTGGAAAAAAGAGACAAGAATTCTTTACCAAAGAATAATAGGGCAATTCCCATAATCAAACCTAAGGTCATTGATGAGAATAGGGCTGTTAAGTAGCTTTTTAGCATACGCTTTTTATCTTTAGCACCGTAGTTTTGTCCGATAAATGTAGCGCCTGCTGTATTAAAGGCAGCCATACTTTCATAGACAATGCTATCTGCGTTAGTGGCAGCAGAATTGCCTGATACAAGAATGGTATCAAAGCTGTTAACACCGGCTTGAACAAAGAGGTTAGCAAAGTGAAAAACTGCACTTTGAAAGCCAGATAACACGCCAAGAGACACAATAGGTTTTACCTTTTTTTCTGTGATTCTTATCTTTTTTAATTCTAATTTTGCGTCAGATTTTTCATTAAGCATAGCAACAATAATAATAATTGCCAAAATATATTGAGAAATAACACTAGCTAATGCCACGCCTGCAACTCCCAAGTGGCAAATAATTACAAAAAATAAGTTTAATACTATATTTATTACGCCGCTAATTGTTAGGAAATAAAGCGGTTTTTTAGTATTACCTGTAGCTGATAATACGGCATTACCCCAGTTATAAATTCCAAGAGCTGGCATTCCTACAGAACATATTCTTGCATAAAGAATGGCACCGCTAATTAAATCATCTTTAGTGTGGAGTAATTTTAAAATGATAGGAGAGAAAGTTATACCAATAATTAGTATAATAACTCCTTCTACAAAACTGATAATAATACTGGTATGAACTGTTTCTGATAACTCTTTTTTATTCTTGGCGCCAATATACAAAGCTGTGAGAACGTTAATACTTCCACTCATACCAATTATGAAAGCAAGAAAAAGTTGCACCAAGATTACTGATGAACCAACACTTCCTAAGGCAATTGAACCTGCGAATCGACCAACAACTGCAACGTCACATAGGTTAAATAAGACTTGGAGCAGATTGGTAAAAATCAAAGGTATGCTAAAAATAAGCATTTGCCCAAAGATTGGACCTTTCGTATAATTTTTCATTGTATCCTTCCTTCTTTTCTTTTTAAGCAAGGGTAATATAGCATTATAAATGTAGCTCTATCAAGCCAACGCTTTAAACGAACGAAGACAATTGCCTATTGAAAAATTAGCGATAATTTATTATTATAAAGGTTGTGTTTTATGACTTATATTTTTTTAGAAAGAGGTAACTAATCATGGCAGAGTCAATGGTAGGTTTGAAGAGAACTCATAGATGTACAGAAGTATCTAGCGCCAACGTTGGAGAGAAAGTTACAGTTATGGGTTGGGTACAAAAAAGAAGAAATTTAGGTGCTTTAATCTTCGTAGATTTAAGAGATAGAAGTGGTCTTTTACAGATCCTTTTTGATGAAAATGTAATTGGTAAGGAAGGCTTTGATAAGGCTTATACACTTCGTAACGAATTCGTTATTGCTGTAGAGGGTACAGTTAATAAGCGTTCAGGTGCCGTAAATGAGAATTTAAAGACTGGTGATATTGAAGTTATCGCAGAGTCTCTTAGAATTCTTTCAGAATCTGAGACACCTCCTTTCCCAATTGAAGAAAATATTCAAACTAAGGAAGAAATTAGACTTAAATATAGATGTCTTGATTTAAGAAGACCTGATATTCAGTCAAATATCATTATGAGAAGTAAGGTTGCTACTTTAACAAGAGCTTTCCTTGCTAATGAAGGTTTCCTTGAAATCGAAACACCAATGCTTACTAAGTCTACACCAGAAGGTGCTAGAGATTATTTAGTACCATCAAGAGTTCATCCTGGTAAGTTCTATGCACTTCCACAGTCACCACAGTTATTTAAGCAGATGCTTATGTGCTCTGGCTATGATAGATATATGCAGATTGCAAGATGTTTCAGAGATGAGGATTTAAGAGCTGATAGACAGCCTGAATTTACTCAGATCGATATGGAATTATCATTTGTTGATGTTGATGATGTAATCGATGTTAACGAAAGATTACTTGCATATCTTTTCAAGGAAGTACTTGATGTTGATGTACAGCTTCCAATTCAGAGAATGACATGGCAGGAAGCTATGGATAGATTTGGTTCTGATAAGCCAGACCTTCGTTTTGGTATGGAACTTCATGACGTATCTGAAATCGTTAAGAATTGCGGCTTTGGTGTATTTACATCAGCTCTTGAGAATGGCGGTTCAGTTCGTGGTATTAACGCTAAGGGTCAGGGCAGCATGCCTCGTAAGAAGATTGACGCTTTAGTTGATTTTGCTAAGGGTTATGGTGCTAAGGGCTTAGCTTATATTTGCATTAATGAAGATGGTACATATAAGTCTTCATTTGCTAAATTTATGACTGATGAAGAAATGGATGCCTTAGTTAAGGCTCTTGACGGTGAGAAGGGTGATTTATTACTCTTTGCAGCTGATAGAAATAAGATCGTTTGGAATGTACTTGGTGCATTAAGAGTTGAGCTTGCTGATAAGATGGGCTTACTTGATAAGAACGATTATAAATTCTTATGGGTAACAGAATTCCCTCAGTTTGAATGGTCAGATGAGGAAGAAAGATGGGTAGCAATGCACCATCCATTTACAATGCCTATGGACGAAGATTTAGATAAGCTTGAATCAGATCCAGGTGCAGTACGTGCTAAGGCTTACGATATCGTACTTAACGGTACAGAAATCGGTGGTGGTTCAGTAAGAATTCACCAGGCTGATATTCAGTCACGTATGTTTAAGGCTCTTGGCCTTACAGAAGAAACAGCTAATGAGAAGTTCGGATTCTTACTTGATGCCTTCAAGTATGGTGTTCCGCCACACGCTGGTTTAGCTTATGGTCTTGATAGACTTGTAATGCTTATGGCTAAGCGCGATTCAATCCGTGACGTTATTGCCTTCCCTAAGGTTAAGGACGCAAGCTGTCTCCTTACTAACGCACCAGATGTTGTTGATGAAAAGCAGCTCAAGGAATTAAGCATTGATATTGCTAAGGATGAGACAGAAGAAAACTAATAAAGATTGCAGGTATAGACCTGCTTGTAAAAAGGAGCCGGACGGCTCCTTTTTTTATTGCTAGGACGGGGCTTTCTAGTTTTCTTGCTTTTTTTGGGGATTATGAGACGGGAGATTTCTAGCTTAACTAGTGGGGGATTTGAAATATCTTGCCCTATCTAGTAGGTTAGTTGACTAAATGAGCAAAAAAGTTGCCAAAAAGATTACAAATCTTGCTTTTGGAAAGTTCAATAAATTTACAACTAATCCGTATTGTAAGAAAGTTGCTCATAAAGGCAACGTTTTCTTGCTTTTTTGGGGATTTTAAAACTGAGAATTACCCATAAGAGAAAAAAGAGGGCGAAAAAGATGAAAAGCAACTAAGAAATTTCTAGATTTGTTGACCTAGAGCAGAAAAAATAATGCATATGGGCAATAAGGCCAGACAAACACCAACCACACATATGGGCAATAAGGCCAGGTAAACGCCAACCATACTTTTAAAATTAATTGACTTATATCACATTATTATTATATTATAAATAATCGTAAGGGCTTTTAAACCTAGAAAGTTCTTATGAATTACAATTTGGGAGGATTTGTATGTATTCATTTAATGAAGTTGCTAGTTTTGATCCAGACTTAGCTAAAGCTATGGATGAAGAACTAGGAAGACAGAGAAGCCATATTGAGCTTATCGCTTCAGAGAACCTCGTAAGTAAGGCTGTTATGGCAGCAATGGGAAGTCCACTTACTAACAAGTATGCTGAAGGTTATCCAGGTAAGAGATATTATGGCGGATGTGAGTATGTAGACGTTGTGGAAACTTTAGCAATTGAGAGAGCTAAAGAACTATTTGGATGTACTTATGCTAATGTACAGCCACATTCAGGTGCACAGGCTAATATGGCAGTGTTCTTTGCACTTGTAAAGCCAGGTGATACAGTTATGGGTATGAGCCTTGACTGTGGTGGACATTTATCACATGGTTCAGCAGCTAATATCTCAGGTACTTATTTTAATATTGTTCCTTATGGCGTTACAGCTGACGGTTATATTGATTATGATGAAGTTGAAAGAATTGCTAAGGAGTGTAAGCCTAAGATGATTATTGCAGGCGCATCTGCTTATGCAAGAACAATAGACTTTAAGAGATTTAGAGAAATCGCAGATGAAGTAGGCGCTTATCTATTTGTTGATATGGCACATATTGCTGGCCTTGTTGCTGGTGGTGCTCATCCAAGCCCAATTCCATATGCACATGTTGTAACAACTACAACACATAAGACACTTCGCGGACCTAGAGGTGGTATGATTTTATCATCTAAGGAATTTGCAGAAGAGCATAAATTAAATAAGGCAATTTTCCCAGGAACACAGGGTGGCCCTTTAATGCACGTAATTGCAGCTAAGGCAGTTTGCTTAAAGGAAGCACTTGATCCAAGTTTCAAGGTATATGCACAAAATATCGTTAAGAATGCTAAGGCACTTGCTAACGGTCTTACAAATAGAGGCTTTGACCTTGTTTCAGGTGGAACAGATAACCATCTAATGTTAGTAAACTTATTATCTAAGAATAAGACAGGTAAGGAAGTTGAAAAGCTTCTTGATGCAGCTAACATTACATGTAACAAGAACACAATTCCTAATGATCCTGCATCTCCATTTGTTACAAGTGGTATCAGACTTGGTACAGCAGCAGTAACAACAAGAGGCTTTAATGAAGCTGATATGGATGTGGTAGCTGAAGCTATTCATTTACTTGTTGATAATGGTGATGAAAGTAAGGCTAAGGAGCTAGTTAAGAGCCTTACAGATAAGTATCCTTTATATGAATAATATTTAAGCCGTATTATTTGTGAGAATACTTTTTGTTAATTTTAAGAAAAAACGGGGAGAAGTCCCCATAATCTAAGTTTTAATAATTCTGTTTTGTTTGTATTTAAATATAGCCGTAGGGGTTTTGCCCCTGCGGTTTTTTTAGCTAAGAAAAATTTATTAGAAGTCTATTAGAAGTTTTTTAAGAATGGATGCTTTATTATAATAAAAAAACTGGGAAGTCCTAGGATTGATTATCTTAGGAACTTTCCAGTTCTTTTTCTTATTTGACACATTTACTTATAGCTTTTACTTATAGCTTTTATTTATAGCTTTTACTTACAAGATGTAAGGTAAGTATTTTTCTAATAATTACTTATTATTTTCAGCTTCCTTCATAGCACGAACCTTAAGTGATAAACCAAAGAGGTTGATAAAGCCTTCAGCATCGTGATGATCGTATAGGTCACCAGTTGTAAATGATGCGATAGATTCGTTATAAAGTGAATATGGTGATGTAGTACCAGCTTTGATGATGTTACCCTTGTAGAGCTTAAACTTAACCTGGCCTGTTACATACTTCTGAGTTGATTCAATGAAAGCCTGACAAGCTTCACGAAGAGGAGTTTCCCACTTTCCTTCATAAACGATCTGAGCAAATTTGTTACCCATATCAAGCTTCATTGTTGTTGTATCTCTATCAAGAACTAACTCTTCAAGCTGCTGATGTGCTTCGTAAAGAATTGTTCCACCAGGAGTTTCATAAACGCCACGAGACTTCATACCAACAACACGGTTTTCAACGATATCAATGATACCAATACCATGCTTACCACCAAGCTTATTAAGAGTTCTAATAATATCAGAAACCTTCATAGCTTGACCATTAACCTTCTTTGGAACACCAGCTTCAAAATCGATTGTTACATATTCTCCTTCATCTGGAGCCTTCTCAGGTGTCTGAGATAATACGAGTAAGTGGTCGTAATTTGGCTCATTAGCTGGATCTTCAAGTTCAAGACCCTCGTGGCTGATATGCCAAATGTTTCTATCACGGCTGTAGCTTGTGTCAGCTGAGAATGGAAGATTAATTCCATGCTGCTTACAATATTCAATCTCATCCTCACGAGACTGCATTGTCCACTTTTCATTTCTCCAAGCTGCAATAATCTTGATATCTGGTGCAAGAGCCTTAATTGTAAGTTCAAATCTAATCTGGTCATTACCCTTACCTGTAGCACCGTGGCAGATTGCTGTTGCGCCTTCTTTTCTAGCGATTTCTACTAATCTCTTAGCAATAAGAGGTCTTGCCATTGATGTACCAAGTAAATATTTATTCTCATAAACTGCATGTGCCTGAACACATGGAACAATATATTCATCACAGAATTCATCAGTTAAATCTTCGATGTAGAGCTTGCTAGCGCCACATGAAATAGCTCTTTCTTCTAAGCCATCTAATTCTTCTTCCTGACCACAGTCAGCACAAACACAAATAACTTCGTAATCGAAATTTTCCTTTAACCAAGGGATGATGGCAGTTGTATCAAGTCCGCCTGAATAAGCTAAAATAACCTTCTCTTTCATATTTTCTTTCCTCCATTTTTTTAATAACTAGGTCTGTTATTATATTCTAAAAGTTAATTAATCTTGTAAAGAAAATAACTCTCTGAACCATATGATATACCACAGTATTTAAAAAAGCAATAGGAAAAATGAATATTTTGTATTTTTATGCAAAAATAATGTATAATTATGCAAAAATCAAAAAATCAGATAAACCCCTTTACAACTAAGGAAAACTTGTTATAATGAAACTTATCTAATGAATATTTATTCATGAGATGCGAATAATATGCATGGAGGAAGGCTTTTTATGGTTAAGGTAGGAATTATAGGTGCTACAGGATATGCTGGTAATGAGTTGGTTAGACTTTTACTAGGACATAAAGATGTGGAAATTGTATGGCTTGGATCTAGATCTTATGTTGATAAAAAATATTCTGATGTATATAGGAATATGTTCAAATTAGTTGATGCGAAGTGCTTAGATGACAATATGGAAGCATTAGCAAGTGAGGTTGATGTGATTTTTACAGCAACTCCACAGGGTTTATGTGCATCTTTAGTTAATGATGATATATTGAATAAAACAAAAATTATTGATTTATCTGCTGATTTTAGATTAAAAAATGTTAATATATATGAAGAGTGGTACAAAATTGAACATAAAGCTCCACAGTATATAGATGAAGCAGTTTATGGTTTATGTGAAATTAACAGAGATAAGATAAATAAGGATACAAGAATTATTGCTAATCCAGGATGCTATACAACTACATCAATTCTTACATTGTATCCAATGGTTAAGGAAGGAATCATTGATCCAGATACAATTATTATTGATGCAAAAAGTGGTACAAGCGGTGCTGGTAGAGGTGCTAAGGTTAACAATCTTTTCTGCGAAGTCAATGAGTCAATGAAGGCATACGGGGTTGGCACTCATAGACATACACCTGAAATTGAGGAACAGTTAGGTTACGCAGCTAATAGAGATGATATAAAACTTATTTTTACACCTCATCTTGTTCCTATGAATAGAGGAATTTTAGTGACTGCCTATGCAAACTTAACTAAAGAAGTGACTTATGATGAAGTTAAGGCAATCTATGATAAATATTATGGAGATGAGTTTTTTATAAGAGTCTTAGAAAAAGATATTTGCCCTGAGACACGTTGGGTTGAGGGAAGTAATTTTGTGGATATTGGCTTTAAGATTGAGCCAAGAACTAAGAGACTTATTATGATGGGCGCTCTAGATAATTTGGTAAAGGGCGCTGCAGGACAGGCAGTTCAGAATATGAATTTGATGTTTGGGTTTGAGGAGAATGAGGGCTTGAAGATGGCTCCGTTATTTCCGTAATCCCGAGGAGTGTGGGGGACGCAGGGTTTCGCAGAGCCTGATTTTGGGAGCAGGCTCGCGCGCTCTAAGGCTCGTAGCGGTACTTGCATTCCCGGCCCAACTCACTGTGGCTTCGCCCCAGTTTCCCCGGCCGGGTCATGCAGTGCCGACGGCCTTAGAAGGCTCCCAAAATCATCTCTGCTTCACCCATGCTACTGCCACACAACACCCCCGGCGATGAGGAACTACCGTCGAAGGCGGATAGCATACGGCAACTAGCTTCGCGGTTGCCTACCGGGAGTGAGAAACAGCCGGGAGGGAATATCATACGGCAACTAGCTTCGCGGTTGCCTACCGGGAGTGAAAAATGGCTGGGAATTGTGACGGCAACTGGCTACGCGGTTGCCTGAAGTGGAAGTGTGACGGCAAAGCGCTTCGCTGTTGCCTGTGTGGAAATTGAATACGGCAACTGGCTTCGCGGTTGCCTGTGTATTTTTTTATTATAGGAGGAAATATGGTTAAGATTATTGATGGTGGTGTTACTGCTGCTAATGGCTTTGCAGCTGCTAGCACTCATGCTGGTATTAAGGCTAGCTCTTCTAAAGATGATATGGCTTTCATCTTTTCGAAGGTTCCTTGTGTTACTGCGGGTACTTTTACCCTTAACAAGGTTTTTGCTGCTCCTGTTAAATGGGATAAGGCTAGAGTTTATAGTGAGGATTTAGCTAGTGCTATTGTTATTAATTCAGGTGTTGCTAATGCTTGTACTGGTAAAGAGGGTGATGATGCCTGTCTTATGGAGGCTGAGGCTATTAGTAAGGCACTTGATGTACCTGTTAATTCTTGCTTAGTGGCTTCTACTGGTGTTATTGGGGCTAAGCTTCCTATGGATAAGATTTGTGCTGGTATTGAGGATATGGCTAAGAATCTTGATGAATCTAGAGAAGCTGCTAAGAAAGCTGCCATTGCCATTATGACTACTGATACTAAAGCTAAGGAAGTAGCTTGTGAGGTTGAAATCGCTGGTTCTTTAGTTAGAGTTGGTGGTATGTGTAAGGGTGCTGGCATGATTCATCCTAATATGGCTACTATGCTTTGTTTTATTACTACTGACTGTAATATTGATAAAAAGCTTTTACAGGAAGCTACATCTGCTATTGTGGATGATTCCTTTAATATGATTTCTGTTGATGGAGATACTTCAACTAATGATACTGTATTAGTTCTTGCTAATGGAACTAGTGGTAATAAGAAAATTGATTGTAAAAATGAGGATTACAATAAGTTTTATGAGGCACTTTCCTATGTATTAACAGAACTTTCTAAAAAAATTGCTGGTGATGGTGAGGGTTGTACTTGCCTTTTTGAAGCTAGAGTTTTAAATGCTAAGACTAAGAAAGATGCTAAGATTTTGGCAAAGTCTGTGATTACATCTAATTTAACTAAGGCTGCAATTTTTGGTCATGATGCTAACTGGGGAAGAATTCTTTGCGCTCTTGGTTATTCTGGTGCAGATTTTAATCCTGAAAATGTTGATATTTATTTTGAATCTGAAGCTGGCAAGTTAAAAATCGTTGAAGATGGTGTAGCTACTAATTACAGTGAGGATGAGGCTACTAAGATCTTATCAAAAAATCCTGTTGTTGCTATTTGCGATATGAAAGAGGGAAGTGAGAATGCAACTGCTTGGGGCTGTGATTTGACTTTTGACTATGTAAAGATTAACGCAGACTATAGAAGTTAAGCTCTCTAGTTACATTTTCAAAATTATAATTGGAGAAAAAAGGAAGGAAAAAAGAAAATGACTACTATTGATATGAAAGAGGAGCTTTTTAAGGCTCAGGTTTTAGTAGAGGCTTTGCCCTACATTCAGAAGTTTAATCGTAAAATTATTGTTGTAAAATATGGCGGTTCAGCAATGGTTGACGAGGAATTAAAAAGAAAGGTTATTCAGGATGTTGCCTTACTTAAATTAGTTGGTTTTAAGCCTATTATTGTTCATGGAGGCGGCAAGGAAATTAGCTCTTGGGTTAAGAAAGCTGGCATGGAGCCAAAGTTTGTTAATGGACTTAGAGTTACAGATGAGCCTACTATGGAAATTGCCGAAATGGTGCTTAATAAGGTTAATAAAAGCTTAGTATCACTCCTTGAGGAATTAGGAATTAAGGCTTGTGGTATTAGTGGTAAAGATGGCGGAATGCTAAAGGTTACTAAGAAATTATCTGACGGAGAAGACATTGGTTTCGTTGGTGATGTAAAAAGTGTAGACACAAGCCTTATTCATTCTTTATTAAAGGATGACTTCTTACCTGTTATTTGCCCAATCGGTTTTGGCGATGATCATCATGCCTATAATATAAATGCTGATGATGCAGCTTGTGCTATTGCTAGAGCAATTGGAGCTGAAAAACTTGCCTTCTTAACAGATATTGAAGGGGTTTATAAGGATTTTAATGATAAGGATTCCTTAATTTCTGAACTTTCAACTAGCGAGGCTAGAGAATTACTTGAAGGCGGCACAATAGGTGGAGGCATGCTTCCAAAGCTTAATAATTGCATTGATGCTGTTGAAAATGGTGTTTCAAGAGTGCATATCCTTGATGGTAGAATTCCACATTGTTTACTTCTTGAAATTTTTACTAATAAGGGTATTGGTACAGCTATTCTTTCTGAGGAAGCTGAAAAATTCTATCAGGAACAGGAATAGTTTTTTCTAAGATTAATTGAAGAAAAAAGGAGACATTATGGAAACTACAGAACTAATAAAACTTGGGGATGAGAAACTTTTTCATACATACAATCGTTATCAAATAGTGCTAGATAAGGGTGATGGTGTATATCTTTATGATAAAAATGGCAAGAAGTATCTTGATTTTGGATCAGGTATTGCTGTTTTTGCCCTTGGATATAACAATAAAAAATATAATGATGCACTTAAAAATCAAATAGATAAGCTTGTTCATACATCTAATTATTTTTACAATGAGCCAGCTATTCTTGCAGCTAATGAGTTAACAAAATTATCTGGACTTGATAGAGTGTTTTTTACAAATTCAGGTACAGAGGCAATTGAGGGTGCTGTTAAGTTAGCTAAAAAGCATTATTATCTTAATCATAACAATTCATGTGATGGTGAGATTATTGCAATGAATCATTCCTTCCATGGAAGAAGTATGGGAGCCTTGGCTGTAACTGGCAACGCTCACTATAGAGAGGCTTTTGGACCTATGATTCCAGGGGTTAAATTTGCAACATTTAATGACTATGAAAGTGTAGAAGCCCTTGTAACTGATAAAACAGCTGCAATTATTCTAGAGACTGTACAGGGCGAGGGTGGAGTTTATCCAGCTAATAAGGACTTTTTACTTAAAGTAAGAGAACTTTGTGATAAGAAGAATATCTTACTTATTTTTGATGAAATTCAGTGTGGTATGGGTAGAACTGGCACTATGTTTGCTTATGAGCAGTATGGTATTAAGCCTGATATTTTAACGGTTGCTAAGGCACTTGGTTGTGGCGTTCCTGTTGGGGCTTTTCTTGCAAAGGAAGAGGTGGCAGCTTCCCTAGTTCCAGGAGATCATGGCTCAACTTATGGTGGAAATCCATTATGTGCAGCTGCAGCTAATGCGGTTTTACAGATTTTTAAAGAGGATAAGATTCTTGATAATGTTAATAGCGTTTCCAAATACCTAGAAGATGAGTTACAAAAGCTTGTGGATGAATATGATGTGTGTCTTGAAAGACGTGGAAAGGGACTTATACAAGGATTAGAGCTAAGTATTAACCCTAAGGATCTAATAGCTAAGGCACTTGATAATGGTCTTATACTATTTTCTGCAGGCACTAATGTTATTCGTTTTGTACCACCACTTATTATTTCAAAGGCTGACGTGGATGAGATGATTACAAAGTTAAAAAAATGTTTGTAAATTAAAGAATGGCAAAAAGTTGTAAAATACTTAGTTGATAGAGTATAATACCTAAGGTGTTTAAAGCACCTTGGGTATTTTTTTATGAAATTTATTTATGATGATTTTAGATAAAGAGCTTATGGAGGGTTTATTTTATGATAAATTTTAAGAAAATTGCTGCCATATGTATGGCGACACTTTGCACAATTACAGGAGTTGCCTGCACTAATCAACAAAAGGAGCCAGCAGCGAAACACCTTGATTTAGAAAGAGAAGTTACAGTTAATGTCTGGTACAATGACGATACTTATACTAAGTATTTAGACTATGTTTCTAAGCAATTTAATAATGACAATGAGCTTGTAAAAATTAATCCAGTTCTTGTTTCTGAACCAGATTATTTACAATATATTTATGACGAATCAATTAGAAATGATAATGCATGTGATGTTTATCTTTGCTCATCAGATAACCTAGAAGAGGTTTATTTAAGAGGATTAGCTCTAGCAAATACTGAATTTGATAAGGTTTATACAGAAGATATTTATGGTAAGGCAGGCCTAGAGGCAAGTAGTTATAATGAGCAATTATATGGATATCCTGTAACTTTTGATACTGCTGCTTTTTGTTACAATAAAAAATATGCTGAGGCAGTTTCAAGTATTAGTGATATACCAAGCACTGATATGGAACAATTAAAGACAGTTGATGGTCTTGCTATGCCTTTTGCATATGATACAGGAAACTTTATGACAAACTTCCCATTTATTGGTAAATACATCAGTTTTGAAGGCAATAGTATTGATAATACTAACATTTATATTAACGATGAAGCTAGCTTTAAGAATAGCTTAACTGAATATCAGAAATTAAGAGATAGATATGGTTTAGCAAGAGATGCACAAAGTGCCTCTAGTTATTTAGATTTATTCAAGCAAAATAAACTAGCTTATGGGATTTTTAAAGCATCTGAGATTGTAGCTATTGATAAGACTGTTGATTTTGGCGTAAGTGAAGTTCCAGGTTTAACAGCTGACTTAACAAGTAAGTCTCTTTCAACAACTACAATGGCTATTGTAAATCCTTATACACAGGATATTGATTGTGCAAGAGCTGTAGCTAAAGCAATTTCTTATGACTATGCAGCAAATATAACACCTCTTACTGGTTTAGCTACTGCAAGAGGCGATGTTTCTAAGGATGCTAATTTAATAAGATTACATGAGATTTATTCAAATTCAATGGTTAAGCCTGTATATACAGGTATTGATGAGATTTTTGCTCAATATGAGATTATGCTTCATAAGATTTGGGATCAAGAAGATGTAAATACTGCTTATGACAGTTTTAAGGCAGTTGTTTCAAAATACACTAAGACAAATGCAGAATAGGAGATAATATGTTTACAATTACAGGTACTGTTAAATTAAGAAAAGGTGAAGGAAGAACAATAAAATCCGGCGGAGCTTGGATTTATGATAATGAAATTGATGAAATTTCAGAAGGTGTTATAGATGGTAGATTAGTAGAGGTTCACGACTTTGATGATTATTTCATGGGCATTGGATTTATTAATAGAAAGTCTAAGATTACAGTTAGAATGTTATCTAGATTTGAAAAGAATGTGGATGAAGCCTTTATTGAAAAAAGAGTAAATGCAGCAATTGACTATAGAACTAAGACAGTTGATATGTCTAGTTGTAGACTTATTTTTGGTGAAGCAGATTTCCTACCTGGTATTGTTATTGATAAATTTAGTGATGTATTAGTTGTGGAATCCTTAGCTCTTGGTATTGATAATTTAAAGCCAGTTATTATTGAAAAAGTAAAAAAGGCTTTGGAAAAATTAGACATGCCAATTCGTGGTGTCTATGAAAGAAGTGATGCCAAGGTTAGAGAATTAGAGGGCATGAAGCGTACTAAGGGCTTTATTGGAGAAGAGTTTGATACTAAAGTCCTAATTGAAGAAAATGGCGTTAAGTATTATGTTGATGTTAAGGATGGTCAAAAGACAGGATTTTTCCTAGATCAAAAATATAACAGACTCGCAATGCAAAAATTCTGTAAGGACGCAAGGGTTTTAGACTGCTTTACACATACAGGATCTTTTGCACTTAATGCTGGTATTGCTGGTGCTAGAGAGGTTATTGGTGTTGATGCATCTGAGCTTGGATGTAACCAGGCTAGAGAGAATGCTAGATTAAATGGTCTTGAAGATATTGTAACTTTTAAATGTGCTGATGTGTTTGAACTTTTACCAGAACTTGTAGAAGCAGGAGAAAGCTTTGATGTAGTAATTCTTGATCCTCCTGCATTTACAAAGTCTAGAGCTACAATTAAGAAGGCTATTAAGGGTTATAGAGAAATTAATATGAAGGGTCTTAAGCTTGTTAAAAATGGTGGCTATTTTGCAACTTGTTCTTGCTCACATTTTATGGATCCTGAAACATTTACAAAGACTATTCATGAGGCTGCAAGATCAGTACACAAAAGACTTCGCCAGATTGAATATAGAACTCAGTCACCAGATCATCCAATTCTTTGGTCTGCAGATGAAAGTTTATATCTTAAATTCTACATCTTCCAGGTTGTAGATGAGTTATAATAAAAGAAAGTATTAGTTTAAAGCTAGATTTTTTAATAAATATAAGGGGGGATACTTATGTTTAGAAAAAACTATAAGGCTGTGTTAGTATTCTTAATGGGACTTATGCTTTTTACAAGTGCCTGTTCAGTTTCTAGTGGTGAAGAGGAGACAACTATGGAGGCCACAACTGTAGAAACTACTGAAGCAATTCCTAAAAGTCCTGTTGAAATATTAAAATTTGCAGGTGAATACAGAGATACCAATGATTCATCTATTATGTATATGAAGGCTTATGGAGACTATCTTGATATTAAGATTATTTTTCCAAATGAGAATAATAGTTATTTTAATTTGTGGGAAATGAGGGCTAGCCTTGATAGACAGACTAATGTACTAAGTTATAATAATGCCACAAAGACCACATATACAATGGTTAATGATAAGACATATAATAAGACTGTTGTTTATGTGGGGGGTTCTGGCACTATTAGAAATGAAATACAAAATGATGTTAATATGTGCATTTGGCACGGAGATATGGCAGGAGATAAGAAGAGGGATGTTAAGTATGTTTATGCATTCTCAAATCCTTCTCCTCTCCTAAATGATTTATTAACTATTATAGATAATAATCAATGATTCTTAGTAGATAATCTATATGCTTTTAATTTGTCTAAGATTTCTTCGGGGATAAAAAGTTTACCCATACCTGTTCCTAGGGATATGTGTGGCTTGTTATCTCCGTGGTAATCAGAACCGCCAGATAAAAGCAAATCGTATTTATTGGCCAATTCCTTAATTTGGCGTTCATCAGCTGCTTTATATGTAGAATAAAGTGCTTCTATTCCATCAAGTCCAGCTTCCTTTAATTCAGATATAAGTCTTTCTAGACTTTCATTTCCTAGATGATAAAGAATAGGGTGGGCAAGAATTGCAATACCACCTGCCTTATGAATATATTTAATAGCTTCCTTTGGATCTACTTTACTACGCTTAACATAGGCTGGTTTTCCAGGATTTAAGTATCTATCAAAGGCCTCGTTTCTATCACCAACATATCCATTTTTTACAAGATAATCTGCAAAATGAGCTCTTGTTATAACAGCATCAGGATAATTTTCAAGCATAGTTTCATAGCTAATTGGTATTCCAATATTGGTGAAATTCTCGCATACTTTGATATTTCTTTCTATTCTTGAATCCCTTTGCTTTCTAAGAAATTCTAAAAATTCTTTATTGTGATGGTCAACAAATAGTCCAACAATATGGACTTCTACCTTATCCCAGTGGGTGCTAACCTCAACTCCAGGAATTAATTCAATAGCTGCTTTTTTGCCAGTAAGAAGGTCAACGCTCATTAATTCACCAGAATTATTTATCTTATCACAAGCTTTTAGGGCAAACTCAATTCCATCAAGTGTATCATGGTCTGTTAAAGCGATGGCTGCTAGATTTTTCTCAACTGCTATTTTTAATAATTCCTCTGGACTTTTAGTTCCATCAGAAAAAGTTGAATGTGTATGTAAATCGACTGCTCTCATTAAGTAACCTCCAAGATTAATATCTATCATTTTATCACAAATCATTACTTTATTGCATTAATCAGGCGCAAGTGCTATATTAGACCATGGTGTCTTAACTTGCCAAATTATATGGGTTAAGAGCTAAAATGGTAATAGAATTATTGCTTTCTATGTTTAAATATAGGACTTTTTAGGAGGAATTTATGAAGATTGTAGTATTAGCAGGTGGTACAAGTACAGAAAGAGATATTTCTTTGGTTACAAGTCATTACGTATGTGAAAGCTTAAGAAGAAATGGACATGACGCTAATGTTTTAGACGTTTTTTATGGTATAGATGATAATAAGGCTGCTTCATTTTTTACAGAAAAAAATGATTTAGATGAGCTTGAGAAGGAATTAAAGGCTAAAAGCCATGAAATAGAGACAGAAATTAAGAATAGAAAGACAACAAGACAGGGCTTTTTTGGTCCTAATGTATTAAAGCTTTGTAAGGAAGCTGATGTAGTATTTATGGGACTTCATGGTGCTAACGGTGAAGATGGTAAGATTCAGGGAACATTTGAATTATTAGATATTAAATATACAGGTACAGATTCACTTAGTAGCGCAATTTCAATGGATAAGGATTTAACTAAGAAAGTATTAGTTCCTAATGGAATTCCAATGCCTAAGGGTATTGTTCTTCATAAGGGTGAAGAGGCAAGAGATATCCAGTTCCCATGCGTTGTTAAGCCAGCTAATGGTGGTTCTTCAGTAGGTGTTTCTATTGTTAATTCTAAAGATGAATTTACAAAGGCTCTTGATTACGCTTTTGAATCAGATGATACAGTTTTAATAGAGGAATATGTAAAGGGTAGAGAATTCTCTGCTGGTGTATTAGATGGAAAGCCACTTCCTGTAATTGAAATTGTACCTTTAAAGGGTTGGTATGATTATGAGAATAAGTATGCTGATGGTGCAACAAAGCATGTTTGCCCAGCTAATATTCCAGATGATATAACAAAGCAGATGCAGCACTGGGCAGTGGAATGCTTAAAGGTTGCAGGTGTAACAATTTATGGTAGAGTAGATATGTTACTTGATGAGAATAATAATATTTACTGCCTTGAAATTAATACACTTCCTGGCATGACACCAACAAGTTTACTTCCTCATGAAGCAAGTGAGGCAGGAATTAGTTTTGATGAATTAACACAAAAAGTAATTGATTTATCAATTAATAGATAATTAATTAGGGCAGGGACTCTAAATATAGGAGAATAAGATGAAGGGCATGACGCTTAAAGAGATGGCCTTGGCATGTGACGGAAAGTTATATTGTCATAAGGCATTAGAAGATAGAGAAGTTAGCTCTATTACAATAGATAGTAGAAAAGTTGAAGAAAATGGACTTTTTATTGCCATTAAAGGTGAGAGAAGTGATGGTCATGATTATATTGACTCATGCTTTGAAAAAGGTGCATTATGTGTAATTTCAGAAAAGGAATTAGATAATCCTAAAGGGGCTTACATTAAGGTAGAATCAAGCCTTAAAGCTTTAAAGGATCTTGCAAGTCTTTATAGAGGCAATTTAACTAATTTAAAGGTTGTTGGAATTACAGGTTCAGTGGGAAAGACAAGTACTAAGGAAACAATTTATTCTGTACTTTCCACAAAATATAATACATTAAAGACCCTTGGTAATTTTAATAATGAAATTGGACTTCCATTAACTGTTTTTAGAATAACAGATGATACTGAAATTGCAGTACTTGAAATGGGAATCAGTGATTTTAATGAAATGACAAGACTTGCAAAGATTGCAAGACCAGATATTGCAGTTATTACTAACATCGGTTACTGTCACTTAGAAAATCTTAAGGACAGAGATGGTGTATTAAAGGCTAAGACTGAAGTCTTTGACTATATTAAGGATGGCGGAAAGGCTATTCTTAATGGTGATGATGATAAATTGGCTACTGTAGAGGAAGTAAAGGGAACTAAGCCTATTTTCTTTGGTAAGGATAAGTCTAATGATATTTATGCTGATGAGATAGAAAGTCTTGGACTTGATGGTACAAGATTTAAGATGCACAATTTAAAGACATCAGATAATGTCAGTGATATTACTGTAGTTGTTCCAGTTCCAGGAAGTCACATGGTATTAAATTGTTTAGCAGCGGCAGCAGTCGCTTGTGAATTTGGTTTAAGTTCTAAGGAAATTATTGAAGGAATTGCGAATTTAAAGACAATAGCAGGTAGAAATAATATTATTAAGACAGAAGATTTAACAGTAATTGATGATTGCTATAATGCTAATCCTGTGTCTATGAAGGCCTCAATTGATGTAGTTAATATGGCTATAACAAGAAAGGTTGCAATTCTTGGGGATATGTTCGAACTAGGAGAAGACGAAAAAGAGCTTCATTACGGCGTTGGTGAATATATTAAGGATAAGGATATAGATATTGTAATTACAATTGGTGATTTAGCTAAGAATATCTATGATGGTATAGGCACTGATTCTAGTACTAAGGCTTATTATTTTAAGAATAAGGATGAATTTAACAAAGAAATCACTAATATCTTAAAGAAGGGTGATAGTATCTTAGTTAAGGCATCTCACGGAATGCATTTTGAAACAATAGTTGAGGACTTAAAGACTTTTAAATTTTAAATAAGGCGCAAAATTATGATGATCTAAAAGAAAGTTATTAGCTAAATAAAAAGGAAAGTCGGCTAGAGAAATCTAGTCGGCTTTTTTTGTTGTTAGAGATGGAGTGATATACATATTTTTACAATATTAATCTTCTATTTTTAGGATTATTTTAATAATTTTATGGGGATTTATGTATATTTTGGCTTTTTCAATATGGGGATTTATGTATTTTTTAGAGTTTTCAATATGGGGATTTGTGTATTTTTGAGCTTTATTAATATGGGGATTTGCGTTATAATAAAATCATAAGGAGGCTCAAACCATGAAGAATACTATCTTTACGTGCAAATGATCCTAATGTCGGAATGTCTTTAGACAAAGATTTGAAACGGTTTAAATTGTTTGCTTCTGATGTTGGATTATTTATAACACTAGCGTTCAAAGATAAGAAATATACGGAAAATATTATATATAGCAAACTACTTTCAAATAAGCTAGAAACTAATTTAGGATATATTTATGAAAATGTTGTTGCTCAAATACTAAGAACGAAAGGTAATAATTTATTTTATTATACTATGGAAAATACAACATCAAATCATATTTATGAAATAGATTTTCTTATCTCTGTTGGTAACAAAATATGTCCTATTGAAGTAAAATCAGGTAATTATAGAGCACATAAATCATTAGATATGTTTTGTGATAAATTTAGTAGAAGAATAAAGGATAAATATGTAGTTCATACAAAAGATTATAAACGTGAAAATGGAATAAACTATATTCCAATTTATATGTTACCATTTTTATAATTATTTATAAGATTAAATAGTAGAAATCTATCTATAAGTAAATCACAAAAATGCTCTCGGCTATATATAATATATAGTCGTGGGCATTATTTTTTATTTCTTGACATCCACCTTCCATCTCTATATAATATCTTTGCTAAGTAAATATATAAAAGGTAAAATAAAGGAAACTTTATGACACAAAACTAAAGGGGCTTTAAAATGCCAGCCAGTTGCTATAGATAAAAGTTCGCACATATTTTTATTAACACTAATAGCTTTTTACGTCATGGGTTCATGGCGTTTTTTTTATTTATCTAGTAAATTTATTTTGGTGAAATAAAAACCCACCACTAAGTTTACAAGAAGACTTAGAAAACCCACCACTAAGTTTACAAAAAAGTCTAAAAGGCAAAAAAGCTATATATAACTTTCTATCTTTCGCATTCAAAGTCAACTAGAGAAATCTAGTCGATTTTTTTTAGATATTTTTCAAAATCCACCAAAAAAACTTATATATTTAATGCAGAAAAGAACAAAACAGTTCTTTACAATATAATTATAAGGAGAAATTTATGAGAAAGAAAAAATTAATAACAACACTTTTAATTTCCACACTTGCCCTATCAAGTCTTTTAACAGCATGTGGAACAAAGAAAAATACATCAGAAAATGTAACAGAAGTTGTAACGGAAACAACTCCTGATACTCTTACAAGTGCAGATGGTTCAAGCGTTGAGGGCGTTGAACTTGAAGGACTTACATTTAATTCTTCAGAAGTTGAAGTAACTGCTGATATGACTACTGCAATTACAAACGCAGGTCTTGATGGCGGTTATACTACAGTCAAGTCATTTGATTTAAATATGACAGATGCTAATAACGAGAAGGTTCAGCCAAATGGAACAGTTTCTATCACTAAGACGTTAGATAAGTTAAATGCTCCAGAGGGCTATACAACAGAATATAGAGTTTATTACTACAACCCAGATACAAACACTCTTGAAGCTTGTAATACAACTTATGAAGATAACACCGTAACTTTTGAAACAACACACTTTAGCGTATATATGTACTTCTGTGTATGCTTTAATGTTGATAAGGATGTTGTAACTAATGTACTCACAACAGATGATGGTTTAAAGTTTTATACAGCTAGTGAATATGCAACATATATGCTTGAACAAGAACAAAAGAAAGCAGCCGAAGAAGCAGCTAAGGCTCAGGCAGAAGCACAGGCACAGGTTTCAAGCTCAAATAGTTCTTCTAATGTAACTACTAACTCAAATGCTAGTAATAATTCTTCATCTAATGAAGTTGCTAATGATACATCTAATTCAGTAGATATAAGCTCTAGTGATATTTCAGAAGGTTCAGCAACAAGCCCTTATATTACAGCTATTTCAATTCATGATGGTCGTGATTTAACAGATAGTTGGAAATTAACATGGGATGAATTAGAGCGTACTAGTAATCCACAAATATATTTCATGAGATATTCAGATGCTACTCCAACAGCTAAGGGTAGGTTTTATGTCTTTAATAAAGATAACACTATCGCTCGTATGGTTATGGCTTCTAGATTTGTACCAGAGGATGAAGGCTTTGAAAATGCACTAGCTTCTGTTTGGAAAACAGCCTTATTCTATGGAATAGACTAAATATTTATTATATATAGCTATCTCTTTTTGAGGTAGCTATTTTTTTATTTTAATCTTCTATATTTATTATGAGGTGATAATACTCAAAAAATAAATCTTAGGAGGTTAATATGATAAAAGCATGGCAATCACAAAAGGACAAAGGTCGGAAGTCATTAGTTCTAGTTACATTTATAATTATCTTATTATTCATAACAATTTCATCTAAGGTGGTTTACGCTCTAGATACAAGTAATGCAACATTTTATATTGGTATTAATCAAGAGGGCGGAAGTGGTTCATATACAATTACCTGGTATGATTCAGACGATAATGAAGCAAATATGCGTAGTGGTACATCTGCAGAAAAAGCTTGGAAGTCATTAGAGGAAAACGGTAGGGATACTTGGGGTAAGTTGACAGAAGATTTTTCTTTCGGACCTGAAGGTTATGATATTCCCAGTACATCTGTAAGTGGAAATTTTACTAGTCATACTCCATATCTTTATATTCAAGTAACTAACCCACCAGAAGGTAAAAGGATTGCAGGTGTTAGAGATGATTCAGGATATATGTCCACATATCAGCCAGATAAGTATTCAATACTTGTTGACTGTGGTATTTATGAAGGAGACTGGCTTGCTGATAAAAATGCAGGTCGCACTCCTAAAACTAGAGAAGATAATTCTGATTATACCATCACAATCGTTTGGGAAGATGATCCAGATCAACAAAAGGTTTTGAATGTAAATCCACTATATTGGACTGGCTCTTCATGGCAGGAATTTACAGATGGTTCATATGGTAATTTTAAAATATCTGATTCAAATGCATGGCAAAGCGATGTATATATGAACGTTACAAAAGGCTATACTTATTCTATTAATGCTACAAGAAGCAATAGAAGTAATGTCTATGTAGATAAGATTACTAAGGTGGAAAATGGTACAGAAACCAAAATTGGTACTACTTCTACTGGTGTACAGACTTTAAATGCAGATACAACCGTAAATATATATTATAAATTCACCTATGATGTTATATTTAACCCAAACCCAACAAGTGTAACGACAAAGAATATCTATGGTGATACCATTACAACAAATCCAACAGGTAGTGTAACAACTATTAAAAATGTTAAGGCTGGTAATAGTATAACAATGCCTAGTGCTAGTTCACTAACAAGAACAGGCTATGAATTTGTGGGCTGGTCAACAAATCCTTCTTATAGTTCTCTAAGTTTTAGTTCAAGCCTTGGAGGATTAAATAGGGTAGGTACAACTGTTACACCAAAATCATCAGGAGTGAATGTAAGTAATGGTACAACGATTACATTTTACGCAATCTGGAAACCTATCTCATATACAGTTCATTACGATATGAACCTTGCAAATGAGGAACAAATTCCAGATAAGAGAGTTCGTTTTGACGAAACGGTTACTGCACCAGATAGCGTAACTAGAGAAGAAGTTCTCTAAGTTTTAGTTCAAGCCTTGGAGGATTAAATAGGGTAGGCACAACTGTTACACCAAAGTCATCAGGAGTGAATGTAAGTAATGGTACAACAATTACATTTTATGCTATATGGAAACCTATCTCATATACAGTTCATTACGATATGAACCTTGCAAATGAGGAACAAATCCCAGATAGAAAAGTTCGTTTTGACGAAACGGTTGCTGCACCAAATAGCGTAACTAGAGAAGATTATGAGTTTAGAAGTTGGCAAGTCTATGATGGCTCAAATTATGGTGGATACACCAATAATACTAATACAGATCCAAGTGTCGGTATTGGTACAAAGTCATATATAAATGCTAATGAAAAAATTAAAAACCTTCGTAGTTCGGACGGAACAGTTACTTTAGTAGCAATATGGAAACATTTTACTGACGCTGATGGTAATGATATAGAGAAACCAAATGCTAATACAAGTAATTCAGATACACCTTTCGCTCCACAATGGAAGAATCAGGCAATTGATAGTCCTGCTGGATATTTTTATTATTCAGATACACCGATTGTTACAAGTCTTGGAAGTGTAAGTGCTAGTGGTACTCAAATTGGGTACTATTTAAATACTAATCAATCAACTAATTGGCAATATAAACGCCAGGCTTTATTTGCAAATGGCGACAAGGCAACTACATCTAGTTGGTATTACATAGATAGCTTTGGATATGATTATGTATCAAGTACAGATACAGGAAATGTTCAGACAGTAACTTCAGCTAGTTTCACATCTAATAAAGGAAAAGATGGCAAGAGCATATGTGGAACAGGCTATAATAATGTTACTTTAACAGGCGATAACTCGATGCTTATTAATCCTTGGGTTATTATGAGGGATGCTTGGCATGACTCACATATAAGTTATAACGAAACAACTACTTATCACGATACAGATGGTTATACATCTCTTATTGGTGATAATGATATACCAACACTTGAAGGTATAGATAAGCTAGAAAATATTGTGGGCCTTGATAAGTCTAATTTTACAGAATATATCGTAAGCCTTATAGGACATGACAATATCTCAGGTCTTAACTTAGACAAGTCTAGCATTGTAGTAACAAATTATGACAATTCACAAGTTGCTACAATAGGAAAAGCAGATAATCAAGAATTAGATGAATATAATAGATATACTCACATTGATTGGAGTAGCTTTGATGTTATGACGGTTAATCTTGAAAATTTTGCAGATAACTTATTTAATGGTGACTATGGTGTTACATATCACTTAGAAGATAATGTGGGAAATGTGTTAGACAATACAACTAATAGTTCAGTATTTGATTTAAAGGTTGAAGCTAAGACAAAGCAAGGCATAGATACAGCCGAAGCTGAATTACATTAAATAGAAAACAAAAGATAACAGTAGCTAGTGGTGCTAACAGTTCTATATTAGATAGATTAAGATACCACATAGTAGAAATTAATTAATAAGAAGTCGGCTAGAGAAATCTAGTCGGCTTTTTTGTTAAATATAACCCAATAGAGCTCGTAAACACGGGCTCTATTTTTATGTCACAAAATTTTAGGAGTGGCACGTATTAACGATGTAATAAAAAATACTTTTTTTATTTTGTGTCGACTTATAGTTGTCACAAAATTTTAAGAGTGGCACGTATTAGAGATGTGAATGAAAAAACGCATAAAAGATACAAAAAACATGTCACAAAATTTTAAGTTTGGCACTTATTTATAATATCAGCTTGAATATAGAGACTTTATGTTAAGTGAAGAGTCAAACGTACAATTCAAACTAAATGAATAATAATAAAGAAAGGTGGTATTCAAAATGGATATTAATAAAGATTTTAAAAAAGTGCAGGAACCCAGAGTCTTAACACTTGCAAGCATGGAATACGAAACAACAGTTAAGAACGAAATATATGAATGGTTTCAGAGAACACCATTTTCAGAGTTTTACAATGAGATTTCAAAACGTGTCATAGGTCAGGATTCTTTAAAATTAGTTCTTGCAAATGTGTACAATTACTTAAGTGGAGTGTTAAATGGAACTCCTATAAAAAACAACATGTTACTATCAGCCCCATCAGGTTGTGGAAAAACAGAAACATATAGGGCATTAAAGGATTATTTTAGTAAACAGATTCCTAGTATGTACGTTTATATTTATGACGTGTCAGCAATAACATCAAACGGATTCAAAGGACAAGATGCAAATTCAATCTTAATTCCATTTTTCCAAGAAGGAATTGAGAACCCAGTGGGAATCGTATTTTTAGATGAATTTGATAAGAAGATGGTGCCTGTTTTTAGCGGTACTGGGGAAAATGTTAATCGTGAAGTGCAATCTGGAATGCTCACTATCATTGAAGGCGGAGAGGTTCGTGGTCCAAAAGGATTAATGGTAAATACAGATAAATTAATGTTCGTTGGATTAGGTTCTTTTGACTTGTATCGAGAAAGCTGTAACAATAAGCCGAACCAAATTGGATTAGGCTCGGAATGGTCTGATAAAAATAAGGAGCACTACAAACCATTAACTCGTGATGATATGGTAGATGCAGGAGCTTCAAGTGAAATTATTGGACGTTTCCCATACATTGTGAACTATGAGCTATTATCTGAAGAATCAGTTGAAAAGGTTATTAAAAAGTGCGTAAATGAAGCTACAGAAAGCTTCAACTTAAACAAGCTCGTAATAGAAGAGCCCGTTCTTGAAAAACTAAAGAAAAGCGCCAATTCGAAATATGGTTGTAGATTAATTGAAGCAACTCTAAAAGAAATAATTCTAAAAGCGTATACTGAAGCGATGATAAATGCTCCTGGATATGGAAAGCTATCAATGAAAATAAAGGACATTAATGATGTAAAAACAAAATGGGGAAAGGCGGAATTTGAAAGACCAATCACGTTCCAGGAACAACTTGCTCGGGCTGTGGAGGAACTTGAAAAGTAATTAATGATTCTAAAGAAAGTGAGGGCGTATTACATGAAGATAAAATTAGGACGAGTTACACTTCATACGGGGATGTTGTTCAGTGAATTTCAAAACAAATTCCAAAACGCATTTCATTTGTCAAATCCATATGAAGTTAATGAAGCTCTTTTTTTATGCGTATTTGTCTCATTTTTTTGAATTCTATCTATCTATTTGTAAATATGTATATTTTATAGTAAAATATATTTAATTCATAATCGGTTTTTTGACAACTAAAAATTTATCTGATTGAAATTACTATATTCATTTTCGGGAGGAATAAAAATGGCTAGAGAATTAGTAAAAGGCGGATTTTATAAACATTTTAAAAATAAATTATACAAGGCAATTGATGTGGTTTATCACTCAGAAACAAAGGAAGCTCTTGTGTTATATCAGGCATTATATGGTGATTTTAAGCTATATGTAAGACCGATAGACATGTTTCTTAGTGAAGTCGATCACAAAAAATACCCAGAAGTTAAGGCAAAATATAGATTTACATTGGTAGATATTGATGCAGAGGGGAATGTATCTGATATAGAAGAAGACACAGCTAGTAAAACTAGTGCAAATGCAGGAAATACAGATTATATAGCCAATGAAACTAGTGCAAATAGCGAAGCTAGAGAGGATAATTTACTTGTATCTAATACTAAGCGTGTTGGAGAATTAGTTGAGAGATTCCTTGATTCTAAGGAATATGAAGACAAATTAGATGCATTATTACTACTTAGAAGCAATATTAATGATGACTTAATTGATCTTTTTGCTGAATCCCTTGATATTGTAGTAGATAAGGGGGATTTAAATACAAGGTTTAAATCATTAAAGTCAGTGCTTGAGGCACATACTAAGTATGAAGGAGCAAGGTTAAGGAGATAGAAAACTGGAGGGCAACTAATGGAAGTTACGGAAAAGAATTTTTCACAAATTACGCAGGATATAAAGGACTTGGCCACAAAAGCAAGAAATAATAATAAGATACAGGAACCACTTTATGAAAAATATCAGGTTAAAAGAGGACTTAGAGATTTAAATGGTAAGGGTGTACTTACAGGTCTTACAGAAATCAGCGAAATAGTTGCTAGTTATACAGATAAAGATGGAGTTTCACATCCTTGTGATGGAAAGCTTTATTATAGAGGCATTGATGTTGAAAATCTCATAGCTGGAATTACAAGTGAGAAAAGATTTGGTTTTGAAGAGGCAACATATTTACTTATGTTTGGAGAATTACCTAATCAAAAGCAATTAGAGCGCTTTACAGCTATGCTTGGAGATTATAGACAGATTCCTCCAAACTTTGTTAGAGATATTATTATGAAAAAACCAAGCAAGGATATAATGAATGCCCTTGCAAGAAGTGTACTTATGCTATATTCATATGATTCTAGGGCAGATGATGTCTCAATTCCTAATGTGGTTAGGCAAAGTATGCAGCTTATATCAGAATTTCCATTGCTTGCAGTGTATAGTTATCAGGCCTATAAGCAGTCAACTTTTGGAGGCAGCTTAATTATTCACGAGCCTAGACCTGACCTATCAACTGCAGAAAACATACTTCATCTATTAAGACCGGATAGCGAATATACTAAGCTTGAGGCACAATTACTTGATGTGGCATTAGTTCTTCACGCAGAACATGGTGGTGGTAATAATTCTACTTTTACAACTCATGTTGTTACATCATCAGGTACAGATACATATTCTGCTGTGGTTTCTTCCCTTGGTTCTTTAAAGGGTCCAAGACATGGTGGAGCTAATATAAAGGTTGTTAAGATGTTTGAAGATATTAAAGAACATGTTAAAAACTGGGAAGATGAGGATGAATTAACAAGTTATCTTGACGAAATTCTTCATAAAAAAGCTTTTGATAAAACTGGACTTATTTATGGTATGGGACATGCAGTTTATTCCCTTTCAGATCCAAGAGCTAGAGCTTTTAAGGGTTATGTAGAGAAGCTTTCAAAGCAAAAAGGTAAAGAAGATGAGTATCGTTTAATGACTAATGTTGAAAGAATTGCAGCTGAATTAATTGCTAAGGAACGTAAAATCTATAAGGGTGTTTCAGCTAACGTGGATTTTTATTCCGGTTTTGCATATAAAATGCTTGGACTTCCTATGGAACTTTACACACCTATTTTTGCTATTGCAAGAATATCTGGATGGAGTGCTCATAGAATCGAGGAATTAATTAACTGTGGTAAAATTATTAGACCTGCTTATATGAATGTACAGGATAGAAGGGAATATATTCCTTTAAAAGATAGATAGTGAACAAAAAGGACATTTAACTAGTTACATTGAACAAAAAGGACACAATAAATATTTATAAAAGTAGAGGTGGAATATGAATATTGTTGTTTTATCTGGTGGAGTTAGTAGTGAACGAGACATTTCTTTGTTAAATGCACAAAATATCTGTCAATCTTTAAGAAGACAGGGGCATAATGCTAATATTCTTGACTTGCTTTATGGAATTGATGATTCAAGAGTAGATAATTTTTTTACAGAGAATAACAGCTTGCTTGACGAAGTAATAATACTTAAAAATAAGACTGCAACTGTTAAAGATGAAGTAGAAAAGAGAAAAAAATACAGACAGGGAATATTTGGCAAAAATGTTATTGAGTTATGCATGCAGGCTGATTTATGCTTTATATGTGTAAGTGGCAAGGTTGGTGAAGATGGCCATCTACAAAGTGTCTTTGATTTATATGATATTAACTATACAGGCTCTGGTCAGATGAGTTGTCTTTTATCTCTTGATAAGAGTTTAAGTAAGAAAGTTCTTGTTCCAGGTGGAGTGGTTATGCCTAAGGGCTTTACCTTAAAGAAGGGTCATAGGGCTGAATATGTACCATTTCCTTGTGTGGTTAAGCCAAGTATGTCAGGCTCAAGCATTGGAGTTTCTATTGTAAATAACGATGAGGAATTCCAAAGAGCTATTGGGGATGCCTTTGCTCTTGATGATAATATTATTGTTGAAGAGTATATTAAGGGCCGTGAATTTGCTGTTGGTTTCCTTGAAGGTAAGGCTCTTTCCATTATGGAAATAAAATATACTGGCAACACAGGCTTTAATTCCCATAAGAACAAATGGGATCCAGATTTGGAAAATGAAAAGGTGTGTCCTGCAAAACTAGATGAGGATACCACAAGAAAAATGAAGAGAATTGTGGAGAAAGCTTGTGATATTCTTGGAATTGAACATTATGCTAAGGCAGATTTAATAATGAGTGAAGAAGGAGATATTTATCTTCTAGAAGTAAATAGTCTTCCTAATATGTTAGATACCAGTGTTTTCCCTAATATAGCGGCAGCAGATGGAATACATTATGATGAATTAATAAGTAGAATTATTAAAATGACAAGAAGATATGTGTAAAAATCCTAGACAAGATAGAAAAAAATATGTATATTAAAGCATGTCAAAAAATTTATTGGAGGATAAAGATGAATAAGTTAAAGAAGATTTTTGCAATGAGTTTTTGCACAGTAATGCTTTTTGCTTTAGTTGCATGTAAAGGAAACTCATTAGTGGGAACATGGTCAGGATCTGAGGATGATATTTCTTACACATTCGTATTTGAAAAAGATGGTAAGGGCTCACTTGATTTAAGCGGAGTTTCAATTCCATTTGAATACGAAGTTAAAGATGATGAAATCACAATTAAGATGACTTTACTTGGACAGACTGAAGAAGATAAGTATCAGTACAAGATTTCAAAGAATAAATTAACTATTACAGATGAGACTAATGAAGTTATTGAACTTACAAAGCAGAAGTAATAAGGAATAATGTATATAATTTTTAAGGGGCTAATGTAAATCATTGGCTCTTTTTTTTATAGGTAATAATGCACTATTAAAATCTTTTCAAAAAAGGATTAATGGTAAATTTGCCTAAGACCGATTATTGCTAAAAATACCCCCATTAAAGTGGGTGGAGACTGTTTATGTGCAAAATGTATAATATTTATGTCGGGGAAATGTATTCCTTGGTTAATTTATCTAGTAAGGTGTTTATGGAGCGAATATTATAAATGGGGTGGCATTACATAAAGCTTTTAAACACCGCTAGATATATTTTTTAAAATTTTTGTAGAATTTGACTAAAATATTAGGGAGGTAATTTATGTCAAGAAACAAAAAGAAGTACAAAGCAGTAAGGGTTGCCGCTTCTTTAATGTCCGCTCTTATGGTGACAAGTATGTATCCAAGCATTGGCTACATAGGTGCTTTATCACCAATAACAGCAGTGGCAGCAACAACTGATACTAAGGAATCTAAACTCACATGGACATCACAGGATTTACTTGCAACGGTAGGTGTGGATTCAGATTCTAATCTTGTTTTACGAGGAGAGGGCTGGTCTAGTAATACAGCAACAGATGATAAGACCTTTGCAGATGGTTTTTCTGCAATAGGAGAGAACGCTAAGGCAGGTTCTGCTAAAGCAAGTACCAATGGAAAGAATGCAACTGGTACAATACCTGATGGTGGTTGCTATTTAGAATATAAGGCAACAGCCAAAGGAAGTGTTTGTATTGATGCTAAGATTGGTAAGGGTAAGACATTTTATGTTGTTGACTCAGATGGAAATATTGCTACAAAATTTGAGAATACAGGAACTTCTTCAGCATTTGAGTCAGTGGAATTTAGTGTAGAGGAAGGAAAGACATATTATGCTTATTTAGCAGGAGCAACAGCTCAAATTTGGCAGGTAACATACAATCCAGTTTCAGATGCTAAGCAGACACCTTGGGATGAAGTAGAGGCACCATATGTTACAGGCATTGATGAAGATGGAATGGATTTAGTTGTTAATTTTGAGGGTACTGTAGATAAGCTAGTTGGTGCAGATAATTTACAGGTAACACTTTATTATGAATCTAATGGTACATATTATGAAGTGGATACAGTAGCAATTAAGAATAATACAACTAAGAGCGCAAGATTTACACCTCTTTGGAGTGGAAACTATAAGGCAGTGGTAGCTGCACAACGTAGTGGAGAGGCAGTTAAATATTCTAATGAATTTGTAAAAACTGGCTATGTTTTAGCAGTTAAGCAGCCAGTTATTGAATCAGTTATTTCTAATGGAGATGGAACTGTGTCAGTTGACTGGATGAATTTAGAGGATGCTGATAGCTATGAATTATTAGCAAAAAGTGCAGATTCATCAGATTTTGTTAGCTTAGTTAAGACAGAAAATGCTAACGCTAAAGTAAGTCTCCCTGCTGGTAGTTATGATTTTAAGGTATTAGCAACAAGAAATTCTGACGGATATGTTGCTGAATATGTAAAATCAGGTGTTGAGGTTAAGAACACTGAATTTAGAACATGGAATATAGCAACAATTGGTTCTGCACAGGAAACTAATGCTGTAATTACTGACAAGAATGGAGATGTAACAAGCATTAATATTTCTTCAAAGGATGAGGCAGAAACTAAGATTGGCCATGTAGGAAATGTTTGTGATGTGTCTAATACAACAGGAAACATTGAAATTAAGGGTGCAAGTAATGGTAAGATTTCTGATGGTGAGGAAGGATTTCAGTATTACTATACAACAGTAAATCCTAATGAGGAAAACTTCGAACTTTCAGCTAATTTTGAAATTACAGATACATCTTTAACACCAGATAACCAGACAGGTTTTGGTATTATTGCTTGTGATATGGCTGGATATAACTTCTTTGGAGCACCAGATTATGTTCATAAATATTTTAATTCAGTTTCAACACAGATGTATTCAAGCAAGGGACAGTTTATTGGTCAGAGAATAATTACAGGATATACATCTACTGATACAACAAGCTATGATGGTGTAACTCGTAACACAATTCAGAATAAAGCTAATGGTGAGAAAGTAGATTTTAGTGTTGGTAAGACATATAACTTTACATTAAAAAAGACAAATGATGCATGGGAATCATATGTAAATGGTGTAAAATTATCTAATTCAGATCTTTCATGCCTTTCAGTTCAGGAAGATGGCTCAATTACAGTAGGTGTTTTTGTAGCTAGAAAGGTATCTGTAAAGATTAGTGATATTAAATTTACAACATCTAGTTCAACAGGTGTTGGCCAGGGTAAGGAAGCAGAAAAAATAAATCCAAGTGCTAGAGTATATTCAACAAATATCTCTGCAGTAAAGGATTACGAATTTATTTATTCACCTACAGTTTCTGGTAACGTAAAGGTCTTTAACGTAGATGGAAGTGTGGCTTATGAAGGTCATTTAGATGCAAATGAAGTTTTAAGAACTAATGTAACACTTACAGGAGCATCAAATCCTATTAAGTATGAGTTTACACCAGATGCAAATCAGGACCTTACATCATATGATGTATTACAGGGTCAGATTACAGTAAATTATAAGACTGTTGGTAATGTAAATGATATTCTTTATGTATCACCAGATGGTAAGTCTAGTGCCACAGGTACTAAAGATGATCCATTAGATGTACAGACAGCTGTTAATTATGCACAGCCTGGTCAGTATATCTTGTTATTAAATGGTAGCTATAAGGGCAATCAGTTAAAAATTGCAAGAAGTAACTCAGGTACAAAAGATGCTCATATTAAGTTAGTAGCTGAAACACCAAATAAAGTTATTTTTGAAGGAATGGGAATTAGCTTAACAGGTTGCTATTGGGATATTTATGGAATTTATGTTCATAAGCCATCTGCTGTAGGAATCCAGATTGGTGGTAACTATAACACAATCGAAATGTGTACAGTAGAAGGCTCAGGAAATACAGGAATTCAGATTAGTCGAAATGATGGTGCTGAAAGAGAAGCTGGTATGAGTGGCTTATTATGGCCTTCATATAATTTAGTAAAGAACTGCGAATCATTTGATAACTGTGATAGCGGAAGAAACGATGCAGATGGTTTTGCAGCTAAGTTAACATCAGGTGTTGGTAATGTGTTCTATGGTTGTATTGGACATAACAACATCGATGATGGTTGGGATTTATTTGCTAAGACTATTTCTGGTGAAATAGGTATGGTTCAGATTATTAACTGTGTAGCCTATAATAATGGCTGGTTAACAACTGATGATACAACAGCTCCAGGATATGTATTTGGTGAAGGTAACGGATTTAAGCTTGGTGGCTCTTACATGAAGGGTGGTCACGAACTAATTAATTCAGTAACATTTGCTAATAATGGTAAGGGTATAACATCTAATAGTTGTCCTGATTGTAAGGTATTTAACTGTACATCATATGGCAATGCCCTAGGAGATGACTCTTATTACAATGTTGGTCTTAACACAAAGGCTAGCTTACTTAAGGAATGGGATGTAAAGGGTCTTATTTCAGTAACAACAACAGCTAATACAACAACTTCAGATTTAATTCCATTTTCACTTGTAACAGATACTAACTATATCTTTGATGGTGAGAGTGCTCATAATAATAAGGGTGTTGTAGTTAGTGATGATTGGTTTGAATCAACAGACACTTCTGTTCTTCCAACAAGAAATGAAGACGGAACAATTAATATGCATGGTTTACTTGTATTAACAAGTAATGCAGCAGCTGGAACAGGTGCTAAGCTTGATGTAACATCAGATAATGCTAAATCACTTTATCCTGAATTTAAGTCAGATAGAGTTACATATCAGATTATAGATGGTGCAAATCAAACTATTAATCTAGGCGATAGTTTAACAGTTAGATCAGAAGCTGATTTTGCTAAATTTGACTATGTATCAATTGATGGTATAAAGCTTGATGCTAAGGATTATACAGTTGAGAGCGGTTCAACAATTGTTACAGTAAATGCTGATTATTTAAAAGCACTTGAAATGGGAAATCACGTAATTGTAGTAGGCTCTACTGATGGCGATGCAACAACAAGCTTTGTTCTTAACAATACTGCTACAAATCCTGATGATAATAAGGAAGATGCAGGAAATACAGGAAACACAGATAATAAAGATAACACAGGAAATGCAGGAAACACAGATAACACAACAATTCCTTCAGATGCTAAAGAAGAAGGAGAAGTTGCAGCAGATAATGCTAGTGTTTCAAATACAGTAGATACAAATACAAAGACAGATGCTAGCACAGTAGCAGCAGACACAACAAAGACTGCAGATGCAAGTCCAATTATACCTATTAGTATCTTAGTTCTTAGTTCAGGAATGGCGCTTCTTTTACTAGGAAAGAGATCTAAGGAACTCAATTAAATATGGTTTTATCTTATAATCATAGACTTCCAAATTATGAGGGGCACTTAGGTGCCCCTTATTTTTTTATGAATTAATAGGACTAATTATTTTTTTATCTTTACTTTAAATTAATCGTATGATAACATTTCTTTTAGAAAAGCTTTTCTAATCTTTTTTCTTAAGGTTAATTCTTAAACCTATGTTCCCAATTTTTATTTTTTATACAAAAGGAGAAATTATATGCATGAAATAATTGAACATTACGGTAAGGTTATTATTGCCTTGGCAGGAGTTTTGGCTGCAACTATTTTAACAGCAGCAATTGTGTCTATTGTAAGTACTAAGACTAAGACAGCAGTAGATAATATTTCCTACGAACAACAAATACTAAATGCTGTGGAAGTTGAGACAAAATAAAGAGGTTTTATATGATTAATGAAGAACTAAAAGAAGTTCTAGCAAATAGGAAGAACGAGTTATTTAGTGAGTTAATCGATGAAATTAATGATGAAAATATAACTGATATTGAATGGGACGGCTATAATTTATGGATTACAAAACTTGGTGAGGGATGTAAAATTTCTTCAAAGAAACTATCAGATCGATATGTTGATAATTTAAGTATCAAGTTGGCTAATATTATGGAAGTCCCATTTAATAGAATTCATCCTATTCTAGAAGCTAATACAAAAACTTTGCGTATTTCAATTTGGCACGAGTCTAGAAGTTCTAAAAAAAGTGTCGCCATTAGAAAAATCCCAGAAAAATTAAGGTTTGGACATGAGAGTCTAATAGAAAGTAATTATATAAGTGAGGAGCTACTTAATCTACTTGAAAATAGTGTTATAGCGCATTTAAGTACTGTAATAGGTGGACAGCCTCATGCAGGAAAAACAGAACTTTTAAAGTATCTATCCACTTTTATTCCAGCCTACGAAAAGGTAGGAGTATATGAAGATAATCAGGAAATCCATTATAGAAAACTAAATCCAAATAAGAAATGTGTTGAATTTTACGTGGATAACAAGGTTTCATATGCAGATATTATAAGGGCTGGTCTAAGGCATAATATAGATTGGATATTACTTTCAGAATCAAGAGGCGATGAGGTATTAGATCTGTTAAATAGTTTATCTACAGGAGCTAATTGTATGACAACCATGCATCTTGATGATATTCGCGATATGCCAGATAGAATGTTTAATATGCTTCGTAATTCCGGTGTGTCTGATAGATTCATAAATAATATTTATAAGTATATAGATTTAGTAGTCTTAGTAGAATGTGATAAGTATGAAAAAAGAAAGGTCACACAGGTAGGTTTTTTAAATAGAGACAAGAATAATGAATGTGTAGTTATCTATGATAATGGTGAAATTATTAATAAAAATCTACCAGAAAAAGTTAAATTTAAGTTCTTAAGATATGGAATTACTGATCCATTTAAGAAATACAAAAGAGAGGATTAAATGAAAAAAATAATAAGATATTTCTCATTTAAGAGCCTTATAAATGATAATCTAGAGCTAAAGGATTCTTTTAAACTAAAGGTATATATTAGATTTCTTTTAGGATTTTTTGTACTTGGAATAGTTGCAGGTTTGCTTTTTCAATTAAATCTAATATGCATAGGCATTATTGTTTTAAGTGAATTTTTCATGGTGCCATATATAATCAAAAGGATTTATAGTGCTAAGTATAATGAGAAAAAATTTAGAGATGTGGATATATATCTTCACCAAATGCTTTATTCTTTTTCTAGATCTCAAAAAATAGATATAGCATTAAAGGACACTTATAAAATAGCTGAGGGAGAGTTAAAGGAATGCATAAAAAAGGCCATAAACGAGCTTTCTTTTGGAGTCAGTGAAGATGTATATAAGGATGCTTTTGAAATAATCGAGGCTAAATATGGATGTGACAGAATGAGAGCTTTGCATAGATATTTATCCTTGGTTGAAACTAAGGGTGGCAGGTATAAAAAATCCCTACAGGTGTTAAATATGGATTTTGATGCTTGGGTTAGTGGAGTTTACAAATTTATTAGTGAATTAAAAAAGATAAGAACAGATACAATTATAGGAGTTGTAATTAGTATAGGACTTGCTTTAGTCACGTCTACTTTATGTATTATGCTTGGAAAATTTGGACAGATTATAAATATAACAAAGAGCTTAGAATATAATATATCAACCACAGCTTTTTTAATAGGATGTCTAATTTTTACAACCTGGACTATTGGAAATTATAAGGGAGATTTTTTAAGCAATCAAAGAACAGATAAACAAATCTTAGTTAATTATAAAAATGCTTTTAAGATTGATTTAAAAAAGCTCTATCTAAAAAGCTTACCACTGCTTTTCGTACTTTTACTAGCTAGCATAATTCTGTTTTTATTTAAGTTTAAGATATATGCCATTTATTTTACTATAGCCTTGTTACTTGTCTTAATTCATCCAATAAGGCTTAAACAAAGGGCAAAAAAAATTGCGCTTGATGACTTAAGAGATGGCTTTACTTGTTGGCTAAGAGACTTAAGTTTAGGACTTTCAAGAGCACCTTTATATGTGGCATTAGAACAGTCATATAAGGAATGTCCTGTGATTTTAAAGGAAAATTTGAATGTGTTTTTGAATAAATTAGACATGGAGCCTATGGCTGTTGAACCCTATTATGAGTTTTTAAGTGAGTTTGATTGCCTTGATGTATTAACAGCTGTTAGAACTCTTTATTCCATTAATGATATGGATAGCGAAAGCGCGGATGAAACAATTAATATGTTAGTTGAAAGAAATAATGAATTAGCCCTTAAATTTGATGGCGATAAATATAAGAATATTACAAGCAGCTTAAGGTTTTTAGAATATTTCCCAACCTTTTTAGCAGCAATAAAGATTTCTATAGACTTAATTTTAGTAATTACAATGTGCTTGTAGTTGATGGTAGCTTTGTAAATGCAGTAGTAAAGAAAGGACATGTATGGAAAATATTTTAGAAGAATTTGGTTCGTGCCTGGTCGCAATTATAATGGGAAGTTTTGTTGTGGGGCTATTTGTTAAGGTTTTAATAGGTATGTAATATGGATGAGATTATAAAAAATTATGGTGAGGTAGTGGTTACATTACTTGGTTTAGCTCCAGCTTTTGTGCTACTAAATTACACTATATTAAAGTTAGGGGCTTGTGTTTTAACCATACTCCCCTAAATGAGTTAAGGATTTTTATGAAAAGTGTATTAGAGAGTTATTTTTATTTATTGGTAATAACTTTGATAGTGATATTCTCAATTGATCTTATTATGATTAATCAAAGGGTTTCAAAGATTAATTCCCTTGCAAGATATACAGAAAGCCTAATAGAAATTAATGGAGAAGAAGGCTTTAAAATGGCAGAGGAATTAGCTAGTAAAAACAATGCTAGTATAAGTTTTGAGTATTATGATTCTACAGAGGATTACCTATATTATGAATATACTATTAATTATAGGATTATAGCTGGCAGCTTTAAGATTAATAAAATATCAAGCTTAGAGGGATTAGTTAGATATAGAGCCTATAAAAAATAGAGTATATAAATTAAGAATTATATGCTAAGTGCTTTTTTTGGAGGTTTATTTGAGAGTAATTATAAGCTGTTCTAGTTTAGTATGTGTACTCTTTTTATGCGTAATGATTAATAGCGTAATTATTGATAAAAATGTAAAGCAGGGTGAATTAATCAGGTGTCTAGATAGTAGCATAGAGTATTCTTTTGATGTGGTTTGTAATGATTATAAAGACAATCTTATAAAGATACTATTTGAAAATAAAGAGTTAATGGCTTATGAATTAAGGCAAGAACTTGAAAGCGTATTAGAAGAGAGAACAAATTATAAATGTTTATATGACATAAGAATTACAGATATAGATTTATTAAGAGAGCAGTGCAGCGTAAGAATAAATATGACATATAATGTTGCATTTAATAAAAAGGAAACATATTGTTATAGAAAAAAGCTAGACGCAGCTAAATTTCAATTTGACTAAACAATAGCTATAGCTTAAGATTAGTGGGTAAAAACAAAAAAGAGGAGGCTTTTAATGGATCAATTTTTTAATACCCTTAATGGTAATGAAATTCCAATTCTTAAGTGGTTTGCTAGCTTACATAATCCAGTAACAGACCCAATAATGTATGTTATAACAAAATTAGGTGATAAAGGTATATTATGGATTTTATTAGGTTTACTTATGCTTACAGTGTTACCTAAGAGATATAGAAAGGTAGGACTTACAGTAGCCCTTGCTTTAATATTCTCTGTTATTATGTGTAATGGTGTTATGAAAAATGTCTGTCAAAGAGTGAGACCTTTTAATTTTGATAATTCATTATTTGATACGCAGCTATACAACGTGTTTGCATCAATTGATGATTGGTCATTCCCATCAGGTCATACATCTGCTTCATTTGCTGCTGCCTTTGCTATTATTCTTTGGAATAAAAGAGAAGGCGTATGTGCAATGATTATGGCTGCATTAATAGCACTTTCAAGATTATATCTTAACGTTCACTATCCAACAGATGTGTTAGTAAGCTTAATTCTTGGTTCTATTTATGGTATTTTAGCTTATTTAATTATTAAAGCAATTCTTAATAAGTCTGAAAAATTAAAAGCTATTTTTATAAATGGTGAAAACTACAAAACAATTTTTACAAAAAAATAAGCTAATGGTTTCTAAATGAAACTTACAAAAGGATGCATTTTTTATGCATCCTTTTGTAGTTATAAAATAATTTTTAAAAGTGATTGAATGACTATTCTTAAAGTGCTAGAATAAAATTAGCTTTTATAAAAGCACTTTCTAAAAGTAATATTATATGGGAGGTAATATGAAATTTATAGGTATTGATCTTGGTACCTCTTCGGTTAAGCTTTTGCTTATGAATGAGGCGGGAGAGATTCTTAATTCTGTTTCTAGAGAATATCCAATTAGTTTTCCAAAGCCAGGTTGGTCTGAGCAAAATCCAATAGATTGGTATAATGAAACAATTAAGGGAATTAAGGACTTAATTAAAGGGGTTGATAAGGCAAGCATTAAGGGATTAAGTTTTGGCGGACAGATGCATGGCCTTGTTATTCTAGATGAGAAGGATGAGGTTATTAGACCTGCAATTCTTTGGAATGATGGTAGAACAATTAAGGAATGTGAGTATCTTAATAATGAAATTGGAAAGGATAAATTAAGTGAGTATACAGCTAATATAGCCTTTGCTGGTTTTACTGCACCTAAGATTTTATGGCTTAAGAATAATGAGAAGGAAAGCTATGATAGAATTAGAAAAATCATGCTTCCTAAGGATTATTTAGCATATCGACTTACAGGAGTTTTTTCAACTGATGTATCAGATGCTTCAGGTATGCTCTTGTTTGATGTAAAAAATAGAAAATGGTCTAAGGAAATGCTTGATATTTGTGGTATTTCTGAAGATGTTATGCCAAGAATTTTTGAAAGTTATGAAAAAATCGGAACACTTAAAGAAGATGTGGCAGATGAGCTAGGACTTGGGTGTGACGTGGTAGTTGCAGCAGGTGCAGGGGATAATGCGGCAGCAGCTGTAGGTACAGGTACAGTAGGGGATAGTAAATGTAATATTTCCCTTGGTACTAGTGGAACAGTATTTATTTCAAGTAAGGAATTTGGAGTAGATAGTAAGAATGCACTTCATTCTTTTGCTCATGCTGATGGAAGTTATCATTTAATGGGATGTATGCTATCTGCAGCTTCAACTAATAGTTGGTGGATGGATAAGATACTTAATACTAAGGAGTATGGAAAGGAACAAAGCACAATAGGGGATGATGACCTTGGTAACAATCATGTCTATTTTTTACCATACTTAATGGGTGAGCGTTCACCACATAATGATCCTAAGGCAAGAGGCGCTTTTATTGGTATGACTATGGATTCAACAAGAGCTGATATGACACAGGCGGTATTAGAAGGTGTGGCATATGGACTTAGGGATTGCGTTGAGGTAGCAAGAGCACAAGGTATTAATATACAGGAAACATATCTTTGCGGCGGTGGTGCTAAATCTGAGCTTTGGTGCAAGATAATAGCTAATGTATTAAATGTTAAGGTTATTAAGCCAGTAAGTGAAGAAGGCCCATCCATGGGGGCTTGTATGCTAGCTATGGTTGCTTGTGGTGTTTATAAAAATGTAGAGGAAGCAGTAACAAAAATTGTTAAATATAGTAAGAGCTATACTCCAGATGAGCAGATAGTCTCACGCTATAATGAAAGATATAAGGAATTTAAGATGCTTTATCCAGCACTTAAAGATAGTTTTGCAACAATGATAGATTAAGATTTTAGGGAGGAAGAAAAAATGAGATTTTTTATTGACACAGCTAATGTAGAGGACATTAAAAAGGCTAATGATATGGGAGTTATTTGTGGTGTTACTACAAATCCATCACTTATTGCTAAAGAGGGAAGAGACTTTAATGAAGTTATAAAAGAAATTGCAAGCATTGTTGATGGACCTATTAGTGGAGAGGTTAAGGCAACTACAACTAATTCAGAAGATATGATAAAAGAAGGAAGAGAAATTGCTAAAATTCATCCTAATATGGTTGTAAAAATACCTATGACTGTTGACGGATTAAAGGCAACTAAGGTATTATCTAGTGAGGGAATCAAGGTAAATGTGACTTTGATTTTTACAGCAAATCAGGCTTTACTTGCAGCTAGAGCTGGTGCAACTTACGTTTCTCCATTCCTTGGAAGACTAGATGATATTTCACAGCCAGGTATTAATTTGATTGAAGATATCGTAGCTATTTTTGCTAATTATGATATTAGTACTAAGATTATTGCAGCAAGTGTACGTAATCCTATTCATGTTACAGACTGCGCACTTGCAGGTGCAGATATTGCTACAGTTCCATATAAAGTAATAGAGCAAATGGTTAACCACCCACTTACAACTGCAGGTATTGAGAAATTCCAAAAAGATTATATCGCTGTTTTTGGTGAATAAAAAATAAGAGAGGTGTAGAATGTTAACTTCAGAAAAGCTTACAACAACTGATGTAAAAAGAATTAATAAGAATAGAGTGTTTAGACTAATTCATTATTCAGGAAAGGTAGCAAGACAGGAACTTTCAGATGCACTAGATTTATCACTTCCTACAGTTAACCAAAATCTTAAGTTACTTAGTGAGGAAGGCTTAATAGAGTATTCTGGTAATTTTGAGTCAACAGGTGGTCGTAAGGCTCAGATTATTATGGTTGGCAAAAGTGCTAGAGTAGCAGTTAGTGTTAATCTTACTTCTAATGGGATCAGGGCATGTCTTGTAGGTTTAACTGGAGAAGTAATAGACGAGATTAGCTTACCAGTTCGTATTAAGGGTAATGATTTTGATGGAAATATTGCTAACATGGTTAACAAATTAATAGAAAAAAATAGTATCCCTAAAAAGTGTGTACTTGGTGTTGGAATTACAGTACCTGGTATTTTAGATAATGACAATAAGGTGATATTAACAGCTCCTACTATGGGTCTTAAAAATTACGAGGTAGAAAAATTAACAAAGGGCCTTAAATATAAGACTATTGTTATTAATGATGCTAGAGCTCATGCTCTTGCAGATTATTGGAAAACTAAGAGATTAGAAGCATCTAAGTTAATTAACATGCGTAATTTTGATGAGAAAAAACTTGTTGATAATGATTATAGCTGTGTTTATCTTATGCTTAATGAAGGCGTTGGTGGTGCTTTTCTTGAAGGAGAAAAAATAAAGGCAGGTTTTCATAATAGAGCTGGAGAAATTGGACATATGACAATTCATGCCAAGGGTAAGAAGTGTTATTGTGGACATGAGGGTTGCTTTGAAGCTTATGTTTCTTCAAGAAATCTATCAACAGATCTTAATATGACTCTTGATGAATTTTTTACAAAATTAAAGAGTGGGGATGCTACTACATCTAAGATTTTTGATGAATATCTTGATAATTTAGCAATAGGTATTAATAACCTTTATGTTATTAATGATAGTGAAGTATGTATATGCGGTCCAGTTGCTGATTATATCAGAGAATATGAAGATGACCTTAAAGAAAGACTTATTGCATTTTGCCCATTTGAGACAAGTGCATCTTATCTTAAATTCTCAGTTAGCACTGAAAATGAAGCTAGCTTAGGCGCTGCAATTATGTTTTTAATAGATTTTATTGCATCAATCTAATATTTAAGACTATAATATCAGACAGGAGAGAAATCTCCTGTCTTTTTTATTATCTAGAATAGTGGCTTTTTCTATTTAATAAATAGTATATGTAGTAAATTAAAAAAATGGAGGAAGAATTATGATAGCAGAGTCAATGGTAGCTTTAGTTAAGGGAAGTTCTGTCATTAGAGCTATGTTTGAAGAAGGTAACAGATTAAGTAAGATTTATGGCAGAGAGAATGTATATGATTTTTCTTTAGGAAATCCCAATGTAAGTGCTCCAAAGGAAGTTAATGAGGCAATTCTTGATGTTATTAATAATGAGGAATCTACACTTGTCCATGGATATATGAGCAATGCTGGATTTGAAGATGTTAGAGAGGCTATAGCAGATTCAATAAATAAAAAATATGATACAAGCTTTAATGCATCTAATATTATTATGACTGTAGGGGCAGCAGGTGGCTTAAATACTATATTAAAGACACTTCTTAATCCAGGGGATGAAGTGATTTGTTTTGCTCCTTTTTTTAGTGAATATAAAAATTATGTGTCTAATTTTGGTGGAAAATTAGTTGTGGTTCCAGCTAATACTAAGGATTTTATGCCAAATTTTGATGAATTTATTAGACTAATTAATAATAAGACTAAGGCTGTAATTATTAATAATCCTAATAACCCAACAGGGGTTATTTATGGTGAAGATGTTATACAAAGACTTAGTGATATTTTAAATAGTAAGGCGAAGGAATTATCTACTGATATTTATATTATTTCAGATGAACCATATAGAGAATTGGCATATGATGGAGCTACTGTGCCATATATAACTAAGTATTATAACAACACTATTGTTGGATATTCTTATAGTAAGTCTCTATCTTTACCAGGGGAGAGAATTGGATATTTAGTAATTCCTGATGAGTTAACAGATTCAAGTGAAGTTAAGGCGGCTGCCAGTGTGGCAACAAGAATTTTAGGATTTGTTAATGCTCCATCCCTAATGCAAAGAGTTATAAAAAAGACTCTTGATGTGGATTTAAGCAAGAACATTGCTATTTATGACAAGAATAGAAAAGCTTTATATGAAGGCCTAACAAAATTAGGATTTGAGTGTGTTAAACCACAGGGAGCCTTTTATTTGTTTGTTAAGTCTCCTGTGGAGGATGAGAACGAATTTTGCAATTCAGCTAAGAAATATAATATTTTAATGGTGCCAGCCACAAGCTTTGGATGTAAGGGTTATGTAAGAATTGCTTATTGCGTATCTTATGACACAATAATTAATTCCTTACCAAGTTTTGAAAAACTAGCAAAGGAATATTCTTTATAGGAGGTTTTTATATGAAAGCATGGGAGAATAATATTAGAAAGGTTGTTCCATATACACCTGGAGAGCAGCCAAAATTAAAGAATATAATTAAGTTAAATACTAACGAGAATCCATATCCACCATCACCTTTAGTGTTAGAGGAATTATCTAAAATGGATTATGAAAAATTTAGACTTTATCCAGATCCTGAAGTTAAGGAATTAAATGTGGCTATTGCTAACTCCTTAGGGGTTAGTGAAGATATGGTATTTACAGGAGTTGGCTCAGATGATGTAATCTCTATGATTTTTATGACATTTTTTAACTCTGATAAGCCAATTCTTTTCCCTGAAATATCTTATTCTTTTTATAGTGTATGGGCTAATTTACATAGAGTGCCATATGAGACTGTAAGACTAGATGATGATTTTAATATAGTGGTTTCGGATTTTAATAAAACTAATGGAGGTATAATTTTTCCAAACCCTAATGCCCCAACATCTAAGTATTTAAGCCTAGATTTAGTGGAGGAAATAATTAAGAATAATAGTGAAAGCATAGTAGTTGTTGATGAAGCATATATTGATTTTGGTGGTGAATCAGCAATTGGTTTAATTTCAAAGTATGACAATTTGTTAGTTGTTCAGACTTTCTCTAAGTCAAGATCAATGGCAGGACTAAGAATAGGCTATGCTATTGGTAATAATAGATTAATTGCTGCACTTAATGATGTGAAGTTCTCGTTTAATTCATATACTATGAATATGGCAGCTATTAAGCTTGGAACTGCGGCAATAGCAGATAAAAAATATTTTGAAGAGTGTTGTAGTAAAATTATAAAAACAAGACAAAGAACAATGGCAGAATTAGAAAAACTAGGCTTTTCATTCCCTGATTCAAAGTCTAATTTTATTTTTGCAACACACAAAAACAAAAAAGCAGAAGAGATATTTGTGAAATTAAAGGAGAAAAATATTTTTGTAAGATACTTTAAACAGCCAAGAATAGATAATTACTTAAGAATTACAATTGGAACAGATTCACAAATGGATGCTTTAATAACTGCATTAAAGGAGATTTTATAATGGCAATTCCATTTAACCAAAGAAATTTTCAAAAGGAACTTGATAAATTTATAGTTGAATTACAAAAAGAGGAAAGAGTACCAACACTTTTATTACATAGTTGTTGTGCCCCATGTTCAAGCTATTGTATTGAATATCTATCCAATTACTTTAAACTAACAGTTTTTTATTATAATCCTAATATTTCTTATGAGGAGGAATATAAAAAAAGAGTCGAAGAAGAAATTCGTTTTATAAAGGAATTTAAGACTAAATATCCTGTAGAATTTATAGAAGGGGATTATGAGACAGAAAAGTTTTATGAAATGGCAAAAGGACTTGAAAACTGTCCTGAAGGCGGGGAAAGATGCTTTAAGTGTTATGAACTACGTTTAAGAAAGACAGCAGTTCTAGCTAAAGAAAAGCATTTTGATTATTTTACAACAACTCTAAGCATTAGCCCTTTAAAATCAAGTGTTAAGCTTAATGAAATTGGATTAAAATTACAGGAAGAATATGGTGTGCCATATTTACTTTCTGATTTTAAGAAGAAAAACGGCTACAAAAGATCTATTGAACTTTCCAAGGAATATAATCTTTATCGCCAGAATTTCTGCGGCTGCGTGTATTCAAGGGTGGAAAAATAGTGCTTTAAACTTGAAAAAAAGACGACAAAATGTTATATTTTAAATAGTTTAACTCATTAATCGTATTTATTTTTTATGATTAGTTAAAATATATGGAGGAAATGAATATGGCAAAGAAGAATGGCTTTTTAAAATTTGTCGCTGTTACAGGTGCACTTGTGGCAGCAAGTAAGGTGGCTTACGATAAATACAAGGAAACTAAGGAAAAATTTGTTAAAGAAGAGAATGATAGCGTAGATGCTGAAATCAGAAAATATAATGCTATTGCCGAAAAGAAGATTGTTGAAATTGAAGATGAGGAATTTGTAGGCTGTGAACTTAAATCAGTTGCTGCTAAGACTACTCTTGACTTAGGTTTAGCTGTTTTTGAAAAGGATGTATATGTTAACTTCTCAAGTGTATGCAGTAATGTAACAATTATTTTACCAGAGGGTGTTAATGTTGTATGTGATGTTGATAGAATCTGCTCTGGTGTTAGAAATCTTGTTGAGAATTCTGATGAAGATGGAATTCATACAGTTTATATAATTGGTAAGGCAGTTGCTACTAGTCTTGAGGTTATTCCAGTTGATTTCTATGTTGACGATGATGATGTTGAAGATATAGATGATGATTTTGATGAAGATGCAATTTTTGCTAATGAAGATGAACCAGAAATCAAGGTTATTAATAAGTCAGTTGAAACAGAGTCTAGTGATGAAGATAAGGAAGATAAGGAAGATAAGGAAGAAACTGAAGAAGTTAACTTAGAAGAGGTTGAATAATTCATGATAAAGAACAGGGATAGGATAATTAATTATTTTAATAGCTTACCTGATTCTAGTGTTGTGGCAGTTAATTCTTTATATGAAGAAAAATTTACTAAAATGAGTCAGGATGCTTTTTTCCGAGCAGTGGAAAGAATTGCTAAAGACGGTATAATAGTAAGACTAAGTAAGGGCTTATATGTTAGACGAATAGAGGAAGGTTTAACCAAAGAAGATATACTTCTTAATTATTTCTTTGGAGATGAGAATGATAGTGGTATGTTTATTGGTATGAGACTTTACAATAAATATTCACTAACAAGCGCCAAAAGCGATATTATTGAGCTTTATTCTAATAAGATAAAGAGCAATGTAAGTAAGATTGACAATCTCATTATAAGAAGACCAGAGGTTGAACTTGATTTTGATAATACAAGAATCATAGAAGCACTTGAAATTTTGCAAAACTATCATAATATTCCTGATCTTAATAAGCTAAAATTTGCAAGATATGTCAAGGGCTTTGCAAGAGGATATAAGGATGAAGCTGCATTAATTGTATTAGACAATATGAAATATAAGAAAAATACAATTGCTTTTCTAAAAAAGATTCTTGATATGTATAAGGTTAAGAACTCACTACAGAAATATTTAAGTTATGCTAGTGATTATAAGATTCCTACAGTACAAAAATTAGCAAGATAAATTTTTAGCAGGAGTAAAATCCTGCTTTTTTTAAATTTAAGGAGATAATAATATGGATAAAATAATGATTGCATCAGATATACATGGTTCAGCTTATTATTGTAAAAAAATGATTGAAAGATATAAGGCTGAGAAGGCAAAGAGACTAGTTTTACTTGGTGATATTTTATACCATGGACCAAGAAATGATTTACCTAAAGACTATGCTCCTAAGGAAGTTATAAAAATGCTTAATCCCTTAAGAAATGAGATTATTTGCGTAAGAGGAAATTGTGATACAGAAGTAGACCAAATGGTATTAGATTTTAATTGCTTATGCGAACAGGCATTTTTATCAGTTAATAATAGGGATATTGTTATATGTCATGGCCATAAATTAGATGAGAAAAATATCCCAGCACTTAAGGATGGGGATGTGCTTTTATGTGGTCATACTCATGTACCAAAGTGTGAAAAGAAAGACGGGATTACATATATGAACCCAGGCTCTGTATCAATTCCTAAGGAAAACTCTCCTCATGGATATATGATTTTAGAGGATAAATTTGTCTGGAAAGATTTAGATGGTAATGTATATATGGAGGAAAGCTTATAGTCTTTTTATTAGAACTTTAGGATTTTAATAATACCTTTGGCCCTCTTTAGAATTATAAGGAATATTTTATTTTTATTTAATTGTATTTAGACAGTTGTGTGGTAGAGTATTTACTGTAGTTATCTTTACAGAGGAGATAAATAAACCGATTATGGTGGAGGTATTCTTAAATGAATGAGTTTAGAAATAGATTTATAAGGTTTATGTATGGAAGGTACGGCATGGATCAGCTTTCCAAATTTACATCTATATTGTGCATGACATTACTTGTATTGACACTTTTTATGCATAATGGAGTTGTTTATACAGTAGCAATTTTGCTTTTAATTTATACATATTTTAGATGCTTTTCAAGAAACATTTCTAGAAGAAGTAAGGAAAATCAGAGATATCTTAATTTTTACTATAAGTGTCAAGGTAAGTTTAACTATGTAATAGCAAGAATTAAGGACTCTAAGACACATAGGATTTTTAAATGTCCAAATTGTTCACAAAAAATCAGAGTACCAAAGGGCAAGGGAAAAATTAGTATTAAATGTCCTAAGTGCCGAATCGATTTTATAAAAAGAACATAGACAAATAAAATAAATTTATATTAAGGATTAGAACAAAACCCCACTTATATGGGGTTTTATTTTTTTGAAATTTTGATATTATGTATACTAAGAAATTCTTTAGGGGGAGTCATGTTTAAATTATCGGATTTCTTTGAAAAATCTGTTATTATACAGGCCTTAAGACAGGCAATAATAATGTGTATACCTATTCTTTTAATAGGGTCCTTTAGTTTGGTTTTTAGGGTATTTCCTAATAGACATTATCAGATTTTTTTAGAAAACTTTCAAGGTGGAATAATATTACATTTTCTAGATGATATTTATCGTATAACAATTTTAACGCTTGGGGTGTATATTACTCTTGCTTTATCAATAAGCATTGTTAATACTGCATGCCGTAAGGAGAATAGAAACTTTAGCTTGGTTTTTGTAAGCTTAATGCTATTTTTCTTATTTAGTGGTGTTTTTCATATGAAGGGAAATGCTGTTGATTTTATGGGAGAGAATGATATTTTAGTATCCTTACTTACGGTATTTTTCTCATATACCATGTTTAATATTATTGATAAGTACGTAAAGGTGAGTTTTAAGTTATATTCAAGTGGGGCAGATGCTTCCTATACTCAGATGCTTAATATGTTGCCTAAAATCATTATAACTTTAATCTGCGGTTTTTTATTATATTGCATCATGGTATTTACAACAGGAGAACACTCTCTTCAAAATCTTATTACGAATTTTATGTATTCAATCATTAAAAAGGGAAATAGTAAATTTACAAAGACACTGATATTTGCACTTTTCCAGCTATTTATATGGTTGTTTGGCATACGTAAATTTAATATTATTTTTCCAGGATCAACACAAAGTCTTATAAGTAATCCATGCACAATTAATTCTCATACTGCTTGGAATGTGTTTGCTTCAATGGGTGGTTGTGGTTCAACAATGTGTCTTGCCATAGCAATCCTTATTTTTGGAAAAAAGAATACATCAAAAAAACTTGTAAGATTATCAAGTATACCTATATTTTTTAATGTTAACGAGTTATTGTTGTTTGGTTTACCTGTTGTATTAAATCCAATATATATTATTCCATTTATCATTGTACCAATTGTTAATTACGGAATAGCATTTTTAGCTTCGTATTTAAGTATAATCCCTCAGACTCTTAATTATGTTGAATGGACAACACCGCCAATAATTAGTGGCTTTTTTTGCACAGGAAATATTTCAGGTTCACTTATACAGATAATTAATTTAGCAGTGGGAATACTTATTTATACCCCTTTTGTCATCTATGCTGATAAAAAGTCTTTAGAACAGGAAAACAAAATGGTTGCAGATCTAATTTGCCAGTATAAGGAATTAGAGGAAAGTGGAGAAGGCGGAAATGTACTTTGCTTAAAGGGCATATATGGAGTGCTTGCAAGAACGCTAGCTGATGAAATAAAGTGTAAAATAGACAGAAATGAGATTAATCTTAAGTACCAACCTCAGTTTAATAATAAAAATGAGTGTATTGGAGTTGAGAGTTTATTGTCTTTAGAATACTCTAATTATGGTAAACTTTACACCCCATTTGTTATTGGACTTACTAAAGAGATGGAGTATCAAAGCAAGCTAGAAAAAGCTATTTTTATTGTGGCCCTTAATGACTGTAAAAAAATAGTTAATAGCCTTGGACCTAATTGTAAGATAGCCATTAATATAACGGGAAATTCAATACAGACACAGGAGTTTGAAGAATTTTTAGTTGAAATGGCTGATAAATACAAGGACTACATAAAAAATATATTAATTGAAATCACAGAACAAGACAGTTTAAAGATAGATGAAGAACTTATTTCAAGATTAGAGCGTCTTAAAAAACTAGGTTATAGTTTTGGTATTGACGATTTTTCAATGGGAAGTACATCTATAAGATATCTAAAATATAATATCTTTGATTTGGTAAAAATTGATGGCAACTTAAGTAAGGATGTTGTTAATAATGAACGAAGTAGAGATATTGTAAAGGTAATGGCTGGTTTAACTAACAGATTTGGAATTGATATATTGGCAGAATATGTAGAAGATAAAAAACAAAAAGATATTTTGGAAAAAATTGGCTGTTATGAATATCAAGGATATTATTTTAGCCAGGCAGTAAACCTTAATGAATTAGATAATGTTATTGAAAATGTAAGTAATGCCGTATATTAAAACTGGCTTAAAACTGGCCTTATAAATAAAGACTGAGCTTTATGTAAACTAAACCCCTTCTTAACAGATAGTTAAGAAGGGGTTTTCATTAATCTTATTTTAAAAAGTCATCTCTTTTTGGATTAAATACATCAACTAAGATGCCCTCTTTTAGACATGTTACACCATGAAGTGAATTACTTGGCATATATACACTGTCTCCTTTATTTACAACCTTAGTTTCTCCATCGATTGTAAATTCAAAACTACCTTCAGCAATATAAGTTATCTGAAGATGTTCGTGGGTATGAAAGTTACCCTTTGCCCCTTTTTGAAAGTGAATTTCACACATCATAAGTTCATCAGAATAACTTAGAATTTTTCTTTGAACCCCTGGTTCGCAATCAGTTGCAGTAACGTCCTTATTAAATACAAACATAAAAAATCTCCTTTTTAATTAGTTTATTTCAAAAAATTCCTTAATCTTATCAAATTGTTCATAAGTCTGATTATATCCATCGTTATATAGAGATAAAATCTTTGTTTTGTCTTTTTCGGTACGCTTAAATCCCTTAGTTGACACTGGTCGCATTACGTATAATTTACCTTCTTTTTCAAGTCTATCCACTCTTTCAAGCTGTCTGTTGTATTTAGAAGCTCTAGTAAGAAGATCTCGTGCTAATTCTGGTTTATTCTTGTAAAGTTTAGCAGTTGATTTAGTAATGCTTGATGTGTTTTTCTTATAGCCAGGTTCTCTTGTAAGAACAACTAAGACCTTATCACAACCATCGGCAAGGGCTTTTTCAACTGGGATTGAATCAGATAAGCCACCATCCATATATTCAGTTCCATTTATGTTAATAGTTGGGAAGAATACAGGAAGAGCACATGTTGCCTTTAATACCTTGTTAGTTCTATCAAGTCCTGTGTATGGAAGATATTCAGGTTTTCCAGTTTCCACATTAGTAACAACGCATAAATATTCTCCCTTGAATCTTTTAAAAGCATCATAATCATATGGTACAAGTTCATTTGGGATTGTTTCATAAGCAAAATCAAGACCGTAAAGAGATCTGTTATTTGGAGCTATCATATTAGTAAGTCCCATGTATCTTTTGTCGTCTCTGTAATCCATTATGATCTTTAGATTTCTTCCAGGTTGACATGATGCGTAACTAACTCCGTAGGCTGCACCTGCAGATACACCAATTATATAATCAGGTAAAAAATCTAGTTCGTTTAGAGCATCCATAACGCCACAAGAAAATATAGATCTAAATGCACCACCTTCAAAAACTATTCCTCTTTTCATGTTATACCTCCAAATCTTGTATGGTATAATTTTCTGACATAATTTAGGCAATGTCAAGTAAATTAGGGCTTTTTACTATCTTGATATTTTATATCGTATAGGGTAAAATGAGGGAGTTGATTGGTAGTTTTGACAATCAAATTTAGGGAGATTTAAGGAGAAACAAATGGACATCATAGTAAAGTATATTGACGGGCTAATGGAAAGAAGCACACTTGATACTCCAGCTTGGAATATTGAGAAGTTAAAGGCAGGAATTAAGTCAAAGTGGAATTACATCGATGGCGTTATGATTAAGGCAATTTTAGAGATGTATTCAATCTCTGGTGATAAGAAGTATCTTGATTTTGCAGATAAATTTATTGATCATAGAGTATTTGACGATGGTAGCATTGACGGATATAGTATTGGTGAGAAGAATATTGACAATGTTAATGCTGGTAAGACTTTATTCGAATTATACGAACTTACAGGTAAGGAAAAGTATAAGAAAGCTATTGATTTAGTATATTCACAGATTGAGATTATGCCAAGAACTAAGTCTGGTAATTTCTGGCATAAGGATATTTATCCAAATCAGGTATGGCTAGATGGTATGTATATGGGCCAGCCATTTTACATGGAATATGAAACTAAATTCAATAATAGAGCTAACTATGATGATATTTTTGGCCAGTTTAAATTCGTGATTGAGAATTTAAGAAATCCACTTAATGGACTTTATTATCATGCAATTGATACAAGCAAGGAAGCTTTTTGGTGTGATAAAGTAACTGGACTTTCACAGAATATTTGGCTTAGAGCAATTGGCTGGTATGCTATGGCTCTTCTCGACACACTTGATAAAGTTGATAATAAAGATCATAAATATGATGAAGAATGTAACATGATGAAGGAAGCATTTGTAGATCTCATGGATTCTATGCTTAAATACCAGGATGAATCAGGTATGTGGTATCAGGTTGTTAACTTTGGTGGCATGGATAAGAACTACCTTGAAACATCTGGTAGTGCCATTATGGCTTATGCCCTCCTTAAGGGTGTTAGACTAGGATTCTTACCAGAAAGCTATAGAGAATATGGTGAGAAGGCCCTAAAGGGTATTGAAGAAAGATACCTTAAGGCTAATGAAGATGGTACAATTTCCCTTGATGGCATCTGCTTAGTAGCAGGTCTTGGTGGTAACAATAGACGTCCTGGAACATATGACTACTATATGTCAGAACCTATTGTTAAGGATGATGCTAAGGGTGTTGGTCCATTCCTTTTAGCTTACACAGAACATTTAAGATATACAAAATAGATCAATTAAACATAAGTTTACTAGATAAGAAGAGGCATAATTAATTTTGTCTCTTCTTTTTTGATGTAGAGAAAATCACATTACATCTTGGCGTGGCAAATATACAAATTTATCTTTACTATTAAAAGTAAATATTGACTAAAAACTAAATTAGTTTTAACATAAAGTTAATAATTGATCGTAAAAAACGGAGTGAATTATGCAAGAAAATTATAAGACTAATTATTATGGCAATTCTAATATTGAGAATTATGCCAAGAATGTTGCGGTCAGAATTGCTATGGCTTCAGGCGTAAATGAATTTGATGATGCTAACCTAGAAACAAATCTTAAAGATAAGAATATAGCTCAAATTAAATGGAAAGATGATACATATAGAAGTGTCAACAAAAGTGCTGTTAAGAAAGAAGTTAACACATCAAATATTGAGACTGAATATAATAATGTGACAGAGAAGATACAAGACGAGGAAGTTAAGTTTACATCTGACCCTGAGACGATTAAGACGCACGATAAGACTAAAGAATTTAGAGAGCTTAGTGAAAAAGAGCAAAAAAAATGGCTTTTTACAGAACATGTGCGTCTACAGGAATTAGATAAGACACTAGAGGATGAACGTAATCTAATTGATATTCAAAAGCATATGCTAGAACGCCAACAAAGTAAGAATATGCTTCTTAAGCAGCAATTAGAGAATCAGAAAAAATTATATGACCAGAAGTGGCAGATATTAGAAAAACAAAATAGACAATTAACAGTTGATAAGGAACGATTTGAAAGAGAAAAACTTGTTTTTAAGGACAAGGTATATAGAGAAGCAAGAAAGACAATGGTTAATGCTGATGGGGTTAAGATATTCTTTAAAGGAGTGCATGATTTAGAAACTCTAAAAAAGAGATATAAGTCCCTAGCTAAGATTTATCATCCTGATAATATGAGTGGTGATAAGGATATTTTATTAGCAATTAATACAGAATACGAGAGATTATTAAGATTTTATCTTGATGCTTAAAGCTATATTAGAAGCAAGACTTTATATATTAAGGTCTTGCTTTATTTAGTTGCAACTAACCTTTTGTGGCTTTATAATAATTTCATTGTAGTAAAATGTTAGGAGGACTCTATGTTTAAGATTAACGAGAATTATTTAAAGCTTCCAGGAAGTTATCTTTTTTCAACAATTGCTAAGAAGGTTAACACATATCAATTAGCTAATCCTGATAAGGAAATAATTAGACTTGGTATAGGAGATGTAACTCTTCCTTTATCACCTGTAGTAATTGATACTCTTCATAGTGCAGTAGACGAAATGGGTAAGAAAGAGACATTTAAAGGTTATGCACCAGATTTAGGATATGAGTTTTTAAGAGATGCAATTGCAGATTTTGATTATAAGAGACGTGGAGCTGATATAAAGGCTGATGAGATTTTTATTTCAGATGGTGCTAAATCAGACTCAGGTAATATTGGTGATATTTTTTCTGTGGACAATAAGATAGCAGTTTGTGATCCAGTTTATCCAGTATACGTTGATACTAATGCAATGGCAGGTAGAACAGGAGATTACCTTCCAGATCTTGGTAAGTGGTCTAATGTAATTTATATGCCATGTACTAAAGAAACTAATTTTGCACCAGAATTACCAAAGGAAACTCCTGATATTATTTATCTTTGCTTCCCTAATAATCCAACAGGTGCAACAATTACAAAATCAGAATTACAGCGTTGGGTAGATTATGCCAATAAGGTTGGCGCAGTTATTATTTATGATGCAGCTTATGAGGCATATATTTCAGAAGATGATGTAGCACATACAATTTATGAATGTGAAGGCGCAAGAACATGTGCTATTGAGTTAAGATCATTCTCTAAGAATGCTGGATTTACAGGAACAAGACTTGGCTTTACAGTTATTCCTAAGGATTTAAAGTGTGGAGATGTAATGCTTCATAGTCTTTGGGCTAGAAGACATGGCACTAAATTTAATGGTGCACCATATATTATACAAAGAGCTGGTGCAGCAATTTACACAGAAGAAGGACAAAAGCAGACTAAGAGCATGATTGATTACTATATGAATAATGCTAAAGTGATTTTAAAGGGTCTAACAGATGCAGGTTACACAGTTTCAGGTGGTGTAAATGCTCCATATATTTGGTTAAAGACACCAGATAATATGACAAGTTGGGAATTCTTTGATTACTTATTAGAAAAAGCTAATGTAGTAGGTACACCAGGTTCAGGATTTGGTCCAAGTGGTGAAGGCTACTTTAGACTTACAGCTTTTGGTTCATATGAGAATACAATAAGAGCAATTGATAGAATTAAGGCATTATAATTAATGTATTATAATAAAGAATATCTACAATATTAATATTTATGATATGAATATTTATGATATGAATATAATAAAAGCTAGGAAGATATTTCTTCCTAGCTTTTTTATATCCATTAATTACTATCTATTAATTACCATCTAATAAATTAATTAAGCTCTAAGAAAATTGGAGCATGATCTTGTCTTTCCCCTGAGTCAATCATTTCAGAGGAAACAAGTCTTTCTTTTAATCTATCACTAATTAAAAAATAGTCAATTCTCCAACCTGAGTTGTTTATTTTACTAGTTTTAATTCGCTGTGACCACCAAGAATAACATCCCTTTTCATCTGGATGAGTATAGCGGAAGCTATCTGTAAAGCCTTTAGCTAATAGATTAGTAAAGCCTTCTCTTTCTTCATCAGTAAAGCCTGCTGACATATGATTAGATGCAGGGTTAGCAAGATCAATTTCTGTATGAGCTACATTGTAATCACCACAGGCAATAACAGGCTTTTCTTTATCAAGATTAGCTAAATAGTTAGCATAGCATTTATCCCATTCTTGACGCTCTTTGAGGCGCTTAAGGCCATCTCCTGCATTAGGAGTATATACAAGGTTAAAGAAATAATCCTTTAGTTCAAGGGTAATCATTCTACCTTCATCATCCATAGTTTCTGGGGCACCAATCTTAGGGAAATCTGCCTTAACATCCATGCCCTTCTTATATAAAACCATAGTTCCAGCATAGCCCTTTCTTGCAGGTGGGCATGAACTTACCCATTCATAGTCATAGTCAGGGAAGAAGTCATTAAGTGCAGCTTCTTGTTTTTTATTCATACCTGTTGTTGGAAGTTTTGTCTCCTGAATTGCAATAATATCTGCATCTTTACTTGCAATTGTCTTTAAAACTTCTCTTGTAAGAACCGCTCTATTACTATCACTTGTAATGGCAGCGTTTAATGAATCTATGTTCCAAGAAATAAATTTCATGAATTATGTCTCCTTTAATTTTTAATATTTAGAGCCTACTGACTGATTATTTTTTAGAATCTTCATTCTTTGTTGTATCAAGAAGTTTTAAAATAATAGATTCAGCTCTTTTTGTAGAGGCTTTTTCTATAAATAACCAGACATTATCAATTGTTAATTTATCGCCAGCTTTTGGAATTCTATCTAATTTTTCAAGAATTAATCCACCAATAGAGTCGTTATCTTCTGATTCAAGGTGAAGATTTAGGTAATCATTTAAATCATCTAGCTTAAATGAAGCATCAACACGATAAGTGTTACCTCGAATCTTATATATACCTTCCCTTTCATCAGTATCATATTCGTCTCTAATTTCGCCAACAATTTCTTCAAGTAAGTCTTCAGTTGTTATCATACCTGCAGTTGAACCATATTCATCAAGTACGATTACAATACTTGTTGAATTAACTTGCATTTCGCGGAATAATTCTGAAGTGTTTTTTTGTTCAAATGTATACCGTACATCTCGCATAATATTACGTATATTAAACTCACCATTTTGAGGAGTGATAATTAAATCCTTAATATTTAAGATACCAATAATATTATCTGAGTCCTTCTCATAAACTGGTAATCTTGTGTACTGTGTCTCTCTAAAAACTTCTAGAACCTCTTCATAACTTGCATTTACATCAACTAATTCCATATCGATTCTTGGAATCATAACATCTTTAGCTGTAGTATCGCCAAAATCAAAGAGATTATAAATGATTTTTCTTTCATCGGATTCAATAACCCCTTCTTCGTGGCTTACCTTAACAATAGTTCTTAATTCGTCTTCAGTAATTTTACCATCTGCCGAATCGTCTTTAATTCCAATAAGTCTAAGGAAAAATCCAGAGATATTATCAATTATCCATATTACTGGTGTGAATACAAACATAAGAGCTCTAATAATTGGAGCGTATAAAAGAGATAATTGTAAACAATATTTAGTTGCAGCATTCTTAGGTGTTATCTCACCAAAAATAAGTACAAAGACCGTTAATATACCTGTTGCAATACCTGTAGCAAAATTTCCCCATACTCTAATTGTAAAAGTTGTAACAAGAGCAGAACAAGAAATGTTTACAATGTTATTTCCTACTAAAATCGCACTTAGCATTTTAGTCTGATTATCAAGAATTTTAGTTACAAGAATAGCTTTTTTATTATTCTCATCTACAAGTTTTCGTAATTTAATCCTATTTACTGTTACAAAGGCAGTTTCTGCAGATGAGAAAAAACCTGAGAGTAAAAGTAAAACAATAATAGTTATTAATTGGATCGTACTATGGGAATCCAAAATTAGTTCCTCCTAAAAAATATTTTTAATTAATTGTACGGTTTTATACTAGATAAGTCAAGGAATATACAATTTCAAAAAACAATTTGAAAATAAAAAAGGAAATAAAAACTTCTTGTTGAATAAAGTAAGTGTAGGGTTTTTTAAATGTTTATTCAGAAAGTGAAGGTACTAATATGAATATTCGAGAAAGACAGGAACAATTAGAGCATGAAATTCTATCTCCCTTTGCTTCATTTTCAGACATGTCTAAGGGAAGAGATAGATATGAGGAAGCATGCGATATAAGAACAATTTATCAAAGAGATAGGGACAGGATTATACACTGTAAATCTTTTAGACGACTTAAGCATAAGACACAGGTTTTTCTTGCACCTGAAGGGGACCATTATAGAACAAGGCTTACACATACCTTAGAGGTTTCCCAGATAGCAAGAACTATAGCTAGAGCCTTAAGACTTAATGAAGATTTAACAGAGGCAATCGCCCTAGGTCATGATTTAGGACATACACCCTTTGGACATGCAGGAGAAAGGGTGCTTAATTCAATCTGTCCCCTAGGATTTGCTCATTTTAGACAAAGTGTTAGAGTGGTGGAATTCCTAGAAAAAGATGGTAAGGGATTAAATCTAACTAAGGAAGTTAGAGATGGTATTCTAAATCATAGAACCTCAGGTAATCCTAGTACACTTGAGGGAAAGGTAGTTCGTCTCTCGGATAAGATTGCTTATATTAACCATGATATTGATGACGGTATTCGGGCAGGAATTATTTCAGAGAGTGACATCCCTAGAGAATTTACAGAGATACTTGGTAATACCACAAAGCAGAGGCTTAATACTCTTGTTAATGACATCGTTATTAATAGCCTTAATGAGAATGGTATTTTTATGTCTGATAAAGTGGGGAAGGCCATGAAGGAATTAAGGGAGTATATGTTTACTAGTTTATATTTAAATCCTGCTGCCAAAAAGGAAGAGGAAAAGGCCGATAAACTAATTACAGAACTTTATGAATATTATATCCACAATATTGATAAGCTACCAATTAATTATAAGAAATTCATAACTGATTTTAATCAGAAGGAAGAACAGGTGGTATGCGATTATATTGCGGGAATGTCAGATCAATACTCAATAATGAAATTTAAAGAGATATTTGTTCCAAAGTCATGGAAAGACTAGACATTGCTAAATTTTTATGAGAGGTCAACAAATATATGTACTCACGTGAAGTAATAGAGGAAGTACTTAGTAAAACTGACATTGTAGACCTAGTATCAAGTTATGTTAAACTAAAAAGAAGTGGCAGTTCCTATATGGGTTTATGTCCATTCCATAATGAAAAATCACCATCCTTTAGTGTATCAGGCCAAAAGCAGCTTTATCACTGTTTTGGTTGTGGTAAAGGTGGTAATGCAATAACATTTGTTATGGAATATGAGAATTACACATTTTTAGAAGCTGTGGAAATGCTAGCTACAAAGGCAGGAGTAGCATTGCCTGAACAAAAATACTCCTACGAAGATAGAAAAGACAAGGATATAAAGACTAAGCTATTAGAGATAAATAAAATAGCAGCAACATATTATTATCACTGTCTAAAATCAGAACAGGGTATTTCAGGACTAAATTATTTATCTGGCAAAAGAGGGCTAGATGATAAGACAATTACAAATTATGGATTGGGTTTTGCACCAATATCCTCAGGGGGCTTATATAAGCTTCTTAAAGAAAAAGGTTATACAGATGATATTTTAAAGGAATCTGGCTTATTTACCTACGATGCAAAAGTTCATGAGAAATTTTGGAATAGAGTTATTTTTCCAATAATGGATGTTAATAATAAAGTTATAGGATTTGGTGGACGAGTTATGGGAGATGCCAAACCAAAATACTTAAATTCACCAGAAACTAAGCTTTTTGATAAAAGTAGAAATCTTTATGGATTAAATGTTGCAAGAAGTTCAAGAAAAGGGAACATGATTATATGTGAAGGATATATGGATGTAATATCTCTTCATCAGGCTGGCTTTACACAGGCAGTGGCATCCCTTGGAACAGCGCTAACACCGGGACATGCAAGACTACTAAAAAGATATACAGATACTGTACTTATAACATACGATTCTGATGAGGCAGGAACTAAGGCAGCACTAAGAGCCATTCCATTGCTTGCAGAGGTAGGGCTTAATACTAAGGTAATTAATATGAAGCCTTATAAAGATCCAGATGAATTTATTAAAGCACTTGGAGCAGATGCTTTCCAGGAAAGAATAGATAAGGCAACTAATAGCTTTATGTTTGAAGTATCTATTGTAGAAAAAAGATATAATAGATCAGATCCAGCAGAAGAAACAGCATTTGAAAAAGAAGTTGCTAATATGTTCTTACGATTTAGTGAAAAGCTTGAAAGGGACAATTATATTAAGGCAGTATGTAATAGCTTTGTAATACCTCTTGAGGGAATGCAGATGATGGTTGCTAACCTTGGAAATAAGATGGGAATTGTAAATGGCGCTAAATATAATGCAAGTGAGCCGAGTACAAGCGCTCCAAAAAAGAAAATAGAAAGTGGAGTAAGACAGGCAGAAAAATTGTTACTTACATGGCTTATTAATGATGTATCAATCATAGACAAGATTTCCAATGTTATAAAGCCTGAGGATTTTATAGATCCTCTATTAAATTCTGTTGCAACAAAGCTTTATGATCAGATAAAAATGGGAAATCCAAATCCTGCTTTAATAGTAGGAGATTATACAGATGAATCTGATGCAGCAATAGTAGCAAGTCTTTTTTCTTCTGATTTAGATGAGAATTTAAGTAAGCAGGAAAGAGAAAGAGCGCTTAATGATATTGTAAGAAAAGTTAAGAAAAACAGCTTAGATACTGAGTTTAATACAGTTACAGATGCTATAAGAATGCAAGAAATAATTAAAGAACAACAAAAACTAAATGAGATAAACATTAGATTATAAAGAAGGAAAGGGGTATTAAATACCATGGCAACAAAGAAAAAGGAAGAATTAGTTGAAGAAGAAGTAAAGACAACAAAAAAGACAACTGCTAAAAAGACAACAAAGAAGTCAGAGACATCAGAGGAGACAAAAAAGACTAAGACAACAAAAAAGACAACTACTAAGACAGATGAAAAAAAGACAACTGCTAAAAAGACAACAAAGAAGTCAGAGACACAAGAAGAGTCTAAGAAAATGACTAAGGAAGAGCAGCAGGCTAAATTTGTAGAACGTCTTGAAGAAATTGTTGCAATTGCAAAAAGAAAGAAGAATGTCCTTGATTATCAGGAAATTATGAATCATTTCCAGGATGTTGAGCTTGAAGCAGAAGGCATGGAAAAGGTATTTGAATATCTAGAGAAGAAGAATATCGATGTTAAGATGAATGAAGACGAAGACGATGATGATGATTTATTACTTGATGATGACGACGATATCGATATTGAAAAAATTGACCTTTCAGTTCCAGACGGTATTGGTCTTGATGACCCAGTAAGAATGTACCTTAAGGAAATTGGTAAAGTACCTCTTTTATCAGCAGATGAAGAAATCGAATATGCTAAGAGAATGGAGGAAGGAGACGAGGAAGCTAAGAAGCGTTTAGCAGAAGCTAACTTACGTTTGGTAGTATCAATTGCCAAAAGATATGTAGGACGTGGAATGCAGTTCCTTGATCTAATCCAGGAAGGTAACTTAGGTTTAATTAAGGCTGTAGAAAAATTTGATTACACTAAGGGTTACAAATTCTCAACATATGCAACATGGTGGATTAGACAGGCTATTACAAGAGCCATTGCTGATCAGGCTAGAACAATTAGAATTCCAGTTCATATGGTAGAGACAATTAATAAATTAGTTAGAGTTCAAAGACAGTTACTTCAGGAATTAGGTAGAGAACCAAGCCCAGAAGAAATTGCAGAAGTTATGGATTTACCAGTTGAGAGAGTTCGTGAAATCCAGAAGATTAGCCAGGAACCAGTTTCTCTTGAAACACCAATTGGTGAGGAAGAAGATAGCCACTTAGGTGACTTTATTCAGGATGATAATGTTCCAGTTCCAGCAGAGGCAGCAGCTTCAACACTTCTTAAGGAACAGCTTGTAGAAGTACTTGGAACACTTACAGAAAGAGAGCAGAAAGTATTAAGACTTCGTTTTGGTATGGACGATGGAAGAGCAAGAACTCTTGAAGAAGTAGGTAAGGAATTTAACGTTACAAGAGAGCGTATTAGACAGATTGAAGCTAAGGCTTTAAGAAAGCTAAGACATCCAAGTAGAAGTAAGAAGTTAAAGGATTACCTTGACTAAGATTAAAAAGATTTTTGGAGTTTTATGAAGGTTAATATTTCTAAGAGATTAAAGGCTGTAGCAGAATCTGTTAGTGAATGTGAGGTTGTGGCAGATATAGGTTGTGACCATGGTTTTTTACCAATTTATCTATTACTTACTAACAGAGCTAAGAAGGCTATAGCTATGGATTTAAGAAAAGAACCTGTAAGAAGAGCTGGCGAGCATATCGCCAGCTTTAATTTATCAGACCGTATACAAACAAGACAGTCTAATGGATTAGAAGGACTTAAAAAGGGCGAGGTCGATACAATAACAATTACAGGTATGGGCGGAATGCTAATGAGAGATATTCTAAAGGCTGGTAAGGATAAACTAGAATATGGCAATAGATTTGTATTTAGCCCACAGTCAGATGTTGATGCATTTAGAAAATATCTAGATGATAATGAATTTGAAATCACCAATGAACAAATAATTTTTGAAGCCCCTAGGTTTTATATGATAATAAATGCCACTTATAAAAAGGGTAGCAAAATGAACTTATCAGATTTAGAACTACGATTCGGTAGGGATTTTAATAAAAGGGATAGCAAAGTTTTGCAAGACTTTTTAAATAGAGAGATGTATAATAATGGTATATTATGCGGACAATTATCAGATGAAGTCAAAAAGGGGAATCTAGCAGTGGTTCCTAGATTAGAATATCTAAACAAGGAACAGACATTTAGACAAAAAGCACTTGATATGATTAAATAAGGCCCTTTTTTACTTATATGAATTACGTGGAGGTGGACTTATGAGTACATTAGTAGAATTAGTAGCAAAAAAACAGCAGGAGTTAGATGAAACTATTATTCTAGTAAAAGTTAATGGTAAATTAAAAGAAATTTATGATAAAGAAATTACAGATGAGAAGATAGAATATATAACAACTAAATCATCTATTGGAATTGATACATACAAAAGAAGTGTATTAATGCTTATGTTAGCTGCTTTTAATAACATAGATAAGAATAAGGAATATGGAAGTGTAAGAGTTGAATATTCAATTGCTAAAGGATTTTTTTGTGACACAACTAATAAAAAACCAATAACAGCCAAATTCTTGACTAGTCTTAAAAACGAAATGAATAGATTAGTTAAAGCGGATATGACTATAAATAAAGAGACTTATAGTACAAGTAATGCCCTAAAGCTATTTAAAGAAAAAGGCATGCAAGACAAGGTTAGACTATTTAATTACAGAAGAAGTTCTGTAATTAACGTTTATGAATTAGATGGATTTGTAGATTATTATTATGGCTTTATGGCTCGCTCTACAGGTATTTTAAAGTATTTTGATTTATACCAATTTGCCCATGGATTTGTGTTACAGTTACCAACAAAGGAGAATCCTGAGCTTGTTCCAGAATTTATTCCACAGATAAAGTTAGCTAATGTATTAGATCAGTCTACAAAGTGGGCACATATGCTTGATTTAGACACTGTTGGTGCATTAAATGATCATATAAGAGATGGTAATATTGGCTCTTTAATACTTGTGCAAGAAGCATTACAAGAGAAGAAGATAGTGGAAATAGTCAATCTAATAAAAGAAAGACCACAAACAAAATTTATTATGATTGCAGGTCCAAGTTCATCGGGAAAGACAACTTTTTCTCATAGATTATCAGTTCAGTTAATGGCAAGTGGATTTAAGCCACATCCAATAGCAGTAGATGATTATTTTGTAGAAAGAGAACAGACACCAATAGATGAAAATGGCGATCCAGATTATGAATGTTTGGGAGCAATTGATACTAAATTATTTAATGAGCATATGACAAAGCTTTTAAATGGTGAGGAAATAGAAAGACCAAGATTTAATTTTAAGACTGGTAGGAAAGAATATAACGGTGAAAAATTAAAACTTGGAAAGGATGATATTCTTGTAATTGAAGGAATACATTGCCTTAATGATAAATTATCATACACACTTCCAGTTGAAAGCAAATTTAAAATTTATATTAGCGCCTTAACTCAGTTAAATGTTGATGAACACAATAGAGTGTCAACAACAGATGGACGATTAGTTAGACGACTAGTTAGAGATTATAGAACTAGAGGGGCTAATGCTAAGAAGACATTATCTATGTGGGAGTCTGTAAGACGAGGTGAAGAAAGAAATATTTTCCCATATCAAGAGGAAGCAGATGTAATGTTTAATTCAGCAATGCCTTATGAATTATGTGTACTAAAACCAATTGCAGAACCTTTGTTATTCTCTATAAGAGAGGATGAACCAGAGTACCAGGAAGCAAAAAGAATGCTTAAATTCTTAGATTACTTCCTTCCGTGCAATGCGGATAATGTTCCAATAAATTCAATCTTAAGAGAATTTGTTGGTGGAGGATGCTTTAGAGTTTAACAAATAAAAACCAACCCAAAGGCTAGAAAAATCTACCTAAGGGTTGGTTTTTTACACATATTTATAATTATAGCTTTGGCTTATCTTTCTTATAATGTCTAGAAAATTCAAAAAGCGATGCCACATAACCTGGTGTCTGATTGTCTAAATTATTCTTAATTTCATTTAACACATCAATATATTGATCTAGTAGTTTTGAAATAGCAGTTGAATTACTAATACAAATCTGTTCCCACATTTCAGGAGAACTCTCGGCAACTCTAGACATATCTCTAAAACTACCAGCAGCAAGACATTGCATATGGTGTTCAGGATCATCATTTTCCGAAACCACCTTAACAAGTGCAGTTGATATTAAGTGAGGCAAGTGACTAATTCCTGCTACAGTTCTATCATGGGTTTCATAATCCATAATAAGTGGTGTGGCTGTAGTGTCTTTTATAAATTTTTGAAAACGTGATAATTGAGCCATAGTTGTCATTGCGGTAGGTGTAATAATGTATTTAGCATTATTTAGAATTGAAGAAGAAGAATATTCGTAACCTGTTTTTTCAGAACCAGCCATTGGATGACCGCCAATAAAACAAGAATCCATCCCAAGATTTGACACTTCTTTATGAATAATAGTTTTAACACTTCCTACATCAGTTACAATACAACCAGGCTTAATAATGCTTTTTAGCCTACATAAGTAACTTGTAATTGTAACAACAGGTGTGCAAAGAATTATGTAATCGCATTTACTAAAATTATCATCAAGACATTCACAAGCTAAATCAACAACTCCGTCTTCTTTTGCTTTAAGAATAGGCTCTATGCGTCTGCTTGTGGCCATAATCTTGTATGAATTCTTAGATTCTTTTAGTGCATGAGCAATTGAACCAGCAATTAGCCCAAACCCAATAAAACCAACAATTGTGTCTTCCATATCATACTCTCCATTTTTAATTTTTTTCCCTCTTAAATGCATAGATTATAGAGAAAAACTAATCTATGACATTTTAACACTTTAAAGCATTAATTGCAAACAGTACATATATAAAATGTGTGTTTATAATTTGTTGCATTTAAAGTACTTTTATTATATCATTCTATGGTGTGATTGAATAATACGAAGTATTATTTTTGGGAAAAAGAGGTTGTAGAAATGAGGAGTGAAGTATGAAAAACACAATAATTGTTCCATCATATAACCCTGATGAAAAACTAATAGACGTCGTTAATGGCCTAGTAAATAGGGGCTTTGATGATATCTTAGTAGTGGATGATGGAAGTGATAATAATCATAAAGAACCATTTAAGGTCGTTAAAGAGATAAAGGGTGTTACTCTTTTGGTTCATGAAGTTAATAAGGGAAAGGGAAGAGCCTTAAAGACAGCTTTTGAATATTTTCTAGCTAATCGAAGAGGTTATAGTGGTGTTATAACTGTTGATGGAGATAATCAGCATAAAGCAGAAGATGTGGAAAGATGTCTTGATTTAATGAATAGGGAAGATGTCCTAGTTTTAGGAGTAAGAGATTTTTCAAAGGATGATATACCTGCTAGAAGTAAGTTTGGTAATAATCTTACAAGTGGTATATTTAAGACATTTTGCCATTTAAAAATAACTGATACTCAGACAGGTCTAAGGGCAATTCCAACTAGATTTATTAAGCCTTTACTTGAAGTATCAGGGGAAAGATATGAATATGAAACTAATATGCTTCTTGCAATGAAGTCTCTTGAAATTCCTTTTAAAGAGCTTTCTATTAAGACAGTTTACATTGATGATAATGAATCATCACATTTTAATCCTATAAAGGATTCAATTAAGATTTATAAAGTTATTTTTGCATATTTTTTCAGATCAAAAGCGTTTAAATATACATTAAGTTCTATTACATCATGGATGATAGACAATATTTTATTTAATCTTATTTCATTCCTTTTACTTGGAATTTTAGTAGTTGACGCAAGAATACTAATAGCAACAGCAACAGCAAGAATTTGTTCATCAATATATAATTATTTGGTTAACAAAAACCTTGTATTTAATTCTAAAAATAATGGAATCAAGACCTTTGTTAGATATTATATCTTATGGTTAATTATCCTTTGTTGTTCTTTTGTAATTGTAGATGTGTTTGTAAGAATGTTAAATTTAAATAGCTTCTTTACAGGTCTTTGCAAGATTATAGTTGATTTATGCCTATTCCTTGCAAGCTACAAGGCTCAAAAACAATGGGTTTTTAAAAAAGAAGAAGTTAATGGAGAGTGTATAAATGAGTAAGAAAATTATAAGAAATATTTACAGAGTTGTGCTTACTGTTTTAGTTACACTAGCTATTTTGCTAGCCTTTCTTTATGGCGTTATGGCAATGTTAGTATATGGTCCATCAAAGACAGCTAGAACAGAATTTGTTCTTTCAGTTAGAGAGACATCAGCAATTGGTTTTTTAGCTAATATGTTTGTTTCTAAAGAAGAAATAGCTAAAATCGAAGAGGAGAACAGTATTAAGGATACAGAGGATATTACTGATGCAGGCCTTGTTAATACTGAAAGCCTTAAGGGCTCAGATAATATCGAAGTGGTTGATATTAAGGGAAGTTCATTTAAGGGTAAATTAATGATAGTAGATGACCCAAGCAGACTATTTGTTGGTACTGTAGAAACATTTTGCGAAGGTGATGGCGCTGTAGTTGCAGATATAGCTGCTAGATATGGTGCGGTTGCAGGTATTAACGGTGGTGAGTTTGTTGATGGTATAACAACATATACAGCTATGCCAGTTGGCCTTGTTATGGTTAATGGAGAAGTTCTTAATGGAAATGATACAGATACATATCATGTAACAGGAATTTCTAATGACAATAAATTGGTAATTGGTAATATGACTAAAGCAAAGGCAATTGAACTTGGAATAAGAGATTGCGTAAGTATTAGTAATACAATAGGCCCATTCTTAATTGTTAATGGAGAAATGCAGGATGTTTCAGGAACAGGCGGTGGCCTAAATCCTAGAACAGCTATAGGACAGACAGCAGATGGTAAGATTTTATTGCTTGTTGCAGATGGTAGACAGATAACAGGTATGGGAGCTACATTTGCTGACTTACAGGATATTATGGCTCAGTATGGTGCAGTTAATGCATCAGTAATGGATGGTGGTACATCAACACAGATGTATTACAATGGTTCAGTAATTAATAATCCATATTCACCAACAGGACCAAGATCTTGTCCAACAGCGTTTTTAATAAAATAAGATATTAATAATTAAGGGGAATTAAATATGGAAAATAAAGTAAATAAGAAGAGAAAAAAGAGATTTAATTTTAAAAGATTCCTTTTTATTTATTCAATGGTATTAATTGCAGTTGCAGTAGTAACTTTAGTGGTCCTATTTGTTTTTTTAAAGGACTATGAAAAAAGCATGCCTGTAAATGAAATGAAGACAATAGTTAATCAAGTAAAATCAGGTAAACTTGATAAGCTTATGAATAAATCAGACATTCAGTTTACAGAATTTGAGACAGAAGATAGCTTTAAAGAGGATGTAAAGGAATTAACAAAGGATAACGAAATTACATATTCTAAAAAGCTTGGTGAATATAGCGCACAAAATCCTGTGTATGTTGTAAAAGCAGGAGATACAGCAATTTGTAAGGTCGCACTAAAGACTAAGAAAAAGGGTGGCTTTTTTAATGAATGGCAGCTTGATAATGTAAAATTTGGCAGCTTTAGTGATGATAATGAATTAAAGATAAATGTACCAAGTGGAAGTAAGCTTTATATTAATGATGTAGAAGTTTCTGAAAGTTATCGCACAGAAACAGCAGTTAATTTTGAACCATGCCTTAATGTTTCAAAATATGTTAAAGCACCAACTAATGATGTTTATACAATAACTGGCTTAAATGTTGAGCCAGAAGTTAAGGTAGTTTTTAAAGATAAAGAACTTCAGACAGGCAAGGATAAGAATACAATCACTGCTTATTATCCAGAGGATGAATCAATTAAGGATACAGCCTCAAAGTTAGGTTTAGAAGTCCTTGAGTGTTATGGTAAATATATCATAAACAGAGGTAGCCTAGATACTTTATCTGGATATATGGTAGGCAAGGCAAGAAGCTATGTGGAGAATATTCCTGCTGTTTGGGCATTCCTTGTAGGTAAAAAATTTACATATGAATTTAGAGATGAGCAAACTAGCAATTTAAGAGTATATTCTAGTGATTGTTTCTCAATAGATGTTTCATGTAATCTATATGTTGATTGGACAGATGGTAATAAGACATATGAAACAGCATATACATTTACCTTTGTTAAAGTTAAAGACAAGTGGAAAGTCGCAGATTTAGAGGTTAAATAAGTCTAACGTAGTGTAAGTTAATTTTAAAAATAAAGCTCTATTATGGGGGAAACCTTATAATAGAGCTTTTTTATAAATAAAAGCTTAATTGGTATTAAAAAAAATTACATAATATGTTATTCTAATAATCGTTATAAAATGCGACAAAACTATTATTTTAAATAAAGCTAATAAAAACAAAGGAAGTATTTAAAATGGAAAAGAAAAACAACTTTTTAATTCATGGTGGAATACTTGCAATTGCAGGAATTCTAGTAAGGATTATAGGAATGCTTTATAGAATTCCTGTAGTTAATATAATTGGTAGTGAAGGAAATGGTATTTATGGAGTAGCATATAATGTTTACAATATAATGCTTGTATTATCTTCATATGGTTTACCAATGGCAGTATCCAAATTAGTCTCTCAAAGATTTGCTAAAGGAGAATACAAAAGTGCCAAAAGAGTATTTAATTACTCAATCACAATAGGAATAATAACTGGCGGATTGGCAGCAGCCTTCTTATATTTTGGTGCGGATTTTATTGAAAATGTAGTTTATTCAGGGAACACACCAGGTCTTGCGATCCCTTTAAGAATTCTTTCGCCAACAATATTTTTTGTAGCAATTCTTGGAGTAGTTAGAGGATTTTTCCAGGGCCAGGGAACAATGATTCCAACAGCAGTTTCACAGATTATAGAACAGATAGTGAATGCTGTAGTAAGTGTTCTTGCAGGATATTTATTAATGAATGCATATAAGACATCGGTTAATAGATCGGCATATGGTGCAGCAGGTTCTACACTAGGAACTGCACTTGGAGCATTATCTGCCTTATTATTTATGCTATTTCTTTATGCAATTTATAGACCAAGATTTAAGAAGATGGTAAAAAAAGATAAGCATACAGATAATCAACCAGCATCTAATATTTATAAGATTATTATCTGCACAATGATTCCTATTATACTTGGTCAGACTTTTTACCAGATTAGTGCAGTGTTTGATGATATTTTATTTAGTAATTTATCAAGAACAGTAATTGATAGTATAACAATTGACTTAGGAACATATAGTTCATGCTATATTTTACTTATTAGTATTCCACAAGGCGTGGCTTCTGCAATGTCAGCATCTATGTTACCAGCAATGGTTTCATCCTTTACAGAAGGGGACATAACTAAGGCCAAGGAAAAATTAAACAAGACAATAAAGACTAATATGTTTATTGCAATACCTTCATTTATAGGTTTAGTGGTATTAGGACAGGGTATTATAAGAATGCTTTTTTCTAAATATAATAGTTTAGAAGGAGCTACAATGCTTAAAATCGGAGCAGTATCTGTTGTTTTTTATACACTTTCAACAGTTTCAAGTTCAGCATTGCAGGCTATAGATAAGATGAAAGTACCAGTTTATCACTCAGCAATTTCATTATTAATTCATATAATTTTAGATTATATTTTACTAAGGTTTACAGGTCTTGGAATATATGGATTAGTAGTTGGTAATACATTATTCCCATTAGTAATTGCAGTTCTTAATTTTAAAACTCTTTATATGGAAATTGGATATAAGTTACCACTAGTAAAGGCATTTGCTAAACCAGTTATAAGTGCTGTTATAATGGGCTTTTTTGTATCATTTACATACACTCATGGATTAGATTTAGTAGGCTCTAATTTTGTAGCCGTAGTGCTTTCATTAATGGTTGCAGCAATTACATATTTTGGTCCATATTATCTATTAAAGAAAAAGACAAGATTATAGTTTAAAATATGTTTATTATTATTTAATTCTTTATTTGTTGGGATTTCTTAATTAACGTGATATAATAACTTTAAAAGTTTGATAAAAAAGAAAGGGATAAATATGTTGGGCAAATATACTAATAAAGCCAAAGAAAGCTTACAGCATGCTAAGGATATGGCCTCAATACTTGGCCATGGTTACATTGGCTCTGAGCATATACTCCTCGGCTTAATTAAAGCTGAAGATAGTGTAGCCTCATCAGTTTTAATAAATAATGATATTACAGAAGATAAGATAATAACATTAGTTAATCAGCTTATTGCACCTGATAATATTGTAAATCTTAAGGAACCAGCTGGCTTTACACCTAGAGTTCGTAGAATTATAGAGAATGCAGCTAAGGAAGCAACAAGATTTAATGCAGAATTAATTGGAACAGAACACATTTTAATAGCATTAATTAAGGAAACAGATTGCGTTGCAGCAAGACTTGTTAATACATTAGGTGGTTCAGTTAAGAAGATATATACAGACACACTTACATCTATGGGAATAGATTCATCTAAATATAAGGATGAATTTACACAAGGACGTAGGGCTTCTTCTAAGAAAAGTCAGACACCAACACTTGATCAGTATTCAAGGGACTTAACAGTGCTTGCAGCAGAAGATAAATTAGATCCAGTAATTGGTAGGGAGAATGAAATTCAAAGAGTAATTCAGATACTATCAAGAAGAACTAAGAATAATCCTTGCTTAATAGGTGAACCAGGTGTAGGTAAGACAGCAATAGTAGAAGGATTAGCTTTAAGAATAGTAGAGGGTAACGTTCCAGAGACAATTAAGAATAAGAGACTCTTAACTCTTGATTTATCAGCAATGGTGGCAGGCTCTAAATATAGAGGCGAATTCGAAGAAAGAATAAAGAGAGTTATTGCTGAAGTAAGAGCAGATGGCAATGTTTTACTTTTCTTAGATGAATTACATACAATAATTGGAGCAGGCGGAGCAGAAGGTGCTATAGATGCATCTAATATTTTAAAACCATCCCTTGCAAGAGGTGAAATACAGTTAATAGGTGCAACAACTCTAGAAGAATATAGAAAGCACATTGAAAAAGATGCAGCTCTTGAGAGACGTTTCCAGCCAGTAAAGGTAGAAGAACCATCAGTAGATGAAGCAATTCTAATTCTTAAAGGCCTTAAGGAAAAATATGAAATGCATCATAAAGTAACAATCACAGATGAAGCAATAACTGCAGCAGTTAAATTATCTGATAGATATTTAAATGATAGATTTTTACCAGATAAGGCAATCGACTTAATTGATGAGGCTTCTTCAAAGACAAGATTAGATGCTTTTGTAATGCCAGATGATATTAAGAAGCTTGAAAAAGAAATAGTGGAAATATCAGAAAGCAAGGAAGAAGCTATAAAAAAGGAAGCTTACGAAGAAGCAAGTCATTTAAAGAAGCAGGAAAGCAAAAAGAAAGAGAAATTAGAAAAACTAAAGGCTAATTGGGAAGAAGAAATGAAATCAAGCCATTTAGTTGTGGACGAGGATGAAATTGCTAATGTAGTAGCAATTCAAACAAAGATACCTGTTTCTAAAATTGCAGAAGCTGAATCTGAAAAATTAATGAAGTTAGAAGAAACACTACATGCAAGAGTGGTAGGACAAAGCGAAGCAGTAACAGCTATTTCTAAGGCAATTAGAAGAGGTAGAGTAGGACTTAAAGATCCTAATAGACCAATTGGGTCATTCCTTTTCCTTGGACCTACAGGTGTTGGTAAGACAGAATTATCAAAGGCATTAGCTCAGACAATGTTTGGAACAGAGAACTCTCTTATAAGAGTAGATATGTCCGAATATATGGAGAAGCACACAGTGTCTAAGCTTATTGGTTCACCTCCAGGATATGTAGGATATGATGAAGGCGGTCAGCTAAGTGAGAAGATAAGAAGAAACCCTTATTCAGTTGTTCTTTTTGATGAAATAGAAAAAGCACATCCAGATGTATTTAATGTATTATTACAGGTACTAGATGATGGCCATATTACAGATTCAACAGGCCGTAAGGTAGACTTTAAAAATACAATCATAATAATGACAAGTAATGCAGGTGCAGAGAATATCGTAGAACCAAAGAACCTAGGCTTTAATTCTGGAACAACTAAAGAACAGGATCACGAAAGAATGAAGGGAAAAGTAATGGACGAAGTTAAGAGAATGTTCAGACCTGAATTCTTAAATCGTATAGATGATATAATTGTATTCCATATGTTATCTAAGGAACAGATTGGAGAAATCGTAGATATTATGATAGCTAATCTAAATAAGAGAATTATGGAACAGATGAAATTATCTATAGAATTAGATGATAAAGCAAGAGAATGGTTAGCCAATAAAGGCTATGATCAAAAATACGGCGCAAGACCACTTCGTAGAACAATTCAGAATGAAATCGAGGATACTCTAGCAGAAAAAATTCTTGATGGAGAAGTAGGTATTGGCAATAGAGTAAAGGTTAGTGTTAAGGAAGATAAATTGCACTTTACACTAAAAAGAGGGAAAAATAAATAAAACCAATTTGTTAAATAGAATTATATAGAATTGGGATAATTAATATTGTATAATTTAGATATAAAGAAATATAGGAGGATAATTAAATGTCAGTTGTTAATGAATTACTTCGTTCAGAGAGTGATGGTACATTAAGTTTTGGTAACTACAAGTTGGATACTAAATCTAAACTATCTGATTTTGAGCATTTAGGCGATACTTATAAGGTAAAGACATTTAATGAAATTACTAAATTGGAGAGAAATGGTTCATTTGTATATGAATCAGTACCAGGAACAGCAGTTAGTAATTTTAAATTCACAGAAGGTGGTGTTGAGTTTAAGGTAGAAGGAGCAGAAGATGCACAGATTACACTTGAACTTGAAGAAGGTTCTTCCTACAATATTAAAGTAAACGGCAAAGATGCTGGTTGCATGGAGACTAATATGGGCGGCAAGCTTGTTTTGTCAGTTGGTTTTGAAGGAGATAATCCTGTAAGTGTAGAGATAGCTAAGGCTTAAGAGATTCAATTTAATATTAAATCTAAGGCAGTTTTAAAATGCTTCGTATTAGAAGCGTTTTGACTGCCTTTTATAAATTAGGGAGGTAATATGGCAAAGGCTAAAACAACAGCATTTTTTTGTAAGGAATGTGGAAACGAATATTCTAAATGGTTTGGACAGTGTCCATCATGTAAATCTTGGAATACATTAGTAGAACAGCCAGCACAAACAAAGAAAAGCACAAGTACAAGGGGAATAGTAAGCGCAATAAATACAGATGCAAAGATAGTTCCATTAAAAAGTATAGACCTAGAAGAAAAAGATAGAATATCAACAGATATGAAAGAATTAGACAGGGTTTTAGGGGGAGGAATAGTACAAGGTTCCCTTTGCCTCCTAGGTGGTGATCCAGGTATAGGAAAATCCACATTGCTTTTACAAATGTGTTATAACTTGGCAAATAAAAACATAAAAGTATTATATATATCCGGTGAAGAGTCCCTAAAGCAGATAAAACTAAGAGCTGATAGAATCGGTGAATGCAAGGGAGAATTAAATGTATTATGCGAGACCAATCTTAATAACATAGAAAATGTATTGACGGAACATAAACCGGAACTTGTAATAATAGATTCAATTCAAACAATGTTTAAAGAAGAAGTAAATGCAGCACCAGGAAGCATATCCCAGGTAAGAGAGTCTACACAGACACTTTTACAACTGGCTAAAGGGCTTAATATATCGATTTTTATAGTAGGCCATGTAACTAAAGAGGGGGTTGTGGCAGGACCAAGAATGCTTGAACATATGGTGGATACAGTGCTTTATTTTGAAGGAGATAGGTATGCATCATATCGACTACTTAGAGGCGTAAAAAATAGATTTGGTTCGACTAATGAGATAGGTGTTTTTGAAATGCAGGAAAAAGGTTTAGTAGAGGTGCCAAATCCGTCAGAATATATGTTAAATGGACGCCCAGAGGATTCATCAGGTTCTGTAGTAGTTTGCCTTATGGAAGGTACAAGACCTTTAATGGTAGAAATACAGGCTCTTGTGTGTGATTCTAATTTTGGTATGGCAAGAAGAACGGCAGCGGGAATGGATTATAATAGAGTAAATCTATTAATGGCAGTACTAGAAAAAAGAGCGGGAATTCATTTATCAGGAAGTGATGCATATGTAAATATAGCAGGAGGAATAAAGGTAAATGAGCCAGCTCTAGATTTAGGCGTAGTTTTAGCCTTAGTTAGTTCTTTTAAGAATAAGGCAATAGACTCCAAAACTGTTATATTTGGGGAAGTTGGTTTATCAGGAGAAGTAAGAGCGGTTTCCCAGGTACAACAAAGAATAAATGAAGCAATAAAATTAGGATTTGAAAATGTGATATTGCCAATGGTATGCTTGAAAAATATTAAAAATAGTGATAGAATAAATTTAATAGCAGTAGGAAACGTGAATGATGCAATAAAATTACTATAAATTTAATATTGGAGGGTGCGCATGGAAAAAGATGTACTTGCAGATGATTTGACAAGAATCCTTAATGGGCTTGACGATTCACAAGAACGTTTGGAAAAACACGCATTTGATGTTATTAATTCATCAGATACATCTCTAAATTTGGTTAAAGAAAGTATTTCAAGCGTAGAAGAAATTTTAAAATTGATTGAAACGTTAAACAACGTAGTTGAGGAATCATCAGCTAAAATTAGAGAATTAGAAGAATTATCAAGAAAAATTGAAGAGTTTGCAGGAGTAATAGGCTCAATTGCTAAAAAGACCAATATATTATCACTTAATGCATCAATAGAGGCAGCAAGAGCAGGAGAACATGGTCAAGGCTTTGCGGTAGTAGCAGGCCAAGTAAGAGATTTAGCAGCACAGTCAGCCAAATCATCAAAGTTAATTACAGATACTATTGTTCAGGTGCAGTCTTCAGTATCAGAAACAGTTACATCTATGAATACAATATTTGAAAATTCTAAGGTGCAAAAAGAGAAGGCAGATAGTGTAGGACAGGTTTTAAATAAAGTAGTGGATGCAGCGTATATAGCAAATAACGAAGCAAGAAATATAGAAAATGAAATAGCATACCAAAGAGAAATAACAGATCAGGCTAAGGATGTTTTAAAATAATAGTAAAGAGAAAAGGCATTTTAAAATAATAGTAAAGAGAAAAGGCATTTTAAAACAATAGTAGAGAGCAAAGACATAAAAAGCCAAAAAAGCCCTAACCAAGCGGTGTTGGGGCTTTTTTTAACTTCGAAAATAAATGTCTAAACAAAAGAAAAAGATTGAAATATAAAATATAGTAAAAAAATTGCAGAAAAAATGCGAAAAAGGTGTTGACATAATAAAAGGGAGGTGATATTATATACAAGTCGCTGCGATACAGCAGCAACACAAAAACAAAACAAAGCCAGTAAATACAAGGCTTTGAAGATATAGAACCTTGACAACTGAACAGAATGACAACCTTGAAAATTCTTTGAAAAAATTCAAGCGAGTTAATCAATCGTTAAACATAAGTTTAGAAATGATTATCCTTATAACAGTAATGTTAAACGGAAACGAAACTATTAAGCTAGTTCGTTCAGAACTAAGCTAAGGTAAAACTTTTTATGAGAGTTTGATCCTGGCTCAGGATGAACGCTGGCGGCGTGCTTAACACATGCAAGTCGAACGAAGCAACTTATCACGATTCCTTCGGGATGACGATTTGTTGACTGAGTGGCGGACGGGTGAGTAACGCGTGGGTAACCTGCCTTATACAGG
>NZ_JNKW01000008.1 GCF_000702205.1 Lachnospira multipara LB2003 | reverse complement strand
CAGGAACAAAATTTTATTAAAGATAAAATAGATGCAACTAAAGAATTGATGCTGATTGCTACGATAGATGGTAATCATATAGGCAATTGTTCACTGATGACTATTGCACCATATAAGCGGTATGCACACAGGTGTGATGTGGCAATAGCATTGTATCAAGAATATTGTGGATGTGGCATAGGAAAAATCATGTTGCAAACAGTGTTAAAGGTTGCAAAGAATGTCGGATATGAACAGGCTGAACTTGAAGTTATTTCAGATAATTATAAAGCAATTTCTCTTTATAAAGAACTGGGGTTTGAGAAGTGTGGACATTTTCCGAATAACATGAAATATGCGGATGGTAAATATGCGGATGCGGACTGGATGATGAAGAAATTATAGTGAAAACGGTTTGCAGTTGAACGAGTACATGCAAGGAGATTGTTGAATCCTGAATTAGTAGAAATGGTCTATCTTGAACCGTAACGCAAATCGCTTTTCAATAAATAAAAAGGAGTTGATAAGTATGTTTGAGTGTACCGATGAAGAGATAATCGATGCAATAAAAGAGAGTGAATATGATTTAGGCCATGAAGCTGGGAAGGTAGAAGGAATAAAAGAAGGAATCGAAGAAGGTCATGAAATCGGTTTAAAAGAAGGAATCGAAGAAGGGCAGCTAATGACATTAGTAAAACTTGTTCAGACTGGAATAATAACAGAAGAGCAGGCCGCTAATAATCTATCAATTTCAAAGGAAGAATTTGAAAAGATTCTTAATGAAAAAATAGCTAGAAATATAAGTGAATAGTAGAATTGATATTGAAACAGGGTGGAGCTAAGCGTGTGCTTAGCTCCATTGCTTTACAATTATAAAAAGCAAGCCTTTTCTTTTATAATTTTATTCTTTCTTTATAATAATTTTTTGAAATATGTTATATAATAGATTTAGTCCAATTAAAATTCATTCAATCAATTAGGGAGGCTTTTATGGCAAGAAAGAATTTTGGCGCAAAGCCACTTACACTTCCACAGCCTGTGTGGATTATTGCAACTTATGATGAAAATGGAGTCCCAAACGCAATGAATGCTGCGTGGGGCGGAATCAGTGAATCTAATGAGATTACACTTTGCCTTTCAGTAGGACATAAGACTTGCAAGAACTTTGAAAAGACAGGCGCTTTCACAATCAGCATGGCTGATGCAGCTCACGTTGCCGGCTGTGATTACGTAGGTATTTCTTCAGGAAATAAGACTGAAGATAAATTTTCAAAAGCAGGCTTTACAGCTACAAAGAGTGAATTAGTAAATGCTCCAATTATCAATGAACTTGCAGTGTGCCTTGAATGCAAGCTCAAGAGCTTCGACCACGACAGTTGCATCCTCAAGGGTGAAATTGTAAATGTAAGCGTTGACGAAGCAGCACTTACAGAGGGCAAGGTCGATATCGCAAAGGTAGCACCAATCGCATTTGATCCATTTAACAATGCATATCACGTGTTAGGAGAAAAGGTGGGAGATGCCTGGGGTTCAGGTAAGGAATTACTTTAGAAACTAAATAAACAATACATACTTTTCCGGCGCTAGACTTACGAGCGAGTCTTGACTAAAAATGTCGTGTCTACATGATAAAATCAAGAGAAATTATCGTGTCTACACGACATTTTTTATGGAAATGATGTGCTTTTTCATATCTTTTATGCGATAACATCAACATTTTAGAAAGCTAAAATGTCCATACATCAACATTTTGGAAGGTTTAAGCTTAATTCATAAGCAAAAACTTATAAACTGGAATAACCTCTATCGTCTTATTCCCCTCGGTTATAGTGCCCTCTTCATCGTGAGTCACAATTATAAGTCGCGATACATTTTCAGATTTATCCATAAAATCAAAAAGGTTCTTAGTTTCTCGTTCGTAAGCAGATTCTAGGTTATAGCAAACCTGCACCCCGCACTGTTTTTGAGGAAGGTAAAAATCCACGTCAATGCCAGTTTTACTTGATTTAAAGTAATAGACATCCTCCCCGTAGAGGCGCTTTAAATGGCAAGCGACCACATTTTCAAGAAGGGCGGAAGCCTTGTCTACCAGGAAGAGATTGAGCAGGCCATTATCATAGAAGTAAAATCTTGGAGTGCTCTCCTTCTCTGAAAACTTATTCACATAATTTCTTGTTCTAAACAGTAAAAATGCGCTCTCTGCGTAACTTGTGTACTCAATCATGGAATCTGTCGAGGTCTTTACGCCAGTTGCCTTAATGTTGCCGGCAAGCTTGTTAAAGCTGATTTCGTGCATGACAGTTTCTGCAATTTTCTTAACCATAAGGCGGAGGGCAGTTTGATTCTTGATATTTTCACGTTCGGAAATGTCCCCAAGAAGCACCTTTTCGTAAACGCTCTTGATATATTCTCTTTTATCTAGCAAATGTTGTGCTTCTGCAAAGCCTCCGAAATTGATATAGTTACTAGTCGCATTCTTAATCTTGGCAAGTTTAGAACTAGTTAAAAGTGCCTTGTTAGAGTGGTCGATTTCTAAATAGTCAAGGACCTCAGCTAGGGAAAAAGGCATAATCATCTTAGATAAATAGCGGCCTCCAAGGACTTTTTCCATCTCAGAACTTAGCATCTTGGCGTTGCTGCCAGTAATGTAGACATGCTTTTTCTGGTCGGCCATTCGTCTTGCAAAATGTTCCCAGCCATCAACAATTTGTATCTCGTCAAAGAAGTAGTAGATTTCCTTGCCTTCGGCCAGTTCATAGGCTACTTCCACAATGTCGTTAAAATCTTCCTTTTGAAAACCGAACAATCTATCATCCTCGAAATTGACATAAATAATCTGAGACCAGTCAACACCTGATTTAACAAGATCCTTTGCAATCTTATAAAGTAAGGTAGACTTTCCAGCACGACGAAGTCCCACCAAAATATAATTCATATTTTTTTCGAAACGGTAGTTTCTGTCTATAATAGTGCTTTCTTCAATGACTTCTAGTTGCTCTAGAATCACTTGTTTAAGTATATTTTTATTCATATAACATCACCTCTTATATATTATTTTATCGTCTCTACACGACAAAATCAAGTAAAATTATCGTCTCTACACGACAAAATCAAGTAAAATTATCGTCTCTACACGATAAAAATAAAGAAAATTATCGTGCACACACGATGAAAATTTCTGCAATACTTTTTTAAAATCCAGTTTCTATTCTACCCTTTCTATGATATAATTTTAAATGTCCGCGACAGAAATACATTTGTCCGCAATATTTTTTAAAACATAACCAAAAGCTTTATGGCGGCTTTAGGAATGTAGGAAGGAAGAGAAGATGAGTGACATGAATATTGTTTGTTTAGACCTTGAGGGTGTACTTGTTCCTGAGATTTGGATCGCATTTGCAAAGGAAACAAATATCCCTGAACTAGAGAGAACAACAAGAGACGAACCAGATTATGATAAGCTAATGAAGTATAGAATTGGCATCTTAAAGGAGCATGGCCTTGGCCTTAAGGAAATTCAGGAAACAATCGCTAAGATTGATCCACTTCCAGGTGCTAAGAAGTTCCTCGATGACCTTAGAGAAATTACACAGGTTATTATTATTAGCGATACATTCACACAATTTGCAAAGCCACTTATGGAGAAGCTTGGCTTACCTACAATTTTCTGTAATACACTTGAAGTGGCAGAAAATGGTGAAATCACAGGCTTTAAGATGCGTTGCGAACAGTCAAAGCTCTCAACAGTTAAGGCGCTTCAGTCTGTTGGCTTTGAAACTATCGCTTCAGGAGATAGCCACAACGATTTAGGCATGATTAAGGCATCTAAGGCTGGTTTTCTTTTTAGATCTACAGATGCAATCAAGGCTGAATACCCAGAACTTCAGGCTTTCGAGGAGTATGATGATTTATTCAATGCTATTAAAAAAGCATTATAATAATTGTATTTCTTATAATTTTTAGTATAATAAAGATACAGCCACGGTACCATACAGCTCGTACCGTGGATTTTTTATTTCGGGAGGCTTTTATGAGTAAGGTAGGCATTATAGGTCTTGGTCATATGGGTAAAAGATATGCTAAGATGATTACTTCTAATCAGGTTGATAGCTTGGAATTGGTGTGCGTCTGTACAAGAAGTGAGATGTCAGAGAGTTGGCTTGATGAGAATTGCGGCGGTATTGTAAGTAGTGGTAAGGTTAAGATTTTTAAATCTGAGGATGAGATGTATGAGCAGTTTGGGGATGAATTTGACAGCATTATTATTACAACTCCTCACAGGTTACATCCAGATACTGCAATTAAAGGCATTCGAAAGGGAAAAAACGTGCTTTGCGAAAAGCCTGCGGGAATTGATGTTATAAGTGCTAGACAAATGTACTCAGAGAGTAAATTTGCTGGAGTTGTTTATGAACTTATTTTTCATCAAAGAAGCTATGAGAGATTTAGAAAATTAAAGGAATTTATAGACTCTGGAAAAATTGGAAAAATCAAGTGCGTAAGACAAGTTGATACTGGTTTTTATAGAACGAGATATTATCATTCGTCAGGTCAGTGGCGTAGTAGTTGGCATGGAGAAGGTGGCGGAGCCCTTATTAATCAGGGACAGCATCTTCTTGATATGTGGCAATGGCTTTTTGGTATGCCAAAAGAGATGATGGCTACTGTTTCCTTAGGAAAATATAATGATTTTATAGTAGATGATGAGGCAATGCTTCAGTTTAGCTATGAAAATGGGATGACAGGTTCATTTTTTATATCTACAGGTGAGGTTCATAAGGAAAGATATATGGAAATTAGCGGGACTAAGGGCCATATAAGAGTAGAAGATGGGAAAATTGGTCTTTACACATATTCAAGAGACCAAGAAGAGTACTCTAAGATGGCAAAATGTCAGTCAACCCAGGAAATATCTGAAGAATATACAGAATTCTTATTTGATGAAGAGGGTGGAGATGCCCCATACGTTGAAATTTTGGAGAATTTTGGAAGGGCTTGTAATGGAGAGGATGTAGAGACACTAACTAATGGTTCTGATGGAATTAAGACCTTAGAATTAACTTGTGGCGCCTATCTTTCTGCATATAAGGGAAAGAAAATTGAACTTCCAGTAAATGGCGAAGAATATAGAGATTTCCTAGATGAAATGAAACATATTGAGTCGGAAATGTAAATAAATTACTATACTAACTCTAAAAAATTTACACAAACTCTATTCAAAACTTTTTATTTATGTTATACTTAATTAAAGAGATTTTTGTAAAATTTAAGAATAGGGGGAGGTACATTTATGAAGGGTAATGTATTAGTTGGCCAATCAGGTGGCCCAACAGCCGTAATTAATTCTAGTCTTGCAGGTGTTTTTAAGACTGCCATGGATAGAGGCTTCAACAAAGTATATGGCATGCGCTATGGTATTCAAGGTTTCCTTGATGAGCAGTACGTTGATTTGTCTAAATACGTAAAGAACGAACTAGACTTAGAATTATTAAAGAGAACACCATCAGCATTCCTTGGAACTTGTCGTTATAAGTTACCAGCCATTCACGAAGATAAAGAAGTTTATGAAAAAATTTTTCATTTACTAGATAAAATGGACATTGAAGTTTTAATCTATATCGGCGGTAACGACTCAATGGATACAATTCAGAAGCTATCTGATTACGCAATCCTTACAGGAGCTAAGCAAAGATTCATTGGTTGTCCAAAGACAATTGATAATGATCTTGCACTTACAGATCACACTCCAGGTTACGGCAGTGCTGCTAAGTACATTGGCACATCTACAAAGGAAGTAATTCGCGACTGTCTTGGTTTCTCTTATAAGAAGAAAAATGTAACAGTTATTGAAGTTATGGGACGAAACGCAGGTTGGCTTACAGGTGCAACAGCACTTTCAAAGGCTGAAGATTGCGACGGCCCAGACTTGATTTACTTACCAGAGATTCCATTTGATATTGAAAAGTTTTCTAAGAAGGTAGAAACACTTTTGAAGAAAAAGGACATCGTAGTAGCGGCAGTATCAGAAGGTATCAAGAATAAAGAAGGAAAATATATTTGTGAGTTCTCAGCAGGCTCTTCAACTAAAGATGCATTTGGCCATATCCAAATGACAGGAACAGCTGCTTATCTTGCAAATTATATTCATGAAAAATTAGGCTGCAAGACACGTTCTGTAGAATTTTCTACATTACAGCGTTCAGCTTCACATCTTGCAAGCCGAATCGACATCAACGAAGCTTTCATGGTTGGTGGTGCAGCAATTAAGGCTGCAGATGAAGGTTTATCAGGAATGATGGTAGTTATTGATAGATTATCAGACGATCCATACCAGTCCACAACTGGTGTTTATGATGTTCATAGAATCGCCAACGGCGAAAAGGTTGTACCACGTGAGTGGATCAACAAGGATGGAGACTACGTTACAGATGAATTTGTAAGTTATCTAAAACCATTGATTCAGGGTGATTATACACCTATGATGGTAGATGGTCTTCCAAGACATTTAACAATGAATACTAAGGGCTACAAGGATCTATACAAGGTATTCAATGAATAAGCTAACTATCTATCTTTCTTAATTAATGAGGCGGTGGGAAATTTTCCTACTGCCTCATTTTTTTGTTAATTTGTGTTTGTATGGATTTTATGCAAAAATCGCCGAACTGACATCCCGATTTTATGTAAAAATCAGCAAAAGCATACTCCGATTTTGTTTTTATAAGCATAATGAAAAACTATTTGATTTTTGTTTCGTCAGATAAAATGTATCATCTATCTGACGAAACAAAAAAATAATATATAATTCTGCGACCTCAGATTCAATCGCAATCTTATTCTCTAGTACATTCACCATTACTAGCAATTACTTCTTTATACCAATCAAAAGACTTCTTAGGGAATCTAGCTAATTCGCCATTTCCCTCATCGTCCTTATCAACGTAGATAAAGCCGTAACGCTTGCTCATTTCACCAGTTGAAGCTGAAACTAAATCGATACAACCCCAAGGAGTGTAACCAAGAAGTTCAACGCCATCAATTTCTACAGCCTTCATAAGTTCCTGAATATGAGCCTTAAGGTATGCAATTCTGTAATCATCATTTACAGTTGCAAGACCAGCCTTAAGAGCTTCTTTGTATTCGTCAGTGCCAGGAGTAAGCTCCTTGCCAGTTTCCTTATTAATAACAGTATCCTTAGCACCAAGTCCATTTTCGACAATAAACATTGGTTTCTGGTATCTATCATAAATGCTATTAAGAGTGATACGAAGACCTACTGGGTCAATCTGCCAACCCCATTCAGAAGCCTTAAGATGTGGATTTTTTAGAGTTGCAAATACATTTCCAGCAGTCTTATCCTGCATTTCAGGATTAGTACTTGTAAGACGAGATGAATAGTAGCTAAAGGAAATGTAATCAACAGTATTCTCTCTTAAAAGCTTATCATCTTCAACTGTCATATCAAGGTTAATGCCCTCACGCTCAAAGAACTTAAGAGCGTAGCTTGGATAGTAACCACGAGACTGAACGTCGATGAAGAAATAATTTTCTCTATCCTTTAGAATTGAATCCATAACATCATCGGGATCACAGCTATATGGATAGTAATTTCCGGCAGCAAGCATACAACCAATCATGAAATCAGGGTTAATGCTATGTGCAAGCTTTGTAGCTGCAGCGGAAGCAACAAGCTCGTAATGAGCAGCTTGATACTTCAATAGAGTTTCATTTTCACCTTCTTTAAAGCAAATTCCGGCGCCCATAAATGGAAGGTGAAGAATCATGTTAATTTCATTAAAAGTAATCCAATATTTAACTTTATTCTTAAATCTAGTAAAAATAGCTTCGCAGTAAGCTAAGTATCTATCAATCATCTGACGACTCTTCCAGCCACCAAATTTTTCAATTAAACCAAGTGGTGCATCAAAATGGCAGATTGTAACTACAGGTTCAATTCCATTTTTAAGCATCTCATCAATAATTTCATCATAGAATTTAAGGCCTTCTTCGCAAGGAGTACTCTCGTCTCCATTAGGGAAAATTCTAGACCATGACATTGAAAAACGGTAGCACTTAAAGCCCATCTTAGCGAAAAGTCTAATATCTTCAAGGTAATGATCATACATTTCAATGGCCTCTCTGCCAGGGTAAAAACTATCAGCAGGTAAATCTTTATAAGATAATTTACCCATTGCAACTGGGAATCTGTTCTTGCCAGCAGGAACCACATCAACTAAAGCAAGGCCGCGGCCTCTTTTGTTATAACCACCTTCGCACTGATTTGCAGCTGTTGCGCCACCCCATAAAAAATCCTTTTGTAACATAAAAAACCTCCAAAATTCATTATTTATTTGTGATAACACCATATGTATTTAATTTAGCACATAAATATTAACATAATGTGAATTTTCGATAATATTTTAACATAAATGTCAAGACTCGCTCGCGAGTCTTGCGCGCCGGATTCGGGTCTGCTTCAGCAGACAAATTCCTGTCCGAATCCGTGCGCATCCTCGCGGAGCGTTTATCTCAGTCGGAGCTTGTACCCCGACTGAGTTAAATATATGTGTATCTTTGCCCATAGTCTCGGCACTAGGAATTCTTGCATTTATTTAATAATATTAGTATAATGTAGTTAGTAATATGTTTTTGTGAAAATGTATATAGTGCTCAAACTAATTTTATATAAAGGGGATAAATATGAATAATAATTGGTTTAAAAAGATGGCTTTTTATCAGATATGGATTCGTTCTTTTGCAGATGGCAACGGGGATGGAATCGGAGATTTGTATGGGGTTTATGACAAGCTAGAATATATCAAGTCTTTAGGAATTGATGGAATTTGGTTTTCGCCAATTTATCCATCGCCAAATGCAGATTATGGCTATGATGTTTCAGACTATAAGGACATTCATCCAGACTACGGGGATTTAGAGCAGTTTAAAAAAGTCTTAAATAAGGCTCATGAACTAGGCATGAAGGTCATAATGGATTTAGTAATTAATCACACATCTGATGAACATTTTTGGTTTAAGGAAAGTTGCAAGGGTGGGGATGACAACCCTTATAAGGATTATTATATTTGGCGTGATGGAAAAATTGATAAAAATGGACATAAAAAACTTCCTAATAATTGGAATTCGCTTTTTGAAGGCAAAGCATGGGAATATAACGAAGAAAGAGGACAGTACTATTTACATTTTTTTGCTAAGAAACAACCTGATTTAAATATGGATAACCCAAGGGTTCGTGAGGAAATCAAAGATATTATGCGCTTTTGGCTTGATTTAGGAGTTGATGGATTTAGAGAAGATTCCATTGCCTTTATATCTAAAGTGGAGGGACTTCCTAATGGATACCCTGAACTTCCAATGATTAATGGTCTTCGTTACACTCAGCATGGCCCACATATTCATGAGTATATGAAGGAATTTAGAGAAGTCTGCGAGGATTACGATTGCTTCCAGATGGGTGAGATGCCAATGACAGGCCCAGATAAGGCAATGCCTTATTTAACTGGGGATACGAAATCTTTAGATATGGTAATTACCTTTGATTACATGAATGCCGATAATTTCCTCTCGGATTTTATTAGGCGACCATTTAGCGTGATTAAATATAAGAAAGCATTCTCAAAGTGGCAGTACGCCATGAATGGCAAATCTTGGAATTGTGTGTATATTGAGAATCACGATCATCCAAGGGTTGTTAGTAGATATGGTAGTGAGAAGATGTGGAGGGAGAGTGCTACAAGTTTGGCAGCTAGTTACATTTTCCTTCAAGGATGCCCTTTTATTTACCAAGGACAGGAAATTGGTATGACTAACCTCCGCTTAAATTCTATCGATAAGTATGAGGATATTTCCTCTAAAAATGCATACATGACCTTTCATACTAAGAAGTCCAAATCCCAGCGTCTTTACTATATTGGCGAGGGTTCAAGGGATTCAGCTAGAACACCAATGCAGTGGTCTGATGAAAAATATGCTGGCTTCTCTACGGTGAAACCTTGGTTTTACTTAAATCCTAACTATAAGAAGGTAAATGTGAAAGCCCAGGAAGAGGATGAAAAGAGCATTTTAAATTTTTATAGAAAAGCCCTTAAATTAAGGAAAGATAACGACGCACTCATATGGGGTGACTATAAGGAATATTTTCCTAAGGATAAAAATGTATATACTTATGAAAGAACATTATCTTCAGAAAAGTTTTTAATAATCTGTAATTTAAAAGGGAAATATAGAAGCTATAAAATGCCAGAAGAATATGTAGGCCTAAAGGGCGAACTTAAACTTAGTAATTATGAGGATGGACATAGACTAGATATTCTAAGGCCTTACGAATGTAGAGTTTATAGGTATGAGTAATAAATTAACAGAGATGAAAATTGCATGTAAAACAATTTTCATCTCTTTATTTTAGTCTATATTTATTAATAATAATGAATCTTCTTCAATATTCTCAAAATCTTCGTTCATATAATTAACATTGGTCCATTTAAAGGAAATTGATTGGCAATTATCTGAAATCTCAATCTTAAAAATTTTTAGGTCAGATGAGGGACCTTCTGGGACAACCCCTTTAATGTAACATTCTTCTATGTCAGTATTTATGGCTTTATAGTCATTAGAGTCAGAGATTATCCAAGTGTTAATTGCGTACATGGTAGGTAAAACAACAGTAAGAGTGTTATTTTTAAGGCTTTCGCGGGAAATGTTAACTTCGTATTTTTTTTGATCAAAATAAGTTAAAGAGGTATCACCAATAGTGTAGACTGTTTTATTAATTATAAGACAGTTTGCTTTTGGATAGCCTTTTTCATCTCTTGGGATTATTGAGCTATATTTAACCGAAGTAGAACAAGCAGTTATACTTAATATAATTGTTATTATAGATAGCTTTAGAAGTATCTTGTGTAAATCCATGATTTTGAATGCCCTCCTAGCTCATATGAAAAATTACCATTATCATTTAATGAAACGCTACTGTGTCTACCACCATTTGGTTCTAGTAAAATAAGTATTTTATTAGAACTATTCCAATATTCATAACCGATTAATCCAACAGAATGATTTGTCAAACCTAAATGCATGGGTTTGTTATTATTAATATTGTTTTTTATTTGTGTAAAACTTATAGTTTCTGTTTGATTAGGATAAAGATTCCAATGGTTATATGCTTTTTCAATTACTGTCCATGTTCCTCTATTATTCCAATTATCGCCATAAACATATTTGGCAACATCTATGCATGATAAATTTGTATTTTTATAATAATTAATTAGAGCTGCACATGTAGCTGCCCAACAAGTGTCACCAACTTGACTTACCCCTTTAACATTAATGGTTTTATATGATGATGGACGATCTATACCTGTTAAATTGTAAAGTTGAGGTTGATAAGTAACATTTAATTTATTAAGCAGATCGTTATAATTAAGCAATGTAGTATTATTATAGTCGAACGATGAGTTTTTAACAGTGTTTATATCTAAAAAATTGATATTATCAAACATACTGTAAATTTTAATAAATTGTGTTTCATTATAAGCATATAAGTTAATACCATCTGAAATAAATGCATAATTTCCGCTGTAATTTGAAACGAATTGATTTAATTCCTTAGAAAAAGAAATAGACATTGATGCTGAAAAGGAAGTATCATAATTTATTTCCAATATAGCTTCAATCTTTTTATCTATATTAGAAATAATTGGATAACAAGCATTATAATTATCGTTGGTAACGTTGAAAACTGTAAATGGATGTCCAAGATAATAATTTGAAATAGAATGTTTTAAATCTCCAGTTTTTATTAATACATTTAAATGTTGTAAATAAACTTCTTTTGCATAATCGTCATAATCAGACGATATAGATAAGCTACTTACGTTCAAATTATTACAGGTTTCAGCTTTTGTTGTACGAGAATTAAAAAATACAATAATAATAACTAATAATGATAAAAAAGTAAAAAATTTATTTTTTTTCACAATATTCCCCCTTTTTTAAATTAAAATATATTATAATATATTTTAACATATATAATATCAGATGTAAATAAATTAAACGAAAAGTATAATATTTTTCAAATCTAAGGCCTTACGAATGTAGAGTTTATAAGTATAAGTAAATGTGCTATAATCATGGGGCAAAAACATTTATTTATATAAAGGCAGGAGAATATATGTCAGAAGTTATTGAGAAATTTTTAAGATATGTTAGTGTTCACACTACATCAGATGATGAAAGCCAGACAAGCCCTAGTACAGCTAGACAGTTTGATCTTGCTAGAATGTTACAAAAGGAAATGCTTGAGATGGGTATAGAGGATGCTTATCTTGATGAGAAGTATTGCTATGTTTATGGTCACATCCCAGCTAATGATCCAGAGAATACTAAGACTCTTGGTTTTATCTCACACATGGATACAGCACCAGATGCTAGTGGTAAGGATGTTAAGCCAAGAACAATTGAAAACTATGATGGAAGCGAAATCATTTTAAATAAGGAAAAGGACATTAAGATGAGTCCTGTTGATTTCCCAGAATTACTTGATTACAAGGGAAAGTCACTTATAGTTACAGATGGTACAACACTACTTGGTTCTGATGATAAGTCAGGTATTGCAGAAATCATGACAATGGCTAGCGAAATCATCAATCATCCAGAAAGAAAGCATGGTAGAATTGCTATTGCCTTTACACCAGATGAAGAAATCGGTGTTGGTACAGCACACTTTGACTTAGAAAGATTCGGTGCAGATTATGCATATACAGTTGATGGTGGTGCTCTTGGAGAAATCGAGTTTGAAAACTTCAACGCTGCAGCTGCAGTAATTAAGGTGGCTGGTAGAAATGTTCATCCAGGTGAAGCTAAGAATAAGATGGTTAACGCAGCTTCAATTGCTATGGAATTTGAGCATATGTTACCTCAGAATGAAAAGCCTGAATACACAGAAGGTTACGAAGGTTTCATTCATCTTATTAGCATGGAAGGTAACACAAGCGAAGCTAAGTTACAGTATATTGTAAGAGATCATGATAGAGCTAAGTTTGAAGCTAAGAAGGAATTACTTAAGTCAGTTGCAAGCTTCTTAAATCAGAAGTATGGTGAAGGTAGAGTAACAGCTGATATTTCAGATACATACTACAACATGAGAGAAAAGGTTGAGCCAGATTACATGTTCTTAGTAAATGGTGCAGTTGAAGCTTTCAAGAAGTTAGATGTAGTGCCTAAGGTAGTTCCAATTCGTGGTGGTACAGATGGTGCAGCACTTTCATATAAGGGCTTACCTTGTCCAAACCTTTGTGCAGGTGGACATAACTTCCATGGTATTTATGAATATGTATGCGTAGAATCTATGGAAAAGATTGCAGAGATGCTTACTTTACTTGCTTGTTGTAATTTTGCTAAATAAGAGACTCTTTTATAATAAATTTGTAAGATAGTAGAAATATAGAAACCGGATTTAGATTTGAAAATCTAAATTCGGTTTTTGTTTAAGTCACTTTCAGCTATAAATCATAGCTTTTATAATGGAATTTTGTTACAATGTCTATTAAAAAAGAATAAATGCTCTTTTATCTTTAAAATAATATGGTATGATATCATAATATATAAGGAGTGATATAATGGCAAAAGAAGCAAAGACAAACGCTATGCGTTTTTTGGAAAAAAATAAAATTGCATATACAGAAGAGACCTATGATGCTAAGGAATTTACAGATGGTGTACATTCAGCCGAAATCCTAGGTCATGACCCAGATAGAAGTTTTAAGACTTTAGTTGCTGTTGGAAAGTCAGGAGAACACTATGTCTATGTAATTCCTGTAGCTCTTGAAGTGGATTTTAAGAAGGCCGCTAAAGCTGTGGGTGAGAAGAATGTAGAATTAATTCATGTAAAGGATTTAACCAAACTTACAGGTTATATTAGAGGTGGCTGTAGCCCACTTGGTATGAAGAAAAATTTTAAAACTGTAATTCATAGTAGTTGCTTAGATTATGACAAAATCTATATTAGCGGGGGTCGAGTAGGCTTAACTCTTGAACTTGCCCCAAAAGATCTAATAAAAGTAACTAATGCTGATGTAGTTGATATTGTTATGTAATAAAAAAGACGGTTTTATGCCGTCTTTCTTTTATTTAAGATGATTTTAGGATATAATAAGAGAAATAAGAAACTATAACAGTGACTAAAGAAAGGTATATACAAATGACATATTTTGCTTGGTTTTTTCTAGATAAGGAAAAAGATATTATTGTAAATCTATATAAAGATTTAGATAGAATGTATTATTGTTTAAAAACACCAAATCATGCATCAGGAAATTTAATTCGAAATATAGCTAAGATTTGTGACTTAGAACTTACTAAAGATGAGAATGATATGCTTGTAATTAAGGGAGAAGTTCCTTGTTTTATAGACGGTAACAATAAAGAAAACTATATTTTTAAATTTCAGGACACTGAAATAGCAAGAATTTTCCCAGATGGAAGAGTCGAAGTAAAAGCCACAATTCCAGCTATAGCTAAGACTTTAATGAGTCAGTCAAAGGAGGCCCTACTTCCACTAGATAAGACACTTTTTGAGACTTTTATTCGTAAGGATTTAAAATTTCGAGCAGACCTTCATACTCATATGAACGGCAATTTAACAGGCGATGTGCTAATTGCCTTAGGTATTGCTCATCAGATTAGATACCCACTTTATTATGTGAAAAAATTGGACCTTAAATTGACTCAGAGTCAGTGGGATAAGTTAGAAGAGCAGAGAGAAAAAGTTGCAAGACAGTTTGTAACATCAGAACTTAAGGGCAAGTATCTTGATCGTAAAATCAACGATAACACCTTTATTAATTTTGCTGATTTAATTCTAAATAACTTGGATAATGCTGAAGAAAATATTGTCAAAATCAGAGGTTCTCTTGCAGTTATTAAGGATGGACAAGCTGTATTTACTAACTTAGAGAAGGTATACATTTATCGATATGTATTCTGTAAGGGTGTTGAAAGCGAAGAGAAGATAAGTTTAGCTAAGAAGGATATGATACCGGATTTAGATGTAAGAGCAGCACTTTCACAGATGATTCGTGATAGAGAAAATCCAGCTTATTGCCACAACACAATTTTCCAGGATAAGTTACTTTGGATTGCAAGAAGCTACAAAAGACAGGGAATTGTTTATGCAGAAATCAGTGATACAACTTTAGTTAAGAAATACGAGTCATTAGAAATGTTACGTCAGGTACATGAGGTTATGCCAAGTATCTATCAGGAAACAGGCGTAATGATTAGATTCCTTGCAGCTATGAGACGAATTCCACTTACAATTATTAAGGATGCCATAACACCTGATAATTACCTTGAGCAAAACTTAGAGGTTTTAAAGGCAACAGCTCTAGACCCATATGTGGCAGGTTGTGATTTTGTTGGTGAAGAGATCAATGATATTATTACTTTAAAGCCAGCATTTAAGGAATTAGTTAAGATTGCCGCTTCTGATCCAAGCTTTGTAATTAGAGTTCATGCTGGAGAGAATGATAGTCAGAAGGATAACATTGCACATTCAATTGAGTGTGTTAAGGATTCCCTTGAACCAGGCCAGAAGATGCCAAAGATGCGCCTTGGACATGGACTCTACACTTATAGTCTTACAAGTAAGAAGGGTAAGGATACACTAAAGCAGTTAATTGATAATAACGTAGTGCTAGAATTCCAGATTTCAAGTAATGTAAGACTTAATAATTTAAATACACTAGAAAAACATCCTCTAAAGCAGTATTTAAAGCATGGTATTGCCTGCGTTCAGGGAACTGATGGTGCAGCGCTTTACGGTACAGATGCTATTGAAGAAGAATTGTCTTTAAAGAAAATGCTTGGGCTAACCGATAAGGAAGTGCAGCTTATGAAGGATGCCGAAACGAAGATTATTGAAGAAAGTCAGCAGGCTTATTCTGATAAGAAGGCAGCCTTTGAAAGACTTGTTAAGAACAAGGATTTTGAGGAAGTTTTACTTGATAAGATGCAGACAGTTAAGATTAAATCTAATAAGTCAAAGCGTGAGCTTAAGTATGATTCTAATAAGGAGTTAAAGGAACAGATTCAAGAAATCACATGGGATAGATTCCCAATTGTCTTAGTTGGTGGAAGCTTTAATACAGAAAACAGAGCTACTAAGCTTAGTGCCAATGCTACAAAGCAGATTGACGAAATGCTAGAATACTTAAATCCAGAGGAAGTTTGCTTTGTGATAGGTCACAAGATTTCAGGTTATGAAAAGTATCTTCTAGAACATAATGAAAAGAATTTTAGAATTTATTCTTTCGTACCTGCAGTCCTTACAAAACATGAAGCTGAAAAAATCAAGAAGGCTGGTGTTAAGGTAAGGGTATCTACAGAAGCACAGGCAATGGGTATTTATAAGAGTTTCAACTATGAAATCTTTGAACGTCGTCCATCTATGGTAATTGCTTTTGATGGTAATAGTGCTGCAGCTAACCTTATTCAAGAAGCTAAAAATGGTAAGGGTAAATCAGCAATTTTAGTATGGGCTAATTCTAAAGCTTTAATGCAAAAAGCTAAGTCACTACATGGTTATGCATATTCTTTTGATGCTAAGAATAGAATTGTGGACTTAATGACAAGCCTAAAAAAGAAGTATTCTAAGGAATAGTAGAATAAATTCTAAGGAATAATAGAATAAATAGAAATTAGGAGATCAGATTTACATTACAAAAGAAGCTGTGGTATAAAAACCACAGCTTCTTATTACAATCCGTTATCAATTTTTATATAGCTGCCTCGTGTCGTAGTATCTTTAGTTACTATGACTTTTTTCTTAATTGCATCCTTTAGTTCAGCTCTATGACTTATGATTCCCACAAGTTTTCTATCAGAAGATAGTTCCTTTAGAAGTTCCATAGCATCTTTAAGGGAAGCCTCATCAAGAGTACCAAAGCCCTCATCAATAAACAGGGTATCAAGTTCAATTCCACCGGCTGACATACTAATACTATCTGATAAACCAATAGCAAGGCTAAGAGAAGCCTTAAAGCTTTCACCACCAGATAGGTTTCCAACAGGACGTTCTTTACCTGTAAGGTTGTCGTGCATATTAAGCTTTAAAAATTCTTTGTTGCCATCGGTATGTCTTCTAAATTCAAACTGCCTATTACTTAAAGTGTAGAGTCGTTTATTAGCAGCAAGTAAAATTTGTTCAAAGCCCTCTAGCTGAACGAAGGTTTCAAATGATAGTTTATCAGATCCAGGGATTTGACCGCTAAGTAGGTTATCAAGTCTTGTATATCTGCTTGCTTTAATGCTTAGTTCTTCGGACTCTTTATAGGTCTTATTAATAATAGCTTTTGTCTCGTTGTTATTAGTAATTTCGTTATTGGCAATTGTTATATCATGTCTGATTTTTTCAATTAAAGCTTTAGATTCATCAACTGCATTTTTAAGTTCTGTTATATCAACTTTTACTTTTCCTTCACACTGTTTTTTAGTAGTCTCTAATAAAGTGCTATTTGTGTTAACTTCAGTGTTATATTTATTTATTTCTTCGTTTAGATGATTAAGTGACTTTGCATCAATTAAATGAGTATGGTAGTCTAATTCATCTGCAAATCCTTGTGAGCGTAGAGCTTCATTAAAGTCTGTCTTAGTTACTTCTAAGTTAGCTTTATTAGTCTTTACTATCTTAGCTGCATTATCAAGGCTAGTCTTAGCCTTAGTAAGGTTATCCTTAGCAATATCAAATTCGTTCTTAGCTTTTTTGTAGTTTGCATCTAATTCTTTACAGTTATTAGTTAACTCCATACGCTTAAGTCTAGCTTCTGAAAGGTTAGCAAATTCAAGCTTAGGAATTGAATTTAATTGACCTTCTAAGTTACTAATCTTAGTTTTGGCTTCTTCTAGTTTAGTTGATAAGGATTCCTTAGATTCATTGTGTCTATTAAGTTCATCCTGATAGTTACTTAGCTCATCCTTTAATGTATTGTATTTATTATTAATATCCGTAAGCTTAGATATAGCAGCTTTGTAGACTTCCATATAATCAGCTACAGTACGTTGTGCTTTATTAAGCTTAATATCAAATTCTAATTCAGTAGAAAAATCCTCAATTTCAAGTATAGCTAGAGCTTGTTCTAAATTATTGCTTAATAAATCTGTATTGTCATTATTATAATAAGGCTTAATTGTTGCCATATTAATATCCGTAAAGTTCTTAGCTATTCGTGTGTAATTAAGGACAATGTTATTACAAATAGAAGATAATTCCTGCTCTTTAGCGGCTATCTTAGCTTTATAATTATTAATTTTATCTAGGAGTTGATTATTGTCATTGTTTAATTTATCAAGCTCCTCTTCACTAACTACAGCTACATTAATTGTGGCAATCTTTGGATGGTTAGTAGAACCACATACAGGGCAACATTCATTATCCTTTAAATCCTTAGCAAGAATTCCAGCTAAGTTAAGCTTATAATTGTATAGCTTATCTGCGTAGTCCTTACAATGCTTATCATATTCCTCAAGTTTGCCGGCAAGGACCTTATTAGAACCTTCTATAGTGTTTCTTAGTCCGAATACTTTATCTATATCTTTATGTATTAAATCGTCGATTTCCCCTTTGCACATAGCTAACTTTTCAAAGTCTGTTGTGGCTTCTTTAAGAGTTAAACCAATTTGTTCATTGGCAGTAATAAATTCACTACGAGTCTTAATTTCTTCTTCAAGTTTAAGTCTTTTTTTATCAAAGCCATCAAGTTCTTGACTAATCTTACTGGCAAGTGCTTTTTCACTGTTTAAGGCTTGATTTATATTATTAACGTCTTCATAATAATGTTCCTTTTCAAGTAAAGAGTTAATCCTTAAATTTAAATTGTTGATTTGCTCTTCACTGTCCTTTAATTTAATAACTGCTTCATTCTTATTGTTATAATTAATAGTAGCTGCATTAAGATTGTCACTAGCTAATGTGTAATCCTTGCTTGCTTCATCACATAATTTCTTGGCTTCTAGATATTTATCCTCTGCTGGCTTAACGTAGATTAAAGCCTTATGACCTATGTTATATTGCTCTTTTTTATGATTAATAGAATCAGTCATAGCTTTTAATTCTATGTCTTTTTTATTCAATTCGTCTAATTTATCAAGGAGAGCATTATTTTCACCAGCTGTTATATAACTTGCATTAATCTGGTTATATTCTTTAGTTAGTGAATCTAATTCGATTTCCTTCTTGCTTGCAAATTCTTTATTAGAAGCATTAATCTTATCTATAAAATCAAGAAGATATAGGGCATCTACACCATTAGTATTAGCTTTAAGTTCGTCCTTTATTGCATCTAGGCTATTAGATAGCTCTTCATTAAAGTTAGCTTTAACGCTTTCAAAATAGCTAACAATCTGCTTATTAGCGTCAGCTATTTTGGAGTTGGCATTATCTTTACGTTCCTTCATCTTTTGTCGCATTATTTCATATTTCTTAGTTTGAAAAATAGTCTGCATAATTGCCTTACGAGAATTAGAATCAGCATTAAGTAATTTATAGAATTCCCCCTGAGCAATCATTACAGTTTGTCTAAATTGTTCAAAAGAAAGATGAAGTATTTCATCAACTATATAGTTATTGGTTTCCTTTAATCTTTCCATGGTATTATGGTCTTTTGGATCACCAATTGTAAGTATTATTGATTCCTTTGCAGGTATTAGACCAGAACCTCTCTTATTAGCACGTTTCTGTTCTGGTTCACGATGAATATTATAGATCGTACCATTGTGGGAGAAGGTAAAATCTACATAGGAGATTATCTGTGGGTCTGCAAGTTCATTACGGAAGGCCTTTTTGTCCTTATCTTTAAGGCTTCCTTCTCCATAAAGAGCAAAGGTAATAGCATCAAAAATTGTGGATTTACCAGCACCAGTATCACCGCAAATAAGGTATAATCCCTTGTCTCCCAAGTCTTTACTATAATCTATGTTTGTCTCATTGATATATGGGCCAAAGGCACACATTGTAAGTTTAATTGGTTTCATTGATTATTCCGGCCTCCTTTGCAACTTCTTTAAGACATAGTAAATCTTCTTCACTTATTTCATCACCCATTATTTGTTTGTAAAAATCGGATATAAGTTCCGTAAAGGATTTGTTAGTTGAAATGTCTGTAATCTTTGCGTTAGCTAGAGCTTTAGTCTTACTGTTCTCTATAGTTAAGCCCATTAGATTAGGATAGATACTCTTTAATTTGTCATAAGCGTTAGTATCTTCCTCTTCATCTGTAATTGTGGCAAAAATATAGTCATTTAAAGGTCCATTTTGTCCAAATTCTAAAGATCTGTCATTAGGATCGAGATTCCTTGCAGCCTCTATTAATTTCCTTAATTCTCCCTTAATTTTTCTCATTTTTCTAAGGGGTCTTAAAGTCACAAAATCAATATTTACCTGATTCTTATTGTTAATTTCTACAATCGGTACACTCTTGTCCCTAGTTGTTTCACTAGCTGAGTAGGCAAGGGGAGAACCGCTATAACGAATGGACTCACGACCTACTTGTTGAGGAATATGGATGTGTCCAAGGGCAACATAGTCAAAACTATCAAAAAGGTCGGCACCAATCTTCTCAACAGTACCCACATCCTTAGTGGCATCTTCAGAATCAGCTAAGACTGGATCATGACTACCAGCTACAAATTGATGGGCAAGAAGTATATTACGTGCATCCTTATCAATGTTAGAGTGTTTAATTGCCACATCTATTGCATGATGATAGTTATTGTTATCATTGTTAAAATCCTCAGGATAGTAAGATTTAACAGTAGAGGCTTTAATAAAAGGCATCATATAAAAATTAATCTTGCCGTATTCATCCTCTAGTGTAACAGATGGAATTTCTCCATTATAGATTCCTGTAATATGTATATTATTATTAGAAAAAATACGACTTCCGAAGTTAAGTCTTTCATCAGAGTCATGATTTCCACTAATTGCTATTATTCTAATATTATTATGGGTACATTTAGTTAAGAATTCATCAAAAAGTGATACAGCTCTTTCACTAGGCTGCTTTTTATCGTAGATATCACCAGAAATAAGGATAGTATTGATATCATTATCCCTTGCAATATTAATTATTTCATTAAGAATATATTGTTGATCTTCGATTAAATCAAAGGCATTAACAGTCTTTCCAAGATGAAGATCAGCAAGATGTATAAATTTCATAACTACCTCCGTGATAGAATATTCATTAAAGCTTACATTGCGTTCAAAATATATTCTATCACAGAAGTAATTTAATTACAAACACTTGTTCTAATTAGCTTAATTAAAACCAATACAACAGTAGTATAATCCGTCGCTACCAGCTACCATTGCAATGCCACAAGCCTTATGTGGATAGTTAGCATCAATAATGATATCTCTGTGGTTTGGTGAATTTAACCATGCTTCAACAATACGAGTTGCATCAGTAGAATTACCACGGTAGAGTATTTCCGCTGTGTAGTATCCCTTATCTACATAAAAACACTCATTTCCATCTGGTCTTGTGTGATTTAATTCCTGGTCGTTGGCTTCTTCATTAGCGCGAATCACAGCATCACTTGTAAGTCTTGAATCTAGATAAAGAGCTGAAAGTCCATAGCTAGCTCTAGCTGAATTAATAGCTTCTAGTAATGCCTGATTGTATTGTGGTAGAGAGGTGTAATTTACCTTAGCTTCAGCTGGTGCAACTTCAATATGAGTATCTGTTGCAGGAGCATTAGCTTCTGGTTCGACAACGTTATTTGAATTAGTGGCAGGTACATAACTTGCTTGTGTTGTCTCGTCAATGTTAGTGGTTTCACTTTGCATAGTTGTTTCTATTGTGTCAGTTGTTTGGTATTCAGTGCTAGCAGTCTCTTGTTCATTAACTAAATTCTCAGTAATGTTAACTCGCTCCTGCTTAACTGAAGAAGCATGCATTGTAATAAGTAAATTCTTACTAAACAAAGTTGCAAGACTTACCACAACTATAAGGCCCAATATAACTAAAGCGTGTCTGTCATTTTTTGTCATTTTATATTTACCCTATCTTTTTATAATAGTATCTATGCTTTCAAAGCAATAAAAAAGTATGTTTAAAAGTATCTTTTTTTCCTAAAAAATTAATTGAAAATAAAAGACGAGTTTCTTTTCTAAACATACGTATACTGTGTTTGTTGCATAGACACGTATTATATTATCTCATAGAAACGGAAATTTTAAAATAGTTTTTTGTAAATTTATGATATTTTTTACAAAAAGTTTATACTTTTAGTTAAGCTATATTAGTAATTGCAATTCTCTTCACATAGTTTAGGGCTGATGCAACACTAGGAATTAATAGTAGTACAATTGTGATTGCACCTTCTAATCCAATGTATGTAATATTATAAATAAGAGAATATACTAGGGCATTAAATGCACCTAAACCATAATCTGTAGCATAAGCTCCAAAGAAGATTACACCTGATAGTACAGCAAAGAAGTATCTACCAACAATTCCCACAATGTAACCCTTTATTAGGCCATATTTTTTGTTAGAGAAAAATCCGCTCATTCCAAGGGCACCATAGGCAAAAATGTAATCAACAAAAACTTGAGGGATGCTAATAATATATGGATCAATTATAAATTGTAAAAGTCCATAAGCTGCGCCACCAAGAATTCCAATTACAGGTCCATACCAGTAACCAATAATAGCAACAAAAAGCATTGAGAATATTGTAACTGAACCTCCCATTGGCAATTTAATAGGATTAAAAAGTGAGCAAACTGTTCCAATAGCAATTGCTACAGCACAAAAAGTAAGAACCTTTGGACTAAATTTCTTGTTGTTGCCTGCAATAAAGGCAATAAGCACAAGAACAATAAATAAAATAAAAGCGATTAAGGCGTATCCATTAGAAGTTAAACTATAACTTCCATCACCATTGTTTAAGAAAAACATAAGTTTTACCTCCTCCTAATTATAAAATATCTATAGTTTCGCCAGCTAAAGCCTTATTAATACTTCTAACGGCACAGAATTTACCACACATACTACAAGCTTCAGAGTGGTCATCTTCTGGAAGACGACTGTCTCTAATAGCCTTAGCAGTCTTAGGGTCAAGGGCTTCTAGCCACTGTGCATCCCAATCAAGAGCTCTACGAGCCTTTGCCATTCTATCATCCTGATCCCTTGCACCAGGAATTCCCTTTGCAATATCAGCTGCATGAGCTGCGATTTTACTTGCAATTATTCCCTGTTTTACATCTTCTATATTAGGAAGGGCAAGATGTTCTGCTGGTGTTACATAGCAAAGAAATGCTGCACCTGAACTTGCGGCAATTGCACCACCAATAGCTGCTGTAATATGGTCATAGCCTGGGGCAATATCAGTAACTAAAGGTCCAAGTACATAGAAAGGTGCTCCCTTACAAATTGTTTCCTGAATCTTCATATTGGCTGCAATCTGGTCAATAGGCATATGTCCAGGACCTTCAACCATAACCTGAACGTCCTTATCCCATGCTCTTTGTGTTAGTTCTCCAAGTCTTGTTAATTCATCTATTTGAACCATATCTGATGCATCAGCAAGACAACCAGGTCTACATGCATCTCCTAAGCTTACAGTCACATCATATTCACGGCAGATATCAAGAATTTCGTCGTAGTATTCGTAGAATGGGTTTTCATTACCAGTCATACTCATCCATGCAAAAATAAGACTTCCGCCACGGCTAACAATATTCATTATTCTTTTGTTAGCTTTGATTTGTTCAACTGTTTTTTTAGTAATGCCACAGTGGATTGTAATAAAATCAACACCATTTTGTGCATGAAGTCTTACAACATCAATAAAATCCTTGGCAGTTAAGGTATTTAAGTCTCTTTGATAGTGAATAACTGCATCATAAACAGGAACAGTTCCTATCATTGCAGGACATTCGCTACAAAGCTTTTTTCTAAAAGGTTCAGTGTCACCATGACTTGAAAGGTCCATAATTGATTCTGCACCCATGTTAACGGCATTCATGACCTTTTCCATCTCTATATCGTAGTCTTTGCAGTCTCTACTTACACCTAAGTTTACATTAATCTTAGTCTTTAATTTCTTGCCGATACCATTAGGGTCTAGGCTTTTGTGGTTTACGTTTGCTGGAATAACAATAGTACCATTTGCAAGACCTGCTCTAATAAATTCAGGTGTTCTATTTTCCTTTAGGGCAACGGCCTCCATTTCTTTAGTAATAATGCCTTTTCTAGCAGCATCCATCTGTGTTTGGAACACTCTCTTCTTCATAATAATAACTCCTTTAAGTCTTTCTTTTTAGTATGTCTTTTGTTTCTAGTATCTTTTGTATCTTGATTAATTTGTCTAGAAAAAATATATGGGGAGTTAAACTGAGATTGATTATATATAGTACTAATAATCATGATAATAACTTGAAATAAAAAAAGTCATCCTAAGGATGACGCTTATGGTAATTCCCTACGTTGGCATTATCCAAATCAGGTTATCGGTCGAAGTGTCTACACTTCCTCTCAGCCGAATGATTTATCAGCTCCCATGTGTATTCTTTTTTGCTTGAAATATAAGGTTTAATCAACGTTTTGATTATATTGCAGTTATATAAAAAAAGAAATAGTTCGAAAGTACTAAAGTGCTTGCGAAAAAATTGACGAGAGAATAAAATAGATAGGTAATAATAAGTTTATATCGGAAAGGTGTTTTATATGAAGATCGGATTTGATAATGACAAGTATCTTAAGATGCAATCAGAACACATCAAGGAACGTATCAGCCATTTTGGTGGAAAGCTTTATCTAGAATTTGGTGGTAAGCTTTTTGATGATTACCATGCTATGAGAGTTTTACCAGGATTCGAGGCTGATTCTAAAATTAGAATGTTAACTCAGATTAAAGACGACGTTGAAATTGTAATTGTAATTAATGCTAACGATATTGAGAAGAATAAAGTAAGAGGAGACTTAGGAATTACTTATGATATGGATGTTCTCCGTCTTATTGATGCATTTAGAGGTTATGGACTTTATGTTGGATCTGTAGTTCTTACAAGATTTGCAGGACAGGAAAGCGCTGTTGCTTACCAGAGAAGACTTGAAGGCCTTGGAATTAAGGTTTATAGACATTATCCAATAGCTGGTTATCCAGGTAATGTACCACATATTCTTAGTGATGAAGGTTTTGGTAAGAATGATTATATTGAAACAAAGCGTTCATTAGTAGTAGTTACAGCTCCTGGTCCTGGTTCAGGAAAGATGGCTACATGTCTTTCACAGCTTTATCACGAACATAAGAGAGGAATTGAAGCAGGTTATGCTAAGTACGAGACATTCCCAATTTGGAATATTCCACTTAACCACCCTGTTAACCTTGCATATGAGGCTGCTACAGCTGACTTAAATGATGTTAACATGATTGATCCATGGCATTTAGAAGCTTATGGTGTTACAACAGTTAACTACAACCGTGATGTAGAGGTATTCCCAGTACTTAACGGTATATTTAAGAAGATTTATGGTGAATCACCATATAAGTCACCTACAGATATGGGTGTTAACATGGCAGGTTACTGCATTGTTAATGATGAGAATACTAAGGCAGCATCTAATCAGGAAATAATTAGACGTTACTTTACAGCTCTTTGTGATTTAAGAAAGGGCAATGGAAGTCAGGAAATCGTAGATAAGATTGAACTTCTTATGGAGAAGAGTGGAATTACAGTAGCTGATCGCCCTGTAGTAGCAGCCGCTAATACTAAGGCTGAAATAACTGGTGAACCAGCAGCCGCAATCGAACTTGAGAGTGGTGAAATCATTACAGGTAAGACATCAACACTTCTTGGTGCTTCATCTGCAATGTTACTTAATGCTTTAAAGAAGCTTGCAGGCCTTGATGATGCAATTAAGCTTATTTCACCTGACGTAATTGAACCATTACAGCAGTTAAAGGTTGAAAGACTTGGAAATCACAATCCAAGAATGCATATTGAAGAAATCTTAATTGCTCTTACAATTTGTGCAAGAAATGATGATAATGCTAAGAAGGCTCTCGACCAGCTTTCTAAGTTAAAGGGATTAGAAGTACACTCATCAGTAATTCTTTCACCTGTTGATGTAAGCACATTTAAAAAGCTTGGTATTAACTTAACTTGCGAACCAGTTTATCAGACAAAGAAGCTTTTCCATAAATAAGATGTGATAGAGTATAAACGCTCAGTTATAAATTCCTTAGGAAATTTAACTGAGCGTTTTTTATGTCATCACTTCTCCCGCTGGCTTTGCTGGCAGGATTGCTTAAGGAAAAAGAAAAATCCCTGAAAAATTAGCTTAATCAGCTATTTTTCAGGGATTTATATACATAAGACTGCTTTAAGCAGCTTCTTCAGTTCTAGCGTTATTTTTACCAAGTTCCATAATTGGTAAACAAATTCTCTTAAATACTAATCTTACGAATGGGCCAGCATACATAAACTGCCAGAAGAATGCCATTGGTAAGTTATGTGCAACAAGACCAATCCATGTTGTGAAGAATGTTGAAACAGTTACACCCTTAAAGAGGATAGTTGCAAAAGCACTCATTATTGGGCACATCATAGCAATTGTAACACCTGAGATAAAGAAAGTAATGAAAATAGGCTTATCCTGTGGTGTCATATGTCTAAATACTACCATCTTAGAAAGGTTACCAACAACAAAGAATTCTAAAATAAATCCGATTGGAACCATGATTGGTAATTCGAATAATGCAAGCTTAAAGCATTCAAGAGTTAAACCACCCTTATCACCTGCAATGTTATATACTACCATGGCATAAACCATGACAAGTACCATAATTAATGTAAAAATAAAATCTTGAAATTTAGTCTTTGGCATAAAAAAATGATCTCCTTTCAAAAACAACATTTGATTAAAATATATAAAATATCCAAACAAGTGTTGTTCCTGCAAGAAGATGCATAGTTTCCAATAATACCTTATTATCGAATTGCGTCAATTAAACAATTGTAGGCGCGTTTAACGGACAGCGATTATAATATCACAAAAGTTTTTGTTATGTCAAGCAAAATTTTTTATAGCTTAAGTATATATTGTTTATTTCTGGTTCATGTGTTGTTGTCTCTTCATATTGTACATTAGTTGGTCTGCTGTCATATATACAGAATGAGGAGATGGATTTTCTAAGTTATTCTTAAAGGCATATCCGTAGGCAAAGCTATGTTCATAGTTTTGACCTGGCTTAGTTAATGATTTAAAGCTTATTTTTAGAAGTTGTAATCTTTTCTCTAAATCTTCTTGCTTGATGGATTCAATGAAAATAATAAATTCATCACCACCAACTCTAGCACTTACCCCAATATCATCAAAAAAGCTAACTAGACATGTGGAAAAATCGCTAATTAACACATCACCTTGGGCATGTCCATAGGTATCATTTACTTCTTTAAGATTGTTAATATCAATACTTACAATACAGTAGTTTTTATTAGAGTTAGCAAGCTTTTTCATAATAGAATCACTTGCTGCTCGATTTGGTAATTTAGTTAAACTATCAGCGTATGCAAGTTCTGAAAGCTTTTTGTATTGCTGATTTCTTGCAAGCCCTTCTGTAGAATAGATTATGTAGTTAAAAATAACTGAAATCAGGTAAACTAGTGTACCTAGTGGTATAAGTAAATCTTTACCAATATTACGTATTGGTAGAGGTGCTTTTAATATATATTCAACTACAAATTCTAAGGTACCACATGCTCCAAAAATTATTATTCCGTAAAGTTGTAATCTATTGGATGAACTGCTGATTCTTCGATCATGGTTCATATTAATAAGGTCTCTAATAAAATAAGAGAAGAAACATATAAATGTAATTACAACAGTCACAAAATAAACAGTACGCGTTTCATTTAGATAAACTGTATCAGACATATGTAATACCAACAATTCTATTGGTACGAATACATTTATGAAACTTATTATTGTGAATATAGTCTTATTCTTTGATGGATGAATCTCATTAATAATTGTGTAACTAATTGGCATAATTAGAATTAAAGCTATATATGAGATTAATGTCATATTATCTGATTCAAAGAATATATTATATAGGTTATAGTAAGTCATAAGCCAGATTCCAATATCTATACATAGTATTCCATTTAATATCTGAACTTTAGCCGTTGGCGATTCCTTTGCAAACATTACAGATATAAAGAGGAAAGAAATGCCAAAAATCAGGAAAAAAATACTAACACTTAATGCAAGGTTATAGTTAGAGATGAACATATAGGTATTGTCTATAGTATCCCCGGCAGTAGGTGTTGTTAGAGGAAATTCTTTTGTTGTTGTATTGATATAACAGTTTATTATTAGTTCGTACTGATAGTAATTATCAGGTAAATTAATGATGTGATAATCACAACCTACGAATTTTCTCTGATTATATCTATCCATTTGATATGTATAAATCTGTTTTTTGATACCTGTATTTAAATCTAGTAGTTCAATTGTAAAGGCACAATAATCACTTTTAAAAAATAGACTTGGAAAGTCCACATTTAATTTAGGCAACATTGTGCTAATAGTTACTAAATCCCCTTTTCTAAAGGTACCATAATCAATTGTTGATAAATCTTTAAAGTTGATATTGGTATATAATTTATCATTAAAAGAGGCATCCCACTCATCGGTAAGTAAGCATGTTTGTTTTTTAGGTGTCACAGAAGTGGAAAATGCTAGTGCTGGTATAAGTATTAGTACAACAACTAGTGTTACAAGAATTATTGTACGAATCTTTTCTTTAGTCATTTTATTCTCCTTCTTTATTTGCTTTGTGATGCTCCTGTTTCATAGTATACATATTTCTATCTGCTAGCATATATATTTCGTGAGTCGATAAATTATTGTCAAATCCATGTATTGCATAGCCGTAAGAAGTCTGGTAATTAAATTCATTGCTAGTGTTGCTTTCAAGTTTAAGAACCGCATCAAAGGTCTTTAGAGTATTAATGCAGTCTTCTTCATTTGAGTGATCTAAGATTACGATAAATTCATCTCCGCCAATGCGAGCTCTTAGTAATGCATCAGAAAAAACCTCTTTAATAATTTTGGCAAAATTAGCAATATATCTATCACCAGACATATGTCCATAGGTATCATTTATTGTTTTTAAGTGATCAAGATCAATACTAATTATTGTGTAATTAGATTGATGACTATTTAATTTTTCCATTTCAATTTCTGAGTAAGCTCTGTTAGATAAACCAGTAAGTTCGTCTGTATAGGCGATGTTCTCGAGCTTATTAAACAAGTTCTTAGAATTGATATGGTCAATATTGTGAAAAAAGAAATTTATAAATAAAGCTATCACAAAGGTTAGCGCACCTATTGTTAGAGTTGAAATTGAAATCTGATCTCCAATATTAGATGCAAATTTTAGAAAATTATAGGAAATAATATCAAAAGAAGCTGTTCCTATAAACACAAGTAAACCAATAGCTACAACATCAGATGAATAATTATGTATATAAATTTTTTCGTCATTGATATCTATTGTTTTAGATTTGTATTTTCTCTTTTTATTAAGTTGGACTAAAAATAATGTTATACATATTATACTCTGAATAAATATAAGTAGGTGAAAACTTTCTAAAAATTGGCAAAGATGTGAGTATTGTATTAAATCAAGCAATAAAAAGCTTATGCCAAGAATTAAGTCAATAAAAAATATCAATTTTATAATAGGCTTATTTAGTCCAATATTATCTGTAATTATAAAACCAAGTATAGCTACAGGCGCAAGATAAAGTGCCATATATTCCATGTTTGCAGCAAAAACATTATTATAGTTTATAAGTATGAGAATATCATTGTAACTAAGGATATATAATCCAAGTACAAGTGATATTAATGAACTAAAGAAAATACTATAATCACGTCTTTTATCTAGTATTAAATATAAAAATAGTATGAATAAAATTACAAAAAATGTTATTAGAAAAATACCGACAAAAAATGGTAAAATTCTTTCCTGTATATAAATATTATATACATCATTTATGTTTCCAAAGTATACTAGGGAAACACTTGAAAATGCATTGTGTTCAGTGGCTGTATAAGTTATAGTTATCTTTTTTCCTGAATCAGATTGCTTTAAAGGAATGTAATGTATAGCCTTTGCTACCATTTCATTCTTGTTATATTCATCATAGCCATAAGAATATACAGGTTTATCATCAATATATACGTTGACACATGATAGTACACTCTTAAAGGATACACATGGTGAAATAATACCGTTTAAATCCGGTATTGTATTACTTATTGAAATCTGTTTTCCTGTATTAACCACTCCCAAGTTTGAATGGGATAAATCGTCTATTACACGTTCATTATTATTAATCGAAAGTGTCCAGTTATTCTTAAGATTATAGTAGTTATAATCATTTTTTTTGTTGTATTTATTATTAAGAAATTTATAAATACAAATCATGTATAATACTATTAAAACGATAATAAAACTAATTCGTTTAATTCTATTTATGTTCATATTCACAATCCCCAATTATATTCGATATAAAGTCTTATAAAATATATCACAAAATGACATATTATAACAATAAAATTTAAGCTAATGCTTTTAAAATAATAAATATAGTGATAATATTATTACATAAGATATTTTTAATTATTTTAAGATGGTGGGGATAAGGTAAATGAAAAAAATACTTTTAGTGGATGATGATGATGACGATATTGAATACTTAACAGATATTTTACAACAGGAGTTCGAAATTATCATAGCACAAACAAGTTATGATGCAGTTAGAATGGTGGAAGAGGAACACTTCGACCTTTTATTAATTGACGCCTATTTACCTGGAATTGATGGTTTTGATACTATAAGAATTATGCAGGCTAGCTTAGGAAAAATAGAATGCCCTTATCTCTTTATTACTGGGGAAAGAGATGCATCAATTGAACTTGAATGTATAGAGACTGGTGCTGATGAAATAATTAATAAGCCATTTAATAAGAATCTAATTATAAGCAAGATTCGAAAGGTGGTAGAAGAATATACCTATAAAAATAGCCTTGAAAAAAAGGTGGAGATTAATGAAAGCGAGATTGAACAAGCAGTAACTTTATCTAAAACAGACAGTTTAACCGGTCTTTATAATCGAACAGGTGGAATGGAAAAATGGAGAAAACTCATATTAGAATACGATAGTATGACAATTTTTATGCTGGATATGGATAATTTTAAGCGTATTAATGATACCTTTGGACATGTGGCAGGAGATGAAGCATTAAAGGCACTAGCTGATGTGTTTAATGGGATGATTGACGAGGATGACATAGTAATTAGACTTGGTGGAGATGAGTTTATATTGGTTTTTGCTAAGTCTCTTACGGAGTCTCATATTCAGGAAGTGGCTAATAACATAAGAAGAAAATGTGCTAAAAAGCTAGATGAAATTGGTTATGGCGATATTGCAACGGTTTCAGCTGGTGTTGTTAGATATCCTGTTGATGGAAAGACAGTTGAGGAGTTATATAGTAAAGCAGATAAGGCTTTATATACTGTTAAGGTAAATGGTAAGGATAATTATCACATTTATGACGAATTTATTGATGAAAATGCAAGAGAAACTAATGTGGAAATGAAAAATATCATATATACTGTAGAAGGACATCTTGATACAAGAGATGGAGCATATCAGGTTGAATATAATGATTTTAAAAAGCTCTATAATTTTGTAAAAAGATATATTAGACGTTATAGGATAGATGTTAAACTGGTAGTTTTCACACTTAGTAAAAACACAATTGTAACAATGGATGAATTAAAAAGAGAAATGACGGCCTTAGAAAGTGCAATTAATTATTCTCTTAGAAGTTCGGATGTTTTTACTAAATATAATAGCTCTCAATGTATGGTTTTACTTATGAATTTAAAAGAAAAGGATACGCAAAAAGTAATTGATAGAGTTATTAATGAATATAATAAGTATTTAGGAGACGAGAGTGTAGATCTAACTTATGACGTCAAATCTATAAATATAGATGAGGATTAAGATGAGAAGTTATAGATACGAAGTTGAAGTTGATTATTGCACATATACTTATGAATGTTTATATGAATACGTTAATACTAAAGATTTTTCTAAGATTATCTTAGATGAAGCTAATATATGGGATTATATGAGGGATAATAAGCTTACTAAAGGGGATGTAGGTGTAAGGATACTACGCTTCTTTGGTGAGCTTAATTTCGTTTATATGCCAGATGTAATAGATGAACTTGATGTGGTAGAACTTGGCAAGTATTGTTTTGCTCCTAATTCTAGGGAAATAGATGGAGATTATGAAACTGATCTTAGTTTGCTAGCAGGTGAAGTTATAACTAAGGTTTATTTATCTAAGAATGTTGTTAAATTAGCAAGTTATACCTTTTATAATTGTAAAAATCTAGAGACCTTAAGTATAGGGAAAAACTTAAAAGTAGTAGACGGTGATGCCTTTATGAATGCTAGTAAATTAAATAATATAGAGATTAATGCCACACCACAAGAAAAAACTGCTTTAAGAAAAATCTTATCTCAGCTTAAATTAGGCCTACTTGTAAGCTTTAAGGATGAAAAGGGTATTTTGGCAAGATTTTATTATCCAGAATACAGTGAATCCTATGAAGAAATTGGACCTGCTCATATTTTTGCTCTTAATATGGAAGGCGAGGGCTATAGGGCAAGACAGCAGTTTAGTGAAGAAATAATAAATATTGCAGGATATGATGAAACTTTCCATAAGGCAATACCATTAGAATCCGTTGATACGCTAGCTTTAATGGCGGTTTATAGATTAATGTATCCTATAGGACTTATCAAAGATAAAGAAGATATGTATAATACTTTTGTTGAAGAAAATTGTCTAGAAATTACAAAAGAAATTATTAGAAAAAAAGATATGCAAGGCCTTGAATTTATGTTAAAAAAAGACATATTATCAGCAACTGTTAAAATGGAAGTTGTATCCTTTGCTACTAGTTGTAAATGGTTAGTTGGTGTAGCAAAGATCCTTGGAGCTTAAAGGAGTTAGAAAATGGATGTAATTAATAACAAACATATAGAAACTCAGACAGAATGGGAAGGTAGGATGGGAAGAAAGATTTTTTCCTATCTAAGGGATGAGATTTATAAGGATTTAAGATTTATGGATGTGGCGCTAACAGGCCTAAACACTGTGGATAGACAGGGATTAGTAATGTTTGGCACAGATGGAAGAAATTTGTATTTCGGGCCTGAACATACAATAGAGCTATTTAGAAAAAACGAGCAGTTTTTAAAACGAGCTTACCTACATAGTATATTGCATTGCATTTATGGACATTTGTGGATTGGAGGAGATAGGGACAAAAGAATCTACAATATTTCATGTGACATTGCAATTGAGAAGGTGCTTGATAGCATAAATAAGCCTTGCACCAAAAGAATCTTAACTCTTCAAAGAAAAAGCCTTTATGAGGAATTGAATAAAAAGGACATAGTTTCTGCTGGGCAAATTTATGAATATATTGTAGAAAAAAGACATGAAATGTCAGAAATGGACTTTGAGAGCCTACTTATTAAGCTTAATAAGGAATTTATAGTTGATGATCATCATTTTTGGCCAGAGAAAAAGGATAAATCCATTAGCCAAAGAGATGAGCAAACTAGTAAAGAATGGCAATCAAAGGCAAGACAAATTCTTCATAATAAGTCCTTTGGTAACAATAATGATGAAGAGGAAATAAACAGTCTTAATATTAATGTTGAAGCTAGTAATAGACACAACTATAGGGATTTTTTATTGAAATTTACTAATAAAAGTGAAGTCCTTGGTATAAATACTGATGAGTTTGATATGGGCTTTTATAACTATGGATTTAGTTTATATAAGAACATGCCTTTAATTGAACCCCTAGAAACAAAGCAGGATAATAGAATTAAAGACTTTATTATTGCTGTGGATACTAGTTATTCAACATCAGGTCAATTAGTTAAGAATTTTTTGGAACAGACTTTAGAAATATTAAAGGAAAATGGAGATTTCCTAAAGAATTCAAGAGTGAGAATATTACAGTGTGACGACGGCATCAGAGATGATATAATAGTTAGTGAAAATTCTAACATAGATGAAATTTTTAGAGAGTTTAATCTAAAAGGTGGCGGAAATACAGATTTTAGACCTGTATTTAGCTATGTTAATGAATTGATTAATTCAGGAACAATAAGCGAAGTTGACGGTCTTGTTTATTTTACTGATGGTAAGGGAATATATCCAAAGGCAGTACCACAGTATAAGACGGCTTTTGTTTTTCTTGAAGGATATGAGGGAGATAAAGAATTTAAGGTACCTTCCTGGTGTTATAGAGAAGTTATCTATAAATCAAGTTTGGAAAGGTATGAAAGATAGGAGAAGTTATGAATATTTATTTAGCTAAACAGGAAGTTATTAATACAGTAAAGGCATACTTATTAAAGGATACTAATGGAAATTATAAGATACCAGAGATTAGACAAAGACCAATTCTTTTAATGGGGCCTCCAGGAATTGGTAAGACTCAGATTATGGAGCAGATTAGTAATGAGTTATCTGTTGGGCTTGTTTCATATACAATCACTCATCATACAAGACAGAGTGCTATTGGCTTACCTATTGTTTCTAAGAAGGTTTATGATGGTAAGGAAGTTAATGTAACAGAATATACTATGTCAGAAATTATCGCAGGTATTTATGATTACATTGAAAAAACTGGACATAAAGAGGGAATTCTCTTTATTGATGAAATTAATTGCGTCTCAGAAACACTTATGCCAATGATGTTACAGTTCCTTCAGGTTAAGACTTTTGGTAATCAGAAATTGCCTAAAGGATGGATAATTGTGGCTGCTGGTAATCCTGCTCAGTATAATAAACAGGTTAGAGAATTTGACGTTGTTACCCTTGATAGAGTTCGCTTAATTAATATTGAACCAGATCTAGATGCGTGGAAGATTTATGGCGTTCAAAGACATATTCACAGAAGCATATTAAGCTATTTAGATGTGAAGGTCGATAATTTCTATAAAGTATATAGAGATGTGGATGGCTTAAGATTTTGCACTGCTAGAGGATGGGAAGATTTAAGTACTTTATTATACACTTATGAAGAGCTTGAAGTTCCAATTACTAAGGATATTATCTATGAATATATTAGAGATGATGATGTGGCTAGTGATTTCCTTAGTTTCTATGATTTATATAAAAAATACGAAAAGGAATATGAAATTGAACTTATTATTAAGGGCAATGCAGATGCAGCACTTTATGCAAGAGTAAGTAATGCAGAATATGATGAAAAACTAATTCTTATTAACTTACTTTTAGAGCGCCTTGATAGAGATTTTCTTGATGCCAATAATAATACTAAAGAGCTTGAAGATGCAAAGCAAAGAAACACAGATTATGATGTGAGTTTAGAACTTAAGTCAGGTGTTGCAATTGAAATGGCTAATTCTAATTTAGATAATACCATTGATTTTATTAAGGATGGACTAGATGAAAGCAGCATGCTTATATTTATAACCAATCTTACACTTAGTGAGAATGCAGCTTTATTCCTTCTAAAAAATCCTAATCAAAAATATCTAAATTATGCAAATAAATTGTTAATAAACTCTAATAGAAATAAGATTTTAGAGGAGTTAAATAAATAGAATGGGGTGGATTAATGACATTTACTCGATTTTGGAAGAATTTTTACGGACATTTACATACGGTTAATGCCCACAGAAGATTAGTTAGAAGGGAAATGTTTAAACTTGGTTTATATTATCAAGGAATAACACACGACCTTTCTAAATATTCTCCTGTGGAATTTATTCCTGGTGTTATTTATTTTCAGGGAAATCGTAGCCCTAATAATGCTCAAAGAGAAAAGGAAGGCGTATCTAGTGCTTGGTTACATCACAAGGGACGCAATAGACATCACTATGAATATTGGATTGATTATTCACTTAAAGATGGAGATGTACTATTAGAGGGTATGCCAATGCCTAAAAAATACGTAATAGAAATGTTCTGCGATAGAGTCGCAGCAAGTAAAATATATAATAAAGAAAAATACACTGATGCTGATGCATTAAATTACTATCTTCGTGGAAGAGGTCATAACCTGATGCATCCAGAAACCGATGCTCTTTTGCATAAGCTTTTAAAAATGTTAGCTTTAAAGGGTGAAGATTATACATACTCATACATAAGAAAAAAACTACTACACCGTAGAAAGTAGGATAGTAAGTGAAATAGTTGCTCTTTTGTATTTATTGCTGTACAATAATAATAATAGTTATTGTGTAATTTAAGTTATTAATATTGAGGGACAGCTATGAGAGGGTATAAAAAAGCTTTATTAGTAATCCTTGTGGGGGAATTGGTATGTTTGATGGCCAATTTTTTTACCTACCAGGTTAAAGATATTTATGAATTTGATAAAACAAATATGCCTTTTACATCCATTGCTAGTATGGCTAGTTTTGTTTGTGATCTTTTGATTTTACTTACTTTTTTGATTTCATGGGGTATTGCTGTCATTAAACGGTATGTAACCGGCAGCAATACTGGATTGGAATACCTTAGCATATTTAATTTGCTAGCAACTTTTTATTTCTTTTTAGAGAGCAAATGTTTAAACGGATATAACGTAGGCAGTGTATATGAAGTAAGTTTGTTCACTATTCTAATGACTTTTCCTATATTGCTATTGCTTTATTACGAATATGATTACGGAGATGACCACAGAAGATTGTTTGATATCTTTACCATAGGCTTATTTTTGGCATTTTTTATTCAGCTAGGCTTATACATAACCAAAACAGTTGAAGTAGGGTATCTGATTATTTTTACATATGCATATTCAATTGTGGCATATGCCATGTTTTTTGCTTGCACTATTGCAAAACATTACATTAATAAAAAGCTTAGTTACTTAGCAGAAGCGCTAGGTTTGTTTATTGTGCTTACTTGTTGCGTAATTGATATTTTTATTGGCACAAGCGACATAAATAAGTTAAAGGAAACCTACCTTAGATATGGATTTACGGCATATTGTATTATTATGGTTTTTGTAATTATAGTTCGTCTTGTGGATGACATAGTCAAAAAAGCACGAGTTTCATCGGAAATGCTTAAAAAACAAGTGGATATAATGGAATCCCAAAATAAAAAATTAAGGGATGCAAAGAAGGAGGCCGATGAGGCAAAAAAGCAGGCACAGGTTGCTAATAAAGCAAAGTCTGACTTCTTAGCTAGAATGTCCCATGAGATTAGGACGCCGATTAATGCAATTATTGGTATGGATGCTATGATTTTAAGGGACAGTAAGGAAGCAGAGACTCTTTCTTATGCCAAAGATATTGAAAGAGCAAGTAATAATTTATATGCCATTATTAATGATATTCTTGATTTTTCAAAAATTGAATCAGGAAAAATGGATATTGTAGAGGCGCCATATAACCTAAAAAGCATGATTCATGACTGTATTGGCATGGTTATGATGAGGGCTAAAAGTAAGAGGCTATCCATTGATCTAAAAAATGACACTAATGTGCCAGCTAATTTAATTGGTGATGCCATAAGAATTAGACAGATAATTAATAATATTCTTACAAATGCTATTAAATACACAGATTATGGCAGCGTTACATTATTTGTGGGATATGCTCCTGTGGAGGTATTTGAAAGAGAAGAAGAAAATGGATTTATAGGTGGAAGCCTTGATGATAGAAAAGTAATTAACTTGATTATTCAGGTAACAGATACTGGACAGGGTATGAAAAAAGAAGACTTATCTAATCTTTTTCATATTTTCCAAAGAATCAATATTGAGAGAAATTATGCTATTGAAGGAACGGGACTTGGCCTATCAATTTCTAAGCAGTTAATTGATTTAATGGGTGGAAGCATAGAAGTTGAAAGTGAATACGGCGTTGGTTCTACATTTACAGTTACAATACCGCAGAAAGTAGACGGAGATGAAATAATAGGGGATATTGCCTCATTAAAGAATGAAGACATTTATGAAGAAAACAGACATATTAGTTTTGCAGTAAATGAAGAAGTTAGAATACTAATAGTTGATGATATTCAATCTAATATTAAGGTATTAGAAGGACTGTTAAAAAACACAGGCATTATGATTGATTATTGTGATAATGGTAATACAGCTATTGCTCTTACAAGAAATGCTAATTACGACATAATATTTTTAGATCATATGATGCCAGGTAAAGATGGGGTAGAAACATTTAAGGAAATTAAGGCGGATAAGGATAATCTTAACAGAGAAACTCCGATTATTATGCTGACGGCTAATGCAGTAAATGGAGCTAAGAAAGAGTATCTTAATATGGGTTTTGATGACTATCTAGCAAAACCAATTATAGAAATGCAATTAGAAGCCATGATTAGAAAATATATACCGAGTGAATGTATTGAGGATGTTAGTCATGACAATTCATGGCATGATAATTACAAGTGGTATGACAAGCCTAAGATTTCAGATAATTTTGATAAAATCATTAATGAAAAAAATATCGCTAATGAAAATCTAGTAGAGGATTCTAATAACAGTAACAATAACGATAACAATAACAATAACAATAACAGTAACAACAATATCAATAACAATAACAATAACAATAACAATAACACAGAAGAAATTGACTATATAGATGAAGCTGTAGGATTGCAATATTGCGGTGGAATTAAGGAATTATATGAAGAATTAAAAGGGGATTTTGTAAAGGAGAATAAATTAGATAATCTTATAAAAACTTATAAGGCTCTGGATTTTGATAACTATAGAATTATAGTTCATAGTCTTAAAAGCACGTCTCTTACCATAGGTGCAGTTAATTTTAGTGCATTATGTAAGGAAATAGAGAGAGGTGTTAAGGAAGGTAATACTGATATTGCCATACAAAAAAATGATTATCTAGTGGAAAGCTACAAAAAATTACTGACACGTTTAGGTTGGAGGTGAGGCTTTGAACCTTTGCTATAACATTGATTTTGAAATTGCAGCTGCGATTTTTGATATGGTCTTGTGGATTTGTATGAATTATTTTTTTACAACAAATTCAAGTGTAAGCAGAAGCTTTAGAGATATGGTTATGTGGACAATGATAACCATTGTTTTTGACATAATTTCAGCTCTAACAATTTCCTATGGAGTGATTGTGCCACTTGGAATAAATAAGATTTTGACTACGGTATTTTTCCTATGTTCAGTGGCTTTTGGATATTCTTTTTATAGATATATTGGAGCGTACATTACTGATAATAGGAGAAAGGCATGGACAGCGATTTTTAGTCGTGTGGCCTTAAGTATAGTAGGAATTTTACTTGTGGCAAATTTAAGACTTGGGCTTGTATTTAGCTTTAATAAAGAAGATGGCTATGTAAGGGGACCATTATATATCATTATGGTGATTTTTCCCATTTGTTTTATTGCAATAGCTGTTGTTGTCGCTTTATTGAATAAAGAATTTTTTGCATTAAGACAAATTGTATCCATTGGTATTTTTTCCTTACTTGTAATAATTGGAGATGTAGTACAGGTATTTGTTATGCCTAGTACATTAATTGTATTCTTCTTTATTTCAGTAGGAATATGGGTGCTATTTCTTACTATGGAGAATCCAGACTATATCATATTTATTGATGCAGTTAATTCACTTAAAAGTGATAATTTAAAATCAAGAGAATTAACAAAGAATGCTCTTAGCGTCTATGAAGCTAATAAGGCATTAGTTAAGACGATTATTAATGAATTAAAAAAACCAATAAACAAAATAAATGCCCACAGTCAAAGGATTCTTGCAAAGACAGCTAATCAGGACATTCTAAATGATGCAGATAAAATCATAGATAATGTTAAGAAAATAAAAGACACATTAAATGAAATTGATGATTATATTGGACTAAGCGATGATGAGATAAAACTTGATATAAAGGAATATTCGCCAAAGGAAATGCTTAGGGAATGTGCAGATAATGTTAGATATGATTTGGCAGGAAAAAACGTGGATTTCCAGTGCGATATTGATGATAAGCTACCTAAAAAGCTTTTTGGAGATAGGGATAGAATATCACAAATCATAAGCTCTATATTATTTAATGCGATTAAGTTTACTCAGGCTGGTAGCATAAAACTTAAGGCTTTATGGAAACAGCTAGATGCAGATAAGGGTAAGATGTCAGTGGAAGTTACAGATACAGGCGTTGGCATGAGGCCTGAAGAAGTTGATTATCTAGAAAAGAGCATAAATAGTGGAGTAGCTGGAGCTAATAAAATGGCTAAAGGAAGAGGGCTTGGACTTAACATCGCTTCAAGGTTATTAGCACTTATGGGCAGTAAATTGCATTTGAAAAGTGAATATGGCAAAGGCTCTAGTTTTTCCTTTGATATTGAACAGGGCATAAATAAGCCTATTGAGGTAAAGGCAATAAACTTAGGAAAAATTAGTGATGAAGATTCACTTTCTAAAACAGAAGATAAGGTGGAAAAAATTCTTAGTAGACCAAATCTTAATCAGGATATTTTAAAGGAAAAACTTGAAGAAGTTAGGCTTAGTAAGGAGAAAAAGGAACGTACACCTATTGTAATTAAAGAAAAAGAAAATAAGTATGAGAAAGCAAAAGCAACGAAAAAAATTCTTCCTAAGGAAGTTGGTTTGCAAAAACAAAAGGAAGCAAAACTTGTGCATGGCGACATCATCAAGTTCCAAAATGGACTGCATAATTTTGATGTGGAAGTTGGACTTAAGTATTGTATGAACGATGCTAAGTTTTACAGGGATATGCTAAATACATATGTAGAAAATGAAAAGCTTGGGGATTTACTAACCTACCTAAAATTGGAAGACTGGGAATCATTTATGATAACACTTAGGTCTATTAGTAATACTTCTCAAACCATTGGCGCCCTTGAGCTTTCAAGAGAGGCAAAAAGCCTGGAATTAAGCTATAAAAAGGAAGATAAGAAGGATTACACAGAAAAAGCAAAGCATTTTATTGATAGCTATAGGAAAAATATTAATATCATAAGAAATTTTAATGAGGAGGATGAGAAAAATGGATAAGAAAGTTTTAATTATTGACGATGACAAAATGATACTTAAACTATCAGACTATGTGCTAAAGGATGAGTATGAAGTAAAATGCGCAATTTCTGGTTTTGATGGAATTGATTTAGCAGAAAGCTTTTTACCAGATTTAATTTTACTTGATATTGAAATGCCACAGATGAATGGCTTTGAAGTTATGCAGGCATTAAATAAGAGTGATAAGTGCAAAAATATACCAATATTAATGTTTACATCTTCAGCAGATAGAGAAACAGTGTTAAAAGCTAAGAATTACGGGGTGAATGACTATATTGTGAAACCATTTTTGCCTGAAAAACTCCTTGAAAGCGTTGAAAAAACTTTGGGCCGAAACGCTCACAAATAAGCATAAACACTCAATTTAAGACAAAATTAAATAAATGGAATTGTGCAGAATTAACAAATTATACCATGTGATTATATAAAAAATAGCGATTTACAACAAAATTTCACATGTTATAATTTTACTAAAGACTGTAAACGTTTTCACATTTGAATAATTAATAAGTGGGGGCTTGTTAAGAACAATGTAGCTTTCAGTTTTTAAAACACATTAATTTAGTATAGGAATTTTGGAGGTTTTAAAATGAAATCATTTGAGTACGTAATTAAAGATGAAGTAGGTATCCATGCTAGACCAGCTGGTCTTTTAGTTAAGGAAGCTAAGAAATATGATAGCAAGATCACAGTTGTTAAGGGCGAGAAGTCAGCAGAAGCTACAAAGCTTATGGCACTTATGGCAATGGGCGTTAAGTGTGGCGATACAGTAACTGTTAACGTAGAAGGTGGAGACGAAGATGCTACATTAGCTAGCATTAAGGATTTCTTCGAGAATAATCTATAATTTTTAAAGTGAGGTTAATTATGGATAAGTATACAGGTAAGTCAGTATTTAAGGGTGTTGCCATGGGCAATGTAATTGTATTGGATAAAAAAGACAAGGCAGTAGTTCGTGAAAAAATTAGTGATACAGCAGCTGAAGTAGCTAGAGTAGAAGCTGCAGTGGCTGAAGGTGTTAAGCAGCTTGGTGCTTTATATGATAAGGCACTTAAGGAAGTTGGTGAAGCTTCAGCAGCTATTTTTGAAGCACATCAGATGATGATTGAAGATATGGATTATAATGATTCGATTAAGAATATCATCAATACAGAAAGCGTTAATGCAGAATTTGCTGTAGCTGTTACAGGTGATAATTTTGCTGAAATGTTTGCTGCTATGGATGATGACTATATGAAGGCAAGAGCTGCAGATATTAGAGATGTATCTAACCGTCTTATTAATATCTTACAGGGTAATGAAACTGTTGATTTTTCAACAATGGAACCATCAATCATTGTGGCTGATGATTTAACACCAAGTGAAACTGTTCAGATGGATAAAGAGAAGATTTTAGCATTTGTTACAGTTCATGGTTCAACAAATTCTCATACAGCTATCTTAGCTAGAATGATGAATATTCCTGCTTTAGTATCTGTACCAATGGATATTTCAAAGATTAAGAACAACACATTAGCAGTAGTAGACGGTGTTAATGGTGAAGTTATATTTGAACCATCTGTTGAGACACAGACAGAAGTTAAGAAGAGAATGCAGGTTCAGAAGGAACAGGCTGAATTACTTAACCAGTTAAAGGGTAAGGAGAATGTAACTAAGAGCGGTAAGAAGATTAATATCTATGCTAATATTGGTGCAGTTGGTGATGTTGCTCATGTACTTGAGAACGATGCATCAGGTATTGGTTTATTTAGATCTGAATTCTTATATCTTGGTAGAGAAGATTTCCCAAGTGAAGAAGAACAGTTTAGAGCATACAAGCAGGTAGCTCAGAACATGGCAGATAAGAAGGTTATTATTAGAACTCTTGATCTTGGTGCTGATAAGCAGGTAGATTATTTTAACCTCGGTAATGAAGATAACCCAGCTCTTGGTTATAGAGCTATTAGAATTTGTTTAAAGCAGCCTGATATCTTTAAGACTCAGCTTAGAGCCTTACTTAGAGCTGCAGTATATGGCAACATTTCTATCATGTATCCAATGATTATTTCAGTGGATGAAGTTAGAAAGATTAAGGAAATTGTTAAGGAAGTTGCTGATGAACTTCAGTCACTTGGTATTGAATATAGAATTCCAGAACAGGGTATTATGATTGAAACTCCAGCTTCTGTAATTATGAGTGAAGAGCTTGCACATGAAGTCGATTTCTTTAGTATCGGTACTAATGATTTAACTCAGTATACTCTTGCAATAGACAGACAGAATTCTAAGTTAGATGACTTCTATGATTCACATCATCCAGCTGTTTTAAGAATGATTAAGATGGCTACAGATAATGCTCATAAGGCTGGTATCTGGTGTGGTATTTGTGGTGAATTAGGCGCAGATACAGAGCTTACTGAAGAATTCGTTAAGATGGGTCTTGATGAACTTTCAGTATCTCCTTCTATGGTACTTAAATTAAGAAAGATAGTTAGAGAGATGGATTAATATGACAATCAATGAAATAGCTAAACTAGCAGGTGTATCTAACGCCGCTGTTTCTAGGTATTTTAATAATGGCTATGTTTCGGAAGAGAAGAAAGAAGCAATAAGAAGAGTTGTTGAGGAGACTGGCTATAGCCCGTCTCCTCAAGCTCAAACTTTGAGAACTAAGAAGACGAAACTTATTGGCGTTATTATTCCAAGGCTTAACTCAATAGCTACTAATTTAGTAGTTAACGGAATATCTGATAGATTAGAAACAGAAGGGTATCAGATTTTACTTGGTAATACTGGAGATGACGTTTCTAAGGAATTAAATTATCTTCGTATTTTTAATGAGAATAGAGTAGATGGCGTGATTTTACTAAGTTCCATGGTTTCTATTAAACATAGATTGGCCATGGATAAATTAAAATGTCCTGTAGTTATAATAGGACAAAAATGTGAAGGCTGTAATTGCGTATATTACAATGATTATCAGGCTACTTACATGGTTACTAATTATTTAATTGAGAAGGGCTGTAAGAAGCTTGTTTTTATTGGATTTAGCGATACAGAGATTTCTAATGGTAAACAGCGAAGAAAGGGCTTTGTAAAAGCTTTAAAGGACGCTAAATTGCCATGTGAAGAAGAACAGATAAATACAGGGGATATTCGTAAACAATCTGGATATTTAATAATGGAAAGCTTATATAATAAATACAATGATTTAGATGGAGTTGTATGTGCAAGTGATAAGGTTGCTGTGGGAGCAATTAAGTATTTACAGGATAGGGGGCTTAATGTACCAAGGGATGTAAAGGTAGTAGGCCACGATTATTCTGATTTTTCACAGGCAATAACTCCAACCTTAACCACTGTTAAATATTCATATGAGGAGGCTGGAGCTAAAGGTGCAGCCATGCTTTTAAATTTAATACGCGAAATACCTCTTTTAGCTAAAGAGATTATGTTGGGATATGAAATAATCGAGAATGATTCCACAAGATAAATTAGTTTGTTAATGATAAAGGAGATTATATGGCAGCTAATATTAAACAAGGAGACATAATTGAGGTAGCGGGTATAGATTTTGTTCCGCTTGTAATTAATAATAACGAAAGATCAATGACAGATACTAAGGTGATGGTTTGTCCTATAATACAAGAAGAGACCAATAATAAAAAGCATATCTATGTTGAAGGTGAACATATTAAGGGATATGCTTGTTGTGATCAGGTTAGAAGAATTAACTTATTAGCTAAGCAATATAAGGCTATTGACCATATTAGTTATGAGCAAATAGCTGAAGTTTCTAGCACCATTAATAGTAGTATGAATTTTATCTAGTACCTTTTCACTAATTTAATAATTTTATGAGCTATATTACCTAGTTAACTAGTCTGCTTTAAAAATGAATATATTACGAATGAATTTAAGAGATGATTGTTAAAATCATCTCTTTTTTTTGATATTTTTAGTTTTTATGCTATTTCGCGAGAATGTAAAAAATATATTTATAGTAAAATACAAAGTAAAATTAAAACAATAAAAAATTGTACTAGTACTACAGGGGGATGTAAAAATAGAGGAATATCCCCCTATTACCCCCAAAACACCTTTCTACATAGGGGGTATTTTTAGAAATTATATTATTAGTATATAACTAAAAAATTCAGTATTTATCAGTAATTCAACAATATTTTGAAAGACTAAAAATTCACCCTAAAAATCCCCCTTGATTCTTTAAATACAGTAAATTATACTGTAAACAGTGTTAACGAACACATTTACTACTGCAATACGGGTAATAAAGGGGTGGGATCCTTTAGAACTTAAGTATAAATAATTGGGAGATAACACTGCTGGGGAACCTTCGGGATAAGTAGACGGGAGAAAGAAAGAGTTTCATCACTAAGATATATAGGGTGAGTTTTTTAGTCATGAGATTCTGAGGTTTGGGCTACGCCAAACCAAACGTCCTTAAAGACGTATGTATTTAGGGAAATAGAAATATAGTCGTAGTACAGATGGAGGCAAGATGCCGAAATTAACTAAAGAGATTCGAGATTTAGTCGTGGCTAATGCCAAACTCGAGTTTCTAGAGAACGGTTTTGAGCATACATCTATGCGTAGTATTGCAAGCAACGTAGGGATAAGCGTTGCAGGGCTATACAAATTATTTGCAAATAAAGAGGCGTTGTTTGACGAAGTTGTAAAGCCTGCAATCGTTGAGTTTGATACTTACTATGAGAGCGTGAAGAAAGATAGTGTCAAGAAGTTAGAGTGTGAAGAATTTGATGCTATTTGGAGTGGTAGAAGTATTGAAAGCATACTCAATTTATTATACGCAGATTTTGATGCTTTTAAACTTATTATCTGTTGTTCGACAGGAACAAAATATGAGAACTTTCTGCATGACCTTGTTGTGCGTGAACAAAAGGATACAGAGAAATTTGTTCAGAGGTTAGAAGAAAGTGGAGTTTCTGTCAGACCTGTGAGATCCGAATATGTGCATATTCTTATGCGATCATATTACGGGGCATTGTTCGATGTTGTCAGACATGATTTTACAAGAAATCAAGCAGAACAATTCCTAATTGTGTTAAATAAGTTTTTCGAGCCAGGTTGGCGAGAGATCTTTCGGGTGTAACAAATTAAATAAATAAACGTGATGAAAAGAGCTTGACTGGGGAGTCAAGCTCTTTTCTTTTTATATAATAAATGATATAATTAATATACATTGATGCGTAGAATTAAATTATAGAGGTTATTTATGGGCGAAATAAAAGATAACAAATCACCAGAAGAGTCAGATTTATTGTTTGATAAAAAGTGTAATTGTCCAGTATGTGATTCTGATTTTACATATAAACAGGTTAGAACTGGAAAAGCTCGTTTTATTGGAACAGATGACGACTTAAGACCAAGATATGCTAACATTGATACGGTGAAATATGATGTAATAATGTGTCCAATTTGCGGTTACTCTGCGGTTTCAAGAGAGTTTGAAAGAATAACAGAAAAACAGAGAATACACATTAGAGAAGTTATTTCAAGTAAGTTTGTTGGAATGGACATGTCAAAAAAGCCGCATTATACGTATAATGACGCTATAATTAGATATAAAATGGCTTTGTTGACTGCAATTAATAAATTGCCAGCAAAGTTAAGTGAGTGTGCCTTTTTATGCTTAAAGCTCTCATGGTTATATGAAGGAGAAGTAGAAGAGATATTAGCGGGCAGAGATAAGAATGATATTTCAGATCGCGAATTTAGCCGTTATGTTGTTTTTGAGCAAGGTTTATTACAGTATAGAGAAGAAGCCTATAAAGGTTTTTCGGAGGCCCTTTTAAAGGAATATCCGCCTATATGTGGTATGGATGAGGAGTCAGTGGAGTTTTTAATTGGGGTTCTTGCTTTTAATTGCGGAGAATTTAATGAAGCTCTTACATACCTATCAAAGGCAGCCTTATCTAAAAAAATAAATCCTAAGATGAAAGATAAAGCCATAGATTTAATGGAAGAATGTCGAAAGAAAAATAAGAGCGATAGCGCTTGACATCAGAGCTTATCTAGGATAACATAATCTAGTAATTAAAACTACATATCGTGTTTTTTGAAATTATATGTAACATATTGGGAGGAAGAATAATGGCCTATAGAATTGTAGTCGATAGTTGTTGTGATTTACCAGAGGATTATAGAAGAGATGAGCATTTTAAAGTGGTTCCATTGACATTAATTGTTGATGACACAGAAATTATAGATGATGAAACTTTTGACCAGTTAGATTTTTTAAGAAGAGTTAAGGAATCTAAGAAGGGAATTCATTCGGCATGTCCTTCTCCTCAGAGATATATGGATGAATATGAGACTGATGAAGCAACTGATATCTATGTAATTACATTATCATCTAAGCTAAGTGGTAGTTATAATGCTGCCATAGTAGCAAAGGATATGTATGAAGATGAAGGCGGTACTAATAAGGTTCATGTATTTGACTCTAGATCAGCAGCTGCAGGTGAAGTCTTAATCGCATTTATGATTGAAAGGGCAATTAATGAGGGACTTAAGTTTGAAGAAGTAGTTGAGAAGGTTGAAGACTTTAGAGCTAAGATGGGAACTTATTTTGTTCTTGAGACTTTAGAAGTATTAAGAAAAAATGGTCGTTTATCAAACCTTAAGGCTGCATTAGTATCTGCACTAAATATTAAGCCTGTTATGGCAGGTGATGATGGTTCAATTGTCAAGCTAGGACAGACTAGAGGTATGGATAAGGCACTTATTCAGATGGTTGACCATATTAAGAAGGATACAGCTAATCCAGAGACTAAGACATTAGTTATTGCACATTGCAATGCACCTGCTAGAGCTAACAAGGTAAAGGAATTAGTTGAAAGCATTATGCCAATTAAAGATGTTGTTATTGTTGATACAGCTGGTGTAAGTTCAATGTATGCATATGATGGTGGAATCGTTGTCTCAGTTTAATTTTGATTTAAAGCTAATTTCTTATTGATAAATATTATCGTTAATAATTTGACAAAAGCCCTTCAACGTATTGTTGAAGGGCTTTTTGGATGTTAGAATAGACTTATGTTGGTTAGACATAACTAATAATTAAATAGGAGGCTATGACAATGAATTATTTAGAAATTGAAAAAGTAGTTGGTAGAGAAATTCTTGATTCAAGAGGTAATCCTACAGTTGAAGCTGAAGTATATTTAGTAGATGGAACAGTAGGACGTGGTACAGCTCCTTCAGGCGCTTCAACAGGCGTTTTTGAGGCACTTGAATTAAGAGATGGTGATAAGTCTAGATATTTAGGAAAGGGCGTTACTAAGGCTGTAGAGAACATTAATACAATTATTAACGACGCATTAATCGGTTTAGATGCATCAGATACATATGCTGTTGATAAGGCTATGATTGATGCTGATGGTACAGAGAATAAGGATAAGTTAGGTGCTAACGCTATTCTTGCTGTTTCAATTGCAGCTGCAAGAGCAGCTTCTATTTCCCTTGATATTCCTCTTTATAGATTCCTTGGTGGTGTGCAGGCTACAACACTTCCAGTTCCTATGATGAATATCTTAAATGGTGGCGCACATGCAACTAATACAGTTGATACTCAGGAATTTATGATTATGCCAGTAGGTGCTCCTTCATTTAAGGAAGCTCTTAGATGGTGTGCAGAAGTATTCCATGCACTTGCTAAGATATTAAAGAGCAAGGGTCTTGCTACATCAGTAGGTGATGAAGGTGGTTTCGCTCCTAACCTTTCTTCTGATGAAGAGACAATTGAGACAATTCTTGAGGCTGTTAAGGCTGCTGGTTATGAACCAGGTAAGGACTTTATGATTGCTATGGATGCTGCTTCTTCTGAATGGAAGGATGAAGAAAAGGGCGTTGGCTTCTATAAGCAGCCTAAGTCAGGTAAGACATTTACATCTGATGAACTTATTGCTCATTGGGAAAGCTTAGTTGATAAGTATCCAATCATCTCTATTGAAGATGGTCTTGATGAAGAGGACTGGGAAGGCTGGAAGGCAATGACAGAGAAGCTTGGTAAGAAGGTTCAGTTAGTTGGTGATGATTTATTTGTTACTAACACTAAGAGACTTTCTAAGGGTATTGAAAAGGGCGCTGCTAACTCAGTACTTATTAAGCTTAACCAGATTGGTTCTGTTTCAGAGACTCTTGAAGCTATTAAGATGGCTCATAAGGCAGGTTATACAGCTATTTCATCTCATAGATCAGGTGAAACAGCAGATACAACTATTGCTGATTTAGCTGTAGCTCTTAACACATGCCAGATTAAGACTGGTGCACCTTCAAGATCTGAAAGAGTTGCTAAGTATAACCAGTTACTTCGCATTGAAGAAGAACTTGGAAGTGCAGCTGTTTACCCAGGTATGAAGGCTTTTAATGTATCAAAGTAAATTGTTTTTCTAAAAAACATTCTAGAAAAAGTTTGACAAATAATCAAATAGAGTTTAGAATCTGTAAACATAAAGGCAAAGGCGTCTTGAAGAATCTACTTCAAGACGCCTTTTTTCTTTATAAAGCAAAACTTATTAACGAATCAACTATAATATTTGATTTGATTAATCTTAATCCTAGGCAAAAGAGACAATTAAATACAATATAACAAAGACAAGGGCGTCTACTGTACTATTTATTAGTTATTAGTAGGCTTCCCCTGTCTTTTTTAGTTAATAGGGAAATCATGAGGAAGGAGACTTTAATGATGGAGGATATAATTAAAGTTTTAGATGGCGAAGTGTTTTCAGTATGGTTTTTAATTGGCGCGGCTTTTGTTTTCTGGATGCAAGCTGGTTTTGCAATGTGTGAAGCAGGCTTTACTAGAGCTAAGAACGCTGGAAATATCATTATGAAAAATCTTATGGATTTTTGTATTGGTACTGTTATGTGGTTTATCTGCGGTGCTTCTTTGATGTTAGGAGATAATGTATTAAACGGATTTAGCGGTGGATTTACATTTGATGTATTTACAAACTACGGAAATTTTAACTATTCAGCATTTGTATTTAACCTTGTATTCTGTGCTACAACAGCAACTATAGTTTCAGGTGCAATGGCTGAAAGAACTAAATTTTCAAGCTACTGTATTTATTCAGCTGTAATTTCAGCAATTATCTATCCTATAGAAGCTCATTGGACTTGGGGCGGAGGATTCTTAAGTCAATGGGGATTCCACGATTACGCAGGATCTAACTGTATTCATATGGTTGGTGGTATTTGTGCTTTGATTGGTGCATGGATGCTTGGACCAAGAATTGGTAAATTTGAAAGAGATAAAAAAGGTAAGGTCACTAAAGTTAAGGCTTTTCCTGGTCATAACTTAGTTATTGCTGCTCTTGGTGTATTTATCTTATGGTTTGGCTGGTATGGATTTAACGGAGCTGCAGCTACTGACGTTCCTACTCTTGGATCTATATTCCTTACAACTACTGTAGCACCTGCTGTTGCAACTGTAGTGTGCTTAGTATTTACTTGGGCAAAATATGGTAAACCTGATGTGTCTATGTGTTTAAACGCTTCTTTAGCAGGTCTTGTAGCTATTACAGCCGCATGTGATGTTACAGACTGTACTGGTGCAGCAATAATCGGTGTTGTAGCTGGTTTATTAGTTGTATTTGGTATTTGGTTTAACGATTATGTTATTCATGTAGATGATCCTGTTGGTGCTGTTGCAGTTCATATGTTAAACGGTATTTGGGGAACTGTTGCAGTAGGTTTATTTGCAACAAAGAGTGCTCCTGGTTTTGCAGTAGCTGGAATTGATGAAGGTCTATTTTATGGCGGTGGATTTACACAGTTAATTAAGCAGCTCGGTGGTATGGGAATTACAGCTCTTTGGGCAATGGTTACAATTACAATAACATTCGCAATAATTAAAAAGACAATCGGCCTTAGAGTTTCAGAGGAAGAAGAAATTGAGGGCTTAGATGTTATGGAACACGGTCTCACATCTGCATATGCTGGTTTTTCAATTGTTGATGCAACAGAGTCATATATGGATGCTAATGAAAATACAAGCCTTGGTGTTGATGAATATGATTTAGCAAGCAAAGCAGCTAAGGATGCAGCCGTTCCAGTAGTAAATGTAAGTAGTAATCTTGCTGGTACAAGTCTAGAAACTGGCATGAACAAGATTGTTATTGTAACTAAGTTATCAAGATACGACAAGATTAAGCGTGCACTTAATGAGCTTGGAGTAACAGGAATTACAGTAACTCAGGTAACAGGTTGTGGTATTCAAAAGGGTGCCGGCCAGATGTACAGAGGTGTTGAAATGGATATGACACTTCTCCCAAAGATTAAGCTTGAGGTTGTTGTTTCTAAAATACCAGTTGAAAGCGTTGTTGAAGCGGCTAAGAAAGCTCTCTACACAGGAAAAATTGGTGATGGCAAGATCTTTGTATACCCAGTAAGTAAGGTAATTAAGATTCGTACTGGTGAAGAAGACTTTGATGCATTACAAGATGTAGAATAATAGATATGTTCTAGTTATTCACGAAATTTAATATTATATGGGTAAGCGTCCTTAGGTTATCTAGGGGCGCTTAATGGAGGATTATAATGAATGATTTATTAAGACAAGTTGAGGAAAAAGGCCTATATAGGTCGTCTTTTGAACATGATAACTGCGGTATCGGTGCAGTAATTGATGTTAAAGGTAGAAAAAATCACAAATTAGTCAGTGATGCATTATCTATAGTGGAGAAACTAGAACATCGTGCTGGTAAAGATGCAGAGGGTAAGACTGGTGATGGCGTTGGTATTTTAACTCAAATTCCACACGAATTTTTTGTAAAAAAGCTAAAAGAAGAGGGCATTGAACTTCCTAGTGAGAGAAACTACGGTGTTGGTATGTTTTTCTTCTCTCAAAATGAACTTGATATGCGTAGAGAAAAATCTATGTTTGAAATTATCGTTAGAAAAAGCGGTTTAAAGATTATTGCATGGAGAAAGGTTGACTCAAATCCTGATGTTCTTGGTAGTAAGGCAAAGGAATGTATGCCTTCAATTTATCAAGTTTTTATTCAAAGATCAAAGGAATGTGCTAGTGATTTAGATTTTGATAGAATGCTTTACATTATTCGTAGAGAATTTGAGCAAAGTAGTACAGATACTTACGTTGTTTCATTGTCATGTAGAACTATAGTTTATAAGGGTATGTTTTTAGTTGGTCAGTTAAGAACATTTTTTACAGATTTAGAAGATGAAAGTTATAAGTCTGCAATTTCAATGGTTCACTCACGTTTCTCAACTAATACACAGCCTAGCTGGATGAGAGCTCATCCAAACAGATTAATTGTACACAATGGTGAGATTAATACAATTAAAGGTAACGTAGATAAGATGCTTGCTAGAGAGGAAACTATGCATTCTGATGCCTTTAGTTTAGAGGATATGACTAAGGTATTTCCTGTCATTTCACAAAATGGTTCAGATTCAGCAATGCTTGATAATGCTCTAGAATTCCTTGTAATGAGCGGCATGCCACTTCCACTTGCTGCTTCAATTATGATTCCTGAACCTTGGTCTCATAATGAAACACTTTCTTATGAAGAAAGAGATTTTTATCAATATTACGCAACAATGATGGAACCTTGGGATGGCCCAGCTTCTATCCTATTCTCAGATGGTGATGTATTTGGTGCAATTCTTGATAGAAACGGTCTTAGACCATCTAGATACTATGTAATGGATGATGGAAGACTTATTCTTTCATCTGAGGTTGGTGTTCTTGATTTAGACGAAAGCCATATTGTAAAAAAAGAGAGACTTCATCCAGGTAAGCTTCTTATTGTAGATACTAAGGAAGGCAAGATTATTTACGATGAAGAAATCAAAGAAATGTATGCTAAAAGTAAGCCATATGGCGAATGGTTAGATAGTAACCTTCTTCCACTAAGTGCATTAAAAATTCCAAATAAGAAGGTAACTAGCTATTCATTTAAAGAAAGACAAAGACTTCAAAAGGCCTTTGGTTATACTTGGGAAAATTACCATGATAGTATTCTTTCAATGGCTTTAAATGGAACAGAGGCAATTGGATCAATGGGTATTGATACACCTATCGCAGCTTTATCTAAGGAATATCAGCCATTATTTTATTATTTTAAGCAGTTATTTGCTCAGGTTACAAATCCACCAATAGATTCAATTCGTGAGGAAATTGTAACATCAAGAACAGTATATCTTGGTACTAATGGTAATTTATTAGAGGAAAAACCAGAGAACTGTCAGGTTCTAAAAATAAATAATCCTATCCTTACAGATCTTGACTTGCTTAAAATTGAAAATTTACACAAGGACGGATTTAGAGTAGCTAAGGTTCCTATTTTGTTCTATAAGAGAACTCCAATGAAGAGAGTATTAGACCACTTATTTGTTGAGGTTGATAAGGCTTATCGAGAAGGCGCTAATATTCTTATTCTTTCAGATAGGGGCGTTGATGAGAACCACGTTGCAATTCCATCATTACTTGCTGTTGCTGCAGTTCATAAGCATTTAGTTGATACTAAGAAATGTACTGCTATGTCAATTGTTGTTGAGTCTGGTGAACCAAGAGAAGTACACCATTTTGCCACACTTTTAGGCTATGGTGCTTCTGCTGTAAATCCATATCTTGCACATGCAACAATAGGTCAGTTAGTTGATGAGGGCTTATTAGATAAGGATTATTATGCAGCTGTTGAAGATTATGACAATGCTGTGCTTTTTGGTATTGTAAAAATTGCTTCAAAGATGGGTATTTCTACAATTCAGTCATATCAGGGTAGTAAGATGTTTGAAGCTATTGGTGTTTCTAAGGAAGTTATTGATGAATACTTTACAGGAACAGTAAGTAGAGTAGGTGGTATTAGCTTATCAGACATTGAAAAAGCTTGTGATGAGCAGCATAGTAAGGCTTTTGACCCACTTGGTCTTGATACTAACTATGAGTTATCTGCTATGGGTAGACATAAGAGCAGATCACAGGGTGAACATCATAGATACAATCCTAAGACAATTCATATGTTACAGACTGCAACAAGAGAAGGTAATTATGATAAGTTCGTGGAATACACTAAGATGGTAGATGAAGAAAAAACAGGTTATCTAAGAAGTTTACTTGATTTTAATTTACCTAAGAAGGGTATTGATATTGATAAGGTTGAAAGTGAAGAAAGTATTGTAAGAAGATTTAAGACAGGTGCTATGTCCTATGGTTCTATTTCAGAGGAAGCACACCAAACTCTTGCAATTGCTATGAATCACTTACATGGAAAGAGTAACAGTGGTGAAGGTGGAGAAAGTGATGAAAGATTATTATCTGCAGGCACTACACATGATAGAAGCTCTGCTATTAAGCAGGTTGCCAGTGGTAGATTTGGTGTTACAAGTAAGTATTTAGTTAGTGCTAAGGAAATCCAGATTAAGATGGCACAGGGTGCTAAGCCAGGTGAAGGTGGACACTTGCCAGGTAAGAAGGTTTATCCTTGGGTTGCAAAAACTAGACATTCAACACCTGGAGTTAGCCTTATTTCTCCACCACCTCATCACGATATTTATTCAATTGAAGATTTAGCTCAGCTTATTTATGATTTAAAATGCTCAAATAAAGATGCAAGAATATCAGTTAAGTTGGTATCAGAGGCAGGTGTTGGTACTATTGCTGCAGGTGTTGCAAAAGCTGGTGCAACTGTCGTATTAATTTCAGGATATGATGGTGGTACAGGTGCTGCTCCACTTTCATCAATTCATAATGCAGGCCTTCCTTGGGAACTTGGACTAGCCGAAGCTCATCAAACATTACTTGCTAATGGACTTAGAAATAGGGTAATCGTTGAAACTGATGGAAAGCTTATGAGTGGTAGAGATGTAGCTATTGCTGCAATGCTTGGTGCAGAAGAGTTCGGTTTTGCTACAGCTCCACTTATAACACTTGGTTGTGTTATGATGCGCCAGTGCCAGTCTGATACATGTCCAATGGGTGTTGCAACACAGAATCCTGAGCTTCGTAAGCGTTTTGCTGGTAAGCCAGAATATGTAGAGAATTTTATGATTTTTATTGCAAGACAGTTAAGAGAAATAATGGCAAGTCTTGGAATTAGAACAGTTGAGGAGCTTGTTGGTAGAACAGACCTTTTAAAGGTTAAGGATAATTTAACAGATAAAGAAAAGAAGATTGATTTATCAGAAATTCTTCTATTCACAGGAAAGAATAAGATTGTTCATGATGAAAAGAATGCATTTAAATTTGAACTTGAGAAGACTAAGGACGAAAGTATTGTATTAAAATCTGCAGAAGTAAAGAAGGCTCTTGAAAATGGTCAAAAGGTAAGCATAGATGTTAATTTATCAAGTGTTGATAGAACTTTTGGTACATTACTTGGTTCTTGCATTACAAAAAAATATCCGGATGGCTTAGAGGATGGAAGCATTACTATAAACTGTCATGGCTCTGGTGGACAAAGTTTTGGTGCATTTATTCCAAAGGGACTTACTTTAAATTTAACAGGAGATAGTAATGATTACATGGGTAAGGGACTATCTGGTGGTAAATTAATTGTTTCTACACCAAGCAATGCAAAATATGATCCAAGCAAGAACATAATTGTTGGTAATGTGGCTCTTTATGGTGCAACATCAGGTCAGGTATTTATTTCAGGTATGGCAGGAGAGAGATTTGCGGTACGTAACTCAGGTGCAATAGCTGTTGTAGAAGGCATTGGTGAGCATGGTTGTGAATATATGACTGGTGGTGTTGTAGTTGTACTCGGTAGTGTAGGTAAGAATTTCGCAGCTGGTATGAGCGGTGGTGTAGCTTACGTACTTGATGAAGAAAGCAAGCTATATAAAAACGTTAATAAGCAATTAGTTAGTATGGAATCATTGACTTATAAAGAAGATAAGGATGAATTAAGACGCTTAATTACTGAACATTACAAGGCAACAAATTCAGCTAAAGCAAAACTAATTCTTGATGATTTTGATAAATATGTTTATAAATTTAAGAAAATAATTCCTGTTGACTATAAGGAAATGTTACGTCTTATTGCTAAGGAAATGGAAACAGGTACAGATCCAGAGACAGCAAAAATAGAAGCATTTAGAGAATTCGTGAATGGAGGCATTGCATAATGGGACAGATGTCAGCTTTTTTAAAAATTGAAAGAGAAGTGGGAAAGGTTAGATCTGAAATTGAAAGAATCAATGATTTTGGTGAATTTCATGAAAGACTTTCTTTAAATAAACAAAGAAATCAAGCAGCAAGATGTATGGATTGTGGTGTTGCTTTTTGCCAAAATGGTAATATGATATCTGGCATGATGTCTGGATGTCCATTGCATAACTTAATTCCTGAAATGAACGATTTAGTTTATAGAGGAAGAATGGGAGAGGCTTATTATAGACTTTCCATGACACATAGTTTTCCTGAATTTACAAGTAGAGTTTGTCCAGCATTATGTGAAGCAGCTTGTACTTGTGGCTTGCATGATGAAGCAATTAGTATTAAGGAAAATGAGAAGGCAGTTATCGAATATGCTTTTGAAAATGGTTTGGTTGAGGAGAAGACTCCACATGTAAGAACAGGTAAAAGGGTAGCTGTAGTTGGTAGTGGCCCTTCTGGCTTAGCAGTTTGTCAGCTCCTTAATAGAAGAGGCCATGATGTAACTGTGTATGAAAGAAACGACAGAGTAGGTGGTTTACTTAGATATGGTATTCCTAATATGAAACTTGATAAGTCTGTTATTGATAGAAGAGTTAAGTTATTAGAGAATGCGGGGGTTAAATTTATTTGCAATGTAAATGTAGGCAAGGATATTCATATGTCTGAATTAAAGAAGCAATATGATGCAGTTGTTCTTGCATGTGGCGCTTCAAAAGCAAGAGATATTAACGCTCCTGGTAGAGATGCAACTGGAATTTATTTTGCAGTAGATTTTCTTACAAATGTAACTAAAAAGCTTCTGGACAGTAATTTTAAAAATGTGCCATATGAGCTTGTTAAGGATAAAAATGTAGTTATTATTGGTGGTGGCGATACAGGTAATGACTGTGTTGCTACAAGTATTAGACTTAAGGCAAAAAGCGTTACTCAGCTTGAGATGATGCCACAGCCACCAAAGACTAGACTAGAGTCAAATGCTTGGCCTGAGTGGCCAAAAGTATTAAAGGTAGATTATGGACAGGAAGAATCTATCTATAAGTTTGGTAAGGATCCAAGAGTTTATCAGGTAACAGTTAAGGAATTTATTAAGGATAAGAAGGGCAGCTTAAAAGAAGTTGTTCTTATTAGCCTTGAAGCTAAAAAAGAGCCAAAGACTGGAAGAATATCAATGCTTCCAATAGAGGGAACAGAGAAGAAAATTCCAGCTGATATTGTTCTTATTGCAGCGGGTTTTCTTGGAACAGAATCATATATTGTTGATGATGCTAAGGTTGAAGTTGATGCAAGAACTAATGTAAAAACTGCTATTGACGGTCATAAAACAAGCGTAGATGGGGTATTTACTGCAGGAGATATGCATCTTGGTCAGTCTTTAGTAGTTCGTGCTATAGCTGAAGGAAGGGCATGTGCAAAAGAAGTTGATGAATATTTAATGGGATATTCAAATCTATAATGGTTTATAAGCATTGTAAACAGCCTTTTTTGTTGCTATAATTTACATAGTTGTAAAAAGAACGTGATTATAAAGTAGAGGGGATGATTTATTTGACAGATACTAACCAAACTAAGGCAAGAATTCTTGCAGTAGATGATACAGAAATAAATCTTATTGCATTAAAAGGTCTTTTAAAAAATTCAGATATTATTATAGACGCTGTAACTAGCGGGGATGAGGCATTAAATCTTATTACAAAAGTTAGATATGATTGTATGTTAATTGATCATAAAATGCCTAATATGAGTGGAATAGAGTTTTTGCATAATATGAATGACAATATAAATAATAAAAATAAGGGTGTTCCAGCAATTGTATTATCAGCTAATGATGCAGCTGATGCTAAGGATATGTATTTAAGGGAAGGATTTACAGATTTTATTAATAAGCCCGTGGATGGAGTAAAGCTAGAAGAATTGCTATTAAAGTATATACCTTCTTACAAGCTAAAGAGTCTAGAAGTAAAGAAAATTGATTATGATATGGCATTAACTAATTGCGGCGATGAGGATATGTTAAAGGAAATAATGGAAAACTTCTTGATTTCTATAGATGCTAGATATGAGGCCTTGAAACAATACTATGAGGAAGAAGACATTAAAAATTATGTTATTCTAGTTCATTCAATTAAGAGTTCTGCAAGACTTATAGGTGCCATGGATATATCTAATAGAGCAGCTTACCTAGAAGAGATGGGTAATAAGGGTGAAAAAGAAACAATAAAGAATTTGACGCCAGATTTTTTAAATGATTTATTAGAGCTAAAGGTGAGGATAAGCAGTATCTTAGGAGAAGATAAGGATAGTGACAATGCTAAAAAGAAAATAGATGTGGAGAGTCTAAAAGAGGCTTTTAGAAGTTTACATGAATTAGTGGAAGCTTTTGATTTTGACGGTGTAGATTCAATCATGGACATGCTAGAAAAATATGCTATTCCGTCTGAATATGAAGATATTTATAATAGTCTAATTCCACTAGTAGCGGCTGTTGATATTGATGGAATTAATAAGCTATTAGATAGTGTAAAGGATAAATTAAATTAATGTATTATTAATAATATACGCTTGTCTATCAAAGCTTTAATAACAAGACTAAATGTAAATTTTTCCTTGCAAATATGGCTATTTTTAGTAAAATTAATATTAGGAGAGAGTTAGGGAATTTAATAAAAGTGAGGTTATAATTTATGGATAAAAGGGTCCTGTTATTGGGAGATAACAATTCTTTTATGGTTGGTGCAATTGAGAAGGAACTTGTAAACGCACACTTTAATGTGGTTAGAGCAGAAACTTCACAGGAATCAATCGAGCAAATACGGGAATTGCCAGAATTATTTATAATGTTTCTAGAACGTGAATATGATAAAGATGATGAAAATGACGAGACGAACCTTCGTTTTTTAAATAGCCTTATTAAGGATGACATGAATAGATTGTTATATTTAATTGGTAATAGTAAAGAGGTGGAAAGTCTTAAATTTGCCATTAATGAGGATAATATATCAGGAGTCTTTAAAAGACCTATAAATATTAAGAATCTTACTATTGTTCTTGAAGAAGTTATGGATAAACGTAATAAACTTGAAGAGAAGAAAAGAATTCTTGTATGTGATGATGACGGTACAATGCTTAGGACTATGAAAGGCTGGCTAGAAGAGAAATATCAGGTGTTTATGGTTAATTCGGGGATGAACGCCATAACATTTCTTGCTACAAATAAGGTGGATTTAATATTACTTGATTATGAAATGCCAGTAATATCAGGTGCTAAGGTTTATGAAATGATTAAGAGTGAAAAAGATACGGCTAATATTCCAGTTATGTTTTTAACTTCAAAATCAGATAAAGAGAGTGTAATGGAGGTTTTATCCTTAAAACCTAAGCCAGAGGCTTATTTACTTAAGTCACAGTCAAAGGAAACTGTAATAGAAAATATCGATAAATTCTTTGCTAAGCACGATAAAGAGATAGCCGATAAAATTAATAAAGCATTATAAAAAACCCAAAGAATATACTTTTTAAAGTAATATTCTTTGGGTTTTTATAAAGGAAATTAAATGAAAAAAGAATATAAATATTTGTGTAAATTATTATTAAATAGCTAAGTACTGAATTAGCTATTTTTTTGTTTAGTCACCAAGGCCAGCGTTGATAATTTCAACAGCTGCAGCCATTGCTTCTTCTTCATCTGGTCCGCTTACTTCAAGAGTAAATTCTGAACCATACTTTAAACAAGCGCTCATAAGAGCCATAACGCTCTTAGCGTTGTATGTGTTGTTGTTGAAGTGAATTGTAACAGTACTTGCAAATGGAGTCATCTTCTGACTTAAAACACTTGCTGGTCTCATATGCATGCCTTGTTCATTCACAATCTTAAGTGTCTGTGATACCATAATCAAATCCTCCTAGTATAAACTAATATGTAAAGTTGCATTGACTTGCATTGTCTAAAATTATTATAACAAATAACTTTAAAATTGTTAAGAAATTTGACTATTAATTAGCTTTTTTCTTAAGTAAACCAAGTAATAAGCAACCTACTACTGAACCGATAGCAAGGGCTAATAAATACATTGCCCAATGTCCAACTACAGGGAATACGAAGATTCCACCGTGTGGAGCCATAAGTGTACACTTAAATGCCATAGAAAGAGCACCTGCTGTTGCAGAACCAATAATACATGATGGAATTACACGGATTGGATCAGCTGCTGCGTAAGGAATTGCACCTTCTGTAATGAAGCAAAGACCCATTACGTAGTTAACAGGACCGTTCTTTCTTTCTGTTTCTGTAAATTTATTTCTGAAGAATGTAGTAGCAAGAGCAATTGCGAGTGGAGGAACCATACCACCAATCATAACTGCAGCCATTACATCATAGTTACCGTTTGAAATTGCTGCTAAACCAAATGCGTAAGATGCTTTATTGAATGGACCACCCATATCAATAGCCATCATACCAGCTACGATAATACCAACTAAAATACTACTTGCACCATTTAGTGAACTTAAACCATCTGAGATACCATTGTTAATAATAGCTACAATAGGGTTAAATGCACACATAACAACAGCCATTAATAATGTACCAATTAATGGATAAATAAGTACTGGTTTAATACCATCAATTGCTTTTGGTAAATGGTCACATAATTTTTCTAAGCAAAGAACAATATAACCACCAACAAAACCTGCAAGTAAAGCACCAAGGAAACCAGCGATAGCTGTCTGATCACCACCAGGAGCAGCAAATGTAGAACCAACTGAAGCCATATAACCACCGACAAAACCAACTACAAGGCCTGGTCTATCAGCAATACTCATTGCAATATAACCTGCAAGAATTGGGAGCATGAATGAAAATGCGAAACCACCCACATTCTTAAACCATGCAGCAACAGGTGTGTTAACACCAAAGTTTTTTGGATCAATTGAGTAATCATCAAGTAAGAAGGCAATGGCAATTAAAATACCGCCACCAACTACGAATGGTAACATGTGTGATACACCATTCATAAGATGTCTATAAGCAGAATTGCCTGATTTTGTTTCACTAGATGAGCTTCCACCCTTATGAGAGTATACGCTTGCATTACCGGCAATAGCTTTCTTTAGTAATTCTTCTGGTTTATGGATTCCATCTGATACAGGAACCTTTATAACTTTCTTACCATCGAAACGAGCCATTTCTACGTTACGATCTGCAGCTACAATAATGCATTCTGCATTTGCGATTTCTTCATCTGTAAGTACATTCTTAGCACCACCAGAGCCGTCTGTTTCGACTTTAAGAGAGATGCCAAGTTCTTTAGCTTTAAGTTCGAGAGCTTCTGCAGCCATGTATGTATGAGCGATACCAGTTGGACAAGCTGTTACAGCAAGAACCTGATATCCAGCGCTAGCGTTATTATTAGCTGGCTTATCTGAAACTTCATCAGGATATTTTTCTGTTTCTTTCTTATCGATTGCCTGTAAGAATTCTTCTGTAGTCTTAGCTTCTACTAAAATTTTATCAAATTCAGGATCCATAAGCATTGTCATTAGTCGTGATAATACTTCTAAGTGAGTATCAGCTGCTGAGTCTGGAGCAGCAATCATAAATAAAAGGTTAGATGGTTGTCCATCAAGTGCTTCATAGTCTACGCCGCTTGGAGCAGTAATAGCTACTAAACCAACTTTCTTAACTGCACTCGACTTACCATGAGGAATAGCAATTCCCTGGCCTACTGCTGTAGTACCTTTTGCTTCACGAGTTTTGATAGCTTGTGTAAAAGCTTCGGAATCATTAAGATTTCCAACTGAGTTGTGCAATGCAATTAATTGTGCAATTGCATCGTCCTTATCCTTAAGGTTAGCGCCTAAGCGGATGCCTTTAGGATCAAGTAAATCTGTTACTCTCATAATATAAAAACCTCCAATCTTATATGCTAAATTATTTGTTTAAGATGTACTTAACAAATAAAATCGCCATTATTAATTTTCTCTCTCTGGATATCAATTGTTTTTTTGTCTGCTAAGCCAGGTAAAACTGCTGTTGCAGAACCTGCAGCTGAGCCTAGGGCTAAAGCTTCGTAATAGTCTTTAGTTTGAAGATATCCAGCTAAGAAACCAGCTACCATAGAATCCCCCGATCCTACAGTGTTAACTGCTTTTCCAGAAGGAGCACCCATCTTTATTGGTTCACCTGTTTCTGGGATTAGTAAAGCGCCACGCTTTCCTAATGATACTAATACATTTTTTGCTCCACGTTCTTGAAGGATACGTGCATACTTTATAATTTCATCATCTGTTGTTATTTCTACGTTAAAGAGTTCACCAAGTTCTGCCTGATTTGGCTTAATTAAAAATGGTTTATATGGAAGCACCTTCATAAGTAAATCTTTAGTTGCATCAACAACCTTGATTACATCTTTACCTTCTAATGTCTTAAGAATTCTTTCGTAAATATCGTCTGGTAAAGTCTTAGGAATACTTCCTGCAAGAATGATACAATCACCATCTTTAATCTTGTTAATCTTCTCAAATAAAGCGTCAATAGAAGCTTCATCAATATCAGGTCCCTGAGCATTGATTTCTGTTTCTTTACTTGCCTTAAGCTTTACATTGATTCTTGAAATACCCTTAGGTAATTTAATGAAATCAGTAATTACACCCATCTTAGCTACACCAGCATCAATAGCATCCCCTGTAAAACCAGCAATGAATCCTAAAGAAACATTAGATACGCCAAGCTCATTAAGTACAACTGAAACGTTAATTCCCTTACCACCATAGTAAAGTTCTTCTGATTGACTACGATTAGTTTCACCAATATCTAGAGGTGAATCCATACGCATTACATAATCAAGTGCAGGATTAAAAGTAATAGTGTATACCACTTGTTGTCCTCCTTTCTAAAAGCTTAATTAGAATTATTCTTTTTATTAAGTTCTTTTATAACTGTAAGGTTCTTAAAATATTTAAAAGTCTCTGGAACATAATCAGTAATAATACTTGTTCCGTTGAGATTTGAAAAACTAATTGTTGAGATAAGACCGAATTTTGTGTGGTCAACTAAAACATAGCTTGTATAAGAACGTTCTATGGCTTTAGTTTTAATTAAGGCCTCATCCACATCTGGAGTTGTAAATCCAGCTTCTTTTGTGATTCCATTAGCACCTAGAAAAGACTTAGTAAAGTTATATTTATAGATGCTATCTATACATTCAGGACCAACAATTGCCTCTGTTTCTTGTCTAATGCGTCCTCCAACGATATAAACTTTATATCCTTTAGATGCAAGCTTTGCTGCATGGACGATACCATTAGTAACAAAAGTTGCTTTAGTTCCTTTAAGATAATCAATAAGCTTAAGAGTTGTTGTACCAGAATCAATAAAAACAAGATCTTCATCGTGAATTAGGGATGCTGCGTATTTAGCAATTGTATCCTTTTCTTCTATGTTAATCTTAGCTCTTTCTGGAACGTTAAATTCCTTAACTCTTGTTGGTTCTTGAATAGCTGTTGCGCCACCAAACACTTTAATGATAAGACCCTTTCTATCAAGGGCGTTTAAATCTCTACGAACAGTAGCTTCAGACACACCAAGTTGTTCTACTAGCTGTGCAACTGTAACGGTATTATTCTCATTAACAGTTTTTACAATTAAATCGTGTCTTTCCTTGGTAAGCATGTTGGCTCCTTTCTCATATATATATATACATGAATAAAATCTAGAATTTAATAGTATATTATACTTATAAAATAACACTTTGACACATCAGTGTCAATCAAAAACAATCAAAAACAAACAAAAAATGATTGAAAATGATTAAAAAGTAAGCACAGAAATAAAAAATACATTTTTAACATATTAAAAATTCCGTATTTTGAGCGTTTCTGCACGAATTGAGCCTTAAAGAGACAAATTTTAACTTTTTTTGATCTATGTCTTATGATACTATTATCTCAATGAAGCGATTTAAGCTTTAAATAAAATATGCGGGAGGCAAAAATGATACAAGTTAATAATCTTTTTAACAACAATAACATTAAATTAATTGCTCAACATGGACATTATCAGATAATTGAACATCAGGAAGATAAGTCTGTTACACCTTATACAGCTGCAACAGCTTATTTTATGCAGAAGATGAACGTTAAGAGAAGACAGCTTTTATGTACTCTTAATGGTGAAGCAGTTAAGATTCAGGCTGGTGCTATGCAGTGGCACACTGGTGGAATTCAGATGAATACTAATGTTGGCGGCCTTGGCGGATTAATGGGTAAGGTAGTTAAGGCATCTGTAACTGGTGAATCAGCTGTTAAGCCAATTTATCAGGGCGCTGGTTATTTAATGTTAGAACCAACTTATAATCACCTTCTTATTGAAGATGTTGCAAGTTGGGGTCCACAGGGTATGGTATTAGATGATGGTTTATTCCTTGCTTGTGATGCTAATATCCAAGAGTCAATTAATAGACGTACTAATTTAAGTTCTGCAGCTCTTGGTGGTGAAGGTTTATTTAACCTTTGCTTAACAGGACAGGGTGCAGCTGTTCTTGAAAGTAATTTCCCAAGAGAAGAATTACTTGAAGTAGTAATGGAAAATGACGAAATCAGAATTGATGGTAACATGGCAATTGCTTGGTCAGGTTCTTTACAGTTTTCAGTTGAGAAATCTACAAAGTCTTTAATTGGTTCAGGCTTAAGTGGTGAAGGTTTTGTTAATGTATATAGAGGAACAGGTAAGGTTCTTATGGCACCTACAATGGGTGGAACAACAATGGTTAACAATAATGGACCAGAGCAGACAAGTAATACATCATCACATGGTTTATTACAGTCAGTTGCAAGTAGTGTTTTAGGTGGCTAATATAGTCCTACTATTTAGGAAGGACTTTTAAATAGTCAGACAATTCTTTACAAAAAAAGTTTTTTAAATTCTAGTTTGAAAAAGCTATGATTTTACTTTATAATGTCCTAGGCGATTTTTTAGTGGACTTGATTTTTAAATAGGAAATTTTTCTTATATAATCAAGCAAAACCTGCATTTTACAGGCTTTCTAATATCGCCCGGGACATTTTTACATTATTGGAGGTCACTATGAGTGAGAAAAATATCGGAGCAATTCGTGATGCAAGAAAGCTAGGTATTCCTAAGATGTTAATTCTTGGTTTACAGCATATGTTTGCAATGTTTGGCTCAACAATTCTTGTTCCTGTTCTTGTAGCGGGTTATTTTAGCGCTGCTTGTGGAGAAGAGTTAACAAGAGGTTTAACTGTTTCTGTTACTTTATTCTGTGCAGGTGTTGGTACATTAATGTTCCATGTATGCTCTAAAATGAAAGTTCCTGCATTCCTTGGTTCATCATTTGCTTTCCTTGGTGGTTTTAGCACAGTTGCTAATTTAAATAATGGTATGTATGCTACTATGTCAGCTAATGACAAGGCAGCATATGCTTGTGGTGGTATTGTAGTCGCTGGTGCTCTATATCTTGTACTTGCTTTAATTATAAAGTTAGTTGGTGTTAATAGAGTTATGAAATTCTTACCACCTGTTGTTACTGGTCCAATTATTATTTGTATTGGTTTATCCCTTGCTGGATCTGCTATTACAAGTGCATCAACAAACTGGTTATTAGCAATTATAGCTTTAGGTGTTATAATTATATTTAACATCTGGGGTAAAGGAATGTTCAAGATTATTCCTATTCTTATGGGTGTAGTGATTTCTTATGTAGCTGCATTAATTCTTAACGCATTTGGAGTTACAAACCCTGACGGTAGTGCTATTCTTAACTTCTCTTCAGTAGCATCTGCTAAGTGGGTAGGTTTACCAGCATTCCAGTTATGCAAGTTTGATATTACAGCAATATTAGTTATGGCACCAATCGCTATTGCTTCTATGATGGAGCATGTAGGTGATATGTCAGCTATTTCTGCAACAGTAGAAGAAAACTTTATCGAGGATCCAGGTCTTCATAGAACATTATTGGGTGATGGTCTTGCAACAGCATTCGCTGGTTTAGTAGGTGGTCCTGCTAATACAACATATGGTGAGAATACTGGTGTTCTTGAACTTTCAAGAGTACATGATCCAAGAGTTATTAGAATTGCAGCTGTATTTGCTATAATTCTTTCATTTATTCCAAAGTTCTCTTCAATTATTGCTACAATGCCAACAGCAATTATTGGTGGTGTTTCATTCATGCTTTATGGTATGATTTCAGCTATCGGTGTACGTAATGTTGTAGAGAATAAGGTTGACTTAACTAAATCTAGAAACCTAATTATTGCAGGTGTAATTTTCGTTTGTGGTTTAGGTTTTTCTAGCGGTTTATCATTTAATATTGCAGGTGCTGAGATTACACTTACAGGTCTTGCAATTGCGGCTATAGTTGGTATTTTACTTAATGCAATTTTACCAGGTAATGACTATAACTTTGGTACTAACCCAGAAGGAGACCAGAGTCGTGGTGTTTATGTAATGAACAAAGATAATAAAAAAGAAAATTAAGGAGAATTAATATGAATTTCGAAAACGAAGAAAATGTAGTAGTTTTTAAACATCCTCTTATCCAACATAAAATTTCTTTACTTAGAGATAAGGCAACAGGTACTAACGAATTTAGAAAGTTAGTAGAAGAAATCGCTATGCTTGAAGGTTATGAAGCATTATCAGATCTTCCAGTAGAACTTGTTGAAATTGATACACCAATCGAGACATGTATGACACCAATGATCGCAGGTAGAAAGCTTGCTATCGTTCCTATCTTACGTGCTGGTCTTGGTATGGTTCCAGGTGTATTAAGCCTTGTTCCATCAGCTAAGGTTGGTCATATTGGTATGTACAGAGATGAAGAAACTCATGAGCCAGTTCCATATTACTGCAAGCTTCCTCATCCAATCGAAGAAAGAACAATCGTTGTAACAGATCCAATGCTTGCAACAGGTGGTTCAGCTATCGATGCTATCGATCAGATTAAGAAGAGCGGTGGTAAGACAATTAAGTTTATGTGTATCATTGCTGCTCCAGAAGGTCTTGAAAGATTACATAAGGCTCATCCAGATGTACAGATCTATGTTGGTGCTCTTGATAGAGAATTAAATAAAGATGCTTATATTTGTCCAGGTTTAGGTGATGCTGGAGATAGAATTTTCGGTACAAAATAATGAATAATTTAGTAGAGATAATTCAAAGTAATATTAACGGAGCAGTTAAGAAAAGCACTATGAAACTTGAAAGATTAGTGCTTATGGGAATTCTTGCTGGTATGTTTATTGCACTTGGTGGTGCTACAAGTAATACAGCAGTACATGCTATTTCCAATGTAGGACTCGCAAGAACATTAGCAGGTGTTATCTTCCCTGTAGGATTACTTATGATTGTCTTAGTAGGTGGCGAATTATTTACAGGTAACTGCCTTATGATAATGGCTTATCATGATAAAAAAATCAGATTTATCAACATGCTAAGAAATCTTGTAATCGTATTCTGTTCTAATTTAATAGGTTCATTGATAATTACATTATTAGTATATTACAGTGGCAATTTAGATTATACATCAGGGGCTCTTGGTGCATATTCTATTAAAGTTGCATTGGGTAAAGCTACAATAACACCAGTTAAGGCAATCACATCAGGTATATTATGCAATATACTTGTATGTATGGCTATTCTTATGGGAGCTTCTTCTAAAGAAGTTGCTGGTAAGATTCTTGCAATTTTCTTCCCGATTTTTGCATTTGTAATTGGTGGATTTGAACACGTTGTTGCTAACATGTATTATATTCCAATCGGTTTATTAGCTAAGGATAATTCTAACTATGCAGATGCAGCTAGTAAATTATACGGAATTACAGCAGAACAACTTTCAAATTTAAATGTAGTTTCCATGTTACACAATTTCTTATTTGTAGCTATTGGAAATATACTAGGTGGTATGTTATTTGTAGGACTTGTTTATTATACAATCTATAAAAAAACTAATTAACGGACATCTTAGAGCAGCTTGAATTTAGTTTGGTTTGGAAAGAATATAAACAATTTTTTTCAAATAAAAACAAATAAATAAACGTAAAAATTAGGCATAATATGCACGAAATTGGCAATTATTTACTGGTTGCTTATGAATCGTGCATATTATGCCTTTTTTATTCATCAAAAATTTATAGAATATATTTGACAAAAATATATCTATAAATTACAATATTTTTAAAATAAAAATAAAACGAGGAGGTCATATGGGACTAGTAGTAAAGAATTTGACAAAAAGATATGGGAATAAGACAGTTGTAGACAATATTAGTTTCCAAATTGATAAGCCGGGAGTATATGCTCTTTTGGGAAGTAATGGAGCAGGTAAAACTACCTCTATTAGAATGATTCTTGGTATGTTAGAGAAAGATGGTGGCGAAGTAACATGGAATGATAAGCCACTTAATTTTGATACATGTAATATTGGTTATTTAGCTGAGGAGAGAGGTCTTTATCCAAAGTACTCTTTAATAGATCAGATTAAGTATTTTGGTAATTTAAGAGGTGTTACAGGTAAAGAACTTGATAAGAGAATTAGATATTGGGCTAGAAAGCTTAAAGTAGAAGAATATATTTATCCTCATTTTGAAGGTAATTCATCAACAAAATTCCAGGTTAATACAGGTTCAAAAGGCTTATTTGCTTCAAGAGGAAGAGCACCAAAAAGAATTAAGCCAAAGAGTGCAGATCAGTTATCAAAGGGTAATCAGCAAAAGATTCAGTTCTTAATTGCTATGTTATCTGATCCTGAACTTCTTGTATTAGATGAACCATTCTCAGGCTTAGATCCTGTAAATACAGATATTTTAAAGAATGTTATTAGAGAACAGGTTGAAGCTGGCAAATATATTATTATGTCTAGCCATCAGATGGAAGTAGTAGAAGAGTTCTGTACTGATTTAACTATTCTTTCACATGCAAAGCCAGTTGTTTCAGGCAATCTTAATGAGATTAAGAAATCATACGGTAGAGTTAATTTAAATCTTAAGACAGAGCAGGATATTACAGAACTTATCAATAAGACAGGGGTTCGTTTAATTAATAAAAAAGACAATGATTATACTTGTAAAGTTGAAGGTGATGCACAGGCAAATTCGCTTTTAAAGGAATTAGTAAATAATAACATTACTGTTGTTAAGTTTGATCTTAGTGAATTATCACTTCATGAGATTTTTGTAAAGGAAGTTGGAGAATCTGATATCCAATATTCTAAGAACTTATCTGACTCTGATGGAGAGTATGACGATTATAGCGAAGTAGGCAATACAGAGGCAGGTGATAGATAATGGCAAAGTCGACTAAGGAAAATATTTACAATCTAAAGGGCTTTAAATCAGTATTAGGATTTACACTTGGTCAGATGTTTAAAAGTAAGGCATATCTTATAAGCTGGATTTTTATGATTGTATTTATGTGTGCAATTGGACCAATTCAGATGCTTTCTACATCTAAGAATATGGCTGCAGGCTCTTCATTTGCTTCAGGTGAAATAAAGACTGAGCAGCTTGATAAAATTAATGGTTTAGTGCTTTTTAATGGTACACCAATCGAAATGTCTTATGATGATGTAGTTAAGAGTTTAGATTCAAGACTAGAAAATATTTATTTATCAGTAGTAGATAATGCGAATGATTTTGACATGGCAGTTAGTGATTTTGAAAATTCAGTAAGTCTATCTGATAGCTTTGGAGATGAGGTTACACCAGCAGATACCCTTGTTAAGGTGTATATTGGAATCGATATGGAGACTAATAGTTTTACAATAAATGGTGTAGTTTCAGATAATTCACTTATTAGTGATGCTTCCTTAGAAGAAATAACTAATGATATTGAAACATGCTTTAATGAGGCAAGATATACAAGTACAGGTATTTCTAAGGAAGATTTAGAGTCTGTAATGTCAGGTTTTAATACAAAGGATGCAGTTACTGATACAGAATATCATGATGCCTTAAAGGATAAGTATTCAGAAGAGGAGATTTATGAACTATCTTATCAGTTTGTAATGATTATGATAATTGTGGTATCTCTTTCAATTTCATACATTATTACAGTGGTTATGGAGGAAAAATCTTCAAAACTTGCAGAAACAATTCTTGTAAGTGTAAGACCACTTGCACTAATTATGGGTAAGATTGTATCAGTTATGATTTATGTATTCTCAATTGTTATATTTGGATGCTTAGGTTCACTAGTAACTAATAAGATATGTGCTAAGTATTTAGATGCAAAGGGACCTGTAAGTAATATTATGAATTTTTCAGCAATATTTGATCATGGAGCAATTGCTGTAGTGGTTGTACTTATATCATTAATTTTCTCATATTTGATATATGCTATATTTGCTGGAATTCTTGGCTCTGCTTGTGCTAAGCAGGAAGATATTCAAACAAGTACTCAGGTTGTTTCTTTTGTTAATATTATTGTGGGTTTTGTAGCTATGTTTGGACCAACATTCTTTAATGAAACAGTTGTAAGAGTATTAAGCTTTATTCCACCATTTTCTTGCTATTTAGCACCTGTTACTTACATGGTTGGACAGATTTCTTTATTAGAGGTAATAGTGTCGCTTATAATTCAGATGATTGCGGTAGCACTTTTATTTATGCTTTGTGCTAAGGTTTATAGAGTGCTTATTCTTAGAGATAATAAAAAGGCTAAAATTAAGGACATTATTGAAATAGCACGAAGCAAAGAGGAGGTATCAAATGTTTAAGAATTTTGGAAAAGTATTAAAGTTTACCTTCAAAAATATGGCAGATACAATGACATTTAAGATTATGACAATAGTTGTTGCTCTGGTTTTATTAATTGTGCCAAGTATTGTTTTTATGATAATGGGTGCCAATGAGAAAAAAGACGAGAAAGAAACACTTGAAAGCTGCGGAATTGAGAGTTTTTACGTAGTTAATAAAATCAGTGATTCATATGTGGATTTTAATGCACTTAATTATTTAAATGTAGATGGATATAATAATATTAAATATATTAATGAAGAAAATGTAGATGTGGCTTTAAGACATGCCTCAGAAAATGTGGCACAGGGAATGAAGACAGCTGTTTTAGTGTTCTCTAAAGAAGATAATGGCTTTGTTTCAGAAATAATTACACCAGATGATTTAGATGCACCAGATGTAAATAATTTCAACACATTTTTAACACAGTACGAAAGTCCAATAGCTATTATGGCTTCGGGACTTAGTATAGAACAAATAGGTGTTGTGGCAACTAATAGCCAGGTAAAAACTTATAATGAAACAGGCTTTAATTCAGGTGTTACAAAGGATGATGAGTTAAGCAATGGAAAAAAGGACGTAATGGATTCATATATTAGGGATAAAATTATAGAAGTTCTAAAGTTTATAATTCCATTTATAAATCTTTTAGTTTTCTACTTTATGGTTTTACTTTATTGCCAGAGCGTTTCACAGTCTCTTGTACTTGAAAAACAGAATAAGCTTATGGATACAATTCTTGTGTCAATAAAACCAGAAGCTCTTGCAGCAGGAAAATTATTAGGACTTAATCTTGCAGCTATTGCACAGATAGTAATATGGACAATAAGTGGCTTTGTAGGTTTTGGAGCAGCTATGCTTATTACAGAACACTTCTATCCAGATAATAACTTAATAGCAATTTACTTTATAAAGCATATGATGGAATATGATTTATTTAAGCCATTAAATGTTCTAGCTGGAATTGTTATATTGGTACTTGGATTTATGTTATATTCAGCTCTTGCAGCTATTGGTGGATCAATTTCAACCACAAGAGAAGAAGCAGCTAATTCAAATTACATTTTTATATTCGTTTTATTAGCATCTTATTTTGGTGTATTATATGGCGGAGTTTTAAGTGGTGGCGACTGTGCACTTTGGACAGCAGCAATTCCATTTACAGCAGCTTTAGTCGTACCTGGATATGCAATTTTAGGTGGAATATCAAGCACATACTTGATAATTTCTTTAGTAACAACAGTAGTAGTTACAGTAGCTCTAGTATTTGCGTCAGGACGATTATATACAACTACATCACTTTATAAGGGAAATAAAATAACTCTAGCTAAAATGTTAAAAACAATCTTTACAGGTGAGCTATAATTTAAGTATAATTATAATAGTGACGAAATTGTACGTGACAATTTAATAAAGGAAAGTAGAGGTAGAACATGAAGGGTAATTTTGTTACAGATAGTATAAAGTATGTTGGAGTTGACGATAAGGATTTATATCTTTTTGAAAGTCAGTATGAGATTCCTGATGGCGTATCTTACAACTCATATGTGATTCTTGATGATAAGATTGCAGTAATGGATGGCGTTGATGAAAGAGGTCAGGATGAATGGCTAGATAATGTTAAAAAGGTATTAAATGACAGAAAGCCAGATTATTTTGTGATTCAGCATTTTGAACCTGATCATTCGGGAAGTGTAGAGGCTTTCCTTAAGGAATATCCAGATGTGGAAATCGTTGGTAATGCTAAGACTTTTTCTCTTGGAGCTAATTATGCAGACCTTTTAGAACATAAGCAGTTAGTTGTTAAGGAAGGGGATGAGCTAAAGCTTGGCTCACATACTTTAAAATTTATTATGGCTCCAATGGTACATTGGCCAGAAGTAATGGTAACTTATGAGGAAAGCGAAGGTGTGCTCTTTAGTGCTGATGGCTTTGGCAAATTCGGTGCATTGTCTATTGAAGATGATGATTGGGCTTGCGAAGCTAGAAGATACTATTTCAATATTGTTGGCAAGTACGGTGCACCAGTACAGACTCTTCTAAAAAAAGCAGCTAATTTAAATATCAAGATAATTGCACCGTTGCATGGACCTGTTTTATCAGAGAATATAGAATACTATATTAATCTTTATGATATTTGGAGTAGTTATAAGCCAGAAGAAAAGGGCGTTTTGGTAGCATATGCTTCAATTCATGGTAATACCGAAGTCGTTGCTAAATATGTAGCTAAAAAGTTACAGGAAAAAGGCGAAAAAATCGCATTTGCTGACCTTACAAGAGATAATATGTCAGAGGCTGTTGAGGATGCATTTAAGTACGATAGAATGGTAATTGCAGCTTCAAGTTATGATGGCGGTGTATTTTTACCAATGGAATATTTCTTAATGGATTTATCATATAAGACATATCAGAATAGAAAAGTAGCTATTATTGAGAATGGATCATGGGGTCCAACAGCTGGACGAAAGATGAAATCTTATATTGAAGGATATAAGAATGTAGAAACAATTGGGGACATGGTTACAATTATGGCAAAGGCTAAAGAGGCAGACTATGCTAAATTAGATGCCTTAATTGATGCTGTAATTGAGGCAGGTAAGTAAAATAATAATTAAACCATCACTAGGAAATACAAGAGATTCTTAGTGATGGTTTTTTATTTTAAAAATAAATGTTGACAAAAAAATATTAATTGTGTACAATCTAATTGCAATCAATCAAAGAGATGAAAAATATAGTTGTAGTGGGGCTTTAAATTGACGACTACTAGTCTTATTACAAGTATATATTTTCTGTGAAAATGGAGGTAAGATATGAGTTTTTATGATTATTCAGTAACAACACCAGCAGGTGAAGAAGTTTCAATGGCTAATTTTAAAGGTAAAGTTTGCCTTGTAGTTAATACAGCAACAGGATGTGGCTTTACACCACAGTATAAGGATTTAGAGGCAATTTATGAAGAATTTCATGATAAGGGCCTAGAAATTATTGATGTTCCTTGTAATCAGTTCGCTGGACAGACACCAGGTACAGATGAGGAAATTCATGAGTTCTGTACTTTAAAGTATAAGACACAGTTCCCACAGTACAAGAAGAGTGATGTTAATGGTGAAGGAGCTCTTCCTCTATTTAAGTACTTAAAGAGCCAGAAGGGCTTTGAAGGTTTTGGTAAGGGACCTAAGGCTCTTGCAATGAGCGCTATGTTAAAGAAGATAGATAAGGATTATAAGAACAATCCAGAAATTAAATGGAATTTTACAAAGTTTGTTGTAAATAGAGATGGTGAAGTAGTGGCAAGATTTGAGCCAACTGCTAAGATGAGTGATGTGGCAGAGTGCGTTAAGAGCTTAATTTAAATTGTGTAAGTAGCAATTTTTATGTACAATTATTTACAACAGCTAGGATAGGAGGAATAAATCATGAGATATGATGTTGCAATTATAGGAACAGGACCTGGTGGAGTTTCTGCAGCTTTAACACTTAAGAATAGAGGAAAGAATTTTATAATTATTGGTAGTAAACAAAGCGCAAAGGTTAGTAAAGCTCATGCCATTCTTAATTATCCAGGTTTACCAAATGTATCAGGTCAGGAACTCGCTAATGCCTTTAGTAAGCATCTAGAACTTGCTGGAATTGAAATTACAGAAGATAGAGTAAGTACTATTTATGATATGGGTGACTTTTTTGGTATTCAGGGCGGTAATGAGATGTATGAAGCATCTGCAGTTATTTTAGCTACTGGAGTGGTTACAGGTAAGGCAATTCCTGGAGAAGATGCATTACTTGGTAGTGGAGTAAGTTATTGTGCAACATGCGATGCACCATTATATAAGGGTAAAGATGTGGCAGTTATTGGTTATAGTAAGAAGGAAGAAGAGGAAGCAGCATTCCTTTCTGAAGTTTGTGCTAATGTAACATATGTACCAATGTATAAAGAAGCTACTGATTTACCAGATAAAGTTAAGGTGGTAAATGTAAAGCCATCAGAGATTCTAAAAGTAGATGATAAGAGAGTTGTAAAGTCTGATGGAGAAGATATTGTAGTTGATTGTGTATTTGTCTTACGTGATGCAATTTCACCAGGACAGTTAGTACCTGGTCTTGAGACTGATGGAGCTCATGTTGTGGTTAATAGAGATATGTCAACTAATATAGCTGGATGCTTTGCATGTGGCGATATTACAGGACTTCCATACCAGTATGTTAAATCAGCTGGTGAGGGAAATGTAGCAGCTCTGTCAGCTGTAACATATTTAGCTGCAAAAAAGTAAACTATAAGTGATAAAGTGATTTAATTGAAGAATTTGCCAGTTTTGCAATAATGCAAAGCTGGCATTTTTTTGTGCTAATCGTATAAAAAAAGTTATTTTAAAAATTGATAGATAATGATATTATAATAACATAAATAAGCAAAAGCTTTAAAAAAACGGAGGTAATAAATATGACAGCAATAGTTGTTATTTTGGCAATTCTAGTTTTACTATTATTAATGTCAATTAGAATTGTGCCACAGGCAAATGCCTATGTAATTGAAAGATTAGGAAGATATAAGACAACATGGGCTGCAGGTATTCATTTATTAATACCAATCATTGATAGAATTTCAAGAAAGGTTACAATTAAGGAACAGGTTGCAGATTTTGCACCACAGCCAGTTATTACTAAGGATAATGTTACAATGCAGATTGACTCAATCGTGTATTTTAAGATTTTTAATCCACAGTTATATACATATGGAGTTGAAAGTCCAATCATTGCTATTGAGAATTTAACTGCAACAACACTTCGTAACATCATTGGTGATATGACACTTGATGAAACTCTTACATCAAGAGATCAGATTAACTCTAAGATGCTTGAAACAATTGATGCAGCAACAGATCCTTGGGGAATTAAGATTAATAGAGTAGAATTAAAGAACATTAATCCACCAGCTGCTATTCGTGAATCAATGGAGAAGCAGATGAAAGCTGAAAGAGAGAAGAGAGCTGCAATTCTTACTGCAGAAGGTGAGAAGCAGTCTATGATCTTAGAGGCTCAAGGTCGTAAGGAATCAGCAGTACTTAATGCTGAGGCTGAAAAGCAGGCAACAATTCTTGCTGCTGAAGCTCAGAAGGAAAAGGAAATTAAGGAAGCTGAAGGTAAGGCTGAAGCTATCAGAGCAATCCAGGATGCTAACGCATATGGTATTGAAAAATTAAAGCAGGCTGGAGCTGATATGACAGTTCTTAGATTAAAGAGCTTAGAAACTCTTGAAAAGGTTGCAGATGGACAGGCTACAAAGATTATTGTTCCTTCAGAAATTCAGAATCTTGCAGGTTTAGTAGAATCAGTTAAGGAGATTAAGTAAATATGGAAGGTGTCCTTGGTGTTGTTTGGTTAATAATAATATTTCTTGGTATTTTTTCTAATAAAAATAAGAAAAATAGCAAAAATAACAATCAAAGAAATATTAATCAAAGAAACTATAACCAAAGAAATAGGGCAAAAACTACCACTGAAAAAAATTTACAACAACTAAGAAACTCATATACTGTATCTAGCGATGGTCATACAGTTCCAAGAGGACAGGATTTAACATGTGAAAGAAAGTATGGACATAAGCACAGATTAGAATATTCTATGGGTAATAATCGCTATGTTGTACATGAAGAACCAACACAAGGTTATATTGTACTTAATGGCAAGAAGTATTCTAGGGATCAGTTAAGAGGTGTTTAGAAGATAGTGATAGATTTTGTCATTAAGAAAAGCGAATAATATCAAAAATATATTGACATAGATTATATGTGAATGTATAGTGTACTTAATTGAATAATTCTTCGGGGCGTGGTGAAATTCCACACCGGCGGTAAAGCCCGCGAGCAGTAATGCATGACTTGGTGAGATTCCAAGGCCGACAGTAAAGTCTGGATGGTAGAAGATTTGTTATATTTAGTAGCAACAGACGCTCTGGATTTATTTCCAGAGCGTTTTTTTATTCTAAAAAATATTGGTGGATTATTAGAAAGTGCTAAATATAATAGCATTAAAAAGCCTTGAAGAATATTCTTCAAGGCTTTTTTTTAAGGAGATGTGGTAAGTGGAAAGAATGAATAGGGAAAGATTATATAAGGACGAGGATTTTATGCTAGAGGCCATAAAACTTGCTAAAAAGGGACTAGGATTTACTAATCCTAATCCTATGGTTGGAGCGGTTATTGTAAAAAATGGACATATCATAGGAAGAGGTTATCACAAGGCATGTGGAGGATTACATGCTGAAAGGGAAGCAATTAAGGATTGCAAAATTAAAGGCAATGAGAAGGATTTAAAGGGAGCAACTATTTATGTGACTCTTGAACCTTGCTGTCATTATGGAAAGCAACCACCATGTACAATGGCAATTATAGAAGTTGGTATTACAAGAGTTGTAGTTGGAGCTCTTGATCCTAATCCTAAAGTTTGTGGTAAGGGAATTAAGATTTTAGAAGAGGCTGGGATTAAAGTAGATGGTCCTATTCTAAATGAGGCGTGTTTGGAAATAAACGACATTTTTTTTCATTATATGCGATATAAAAAACCACTTGTGACATTAAAGTGGGCACAGACTCTTGATGGAAAAATAGCTTGCTATACAGGCGAATCAAAGTGGATTACAGGAGATGAGGCAAGACAAAAAGTTCATATGGATAGACATAAGAATATGGCAATTTTAGTAGGAATTGGAACACTTTTAAAGGATGATCCAATGCTAAATTGTAGAAATGAGACATTAGAAAAAGTAAGACATCCTTTAAGAATTGTTCTAGATAGTAATTTAAGGACCCCATTTGATTCTAATTTCGTTAAGACGGCGACTAGTTATAAAAGCCTTATTATGACAGTGTCTAAAGATAAGGATAGGATAGAAAGTTATAAGAAATTTGGAGTAGATGTTGTTAGCTTAGAAGCAGATTATGAGGGAAGGGTAAATTTAGTGGATGCCATTAATTATTTAGGAGAGAAAGGAATTGATAGTTTAATTATAGAAGGTGGTGGAGAGATTAATTATAAGGCTCTTGAGTCAAGGATTGTAGACAAAATTCAAGTCTACATTGCACCTAAGATCTTTGGTGGAAAGGATGCCATAACAGCTGTGTCAGGACTAGGAATTGCTAGTCCCAAAGATGCCTTTAAAGTGGGTAATTTAAAGGTTTCTAGGCTTGGAGAGGACCTACTTTTAGAGGGGGATATGGAGTATTCTTAAGAATGATTTTTTAAACATTAAGAAAATGTAGACAATTTTAGAGTAAATTTTAAAGAAAGGAAGTGGTAAATTGTTTACAGGGATAATTGAAGAAATTGGACATGTTAAGATGATAAAAGGCGGAAAAAACTGTGCAAGTATAAAGATAAAAGCTAAAAAAGTTCTTGAAAAAACAAGACTAGGAGACTCAATTAGCGTAAATGGTGTCTGCCTTACGGTAACACATTTAGATAAAGATACATTTAGCGTAGATGTTATGCATGAGACCATGATGCACTCTTCTTTTTGTAATTTAAAAGCAGGAGATATGCTAAATCTTGAAAGAGCCATGGCTCTAGGAGATAGGTTTGGTGGACATATAGTCTCTGGACACATTGATGGTATAGGAAAAATAAAGAGTATACAAAAGGATCTAACAGCGTACAGATATAGGATTTTGACAAGTGAGAGGATTGCAGGTCAGATAGTATTAAAAGGGTCAATTACTATAGATGGAATAAGCTTAACAGTTACGGATGTAGATAAGGATAGCTTTGAGGTAAGCATAATACCTCATACTATGAATAACACAATTCTTTTTATGAAAAAAATAGGCGACCTAGTAAATCTAGAAAATGACATTATAGGAAAGTATATAGCTAAATTTTTAATGGGAAATACAAAGGATACAAATAAAGGATTAACTATGGATAGCTTGCTAAGAAACGGATTTGTTTGAGCCCTACATTAAGAAATAATAAGAAATTATAAGAAAATATGAGAAATTAGGAAGGAGAATTTTTAGATGGAGTCTGAGTATAGTAGTGTGCCAGCTGCACTAGAAGCCTTAAAAAGAGGCGAAGTTATTATGGTATCAGATGATGAAAGCAGAGAAAATGAAGGAGATTTTATATGCGCTGCAGAGCATGCTAGCACTGAGAATGTAAATTTTATGGCATCAGTTGGAAAGGGCTTAATATGCATGCCTATGAGTAGGGAATACTGTGAGAAGCTAGAGTTTCCTCAGATGGTTAAGAATAACACAGACAATCATGAAACAGCATTTACTGTTTCAATAGATCATGTGGACACAACTACAGGAATATCTGCTAGGGAAAGAGCTTATACAGCTCGTGCAGTGGTTGATGATAATGCTAAGTCTAGTGATTTTAGAAGACCTGGTCATATGTTTCCACTTCTTGCAAAGCCTAATGGCGTACTTGAAAGAAATGGACATACTGAGGCTACAGTTGATTTATGCAGGCTTGCTGGACTTAAGGAAGTAGGACTTTGTTGTGAAATTATGAGAGATGATGGAAATATGATGAGAACTGACGAGTTAAGAAAGCTTGCAAAAAAATATGACCTTAAATATATAACAATAAAGGCATTACAGGATTACATTAAGGTTCATGAAAAACTCGTGGAATGTGTGGCTATTACAAGAATGCCAACAAAGTATGGTGAATTTATGGCTCATGCATATGTTGATAAGGTAAGTGGAGAACACCATGTAGCCCTTGTTAAGGGAGATATGGGAGATGGCAGAGATTTACTTTGTCGTGTACATTCCGAGTGCTTAACTGGAGATGCTTTTGGTTCTTTAAAGTGTGATTGTGGAGAACAATTTGCTTATGCAATGCGTGCAATAGAAAAAGAGGGCAGAGGAGTTCTACTTTACATGCGACAGGAAGGCAGGGGAATTGGACTTGTAAATAAACTAAAGGCATATGCACTTCAAGATAAGGGGATGGATACCCTTGAAGCAAATTTAGCATTAGGCTTTCCAGGGGATATGCGTGAATACCATATAGGGGCACAGATTTTAAGAGACTTAGGAGCTAAAAGTTTAAGACTTCTTACCAATAATCCGGACAAAGTATATCAGTTAGAAGATTATGATCTAGAAATTAAGGAAAGAGTACCAATTCAAATAATGCCAACAGCATATGATATGGTTTATTTAAGAACAAAAAAGACACGAATGGGTCATATATTAAGTGAAGTGTAATCTATAAAGATAATTAGAAAGGAAGATTTATTATGAGAGTATTAGAAGGAAGATTAATTGATGAGAAAAGAGAAGGAAAAGGGATTAGAGTTGGAATTGTAGCTGCGAGATTTAATGAGTTTATTGTAAGTAAGCTTATTTCGGGTGCTAATGATAGTTTAGTAAGACACAATGTATCAGAGGATGATATAACTCTTGCTTGGGTTCCGGGAGCTTTTGAAATTCCAATTGCTTGTAAAAAAATGGCAGAATCCGGGGAATATGATGTAGTTATAGCCCTTGGAGCTGTGATTAGAGGTGCTACAAGCCATTATGATTATGTATGTGCAGAAGTATCAAAAGGTGTTGCAAGTGTTTCACTAGATACAGGTGTTCCTGTTATGTTTGGCATATTAACAACAGATACAATCGAACAGGCAGTTGAAAGAGCGGGAACTAAGGCCGGTAATAAAGGATTTGAATGCGGTGAGGGCGCAATTGAAATGGTTAATTTAATGAGAAAAATTGGCAAGTAATAGGTATTTAATTAAAAGATTGTTGGTTTTGGGAAACTAGAATAGTTTCCTAGTTTCTGACAAATGTAGTAAATAATAGCCTTACAAAACTGTAAGAAATAAGATTATTCGTTTTTATTGCTGGATATTTTATTTTTTGCTAGTATAGTTTGGTCGCAATTGACATCTTGGGTAGACATAATTGGTAATATGCGGGATATAAATTGGAGGTATAAAGAATATGAGAAAAACTACTTTATCAAAGATTGCCAGTTTTGGTTTAGCAGCTATTATGACAGGTGCTATTGTTTTTGGCAATTTCTCTACAACAAGTAAAGCAGCAAGTAAGAGCCTTGGAGCTCCTTACAATACTATTAATCTAAATGTTTTGGATAATGCTACAGGTAAGAACTTAGCAAGTTCAAGCATGAAATTGAGAAATAGCGATGGCAAAGCTATAGCTTCTTGGAATGCCGGTAATGAAGCATCAGCTCATTATTCAGATCATGATTTTACAATGGCAGATGCACTAGATACTAAGACTGTACCAGCAGGTCAATTTGGATTATATTCAACAGTAAATCCTGCTTTTGGTAATGATTCAGCAGTTAAATTTGTATTTGATGGAGATAAAGAGCAGAAGATTGCTATTGATAATTATTATAACAATTTTGGCACAGTAACACCTATTGCAAGTGATTTTTCATTTAGGTTAGATGGCAGTGGTAATGTTGCACATTACTATAAAGTATCAGCTACTCCAACACAATATATTAAGGTACATATTAGATTAAATGAATATTGGCCAAAAGATTTCGATGAGAATGGTAAATCAAAAGGTATTGGTGATAATAGAGTTTCATATGGTGTAGAAGAAAGATTTGGAAGTGATTCTTCAGAATCATATCTTGCAATAATGTCTGATCAGGTTATTAACTATGTAGCACCTGATGCTAATGGATATGTTGATGTTTATGTAAATCCAGAAACAGATCATATGGATTATGAAACAAGTTTTAATTATGGTTCTTCAAGTGGTGGTGGACATGTAGGTCATCCAGAAAGTACAGTATCTAACGAAGTTTCTGATCCACAGGATAATAATAGTACATCAGGTACATTAAGTGTTAAGAATTTACCTGCAGGTACATATACAGTTGAAGCTAGTAGATCTAGAAGTAATGAAACAGATTCAGCAACATTTACAGTAACAGAATCTCAGAATGTACAGAACTTTACAGTTTCATTATTTACAGCTCCAACTCCAGTAGTTACTGAACCAGAGACTACAACAGAAGTTCCAACTCCAGTAGTTACTGAACCAGAAACTACAACAGAAGCTTCAACAGAAACTCCTATTGAAGAATCAACAGAGGAAGTAACAGAAGCTTCTACTGAAGAATCAACAGAGACAAGTGAAGTTGCAGCTGATACAGATTATGTAGTAGAAACAACTACTGCTGTAGTTGAAAGCACAGGTGAGGTTGCAGCTGATGTGGATTCAGTACAGACTGGTGATGAGTCAAATGCTAAGCTATATGTTATTATCTTAGTAGTTGCAGCTGTTTGCCTAGTAGCTGTAGGTGCATATACAGTTATAAGAAATAAGAAAGATTCTGATAAATAGAATATACAAGATATACCTTAAAGCTTATAGCTTTATGCATACAATTAATTAGGGTGTGGCAATTAGAATGATAAATGAAGCCTTCGCGTTAGAGATAGTCTAGCGCGAAGGTTTTTTGTTTACTGTAGTATTGTTTTTTTAATAATTTATTTGTATAATAAGAATAGCAATAATTTAACTAGTTAGTGAAAATACGTGATTGGACAACTTGATATACTTAACTTGATAATGGTGTAATTAGGTATCAGGGGAGGATACATAAAACCCCTGTAAGAGTGGGCTCTTACAGGTTTTATTTTTGTAGGATACTTATTACCATAGTAACTTTTAATTTGTTTAATGAGGTTAGGACTATGGAAAATAAGTTAATAACAAAGCTTGCAACAGCAATACTTACAGTTATAAATGTTGGGCTTTTTGCATATGTTTGGATAGAATATTACAACAAGTTTGCCTTCCAAAAGTTTAGAAATTATGGAATGGTAGCTTTTGTTATTATGTTTTACATTTGCTATAGATACTTGGCAAAACTATATAGAGCTTATGATTTTGCGTCAAACACAATATGGGAAACCACCCTTTCTCAGTTTATAAGCCTATCTTTGTCAGATTTATTAGCTTATGTTTTGGCTTGTATAATTGCTAATTATTATGTTAGTTTTGTGCCAGGATTAATTATTTACATTTTGCAGTTAACATCTAGCTTAGCAATAGTTTTTATTACTAAGAAAATGTTAATAGCCCTAATCGTACCACTTGAAACTTTGGTGATTTACGGGGCAAATATTTCTGAAGACGAGGTTGTGGATTTTACAAGTAAGCTTTTACGAAAGTATTCGCACATGTTTAATATTAGTAAAATCGTTAATGAAAATGATTCTATAATCAAAAATAGAATGAAGGACGTTAAGAGAGTTATATTTGTAGGTATTACAAGAAATAAGAGAAATGAATTTATCAAGTTTTGTGTGGAAACTAATCAGTCCTTTTATTTTGTGCCGGATATTGAAGATTTACTTCTAAGAAATTGTGAAATTAAGCACTTTATTGATACACCTATCATGCATTATGACTCATTTGATGATAGAAAGGCTTTTTATGTTGTAAAGAGAGCCTTTGATATTCTGGCGTCTTTCATGTTATTAGTTATTTTAAGCCCAGTTATGCTTGTAACTGCTATTGCAATTAAGCTAGATGACGGTGGCCCAGTTTTCTTTAAACAAGAGCGAGAGACAATAAATGGAAGAGTTTTTAAGGTGCTTAAGTTTAGAAGTATGAGGGTGAATGCTGAAGAAAATGGCTTTATGCCGGCAGTTAAAGATGATGATAGAATTACTAGAGTAGGAAAGAAAATTAGAAAAAACAGGATTGATGAGTTACCTCAGCTTTTTAATGTATTAATCGGACAAATGAGTTTGGTTGGACCAAGACCTGAAAGAATTGCTCATGTGTCAGTTTATGAAAAAAAATTACCTGAATTCAAGTACAGAAAAAGAGTTAAAAGCGGCATTACAGGTTATGCACAGGTTTACGGAAAATATAACACAAATCCTGAGGATAAGCTTAAATTAGATTTAATTTATATTAAAGATATGAGTTTTATATTGGATATTAAATTGCTTTTACTTACAGTAAAAACAGTTTTTATTCCTGAAGCAAGTGAAGGATTTGAAAAAAGAAAAAGTGACTTAATTAGAGAAGCTGAAAGAAAGATAGGATGATAAATAATTGGGGGAATTTGATGAAGAGGGTTATGATAATATCACTAGGTTATTTATGGTTTCCGGGGGAACCAGGACCTTCAAGAATATTTGATCTTGCAAAAATGCTTGTAAAAGCTGGTGTTGAGTTAGAATGTGTTACCTCAGATTTTCAACATTTTACGAAAAGCAAAAGAAATAAAGAGGTAATTTTAAAGCAAGATCATCCGTTTAAAATAACATTTATAAAGTCTCCAAAATATCATCATAATATTTCTATTAGAAGAATATTAAGCAATATAGTATCAAGCTATAGAGTAAGCAAGTATTTAGAAAATAGATTAGATAATGTAGATGTTGTTTATCTTACAATTCCGTCCAATAGAATAGCAAAACTTGTTTCAAATCAATGTAGAAAAAAAGGCGTAACTTTTATTGTCGATGTAGAAGATTTATGGCCTGAGGCGATGTATAGGTATGTAAAAAATAATAAAATAAGAAAATTATTTTTGAAAAAAATAGAAAAAGATGCAGATGAAGCATATAACAATGCAAGTGCAGTTGTAGGAACTTCAGAGGATTATACAAGTAGAGCATTTAAAAAGAGAAAAAGAAATATTCCAAATGAAACTGTTTATGTTGGCTGCGATTTAGATGCATTTGATAGAGGCGTTTTAGAAAATGAAAAATATATTCAAAAAAATGATAATGAGTATTGGATAACATATACAGGTTCAATTAGTAATAGTTATGACATAAAAACATTAATTGATGCGGTTAATGACTTATCGGATAAAAATATACATGCACAGATACTTGGAACTGGTGGCATGATAGATGAATTAAAAGCGTACAGTAAAAATATGCAAAATATCCATTTCTGGGGATATGTTGATTATGATAGAATGGCGGCTGTTTTGAATAAATCAGACATAGTAATTAATAGTTTTGTTAAAGGTGCACCACAAAGTATAGTGAATAAAATAGGTGATTATCTTGCATCAGGTAAACCGATAATTAATACATTAGAAAATCCTGTGTTCTGTAATATTGTTAATAAATATGATATTGGAGTCAATATTGAAGCAGAAAATGTTGAAGCTTTAAAGAATGCTATTATTGACGAATTAGGAGATGAATTAAGAGGTATAAATGCAAGAAAATTAGCAGAACAACAATTTGATAGAAAAACTAGTTATAAGAGAATTATTGATTTAATAGTTGATTGAGTAGGTGATTAAATGCTTAGCATAATTGTTCCAGTTTATAATGAAAAAAAGTATATAAGACAGTGCCTTGATTCAATATTAAATCAAACTTATATGGATTTTGAATTGATTTTAATAGATGATGGCTCTAAAGATAATAGCTCTTATATATGTGATGAATATGCATTAAAGGATAATAGAGTTAAAGTTATTCATAAGAATAATGAGGGATTGAGTGCAGCAAGAAACTTAGGTCTGAAAATTTCAAAAGGAGAATTTATAAGCTTTATAGATTCTGATGATTGGATTGCTAAGGATATGTTTCAAATATTGATGAATAATATCGTCAAATATAAAGCAGATATTTCTTGTGGTCAAATTGTAAGAAAAAATAGCGATGTAATAAATGACGATAATAAGGCCTTTAAGGATATAAAAATATATAATCGTAATGAATATGCAAAATTATTTTTTAAAGTAAATAGTCGAAAGACAATTCATTATGCGGTTAATAAAGTGTATAAAAGAGATGTTGTTAGGAATATGAAATTTCCTAATGGATTAATTAATGAAGATGTAGAAGGATTTTTCTATGCTTTAAAAAATGCAAAAAAGATAGTTACTGATAGTAGTGCTATTTACTATTATAGAAATAATGGTGAAAGCATTTCGAGTGAAATGTTTTCAAAAAAACAAATGGATTTAATTACTGTGTGGAATCATGTTAATGATGCGTGTAGTAATGAATCATATACATGGCAATCTTATGCTCGAATAAATTGTGCTAGAGCATATATGGGTTTGCTGGTAAGATTAGCTATTAGTCATAAAGAGAATAAATATAAAAAGGAAAAAGACTATTTATTAAGATGCTTAAAAAGAAATGAGAAAAAATTGTTATTCTCAGATATATTACCAGTTGAGAGAAAAATGATTGTTTGGGCTTTGTGTCGCAATTACTTAATTACAAGTTATCTAATAAGAGGATTATATAAGCTTAAAAGAAACTTAAATATAGCTTAAATAGGTGGATTAATTATGAAAAAAGTTCTTATTGTAGTTTCTGGATCAATGATACTTGCAGGAACAGAAAATATGCTTATGAATTATTATAGAAAAATTGATAAGGAAAAGATTCATATTGATTTTTTGTGTCATGGTTATAAAGAAGCTTACTATGATGAAGAAATTAAATCAAATGGAAGTTACATATATAGAGTGCCATCTAAAAAGCAAAATTTAGTTTTGAATATTAAAAAGACATATGAAATTATGAAAAATGGTAACTATGATGTAATTCATGTAAATATGGATGCAATGAGTTTTTTTCCATTGTTAGTAGGAAGAGTTGCTGGAGTAAAGAAGAGAATTTGTCATTGTCATAGCACTAACCATTTGTTTGAATCAAGATATAAATTTTTAGAAAAGGAAATATTAAGACTTTTATTACCGATGGTTACTACAAAGTATTTGGCATGTTCTAGGAAAAGTGCTTATTGGTTATATGGTAAGAGACATTATAGTTTGGTAGTCAATGCAATAGATTTTAAAAAATTTGCTTATAAGAATGATATTGAAGAGAAAATAAGAAGAAAGTTTTCATGGGATAATAAGACAATAATAGGACATGTTGGAAATTTTAATTATCCCAAAAATCAAGAATTTTTGATTGAACTTTTTTCAGAATATTATAAGCGAAATAAAAATTCAATACTTGTTTTAATTGGAGATGGCAAGGATTTAAAAAGAATAGAAGAAATGATAGAAGAAAAGAAAATTGAAAAAAATGTATTTTTAATGGGAAGTCGAAGTGATGTAAATGAAATTATACAGTGCTTCAATGTATTTGTTTTACCTTCTTTTTTTGAAGGGTTGCCTTTATCAGTTATTGAAGCTCAAGCTGCAGGAATACCTTGTTTGATTTCAGGGGCTGTAACTAAGGAAGTGAAAATTACAGATTTATGTTATTTTTGTTCCTTAAAGAAACCTATTGCTGTTTGGGTAGAGTTATTAGATTCATTGATTAAATTGAAAAAAAGAGACATGAAAAATGAGATTGATAAAGCTGGTTATAATATTGATAAAGCATATAAGAAACTTGAAAGAATATATTTAGAATAAAGGATAGCTTTATAAGCATTAATAAGTGGGGGAAAAGATGTTATTAGAATTATCATTTATTTATATTGCTGAATTTATATTGTTTTACATTGTGGGGTGGGTAAAATCTATAAAAATCAAAAAAAAATACGTCTTTTTTAGCTTTGTGGCATTGGGTTTAGCTTATGGTATTATTGCTTACCATATTGTTCCTCCATATGAATGGGACTTGTATAGACATTATGTTGTTTTAGATATAACTAGAAAAGAAGGCATTAAGTATTTATTAAAGTATAGTATTTATAAAAATCAATACGGAAGTGTTTTGTTGTTTTATTTGATTTCGTTATTACCTAATAATGCTTTTTTGCAATTTATTGCCATATTTATAGAGTATTTTATTTTAGGATATATTGTTACAGATTATTTAGGGGATGAAATTAAGAGCAGAGATATTTTTGTAATAATTTTACTTCATTTTGCAATGAATAATATTGCTTTAACGGTTTCTGGGGTAAGGCAAACTCTTGCTTTTGCAATAATATCTTTGGGAATCTATTTAGATATAAGTAAGAATAAAATAATATCAATTCCAATTTACATTTTTGGAGTTTTAGTTCATCCTGGCAGTAGTGGCGTTATTATTCTAAGATTATTTTATGAATTATATAAACGTTATAATAAAGCAATTATTATACTGCCTTTTTGGAGTGTTATTGTAACTTTATTATCTGGTTATATGAGTGAATCAAATATTTATTTAATAAATTATTATGGACGTATGATTAATGTATATACATTAGGAGGTTTATCTGGTTACGCAGATAGTAGACCGATATATGCCTTGTTTATATTTTTCCTGATTATAGTAGTGTACGTTTTATCTGAGATATATAATAAAAAGATTGTATTAGATAATTCAACTAAGTTTTTTTTATGTAGCCTAATGTTTGTAATTGGTGCAATTAATTCAGAACAATTTTTGATAAGATATAGTATTTTTCTTTCATTTAATGTTTATCCAATTGTTAGGTTTAATGATAAGAATTATAAAGAAAATGTAGTAGATATATGGGATTTAGTGTGGATTTTCTTTTTTGTAGGCTTGATTGCTTATCAATTAGTTCATGTTACTTCTCATAATGCGAAATTAGTTTAGAAACTAAGAGAGAGTAGGGAGAAAATGTCAAAGAATAATAAATTTAAAATGTTATTTAGTGACCTTATTATATTTGCTATTGGCAGTATCGGTTCAAAAGCAATTATGTTCTTACTTGTTCCATTATATACACATTACTTGTTACCAGAAGAATACGGAGTATCTGATTTAATTTTTACAATTTCTCAGTTAGCTATTCCGTTTTTTTCTATAGTTATATTTGATGCTGTTTTAAGGTTTGGGTTATATAGGAAAGATAGACCACAGGATGTACTTTTAGTGGGAATGATAGTATGGGTTATAGGATCATTTGTATGTCTATTTTGTTTAAACCTATTTTCGCTATATAAAACTATAAGTGAATGGAAATGGCACATAATTATTTATATTTCAGCAAGTATTTTATTGGATATAGAGTTGAATTATTTAAGGGTTGTTAATAAGAAAAAAATGTACGCATTTATGTGTATATTACAAACATTTTTAATGGCAAGCTTAAATATTTTATTTGTGGCGCATTTGAAACTTGGAATAGAAGGATATGTTTTGTCATATGTGATTTCTTGCGTTATCATAGCTGTTTTAATTTTTGTTGTTGCTAATTTATATAAAGAATTAAAAAATGCAGTTTTTGATTTAAGCCTAGCTAAAGATATGGTAAAGTATTCGGCACCATTAATTTTAAATAATATTTCTTGGTGGGTAATACAATCGTCGGATAAATTTATATTAGAAATTTTGGTTGGAAAAGCAGCATTAGGGGTTTATGTTGTCGCATCTAAAATTCCGTCATTACTATCAGTTTTTATTACTATTTTTCAACAGGCTTGGGGAATATCCTCCATAACAGAAATGGATTCTAGTAATGATAAGAATTTTTATATGCAGGTTTTTAAAATGTATTCGTTTTTGGTTTTTTTAGTGGCTATTTTTTTATGTATATTTATAAGACCATTTATGTATATTTATATAAGTTCAAAAGCATATGAAAAGAGCAGTCAGTTTGCTCCTTTGCTTATAACGGGCGCAGTTTTTTATGCGCTTTCTGGTTATTGTGGAAGCATGTATGGAGCATTAAAATTATCTGTTAATAATATGGTTACAACTTTAATTGCAGCAATTACAAATTTATTGATTAGCTGTATAGCTATTATTTATATTGGTGTTTGGGGTGCTGTAATAGGAACAGTTATTTCATATATGATTTTAGCTTTTATTAGAATGATAAATGTTGATAAATTATTAAACTTATCATTTGATTGGAGAAAAATAGCGACAAATTCTGTATTGGTTTTATTGGAAGCAATTGTGGTGTCCTTCCTAAAATATAAGTTTATATTTATCATATCTGTTTTTGTAATTATTTTGTTTGTAATTATTAATCTTGAAGAGATAAAAACTATGTTAAAACGAGGATAATTAGATGTATGATTTAAAAAAATTACAAAAGAAAGAGTTAGAAATTTTGATTGAAGTGCATAAGGTTTGTGAAAAATTGGGGATTGAATATATGATTATGTATGGAACTTTATTAGGTGCAGTTAGACATAAAGGTTTTATTCCCTGGGATGATGATATAGATATATGCATGACTAGAGAAAACTATGATCGCTTTTTAAAGGAGGGAGTAAGGTATCTTCCTGAAAATCTTAAAGCTCAGCACGTTTTATTTGAAAAAAATGCTCCGAATATTTTTATAAAAATCAGAGACGTTAATACTGTTTTTTTACAGGAAGAACATGTTGGCTTAGATATTAACCATGGTATTTTTATAGACATTTTCCCTTTAGAGAGAATAAAAATGGGTCGAATTTCTTCAAAAATAGAATACTATAGAAGAGTTGTATTTAATGTTATCAATTCTTGTTTTGATTGGCCTTATGTTAAACGAATAAAAAAACCTATAAGTGTTGTTATAGGTTACTTTATTCATTTTGTGATTAATAAATCTATATGTTTATTAAGTTCTAGAAGTGATTTTATAAGTAAAGAAGATGCTAGAAGAAAAAAACTAGATCTTCGAGGCGATGATTATTGTATAATGGGAACTTTTAATAAAGCTTTCTGTAAGCATTCTTTATTTAGAGAAAGAGCATTATATGATTTTGAAGGATATAAATTTTACGGACCTAAAGATTATGATAAAGTTTTGACATATTTATTTGGAGATTATATGCAACTACCTCCTAAGGAAAAGAGAGTTACACATAAACCGTTATTTGTTGATATTGAACATGGTTATGCTGGGGATGAAATCACTTTATTATAATGGTAAAAATGAGAGAACTACTTTGTAGTGGTTGCTTAAGAAAGGACTGAAAGCTATGAAAAGAGTTATAACTTACGGAACTTTTGACTTGTTACATTACGGACATATTAATTTACTTAGAAGAGCTAAGGAGATGGGGGATTATTTAATTGTGGCCTTATCAACAGATTATTTTAATGAGATAGATAAGGGAAAGAAGACATATTTTTCATATGAGCAAAGAAAGCAGCTTCTTGAAGCAGTTAGATATGTTGATCTGGTAATTCCTGAGGAAAATTGGGAACAAAAGATAAATGACATGCATGAGTATCACATCGACACTTTTGTTATGGGAGATGACTGGAAAGGAAAATTTGATTTCTTAAGGGATGAAGGAGTGGATGTGGTTTATTTGCCTAGAACTCCAGAGATTAGTACGACTAAGATAAAGACAGATATTTATGGTAAAAAGGGATTAATAATAGGGCTTTAGATGAATTTAAGTAGATATTAAGTTTTACTCGGTCACAACCGACTCGGTTGTGACCGAGTAAAACTATCACATGTTGAGAATGAGCTTAAGTATAGGAGTTACTTATGGATAAGATTAAGATTTTAGCACCTAAAATTACGGAAACAAGTAGAGCAAGAATTATAACATTTGAATTTCTAACGAGTTTAAATACTATTATTTGTGTAGATGAGTGTTTTTTAGAAACAGCAAATCATGAACGATTCGAGTTCGTTTCTAAATATGAGTCATATGATACAAAAGATAGGAAAAAGCTTGAGCTTATACATAATATTAGTGACAAAATAAGTTTTATGAATTCGTATATTTACTTGAGTTTTACAGATATAGTATATAAGACTGAATATAGTTATATGTATAAATACGACATAAGTCGTATATGGAAAATGAAAAAGTCGGAAACTAAAGATGTTGACGAAAATCGACTAAAGAAATTAAAAGATAATATAAGAGTTGAGGATACTGAAGAGAAATTTTTTAATTTAAAATCAGACGATATTATTATAAATAGATATATAGGTGCACTAAAAGAAGAAAGTTATTTTCTATCAAAGAATGGTGGAAAAAAATATGAATTGTTTTCAGGGAAAATGGTACATAAGTTACCTGATTATTACGCATATTATTTTGAGACACAGGATGAAATATATTTACCTGAATCAACAAAAGGTGAATTAATACTAAGTGGTCAAAAGAAAGTTTCGTGTAATGTTATTTCATGCGAGGATACTCAAATAATGCTTTCTTTAACAAGTTATGTTGGTGATGACATAAATGTGGCAGAACTCTTGGTAAAACCATGGGAGATTCCAAGAAAACTAGCATATAAGCTTAGTGAATATAAATTTAAGGATAATACAATATGTGCCAGTTTATTGCATGAAGGTTTGCTTTTAGTGGATAGTAATAGATTATTATCGGATTTAAAATTTGGATTAGATGAAGCGGTAAAATCTTCATTGAATAATCAAGTTACTTTAATATGGGGACCTCCAGGAACTGGAAAAACGCATACAATGGCTTCAATAATAGCTGAGGCATATCATTCTAAGAAAAAAATCTTAGTAGTATCTCATAGTAATATTTCTGTTGATGGAGTTATTAATAAATTATATGAGAGAAAAAATGAGTTAGGTTTACATGATGCCTTCAAGAATGGACAGATTTTAAGATATGGATATCCAAGAAATAAGGATCTTTTAAGTAGAAGAGAGGCACTATCGTATACTTATACATTTGACTCAGAGACGGAACTTAAGGCTACTTTTGAATCTTATACTAAAGAAGTGGATGGTTTAAATAAAAAGAAACAAGTAAATTCAGTTGAATATAAGGAAGCTGAAAAAAAGCTCAAAGAAATAAAGGCAATTATTAAAGATAAAGAAAAGCAAAATGTACTAAATGCAAGTGTTGTAGCTACTACAATAACGAAGGTTTTTATGGATTCTTTATTTGATGATCGCTTTTATGATTATGTTTTGTTTGATGAGGTTAGTATGGCTAATATGCCTCAGATAATTTATGCTGCAATGAAAACTTATAAGCATTTAGTGCTAGTAGGAGATTTTCGTCAGTTATCGCCCATAGTTCAATCAGATAGAAAAAAAGAACTAGGAACAGATGTATTTAGATATTTAGGGATTGTTGATACTGCTAATAGAATAAATTATCATCCATGGCTTGTTATGCTAAATGAGCAAAGAAGAATGTATCCTAAAATTGCAAAGTTTTCAAATAAAGAAATATATAGCGGATTATTAAAATCACCTGATAAAAATCAGAATGAAAATATAGTTAACATTGCACCTTTTAAAGGTAGTTCCATGGTTTTTGTTGACATAAAGGGAATAAATGCACCTATTGCTAAGGATAAAAACCATTCTCATTTCAACATTGTTTCAGCAATGGTTTCGGTTCGAATTGCTATGAGTGTTAAATCTCCAAAAGTAAGTATAGGTATTATTGCGCCATATGTTGCACAGGTAAGATTAATTAGATCTCTTATTAATCTTATGGAACTAAAAGATAATGTAACATGTGCAACAATACATCAATTTCAAGGTTCAGAACGTGACATAATAATATTAGATATAGTGGAAAATTTTCCTGCTAATAAATTAGGTATTTTACTTGATGAGGGTGATAACCGCAATGTTACTAGACTTATTAATGTTGCAATAACAAGAGCTAGAGGAAAATTTATAGCTGTTGGAGATAGTAGATTTTGGAAAAACCAAACAAACCATATATTTGAAAAACTTAGAAAGCATATTTTACAAGAGGGGATTATAGTTGATTATAAGATATTTAATATTTTTAAAAATGAGAATGTAATTATTAATTTTAGAGATTATGAAAATCAATTTTTTGATGATGTTGAAAATGCTAAGAAAAAAATTGTAATTAGTATACCTGCACCCTTTAATGAATTAGGCGAAAGCAAAAAAATTCAGAGATTATTAGATAAAACTAGAAGTAATTGTGTGGAAATAATTGTAAAAACCAGATGTTTTAATGAATTAAGTGATGACTGGAAAGAAATCACAAGGGAAACGGAAAATGCTATTTTTCCTCTAATAGTAATAGATGATGAAATTGTTTGGTATGGTGTTCCTAAATTAAAATCAAAGTTTTCTTTAAAAAATGGGTATTCATTTGAAAATAGAGAAAATTTTATATTTAGAGTAAGAAATTCAAGATTTGCTTCTCTTGTAATTAAATTTACTGATTTGGAAACTAATGATAGTGGTAGTAAATTATCTGAGAAATATCAAAAATATGGCGAGAAAAATATTAGTAGAGACTTTAAAGCATATATAATGGATAACATAAAATGTAAGAAATGCGGTGCATATATGGGCATGGCAAGAGGTAAGAGAGCTCCATATTTAAAATGTTCAAATCTGAAATGTGGGAACAATGAATGGTTAACAGTAGATTTGGTTGATAATTATATATTTGAATATAATATTAAATGTCCAGAATGTGGCGGAGCTTTAAAAGCTAAATTAGGAAGTTATGGTGTTTATGTTCAATGTAATAATTATGAGGAGAGGCATTTTATAAAAGTTGAGAATTTGTAATTAATAGTTAAATTTTTTGCTCGGTGGCGACCGACTCGGTTGTGACCGAGTAAAAATTGAATTTTTCATAAAGGAGATGAATTAATTATGAGTAGAGGATTTGCAAGGTTTGTAGAAATGAGTATTTTTATTCTTGGCTGGATAATTCTTGTTTTAGGAATTGTCAGTACATTTCAGATGATAGGTTCTCTAAAAGATATAGAGGATGCTATTGTAATAACGGAGAGACTTGAAGCTGCATTACAATTATTAGTAATATATATAGTTACTTCTGTTGGTACTTGGGTTACGTCTACGATTCTTTATTATTTAAGGAAAAGGAATGAAATGGAAGAAGAAAAAAAGGAACTTGAGTTTGATATTATGTTATCTTTGAAAAATATAGCTAAGAGTTTTACCAAAGAAGATAGTAAGTGAATTATATAGTGAGAACATTTTGTATAAGCTTTTGTATATGATATAATGCTTTTATTAAACTTAAAGGCAGGGCAAAATGAATAAACTTGAAATGGAATTTTTTGAAGAATATAAAAGACTTGATGTGCTTTTAAAGGATGAGTTTGGCGGAAATGCTGGTATAACAAATTATATTGAAGCAATGGAAAGAATTCATAATGGCGAGAGATATGTTGCATCCTGGAGGGATGATTATAAGCGATTAAAGCATTTACGTTGGGTTAGAAATAAGCTAGCTCATGAAACTAATGAAGATGTGGATTTAACTAAGGATGATGTAAAGTGGATTAAGCAGTTTTATGCTAATGCAATGAAGGCAAAAGATCCGTATGCATTGTACTGCAAGGCTATAAAACCGGCATTTAAGGCAAACAAGGGGCTAAGAAAAAAGCAAGCTAATAAGCAACAAAGTAGAAAGAATAATAGTACAGGCTTATTTAAGAAAGAGTTTGCTTTCTTAGCTATAGTTGTGTTTATTATAATATTAATGTTACTTATAGAAATGTTAGTTTTTGCAATTTAAAAAAATTATATGTGTATAATAAGGGGCTTTATAGCCCCTTTTTTGAATGCAGTGTAAGCAAACTAACACTTCAAAAGCGTACTTTTCTTGACTGGTACAAGACTGGTACATCAAGGCAAAAGTTCCTAGGAAAAAGTGTAATATCAAGGCAAAAGTTCCTAGGAAAAAGTGTAAGATTAAGGCAAAAGTTCGTAGGAAAAAATGTGAAATCAACTTGAAAGTTCCTAGGAAAAAGTGTAATATTAAATTAAAGAATAGCTATAAATACTGATAAAGGAGGCAATTATGGAAAGAACGATTTATCAGAAGCTGATAAACTGGAAAAATAACAAAAACAGAAAGCCTTTAATTTTAAATGGAGCAAGACAGGTTGGTAAGACTTATATTGTTAAAGAATTTGCTAAGAGAGAATATAAGAATTTAGTATATATTAATTGTGATAACAATAATGATGTTAAAGAGCTTTTTAAAGATTTTGATATGGATAGAGTGATTAGAACACTAGAGGCGATTTCTAATGAATCAATCACTCCTGGAGAGACACTTATTTTTCTTGACGAAATTCAAGAGTTAGATAGGGGAATTACCTCGCTTAAGTATTTTAATGAGGAAGCAAGAGATTATCACATTATTGTTGCAGGTTCGCTTCTTGGTATACATTTGCATGAGGGAACAGAATACCCAGTTGGTAAGGTGGATGAATTAAGACTATATCCCATGTCTTTTGAAGAATTTGTTATGGCTACGGGAGAAGAAAAACTACTAGATTTCTTAAGGACATCAGAATTTGACGAGTTAAGTCCATTATCTGAAAAGTATAAAGAATTGTTACGTCAATATTATTATGTAGGTGGAATGCCAGAAGTTGTACAAACTTATGTAGATAGTCAAGATTTAAAGATGGTTAGAAGATTACAGAAGCAGATTTTAAGCGATTATCAGAATGATTTTTCAAAACATGCGCCAACAAGTGAAATAGCTAAGATTAACATGGTTTGGAATTCAATTCCATCACAGCTAGCTAAGGAGAACAAAAAGTTTTTATACGGAAGTTTAAAGAAAGGGGCTAGAGCTAAGGAATTTGAGAATGCTATTCAATGGCTGGTAAATACAGGTCTAGTTTACAAGGTTAATCGAATAAATAAGGTGTGTAAGCCAATTAAATTTTATGAGGATACAGCAGCTTTCAAGTTATTTGTTAGTGATTTAGGCTTGTTAGGGGCAATGTCTGATACTTTGGCTAAGGATGTGCTTGTTAATAATAAGGCTTTTGTTGAATATAAGGGGGCATTTACAGAGCAATACGTTTGTCAGCAATATGTAAGTGCAACTAGTGAATGCCCTATGTATTATACCAATGAGAAATCAACACTAGAGTTAGATTTTGTTATTCAGCTTGATGAGGTTTATCCATTAGAGGTTAAGGCTGAAGAGAATAGAAGATCTAAGAGCTTAACTACTATCATGAAGGAGAATGAGGAACTTAAAGGGATAAAGATGACTATGTCTGCTTATAAAAAGCAAGAAACAATAACTAACATCCCTTTATATGCTGCAGAAGAGTGGTTTAAGAGAAAAGAAAAAGCTATATTTGAATAGCGTTAATATATAAAAACTAAGGCTGTCTAAGAATTAACCTTCTTAGACAGCCATTTTATTAGATTTAAAATAAGATTTGACAGAGAGTATTCTGCTCTATTTTTCTAGAATTTCCTCTAGCCAATTGACATATTCTTGTTCCCTTCTAATGGCATGGTCTAGGATTAAGTAGTGGCCAAAGTTTTCATTTTTAGATTCCTTAGTTGGAAATACTAACTTCATTCGTTCGTTTAAATGCTCTAATTTTTTGGAGCGTAGTCTATATTGCTCCTGCAATAAATCCGTAAGACGTGGGTCTTGGCGGCTTTTTATGAAGTAGAGCTTTAATACAAATTCGTCTTTATTTACAGATAGAATGTCTGTGTAGGATTTAAGCCAATCTTCAAGGTGTTCTTTTCCCTTATTAGTTATCTCATAATATGTTTTTTCTATCTTGTTACCATAAAAACCTGTAGTAGACTTGATTTCTCCTGCATTTTCTAAGCGCTTTAATTCAAGATAAATCTGGCTGTGCTTTACAGACCAGAATTCTCCAATTTCTGTTTCAAAATCCTTCTTTAAATCATAGCCTGTTTTTTTATCTATATTTATTAAGCCTAAAAGAATCATAGGTAGTAAGTTTTTCTGTGCCATAAAAATCTCCTTGTTGACAATTTTGTAATTTAAGTATAACATAATTAGCGGAATATTAACATGTCATTAATTACATGTTAATATTTACATGAAAAACTTCGAAACGCATCTAAGTTAAGAAAGGAGATAATTATGAAAAAGGAATTTAAAGAATTATCAGATTTCATAGGTACACATTTTATTTACACATATGATAATGGTTGGGAATATGAGTGGTATTGTAAGAACGACCATACATGTTGCTATAGAATCCATGGTGGAATGGTTGCTGGCAGATGGGTTACAGATCAGGAAATTAACCTTTTTAAAATAGCTGACGGAATATATAAGGTTACTTGGACTGAGCCTACAGGTACAGATGTTGCCCTTGATTTTATGCCTAATGAAGGTAAGATTAACGGCGTTATCTTCTTCCCTAAGTGGGTTAAAGAGCATCCTGAAATCACAGTTTGCTACCAGAATAAGCACATCGATAAAATGCATGAAGCACGTGAGAAGTATGAGACATATCCTAAGTATGTAGTTCCTGAATTTGCTACAATCACATACATGGCAGATGCAGGAATTGATAATGATGATGTCATTAATGAGACACCATACGAAGGTATGACAGATGACATTAGAGCAGGTAAGTTCTATGATGAGAACTACAAGCATGTCTCAAGAAAAGCTGAATAATTTAATCAGTCATAATTCTTAACAAAATATAACAAAACGCAATATAATATCAAACAAAGTCCTTTGCAGTTCCTATTTAGTAGGAACTGCTTTTTTGTTTACACGCCTGGCGCGCTCTAACGGGTGAAAGTCCCGAACACGCCCAGATAGTGGGAAGTGTATAGCCGAACAGCAAGGGTGTCCGCCGCGAGACGGAATCTGAAGGAAGCTGCAAGCAAATCTCTGGTCCGACGGACAGAAATCACATATAAGGCTAGGCTATGAGAGATAAGTTGGCCAAAAGCAATGAAGTCTAATAACTATCACTTTGTAGTAGCAGAGTAGATGTGGCGGATATATGGAGAGAAAGAGCGTGCATCTTAAGCGTGGAGGTCTCACAGAGGTTTCATTAGCCTAGTAACAACGAACTGTGAGAAGTCAGCCGAACCCATAGTAGTGAAGAAGTTTCTGTAATGGAAATGGAGCGAAGGGGTGAACAATCAATAAGTTTGAGTATGTCTCGTGTTGCAGAAATGACAACATCTGCCGTAACCAATCGGGGAAAGGGTGGTCAAATCAAGCGAGGCGGAAAGGAAAGAACGCATGGACACAAGTAGTCTAATGGAGCAGATACTATCTAGCGATAATCTCAACAGAGCATATCTGCAAGTCGTACGAAACAAAGGTGCAGAGGGAGTGGACGGAATGAAGTACACAGAACTCAAAGAACATCTTGAAAAGAACGGCGACATTATCAGAGAACAGTTGAGGACAAGAAAGTATAGACCTCAGCCAGTACGAAGAGTGGAGATACCAAAGCCTGATGGCGGTGTCAGAAACCTAGGAGTACCAACAGTAACAGACAGATTCATACAACAAGCCATAGCACAGGTCTTAACACCAATCTATGAGGAACAAATTTCATGACCACAGTTATGGATTCAGACCTAATAGATGTGCACAGCAAGCAATCCTAACAGCGCTCGACATGATGAATGATGGTAATGACTGGATTGTAGATATTGACTTGGAAAAGTTCTTTGACACAGTAAATCACGATAAACTTATGACCATCATAGGTAGAACTATTAAAGATGGAGATGTTATTTCTATCGTTAGGAAATACCTAGTCAGCGGAATCATGATTGATGATGAGTACGAGGACTCTATTGTGGGAACACCACAAGGAGGAAATCTCTCGCCATTATTGGCGAATATCATGTTGAATGAACTTGATAAGGAGATGGAAAAGCGTGGACTCAACTTTGTAAGATATGCAGATGATTGCATCATCATGGTTGGTAGTGAAATGTCTGCTAATAGAGTCATGAGGAATATCTCTCGATTCATTGAGGAGAAACTAGGTCTCAAGGTCAACATGACCAAGAGCAAAGTGGACAAACCACAAGGACTTAAATATCTTGGATTTGGATTCTACTTTGACTCAAGAGCGCATCAGTTTAAAGCAAAACCACATGCGAAATCAGTAGCAAAGTTCAAGAAGAGAATGAAAGAACTTACATGTCGTAGTTGGGGCGTTAGCAACAGCTATAAAGTAGAGAAACTTAATCAACTCATCAGAGGATGGATTAACTACTTCAAGATAGGAAGTATGAAAACACTCTGTAAAGAACTTGATAGTAATATCAGATATAGACTTCGTATGTGTATTTGGAAGCATTGGAAAACTCCACAGAACAGAGCAAAGAACCTATTGAAGCTTGGGGTAACTAGGAAGCGGGCATATGCTGCTGCTTATGCCGGAAGCAGAATCGCCAGAGTTTGCAGAGGGACGGCTGTCTCATATGCAATAAGCAATGAGAGATTAGCCGCATTCGGACTAATCTCAATGTTAGATTACTACACCGAAAGGTGTGTTACTTGTTAAATTGATTGAACCGCCGTGTACCGAACGGTACGCACGGTGGTGTGAGAGGTCGGAATTTCTCGCTCATGAGAAATTCCTCCTACTCGATTGTTTATATATTTGGGGCTGGCTATTAGTTATGTTGTTATTTTTCTTTTGGACAAGGTGAAAAAAATATGTATAATAGATTTAAAGAATTAAATTATGATGAATTTATGGAATAAGTAGTTCTTTTAAGAGGAGGCTTTTGATGAGTAGATTAGGGTTCTAATCTATATCCGTCATATTTGTGATTTGTCCGTTGTATTTTATTAATAGGAGGATAAGATTATGACTAAAAAGCAATTAAAACAAAAATATATTCGTAGCAAAGTTACAACAATAGCAATATTGATTTTTGTTTTCTTGGGATTGTGTATAATTGGAAGAATTTTTGATAATTATATTATTATTGGTGGAGCTGTAATATATGCTTTTATTTCTTATATTATTTTTTATAATAAGATGATGACCTATGTTGAAAAAGATGAAACGAAATGATTGATATAAATGTAAGTAGAATATTGAAGGAGAAATTGCATGAAGAAGTTTTGCCAATATATTTTAGTTCTGGTGATATCCATTTTATTTGGAATAGGAATTGGCACATTTATGACTGAGTTTGAGATAGATAAGCTATTTAAACATAGAATCGACTATGCTACTATAATCGGATTGTTTGCATTAGCAATGTTATTTTCTGTTACGCTTCATGAATTATCTCACGCATTTTATTTTTGGATAAACAAGGTTCCACTTAGGTTTGTGGCTATATTTTTATTTGGCTTTTATAAGGATGATAAGAAATGGAAATTTATATTTTATCCAAATAAAATAACACTTAGAGGTGGAATAGCAATACCAGATCTTCCAGCAGTAAACAATGAGAGTCAATTTAAAAAAATTCGAAAAGTATATAGTAGAGCATTACTGTTTGCACCAATAATATCCTTTGTAGAGGCAATCGTAGCAATGGTTGCATACGCTACATTGTTATTTTCTGAGCTAATTACAAAGTATACAAATGCAAGTGTATTTTTAGTGTTTTGTATTTTTGCTGGATTTACAATGTTTTTTCATCGTTTTTAAAAGCAGAAAATATTTATGGTGATTTTCCTGCGTACAAACTGTATAAGGAAAATGATAAGAAGACTATTCTTCAGCTTGGGCAGTATTTGATATTTGCGAATAACTGGAAACAGAAAATAATGGAGAGTGATTGGCTTGTTGGTGAAATATAAAAATATGCAAGAAGAGCTAATGCTGAACCTGGAGATTCAACTAATCTTGGAATGCTTGACTGGGTTATTCAGATGGAGTATCTAGGAGTTTTTGAGTTGGATGATGAAATAAATGAAACTCTTAAATTAATGTTTGAGGAGAATAAAATACTATCAGAATATCCACAGAGTGAAGAGCGAGATATATTTTATTTCCATATGATATACAAGCTATTAAAGGATGGACAGGTTGAAAAGTGTGTATTACAGGAAATGATGAATCAGGCGTCAAAGAAATTGTTGAAAGCTATGCCATCGAATGAGTATTACACTAGGTTGACAAAACACTTGCTGTATGATTGTGACTATACTGAATGGTTAAACAAAAATATGAATCCAAGCAGTTCGTTTACTTTATTGGGATTGTTTGAACCAATTAAAGAGATAGAGCGTAGAATTATTCAACAGAATGGTTGTTAAATAGTGCAAATCTTCACCTTTACCATGAAATCTGCCTATGTCATAATATTGATAAAGTGATTAGGGAGGCAAGATTTATGAAAATCGCAGTGGTGAACCCATCTTTTGATGAAAAAATACGAGCACAGATTGAAGCTGTTGCTAAAGAAATAAATTATGAAATAAATTTTTATAAAAATGAGACAGAGGCCAGTGGTCATCTTTCCAATGCGGATATAGTTTTTGGATATATTCCAAGTATTGTGTCAGAATGCAAGCAAATGTCTTGGCTTGCGCTACCCTTTGCAGGGGTTGAAGTCTTTTTAAAGCCTGGAGTTTTAAGGGATGACGTGATTTTAACTAATTCTTCAGGTGCATATGGTCTTATTATTTCAGAACATATAGTTATGGTGCTTCTTATGCTTTTAAGAAAAGAAGCAGGCTTTGTAAAGGGTCAACTTGAGCATGTTTGGGAGACTCCAGTTTGGCAAAGAACAATTAAGGATAGTAGAATTGTAATTCTTGGAACAGGGGATATTGGTGGAAATACAGCTAAAAGACTTAAAGCCTTTGAGCCAAGTAAAATTATTGGTATTAATAGATCAGGTAAAATAAATACAAAATTTGCTAGTTACTTTGATGAGATTGAAACTATAGAAAGATTAGATTCTGTCTTAGAAGCAGGGGATATTGTAATTATGTGTATGCCAGCTACTAAGGAGACTAATAATCTAGTAGGACAAAAAGAATTAGAAAAAATCGGACATGATGGAATAGTTATTAATGTTGGCAGAGGTCAGGCAGTTGATGAAAAAGCATTAGTTGAAATGCTTGAAAAAGGCGAGATTTACGGTGCTGCTCTTGATGTTTTTTCACAGGAACCAATAGAGAAAAATTCTAAATTATGGGATATGGCTAATTTAATAATTACACCGCATATTGCGGGAAAATTAACAAATGAGTATACTATAGAAGTATGTGTTAATATATTTCTGGATAATTTAAGAAGATGGTCTAGAAATGAGGAATTAACACATGTTGTGGACAGAATAAAGGAGTATTAAGATGTTTACAAGACCAGATGAGACATATAATAATATAAGAAAAAGATCCCTAGAACAGTGGCTATCAGAAATGGAACAGCATAGTGACGTAGCTGTTAGGGGTGGCGTAAAATTAACAAGAGAGTACGTAGAACATTTAGAAAATGAGATACTAAGATTAAAACAGGAATGCAAATTAAAGGATGAGTATCTAAAGAAAATGTCAAAAAGATAGGATTAAGAGGAGAAAATGGTAGTATTATTAATTTTACTTATTGTTACAGTTATTGTTTTTGTAGGGGGATTTGTTAGAGAACAACTACTTTCTAGAAAAACTGAAAAAAGATATGGAACTAGAACTGACAATAGCATAAATGAGAAGAAATTTAAAAATAAAAAGTTTGTAAGCCCAATTCTTACATGTGATTATTGTGGATCATTGGTGAATACAGCTAAAGAGAGCAAATGCCCTAATTGTGGCGCAAGTTATGAGTTTGATGAAGAATGGATTCATCGATATGAGAATGAATTCAATTATGTAGATGATACAGCTAACAAAGGGGTACATAAGTTTGATACATATGGAAGTGCTAATAATCAAAAAACTAATGGTTCAATTCCTAAGAGATTAGCTATAATAACATTTGTTGTATTGGGAATATTTGCTCTTATGGGATTATTTGATAAATATGTTCCTAGAATGGATAATAAATTCAATGAAGATAGCAAATTAAACGAAGCATCTTACGAGAATTATGAATTGGTTGATTATCAAATTGAAGGTGACGGTGTATTAATAGATAGTGATGATATTAAGCTTACTATAAAAAACATCTATAAGGATAGTAGATCATATTCAAACAGTAATTTATTTAAAGTTGAATTTGAAGTGGTTAATAATTCTGATAAGGATGTTAAAGTTGTTGCAAAATCCACATGCATTAACGATTATAGCGATGATTCCTTTTTTATTTATTTCAATGAGAATGTTAGAAAAAATAAGACGGTTACATTCTATGAAAGAGTATATGATGTAAGTAAAAGTGAAATTAAAAATATGATTTTTAGTAGCATTTATGTAGATGATATGGATAGCGAGTCGATTTATGATTCTGATGAAGCTATTGAGATAAGCACTACATCAACTATTAATACAGACTATGATTTTACAGGTAAGGCATTGATTTATTCTAATGAATATGTGGATATTTATAGTACTTACAACAAGGCTGAAGATAATAATAAATATATAAATTATGATGATGATGGATTTAAGTTCTTAATTCATAATAAAACGGATTACGACTTTGAAGTTAATGATAATGATTTAAAAATAAATAATAAAACACTATCATCAACATATGGACTTTATGACGAGTTTTTACCAAGGAATACTGTTTTTGAAACTGGTGGAGTATATTCTTATGATGAGGAATTTACGGACATTAAGAATAAAGACATTTATTTCTCATTTAAATTTGACTGCTTAAATGATCCAAGTAAGAGTTTCCAGACAGAATATTTGAATTTGCATGAGTTATATTGGCAGTAAGGCACTCCCTATGGAAATTTGACACTTTTTAAGAACTATCCAAATGAAACACTGAGCTCACATGATTTCATGTGAGCTTTTTAATATATAGGTCTAAAAAGAAAATCTTCTATGATTGTGTATATCGGAACATTTTAGCTGGAAGAAGCTGTTTAATATTACACATTCTAATGGTATAATAATATTACAATAAATGTACCTAGGAGGTTAATATGGCAATTATATTATGTCCTAATTGTGGAAAAGAAATTTCAGATAAAGCGTCAAAATGTGTACATTGTGGTTTTGAGTTAAATAATCATGTAGTTTTATGTAAAGAATGCGGAAAATACATAAGTAACACAGAAAAAGAATGTCCATATTGTGGATGTCCTGTAGAATTTTTAGATGATACAAAGAAACCGGATGCACAAAAGGTTGAATTAACTAAGGTAAGCGTTAAATTTCATTTAAATAAAAAATTACTTTTTTCTGTTATAGGTACGGTTGTTGTAATTGCAGTTGTTCTGATTTGCTTAAAGATAAATGATAATATTGTAAAGCAAAAAAGAGAACAAGAATCAATAGAAGAAGCATCAAGGGTAAGTGAAGAATATAGAATAAATGCAAGAAATATAATGTATGACATGATTAGCGTTGCTGCAGATGCTGAATCTTGCGGATCATTAGTTGGAAAAGTATGGAATAATAGTATTTGGAGTACGAGTGATACGGAAACTGATCAATATACAAAGAATAGTTATGGACAGTTTTATGATGATTTTAATAATGCATTAGTTGATTTATATACAACGAAAAGTTTTGAAACGAAGATAGATAATTTAAGTAAGAAACAGTCTGAAATTACGACGGATATGAAACTGTTAGCAAATCCACCGGAGGAATGGAAAGATGCATATAATCAAATAGAAGATTTCTATGATGATTGGTATTCTTTTGTATCTATGGTTGTAAATCCATCAGGTTCATATACAAGTTTTGTTTCTAAATATAACGAATTAGATTCGGGGTTACTTGATAAATACAATAAGATTATAAATAAATATGACCTAGGATTTTAGCCAAATGCATAGGAAATATATTAATTATTTACGGAATTCACATTGTTTTTATTGCTTTAAAGTGATAAACTTTTATAATATAACATCCCTAAGAAATAATAATTGTAGTAAATGTAAAAAATTTAGGGATTTGTGACGACTATTGTTGTCACAGAATGGAGGAAGAGATGAATTTTAATGACGTGAATTTCGATACTTATTTCAAGAACTATCCAAATGAAGAGGGATATTTTGGACCTTATGGTGGTTCTTACATTCCAGATGAACTTCAGGCTGCTATGAATGAAATTACAGAGAGCTATTTTACAATCTGTAAGTCTAGAAAGTTTATTAATGAATTACGTCGTATTCGTAAGGAATTTCAGGGTAGACCTACACCAATTTCTCATCTTGAGAGATTATCAAGTAAGATTGGTAATGTTCAGCTTTATGCTAAGAGAGAGGATCTAAATCATACTGGTGCCCATAAGCTTAATCACTGTATGGGTGAGGCTTTACTTGCAAAATATATGGGAAAATCTAAGATTATCGCTGAAACAGGCGCAGGCCAGCATGGTGTTGCTCTTGCTACAGCTGCAGCTTATTTTGGCTTAAAATGCGATATTTACATGGGTGCTGTTGATATTAAGAAACAGGCTCCTAATGTGGCTAGAATGAAGATTCTTGGTGCTAATGTGATTTCTGTTACAGATGGTCTTCAGACTTTAAAGGAGGCTGTAGATGCTGCATTTGCAGCATATGCAAGAGAATATAAGGACGCAATTTATTGTATCGGTTCTTGCGTTGGCCCACATCCATTCCCAATGATGGTTCGTGATTTTCAGAGTATCGTTGGTATTGAAGCTAGAGAGCAGTTTGTTGAAATGACAGGAGAACTTCCAGATGCAGTAGTAGCCTGTGTTGGTGGTGGTTCTAACTCAATGGGTATGTTCTCAGGATTCTTAAATTATCCTGTGGATATTTATGGTGTTGAACCTCTTGGTCGTGGTCCAAAGCTTGGGGATCACGCAGCTAGCTTAACTTATGGAACTGAGGGCATTATGCATGGCTTTAATTCTATTATGTTAAAGGATGAAAATGGAGAACCTGCTCCAGTTTACTCAATTGCCAGCGGACTTGATTATCCATCTTCAGGTCCAGAGCACGCTTTCCTTCGTGATTTAGGCCGTGTTAAGTATGATGTTGTAGATGATGAAGAGACTATTGATGCATTCTATACACTTTCAAGACTTGAGGGCATTATCCCTGCCATTGAAAGTTCCCATGCAGTTGCATATGCAATAAAGCTTGCTAAGAAGATGGGTAAGGGTTCAATTCTTATTAACCTTTCAGGTCGTGGTGATAAGGATATGGATTATATTATTGAAAAATACGGAATTCGTGATGTAGAATATTAAAGTAACGCCCCTTAAGATTATACTTAAGGGGCGTTTTTACAGTTTATTTTCCAAGCTACGTTTTCCATAGCTTGGTTTTTATGCAACTTTTTTATTTATCTTGAAACTTCATTTCCAGCTTTTGCAAATGCAAGTTTGTTTACTTCTTCAACAGTTACTAAGTTAAAGTCACCAGATACTGTGTGCTTTAAGCAACTTGCTGCATTTGAGAATTCAACTGCTTTCTGAGTATCATATTCATTGATAAAGCTATAGATAATACCAGCACAATAAGCATCACCTGCACCGATATAATCAAGGATATTCATAAAGTATTCTTTACTATAGTAAGCTGTACCATCTTTATAAATCATTGACTGAAGCTTGAATGTTGTAATTGTTTTTTCTTCTCTCCATACAGAAGCTACGCACTTAAAGTTAGGGAACATCTTAGTAAGTTCTTCAGCGATATATGCGTTCTTTTCTTTATCCCCTGCCTTGCTTGGATCCATTGAGAAGATACCGATAGCATCATCCTCGTTAGCAATACAAACATCAACATACTTGCAAACTTCAGACATAACTTTGCAAGCCTCTTCACTAGTCCATAACTTGCTTCTGTAATTTAAATCACAGCTAACTGTAAGACCAAGTTCCTTAGCCTTTTTACAAGCTGTAATAGTAATCTTAGCCATTTCTTCTGAAATTGCAGGTGTGATTCCTGAAAAATGGAACCAAGTTGCACCATCAAAAATTTTATCCCAATTAAAATCGCTTTCTTTTGCAAGAGCGAATGCGGAACCAGCACGGTTATATATTACGTTTGTTGGTCTCTGGGATGTTTTCTTTTCGAGGAAATAGATACCTATTTGATCGCCACCTCTAACGATAGAGTCAATACCGACACCATATTGACGAAGAGAGTTAACGGCACTTTGACCGATTGGGTGATTTGGGAGCTTTGTAACGTAGTCTACATCAACTCCGAAATTAGCTAATGAAACAGCTGTGTTAGCTTCTCCACCGCCATAAACTGCTTCATAAGAGTGAGCTTGTGTAAAACGCTCATTGTTTTCAGGTGAAAGTCTCATCATGAGTTCACCAAAAGTGATAATTTTTTCCTTTTTCATATTTAGTAATCTCCTTAAACAAAGTCTAATAAATTTTTTATTAAACAACGGTACTAATTGTAGCATAGTAAAATCAATAATGCTATAATCAAAAACAAAGCTTTTTGGCTAAAATAGTGCATTTAGCTGGATAAAAAAATAACAAATATGGTAAAATTAGGAGAGAAAATGATACGAGAAACAACCTTAGAAGAAATCTCTGATGGAAAGCTATATGAAAGCAATGATTTAGTTAAAGCAGAGACTAATAATTGCAGTGGATGTAGGGCTTTATGCTGTAAGAATATGGACAAAAGCATTGTACTAGATCCAAGGGATATTTTTGAGCTTACTATTGGCAGGTTTTTTGATGAGAATAAAGAGCAGATAGGAGAGACTATATCTTTTAATGACTTAGTGGATTCTAAAAAGATTGCTTTAAATATTGTTGATGGCGTTATTCTTCCTAATATTACAATGGACAATGAAACAAAGTCCTGTCAGTTTCTAGATGAATTTGACAGATGCAGTGTACATAAGAATAGACCGGGAATTTGTAGAATGTTTCCACTTGGTAGAGCATGGATGGGACCGGATAATTTTAAGTATATTTTGCAGACTAATCAGTGTCATAAAGAGGGATTAACAAAAGTTAAAGTTAAGAAGTGGCTTGGAATTAGTGAACTTGAAGAGTATGAGAAATTTAGCTGCTTGTGGCACAAGTACTTAACAGATGTAAGAACTAATTTAAGTGGATTAGATGATAATAACAGACATATTTTTAATATGTATAACCTAAAGACCTTTTATACTACTTGCTACAAAGCTAAGAATTTAACTGGTTTTTACAGAGAGTTTTCTATGAGACTTAAAAAAGCTTATAAAGAGTTAAACTTAGCTGATATCTAAGTGATTTTGGGAGGAAGAATGAAGACAGATATTTTTACCATTGGAGGAGTAACAATCCATGGCTATGGCCTAATGATTGCTATAGGCTTTATTTTAGCTATTTTTGTGGCGGAATTTAGAGCTAAGAAATATAAATTAAGAGATGAGTCCGTTATTGATATTGCTTTAATTGCAGGAATTGGCGGATTTTTAGGAGCTAAACTTTTATATGTAATTGTAGAATTTAAGACCTTTTTAGAGGCACCCCTTGAGGTTTTAGGTTCTTCAGGTTTTGTGGTTTATGGCGGAATTATATTTGGTGTATTATTTAATATAATTTATTGTAAGATAAAAAAGCTAAACTTTGGGGAATATTTTGACCTTGTTATGCCTGAAATTGCCTTAGCACAGGGATTTGGCAGACTTGGATGTTTTCTTGCAGGATGTTGCTATGGAGAGGTAACAACTAGTAGATTTGGTGTGGTTTTCCCAGAAAGTTCTGGTTTTGCCCCTGCAGGTGTCAGACTTGTCCCAACTCAGTTAATGAGTGCCTGTGGAGATTTTTTAAATATGGCATTATTAATGTTTATTGCATATAAGTTTGGCTATACAGCTTGGAAAAATCTTAAAAATAAAGACAGTAACAAAAAACATTTTCTTGCTGGAGATGTGGGACTTATTTATTTTATTACATATGGAGTAGGTAGATTTATAATTGAATTTTTTAGAGGAGATGTTAGAGGTAGTATTGGAGTCTTATCAACATCTCAGTTTATATCAGTAATTGCAGTAGTTTTAGGAGTGGTTCTTTTAGTTATTAATCATAAATTTGTGGGGGAATTTTATGAAAAAAAGGAAAAAGAAGCGTTATAAACTAAGAAAAAGCGTAAGAAAAGCGGCTTTGATAATTGGCATTCCGTTAGTAGTTGTGATCCTTACTTTATTTGCAGATAGTATTAAGAGGGGATTGGAAAAGAAGGGTATTAAGATTGCTATTTTTGATGTGCCAAGTATAGCGGCTGATAGAGCAACTGTAGAAGAAGACAGCGAAAATTATAGTTTTTTTGATACGACAGCTACAAAGGCACCAACTATGGTTAGTGTTGAACTAGGTAATAATGGTGTCGATGATTTAGAAGAGGGCAGTTTAGTTACTAGTAAGGATGGACAAAGGGCATATGCACTAATTTACTGTTGGATAAGAACAGCAGGTAATGACAGAGCTAGTAAAGCTAGTGAACTTTATTATGGTGATGAAGTTATTATAAAGGAGGTTGGTGAGCGTTACACTAAAGTAGAGACAGACACAAAAGAAGGATATGTAAGAAACGATTATCTTTCAAGCACTAAGCCAACTTGGGTTGGTAACTTATATAATAACCATAAAATTCATACAACATTTGGTGCGGTTGCTTCTGATAAATATGTTATTAAGGGATTTCCTCTTCTATCACAGAAAGTGGATTTGCCATCAGGATGTGAAATTTCATCTCTTGCCATGGTTTTAAATTATCATGGTGTGGACATTAATAAGGATAAGCTTGTGGATTGCCTTGAAACAGGTGATTATGGCGATAATATTTTTACAAAATTTATTGGAAATGTTAGAGAAGACCATAGCTTTGGATGTATGGCAGAGGCCATATGTAATGCGGCAGATGAATATTTGGAACTTTCAGGAAATACTAATTTAAAGGTTGGCAATATTTCAGGAACAGATGTTGATGGATTATTAGCTTTGGTAGCGGCAGGATACCCGGTTATTGTATGGGGAACTGAGGATATGAAATCAGTAGGTGATCATTCACAGATATGGAATTATGAGGGCGTACCAATGGGATTTATAAAAGGTGAACATTGTCTTGTCCTAATTGGTTTTGATAGAGAAAATGACAGGGTGATTATGGCAGATCCTTTAAAGGATAATTACGTAGAATATTCACTGACTGCCTTTAAATTAAGATATAGGGCACAATTTTCTCAAGCAGTGTTAATTTACTAAATATTAAGGAGAAAGTATGAATAGAATTGTAAAGGCATTATTGCCATACTGGAAGTCAATAATAATTATTATTGCACTTTTAGGACTTCAGGCATATTGCGATCTTGGATTACCACAATATACATCTAATATTATTGATGTGGGTATTATTAATGGTGGTGTAAGTCATGTTTTACCTGACGAGATTACAAAGGAAGATTATGATTTTGCATCGTTTTTTATGAATGATGAAGAAAGAGATATCTGGCAGGAAAGTTATGACTTTAATGCAGATTCTAATAACTATTGTCTTAATGTTAAGGACAGTAAAAAACTTGATGAACTAGATGATAAGATGTCTTTTATAGCAGTGATCATTAATTCTGTTAAGGACAAAATGGAAAATAGTGATTCTACTAGCTCTAATGCAGCTAGTCAGGCGCTACAAAGTCCAGAAGCTATGCAGCAAATGGTTACCGGTATTCGAAGCGAATTTCAAAAAACTTACGATACAATGGGTTCTAAATTAGTTAAATCAAGTGCTATTAATTTTTCTAAAAACTCCATGAAAAGAGCTGGTCTTGATATGGAAAAATACCAGACATCATACCTTTTAATTGCAGGTCTTAAGATGATTGGAATGGCTCTTATTATTGCTGTTACAACAATTCTTGTAGGTTTATTTGCTTCAAGGGTAGGTGCTGGAATTGGTAGAGATTTAAGACGCCAGTTATACACTAACGTTATGAGTTTTTCTAATGCTGAGATGGATAAATTCTCAACAGCATCCCTTATTACAAGAACAACTAACGATGTTCAGCAAATTCAGATGGTTTCAGTACTTATGTTAAGAATGATTCTATATGCTCCAATTCTTGGTATTGGTGGCGTTATTAGAGTTTATAACACAGGTGCAGGAATGGGCTGGGTTATTGGACTTGCAATAGTTGTAATTATGGCTTTTGTAGGCTTACTTATGGCAATTGCAATGCCTAAGTTTAAGGCTATGCAAAAACTTGTGGATAGGGTAAATCTTGTTTCAAGAGAAATCTTAACTGGTATTTCAGTAATTAGAGCTTTCGGTAGAGAGACTCACGAAGAGGAAAGATTTGATGAGGCTAATAAAGACCTTACAAAAACAACTCTTTTTACTAATAGAACTATGACTTTTATGATGCCTGTAATGACTGTTTTAATGAATGGTTTATCGGTGCTTATTATCTGGGTTTCAGCTAATAAGATTGACCAGGGTGTTATGCAAGTCGGTACAATGACTGCATTCCTTACATATGCAATACAGATTGTAATGTCATTCCTTATGTTAAGTGCACTTTCAATTATGCTTCCAAGAGCTATTGTTGCAGCTGACAGAATTGATGAGGTATTACTTACAAAATCAAGCATTCAGGAAAGTAAAGAAACTAAGAATATTGAGAAAAAATCGGGCTTGGTTAAGTTTGAACATGTGGATTTTATGTATCCTAATGCTAAGGCTAATGTCTTATCCGATATTGATTTTGAGGCAAGACCTGGTCAGACAACTGCAATTATTGGTAGCACAGGTTGTGGTAAATCAACTCTTGTAAATCTTATTCCTCGTCTATATGACGTAACAAAAGGTAAGATTACAATAGATGGTGTGGATATTAAAGACCTTAAACTTGAGGATTTAAGAAATCTAATTGGTATAGTTCCTCAAAAGGGTGTGCTTTTCTCAGGTGATATTGAATCTAATATTAAATTTGGTAGAGATAATGCAAGCATGGAAGATGTTATTAATGCCGCAAGTATTGCCCAGGCCACTGAATTTATTGATAAGAAAAGTGACGGATATAAAAGTAGCATAGCACAGGGTGGTTCTAACGTATCTGGTGGACAAAAACAGAGACTTTCAATTGCTAGAGCCATTGCTAAAAAGCCACTTATTTATATATTTGATGATAGTTTTTCTGCTCTTGATTTAAAGACAGATGCAAAGGTTAGATCTGAACTTAAGAAAAATGTGGGGGATTCTACAGTTATTATTGTTGCACAAAGAATTAGTACTATCCTTCACGCAGACCAAATTCTTGTTATGGATGACGGTGTAATTGTGGGAAAGGGAACACATGAAGAGCTTTTAAAATCATGTGAAACTTACAGACAAATAGCAAGTTCACAGTTATCCAGTGAAGAACTTGAGGGAGGTGATAAAAATGGCAGAGAATAATAGACCAAGAAGGGGTCCAGGAAGAGGCATGGTACCAGGTGAAAAACCAAAGGATTTAAAGGACTCTATTGGCAAGTTGATGTCTTATATATCACGTTTTAAATTTGCCATTTTTATTGTTATGGTAATGGCTGCCATTTCAACGGTCTTTTCAGTTTTTGGACCTAAGATTTTAGGTAGAGCTACAACAGTTTTATCAGAAGGACTTGTAAATAAGATTTCTGGTGTTGGTGGAATTGATTTTGAAAAAATCGCAAAGATTCTTCTTTTTACATTAGGTCTATATGTATTAAGTGCAGTATTTAGCTTAATTCAGGGCTTTATAATGACTGGAATTACTCAAAAGGTAAGTTATCAGTTAAGAAAAGAGATTTCTTTAAAAATAAATAGAATGCCAATGAAGTATTTCGAGACAAGAACTTACGGTGAAATCTTATCAAGAATTACTAATGATGTAGATACTTTAAGCCAGGGCTTAAACCAGAGTATTACTCAGATTATAACTAGTGTTGCCACATTAATAGGTGTACTTGTTATGATGCTAAGTATTTCTGTTCACATGACTTTAATTGCAATAATTATTTTACCTATTTCCATGGGACTTATTTCTTTTGTAATCAAGAAATCCCAGAAGTTTTTTAAGGTTCAACAGGAATACCTAGGTAAGATAAACGGTACAATTGAGGAAACTTACGGTGGACATTTAGTAGTTAAGGCATTTAACAAGGAAAATGACTTCGTTAGAGACTTTAATGAAACTAATGATGTGCTATATAATTCAGCTTGGAAATCGCAGTTTTTCTCAGGAATGATGATGCCTATAATGCAGTTTGTAGGTAATTTAGGCTATGCTGCAGTGGCACTTCTTGGAGGACTACTTGCAATAAAGGGTAGGATTTCAATTGGTGATATACAGGCCTTTATTCAATATGTTAAAAACTTCACTCAGCCAATACAGCAAATCGCTCAGGTTATAAATCAGGTACAGTCAATGGCTGCAGCCTCTGAAAGAGTATTTGAATTTTTAGATGAGGAAGAGGAAGAGCAGGAAGTTCCAAATCCTGTATCTGCTAAGAATATTAAAGGTTATGTGGATTTCGAACATATTAAATTTGGATACAATAAAGACCAGACAATTATTAAGGACTTTAGTGCTAAGGTAAAACCTGGACAAAAGGTAGCTATAGTTGGTCCAACGGGTGCAGGTAAAACAACTATGGTTAAGCTTCTTATGAGATTTTACGATGTTGATAGTGGTAGCATAAAAATCGATGGTCACGATATTAGAGATTTTAATAGACGTGAATTAAGAGATGCCTTTGGTATGGTATTACAGGATACATGGGCTTATAAGGCAAGTATAATGGAAAATATCAGATATGGACGTCTTGATGCTACAGATGAAGAAGTTATAGCAGCCGCTAAAGCCGCCCATGCACATCATTTTATTGAAACCCTTCCAGGCGGATATGATATGGAATTAAATGAAGATGCAAGTAATGTTTCTCAGGGACAAAAGCAGCTTCTTACAATTGCAAGAGCAATTCTTGCAGATAATCCAATTCTAATCTTAGATGAAGCAACATCATCAGTAGATACAAGAACAGAAATTAGAATTCAAAAGGCAATGGATAATCTCATGAAGGGAAGAACAAGTTTTGTAATTGCCCATAGATTATCAACAATTAAAGATGCAGATATGATTCTAGTTATGAAAGATGGCGATATTATAGAGCAAGGAACCCATGACGAATTATTAGAAAGAAAAGGCTTCTATGCCGACCTGTATAATTCACAGTTTGAACGCAGCTAACAAAAACACGAATGTGTTTTTGTTAATCATAGAATAGCTTGCTATTCTATGATACGATGCGAAAGCATCGGCTGCGTTCGTGAGCAAGAAGCGAAGCGGATTGCGAAT
>NZ_JNKW01000007.1 GCF_000702205.1 Lachnospira multipara LB2003 | reverse complement strand
TTTACTGGCTTTGTTTTGTTTTTGTGTTGCTGCTGTATCGCAGCGACTTGTATATAATATCACCTCTCTTTTATTATGTCAACACCTTTTTCTCATTTTTTCTGCAATTTTTTTACTATATATTATATTTCACTTTATTTAAGTCACATTTATTTCTTTGTTATGTCAGTTTCCATACAATAAATAAAGTCCTTAGGTTAATCCAATTATTTAACCCAAGGACTTATTATTATTTCTACACATCCATTAGCTATTTATAGACTAGATACTAGGTATTATTTCTACATATCCACTAGCTATTTATAGACTAGATACTAGGTGTATTTATAAATCAAATAATGATAACTGATTGCTTGTTGCCATTCCCTCTAGTAAACCTAAGTCGGTTAATTTATCTATTACTGTCTGACCTATCTTAGCTCTTGTTCTTAAATCATCCTTTGATAAGAATTTTCCGTATCTAGCCGCAATCTCTATGGATTCACCTGCAGATTCACCTATTTTTGATACTACCTTAAAGGATGGCATTATTTTTCCATCAATTATCTGAAAAGACCTTGCCTTAGCTTTATATATATCTATTGGCATAAATTCGAAACCTCTAGCATACATTTCTTGCACTATTCTCATGTCATGTAATTCATCATCCTCAACATTAGAAATTGTGCCTTCTGCCTTTTTTTGTTTATAGTCATTTATGTAATATTCTAGTCTATCACGTCCCATTGCCATTTTTTCATAATCAAAAGCCTTAGCTCTTATTGAAAAATAGGCTGTATAAAACTCTAATGGGAAAAATACTTTACAATAAGCTACTCGCCAAGCCATCATTACATATGCTGCAGCATGAGCTTTAGGGAACATATATTGAATTTTTTCACATGACCAAATATACCAATCTGGTACGCCATGATCTAATAATAATTGTTTCCATTCTTCCCATTTTGCTTCTTTACCCTTGGCTACCTTACCCTTTCTTACTGCTTCCATTATCTTAAAAGCTGTTTCAGATTCTATTCCCATCTGAATTAGATAAGTCATAATATCATCTCTTGTACAAATAGCTGTACCGATAGTGGCTTTCCCCTCTTTTAATAAAACCTGAGCATTTCCAAGCCATACATCTGTACCATGTGATAAACCTGCTATTCTTACTAAATCAGAAAATTTAGTAGGCTGTGTATCTATAAGCATCTGCATAGCAAAATCTGTACCAAATTCTGGTATTCCAAGTGCTCCTAGTTTACATCCGCCTATATCTTCTGGTTTTATTTTTAGTGCGCTTGTATCTTTAAACAATGACATTACTTCTTTAGAATCTAGCGGTATTGTTAATGGATCCATTCCTGTTAAATCCTGTAACATACGTATCATTGTAGGATCTAGATGTCCTAATATATCAAGTTTTAACAAGTTATGATCAATACTGTGGTAATCAAAGTGTGTTGTAATAATATTACTTGTCATATCATTAGCTGGATGCTGTACTGGTGTAAATGAATGGATTTCATCTCCAAGAGGAAGTACTACAATTCCACCAGGGTGCTGTCCTGTTGTTCTTTTTACATCTATACATCCATTAGCTATTCTTTCAATTTCGCATCTTCTTTTTACTATTGGTGTTTCACCTTTTTGTGCTCTTTTTTCGTTTTTTTCTTCAAAATACTTTAATACATATCCGTAAGCTGTCTTATCAGCTACTGTACCTACTGTTCCAGCCTTAAATGTCTGTCCCTTTCCAAAAATAACCTCAGTGAAGGCATGGGCCTTTGACTGATACTCATTAGAGAAATTAAGATCGATATCCGGCTCTTTATTTCCCTTAAATCCAAGGAAAGTTTCAAATGGTATATCAAAGCCTAATTTATCCAATTTATGACCACATTTAGGACATAACTTATCTGGCATATCACATCCTGCGCCACCTGCAAAAGCTTTAACTTCCTCTGAATCAAAATCTACATAATAGCATTCTGGGCACAAATAATGTGGACTTAATGGATTTACTTCAGTAATACCAGCCATTGTGGCAGCAAAAGATGATCCTACAGATCCTCTTGAACCTACCAAATATCCATCATCATTAGATTTCCATACTAACTTCTGAGCAATTATATACATAACAGAATATCCATTAGAAATAATAGAATTTAATTCTCGCTCTAATCTTTCTGAAACTATTTCTGGAAGATTTGGGCCATATAATTCATGTGCTCTGTCATAACATATTTTTCTTAGCATTTCATCTGAATTTTCAATTACCGGTGGTCTCTTATCTGGTCTAACTGGCGAAATCACTTCACACATATCTGCAATTTTATTAGTATTTGTAACAACAACTTCAAAGGCCTTCTCTTCGCCTAAATAATCAAATTCATGCAACATCTCTTCTGTTGTATGTAAATATAGTGGTGCCTGATTATCTGCATCATCAAAGCCCTTTCCTGCCATAAGAATTCGTCTATAAACCTCATCTTCTGGATTTAAAAAGTGCACATCACAGGTTGCAAGTACGGGTTTTCCAAATTTATCGCCAAGTTCTACTATTTTTCGATTTAAATCTCTTAAATCTTCCTCATCCTTTACGTAATAGTCTTCTTTTTCTATCATAAAGGCATTATTTCCAATTGGCTGAATCTCAAGATAGTCATAAAAACTTACTATTCTTGCTATTTCTTCATCTGATCTACCATTTACTAAAGCTCTAAATAATTCCCCTGCTTCACAAGCTGATCCTATAATTAAGCCTTCCCTATACTTATTTACTAAACTTTTTGGCATCTTAGGAAATCTACTAAAATATTGCAAATGGGATGCTGATATAAGTCTATATAAATTTATTCTTCCCATTTCGTTAGAAGCTAGTATTATACAGTGATATTGATGTAATTTTCTTATTATATCATCTGTCATTTTAGCTTTTTCATTTAAATCCTTTAGAGTAAAAATATCTCTTTCCTCAAGCATTTTTATAAATTTCACAAAAATATCTGCTGTTGCCTTGGCATCATCAACCGCTCTATGGTGGCTATCTAATATTACGCCTAAATGCTTAGTTAATGTATCTAACTTATAATTGTGAAGATTTGGCATTAAAAATTGTGCTAATGGCACTGTATCTATTATTGTAAAATCTAGCTCTATTCCTAAAAGCGCTGCTTTTCTTGAAATAAAACTTGTATCAAACATAGCATTATGTGCCACTACACAAGAATCCTTACAAAAGTCTATAAATTGAGGTAGGGCTTCTTCTATTAATGGCGCATTCATAACCATTTGATCACTAATATGAGTTAAATTCTCTATTCTAAATGGTATTGGTATTTGCGGATTTACAAAAGTTGAAAATTTATCAACTATCTCACCATTGCACACCTTTACTGCACCAATTTCTATAATCTTATCTTCAATAGCTGAAAAACCAGTAGTTTCAATATCAAAAACCACATAGCTGTCTTTTAAAGACTGATTTTTAGCATTTGTTACAACCTTTACTGTATCATCAACTAAATAAGCCTCAACACCATAAATTACCTTAAAGTCAAAGTCCTCGCCCTTCTTTTTGGCTGCTCCTTCTAAGCTTTCAATTGTATGATTAGCATCTGGAAAGGCCTGAGCTACGCCATGATCTGTAATAGCTATGGCTCTGTGGCCCCATTTATAAGCCTGTTTAATAATGTCTCCAACATAGGAAACGCCATCCATGTCACTCATCTTTGTATGGCAATGTAATTCCACTCTTTTATGTAGAGCATTATCCTGTCTTACAACTCTTGTATCGTTAGCTCTTCTAATTCCACTTACATTAGAAATTGTTATTTCACCATCATATTTATCTAACTGAGCTATACCTTTTATTTTTATAAAGCTCTTTGGCTTTACTATATCTAATATTTCTTCTAAATACTCATTTTTAGTAAACATCTTAACTATGATTGAATCCGTAAAATCAGTAACTGCGTAGCTTACAATAGTTCTTTCATTTCGAATTTCCTTTGTCTCTACACTTCTAACCATTCCTGAAATTACACATTCACCTATAGCTGAATCAATTGTTTGTATAGATATTGGCTCTTCAAAAAAGTCTCTACCCCATAAAACATCATCATTTGGCTTACGTTTTGCATAATTAAGAGTATTTCTACTTCCGCCTCTTTCCCTTGCATTCATTTTTTCAAGGTAGGCTTTTTGTTTTGCTTCCTTTTCTTCTTTTATCTTGCGCTGTGCCTTAACTTCTTCATCTACTTCCTTAATGTTATTTTGGATTTCTTCAACTCTTCGTCTTACTTTATATGCCTTCTCCTCTTCAAATGAAGACTTTGATTCCACATATTCGTATTCCACATCAATTTCAAATCCAAATCGATTAAGAAAAATCTGTTTAAAATAAGATACTAGATCTTCTCCATGTGCTCTTGCAAGGAAGCTATCTTCTATATATAGCTTTAAGCAATCCCTCGATAAAAATTCCCATGTGGAATTTTTAAGAATGTTAAATTCAAGTGTCCAATATTTTTCAAGCTCAAAAAGTATACTTGGATAATACATATCCATAATATTTACTGGATTATATTGGCTTGACAATTTGTATCTTTCAATTACCCTAACATTCATATTCTGGATTCTAAAAATCTGTCTTTTTAAAGCATCTTCCACCTTATAAATAATCTCTTTATCTATAATTCTAGTGGATTTAATATAGATTCTTGCTAAAGAGTTTGTTGATGTTTTAGTAACCTTTATAATCTCAACATCTTCAAAATATGTTCTTAAATTGTCAGGTAATTTCAAAGTCATAAAAACATCAAAAAACTTATACATCTTAATTCTCCCAATTATCTAATTCTTCCTTTAAGCAGTTAAATAACTGATCTTCAGGAACTTTTTTTACAATTTCTCCGTGTTTAATTAATACGCCAACGCCTTTACCGCCAGCAATTCCCAAATCTGCTTCCTTAGCTTCTCCAGGACCATTTACAACACATCCCATTACAGCTAATTTTAAATCTAGGTCATAATCCTTTACTAAATCCTCAACCTTTGTTGCAAGGCCAATTAAATCTATCTGTGTTCTGCCACATGTAGGACATGAAACAACTTCTATTCCACCTTTTCTAAGGCCTAATGTTCTTAAAATTTGCTTTGCTGTTAATACTTCCTTTACAGGATTATCTGTTAATGAAACTCTTATTGTATCACCAATTCCCTGATTAAGAATAAGACCTAAACCAATTGATGACTTTATTGTTCCAGAAAAGGCTGTACCTGCTTCTGTAATACCTACATGTAATGGATATTTACACTGCTTAGATATTAATTCATGAGTCTTAACGCTCATTAAAACATCCGAAGACTTAATACTTACTACTAAATTATCATAGCCTAAATCTTCAATTATCTTTACCTTATCAAGTGCTGACTCAACAATACCCTCAGCTGTAACACCATTATATTTTTCTATAAATTGCTTTTCTAGGGAGCCTGAATTTACACCAACTCTAATTGGAATATTTCTTTCCTTACAAGCATCTACAACTGCTTTAATTCTATCTGTAGAGCCTATATTTCCAGGATTAATTCTAATTTTGTCTGCTCCATTTTCAATTGCCTCAATAGCTAATCTATAATCAAAATGAATATCAGCTACTAATGGAATATTAATTTGCTTTTTTATTTCTTTAAAGGCTAGAGCAGCTTCATGTGTTGGAACTGTACATCTTATAATGTCACATCCCGCTTTTTCAAGTTCCTTTATCTGTGCTACTGTTGCAGCCACATCCTCTGTATGTGTATTAGTCATTGACTGGATTAAAATCTTATTACCTCCACCAATAACCTTATTACCAATTCTTATTTCCTTAGTTTCGTCTCTATACATAACTTTCTCCAATCTACTAGAATAGTGAATAAATATCATGGAATAATACATAAGCCATTAAAGCCACAAGGAAGACAACTCCAATAATTGTTACAACCCCTGTATATTTCTTATCTATTGGCTTACCTCTAACGGCTTCAATTAATAAAAGAATTAATTTACCACCATCAAGTCCAGGAATAGGAAGTAAATTCATAACTCCTAGGTTTGCAGAAATAAGGCCACATAAATTTACTAGATTTAAAAATACATAAAAAGCTCCATCTGCTTTGCTTTCCTCAACAATTTCACTCATTGCGCTTACTGTTCCTACAGGTCCTGATAAATTATTTACTGATAATTTTCCAGTAAAAAGCATACCTAAACTATCAAGAACTGTTCCAATATCATATCCCACTTCCATAAAGGAATACTTAATTGAAGCTAATGGGCTTACCTTTACTCTTTGACCATATACACTTATTCCTGTTGTATAACCCTTACTTGTAACTAAATTTGGTGTGGCAGTTAATGTAATTTCTTTGCCATCTCTAATAACTACAAAAGTCATTTCCTGACCTTGTGATGCCGTTATTAAATCAGTGATTTCCGTATTAGATGTAACATTTTTATCATTTACTTTTTCAATTACATCCCCTTTTAAAAAACCTGCAGCACTTGCAGCAGAATCCTTAGATACATCATTAACGCCACAATTTTGTGTAATTACAATACCTAGGACATATTTACTATTTTCAACATATTCTGGATTAATTGTTGTCTTATATTCTTTGCCATCTCTTTTATAAGTAAGTACATAGCTTTTATCCCCATGATAACTTTCAAAAAAGCTATATTCCCTAGCAAAATGAATATTTTTATTATCAATCTTAACTATTTTGTCTCCAGCAACTAAACCTGCAGCACTTGCAACAGAATTATCTGCTACATTATCAATTACTGCAGGATCAAAGCCTATATTACCAATTATTATTACTGCACATACAAAGGCAAGGAAGAAATTAAAAACAGGACCTGCAAGAGTGATAGCTATTCTTGCCCAAACCTGCTTGTTATCATAAGATCTTGATTCATCATATTTTTTAGTAAATTCTGCCTTAAGTGCTTCCTTTTTATCTTCATAATCATCATCATCACTGTCAGCATCAATTGAATCAGAAACAAGCATATCAACATATTCATCTCCAAGCATCATGCAGTAACCGCCAAAAAGAAGGAGACTAAAACTATATTTAGTCTCACCAATATTAAAAGATAAAATCTTAGGACCCATACCAACAGCAAATTCAAGTACATGTACTCCATTTGCCTTAGCTATAATAAAATGGCCAAATTCATGAATAATAATAATTAAGCTTAATACTAAAATTGCCAAAATGACATTTAAAATCATAAAATCCTCCCTAAGTTTCTATCCCTTTTTATTTGAAATTTTCTTCTAAAAGCTTATATACTTCCTGCTCTGTATTTAAGATTTCTTCTACACTTGGATTGTCTATAAATTTCACATTATCCATTGCAAATCTTATCATATCATATATTGTTAAATATTTAATCTTTCTATCTAAAAATTTAGCAACCGCATATTCATTAGCAGCATTAAGTGCTGTAGGTATATTACCGCCCTTACTTGCAGCTTCATATGCCATCTTCAAACCTACAAATGTATCCATGTCAGGTTTTTCAAATGTTATTTCTCTTAACTTATAAAAATCAAGAGCTTCTCCATTTAATGGTCTTCTATCTGGATAAAATAAGGCATACTGAATTGGGAGACGCATATCTGGTGTTCCAAGCTGTGCCATTACTCCTCCATCTACAAATTCTACCATTGAATGAATAACGCTTTGTGGCTGAACAACAACTTGTACGTCACTAGCATCAACCCCAAATAACCACTTTGCTTCTATAACTTCAAGGCCTTTATTAACCATTGTTGAAGAATCTATAGTTATTTTACGTCCCATAGACCAATTAGGATGTTTTAGAGCATCTTCAAGCTGTACGTTTTCTAGAAATTCTCTTGTTTTTCCTCTAAATGGTCCGCCACTAGCTGTAAGTAAAATCTTTCTTACTTGTTTTTTATTTTCTCCGTTTAATGACTGGAAAATAGCAGAATGTTCGCTATCTACAGGTAATATTGATACATTGTTTTCCTTAGCTAATTTCATAATTATATGACCTGCACATACTAAAGTTTCTTTATTAGCTAGAGCTATATCTTTGCCTGCCTTAATGGCGTTAATAGTTGGTAAAATTCCCATCATACCAACAACTGCTGTTAAGACTATATCTGCACTTTTTATTGTGGCTACTTCAATAAGTCCATCCATACCAGTTACAATTTTCACATCATAACCCTTAATTAATGCCTCTAATTCTGGCACTAAATCTTTATTGCCAACGCAAACAATTTCAGGATTAAATTCCTTAATCTGTTCTGCTAACATTTCTATTCTTGTTCCACATGCCAATGCAACAACATTAAGATCATCCTTATATCTTCTACAAACATCAAGTGTTTGTGTTCCTATGGAACCTGTTGATCCCAAAATTGATACATTTTTCATAAAATTGCCTCCAAATTATAAAACATTAAGTATTAAATAAACGATCCAGTAAACAACTGGTGCTGTAAAAATTACACTATCAAATCTATCTAAAATTCCGCCATGACCTGGTATTAAATTACCGTAATCCTTTACATCATAATTTCTCTTAATTGCTGAAGCTGCTAAATCTCCAATTATAGAGATAAAAGCTCCAACAAAAGAAGCACCTGCAAATGTAGCTATTGTTAATACAGAAGGGCTTGATGTAAATCTAGAAATAATTAGACCATAAATAGCTCCTAAAATTGCTGCTCCTAAAACTCCGCCAATAGCACCTTCAACTGACTTTTTAGGAGAAAGAATTGGAGCCATCTTATGCTTTCCTAAGAATACTCCTGTAAAGTAAGCAAAAGTATCATTGCCCCAAGAAGCCACAAATATTAACCATACTAAATAAATTCCATCATGCATAGATCTTACAAGATAAATATAAGAGATCATAATTGCAACATAAACAAAAGCAAAAAATGTCCACATAACATCTTCTGCCTTATATTTAGGGAATTTAAATACATAAAAACTCATCATAACAAGAAATGCTAAAATCAGGGTAATCATATTGTATTTAGTCGAATCAAGTAATAATGATAAATAATAGACAATGGCGAATATATAACTTATATTTGCCATTCCTGTCTTTTCTAAATTCTTTACTCTATTTAATTCAAACATACCAATAATAGAGATTCCTAGGCAAGCTGCAAATAAAAGCCATCCTCCAAAACCTGCAGTTAACGCAAGTATAATAACAAGAAAAATACCACTAATAATTCTAGTTTTCACAACTAGTCCTCCTTAACACCGCCAAATCGTCTTTCGCGTTTATTATATTTATAAATTGCTTTTAAAAGTTCTTCTCTGTTAAAGTCTGGCCAATAAACATCTGTAAAATAGAATTCTGTATAAGCCAACTGCCATGGCAAATAATTAGATAATCTCTGCTCTCCTGATGTTCTAATAAGTAAATCAGGATCTGGCATATAATTAGTATCTAAATTAGCAGAAATCATATCTTCTGTAATATCTTCAGGCTTTAAATTACCCCTTGCAACTTCACATGAAAGCTTTCTTACAGCTCTTGTAATTTCATCTCTGCCTCCATAATTAATTGCAATTGTAAATGTAAGTCCTGTATTATTCTTTGTCTCTTCTTCTAGATTATTAATAGCATCAATAATATCATCTGAAAGTTCATCTTTTCTACCAATAACCCTACATCTTACATTGTTCTTCATAGATTTCTTAACACAATCCTTTAGATATGTTCTTAAAATACCCATTAAAGTCTTAACTTCATCGTCTGATCTTTTCCAGTTTTCAGTTGAAAAAGCATAAACAGTAAAATATTTAACTCCTATATCATCAACTTCATAAAGCATCTTCTCTACAACTTTACTGCCCTGCATATGTCCATAAGTTCTTGGCATATGCTTTTTCTTAGCCCAACGACCATTGCCATCTAAAATAACAGCAACATGCTCAGGGATTTTTAAATCTAATTTTTCATTGTAATTATCCATTTAATCTTCTCCGAATCTAAATTGTAATCAATCATGGTTATTATAACACAAAAGACCCCACTAGGCACTAAAAGTACGCCAAGTGGGGCTTTATAAATCTCAAATTTTTATAAAATTAAACTGTGAGAATTTCCTTAGACTTATCTTCAATAGCCTTATCAATCTGAGCTACATATTTATCTGTAAGCTTCTGGATATCATCTTCAAGATTCTTAGCTTCATCATCTGAAATTTCTCCAGCCTTATTCTGCTTCTTTACATCGTCATTAGCATCTCTTCTGATGTTACGAATAGCAACCTTAGCATTGTCACCCTTCTTCTTAACATCCTTAGCTAATTCCTTACGTCTTTCTTCTGTTAATTCTGGGAATACTAATCTAATAACCTTACCATCATTATTAGGTGTAATGCCAATATCAGAAATAAGAATAGCCTTCTCAATATCCTTGATTAAGCTAGCTTCCCATGGCTGAATCTGAATAATTCTAGCTTCTGGAACTGAAATATTAGCAACTGACTGTAATGATGAAGGTGTACCATAATAGTCAACCTTAATCTTATCTAAAATGTGTGGATTAGCTCTACCAGCTCTGATGCTTGAATATTCTTCATATAAAGCATCAATTGATTTTTTCATCTTATCTTCAAACTCTTTAATATTGCTCATTGTTATCACCTTTCTTAATATATTATTCTGCTGTAACAATAGTTCCGTTGAACTTACCTGTTAATGCATTTACAATGCTTCCTTCCTCTTCAAGACCAAAAATCATAAGAGGGACCTTATTCTCCATACACATAACTGAAGCTGTTAGGTCAATAACACCAAGCTTCTTCTCTACAACTTCTTCAATTGAAATTGTGTCATATTTCTTAGCATTTGGATTAATCTTAGGATCGCTATCATAAACGCCATCAATAGCCTTTGCAAGTAAGATTGCATCAGCATCAAGTTCAATAGCTCTAAGTGCTATACCAGTATCTGTTGAGAAAAATGGATGTCCTGTACCACCTGCAAAGAAAACAACCATTCCCTTACTAAAATATTTATTAGCTCTATCCTTAGAGAAGAGCTTAGTCATACTACCACATTCAAAAGGAGTAAGAATATTAGTGCTAAGACCAGTTGATCTAAAAATCTCTGAAACATAAATACAATTCATAATTGTAGCTAACATACCAATCTGATCAGCCTTTGGTCTGTCGATGTTATTATTAGAACGTCCTCTCCAATAATTACCACCGCCAATAACAATGCCTACATCTATTCCTTTATCGATAACCTGCTTTACCTGATTTGCAATATTCTCAATAAGTGCATCGTTATAACCGCCTTCCTTAGCAGCCAATGCTTCACCACTAAGTTTAAGTATTACTCTCTTAATATCCTTCACAATAAGCCTCCATTAATTGCTTTTTATCCAAAAATTGCGTTAGTATCAATATCAGAATAGCACTGTGAACATCTACCATCAATAGTTGCACCATTGTTAATCTGAACTGATTTAGATTTAATATCTCCAACAATAATAGCTGTTGAATCAACAATAACAGGACCCTGAATATCAATATCACCCTTAACAGCACCTGCAATAACAGCAGATGTAGCAACAATGTTACCAACAATAACAGTACCCTGTCCAATCTTTACTGAACCCTTTGCATTAATATCACCATTAATCTTGGCGCTATTAGCAAAAATCTCATTAGCAGTAGAATTACCAGTAAGAACGCCACTTACTGTTAATTTACCCCTACAAGCCACATTACCTGTAACTGAACCAAAAATATCAATTGAACCAATTGATTCTAAATCACCTGAAACCTTTAATCCAGCTGTAATAACAGCTGTTTCATCTGCGATTTCTTCACCATCATCTACTGATGGAGTCTCCTTTTTAGGTGTTTCCTTGACTTCGTCAATAATTTCTTCTTCTAAAGATTCTTCAAGCTGACTATTTACCTTATCAGTAATTGTATCCTCAGCTTCCTTCTTTAAATCCTCTGCCATCTTAGCTAACTCAGGATCATCCAATGTATTTACCATCTCTTCTACTTCCTCATTATCTCTCTCGTAATTCTCATCAGTCAAACCATTTAGATCCTCTGATATATCATCTTTGAAATCCTTAAAAAAACCCATTGATACATTTCCTCCCCACTTCTCAAGGCTTTTAAATTTAGCAAATTGTCTATATCAGTCCTATAAACAATTTTAAGTTAGTATAGCATAAAAGCGCCAGCCATACAAGTGACTGACGCCAGTATTTGCTTACTTTCCTTAATAAAATTACATTTATTAAATGTAAAATTATGCTAACTGAGCTGCAACTTCTGCTGCGAAGTCTTCCTGCTTCTTCTCGATACCTTCACCTGTTTCGAAACGAACAAAGCTCTTGATAGCGATCTTAGCATTATTAGCCTTAGCTACTTCTGCTACGTACTGACCTACAGACTGCTTTCCGTCTTCAGCCTTAACGTAAACCTGATCTACTAAGCAGATTTCCTTAAGTTCCTTGTTAATTCTACCCTTAACCATACCTTCGATAATCTTATCGTTAGCATCTGGCTTCTCATTCTTAGCTGCTGCTGTAATGATTTCTGTTTCCTTAGCAAGGTATTCCTGATCTACTTCATCTCTATTTGTGTAAAGTGGCTTAAGAGCTGCTGCCTGCATAGCTACGTTTCTTGCCATTTCTTTGATTTCATCATTAACAACGTCTGTTTCAACGTTAACTAATACACCAATCTTACCGCCCATATGGATGTAATCAGCTACGAAACCGTTTGTAGCTTCAACCTGAGCAAATCTTCTAATCTTAAGATTTTCACCGATAATAGCGATCTTGCTTGCAAGTTCTTCTTCTACAGTCTTAGAAGGATCCTTAGCACACTTTTCAGCTAAAAATGCATCGATATCTGTAGCTGTTGTTGTAAGAGCCTGAGCTGCAACTTCTGCTACATAAGCCTGGAAATCAGCGTTCTTAGCTACGAAGTCTGTTTCTGAGTTAACTTCAACGATAGCTGCCTTGTTACCTTCGATAACAGTCTTTACAATACCTTCTGCTGCAATTCTACCAGCCTTCTTAGCTGCCTTAGCAAGACCGTTCTCTCTTAACCATTCTACAGCCTTATCCATATCACCATCTGTATTAGAAAGTGCCTTCTTGCAATCCATCATGCCGGCACCTGTTGATTCTCTTAATTCCTTAACCATTGCTGCTGTTACTGCTGCCATGTTTAAACCTCCATAATATTAATTTAGTAGTAAATATTGTGTCTACCCAAGATAGATAGACACAATATCTTATATTGGCTATGCCAATAAATTATTCAGCATCTGCTACTTCTTCTGTTTCTTCTACATAAGAATCAGCTTCTGCACCCTGGTTAGCTTCGATTACAGCATCTGCCATCTTAGCTACGATTAACTTAACTGCTCTAATAGCATCATCGTTACCAGGAATTACATAATCTAATTCATCTGGATCACAGTTTGTATCAGCAATACCGATTAACTTAATTCCTAAAGCCTGTGCTTCCTGAACACAAATTCTTTCCTTCTTAGGATCTACGATAAAGATAGCGTCAGGAATCTTTGTCATTTCCTTGATACCACCAAGGTTCTTTGTAAGCTTTTCAAGTTCTTTCTTTAACTTGATAACTTCTTTCTTAGGAAGTACATCAAATGTACCATCTTCCTGCATTGTTTCGATTTCCTTAAGCTTAGCAATTCTTGACTGAATTGTCTTGAAGTTAGTTAACATACCACCTAACCATCTTTCGTTAACGTAGTACATACCACATCTTTCAGCTTCTGTTGCAATTGCATCCTGAGCCTGCTTCTTAGTACCAACGAAAAGAACTGTACCACCTTCAGCTACGATATCAGAAATAGCCTTGTAAGCTTCGTCAACCTTACCTACTGACTTCTGTAAATCGATAATGTGGATACCATTTCTTTCTGTGAAGATGTACTCTGCCATCTTAGGGTTCCATCTTCTTGTCTGGTGACCAAAATGTACACCAGCTTCAAGTAACTGCTTCATTGAAATAACGCTCATTGTTATACCTCCATTGGTTAAATAATCTTCTATAGGCTTCCGCTCTAAACTCACCCTTAGGCACCAAATTTAGAATCCACCTACATGTTTAGTCTCAAACCATATCAGTATATCAGTAAATTAAAAACAATGCAAGCCCAATATATGGACTTGCATCAATTTTTAGTTATGTGTAATTGTTTTTGCTATATTAGCATAAGAGTCGCCTCTCTTTAATGTATAAGTACCTATTCTTATTTGTGTATCATAGCCACTATCATACATATACTTTCCAAAATCACTAGCATCTGTAATAACTCCTGCTTCCTGTAATTTATTAAAAACACCAGATGCAGATGTACCCATAGGAATTTCAACAGTTACTTCTCCTGTAGCTGCCTGTGTTTCTTGTGTAGCAGCTTCTGTTATAACTTCCTTTGTTGTAGCTTCTGTTACAGTTTCATCTTTAATTTCTTCACTAGCAATTTTTGTTTCTTCTACACTTTCTGATTCCTTTACATCTTCCTTTTTAGAATCTATAGAAATCTTTGTACCATCTTCTTGTGTTATTGTATATGAAATATAAGCTGATGTAGCATTTTCTGTAGTGCTAGGCTTTGCAGTAATTGCATTAGCCACAGATAATACGCTTGCACTTACAATTATTCCTGCACCAAAACCACCTAAATACTCTTTAAATTTCATTTTTCTACCTCCTATTTAGTTTCCTTATAAAGATCTACTACTAACTTAACTTCACCAATTCCTAAATTTAAGTATTTAGCAATATCTTTATTAGTAAAACCTAAAGAGGCGAGCTTTAAAATTCTATCATTATTTGATTCTAAGCCGCTTAGTTCAACTGAATTAATATTCTTTTTAAGTGATTCAACCTTAGACGAATCCTTTTTAGTTGATGTCTTTCTAGATGTGCTTTTTTTCTTAGTTGTATCTGTGCTCTTTCTAGACTTTGACACCTTCTTAACTTCAGCAACTTCAGCAACTTCAGCAACTTCATCAGCTGCAACTTCTTCCTTAACTTCTTCCTTTATTTCTTTAGCTTCTGGCTTTATAACTTCTTCAAATTCAAAACCTGCTAAATCGTCTTCCTTATTAGCAATTTTTTCAAGATCATTTTTTACTTCGCTAAATACATTAGCATCTTCAAATTTAATTACATCTTTATTGCTATTTTCTTCTGATAATTGGATATTTTCCTTTTCTGCTGCAAAATCAACAACCTTAAATACTTCCTTATCAACTTCTGAGGCCATCTTCTTTCTTTCTAATTCCTCAGCCTGAGTCTTTCTCATGTTTAGTGTCTTCTCTTTACTAGAATCACTAATCTTTACTAATTCCACAAGTCTTTCTTTTGCTAAATCCTTAGTCTTACTTGATTCAGTAGAAGGAATTTCTTCATCCTCTTCCTTATCTGTGGCTGTTACTTCAGCATGAATCTTTTCAACTTGTCTCTTAGCTATATTTACATCTTTTACTGTAGACTTTATTTCCTTTGCCTTCTCATTTAACATATCATAAAGAAAAACTGTTTCATTATGATTTCTGTTAATTTCTCCCAAGACATTTTCTGCATATTCGTTCATCTCTAAAATTTTAGTATTAGAGATTCTATCAAGTGTTGCCTCTGTTTTTTCTCCTAGATTATCAAGTTCATTATCGATTAAGTCATTTATTTGCTTCTTAATTCTATCCTGCTGTTCCTTTGTTAATTCTGCGGATACATTCTCACTTGATTCCTTTGTTTTGTCGAAATTAAATACAATACTTAATATAACGCATATAATTCCAATAATTATTAATGTTACACTAACGGCTGTCATATTGCCCTCCCATTTGTTTAGTTTAAATTTTAATGTCAAAATCTGTGCTGCCTTGTCCTTTAATGAATACTCTACCATCAGACTTAATCTTTGCCATATCTTTTACGTATTCCTTATCATATTCATTATTACTTTTATCCTTCGCATCAAAGCTGCCACTATTAAATTCAGTGTTGTCCTTATTGGTAACTGTCTCTGACTTAGTTTCAGCATTATGCTTTATAGTTGTCTGAATTGTAGATTGATTAGCAATTGGCTTATTGTTCTCTAGTGCTTGTTCACTTGATACTATATTTTGCTGTTGAATCATTCCAAATTCTATAGGTTTAATTACCATAACAACCTCCAAAAATAGCACACTGTTAAAATATACTATAATTTCTTAAAACAAACAATAGCCCCTGAAGATTTTAAACCTCCAAGAGCTTATTATTTGGTAACTATATTATACAACATTTTTCCTAAATGTAACAATACTATATCATTACTATTAATATCCCTGTAATTTAACATCTGCCCCATCCCTTATAAAGGAGCAGTAGTCATATTTTTTCTTTACAAACATAGATACATCACCAAACATTAATTTCACCCCAGGGTATACTGCATCTGATACACGAACAACTGCATTTTTTTCTTCTCCCATGGCTTCTTTAATTTCCTCGTATTCTTTTTTTAACTTTGTAATTTCTTGCTCAATCATAATTACATTTCGCATGGTTGTTGTCATCATCTCTTGTTTAGCCGGTGTTAAATAGCCTTCAGCCTGTTGCTTTTTTCTTAATGTATCAAGTAGCTGATTTAGCTTGATTTTATTATTTCCTTGTTCAGCAAGACTCTTTTTTAACTCTTCATTTCGTCTTTTCATTACTGGGTCTACACCAACACTTACACTTGTATTAGTTCCCATTGTATTGCCTATTGTCTTAGCCTCAATAAGTAGAGTTGCTTTAACCTCTCCGCCAATAATTAATCCATTTTTTCCATTAGCTGTAATGCTTCCCTTAGCCACAACCTTACTGTGTAGTATGGAATCTGCTTCAATATTGCCTCCAGCATAAACACTTTCACAAGACTCTAAAAATTTAGCCACTATGTTATTTTTTGCTTTGATTACAGCCTTTGTCTTACCTTGCACGCCTCTATTTAGTGTAACTGTACCCCCAGAGATTACGCTTGCTCCCTCTACAAGGCCGCTAACACTTATATCTCCACTTGCCTTTACACTATATCCTGATTGAACATTTCCCTTTATAAATATGCTGCCATCATAGTCTATATCACCTGTTGATGGACCAATATCTACTAATTCCAGTACATCTGATACAAAAATCTTATCTCCCTCTAAAAGCACATGGCCATTTACCCCTGAAATCAATTCTAATCCATCCTCTGATGGCTTTAAATTTCGTCCATATCTAAAAACCACATGTTTAACAGGTCTTGGGTTTACTTTTCTATTAAAAACGTCAACCCCTTCTTTTCCCCTATCTTCAGGATGTAATACTGCAACACATTCCCCAAGCTTTACATGATTCATATTCTCTAGTGAGTGAAAATCAACAGTTCCATCCTCATTTATCTTAGGTCTTGGTTTTAGATCTGTATTAAATTTATATTCAATAAAACCATCAGTTCCCTGAATGGGAGGAATTCCCTTAGCTACAATATATACTTTTCCGTATTCTTTTTCTTTAATAAATTTATTGATTTCTTCATTATCAATTCCTGATTTTACACCCTTATACTCAATATCTTTTCTTATTTCCTCTAAACTTAAAAAAGATGCGCCTACAAAGGGCGGATAAAATATAGCTTCAACACTCATCCCATCTGGATTTATATAATAGTCTCCAAATTCACTAAAGGGATTAACAGCTTCATCGCTTACTTTAACACATACCTTTGTAGAAGCACCTGTCTTAATTGCCTCATCTAGTTTTACCACATCAGCATTAATCTTCTTTTTATCAATGTAGAAAAATACATCTTCCATTTTGGCCGGATTTTTTCCATCCATTGGAGGATAAACATTAAAATAAAGCCCATCTTGCTTTACTTCAAATTGAAAATAACCAGCCTTACATTCATTTATCATAGTATTCTCCCTTTACATTGAAAAAACATAATCTCCAAGCATTGCTTTCATCTTATTTAATGCCTTTGTGTGTAACTGTGATACTCTAGATTCTGACACCTCTAGGGTTAAACTTATTTCCTTTAGTGTCATTTCCTCGTAATAATAAAGCGTAACAACTAATCGCTCTTTTTCTGTTAAACTTTCTATTGCCTTAGCCATTAACTGCTTTAATTCTTCCTTTTCATAGGCATCTTCTGGCTGTTCAAAATGAGAATTTCCGATACTATCCATCTTCACTTCGCTACCAGCTTCTGTATATTCATCTAAGGAAATTAGATTTGTTGCCTTTGTTTGTCCTTGCCAATCAAGCAATTCTTCCGGGGTAATTCCAAGTTCTTCTGCTATTTCTTCATCTGTTGCAATATGTCCTTTCTCAGCCTCAACTTTAGCCATGGCTGCATCAATCTTTTTTTGCTTTTGACGCAAAGATCTAGGAATCCAATCCATCTTTCTAATTTGATCTAGGATTGCACCCCTAATTCTTAAACTAGCATAAGTTTCAAATTTAACATTTTTGCCATAATCAAACTTATCAATAGCATCAATAAGTCCAAAAATACCATAGCCTACTAAGTCATCGTACTCCACATTATAACCTAGGTACATATTCATTCTACCAGCCACAAGTTTAACCAATTGTGAGTATTCAATTATTAATTGATCACGTATTTCCCCTGACCTATTAGCTACATAACTTTGCCAAAGCTTATTTCTGCCTGCCTCATCCATGGTTTAATTATCCCCCGTTTTAAAGTTTATTTCTAATTACTTAGAAATCATTTATGTCAAAATCTTTGCCCTCGACCCCTTCAATATCATCAATATTTTCTAAATCAATATCAGGAGTTTCCTCTTTGATACTATCTTCATCATTATTTTCTGCTTCTTTTTGCTCTAGCTTGTCTGCTGCCTTATTTAATGCATAAACCATTATCCAACTTAAGCAAAAAAACAAAACCATTACCAATAATAAAATCCATACAAATGGTTTTAAACTATACTCATTTAAAATAAGCAATACGCTTGTAATAAATCCTGCAAGTAAAGTAATAATTGCAGGAAGAACACGATATCTACTCATATAGCACCTCAAATCTTACTATATGTTTCTTCTGATTAAATAATCTTTTCTGGTTTACCAACTGCTTTTATCTTATACTTACCCGTTTCCGAATAAAATTCCACAGTTCTACCAAAATTAAGACCGGTATCCTCTGCTATAATTCTAATTTGCATTTCTGATAGCTTCATCTTTACTGCCATAACATTTCTTTCCCCAACCTTTAGGGTATCATTATGGCTTTTTGATGCAAACATTTGCGCTCCACCCGCTATTTTAGCAACCATTCTTGTTTTATTGGCGCCTAATTTTTCCATTTGACTAATTAGCTCAATTAAACCTGAATCCGCGTATTTTGCCACATTTGTTACATTTTTAAATTGAGTACTATCAGGTAGCATACAATGTAGAAGTCCACTCACCTTACTTACTGGATCATACAAAGCCACGCCTACACAAGACCCTAATCCTAGGGTAGTAAGCACTCCTGGGGTCTTACATACTTTTAAGTCGCCCATTCCGACTTTTATCATTCCACTAATATTCATAGTTAATCCTTAATCATCGTAATAATAAAAATCCAAATGTCCACCATAAACCTTTGTTATTTACTCAGATAGTAGTGAACATTTGGATATAAACATCACATACCAAGAGCTGCTAAAATCTTTTCATATGATTCCAATTCTGGAATCAACATAAAATATCCAGTTACAAATTCTGATTCTCCGAATTGAGACTGAATTAATAAAAGCTTGTCTCCATATTTACCAAATTCTGAAGCAGGTACTGACATTAAAGCACCTATCATATCTACCGTCATTGATGGAACTGTTGCATAAACATTAAGATTAGTTAGCGTACCTAGTGCTGTTAAATATGAACCAGATACAATATTTCCAATTTCGCTTATAGCTGACATTTCCATCTCTGTAAAATCAGTGCTATTATTATCCACTGAATCTTCCTGCATCATAAGCTTATTAACTAAATGATGTGCTGATTTTGTATCAAACAAAAACATCATCATACCCGTAATTTCGCCTTCCATTCCAAGTAATATACCCACAACTATTTGGTCTTCTGACCCGATTAATTGAGAGATATCTTTAAATGGTAACAAAGCAACTTTAGGAACTGACATATCCATTTTCATTTGCAGCATTTTAGCTAGGGCAGTTGTTGCATTTCCTGCACCAATATTACCTATTTCCTTAAGCAAGTCAAATTGCATATCACTTAGTTCTTCTAAATTAATCTTGGACATGACACCACCATTCTAGCTATTTATCACTAGCCTCTACAATTAATCCCACAATATCAAGAAGGGAAATTAATTCGCCATTACTCTTACCAATACTTTCAATATAGTTAGCTGCTGCATCTGAATTATTTGCCTTATTTACCTTTTCAATACTGTCATTATCAAGTGTAACTACTTCCTTAACCTGATCAACAATTACACCAATTGTTGCACCATCTACCTTAACGATAATAAATCTTGTCTTATCAGTAAATTCATCAGGTTCAAGTCCTAGTTTAATTCTTACACTCATTACAGGAATAATCTCACCACGTAGATTTATTACACCCTTGTAATAAGTCTGAGTTTTTGGAACTCTTGTAATTGGCTCGCTTCGTACAATATTATCAATATAATTAATATTAATACCGTACTGTTCACTACCTATTTTTACTACAATGTACTGCACAGATGTTGAATTATCCATGCTCTTATCTTCAATAGCATTAACATTATCCACAGCCGTTACCCCCTATACTAATGTATTAGCATCAATAATTAATGCTACAGAACCATCACCAAGAATAGTTGCACCACTAATCATCTTATTAATACTTATATATTTACCAAGTGACTTAATAACTATTTCCATCTGTCCAATAAGGCTATCAACTACAAGACCTGCAAGTTTATCGCCCTTACGTACAATTACAACCACAATTGTATCTGACTCTTCTGGTTCTCCTGGAACATCAAGAATTTCTCTTAGTCTTATCAAAGGAATAACTGATCCTCTTAAATGAATTACTTCCTTAGCATGTACATATTTAATTTCGCTAATTGCAATGTCCTCAATTGTCTCAATAGAACCAAGGGAAATTGCATATTTTTCATCACCAAGCTTAACCATTAATGCCTGAATAATAGCAAGAGTAAGTGGAAGTCTAATACTAAATGTTGAACCCTGTCCAAATACTGACTTAACTTCAACATCACCACCAAGAGCTTCAATCTTTGACTTAACTACATCAAGACCAACACCTCTACCTGAAACATCTGTAATCTTTTCTGCTGTTGAGAAAGATGGTCTAAATAGTAAGTCTATAGCCTCTTTTTCAGTCATTGAATCAGCCTGTTCCTGAGTAATAGCGCCTTTTTCTACAGCCTTTGCCTTAACTCTTTCAGTATCAACACCATTACCATCATCCTTAACTTCAATAACTACGTTATTACCTTCCTGGAAGGCGTTAAGTTCAATTGTACCAGCTTCAGGCTTACCTCTTTCAATACGGACCTCAGTAGGTTCAAGACCGTGATCGGCAGAGTTTCTAATCATATGCATGATTGGATCACCAATTTCATCAATTACAGTTCTATCAAGTTCTGTATCCTCACCAGTGATATATAATTCCATCTTCTTATCAAGCTTCTTTGATAAGTCTCTTACCATTCGAGGGAATTTTGAAATAACTGATTCAATAGGCATCATTCGAACCTTCATAACTGATTCATGAAGATTTGTTGTTACTCTTTCAAGATATTCAATTTGTTCTGTAAAGTTAGCTGACTTAATTCCACCATTCTCTCCATCATTACTTGCAGAAACCAAACCATTTTTTGCAATAATAAGTTCGGATACAAGATTCATAAGTACATCTAACTTTTCAATATCTACTCTTACAGTATGGCTGACAGGTTTTGCTGCTGGTTTTGCAGCTTCCTTACCTGCTGGTTTTGCAGCAGGTTTAGCAGGTTTTGTTTCTTGCTTAGCAGGCTTTGTCTCCTGTTTAACCTCTTCTTTTTCTGCTTCTTCGCCAATCTTTTCTGTAACTTGTTTACTTTCTGCATCCTTAATTTCAGATACACTCTTAATAATATTTATAATTGTATCAAGTGGTTCTTCTGTTGTAATAAGGATTCTAAAGTCAAAATCAAATCTCTCATCCTCAATATCCTGAGTTGTTGGATCTGACTTAATAACCTCACAATGACCTTCTAGATTCTTAAATACAAGGAAGGCTCTTGCTGCTTTAAGCACGCATGATTCCTCAACAGAAACCTTGATATTATATACTGATATATTCTTTTCAATTGCTTCATTAACTGCAGCTTTTTCAAAATCAGCTAATGTTAAACCTTCAAGGGCATCTCCTGCTGCTGCCTTGCCTGCTTCTTCCTTTGGTGCCTCTTCTTTCGCAGCTTCTTCCTTTGCTGCCTCTTCCTTTGGTGTGTCCTTTTTATCTTTCTTATCCCCACCAACACCAGCAATGAAAGCATTTAAGGCTTTAATTATGTCTTCATTATCATCTGTACCTTCATCTTGGTTTGCCTGAATGTTAGAAACATAGGTTTCTAGCGCATCCATACACTGAAACAATACATCACACATTTCTGAAGTAACATTAATATTTCCGTTTCTTACCTCAGAAAAAACATTTTCCATATCATGAGTAAGATTTTGCATTCTCTTATAACCCATGGTACCAGCCATACCCTTTAAAGAATGGGCAGCACGGAAAATCTCATTAATAGTATCCTGATTGTCTGGTTCTTTTTCGAGTACCATTACACCATCTGAAATAGATTGTAAATGTTCATTCGATTCATCAATAAATATCTCTAAATACTGGCTTACATCCATTTTAAGATACCCCCACGTTCTTAGTTATTGCTTCAGCCACCTTACCAAGAGGTACGACCTCATTAACAAGACCGGTTAAAGCTAGCGCTTTAGGCATTCCATATACTACACAGGTTTGTTCATCTTGTGCTATTACATGTATATTTTTCTTACTTGCTGCTAGTCCCTTAATTCCGTTAGTTCCATCAGCTCCCATTCCTGTAAGTACAACGCAAGTTATTTCATCAAAGCTGGTATTTTGTAACGAATCATACATTACATTTGCACATGGTCTAAGGCCATCAATTGCAGGTGCATCATTAAGTCTAATCACATAATTTGCTCCTTCTTTCATGACCTTTATATGTCTTCCCCCTGGTGCTATATAGACATGACCTTTATTTATAATGTCACCATCAGCCGCTTCCTTTACGCTTATTTCGCTCATTTCATCAAGACGCTGAGCTAGTGAAGCTGTAAAACCTGCCGGCATGTGTTGTACCAATACAATTCCTGCATCTAAATTTTTTGGAAGCATTGGTATAACAGATTGTAATGATTTTGGTCCACCTGTAGAACATGCAAGCGCAACTAACTTTTGCTTACCCTTTTTTACACCACTATACTGTGATGCACTTACCTTACTAACTGTTGTTTGACTTGAACTAGATCTTAATGGTCTGTTAGTGGTTGATGCTAGCCCACTAGTTGAACTTTTGTTAGCTATTGTTTTACTGCTTAAACCTGTAGTTTTTAAAGTATTGGTATTCCTTAAAGGTGAACTAGATGCTTTTGCAACTCTTTCTCTTGATTCCCTTGTATTAGTTGCAACATCAAGCATCTCATGAATTCTTTTCTTAAATTGTTCGCTTTTGGTCTCAAGATAGTTCTCTGGCTTAGTTACAAAATCAAATGCTCCATATTCTAAGGCTTGTATAGTTTCTCTTGCACCTTCTTTGGCCACGGTGCTAACTACAATAACCGTTTGACTTATGTTATTTTGCTGTAATTTTTTTAAAAGCTCTAATCCATTCATCTTTGGCATATTAATATCTAGAATAACTGCACTATACATATTTGGATTAGACACGATCTTGTCGAAGCCTTCTAAGCCATCTCTTGCCACAGCCGCCACTTCGTACTCATTACCTTCGTTTATTATATCAGATATAACTCTTCTCATGAGTGCAGAATCATCAATAATCAAAATTTTTTTAGCCATGGTTAACCCCTTTCCATTTTACGAAGTCGCCTCTGCTGTTCAAAAATATATTTTACTATGTCTGCTCTATCATTTTCGGCAATTCGTTTGAATTCTATTCTAGTATCGTAAATATCACTTATATTAGGACTTTCGCTAGACATAACCACTTTTCCTGCTAGCCTAAATCTCTTTATTTTTCCTAAAACCTTTAGCTCAAACTCTAGTGAAACAAATTCTGTTATATTTAATTGTCTTGGAGTAAACACTCTTACTCCTCCGCCACTTATATCTACTATTATAGCCTTAAGGAATGTCTCTTGCAAGTTATTAGGTAATTTAGATTCCTTAAGAAAAAACTTAGTTTCTTCATCTGTTAGGGATATTAATCGCACCTCTATTGTGCATTCAAGCCTGTAAAATTCACGTCTTTGAAATTTAATCAAATCTGATTGTAATTTAAAATTAACTGTATAGATATTTCCTTCTTTACTTCTAGAAACTGCAATAACATCAGCTTTATAGATTCCTTGTGATGTATAAAAATATGCAACATAATCACTTTCAACTTCTAATGGTACAATTCTACCCTCAAAAATTGGCATTGCACAAACTAATTCATCAGACCTTATGTCAAGCACTTGACTAATATAAGACTTATTCGTTGTTAATTCCCCAGTAAAACGATCAAAAGGTCTTGCTATCTCCATTTTGGTTCCAATGGCAATTCTGCTTAACATATAATCACCCCCCAGTTTTAAAATGAAAAATCATTTTTAAAGCATCTTAGCGAAAACATTTTTTAAATATCCTCTTATTCCTCTCTTGTAAACCGCTACATCAGTTCCTGCATCTAGTAATCTATTTGAAATATTCTCAAAAGCCTTAGTTGCTGGTGAATTAGGATAATTAATTGATACTGGACTTTGTTTCATAACTGCCTTTGTAACATTACTATCCTGTGGTATTATTCCTAAATATTCAATATCAATATCAAGGAATTTAGATACCACTAAATTAAGTTTTTCATGTAGCATCTCACCTTCTTTTTCTGATTCTACTTTATTGGCTATCATCTTAATTTTGCAATCCTTAGGTCTAAATTGAGAATGCATACTAAGACTTTTAAGAAGTGCATAAGAATCAGTTATTGAGGTTGGTTCAGGAGTAGTAACCACAATTGTTTCTGGACTTGCAACCAAAAATTCCATAACAGAATCTGCTATTCCTGCACCTGTATCAATAATTATAATATCGCACATAGACTCCAAATCAGACATTTTATTAACTAGTCTTTTTATTTGTTCTCTATCAAGATTTACTAATTTTGCTATTCCAGAACCACCAGATATAAAACCTATATCTAGCGGTCCTTTAGTAATAATATCTTTTATATCTTTACCCTTATACATTATATCGCTAAGATTATATCTAGGTATTACCCCAAACATAACCTCAATATTTGCAAGACCAAAATCTGCATCAAGAATAATGACTTTCTTCCCCATCTTAACAAACTGTATTGCCAAATTAATTGATACATTACTTTTACCAACTCCACCTTTGCCGCTAGTAACCGCAATTACCCTTGCATTAGAAACCATATTCGCATTTTGAAATTTTATTATATTGCGTAGTGTCTGTGCCTGATCCATTATTGGTTACCTCCCAACAACTGCTTAGCAATAAATTGCTCGTTAACAACTTCAATATCATTTGGAACATTTTGTCCCGATGTTGTATATGAAAGAGGGGCATTTGTAAGCATTTTTATATTGATGATATTACCTAGAGAACAAGTCTCATCAAGCTTTGTAAAAATTATTCCCCAATCTTTAATACACTTATACTTATTAGTTATATTAACTAGGTCCTTATACTTAGTAGTTACACTTAAAGTCAGGTATATTTCTAAGTCATATACATCCTTAAATTGATTAGTAGCGCTAAGTAATTCCATTAATTCTTCCATTTGCTCTTCTGATTTATGAGAGCGTCCCGCTGTATCTACTAAAATTAAATCGTAAGATTTAAAGCTTTCTAGACTTTCACTTAATTCATCCGCTCCATAAACAACATCCACAGGGCAATCAATAATAGATGCATATGTATTAAGTTGTTCAACTGCCGCTATTCTATAAGTATCACTTGTAATAAAGGCTACCTTTGCATATTTTTCCAATTTAAATTTAGATGCGATTTTTGCGATGGTTGTAGTCTTACCAACACCAGTAGGCCCTATAAAAAATACAAGCTTAGGCTTATTCTTTATTTCAATTGTTCTTGGCTTACCAAGCTTAAGAATAATTTTTTGATAAATAGCTGATAAGATATCATCAATATTAGATTCTTTTCTTAAGGAATGTCTTATTTCTTCAATAATCTCATCAATATATATTTTATCAACTTCATTGTCCTCTAGCTTTTTATATATAAGCTTTAAAAACTTATCATTTGCGCTTGTTTCAACATGGTTTTCTTCCTTAGTACTATTTTTAATTTCATTCTTATTCTCTTTTGTTGTTTTAGTTTTACTTTCTACTTCTTCCTTACTATAGATTTTTCCGTTATCTATAAATAAGTCTTCACTGTTTAAATCATAAGAAGGGCTTTTCCTTGGCTTAGGTCTATCAGTCCTGCTTTTATTTGTTGTGCCCTCAAGCATTATTCTTTGAAGGGCATCTAGTCTTTCCTCAATTTTTTTAGGATCGTTTAAATCTATTTCTTCATCAGCTCTTAAATCAATATTAGAGCTTCCACTTGTTTTCTCGTCTTTTTCTTGATTATTACTTATTTCAATCCCTTCTTTATCCTCTAAAATTTCATCCTTTAATTCTGGCTTATTTTTATTAACATTCTTTATAAATTCCTTCTCCTCTAAGGCAGCAGTTATTTCTATAGAGTCCTTTTTAAAAATTCTAAATACTCCTCTTTGTCTTAAGGTCTTAACATTTAAAATAACTGCATTTGTGCCTAATTCATCCTTTGCTTTTAAAATTGCCTCATTTTCTGTTGGCGCCTGAAATTTCTTAACTATCATTTACGCTGTCACCATCCCCACTGATTGTAGTTCTACATTGGATTCCACCTCATTATATGAAATCACAATAATGTCCTTATAATAATCAACTGCAAGCTTTTTAAAATATAATCTTACAATTGGTGAAGTGATAACTATTGGATTTTTTCCCATATCCTCTAATTTCTTTAACTCACTTCCTGTAGAGTCCATAATTTTCTTAGTTCTTTCCGGATCAAGAGAAAGGTATGAACCCTGCTCGGTATTCTTAACAGAACTCATAATTTCCTGTTCAATACTAGGATCTAGAGTTATAACAGATGTGGTCTCATTGTTAGAAAAATACTTTCCTGAAATTGCCCTCTTTAAGCTTTGTCTAACATATTCTGTTAATATATCTGTATCCCTTGTTACGGCAGCATGGTCTGCTAAGGTTTCAAAAATAGTTACTAAATCTCTAATAGAGATACCTTCAGCTAATAGATTTTGTAACACCTTTTGAATTTCGCCAATACCAAGTAACTTTGGCACTAATTCATCAATTAATGCCTGATTATTGTCTTTAATATTATTAATAAGATTTTGTACATCCTGTCTTGTAAGAAGCTCATCAATATGCTGTCTAATTATTTCTGTTAGATGTGTAGCAATAATTGATGGTGGATCTACAACTGTGTATCCTAGAGATTCAGCCCTTTCCCTCTGTCCTTCTGTAATCCAAATTGCAGGAAGGTGGAAAGAAGGCTCAAATGTAGGAATACCTGTAATTTCTTCTTCTACATAACCTGGATTCATAGCCATATAGTGGTCAAATAGGATTTCACCATCTGAGACCTGAATACCCTTGATTTTTATAATATATTGATTAGGATTTAACTGAATATTATCCCTTAATCTAATAATTGGCACCACAGCACCAAGTTCAAGAGCAATCTGTCGCCTAATCATTACAACTCTATCAAGTAAATCTCCTCCTTGATTTACATCAGCTAAAGGAATAATTCCATAGCCAAATTCTAGTTCAATAGGATCTACATTTAATAGATTAACAACATTTTCTGGTTTCCTTATTTCTTGGGCTTGTTCATCTTCCCTGCTTATTTCATCCTCAATTTGCTCTTCCCCAGCCTTTGTCTTTAACTTTCTGCCAATAATAATTGTTGCAATACCAAGAGCAATATAAATAATATCAGGCAAAGGAGTAAATATACCAAGTACAATCATAGCTGCACCAACCATGATTAAAACCCTGTCAATTGAGAATAATTGTCCAACAATTTCATCTCCAAGTTCTCCATCTGAACTAGCCTTTGTAACCAAAATACCAGTTGCAAGAGATATTAAAAGAGATGGAATCTGGGAACTAAGACCATCACCAATTGTTAAGATTGTATATTTAGACATAGCCTCATTTACAGTTAAACCACCATAAAGCATGCCCATTGCAATACCACCAACAAGGTTAATACCAGTAATAATAAGGCCTGCGGTTGCATCACCCTTTACATACTTAGTAGCACCATCCATAGAACCAAAGAAGGCATTTTCAAGTTGTAATTTCTTACGTCTTTCTGCAGCTTCCTTGTCTGTAATAGCACCTGTGTTTAAGTCTGAATCAATTGCCATTTGCTTACCAGCCATAGCATCAAGTGTAAATCTTGCTGTTACTTCAGCAACTCTTTCAGAACCCTTATTAATAATAATAAACTGAATGATAATAATAATTATAAAAATAATTATACCAATGATTAAATTACCGCCACCTACGAATTCACCAAAAGTAGATACTACCTTACCTGCATCACCATTTTTTAGAATAAGTTTAGTTGAAGAAACATTTAAGCCAATTCTAAAAATTGTTGTAAAAAGCAAAATTGTAGGAAATGATGCCATATCAAGTACTTCTTTAGCAAAAAGCGAATTAAAAAGTACAATCAAGGCTATGGCTAAATTAAAAGCCAGTAAAACATCTAGTAACCATGAAGGAATGGATATAATAAAGAATAAAACAGCTGATAAAAGATAGATACCTATAAAAAGGTCTGTCTTTTTTAGACTTATCTTCATATTTCTCCCCCTCTCATGAATAAAATAGATCAAAGGTATAATTTATTGATTAAATCTTATTCACTCAATTTAATTATACCATAGCACTAGTTAAGTTTCTATTCTTTGTTCGCATAACTGCAGCTAGTATTTCTGCCACAGCCACATATAATTCTGGTGGAATTTCTTCCCCTAACTCAATATTGTGATAAATAATTCTTGCAAGAGGCTTATTTTCCACAATTTCAATGCCATATTCCCTAGCCTTATCCTTAATCTGAAAAGCCAGATAATCCGCACCCTTAGCTATAACAATTGGGGCTTTTCCTGACTGAGGATCATATTTAAGGGCTACTGCAAAGTGAGTTGGGTTTGTAATAACAACATCTGCTTCTGGAAGCTGCTGCATCATACGACGTCTAGAGATTTCATTCATTCTACGTCTAATCATACCCTTAACCTGTGGATCACCTTCAGAATTCTTAAATTCATCCTTAACCTCTTGTTTGGTCATCATATTATCATTTTTAAATTTATGCCTTTGATATAAAAGGTCCACAAAACCAATAATTAGAAAAACCGCGCTAACCTTTATGCCTAAATCAATAATAATTTTTCCTGTTCGCTCAATTGCTGCATATAAAGATATATCATAAAAAGTAAAAAGCACATTTACCTGACTTTTAACTGTGTTATATACAACAGCTGCAAGAATTCCCATCATGGCAACAGATTTAATTAGCTCAAATAATTGCCTAAAGGAAAAAATTCTTTTAAAGCCGTTTAAAGGGTTAATTTTACTAAATTTTGGCATTAGAGGTTTTGAACTAACCATCCAGCTTTGTTGTAACATATTACCAAGAATTGAAATGATTACCCCAACTAAAAGAATAGGTATTAAAAGTAATATGCAAAGTTTAATACCTGATCCTAGGATATCTGTTGCAACTCCAGGGCTAACTCCGCTTTTACTAGTATTTACTATAGTTTCAAAGCTGTTATAGAACCTGTTAAAGCACTCTACAAAATCATTGCCAAGATTAGCAATATAAATCTTTAATAAGATAAAAATAGACATTAGGGAAATAGCCGTAATTATTTCCTTACTTTTTGCTACCTGGCCTTCTTTTCTTACATCCTTTAATTTCTTAGCTGTAGCAGGTTCGGTTTTTTCTCCACCAGGACCATCTTTAGCAAAGAACTGTAGATTATATGAAATTAATAATTTTTTCTCTACCACCATAATCTAGTCCCATCCCTTCTAATACATGGATTTTACTAGTTGCGCCAAGACATATTTAATTTCATCTTGTATAAATTTAGCAATATCTGGCAACATAAAAATCGTAACCAAAATTACAAAAATGCCTACAAAAATTTTTAACTGCATACCAACAACAAACATATTCATCTGAGGTGAAACCTTAGCTAGAATAGCAAGTACGCAATTAAGTAGTAAAGTTGCTGCAAAGACAGGAAGTGCAATTCTAAAACCAATAATAAAATAATCAGACATAAAATCTAAAACAATATCATAGATTTTAGGGCTAAATTTAGGACTTCCTAGTGGAATTACCTTAAAAGTTTCCACAATAGCAGAAATTAAATATCTATGAAGTCCTGATATTACAAGAATTAGCATTACAAGATAATAGTAAAAATTACCCATAATACCTGTCTGCATTCTTGTGGTTGGATCATATAATTGAGCCATTGATAAGCCTATATCCATATCAATTATCTTACCTGCAAATTGAATTATTTGTACGCTAAAAAAACATAGCGCCCCAAGAATTAAGCCTATTAAAACCTCATTTAAAACAAGAGCTGAATACTGAAATATCGAGCTAGTCTCAATACTAAAATCAGGATTACAGCTATATACAATCATTGCAATAAAAAAAGCAAATCCAACCTTAGTATATCTAGGTATTCCTGTTGTATTAAAAAAAGGCGCAACATAAATAAATGATGCGAGCCTTATAAGAATCAATATAAAAATTAAGAATTGTTCAATTACAACCGAATAATGTATCATACTAAACCCCTAGACTCAAACTATAATGTTTACCTAATGTAAGTCGCAAAATTGCCCCACAAAGTATTCATAAATTCGGTAATTGTTGTAAGAATCCAATTGCCTAAAATCATCATAGCAAGGAAAATTGCTAATAATTTTGGCACAAAGGTAAGAGTTTGTTCCTGAATAGATGTTAAAGTCTGGAACAAACTAATCAAAAGACCCACTATCATAGATACTAATAATAGTGGCACAGAAGTTTTGACAATAACCCATATTGTCTGCCTAGCAACTGTAATAACGTCTCCTACTTGCATCTTTAATAAATCCCCCAACAAATCCCAAATCTAATGTCAAAACCCTGTCGGAGCTTGTACTCCGACTGAGTTAAAACGTCTTTAATAAATTTCCAATAATCAAATTCCATCCATCAGCCATTACAAAGAGTAAAATCTTAAATGGCGCACTTATTGTAGTTGGCGGTAACATCATCATACCCATTGACATAAGGGTTGATGAAACAACCATATCAATAACAATAAATGGTAAATAAATTAAAAATCCTATAATAAATGCAATTCTAAGTTCACTAATAATAAACGCTGGAATTAATACTCTCATTTCAATATCATCTTCTGATTCAACAGAACCCTCTTCATATCCAGCTGCATAAAAAAACGTATCTAGATCTTTAGTTGATACTTGTTTAAGCATAAACCTTTTAAGTGGCTTTTGCCCTATATCAAGTGCTTCCTCAATAGAAATTTCATTATTTGATAAAGGTTTAATGGCACTTGTATAAATCTCATTAAATGTCGGTTGCATAATAAAGAAGGTTAAAAATAAGGACAAACCAACAATAACTTGATTTGGAGGAACTGTTTGTGTTCCAATGGCTGCTCTTGTAAAGTGAAGTACTATTACAATACGCGTAAAAGAGGTAAGCATTATTAATATTGATGGTGCAAGTGAAATCACCGTTAATACTAAAAGCATTTGTAAAACACTTGCCAAATCCCCTCCATCGCCTGCAGAAACATTAATATCTATTAAATTCTTAGCAGCCGTTTCATCTTCAGCTAATACCTTCATACATGTTAGCATCATAGATAGAAAAAACGCGCCAAGTACAAGTGATATTTTACAAATTGTTTTTTTATGCCTCTTTATCCATCGCAACATAAATCATCTCCGCCCCATCAAGCTTCTGGCTTGTCCTTCTTAAACTTATCTATTATAACCTTAAAGCTCTCGGCGTTAGCATTTTTGTTATGCGAATCTGTTTTTAATTGTAAGTCCCCCTCACAAAGCTCACATAAATAGCTTATGCTGTCTTTGCAAACAGCTATTGCAAAAACCTTCTTTCCGATTTTTACAATTTGAATGTACTTAGTATTAGATATTCTAAGTGTTTCCAGAATCTGTATGTTACTACGCCCTAGCTTCTCTTTCTGAAAATTCCCAACAAATCTCGTTGAAAAATAAGTTATGGTTATGACTATAATAAATATAACTAGTAATGTTAGTAGCTGGGCAAAGGCCTCTAATCTACTATTTAAAATCACGCAATAATTTGTCATTTATCCTACAACTTTCTGCACTGCTTCAATAACTCTATCTGCCTGGAAAGGCTTAACAATAAAGTCCTTAGCGCCTGATTGAATTGACTCAATAACCATAGCCTGCTGACCCATAGCAGAACACATAATAACAGATGCATTAGGATCTGACGCCTTGATTTTCTTTAATGCTTCAATTCCGTCCATTTCTGGCATAGTAATATCCATGAGAACAAGGTCTGGTTTTAATTCTGCATATTTTTCTACAGCCTTAGCTCCATTCTCAGCTTCACCAGCGATGTTATAGCCATTCTTTGTTAGAATATCTTTAATCATCATTCTCATAAATGCCGCGTCATCACAAATCAAAATATTCTTTGCCATATAATATCTCCTATCTGAAATTAATTTTTCACAAAATCATTTAACTGTATTATACATCATTTATCAGAAATTTACTATCTCTTTTTACAAAAAAGTTATTATTTAACAATTTCTGTAATTCTGACACCGAAGCTTTCTTCAATTACTACTACTTCACCCTTGGCAACATACTTTCCGTTAACAAGTATATCTACAGGTTCACCGGCGATTTTATTAAGCTCAATAATTGTACCTGGTGCAAAATCTAGAATATCTTTAATTGATTTTGATGTTCTACCAAGTTCTACTGAAACCTCAAGAGGAACATCCATAATAAGTCCAATATTTTCCTGTCCTGTAAGCTGACTTAAATCCTGTGAGAATGGTTGGAATGAAGCTGCTGCCACATTAACATCTCCAGAAGGATATCCATACATTGGCATACCTTGCATTGGCATACCCTGCATTGGCATTCCCTGCATTGGCATTCCCTGCATCGGCATTCCTTGCATTGGCATTCCCTGCATCGGCATTCCCTGCATTCCCATTGCCATTCCTGCTTGATTGTCTGCCTGTGGCGGCGGTGTTTGTGCTGCCTGAGGCTGTGAGGCAGGTTCTGGTGCTGGTGGAGGTGGAGGTGGTGCCTCCTCTTCCTTTGGCATAAACATTTCAAGTAATTCCTCAGCAAATTCCTTAGGATATAACTGCATAATCTCACTATCAATCAATTCCCCAATTTGCATTTTAAATGCCACAAGCACAAAAGGTTTAGATAAAAATTGTGGTAAATTTTCATCCACATCATTGTAGGTTTCTACAAGATTTGATACAGGTGGACTAATATCAATTTTTCTATCAAACATAGAAGAAAGGGATGTTGCAGCTGATCCCATCATCTGATTCATAGCTTCACCAATAGCACTTAAATGAAGTTCTGATAATGGTTCTTCATCATTGGCAACTCCAGCTCCACCCATCATTAAATCTGTAATAATCTTAACATCGTTTTCCTTTAAAACTAATACGTTGTTACCATCAAGTCCTTCTTTATAGGAAATTTGCATCATTACACAAGGTCTATCATATTTGTGGGCTAAATCATCCCATGTACATACATCAACCTTTGGTGTAGTAATGTTTACAGTCTGATTAAGTAATGAACTAAGTGTTGTTGCAGCTGTACCCATGCTGATATTTGAAATTTCACCAACAGCATCTTTTTCAGAATCTGTAAGACTAAAACTATCTTCACCAGATAATTCCTGAGCCGCTGTTTCAGATGGTTCTTCTACTTCCCCTGGCTCATCTAGACCTGTGCCCATGCCGCTAAGTAAAGCATTAATTTCATCCTGCGATAGCATTCCGTCCATACGCCTAACCTTCCTCCTCTCTATAAACTTCTGTAACCCTCACTGCATATTTATCTTCAAAATAGCCTGGTAATGCCTTGAATTTCTTTATATTGCCTACATATACATCAAGTTCTTGGTCAACTTTTTTATTAAGCCTAATAATATCCCCATATTGAAGAGTTACAAAGTCAGCCACACTGATTTTAGATTTTCCAAGCACTGCCTTTATTGGTATTTCAGATCTTCTAATCATGCCCTCAATCTCTTTTTCAAAGGTTTCGCCACCTTTTTCTTGCATATTAGCAAACCAGTACTTTGTATTTAATTTATCCATAACTGGTTCTAGGGTGGTATATGGAAGACACACATTCATAAGGCCTTCCACTTCTCCAATTTTTAAATTCATAGTAACAATGGCTATAGTCTCTGTTGGAGAAATAATCTGGGCAAACTGTGAATTCGTCTCAATTCTTTCTAATCGTGGTTGAACCTTTACCACATTTTCCCAAGGTTCTTCCATTAAATTAACACAAATTGAAAGAATTCTATCAATAATAGTTAACTCAATTTCTGAAAATTCTCTCTCCTTTTCTAGTGCATTTCCCTGGCCGCCAAGTAATCTATCTACTATTGCAAAGCCTAAATTTGATGCCATTTCCATAATTACAGAGCCATTAAGGGGATTCATTCCCACAACTCCAAGTAATACAGGATTAGATAGGGCATTTGAAAATTCAGAGTAAATTACAACTTCTGAGTTAACCACATCAACCGTTACTGATTTACGTAGATAAGCTGGTAAATTCGTTGCAAGTAAACGGCCAAAGTTTTCAAAAATAATTTCTAGCGTTCGTAAATGTTCTTTGGCAAACTTAGATGGTCTAGCAAAATCATAATTTTTAATTTGCTTCTCATCCGAGTTTTTCATCTCATCTACATCAAGCTCACCACTACTTAAAGCCTTAAGCAAATTATCAATCTCATTTTGCGATAGAACTTCACTCATCTACTCCCTCACCTCTCTTTAAATCTCATCCTTCATATATGTCTACTGAACAGTTACAGTTGTTAGTACTGAATAAATACAATTTGTCCGGAATCTTTCCTGTAACTGTGCTAAACAATCCTTCTCAAAATCTGCTTTATTATTAGCAATTGTCTGATATGTATACTTTGTTGTAGCTATATTTGATATATCACTTACAATTAAGGCCATTGATGTCTTAATTGTTTCTATCTTCTCGTTATAATCCTTATGGGATTTATTAATACCTACTGTCACTGAAAGAACTGCATAGTGAGTTGATTGTCCAACGTATGTAACTGTAATTGTTGTTTCTTCGCCGTTTGTAACACTTAAATATTCAATATTAGTCAAATCAGATGTGTCAGAACTGGCGCTAGTGTCCTTTGTTCCACCAGCCACATCCAAATCTATTATTTCAGCAATATGAGTAATTAAGCTATTAGTTTTAGTATTAGTCTGAACAAGTGTAAATGTTAAAAATGCCGTTAAAACCAAATTAATAAGGCACAATGCTAAAATAATTACATTTAACATACTTTTCTTCACTAAAAGCACCTCTCTTTTCTATGAGTTAATATTGTTATATATCTTTATTTCTACTCTTCTATTAAGTGCCCTTCCATCTGCTGTTTCATTAGTTGCTATTGGCACATTCTCTCCTCTACCAGTACTAGTCATTGTACTTTCACTAAAATGATATTCATCTACAAAATAGCTATACACACTATATGCTCTATACAATGACAATTTCATATTATCTTCAATTAGAGCTGAATGCATTGGGACATTATCTGTATGACCCTCAATTGATATAATATTGCCATCATATTCCTTAATTGCAGTAGCAACTGCTTTAAGTAAGTTTTTTGAATCTTCTTTTAATTCATAACTACCTGAGTCAAAAAGCGTACCACCACTTAAATTAAGAACAACATATTTACTTGTAGCAGTTATTTCAACCTGATTTGCTACACCTTGCTGTGCTAATTTTTCCATAATTTCATCAGACATTTCCTCTGATTGTCTTTGACCTTCTTCTTGTACCTCTTCATATGCAGACTTTACTTCCTGATCCATTTCCCCCTCTGAATCAAGACCCATACTGTTATAGTAAGTGCTAAGTTCATTTAACTGGCTTGCTCCACTATTAACAAGTACGCCTTCTTTAGATAGGGCAGAACCACCAGAAGGTAAAATACTAAAGGAAGCTGCAAGACTTGCTGCAACCTCTTCAAACTTTGCTGCATCAGTGCTTGACATAGAGAAAAGTAAAACGAAGAAGCAAAGCAACAAATTCATCAGATCAGAGAATGTCGCCATCCAAGCAGGAGATCCAGCTGGAGCCTCATCTTCTTGCTTTTTCGCCATTTTTAAGCACCTCCTTCAGTCTGAATTGCCTCTCTAGCCTTTGGAGCTAGGAATGACTTAAGTTTTTCTTCAATAACTCTTGGGTTTTCACCAGCTTGAATTGAAAGTAAGCCTTCAATTACAATTTCTTTTAACTGAAACTCAATAGCTGCTCTTTGCTTTAACTTATTAGAAATTGGTGTACAAATCCAGTTAGCAAGAAGCGAACCATAAAGTGTAGTAAGAAGGGCAACGGCCATATTAGGACCGATAGTTGATGCATCAGACAAGTTTTTTAACATGTTAACAAGACCTACAAGGGTACCAATCATACCCCAAGCAGGACCTAGGGCTGCCCAAGCATCAAAAAAGCCCGCTTTGTTTTTATGTCGTGATTCCATATTCATAAGTTCTGTTTCAAGAATTCCTCTTACAAGTTCAGGTTCCGTACCATCAACTATAAGTAAAATTCCCTTCTGCATAAAGAGATCCTCTAAACTTCTTGCAATCTCTTCAAGTGCAAGCAAACCTTCCTTACGAGCAACATTAGATAACTCAATTATCTTAGTTATGGTTGCTGCATGATCAAGTTTAGGATCCTTCATAGCAACGCCAATACCTGCGAAACCTCCTGTGAAGTCACTCATTGTATAACTGGCCATAAGAGAAGTTAAGGAACCAAAAATTGTAATAATAAGGGATGGTATATCAATAAAGTTTCCTAATGCGGCCACACCACCGGAAGAAACAATACCGAATAATACCATGACCAAACCAAGAACTATACCACCAAGTGTAGCTATATCCATTTAAAGACCCACCCTTCTTTAAAAGTTTAGTGATTACTGTTATTAACATTTATAACCGCGCTAAATATCTTATTTTTATAGTCATAGACTAAATCTAGTACCTCATCTAGTGTTTCCTTTACAAGATATTTATGTCCATTAGTTAGTGTAATAACCGTGTCTGGAGTCTCTTCAATAGATTCGATTAGCTCTGCGTTTAAAATAAATTTTTTATCGTTAAATCTAGTTACATTAATCATTCTTTCCTCCAAGACTCTTTTGTATTCTATTTGGATTCTAGTACTATTAATTTGTTAGTCACGAAATACTTCTAGTATCATTAAAACACTTTTAGCTAAATTTTGCAATGTATCAATGTATTTATTTTTTCACTGTTTTTCTATATTTTATCATATTTCTTATAAAATGAAATATATTTTACACATATTTTTTCTATTATTTTATATTTTCAATACTTTTACTCTATAATTCTAGTACTCTAGTACTAGTGATTTTGTTTCTTTTTAAAAAAAATGGAGGCAATAAATGCCTCCATTTAGTTTCTTTACTTATTATCTCTTTAAGTTAATTAATTCCTCAAGTAATGTATCTGAAACAGTGATAATTCTTGAATTTGCCTGAAAACCACGCTGTGTTGTAATCATTGATGTAAACTCGCCTGATAAATCTACATTAGACATTTCAAGAACGCCTGATGTAATTTTACCATCACCTGTTGTAACTTCCTGTCCAATACCATCAAAAAGTCCAGAGTTAAGTGTTGCTGACCATAGGTTTTCGCCTGCTTTTTCAAGACCTTCTGGATTGGCAAAGGATGCTACTGCAATCTGACCTATTGTTACTGTATCACCATTACTATAACTTGCAACAATACATCCACTTGCATCTATACCTACTGAAGTCATAGTACCTGTTGCCTTACCTGCTCCAGCCTTATTTCCTTCGTCATTTACAATACCCATTGAAGACTTAATAGATGTCTTATCAGAATACATTGTTAATCCTGTAGCATCAAGTTTAATTTCACTTGTATTTTCTGCACCTACAGTGTCAAGATTAACTTCTGTCTGACCTGAACCATTATTATTAAGAGTAATTGTAATATCGCTGTTAGTATCTAGTGCTGCACCTGTAATAGCGTTAAAGCTAATACTTCCATTTACATCAAATGAAAGATTTGAAACTGAGCCATTTTGTGAGATAGATACTGGATTAATATTATATGTCTTTACTGTATCAGAACCTGTATCTTGATAATCAAGAGTAACAGTTGCCTGATAAGAATTACCTATACTATCATAAAAATTCATTGTTGTTGTAATTGAATCTGTTGATGATGCATTAACATTTCCTGAAAGTGTAAGAGCTGTTGTTCTTGCTGGTGCTGTATATGTAAATTTAGAGCTTGTTACGTATAATTTTGAAACAAGATCTTTTACTACATTTCCATCAGCATCTGTTTGCCAACCCATTACATTAGCACCATCAGATGTAACTAAGGCACCTTCTTCATCGACCTTAAAATTACCAGCTCTTGTAAAGTATGTAGTACCTGCACTACTTACAATAAAGAAGGAACTTCCTGAAATCTGTAAATCATAAGGATTATCAGTACGTTCTGAAGCACCTTCTGTTGAAACTGCAGTTGCAATACTTCCTACAGAAGAACCAAGACCAACCTGTTTAGGGTTAGTACCACCTTTATTTTCACTAGGACCAGATGCGGTCTGAGTAGTTTGATAAAAAACTTCTGAGAAAGTCATTGATTGTGACTTATATGCCACAGTATTAACATTGGCAATATTATTACCAATAACATCCATTCTTGTCTGATGTGACTTTAAACCTGACACAGCAGAAAATAATGATCTCATCATAGTATTTGTTCCTCCTAATTATAGTTACAAAATGATGACACCATATTAATAGACTGTTGTTTTTATATCCTATCTGGCATTCAAGGATATTAACCTCCTAAATAGGTCCGGCTAAATTACAACCGCTCCATCAATATTAGTATATACATTTTCATCACTATTTTTACTATCCATTGCCGTTACGATTAGCTTATTAGTTGTATTGACTATAAAAGCATAGTCATCAACTAACACAAGGGATTCTTTAATGCCTTTATCCTTTGCCTTAATGGTTCCCTGTTCTAGTCTTTTTAGTTGTTCATCGCTTAAAACAATATTTCTTTCTTCAAGTCTTTGATTTGCGTGTTTTGAAAATCTTACTTGGCCAATATTACTTTCTAAAATAACGGAATCAATGGATGCCTTTTTATTTAGTATTTCACTAAATTTTGGTCCCGTATAATCCTTATTGCTTGTATTTACCTTGTCCTTATTAATGACTAGGTTGGCATAAGCATCTATGGAGGCAATATTTCCATTTATTAATTTATTCATATCGGTCACCTCAATTTATCTTAATTGTTACACTTATAATATCGGTAAACTTAAGGATAAATTTACTTATTTTGACCATTCTTTAAAATATTCATCCTGCATTACAGTATCTAAATCTCTGATATCATAAAGCTTACCTTCAATACCAAGATAAACATCATCTTTTATTTCCTCCCAATAATCAACCTTTCCGCCAATAAAGCCATCCTTATTTTGCGATGTCTTCATAATCACATACTTGCCAACAAGATCTGATGCGGTTTGTTTTACTTGATTTTTATTCATATCTGTTGTTGCCTCTACTTGTGTAAAGGTAGCAAGCTGTGCCATATATTTAGAGTTATCTGTTGGTTCTAGTGGGTCCTGGTTTTGCATTTCTGCAACCATTAATGCTAAAAAACCTTCTACATCAATTGTAGTCTTATTTTTACTAGCACCATTAGAACTAACCTGTGAACTCATTGTCTGTGAAGTTTGTGTTACGCTACCATCGTCTCTAACATAAGACCATGCGCCTACTTCTGCTGCCATAGTGTTCCTCCTTTTCTTACTAAGCCATATAAGAAACAGACGAATTTCCATTCTCAATTAAATCAATAGCTCTTAACTCATCCATATTTAAATCGTCTAAATCAAGGTCATTTAAGCTATCAAGATCTAGATTAAGTCGCTTATTTTTGTTTTTGTTATCCTGATTGTCCTTATTATTATTTCCTGCATTTAAGTTGTTTTCAAAGCCATGACTTTGAATTGTAACCTCTACAGCCTCGATTTTTATGCCTTGATTATTAAAGTTTTCCTTTAAGGCAATCATTTGATTTTCAAGAGCCTTTTTAACAGCCTCTGTTTGAGCGGTTAAATGAGCTGTTATAATTCCTTCTTTTTGTGTAACTGTAATATGGACGCTACCAAGGTTTTCAGGATTTAGCATAACTTCAATTTCCTTTAGTCCCTCAGTATTAATAACCTTGATTTGATCCACAACTTGTCTTACAATATCAATCTGATTTACCTTAGGATCAAAACTTTCTTCAATAGCTGTTTCAAAATTCTTAGCTATATCGTTAACAACTAGATTCTCGGGATGCACTAGCTTTTCTTGTTTACTACCTGCCTTTTCATCCTGTAATAACGGTTTATCGCTACTATCTTCCTTTGTATTAGCTGTATCATTTTCTTTTTTTGAGACAACTATTTTTGATGCAATAACATCTTTTAAGCTAGGCTCTTCATCTTCCTTTTTTACATCATCTAAGTTTGTTTTTGGAACTTCTACTAATACTTTCTCCACATTTTTTTCTACTGATATGTCTTTTTTGTCCACATTAATTTTTATATCTTCCTTTAAGAAAATGTCTTTAAAATCCACTTTTGTATTAGAGATATTTTCCTTAAATTCTTCAGGACTAATATTTAGTGTATCTGCTATTTCACCTATAGCTTCTTTAACAGTTTCATTAACATCAGCTAAAGCATCTGTAAAACTTCCATCAACAATTAATGCAACTTCACCTTGTCCATTTAATTCAACCATTAATTCTGTAATATTATCTAGATTAAATAAATCTAATACATTCATATTAAGAAGTGCCATGGTTTCAATTACTTCATCTTCACTAAGATCTAGCTTTTTAGCAATTTCACTTATTATTTCCTTGCCCTTTTCATTAACAATATCTTTACTAACTTCTTTAATTTCTGTGTCATTTTCTTTTATGTTAGTTACTTCTTCTCTAGTCTTATTATCACTAACATTACCCCTGCTATCATCCCTAGCTATTTTGCCTTGCTCATCTAATTTCTTTAGATTATTGTTATCGCTTATCTTATTAGAATCAGGTGAAGTATACTTTGTAGCTTCAGGCTTATTGTTCTTAACTGATGAATTAAAAATCTGCCCAAATGAAAGACTTACGTCATCACTTTTTTTGCTTGAAAAATCTGGCGCTTTTATAAAGCTATTAACCGCTAAATTAGATTTAGCTATTACCACTTGTGCTACCTCCTTTCTTTTTTATTAGATGTGCTACATAGTCTACGTATTTTATATCGGAATTAATTTATATAAGATTAGTACAAGTTTTCTAATTAAGGCAGTCGGAGCTTGTACCCCGACTGAGTTAAAAAAAGCAAGATTTCTATATTACCATTTTTATCTGATAATATAAAAATCTTGCATGTTATCTTTTTAATTTTAAGGATACATTATCTTAGTTAATTTAGCAGCAAAAACAGTATCCATAGCCTCCATTATAGCAGCTCTTTGAGTTGTATCTAGATTAAGTAAAATATCTGCCACAAGATTAGTATCTCCTGTCATCTCTTCCATAATCTTAGCTGCATTACTAGCCTCCATATTTCCAAATGTACTTGCCCATTCCTTAACTGCTGCAGAATAAGCCAAATCCTTAACTACTCTTTCATAAATCTTAGCTGCATTATCTGCATCAATTGATTCATACCAGGTCTTATAGTTTTCTATATCCGGTGCATTATCTGTATAAACAACTTCCGTATCAAACTTATCCTTTAATTCCTGATAATACTTTGCATTATCTTCAAAAACCTTTAATCTTGCAAGCTCTGCCTCAAGTTCCGTTATTTTTTCAGAAGATCCATTATTCTTTAAATCATCTAATTCACTTTCTAGTTCATTAATTCTATCAAGAGCTTCCGCTAAAGTTTTATAACTTGTTCCTGTTTCGTTAACAACCTCATCATCCGTTGCCTTTGGTAAAATCATATTTACTCCCGGTACGTTTTTTAAATACGGACGAAGCATACTTCCTACTCCACCCACATTCATTTTTATAAGCAGTGCAAAAATTGCAAGCCAAATAGCAATAACAATTAAAGCCACTAAAAGCCCCACAAGTTTTGAAACAATGCCCCCTTCTTTTTCCTCATCTGGATTTTGTAAATCCTCAATCTCATCTTTTGACTTCTTCTTAGCCATACAGATTTCCCCCTCTAGAAAAAAAGTCCATTACAATTTATTAATTATTTAACACATTTAATTACTACGATTATTGTAATTAAAACTTACAACTTCGTCAATCTCTTTCATTTCCTGTGCACTAATTTCTAACTTAAATTCCTCAAAGGCCTTTTCCTTTAATATTTCCTGTATTTTTCTTTCTTTAACAGCATCTGCAAGTCTTTGTTGCGCTAGCTCTAAATTTTTTTTTGCAACTTCAACTTGAACTATTTGGGCCTTTATTTGTTCCCTTGATATTTTTATACTTTCCCCTAATCTTCTTAGTAAATTAACATCAATCTTATTACTAGTTGCTTCCTTTAATTCCTGTTCGTAAAAATTTAGCCTAGTTTTAAGTTCCTTTAGCTTATTTTCTTCAGCTGTGAGCTTTCCTTGGGCTAAGGAAAATTCCTGTTTTCTAGTATTTTCAATTTGTTCCTTAACCTTTAGGACATTTTCCATCTTATATACAAACTTTGCCATTAGTTTATTACCCCTTTACTTTTTAGTTCTGACATTATTTAGGTCTAATGCCACTTAAATTAAGGGTTCCATTTTCAAAATCTTCATAATCATCAAAAATTTCATTAAGCATTTCTAATTCTTCCTCAAAGCTAAATTTTTCATCTGTATCCTGGCATAAAAACTTATTTACTTTATTAATCTTATATACTGCATAATCAATATTTTTATTAGTACCACTTCTATAAGCACCAATATTGATTAAATCTTCAGCCTCATTATAAGTTGCAAGTACTGTTTTTAGACGACCTGCCATTTTTTTATGCTCCTTTGATACAATTTGACCCATACATCTTGAAATACTTTGTAAAATATCAATGGCAGGATAATGATTTTGATGACCTAATTTCCTTGATAACATAATATGACCATCTAGAATAGAACGAGCAGTATCTGTGATTGGTTCATTAAAATCATCGCCATCAACTAATACTGTATAAAGTCCTGTAATTGAGCCTTTATCAGCCATTCCTGCCCTTTCAAGTAATTTGGGCATTTCAGAATAAACTGATGGTGGATATCCTCTTGTAACAGGTGGTTCACCGCTTGCAAGACCTATTTCTCTTTGAGCCATAGAAAAACGTGTTAAAGAATCCATCATAAGAAGCACATCTCTTCCCTGATCTCTAAAATACTCTGCAATGGCTGTTGCTGTCTTAGCTGCTTTATTTCTAATAAGGGCTGGTTTATCAGAAGTTGCTATAACAAGTACACTTCTTTTCATACCCTCAGGTCCTAAATCTCTTTCAATAAATTCCCTAACTTCCCTGCCTCGCTCTCCAATTAGGGCAATAACATTTATATCAGCTTTGGTATTTCTTGCAAACATTCCAAGAAGTGTGGATTTTCCCACACCTGAACCTGCAAAAATTCCAATTCTTTGACCCTTGCCAACAGTAAGTAAGCCATCTACAGCCTTAACCCCTAGAGGTAAAACTTCACTTATTATTTCCCTATCCATAGGATCAGGAGGTGTAGCCTCAACAGAATACTCTTTAGCAAATTCAAAACTAGCACCATCTGTTGGATTTCCAAGACCATCAAGGGTATGGCCAAGGATTTCATCCCCTACCTTAACACCTAATGGCTGTTCTGTATTTTCCACAACAGAGCCAGGTCCTATTCCATCAACCACATCAAAGGGCATAAGAAGTACCCTAGAATCTCTAAAGCCTACCACTTCTGCATATAAAACCATAGACTTATCTGCTGAATAAATCTTACAAAGGTCATTAAGCTTAGCATCTGGCCCTACTGATTCAATTGTAAGTCCTACTATTTTCGTAACTTTCCCAAGTTTATCATAAAATGATTTTTCTGTTAAAGCATAATACTTACTTCTATCAACTAGTGCCATAATTATCCCCTTTAAATACAGCTTAGTAATTTCAAATCTTTAATAAGATTATCCAACTCAATATCAAGACCACAGTTAAATACCCCTGTATCTGTCTCAATAATACACTCATTACGATTCATAGTTGGATCCTCTAATATATCAATGTTTACTTCCTTAGACATAGCCACATAAAGCTTTCCCTGATTGTTTATAAGAAACTTATAATCATCAGGTGAAACCTTAATTATAAAATTATGGCTACTATCTGCATTTCTCATAACCCCGTTTATTAAATGCATAATAATATCATGATTATCCTCTGCAACTGTTAGGGTTACTTTTTTAAAAACATCTGTTAATATCTCAACTAATTCAGGTTCTATAGTTGCCTTTTTTTCTTCATATTCCGCCTCAAGACTAGATAGTTTTTGTTCATATTCATTTTCTAAATTTGCCTTTAAATTCTCTATCTCTTCATTGGCACTATTTAGTCCTTCATTATATCCAGCATTTCTTGCGTCCTGTCTTATTTCTTCAATTTGAGCATTAGCATTACTTATTATTTCATTAGCCTCATTATTAGCTTCTTCAATTATTAAACTTGCTCTTTGGTTGGCCTCTTCAATTATCTGCTCCATTTTTTGATTTGCAAGTTCACTATTAAATTCACTATTTAGTTCACTATTAGAATTACTAACTTGTTCACTGCCATTATCAGCTTCTAAACTAATACCCTTAGCCTCCATTAGTATTTCAGCCTTTTGCTGCATTAGCTGTTCTCTTCTATTAGCCCTTGCTAGGTTTATAGCTTCTATTTCCTCATCAGAAACATCCGGGCCAAAGCCTCTTTTTTCCATTTGGTCTAGTCTTAATAGTTCTTCATCTATATCTGCAGTTAAATCAGCATATTCATCGGCATCCTCAAAAAGCGCATCATAATCTGGTAATTCTACTTCTTTTGCATCTAAGCCATTTACGAAGCCATCCTCGTCTTTTCTTTGCATTTTTTCTTTAACGGCTAAAATCTTTTTTTGTATTAAATCATTATAATCAATTACTCTTTCATCTTTATTTACTATCATTCCTCGTCTTACTAGATTAGACAATGATTTCGTCACCTCCACCTCTAGCAATAACAATTTCTGCAGAATCCTCGAGTTTTCTAATAATATTAACAATCTTTTGCTGTGCTTCTTCAACATCCTTCATACGAACAGGACCCATAAAGTCCATATCTTCCTTGATCATAGAAGCAAGACGGCTTGAAAGGTTGTTAAGAACAACATTTTGTACTTCCTCAGTAGCACCTTTAAGGGCAAGTGAAAGGTCTGCATTTTCAACATCACGAAGAACTCTCTGAATTGATCTATCATCAAGTGAAAGAATATCTTCGAATACGAACATCTTCTTTCTGATTTCATCAGCAAGCTCTGGCTCTTCAACTTCAAGAGTTTCCATAATATGTTTTTCAGTACCTCTATCAACTGTATTAAGGATTTCAACAATGGCATCAACACCACCAACAATTGTGTAATCCTGGTTAACAAGACTTGATAATTTACGCTCTAATACCTTTTCTACCTGCTTAATTACATCTGGACTTGTTCTATCCATTAAGGCTATACGCTTTGCAACATCTGCCTGTTTTTCTGGTGCAAGGGAACCTACAACCATTGAAGCCTGACTTGCAGGAAGATAAGATAAAATAAGGGCAATGGTCTGTGGATGTTCATCCTGAATAAAGTTAAGAAGCTGTGAAGAATCTGTTTTTCTAATAAACTCAAATGGACGAACCTGTAAACTTGCTGTTAACTTACCAATAACATCCTTAGCCTTATCTTCACCAAGGGCTTTTTCAAGAAGTTCCTTAGCATAAGAAATACCACCTTCGGCAATATATTGCTGAGCTAAACATACTTCATAGAATTCAGAAAGAACAGCTTCCTTAGTCTGTGGTGAAACACTACTAGTATTGGCAATTTCAAGGGTTAACTGCTCAATTTCCTCTTCCTTTAAATGTTTAAAAATCTTTGCTGATTTTTCTGGTCCAAGGGCAATTAAAAGTGTGGCTGCCTTCTCAACGCCATCCATTTCATGCTCTCCATTACTATTTGTCTTAGCCATAGGCTACACCTCCCTTATTAATTCCAATCTTCATTAAGCCAGTTACGAAGTAGCAGGGCCACCGCTTCTGGATTTTCATCCACGAATTTTTCAATAGCAATTCGAGTTTCTGATTTTTCTTGAACATCAATATCATCAACTGTCTGTTGGGCAGTTGCTTCCTTAGTTGTAGCTAACATATCTTCAACGGATAACTCAGGCTCTGTTTCCTCAACTGTAAGAGGTCTAGTACTTCTAAGAACAACTAAGATAAGAATCACAAGAATAGCAATTGCAAGTAAGACCTGAATCCAGAAACTTGCTGTGCTTAAGATATTGCTTGCTGGCTTATCTTCAAAATATGGCACCTGGTAGGCAACAACTGAAATATTATCAGTATTTGTAATACCTGTACCTTTAGCAATAATTTGAACCCAGTCATTGTCCACATCTAGTTTTACTGATTCCGCATTATCTATCTTATACTGTTCCCATGTAGTACCGTCTAAGAGTCCAGCATCCTTCACCTCCTGTTCTTTATAAACCACCTTTTGAATAAGAGTTACACCTATAGTCGATGAATCATATATTATTTTTCCTGGTTCACCATTAGTAGTTTTTACAATTTCATTTGGCATATATGAATATTGTTTAACTGTATAGGTTGATGTGGAATTGTTTCCATCTGTAATATCATATGTAGTCTCATCATTACTTGTGGTTCCAGGAGTTCCACTAGCACCTGTTGTGCCAGTAGACTCTAATTCATATGATTCCTTATAAAGTCCTTCTTCTCTACCTTCCTGTGCTGTATATGTTGTGGCAATTTCATTAACCGTATCCCAGTCAAGGTCTAGATTAATTGCAATATTTGCCTCATCATATAGGCCACTACTTGTTATTGCCTTTTGTAGTGATAAAGTAACTGTATTTTCAATTGTTGACTTGTATTTCAATCTTGAATTTAGGGTAAAAGTTGATGAGGAACCTGAATTGATTCCGCTAAATAACACATCACCATTATCATTAGTAATAGTGACGTTATTAGTTGTTGAATTACCTACTGATGCTGCCAAAAAAAGTGCTATTGCTTCTGCAGATTCTTCATTGAAAGCACCTGTAGTTGTTAATTTTGCAGCAACAACTGTCTCAGCTGTCTTGGCATAAAAACTTGATGTATCCTCTGGAATTGTAACATTAACCTCTGCTGCCTTAATACCATTGTAACCTGTTAAATCCTTAGCCAATTTACTTCGCAAAAAATTAGCATACTTTTTTAATCTGTCAGAATCTGTAGTTGTTAAGTTATTAGACATTGCCTCTTCAAAAGTATATCCATCAGCTGTAAAATTTCCAGACGCAATCTTTATTTTAGCATTGGTTAAGTCCTTTTTCTCAACATAAATAGTCAAGTTGTCGATTTTATGATGTATACCTTCTGATGTAAGTAACTCATCTACCTCTCCAAGAGTTTCATAATCAGCACAAGTTTTTAAAATCTCATACTTGGGCCTAGATAATACAATCGACAAAATGGTTACTGCTACAATAAAAACAGTAACCCCTATGGCAATTATAATTTTTTGAACCTTAGAAAGGCTCTTTAACATCTCAAGTATCCTAGTCGGTATTTCCCTCAATCTCTCTAACATAATTTACACCCCAAATCCTTCAAAATTGGTTTATCCCTTAAATGTTCATATTCATAATTGTGTTATAGCTCTCAAGAGCCTTATCTCTTATAGCCACTGTATATTGAAGAGCTATATTAGCTTGCTGCTGATAAACCCCTAATTCATGTGGATTTTTAATATTACCAAGGGCAAAATCCACTTCAGCCTGCTGTGCTTTTTCAATATAGTCATTGGTGCTTCCAAGTAAGCTTGATACAGAAGAATAAACTGCACTAAAAGCATCTCCACTTGTTTTAGCTGCAGCTGTACCTCCTAGCACTCCTGCTTTCATTGCATCTTTAACCTTTACGACATAATCGGAGTTTAAGGCTGATACTGCATTAGTTAGCTCCATAGCACACCTCCATCTTTAATTACAAAATCCAAATCTCTTTATATTATCTCTTTATATTATCTCTTTATCTTTAAAAATAATTATTGTTCCCCTATTGTTAGGCCCTTTTGAGCCATTGCTTTAGCTGCATTAAAAGCTGAAATATTAGCTTCGTAGGTTCTTGATGCATCAATTAAATCCGTCATTTCCTGAACTACATTTACATTTGGATAGGTTACATATCCATTCTCATCAGCATCAGGATGATTTGGATCATATACAATATTCATATCCTGATTAGTATCCTCATAAATTCTTGTAACCTTAACGCCATTGCCTACGACTCCACCATTTGCCATTCTTAGTGCATCTGCAAAAGAGGAATAGCCACTATATACACTCCCCTTTTTACCAAGATATGTTCCTGTTAGGGTTTTTTCTGTAAATACAACGTTTTTCTTAACATAAGGTTTACCAGTTGAAGTTCTTGTTGTATCAGCATTGGCAATATTTTCAGCAATAACATCTGTTCTTAATTGTTGTGCTGTCATACCCGACGCACTTATATTAAAGCTTGTAAAAATAGCCATAAATCACGCTCCATCCTTAAAACTTACTTAATTACATAGCCAAATCTTTTAAATTCGTTATTAATACTATCAACTAAGCCTGTGTAATTTAGTTGTTCTGAAGCAAGTTCTACATTTTCAGTTGATAAATCCACGTTATTACCATCAAGTCTATAAGACAATGTACTATTATCTGTATAAGTTCTAATAGCAATATCGTTATAATTTAGTTTACTCACCCTTTGAGTTAAAGAAGTAGCATCGCTTCCAGCTCGTTGTAATGCGTTTTCTAAAAATGTTGTAAATTCAATGTCTTGCCTTTTATAGTTTGGAGTATCAACATTTGCGATATTGTTACTAAGTACTTCTTCTCTAGCCCAACTGGCATTTGCTGCTGTGGTAAGCAAATTCACATAACCAAATGCTCCCGTTGACATAAATTTCTCCTTTCATAAGAAAAAGCCTTGTATTAAATTTAATTCACGTAAATACTATCTTAATTATAAAATATTTTTAGAAAAACACAAGTTGTTTTTCCCTTACAGCCCTTCTAAAAATAAGACGAAACTAAGATTTTGGGATAAAAACAAAAATGGACCCACTTTCGTGGATCCATCCATTCGTCGCTTCATCCTCCTTGGATAGTACTATTTTACTATTCCAATAGTGAAAAAGCAAGAGTATTTGTTTATTTTATTCTTTTAGAAGGTTTTTATCTCATCAAAGACCAAATCATTAACTACTTTGATATATGTTCCCTTCATACCAGAAGATCTTGTTTCAATTATGTTAGCGCTTTCAAATTTTCTTAGAGCATTTACAATAACTGATCTTGTAATACCAACCTTATCAGCAATACGAGAAGCGACTAATATTCCTTCAAAACCATCTAATTCGTTTAATACTGCCTTCATAGCAATCAATTCTGAAGAGGAGAGGGTTGAAATTGCAAGCTTAACTACCTGTCTTTTTCTTGCATCTGTTGCTGACTCCTCATTAACTGACTGCATAAGACTTAAACCTATAACTGTTGTACCATATTCACTAAGTATAATATCGTCTATATCATAATCATTTTCATCTCTACAAATAAAAAGTGTGCCTAGTCTTTTTCCGGCAATGTAAATTGGTGTAATTAAAGCACTTATATTAGCTATTCTATCTTCCTTAAATCCTAAGGTAGCTAGATTTACATTTTCATTTGTACTAAGAATACTTAAGAGTCGTTCATTTAATGCTTTATCAATAAATCCGCCCTTAGTAATAGCTATATCTAAAATCTGAAAATCATTATGTCTTGCTCTTCCTAAAACTTTTCCCTTCTTAGAAATCACCAAAATATCTGATTTTAGAATATCTGATAAGCAAAGACAGATATCTGTAAAATTTATCCTTAGCATATGGTTATTATGTAATATTTTATTTATTTTACGAGTTTTGTCTAATAATTCTATACTCATAAAAACCACCTATTATTTATTCTTTACTTATTACTTCAACATGACCGCACTCAGGATTTGCACAAGCTAGCTTCTGACCCTTTATAACCATATAGCCGCCGCAATCTGGACATTTTTTTGTTGAAGGTTTCTGCCATGAAACAAAATCACATTCTGGATAACCTTCACAACCATAGAAAATTCTGCCCTTCTTAGTCTTTTTAAGAATAACATCCTTACCACACTTAGGGCAGGCAACACCTATCTTTTCTAGATATGGCTTAGTATTTCTACAATCTGGGAATCCTGGACATGCAAGGAATTTACCATGAGGTCCATATTTTACAACCATATTTCTACCACAATTTTCGCAAATTACATCTGTAACCTCATCTTCAATTGTGACATTTTCCAATTCTTTTTCAGCTAAATCAATAGCTTCTTTTAGGTCTGGGTAGAAGTTTCTAATAATGTCTTTCCATTCCACATTACCCTCTTCTACACCATCAAGTAAGCTCTCCATATTAGCTGTAAACTGTGTATTTACAATAACTGGAAAAGCCGTCATCATTGCATTATTTACTGCGCTACCAAGTTCTGTTACATATAGGTTTTTTTGTTCCTTAGCAACATAGTGTCTAGCAATAATTGTTGAAATTGTAGGTGCATAAGTAGATGGTCTACCAATTCCAAGCTCTTCTAGAGTCTTTACTAAACTTGCTTCTGTAAAATGAGCTGGTGGCTGTGTAAAATGCTGTATGCCTTCAATATTCTCAAGGCTAAGCTTAGTATCAAGGTCAAGGCCCTTAGCTAGGGTATTACTCTTCTCATTATCATCAGCTTCCTTATAAATTGCCATGAAACCTTCAAATTTAACCTTTGTTGCAGCAACTGAGAATCTATATTTACCAGCCTTAATCTTAACTGATGTTGTTTCATAAACTGCGCCTGCCATCTGGCTTGCAATAAATCTCTTCCAGATAAGCTGATATAGTCTAAACTGGTCTCTTGAAAGAGAATCCTTAACAACTACTGGAGATAAACTAAGGTCTGTTGGACGAATTGCTTCGTGAGCATCCTGAATACGCTTTTCATCACCCTTTTTATCAGTTCTTTTACCAGCTGCATATTCTAGTCCATAATTTTCCTCAATAAATTTAGCAGTTGTTTCTACAGCCTCATTAGCAACTCTTGTAGAATCAGTACGTAGGTATGTAATTAAACCAATACTTCCTCTTCCTTCAATTTCCACGCCTTCATATAACTGCTGAGCAATTCTCATAGTTTTTTGTGTTGCAAAATTAAGAGCCTTAGCAGCTTCCTGTTGCATTGTACTTGTTGTAAATGGAAGTGGGGCTTTTTTGTTTCTTTCACCCTTCTTAATTGAATCAACGCTAAATGTATTTTTCTTTACTTCTTCTAGTATTTCTTCCATTTGAGCTTTAGTCTTAATTTCAATCTTGCCATTCTCATCTCCAACAAATTGAGCAACTATTGGCTTTTTTTCATTCTTAATATTAAGAGTTGCCTCCATTGTCCAATACTCTTCAGGAATAAATTCATCTATTAAATTCTCTCTGTCGCAAATTATTCTAAGCGCAACTGACTGTACTCTACCTGCTGATAAACCTCTTTTTATCTTAGCCCATAAAAGTGGACTAATACCATATCCCACAATTCTATCTAAAGCTCGTCTTGCCTGCTGTGCATCAACTAAGTTCATGTCGATTTTTCTAGCATTCTTTAATGATTCTTTAACTGCACTCTTAGTGATTTCATTGAATGTAATTCTATAAATGTCTTTTTCTTCCAATTTAAGTGCAGCTGCTAAATGCCAAGAAATAGCCTCTCCTTCACGATCGGGATCGGTTGCAAGATATATCTTATCAGCCTTTTTAGCTTCCTTTCTTAAGGCTGCAAGTAATTCACCCTTACCTCTAATTGTTATATATTTAGGTTCATAATCATTCTCTACATCAATACCAAGTTGTGACTTTGGAAGGTCTCTTACATGACCTTGCGATGCCATTACTTTATAATTAGATCCTAAAAATTTGCCTATTGTTTTAACCTTTGCTGGCGATTCCACTATAACTAAATACTTAGCCACTTAAAACTTTCCTCCGTTTCTTTAAGCCCAAAATCTGGACTTATTAGCAATAATGCTATTTCTAACTTATCTGTATCTTTGCATAGTAATTCTTAGCTGTTTCCTCTACTAAGCCCTCTAACTCAAGTTCTAATAAATTTTCTACCACGTTACTTAAAGGTAACCCTGTCTTCTTCACTAAATCATCTAAGGAACAAGGATACAAATCGAGTTCACTATACACCATATTTCTAGGGCTTGCAATAGGGGAATTTAAAGAATTGTGTCTAAATTGTGTATTTTGACTTGAAATTGTCTTGCTTTGGCTACTATTAAATAATTTCTCTTTTACTCTTTCACATTTACAAATATCAGCTGGCTCAAGTATAAGATTTGCCCCATCTGAAAGCATTTCAAGACAGCCATATGACAACTCGTCTCCAATTCTTCCTGGAACCACAAAAATATCCTTTCCATTTTCAAGGGCATGCTCAACTGTTATTTTAGTTCCACTTTTTCTTCTTGCTTCAACCACCACTATGGCATCGGAAAGTCCACTAATTATTCTATTACGCATAGGAAAACTTGCTGGAATTGCAGGAGTGTGCGGCTTATATTCTGATAAAACTCCACCCTTTATTTTCAATTTTTCATATAAATCATAATTATATCTTGGATAACATAAGTCCACGCCACATCCAAGCACTCCAAGGGAATAGCCACCATTATCAATAGCTCCCTTTTGTCCATAATAGTCTACTCCAAGTGCCATTCCACTTATTACTTGAATTCCCATCTTAGCAAAAGCCTTGCCAAATTCATAGGCTATCTTTCTTCCGTAATTTGTGCACTCCCTTGTACCTATTATTGATACTATTGGTTTATTCTCATCTGCTAGTTTGCCATAATAAAATAAATTAACTGGATAATCATTTAGATTAAGTAATGCTTTTGGATAATCATTACTTACTGGATATGTAAAATTCATGTCTGATTTTATCAATTTTTTATAGTCATTATATATGTATTCGCTTTTTTTGGCTAAATCAATTTGTTTGGCATCATTAATAGATATTTTAGCTACTTGCGTATAGTCTTTAAAGCTTGCACTATATATATTTTTAGGGCTTTTAAATCTATCAAGAAGATTGTGTATCTTTATATTACCAACTCTTGGTATATTATTTAGCCAATACCAATAAAAGCCTTCTTCTACATCTTTTGTCATAAGCCTCCTATTCATTAACACTTCTATAAGAAAAGCTCTCTGAAATGTGGCTCCATTGTATATCTTTGCATCCTTCTAGATCTGCTATGGTTCTTGCCGTTTTTAATATCCTTGTATAACCCCTTGCTGTAAGTCTCTTTTTTTCATAGAACTTTTCCATTAGTTTTTGTTCCTTTTCTTTCAATTCACAGTATTTATTAACCATTTTGGAATCCATCTGAGAATTAAAATTAATGCTTGTACCTTTAAAGCGTTCAAGCTGAATCTTTCTAGCAGCAAGGATTTTTTCCTTCATTTCTTTAGTACTTAATTCTCCTTTATTATTCTCTTCGTTATTATTATCTTCGTATATATCCCTAAATTTAATTTCATTTGTCTTAATACAAATGTCAAATCTATCCCATATGGGATTACTTATTTTTCCAATATATCTTTTTATTTCATTCTCCTTGCAATGACACCTGTTCTTATCAGGATAATATCCGCATTTACAGGGATTCATTGCAGCTACAAGCATAAAATCTGCCGGATAATCATAGGAATAATTTAGTCTTGAAACCCTTACTCTTCTATCTTCAAGAGGACCTCTAAGACCTTCTATTACCTTAGAATCAAATTCTGTAATTTCATCTAAAAATAATACTCCCTTACTTGCAAGGGTAATTTCTCCTGGTTTGGCATAAACTCCACCGCCCATTAAAGCGCTTGTGGTTATATTGTGATATGGATTTCTAAAGGGGCGTTTTTTTACTAAACCCTTACATTTTATAAGATTTCCTGATATACTTGCAATTTTTGTTACCTGTAGCATTTCATCTCTTGTCATATCTGGCATTATTCCAGGTATTCTACTAGCTAACATAGTCTTGCCACTTCCTGGTGGTCCAATATACATAATATTATGCATTCCTGCTACTGCTATCATTGTGGCCCTTTTAGCACTAATTTGGCCCTTAACCTCACTAAAGCAGTTATAAAGCCTAGTATTATCATCTTCCTCTTCTTCATCTAAAGAGTAAGTCCTATTTATGGGATTAGATGGTAAGCCCTCATTTATTAACTTTACACATTCCCTTAGATTATTGGCAGTAATAATATTTATTCCTTCAACAATTAATCCTTCAGCTTCATTTTCTTTTGGAATAATTACGTTTTTAATTTTCTTATCCTTTGCCATAAGGACGCAGGGTAAAATACCTTTAACCCCTTTAATACTGCCATCTAGACTTAACTCACCAATGCAAAGTGTATCCTTTATGGCATCTAAATTTAAGATTTTTACTGCCGCAAGTATTCCCAGTGCTATGGGTAAATCAAAGCCTGTACCATCCTTTCTTATATCTGCAGGAGAAATATTAACCACAATTTTTTGCGGTTCTAATTTAAAACCAGAATTTTTTATAGCTACCTTTATCCTTTCCTTAGCCTCCTTAACTTCGCTACTTAAAAGGCCACTCATATTAAAGTCTGGCAATCCAAGTGATACATCTGTTTCAACATGAACAAGAAAAGCATCTAGTCCATAAACAGAAGCGCAATTAATACAACTATACATTTTTTCCTTCTTTCCTTTTAATTTCTTTGGGATATAAATTCGAATTGAATAAAAAGAATTGCTTATGAATACAAGCTTTTTCGATAATATCATATAAATAAAAATAAAGCAAATTCTAAGTCGAATTTGCTTTATTAAAATCTAATCAAGATTAAAAAGATCTCTTCTTGATAACTTTATTATAGCTGTTCCCCTAGATTTATAGGCATCCTCTGTTATAACTCCAATATTAAGTGTTCCCTTATTTATGGCATCCCTTAAAGTCTCATTTTGTCCATTTTTTAAATCTAGATAATCTCTTAAATCAATGGCAGTTTCTATATTATTTCTTAAATAGTCCCCATCTTTATATTCCTTTATAATTACATCTATATTAGCATCATAACTTCCATCATTATCCACATCCCAAAATGCAAGACCATATGGAAAGGCACCATTAGATATACCCATATCAATATCTGAAGGAGTAAATCTAACATAATTAGATGCTGTATCTAATGGATTCTCAGAATAAATATCAGTTATTCTTATTGCCTGCTCATAAGTTGTCTTATTTATCTTTACACCTGAAGCAACCACAGAAACTGGAGCTGAATTACCAGATTTAATAGCCTTAACAACTGTATTTACAAAAAGTTCAATTTCTGCATCTCCTGTAACTCCAGAATGTCCGCATCCTGAATAAGTTATATTATTTTTAGAATAAATATAATAATTATTTAGAGCATCTGCACCTGATAAATTGTAGTATGAACTATTACTATCTGAATAAAGAGAATACCATACAACCACATCATCACTTGAATCCAAAAACTTAGAGTTACTTGACTCTAAATCAAGGGTAAACCACTGTGAATGTGTCTTTGAAACATTAATTTTATCGCCAATATTATATGGATATTCTGTAATCTGTCCCTTATTAATACATGTTACTGTTGTAGTTGTAAGAACGGAGCTATTAACCTTATCTGCTATATTAGTATATAGTTTATAAGCATTTCCATTATCACTTCCTCTTCTCATCATAAAAAGATTGGTATATCCTTGGAAATTGTCATTAAATGCATAGCTTTTATTATTCCCTGCTACACTTATCTTATCCTTATTAGATACTCCATATCTATCCATTCCAGCAAGATTTCTAAATCTAGATGTAAGCTTAAAGGCTGTTGATAGATTTTGGTCTGTACTTTTTCCTGAACTTACCTCATCTACCTTAATATTTTCATAAGTATCATCTGAATATGCAGAATAAATAAAATTATCATGCGTAAAAAGGACTGAATTTCCCATATTTATATAGTCTTCTAAATTATTTAGTGCATCTTCATCGCTAATATCCTGTCTATTAAAGTTATCATAAAAACCAATTACTACCATGTCATAATCCATAAGCTTATTTTTCTTACTGTCATAGTAATCTGATGAATTTATTCTATAATTAATATTCTTATACCAGCTATTAAAGGTTTTTGTACTTACTGTATCCACATCTAAACTTATTCCAACCACATCTTCAACTTGGCTAAATTTATTTTGAAACTCTGTTCCTGCTAATAAAAAATTGCCATTGCTTACATTATCAAGGGGTACAATTTGTAATACCTTAACCTCTTCTTTTTTCTCTTCACCTACAATAAATGAACCAGTTGCCTCTCCTGATATTCCATCTGAATTTGTGGCAATAACTTTTATACCAACATAGCCTCTTAATTCTTGTGGAAGGGCTATACTAAATTCAAAATGTCCATTTTTATCAGTGGTTATTTTATTATCATAGGATTTAATTGATGAGTAATAAACCTCATATTCTTCTCCTGGCATTTTTGATAAAATTCCATCACCATTCTTATCAATTAATACTTCAAAATCATAAGTATCTGAAACAGTACCAACATATCCACTAACTAGGAAATACCCTAAAGTAGAAGCATCTATCTTAGTCTGACTTATTATTTTATTTCTATATGAAGCCTTAAATTTAGAATCTAGTACAACATTTGGGCAAAGTATATAATTTAGTTTGGCACTTTCATTATTTTCATTTGCTATATTGCTTGTATTATGTCCGTTTTTTTCAAGGATGTATTTTGATAGCTTATACATATTTACATCATAATTTGTATTTGAAGTACTAGTGTCCTTTGTTATGGAATTTATAATACTATCTGCTAGAATAAGTGGCTTTCCTGCATCAATATATTCTTCTAACTTTAGTAAGGATTTAATGGTTAAATCATTGCCACTCATAGCTGCATAAAAATTATTAGTAGTCCCGCTTTTTGCTAGGTTAAGCATTAAATATTTACCACTAGGCCCATAGATACCATTTCCTTGAATAGCATCCCCTGGCATATAACCACTTGGATTATAATCGCTTATAATTATAAGATCATATATGTTTTTTACATCTCCATTAACTCCAATAAAACCATTAGATGGAAGTGTGGTTATCTCCACATAATTCTTATAATTACTAGAGGTCATTTTGCTATTAGTTATTCCAAGCCATTTTAAAATCTTTTTTGCTCCATTATAGTTATTGTATTTAACAGCACCACTTGGCTCAATTTCTAAGACCTTAATTGGATATCTAACAGTTGTAGTTGCTTTTATGTCGCTTTTTTTAATAACAAGCAAGCTAAAAAGACAAACAATTAATGCAAGTAACGCTACTAATACTATCCATTTTATTTTCCCTTTTAATTTAAAAAGATTCATATCTTACACCTACCATTTTATAAATGCATCTCTCATGTCCTTAGATATTCTAGTAACTTCTGTATCACTCTTATTTATTTTTACAAAGCTTAAAACACCATCATTATTTTCCATTCCAAGATATAAGGAATCCCTAGATTTATTTCTAGTTGTAAAGCTTTTAGTTAATTCTCTTTTTTGTCCATTTATTTCAATCCCAATTTTTACATCCACCATGATTTTTTCAGATAAATCGTTAATTGTAACTCTGCCATCATCATCTAATGTCTGTTTTATACAATCCTTATTTAGTTTAAATTCACAAAGATAAACATTATCTGCTATAAAACTTTCATCACTTCCGTCAATATATATTAAACTTTTGTTGTCTTTATCATATCTAATGCCCAGCAATTCACTAGTTGTATTAACTCTTAAATTGTATTCCCCATTTTCTATATAAATTTGCATTCCTGTGGCATTTAGAATTTCTTTCTCAATTATGCTAAATGAATTATCTAGACTTGTTTGAATCCTTGCATCTATGCTTTCGTTTTTGTAATTTCTTGCACTTTGAGTAACAAGCACACTAAGACCCACAAGGACAATTCCAGAAACAGCCAGGGCTATCACTAATTCTATTAAACTAAAGCCTTTATTATCTGCTTTCATAATAATCCTCCAAATTTACTTAAATAAACCAGTCTTAGTATAAAGCGTTAATTTATTAGTCTTTCTACCCTTAATAATAAAGGTTATATTATTATTATCCTGATAATTTGTTCCCCCATCTATTTTGGTTCTAATATAGCTTATTCCATCCAAACTTTGTGTTTCATTTATTACACTACCATTTAAATTAAAAACACTGACACTACCTGACTCCTTAGAAAACATAATATAAAGACTATCACCCTTTTCTAATTCCTTAGTAGTTGTATTATCTGCATCTGTAAAGCTTAAATTTATTCCTATTCTAGTTCCAAGTTTTTTAGTATATAATAGACTACCATTTCTGTAACTATAAACTACTATTCCCTTATCTTCATTAGATATTTTCACATAAAAATCCTCAGAAATAGCCTGACTATTTATTCTTTCAAGTTCTAATTCACTTCTAATTATTTCAACTGCTGCCTTAGAATCTGCACTTGATAATACTCCTATGCCAATAGTTGCCATGGATACTGTCACAACTATAATTGCAAGTGCAACTAATAATTCCACAAGGCTAAAACCCTTACTATTAACTCTACTCATTAATATCTCCAATTACTAATTTCAACCATGTCCTTATAAGACATTTCTGGATTACCTTTGTTTTCTGTGTTTTGTTTTTCAAAGCCATATAAGAAAATTGACTTAAATGGATATGCATAATCTATAACCTCTGTTGTAACTCCCGTATCTGAATTAATCATATTTAATATTTCAGATTCACTAAGTGAAGTAACTCTTACATTACCCTCTACAGTTATTTTTCCCTTACTTAAAATCACTCCTGTAAAATTAGAGCGCACTACCACATCTCCTGTGGCTACAATAACGCCCTTACTTGTCTTTAACTCCATTCCCTTATAATTGCTTTTTGATAGGCTAGAATCAATTACAACGGCTTTCCCATTAATTCCTTCATTATCAAAAGCTGCCAACATGTAATCCCCGTATAGATTAACTCCATAATTATGGGCAGAAACCCCTCTATTGGCTATGTATTGTCTAAAGCCCTCCATAGATACAAAATTTAAGAAAACATTGTCAGAATATAGGCTTACATCTGGCACATTTTCATTTCCCACGTCTTCATTTTTTAAATAAAGAGTATCTGGATTTTCCACCGGATACAAAATTTTTCTTAAAATATTATATCTAATTGCATAATTCGTATATTTTTCCTGATAGTTACTGTAATCAAGGCTAATACTGTCTCCATTCATATTAACCCCATTATTATATAGATCATAAGTACTATCAGATATGGAATCCATATTGGCAAAAGGGCTTAAAAATATATCACTTTTAGTACTTGCTGAATTAATATTTAGGGTATCATGTAGGGAATTTCTATGATTATCATAGTTTTCTCTCTCCATTGTTGTGGCCTGTTTATAATAAGTGCTTCTGGCTCTATAATTTAAATAAGCCTCATCATCCTCAATTAATTTGGCATAAACTGCCTTTAGGGCAGAATTTTTAAAATTAAGATAATAATATGCACTTCCATATCCGTCACTGCTTTTTAATACCTTCAATACAAAAGGCTTCTCCTCATCTAACAATGGATATGCAAAAAATGAATTATCTAGGCTTATTTCTACATTTTTTCCCTCATATGAAACCCTGCCTGTATTACCTGCAGTATTATAAATAGCCTCAGTTAAAAGAGGCACAGGGTTTACCCTAGAACTTATATAAGCTGATGGCACAAGATAACTTTCCTGATCTCCATAGCTTGCATAGGAAAAACCAGTTTCATAAGGAATTGCCCCTTCATTATATGTAATATAAGCATTACCTGATAAAAGCACATTAGCGCTAGAATTTATATTAATTTTGCTATTATTACTATTAATTATTAAGGAGCTACTGTTTTCATGGCCTCCTCCATTAGTAGCCACGTAACCATATCCATAATAATCCCCATTTATATTTACATTACTATCATTAGCTCTTAATTCAAGGTCATCCTTTGCATAAATATGGGAATTGGCTTGGAAATTTATGCTTGACTTACTAAGGGTAGTAAAAATATTATTAGTCCAAATTCTACCTCCATTAGCATTTACTGACCCACCATTTACAACCAGATCCTTACCACTAATTACATTAGTAGAACCATTTCCATAAATGTTAAAATTAGCCCCATTATTAACTCTAATACCTAGACTTCCACCTCCATAGACACTTCCATATAAATTAAGAGTAGATGGATTTGTTAGTTTATTTGCTGTATTAACCTTATTATCATCACTTCCAGAGACTAATATTCCTTCATTGGCAATAAAGGCATAATTTGCAAAATTAGTTCTTCCCTCTAATTCATTCTCAATTAATGCTACAGTTTCTTGTGGAAAGCCTATATTAATATCAATAGTTACTTCTGAAGTATAGCCTTGTTTATTAAGATAAGACACTGTTAAGTCTGTAATTTTCAAATAATAATTTTCTATATTTGTACTATTAAGATATTCATCCTCAATTTCTTCATTAGAAACTACAACACTTGCAGAAACTAATTCCTTAACATCTAATTTTCCCACATCTTCTTCTAAATAGGTTCTTAATCTATTAGTAAGCTTTTCCTTTTCTACTACATTTAATTCTCTTTCTAACTCACTAAAGCTATTATCCTCTGAATAAATATTATTTAAATAGCCCTCTCTATCACTATCACTAATAATACTTAAATTGCTAAGAAGTCTTGTCATATAGTTTTTTCTTAGTCTTTCATTGGCATAATTATTAGTTATATAGGAAATAGAACCATCTAAATTAATACTTCTATTAGCAGATATATGAGTTAACTCATCAACATAGGCTGCATTAAAGCTATCCATTGAAACCTTACCTAGACTTACATAGATTTCATCAACTGCTTCTTCTGCTGTGTAAAAAGTGGACTTTAAATTGCTCTTTGCCATCTTCATGCGCAAATTAAGCATAACTGTAGAAGTAATTGCACTTGCAAGAATCATAACAAAAGAACACATAATTAGAACCATAATAATTGTGGATCCCTTTTTATTAAGTTTTTTATTCAGACTTAGAAGTTTCATATATCCACCTACCAAACCTTAGTTGTTATCATTGTAGTTACTAAACTATCCTCATTTTTTTCTCTATAATAAACTTTAACAATTAATCTATAGATGTAATTAGTCTGTCCTGTTTGAATTCCCTCATTTAGGTTTAATTCCCAGTTATAAATATTAGAATATACACTTGCCACAAAGTCTTTTGATAGGCCAAAAATCTCACTATTAGCGTTTTTTGACTTAAGTCTATCCTCATAAAAATTAATATTTACATTATCTTTTTTTATTCTTATCTGTCCATTAGTTTCACCCTTATTTTGCTCCACAAGATAAAGGTTTAGTCCTTCAAATTTAACATTTGGATTAAAGTTTTTATCATAGGAATAGCTAATATTTATTTTATCCTTAGCATATTGCACAGGCTTTCCATCAACTATTTCAATAATTCCATTACTATCAAAGTCATTATAAATTGTGTAGAAGAAATATATAGGCTTTGCAAAACTGCTATACTTTGGATTGCAAGAAATAACTAACTCTCCATTAACATCACTTGCCTTAACTGCTTGGTTACCTACAATAAAGCTTCTCTCATAGTCATCTACACTTCCCACATTTCCTGTATTATCATGATATTTATACTTAATTGAGGCTGTTACAGTCTCAATATAATCTGCTAAATCAGAACTAGATGTATCCTTTATTATCTTTACATCAAAATTGGTCTCCTTAGTTATACACTGCTTATTAAAGTAAACACCTGTAGCTTCCTTAAAATAAGTGCTTGCTTCGTTATTAATTGTGTCATCTCTATAAATAATATTAGAATCAGAGCTAACACTATAAGTAGATGTAAGACTGTAAGAATTTACATTATTACTAGCATTAACATCTCCCTTAACTTCTCCATCTGTATAAAAAGTAGGATCAAGAGTTGCTTCTATATAGAATTTTTCATTATTGTTTCCTAGGAAAAAATCCTTATTTTTAGAAGAAATCATATATTTATAAGTCCCATTATCATTGCTTTCTTCTAATTCATAATTGTAATTAAGATTAGACCCTTCTAAATCCTCTAATTTAGTATTTTTAATTTCTTCAATTATATTACTTGCTGCAACCTGAGCATTTTCAACTCTCTTTGCCTTTGAATTTCCTTTGGCTGCCCCTGTAAAAATTGATAGAATTGGCAAAGAAACAAGAGCTAAAATTGCCATAGCAATAAGGACTTCCACAAGTGAGAAGCCCTTTTTATTTTTTATTAGCCTTAATTTCTTTACTCTATTCACTTACCCTTACCTCAACTACTGAATTATTAGTTTCATTGCTAGAAAAAATATTAGCCTTACCTGTTGCAATATTAAAGTCTGGTTCCACAAACTTTCTATCTTCACTAGTTATATAGTACATATTAAGAACCATTGTTCCGCTTACTGTGTTGCTTGATTCATCAAAGGATGCAGAAATAGATTCGATTGTATTTTTGCTAAAATATGAATTTATATAATTAATTAATGCCTTCCACTGATTATAATCTCCTTCATAGCTTATGGTTTGACTAAGTTTAAAGCCTCTCATATCTGTTGTATAACTTGTATAGCCTGAAGGATTAGAAGGCGCTATTCCTCCAAATGTATAATTTACAACAGGAGTTTGAAAGCTTGCTGATCTAATCCATATGCCATTAGTTCCCTCTGCATTAGATAAAAAGCTTAATTCACTTACTATACTGCTGCCATTGGCATAATTACTTATTATTTTTTCTGTTTCTTCATTATAACCCTTGGTATCATCAATATATGTTTTCTTATGTCTGTTTTTTTCATCTAAATCTCTTACCTGTCTTTCAAGAGTAGAAATCTTAGTTTCACTTTTTATGTTTTTTGCTTCCATCTTATTAAAAGCAAAATAATATGACAAAAATACCATTAACACAGCACACGCCACATATAATAGTTTTTTATCCCTTGATGATATTGAAGTTTCAATATTTAATTTCTTAAAAATAGATTTCATAGCAAATATCTCCCTTCCCTATTCCTTATCCTCTGTATTAGCAAAAGAGAAAGTTAAACTAAAGTTCACATATGTTGTATCTGTACTGTCCTTGCTTTCTTGAATACTAGGAACTACTACATTACTAACGCCCTTAATACTATTTAGTTGCTTTATTAATTTAGCCACGGATTCCTTAGAACTTGCCTTTCCTGAAATAGAAACATTACCATTTAAATTAGACATGCTCTCGATATTAACATCTACAGGAATTTTTTCCTCAAGACTTGTTATTAAGTCTCCTAGCTTATCATTATTATTAACTGTAAGGCTTTTAAATGATACAGCATCTAAATAAGCATCCTTAGCATCATAATAATCATTTACAACATTAACGATTTCCTTCTTGTTCTTTATTTGTGTATTTAAATCATCTATTGTTTTTTCTAGGAAAAATCCTCTAAGAATTGGATATACAATAAATACCAAAGATACAAAAATGGCTCCCGTAAGTAAGAGCTTATATGCTCTAAAGCTTTCCTTATTAGTTTCTTTACTTGAAAACTCTTCTGGTATAAAGTTAACAGGTTCAATTAAAGCGCCCACATTGTTTAAATAAGAATGTAGTCTTCTTTTTTCAAAGCCTGTTTTTTTATCACAAACCACATTATTAAGATCAATTATATTAGTTACTTCTTTTCTTATTTCATTAGATAATAACTCATTAAATCCCTTAATTGTAGTTGCATTACCAAGTACATAAGCCCTAGCAATTTCATCGCCCTTATTTCTTGAAGTGTAATAATCCATAATTCTATTAATATTGCCAATTAAATATCTAATGGATTCTGTAACCTCGTCTCCATCAAATTCAGTATGTAATACCTCTTCATTTTGTAATTTAGTAAGAGCTGCTCTGTAATCTAAATTATATTCACTCATTACAGCATCTACTAAAAGAGACTTTCCATAAGGAACCATTCTTTGTAATTTTAAGACATTGTTTTTAAAAATATTAACAACAGAGCCATCATTCTCAATTTCAACCACTAAATTAACATTATTATCTAGTTGATGTCTTACTAATTGATAGGCACTGTTGCCTGTATAATCAAGGTATAAAAGATTCATACCTAATTTGCTTGCTAATTCATAATAACTTTTAGCAGTCTCATCATTTAGAGCTGCCACCATGATTTTTAGCTTATCATTGCCATCCTCATTAATTTTATCAATAACAGAATATTCAACTATATGGTCATTAATATTTACAGGAAAATAATCTGGTGCATTAGTTTCCACAAGTTTTGCGATTTTCTTAGGATTAATATTAGGTATAACAACCTCTTTAGTTGCTATCTTTGTAGAACTAACTGCAAAACAAATATTATTGCTTGTAAAGCCTTTTTCCTTTAAGGCTTCCTTCATCCTTAATGCAAGTTCATCGCAGTCGTTTAAAACTCCATCGTTTACGCATCCCTTTGGAGTTGGTATAGTTACTGCCCTGTGCACAATAATTTGTTTACTAGTTTTAGTAACTTCCATCATCTTAATAAACTCATTATTAAGAACTGCACTTATTAATTTTCCCTTATATTTAATACCAGACATAGTTCCTCCATTTATAAGCTAAAATTTAATAATCCCATGTAAAAATTAAGCATGTCCCATCCAAATAACATACTTATAAATATTCCAGCGCAAAGATATGGCCCAAATGCCAATACATTGCCCACATGTTTAAATCTCATTCTCATTAAATGAATTACACTTCCTAGTATACAGCCAATAAAAAAAGCCAGAACAATCCTTCTTCCTCCTAAGAAAAGTCCTGCGGCTGCCATAAGTTTTATATCTCCTCCACCAAAACAATCAATATTCCTTAATGCCCTAAATAATATTAATAGTAGATACATAAAGCCACTTACTAGAACAAATCCTAAAATACGTTCTAGAATATCCTGTGTAAAAAATAGACTTATTATAGCTATGACTACTAACACTATATTAAGAATATCCGGAATCTCAAAAGTTCTATAATCTATAACTGATATAGCAATTAATATTGAAGAAAAAAAACACATTAAACTAGTAGTTACACTAAAGTCAAATTTTAGAAAGATGATAATATAGATAATTCCATTTAACCCCTCTATTATAGGATACTGAGCACTGATTTTTTCATTACAGTATCTGCATCTTCCCCTCAAGCAAATGTAGCTAAACAGTGGTACTAAGTCGTACCACTGTAATTTATGGCCACATTTTGTACAACTTGAACTCTTTATTACTATGTCTTCTTTTTTTGGTAATCTATAAATTAACACATTTAAAAAACTACCAATTATTATTCCGTAAATAAATATTATAAGATACACGTATATTTCTTGTTGCATGATTTTTGTCCTATTTATTTTACAATAAAGTGTGCATCTGATACTCTAGCACATTCAACTGCATCTGAATCTTCTGGTAATTTAGTTGCATCTGTTGGCTTAGTCTCTGATACTAATACACAGACAGCTGAGTTCTTAGTAATAACAATATAGATATTACCTGACTTGCCTTTAGTTGACTTCATTGTAATAGATGATGTTAGTGTTGCACTTAATTCTTCCTGTAGCTTTGTGTAAGATGATAAGTCAGATGAAGAAAGAGAGGCACTATCCCCTTTGCCTAAATCAATGATAACGCCATTACTTACTTCTGAATATACACTTTCATCTGAAGTAGCTACGACTACAGCTTCTCTAATTGAGTCTAATGTCTGTAAATCAGTTGATTCTCTTGATCTTTCCACACTTCTTAAAAGTGTAGGAGCAAGAACACCAACTAAAACTACCATAATAGCAATAACAACTATTAATTCAACTAATGAGAAACCTTTGTTACCTAATCTTTTTTGTTGTCTTATCATGTTTATCTCCTTTTTTCTTTTTATATAAACCCATAAATAAGGTTTATAGCTAATTAAATACTGTTATAAAGTTGTATCATTGGCTGGTAAATAGCCATAATTAATAAGACTACTAAAACCGCCATAATTATAATAATTAAAGGCTCTAAAAGAGATGTCATAGAAGTTGTTGTAATTTCTACTTCTTCTTCATAATAATTAGCACAGTTGCTTAACATTTCTTCCATATTACCTGTTTCTTCACCTATTCCAAGCATATGAGTTAACATTGCCGGGAATATATCATAGGATTGCATTTGAGTTGAAAGAGGAATACCTAGTGCAATTCCACCCTTCATCTTTTTTAATGCATCCTGATAGTGAATATTATTCATTGTAGCCTCTACAATCTCTATTGCATCAATTATTGGCATACCTGCTTGAATAAGAGTTGCTAAGGTTCTTGATATTGAAGCACAGTTTTGTTTAATACTAAGCTTACCAAAAAGTGGTAATTTAAGCTTTATTCTATCTATTACATGTCTTCCACTATCCGTTCCCTTATAAAGCTTATACAAAAGCACAATTAGAATTACCCCTAAGATATACATATACCAACTATTCATAACACTATGACTTAGTCCAATAACAATCTTAGTAGATAAAGGTAACTCCGTATCTAGCTCCTCAAACATGGTCATAAAATTTGGAACTACAAATGTAAGCATAACAACTAACACACCAATCATTACAAAAAGTAATACAATTGGATACATCATAGCCTTCTTTATAATACCCTTTAACTTAGCTTCCTTTTCATATTGGATAGCCATTCTATCAAGGGATTTTTCAAGACTTCCTGAAGCTTCACCTGCCTTTACCATTTCAACCAAAATCGTTGGAAATGCGTCGTTTCCCCTCATGGATTCTGAAAGGGTTTCGCCTTTCTCAACACCAGCCCTTGCACTTTCAATTCCAGCTTTCAAAACCTTGTCTTCAGTTTGTTCCTCTAACATATTAAGAGCACTAATAATAGAGACACCAGCCCTTATAATGCTTGAAAACTGTCTACAAAAAACTGCTAAATCCCTTGTTTTTACCTTCTTTTTAAAAAAAGTAAAATCTAGGTCTTTGTTTAAAAGTGTCTGCTTACTTACAGAAATAGGTACTAATCCAAGTTCTTTAATCCTTTGACTAGCATCCTTTTCGTTTTGAGCTTCAATAGTTCCTTTTTTAGACTGTCCATCGGAGGTTATGGCTTGATAAATAAAACTTTCCATATCCACCTCACATATTCACTTGCACATTCTTAACAATTTCAATAATCTATGTATATTATAGCAAATATAACTGTTTTATTCAACGTTATGTATCTTTTTAACATATAAAAAAAAGAGAGGAAACTTCTTTCCTCCCTATAATGAATTATTAATTTTTCTATCCACATAAGACATATCCTGTGAAAAACTAAGGGCATCTTCTAAACTTATCTCTCCCTTAAAATACAAATCAACTAAAGAATCATCCATAGTGATCATTCCATCTTTCTTAGATGTTTGCATTATTCCAGGAATTTGATATGACTTAGCTTCTCTTATTAAATTCTTAATAGGAATTGTGGCATGCATAACCTCAAAAGCTGCAACTCTTCCCCTTTTATCCTCAGTAGGTATTAACTGCTGTGATACAACCGCCTCAAGACACACTGCTAGCTGTATTCGGATTTGTTGCTGCTGATATGGTGGAAATACATCTATTATTCTATCTATAGTTGATGCCGCCCCTATTGTATGAAGGGTAGAAAAAACCAAATGTCCTGTTTCAGCAGCTGTTATGGCTGTAGATATAGTTTCAAGATCTCTCATTTCACCAACTAAAATAACATCCGGATCTTCTCTTAGGGCAGCTCTTAGTGCCCCCGCATAATTAGCTGTATCAATTCCTATCTCTCGCTGATTTATCATTGCCTTTCTATGGGTATGTAAATATTCAATTGGATCTTCTAGTGTAATAACATGAGCATTTCTCTCATCATTGATTTTATCAATAATTGAGGCAAGTGTTGTGGATTTACCTGAACCTGTTGGCCCTGTAACTAATACTAGTCCCCTTTTTTTATCATATAAATCTATAACAGACTGGGGAATACCAAGGCTTTCCGGCTTTGGTATATTAGTTCCCACAATACGCATAGAACAAGCAATTGATCCTCTTTGTTTATATACATTTACTCTAAATCGACCTACCCTCGCTATAGAAAATGAAAAATCAACCTCACCTGCTTCTCTAAAAATGCTCATAAGTCTTTCATCCATAATGTCTTCTATTAGTTTTTCACAATCATCAGGTGATAATCTTGGATAATCAAGATTAACTAATTCTCCATTAATTCTAACCTTTGGAGGTAAACCTACAGTAATATGAACATCTGATGCCTTTTTTTCTTTTGCTAACATTAATAGTTGTTCAACTGTTACCATATCTTATCACTCCATATCGTCAGTTTCATAGGTTACCTTAATCATTTCAGCAATTGATGTTACCTTTGATAAAACCGCCTGTCTTGCTGCATCCTTAAGGGTTGTCATTCCTTCCCTTTTTGCCTCTTCATTAATCTTATCAACATCTGCCTTATTAGATATAAGTCTTTTGATATTAGTTGTTATAGGCATTATTTCATAAATACCTGTTCTTCCGTAATATCCTGTATTATTACAAAGCTTACATCCCTTAGCTTCGCAAATTTTTACTTCTCTTGTTTCATCCTCAATACCAAGCATTTTCTTTTCCTGGGGTGTAGCAAATCTATCCACCTTACAACTGCATAATTTTCTTACAAGTCTTTGGGCAATAATACCCACAAGTGAATCCGCTATCATGAAATTTTCTATTCCCATATCCTGTAATCTAGTAACTGATGAAGCAGTAGAATTTGTATGCAATGTTGAAACAACTAAATGTCCTGTAATTGAAGCTCTTACAGCAATTTGTGCTGTCTCTGCATCTCTGATTTCACCAATCATAATAATATCTGGATCCTGTCTAAGGATTGATCTTAGTGCACTTGCAAAACTTAAATTAGCTTTTGTATTAACTTGAACCTGATTAATTCCATCAATATTAGCTTCTACAGGGTCCTCAACTGTAATTATATTAACATCGCTTGTGTTTAATTCACTAAGCGCTGTATAAAGTGTAGTTGATTTACCTGAACCTGTTGGTCCTGTTACAAGAATTATTCCATGGGAATTTTTTAATATTTCATCAAAAGTCTCAAGATCTTTAGGTCCTAAACCTAGCTTTGATTTATCCTTATTAAAGCCTTCCTTTGCCGCAATTCTCATAACTACCTTTTCGCCATAAACAGTAGGTAGAGAAGAAACTCTTATATCATATTCTTTATTATCTACAAGCATAGTAATTCTACCATCCTGAGGAATTCTTTTCTCTGAAATATCCATACCAGAAATAATCTTAATTCTAGTAATAATTGCTCCAAGTAAGCTATTATCGTAACTAAGTATTTCCTTTAAACTTCCATCAATTCTATATCTAACTCTAATTTTATCTTTACATGGCTCAATATGAATATCTGAAGCTCTGTTTCTAACAGCTGCTTCAATTAAGTTATTAATAAGCAACACAATAGGAGCAGATTCAATATCTGCCTGTCGATTTTTTTCCTTATTTAATTCCTCTTCATTGAGTTGTAATTCCTGCTCTTTTTTATATTTATCTACAATGCTTTGAGCCTCTTTAGAGCTTAATTTTCTATCAAGAAAGGCCTTAATTGCAGATGCATCTGCAAGGCAAGGTATAACCTGCTTTCCCGTAATTATATTTACATCATCCATTGCATAAATATTGGTTGGGTCAGCCATTGCTAGTCTTAGCATATTAACGTCCCCATTTTCAAAATTCAATGGAACAATTAGGTCTTTTCGCATTACAGACTCATCTAGCAAATTAAAAACTTCATCAGGAACATCTACTGCTCTCATGTCAACAAAATCAATACCTAAGTTTTCGCATAAAGCTTCATTGATTTGTTTTTGATTAGCAAAACCTAGAGCTATAATCGTTTCACCAAGCATTAACTTTCTAGTTTTTTGCTCCGATAAGGCCTGCTCTAGTTGTTCACTAGTAATAACATTTTTTGAGACAAGTAAACTACCAAGCTTAACTTTTTTTCTATAATTCATTAGTAGCCTCCTAGAAAAAACAATATTCAATTCTACCAAACTTTTAATTAAATGATAGCATCTGCCCCCTTTAAAGTCAAGAAAAGGAGAAGATAGACACAAGTCTACTTCTCCTATATTTACTAGAAATCCTTTAATTCTGTAATTGTATATCTACTATTTTGAGAATTAACAAGGGAATTTATTAGGGCATTACTATCTGTACTTACCTCATAATTTTCATTAGACATTCCTCTTGTCATTTCAAAATTTCCATCTGGTGTTAAATAATTATTGTAATATGAAAAAGCAAAATATACCGTCTCGCTTTTTTCCTTATTACTAACAGTGGTACTATAGATTAATATAATCACATTATTATAATCGCTTCCATTAGTACCATTATATAATAAATATTTAGACATTAACTGTATATCTGTTACAGTTTCTTCATTGGTTTGCTTTAAATAATCCTTATTCTTTGTAGCCTTATATAGCATTCTAAAGGTTGTATTATTAGTTTCACTAGTTATTGCATCACTAGCTTCCTTCTTTATTTGATTAAATACATCTTTATTGATATCATTAACTCCATTTATATATTTACCTAGCTTATCAGCTGTATATGTAGCATAATCAGAATCAATAATATATCCATGCCTTTTTATATCATCACTAGATGTATCGCATCTAACAGTTATTGTATCTCCAAAGGCTATATTCTTTGTCTTATCTGCACTAAATGTTAAACTCTTTAGATATTCATCCTCGTTTTTATTAGTTATTGTAACACTTGCCTCTGGACTAATACCATTAAAGGTAACTTCAATAGTGTCAAAAAGAGAGATTTTCTTACCCGATGATACACCGCTTACCCTTAAATCAAATTTTGTTAGATTAAGTTTTACCTTAGCAATATCCATATATGAACTATCATAAGAAATATTTACTTTTATCTTATCGCCATTTGATACATCAGTACTATTAGAGCTTACCTCCATAGAATTAACAAGGTTATTAATTGCTAATAGCTTTTGAGAATCCTTAGAATCCCCTATTAGTCTTGTTTTTAGGTTTTCCTTATCAATAGTAAATTGCGGTGTGGCATATCCATTAGCTCCCACATAACTTACCTTAATATAATCTCTTATATCAAATCTGTGGCTATGAATAATTACGCCTATCACAATTCCTATAATGGCGACACCTACTAATATAGCTCCTAAAACCTTTATTGGAACCCTACAAGATGCCTTTTTATCAGAATCCTTTTCAACTCTAATTTTTCTTGATGTATTATTAATTGCAAGCTCAACCTTTTCTTTATTATCAGATTTAAACTTATATTTACTCATTAATTATATCGCCCTTGTAGCCATCTTTAATTCTTCTAATTCTTCACCTTCAAAGAATTCTTTAATATTCTCATATACAGTTGCATGATAATTATTAAGTCTTTCAATGTCAGTCTTATCAAGATATGCCTTATCCACAAGCTCAAGATCAATAGGTGCCATTGTAAGATTATCAAAGCTTAAGAATGTACCATATTCATTATCATAATCCTTCTTTGTGACAATTTCATTCTCAATTCTAATACCAAATTTACCTTCTTCATAAACACCTGGTTCATCAGATGTTACCATACCTGGTTCAAGAACTGCTAAATCATTAACTCCAGGAATGTGCTTCCATCTAAAACCATTAGGTGATTCATGAACATTAAGTAAATAGCCTACGCCATGACCTGTTCCACATCTATAATCAATGCCATCATTCCATAATGGACCACGAGCTAGAATATCTAGACTAAATCCATTACAGCCATGTAAAAATCTAGCATTTGAAAGATTTAGCATTCCTTTAAGTGTAAGAGTAAAGCACTTCTTCATTTCCTCTGTTACGGGACCTAGTGCAAAAGTTCTTGTTACGTCTGTTGTTCCTCTTAAATACTGTCCGCCTGAATCAACAAGTAACATTCCCTCTGGCTTTAATACGCTGGCATTTTCCTTAGTTGCATGATAATGCATCATAGCAGCATTAGGACCTGTAGCTGAAATTGTATCAAAGCTAAGTTCAATATAATCACTAATCTTAGCACGAAGCGAGTCAAGATACTCTGCTGCATCAGCCTCAGTTATCTGCTTTCCTTCTTTAACTGCTTTCTTAGTCCAGAAGATAAATTTAGTTAAGGCTGCTCCATCTTCTCTATGTACTGATTTTAAATTAGCAATTTCAGTTTCGTTTTTTATAGCCTTAAGTAAAACACTTGGGTTCTCCTTAAAAATACATGTTAAGTCACTGTTAGCATTGCAAATATTATAAAGACGAGTATTAATTCTCTTAGTATCAAGTAATAACTTTCCCTTTAATTTAGCTGCATCTTCATAAACACTATTATATGGACGAATCTCCACATTGCATTCCTTAAATTTAGCTAAGATTTCATCATTAAATCTATCTCCATCTGTATAAAGAATAGCCTTTGATTCATCAATATATGCATATGCCATAATCACTGGATTACACCAAACATCATTACCTCTAATATTAAATAACCAGCACACATCATCAAGACTTGCAATAATATGGCAAGTTGCATTTGCTTTAGTAAGACTTTCTCTAATAGCCACAAGCTTTTCCTTTATTGTAGCTCCAGAATATTTTTCATCTAAATAAAAAGCCTTACTTTCTGGGAAAGGAGCTCTAGATTCAAAAATAGGAGCAATAGCATCAAAATCATCATTAATTGTGGCATTTTTCTTAGCTGCAATATCTAATAATTTAAGTCCCATTCTTGCATCAACAGTTCTACCATCAAATGCAATGCAAGCACCATCGCTTAATTGCTGTTCTACATATTCAGTAACACTAGGAACTCCAACTGAACCATCCTTCATAAGTTCAAAGCCAGTTCCATCAATTTCTTTTGCTGCCTGAACATAATATCTACCATCAGTAAATAATTTTGCTTTATCCTTCATAATTACAGCTGTTCCTGCAGATCCAGTAAATCCTGTGATAAATTCTCTTTCTTTAAAATAATCTCCTGAATATTCAGAGATATGATAATCATTTGTTAATACGAGATAAATATCGACACCTGTCTTAGCCATTGTTTCTCTAACAGCTGCCAATCTCTCTTTAATTGTTTCTACCTTCGACATAAGTAAACCTTCCTTCATAAATGTTCTCACTAGCTATTTTACTACAAGTAAGGAATATTATGTTAAGCAATTTCTTTATTTCCTTCTTTTCTTCTTAAAATATCAAACTCATTAAGCTCAATTCCTAAATCAATGAATAACTGCTGCTTTGGATGTGGACAGCTTTCCATATCATGTCCAAATTCATCAACAATTCTTTTAACTACTACAGGAATGTTATCTCCGTTAGGTCTCATAACTTCAATTGTTTCACCTACAGAGAACTTATTACGCTGTTCAATATTATAAAGACCTTCGCTATTCTTCTTACCAACAATACCAAGATACTTATATTCTGTAACATAAGTGTTGCTATCATAAATCTGAGTTTCCTCTGTTGGCTTATTAAAGAAAAAGCCTGTTGTAAACTGTCTATATGTACACTTTCCAATTTCTTCTTTATAGAATGGAATTCTAGCCTCATACTTCTTAGGGTCTTCTAAGAAATCATCAATTGCAAGGCTGTATGTTCTTGCAACTGTTGCTACGTAAAGAGCAGTCTTCATACGACCTTCAATCTTAAAGGAATCAATACCTGAGCTTACCATCTCTGGAATATACTCAATCATATTAAGATCCTTAGAGTTAAAGATATATGTTCCTCTTTCATTCTCAAATACTGGCATATATTCACCAGGTCTATTTTCTTCAACGATTGAATACTTCCATCTACAAGGATGTGTACAAGCACCTCTGTTAGCATCTCTACCTGCCATGTAGTTAGAGAGTAAGCATCTACCAGAATATGAAATACACATAGCACCATGCATAAAGCTTTCAATTTCCATCTCATCAGGAATATGTTCTCTAATTTCCTTGATTTCTGCAAGGCTTAATTCTCTTGCTGATACAACTCTTGTTGCACCCTGCTTCCACCAGAAATTATATGTAAGATAGTTAGTGTTATTAGCCTGAGTTGAAATATGAATATCAATTTCAGGACATACTTCTTTAGCTATTGTAAACATACCAGGATCAGAAATAATTAAGGCATCTGGTCCGATTTCTTTAAGCTCTTCAAAATACTTTCTAGCACCTTCTAAATCATAATTATGTGCTAAGATATTAGCTGTAACATAAACCTTAACATCTCTTTCATGGGCAAACTTAATACCTTCTCTCATGTCATCAGGTGAGAAGTTTTTAGCGTTAGCTCTAAGACCAAAAGCCTCACCACCAATATAAACTGCATCAGCTCCGTAAAGAACTGCTATTTTTAATACTTCTAAACTGCTTGCTGGAATAAGTAATTCTAATTTTCTTCCGTTATAAACTCTATTTCTCATAATAATCCTTTCCTTTGTAACACATAAAAAATCTATTTCTTTATACTTAATGTTATTCCATCACCAATAGGAACTATTGATGTAATAAGCTCATCACTATGTGTAAGTGTATAAACATATTCTCTTATTCTTTGATGAATTGTTCTATCTCTTCTGCTTACTGTATAGTGGGACTCAACAATTTCGCCTTCCTGTAAGATATTATCAGAAATAAGCAATCCGCCCTTATTTAATAATCTCATAATATCAGGTAAGAAATTTATATACTGTCCCTTAGCTGCATCCATAAAAATAAAATCGTATGTCTCATCTAATTCTTTTAAGACTTCTGTGGCATCACCCTCAATTAGCGTGATTCTATCAGTCATATTAGCTCTTTTAAAGTTATTTTTTGCTATTGGTATTCGCTTTTCATAATTCTCGATAGTTGTAATATGGCAATCACTAGGCATATTCTCGGCCATAAGAATAGATGAGTAACCTACTGCCGCACCTACTTCTAAGATGCGTTTAGGTTGCTTTAAAGAAAGCAACACTTTTAGTAAATTCCCCATCTCTTTTCTAATGATTGGAACGCCTGTTTCAATCGCTTCTTTTTCTATTGTATTAACAATATCTGAATTACCTCTATCTAAAGAATTAATATAAGCTACCACTCTTTCATTAACTATCAATGGTATCCTTCTTTCTTTAATCCTTTATTAATCTTCTACGCAAATTACTTTAAGCATGTCTGTTGGTAACATATCTGTTGTTAATTTATATGTACCATCCACCCACTTATCCTTATAATCTGAAACTAAAATCTGGTAATAAAAAAGCTTCTTATCGTTAACTAAGCCCTTCTCATAAAAAGTATTAGCTAATTCCTTAGCAGAAATACCTGAATTAATAGTAACCTCAACTTCTCTAGCATTATTGCTTGTATCAGCTGAAACCTCATTAAAAATGTTATTACCAAAATTGTAAGCATCACTTCCAACTTTATATATAACTATAATTCCTATAAGAATAACTAGTACATTAACAGAAACTGCTGTAATAAGTCTAATATTTTTATTGCTCATGTAATCCTCCGTTTGTTGTCTATCACAAGCTATAATAAGGGTTTTAACGTAAAAAATCAAGTTCCATATCTATAGGGTCAACTATAGACTTAATAACATCCTTAACTAGACTACTAAAACAGATTTCTGCAGTTAAATATCTATTAACCAAATCCTGTCTTCGCATATCAGAATATTCAATATTAAGGTTAACCATTGCAGTATATGCATCTTCTATATCATCATTATTTACTACTTCAAAAACCTTTTTTCTAAATTCATCCACAGCTCGTCTAAGATCAGGATTTCTGCCTATTTCTTCATCCAGCCTTTTATATTCCTTATATTCTGCACTTTCTAAGATAGAATTTGTTAATTCCTTTTTTAGCTCTTCTATTTTGTCCTGCTTTCCCATAAGCGTCCCCTCCAATTGACAAAAACCTTACTTTAACCCTATTTAAAGGCAAAAGCGGCTATTATAAAAATAACTAGCCGCTTTTAATTTTAAATATCTGCTTCCATAATAATTGGAAGAATTAAAGGATTTCTCTTCATCTTCTTCCAAAGGAATTCTGATAAATCATCTTTGATAATATTTTTAATTTTACCCCAGTCTGATATTCTGCTATCAATACATTTTTGAACTGAATCATTAACTACAAGTCTTGATTCATCAAGTAATTCTTCAGCACCTCTTACATATACAAAACCTCTTGATACAATATCAGGTCCTGCAATAAGCTGTCCTGAACCCTTCTCGAATGTAAGAACAACAATAATAATACCATTCTCTGCTAAATTCTGTCTGTCTCTAAGTACGATATTACCAATATCACCTACTCCAAGACCATCAACCATTACTTCACCAACAGGAACTTTTCCTGTAATCTTAGCCTCTTCATCTGATAATTCAATTACATCACCAGATTTAGCAACAATAATGTTCTCCTTAGGATATCCAAGTCCCATTACAAGCTCTTTTTGAGCAATTAAATGACGATATTCACCATGTACCGGAATTGAATACTTAGGTCTTACTAAGGAATAAATAAGCTTAATTTCTTCCTGACAGGCATGTCCTGATACGTGAGTATCCTGGAAAATAACCTTAGCGCCCTTCATTCCTAATTCATTAATAACCTTAGATACTGATTTTTCATTACCAGGGATAGGAGTTGAAGAAAATACAACACAATCTCCTGGCATAATTGATACCTTACGATGAATATTAGCTGCCATTCTTGAAAGAGCTGCCATTGATTCACCCTGGCTACCTGTTGTTATAAGTACAATCTGTTCTGGATTGTAATTTTTCATTTCTTCTGTTTCAATTAATGTTCCCTCTGGGAATTTTAAGTATTCAAGATCTTGGGCAACTTCAATAATATTTACCATGCTTCGACCTTCAACACATACCTTACGATCATATTTAACAGCAGTATTAATAATCTGCTGAACTCTATCTACATTAGATGCAAATGTTGCAATAATAATTCTTGAATTCTTATTATCAGCAAAAATCTTATCAAATGTAGCACCAACTGTACGCTCAGACATTGTAAAGCCTGGTCTAAGTGCATTAGTTGAATCACACATTAAAGCAAGAACACCCTTCTTACCAATTTCACCAAGTCTAGGTAAATCAATAGGATCACCATCAACTGGAGTATAATCTACCTTAAAGTCACCTGTATGAATTACAGTACCTGCTGGTGAATAAATAGCAAGTGCTGCTGCATCAGCAATACTGTGATTTGTTCTAATAAATTCAACTCTGAAGTTACCAAGAGAAATAGACTGTCCATATTTAACAACCTTTCTCTTTACTTCCTTCATCATATTGTGTTCCTTAAGCTTTGATTCAATTAAGGCAATTGTAAGCTTTGTACCATAAATTGGAACCTTAACATCTTTTAAAATATAAGGAATTGCTCCAATATGATCTTCATGACCATGGGTAATTACAAAGCCCTTTACCTTATCAATATTATCCTTTAAAAATGTTACATCAGGAATAACTAAATCAACACCTAACATATCATCATCTGGAAATTTAAGTCCACAGTCTACTACTATAATACTATCTTCATAACAAAAAGCTGTTATGTTCATACCAATCTGCTCTAAACCACCAAGAGGTACTATTTTTAAGGTGGAATTCGCTTCTTTTTTCATATAACACTCCTTAATTATATATTTATGACATTATGTCAATTATTTCTTATTTAATATCTACATCATCAAGCAATTCGCTAAATACCTTAGCAACTGCATTTAATTCATCATCATCTTCCACAAATTCATAAATAGCATCTTCTTCACTATCCTTAGAAGTATCCTTTAGAATGTAAACTTCTGCTTCATCATCGTCTTCACTCTCGGATGCTAAAATATAATTAATACCACTAATTCTGGTCTCTTCAAGAATAAAAAGCTCGATTTTGTCATCTTCTGACATTAAAGTAATCTTTTCCATAAACTCTCCCTTATTTTTGTTTCCCTTTTTTTCTTTTAACAAGATTTTTAATTTTTAGACAGCAAAATAACCTAATCACAGTACAACTTCTCCCCATGATTAGCTTTCGCTTTTATTGATAATCTCTTTTCTAGCCTTATCAGCCTCATAATCGAGATAACCTTGTAATATAAAGGCTGCTGCTATCTTATCTATAACAGCTTTTCTGTTCTCCTTTCTAACGCCAGCTTCACTTAGAACTTCATCTGCTGCAACTGTAGTTAATCTTTCGTCCCACATTACAATTTCAATCCCAGTTCTTCTGTGAATATTTGCTGCAAAATCCCTTGCAAGTAATGCTCTCTCACCTTCCGTATCATCCATATTCTTAGGCAATCCAACCACTACTTTGCTAACCTCATACTCTTTTATTAATTCTTCTATCCTTGCATAAGTCTTACGTAATTTATTCTCTTCTTTTCTAGTAATTGTCTCTAGGGCTTGTGCTGTCCAGCCAAAAGGGTCAGACAGCGCAACACCTACAGTCTTACTACCATAATCTAAGCCTAAATATCTCATTAATATTTATAAGCCTTTACCTTCAATAAAATATCTAATTACTTCCTCTACAAGTTCATCACGTTCCACCTTCATAATTAGGCTTCTAGCATTATTATGACTTGTAATATATGTTGGATCCCCAGACATAATGTATCCAACAATCTGATTAACAGGATTATATCCCTTCTCCTTTAAAGCAAGATATACTTGCTCTATAATTCCTTCAACCGAAATAGTCTTTTCTGGCTGAGTCTTAAAAAATTGAGTATTGTTATCTGCCATCTAAATCACGTCCTTCCTAATATATGTATTAATAATATAATAAATCTAGTTATTTAACAAGTACAAACTCAAAACGCATATTGTATATTTATGCCAGTATAATTTATATCCATTACTTCCAACTTATCTGTATATAATTATAACATACTTTTTCTTAATATCCCAATAATATAAGTATAAAAATCCTACCCATACTAAACTTTTCTTCTGAAAATTTAATACAGGTAGGTTTGTGTTTAATATTTTACTTATTTCTTCTCTTTGTTAAATATTCATCCATAGCTTCTGCTACTTCTTTAGAATACTTAACAGCTTCAACTACTGTTCTTGCTCCATTAACAACATCACCAGCACCAAAAATACCATCTCTTGTTGTGCTTCCTCTTTCATCTGTATGAAGTAAGCCCTTGTCAGTTGTTTCAATACCAGTTGTTGTGCTTACAATTCTATTCATAGCGCCCTGACTTGCTGCAACTATAATGCTATCTGCTTCAAAGAATTTTTGTTCACTCATAGATAATACATTATCTTCTTCATCCATTGTAGCAATCTTATAAAGTACGCCATTATCAGTAAATTCATCAGGTCTATAACCATAAAGAATCTGTACTCCATCTGCCTCTGCATACTCAAGTTCCCTAACTGATGCAGCTGCATGACCTCTACGACAGAATACATAAACCTCTGATACGCCCTTTCTTGTAGCTGTTCTTGCCACATCCATAGCAGAATTACCAGCACCAATAATTACTAGTCTTTTTCCTAATTCATATACATCTGGATTTGCAAGATAATCAATTGCAAAATGTACATTTCCTAAGCTTTCGCCCTTTATTCCTAGTTTCTTTGGTCTCCATACACCAGTTCCAATAAAGATTGCCTCATAGCCATCTCTTTCTAAATCATCGATTGTAAGGGCATGTCCCACAACTGTATGTGGTCTAATCTTAATTCCAACCTTTGATAACTGAGCCTGATATCTATCAAGTACTGTCTTTGGTAATCTAAATTCTGGAATACCATATCTTAAGACGCCACCAATCTTATCTCTAGATTCAAAAATAGTTACATCATAACCTCTTTGAGCAAGTATTACTGAAATTGTAATACCAGCAGGGCCACCACCAATAATGGCAACCCTCTGGTTTTTGCTTTCTTGTCTTGTTAAATTAAGATGATCAAGATAAGCATCTGAAATATAATTTTCTATACTTGAAATATGTACAGGAGAACCCTTTCTTCCTAATACGCAATTACCTTCACATTGTTTTTCATGATTACATACTAAGGAACAAATTGCTGAAAGTGGATTATTCTCAAATAACATTTTTCCAGCTTCATCTTTTTTAAATTCCAAAAATAATTTATTCATTTCCGGAATATTTGTAGAAATCGGACATCCTTTTCTACACATTGGTACTTTACACTGTAAACATCTCTTAGCTTCATCTACTACATTAATCGCCATTTTCCTACACTCCATTCATTTTTTACATTTACCACTTGGTAAAGATATTTTTCCATAATTAAAGATTTATATCAATGTTAATTTTGCATAAAAAAGACATGGAATCTAGCTGCTATTATTGTAGTTTTAACTGTGTTAAGTATTTAACCTGTCCCGCTTTATTTTTCTTTAGTCATCTTATATGAAATGCTCATTATTGCAAGCATAAATGTCATTAAAGTTACTAAAATAATTAAATTATTATTATCTCCTGTAGCAGCTGCCACTTCATTTCCTGTACTAGCTTTATCAGTTGTTACTGCTTCTACATTTGCTGTATCTGCTGCCACTTTATTGTCTAGGCTATCATTAGCGTCTATTACTGTTACATTAGCGACTGCAAGTCCATCATTTGATACAATCTCAATTTTGTGATTAGCAGCTTCTAATGTATTAATGAAGTCTTCATTAATTTCAACAACAGTAGAACCAGAATATGCCTTATAGTTAGATGGATCAATTTCCTTACCATCAAGCTTTACGCATACAAACTTACTAAAGTCTGCTGCTGAACGAAGTATGAGTTTTTCGCCCTTTCTTACACTAACATCACTACCTGAGAGCATCTCATATGCAATTCCTGTATCTGCTGCCACTTCACCAGATGGAGTTTCACTAGGTGTTTCTGGCTCCTTAGTTGTTGGTTCTTCTGTAGTTGGTTCTTCACTTGGCTCTTCATAAGCCTGTGTAGTTAATTCAAGACCCTTAACTGTCCAGTTATAAGAAGCCATCTTATCAAAGTTCCCCATTGTCTTAGCAGCTTTCCACCATGTATCTCCAGCCTGAACTGTAATTGTATGAGACTTAGTTGTATCTACATCTGTTAATTTAATTTCTGTCTTATTAGTTGTATAAGCACCATTTACAGGATTGAAAGTATCTGTTGATTCATCTGTATAAACAGCTACGCCATCTACATAAACTCTATAACCAGCAACTGCTGTATCATCTACTGCCTCATCCCAGCTTAAATCAATTGTATTATCCTTATTTGCAACTGCTGTAATCTTAGCAGTAGCTGCAAATACAGGTGCCTTGTAATCATAATTACCAAGAGTTGTTACATATACAGGATCATATTTGTATTCCTTACCAGAATCTGTAAAGGCTACAACACTTACTTCATTATTAGTACCTGCTGTTAATCTACCAACCTGGTTTGAAATGCTAGCAGCATTCTTGTAATCTTTTATCTGATAGTTATAAATTGTCTTTACTAATGTACCATTAGCATAGATTTTATAACCTCTTACTCTATTGTCATTAGCATAAGCAGAAGCAAAGCTTGCCTGTGCACATGTGTAAATTGGATTTGTTAAAGTAACTATTGTAGATTTTGGAACTACAATGCTTTCTGTATCTTCACCATTTGTTTTAACAGATACTTCATTAATTAAAGTCTTATTGCCTGTCTTATCTGATACATAAACCTTGAAAGTATAATCTACTCCTGGGCTTAGTGAGCTAATAGTTGTCTGTGTGTCTGATAAGCCTGATACAAAATCAACCATTTTGCCATTTACATAAGTATCTACTCCATAAGTCATAGAATAGTTATCCTTTTGTGTTGCCCAAGACAAGCTAACGCTCTTTCCATCTTCAGCACTTGTAGCTGTAATATTATTATCAATTACTTCTGGTGCCTGCATAGCATTTTCCACATTAGAGCTTTTAATATTTAAGCTCTCAAGAGTTGTTCCTTGGAAAATGATATTCTTACAGTACTTTATATTGGTCCAAGCAGCGTCTGTAGCTTTAGATACTGCTTTACTATTATAAGATACTGTCTTTACATTATAGAATACAGCATTTTCACAGCCTGTAAGTGTATCCCAACCACCGTAATATTTATAGCCGCCATTTTTACCTACATCACCAAATGTAATATCCTGGAAATATAAATTGTGATGCTTGTGTGCTGGCTTATTAGGTGCATTATCATAGTCAACATCTGCATAAACACAAATTGTATTTTGTGTTACCCCATACACTGATACGTCATATGCTGCAAAATTATAAAATTCTCCAATTTCAGCTGCTTCTGTTGAAGATGCTGAGTTAGGATCTGAGTAAGATGTTGTTAATACCCAAGCCTGATTTGTATCTGCAATAGCACAATCACGCATTGTAATATTTGCAGCAAAACCACCATTAGTAGGTGCTGACTTAAATCTAAATGCCATATCAATATGATTCATTACTGTATCTTCAAATAATACATCCTGAATACCGTTACCTGTATGAGAACCAGCAGCAAGACCGCCATGTCCTTCACGAAGGAAGTTATTAAACATCCAAAGTTCTGAGTTTGTCTGAATATTACAATCTCTTGCGCCTTCACCTACAGAAGCGCCAAAGCCTAAGTTATCATCACCTGTGTCTGTAAAATTATTCCAACAAACAACATTCTGAGAACAACCATAGCCAAGGCCATCACCGTTGTTTCCATCATAGGAGAATACCTTAACGTTAGTTGTAGCGATATTTCTTGAATCAAGAATATTTACTGAATGATTTGATGGATTTTCCACTGTAATATCTGAAACGTATACGTTTGAAATATTTCTCATAATTAAAAGTGAAGCTCTTGTAGCATAAGCATCCTTTAAATCTTGTGTTGCAATACTTGACAACTTATCACTCTTATTAGCTTTAATCTTTGAAGTCAAGCTCTCAATTAACTCATCTGAATATTTTCTTGTTCCATCTTCATTATATAAATTACTTAGGTATTTTTTTGCAGAATCTGCTGCCTGAATACCATAATAGTAAACCTTAGTATTACTACCGCCCATATATCTTGGAAGTGCAAAATCAGATTGTGTAGCGCCTACGTCTGGATCACCTGCCTGAGTATTTACTCCAAGATTAGATGTATAACCATCACCATACATTGTATCGCCTGCACCATACTTCCAACCATTACCGTAAAGAGTACCATTACCTGTAATTCTAATGTTTTCTAGTGGTGCATTCTCATCTTGAGAAACTGCATTAATAAGGCCCCAATCTCTTGTATCTGTGTAGAATGGATACATAAGGAAACCAATTTCAAAATGATCTGAGTTTGGTGAAGCCCAAAGTGTTCCATCTAGTTCAAGAGTCATATTAGAATGAAGCCAAAGAGCACCAGATACTAATACAAGTCCCTGGTCATTATCTGGAATAACTAATTTACCACCTTCAGGAACTGCATCAATAGCAGCCTGAATAGCCTTAGTGTTATCTTCAATTATCTTATTGATTTCATCATTATAACTTGTATAACCTTCTGTATATTTAACACCATAATCAAGAACATTAACTACTTCTGGTGTCTTAGTTGTTGTTGCAGTAATTGAAACCTTATTACCAAGTTCATTACCATCCTTATCAATTGCAACTACACTAATTTCATAACTTGTCTCTGGACTTAAATCTGTTGCTCTAAAAGAATGGATATCTACATTTACCATATCTACATCAGAAGCTGTCTTATAATAATCGTAGAAAGACTGCATGTAGGTATAAGTCCATTTAGCATTTTCTTTAAAATTTTCCCTAGCTGTTTCCTGTAATTCCCCGTTAATATATACATGATAATCAGCTACATTTTCATAGTTTTCTGGTTTTTCCCAAACCAAGCCTATGCTTGTATCATCATAAGCTAATGTTGGTACTTGTAGATTAGTAATATCATAACTACCAATATTTTTTGAAAAAAGTGGACTATCAAGTGCTGTTGTACCAAAACTATCACTTGATATTACTGAAAACACATCACTATTGACATAAGTATCATGGCCAGTAGTTGATGGTAACCCCGATGCACTAGTTAAGCTACAATTTGATCCTACTACCCCAAGGATCATGGCATTTGCCATAGCTAGCGCTAATGCTTTACGCAAACTTTTAGATTTCATTTGCATACCTCCCTATACATTATATACTAGCTTTTTTTCAAAATAAGTTTTATAAACATACTTTAAAAAAGCTAATTTCATATTAGCATTTTCTTTTTTAATAATCAATATCTTTTAGTAAAAATAAGAAAAAGCAGGCGATTATCGCCTGCCTTTAAGTTAACTATTAAGTGTATCTGTGTTTGCAACTGGTAACATTCCTAGTACTATATTTAAATTACCATTTCTTGTTCTAATTTCATCTATAAATTTTTTCTCCTCTGCTTCATCCCTTATGGCTATTTCATAGCTTAACTCATACATGGTTCCCATATTTGTTGTCTTTACTCTTGTTAACTTATTGCTATCTGTATATTTTTCAAAAATATCTGAAAATACATTTGTGTAATTTAAGTTCTCTGGAATTGTTACTCTAAGCTGCTTCTTGTTAGATGACTTTTTTGCAAATGTACTTAAGCTTAAAATAATTAATAGAATTACTGCTATTACTGCGAAAATTGCTGCATATCCTATATAACCTAAACCACATCCTAGGCCTGTTGCCATAGATAAAAATACTACTGAAATGTCTTTAGCATTACCAGGAGTAGATCTAAATCTTACAAGTGTAAGGGCTCCTGCCATTGAAAATGCTCTTGCTACATCACTACCGATAAATAAAATTACTGCTGCCACAACTGTTGGTAAAATTGATAAACCCACGATAAAATTCTTAGAATAACCGTCATTCTTGCAAGCTACCATATAAGCAACGCCAATAATTAAACCTAAAACAACAGCTACTACTTCGGCAATTAAAAACTCATTTACAGTGAAGCTACTGCTTGTAGCTGAGGATAAAATTGATTCGAACATATTATTTCTCCTTTATTTTCAATAAATTCTCTTTGAGTATTCTCTAATACATATCTCTTGTACTCCGTTCCGTACTTAGAAAATGATACTGGATAGACTCTTAATTCTGATAAAATCTTAGTAAACCACATTGGAACCGCTCCACTGATTTTAATTTCCATTAAAACCTGGTCTGCTTCTAGTAGCTGACTTCCATACTGGCCTTTTTCTAGTGCAAGATCATATCGTCTTGTCTGAATGTTTGTGTCAAATGTTACTCTGAAATCGCCATCATTTTTTTCAAAGTATGCATATCTATCATAAGAAAGATATAGCTTAGGTTTTACCTTGTAGAAATCTTTAAAATAGTCGATTTCATGTAAAACTTGAGTATTAATCTTTCCTGAAGCGGGTGTTGGTGGATTGTCTTTAAGTATGTAATTATAGGCATCTTTAAGAGTCATAGAAGTACGTCTCTTATTAACTATGCCGTCATACTTCTTCTTTATTTCTATAAAAACCTTATCATCTAGTGATGGTGTGCCATATGCTCTCATTCTTAATTTTTCTTTATACACAGGCTTTTCGATAGAAGATCTTATAAGGGCATCATTATCTGTATCAAAATAGATATTACTTATTGTGTATGGCTTACCATTTATATTGTATTTATCCATATCCATATGATCTTCGATTCTAGTTAAAAGCTTTCTAAAACTTTTCTTTGTCAGCATGTACTTTTTTTCATATCTATTAAATACTTCAATAGCCATAACTACTCCTTTCAATTTAACACTAATGTATCTCCTCTTTACATTTATTATGTTAATTAAAAAATGTGTTTTAATTGTGGATGAAAAAAGACTTCTTTGTGAACAAAAAGGGCTGTGAAAAAATGAGATAATCATTTTTTCACAGCCCCTTGTTAAATTTATAAATATTAATTGCTTTTACTCATACAATGTAATGTCATAAACCTTATATGCACCCTTATATGTTCTGTGTTCCGTTACATAATCTTCTATGTATTCATAACCGCTTGTGTAATTAACATCTTCATTTCTCACACCAGAAGATTCTATTTGAACTTCACCATCATAATATGTTTTTATTACATTAATTGATGATTGTTGTGCACCATTTTTTCTTACTGTACCAGCACTTATTTTATATACTCCATCTCTTCCTTCTACATTTCGATAGGCATATCCATATGTTCCATCATTATACCCTGCATATACCAATGCTAATGATGACATTATAACTGACGATGCCAATAATGTTGCCACAAAAAATCTTTTTAGCTTCATAAATCCCTCCTATTTCATAAAAAAATTTATAAATTTATATTATCACCATTTTTATATATTACAATAGTTTGGCTTTAATCGGTTAAAATTAATTTATAAACTTATCTTTATTATCCTCTCTCCATTTCTGATATGCATTTTCATCTTCCACTATATATCCACCACTTCCATAAATATTATATGTAATGTTATCCACAGATTTATCTGTCATAACTAAATAATAATCCTCATATGCATCGTTATATTGTGTAAAATCTATATAATAAACACCTGATTCATCTAAATTATAGCTAGATAAATGATCAAAGCTTTTATAATCTTCTTCTATTCCTTTACAATATTCTTCATATTGTATCGATGAATATGTATACGTTCCCAATTTATCATTAAAGTATTCTTTTGATACTCCATAAATATCAAGTTGAAAGCTCATATCGCATTCAAAAAAATCCTCATATAAAGCTGCTGAAAAAGGTAAAACATCACATCTACATCGTGTATGATTTGTTATTATTGTCCTATAATTATCAGGATTAAATTCGAATGATGTACTTTCTCCAACAACTCCATACAAAATACAAGACATGATTGCAGAATTCATATTATTATAATAATCTACAATTTCATCATTCTGTATAATTGGCAATTTACCATTTTTAACAAATAACACACCCTGACTAGCATACTCCTCTTTTTTCTTTGTTCCATTCGGAACATTTATTATCACAGGCTTATTATCAAAGGAATCTAATAACGAATCTACGCCACTTTCAAAATATTGATTAGGAAAGTATGCTTCTATCAGATTATTTTGTGTATCATGAAAATCAAGTTCTGGTATTCTAACCCAGCTATTAACATTATAATATTTTTGTCCACTATTATCTATTAACTCAGATGTTTGTTCATAAGTGAATTCTTCTGATAATTTTTCTTCTGTTTCACTTTCACTTGTTTTACTACATGCTGTTAAAAACAAAAGCATTAAACTTAATGTTGTACACAATATTTTTTTCATACATTCCCCCCATTACTATTTAATTAATAATTTAATAGTATCATAAATATAGTATTTAACAACGCTTTGGCTTTAATCGGTCAAAATCATTTTTCATATATATACTAAAAACAAAAAGAAGGGGCTGTGAAAAAATGAGATAATCATTTTTTCCAGCTCCCTTTTTATATCATTTCTAATCTTTGATTTTACCTAATCTAAACATTTTTTATATCATCTATTATTTTTCCATCCATTAGCTTAATAATTCTATCTGTTTTATTAGCCACCTTTTCATCATGTGTAACAATAATAACTGTTTTTCCTTCTTTATTAATACTGCGTAAGATGTCTGTTACTTCTTCACCCATTTTTTGATCTAATGCACCCGTAGGTTCATCAGCAAGAATTAAATTTGTATCAAGTGCTAGAGCTCTTGCAATTGCTACTCTTTGTCTTTGTCCACCTGATAATTTATTAATTTTTTTATTCTTCTCTTCTAACAAATTCATCTTTTCTAATAAAGATAAGGTCTTAGCCTTTCTTGATCTTACTTTGTTAATTAATAAAGGTAATTCTACATTTTCATAACATGTAAAATTCTCAAGTAAGGCATAATCTTGAAATATAAAGCTTATATTGTCTCTTCGAAATTTTTCTTTTTTATTTCTTTTAAGTGAAGTTATATTATTATCATTTATATACACCTCACCTTTACTTGCATCATCAAAGCATGCAATAATATTTAGCAAAGTAGATTTTCCTGAACCAGATGGCCCCATTATAGAAACCATTTCTCCATCATTGATTTTTAAATTAATATCATCTAAAGCGACTTTATTATAATCACCATCTTTAAAAACTTTTGTTAACCCCTTAATATCTATCATAACTACTCCTTTAATCTCATGCTTGTAATATTTAATTTTGTCATTTTTATATATGGATATATCATAGATAAAGCTGTAACTAATAATATAACTATAAACATACTTATTATATTCTTAGCACTAACACTAAAATACATTAATCCATTCATTCCAATTGTATTTAACAATGTAGCAACTAATCCATATAGAATCAATGTAAAGCTACTAATAACAACAAATGATATCATTAATCTTTTTATGATAAATGAATTTTTTGCGCCAAGAATTTTATAAATTACTATTTCTTTTTTATAGTCTAGGAAATAGAATTCCGATATTACAATACAATTGCATAAACTAAATAACAAAATACATATTTTTTTGTTAATGTTATTTCTAGTTAAAGTTTTTCTAATTTCACTTTCCCCACTACCATATAGTTTATATGAATCTATAGCAGCGTCATTATTACATGTTTTTATTGCCACATAAATATCTTCATAAATATCACTTACATTAATTTCATTTGATAAAATCTCTATATTAAAATACGTAAGCTCGTTAATTCTACTTATTACATTATCTCCAATATTATTTACATTTAATATAATTTTATAATCCCAAAAATCTGAATATTCACTTCCTAATATACCACATACCTCATATTTTTCGTTATCAAGAGTAATATATTTTTTTCCATTTTCTTCATATGTATATTTACATTTATCTCTACCTATTGCTACAAGATTTTTCCCTTTATCATCTGGATCTGTGCCTGGTATATGTCCTTCTATTAATTTGTATGGCAATTCTTCATTTAAAGCTATAATAAGGTCTGCTATATATGACGAATTTGCTTCTTTATAATTTACAGCCAAGCCTTTTGTAATAATAATATTAGCTTTATCAATATTCTTTAAATCCTCTGATATCAAAGAGGAATCAAAAGATTTTATTATTTCCATTTTTATCCTTGATTTATATACAGATTCAATCCTATCTTTTTCTTTTAATTCAGCAATATTAAGTGTATTTAGAATTCCAAATACGCTTATATAGATTGCAAATTGCCCTATCATAACAAATATTAATATCATTTTATGTCTAAAAAGTATATTTATTATTTTTTTCATTTCTAATCCACCTCTAGTTTAATTATTACTATGAATTAACTCTGGTATTTTATATCTATTTATTAGAATAACCGGAATCATACTTGAAATTACTATAATAAGAGATGCAATAAGAAATAATACTAATGGCAAAATAATCATTGTACTATATAATGTTATCTTATAAAGCAAATTTGATGGGTAGTCTGCTAATTTTATAATAATGCTTCCATTATATAACTTTTGATTAATGGCCCAAGCAATTATTGCTGCTAAATAGACTATAATTGCATTCTGTTTGATGATTAAAAATGATATCTTTCTTCTACTATATGTACATATAGATAAAATACCATATTGCCTTTTTTCAATCATTACATATGTTATTGTCATTATAGTTATAGTAATTATATTAACTAGTAATACTACAATTAAAATATAAAAATTGGGACTATGAAGAATATTATTATCTTCCTGTGCTTCTAATATTTCCTCTCCCCTATTTATAACTTGTATATTGATGTTATCACTTTCTGCAATTTTTAAAATTTCCTCTTTTGCAAGATTATAATCACCTTCATCTACATAGAAATTTATATAATACCAATTAAAAAAACGAAAATCCTCTACATTATCTACAATAGCAACAAATGAATCATCCAAATTATATAAATCGGAATTAGTCCATCCCACAAATAATTCTTGTTCATGATACATAGAATCATCTTTAGCTAAATAGCCATAAACCCTATATTTATTTCCAATAGTTGAATCAATAACATCACCTATATTAAACTTATTCCTTAAATTATAACCTACTACAACCGGTATATATTCTGTATCTTTTAACATATTCTCTTTTAATTCATTATCCACACTAATATTATATGAAGCTAACATACTTTCATCAATAAAATAAACTTCTGCATTTATCCCTTCATAAATATAATCTGAGGAATTAAAACCAATACCTTTTATATATTCACTATTTTCAAAATCTTGCTTTACTTTTTTTATATCAATATTTCCTGATTCAACATCATCAGTCATTTTTATCAATCCAACTCGACTTTCATTTATTGAAAACATATTGTGAATTCTTTGAGTATAAACTTTATTAGATATACTTTCCATCAATTCATTGGAAATCATATAAAAAGAAATCATTGACATTATTGTCATAACAAATATAGATAATGGTCTTTTCATAAATATTCTGTATATTAATCTAGCATCTACCATATTCACCCTCTATTATATTACCTTTTTTAAATCTATAATCTTTAGTTTTCTTCGACTTATTTCAATACATTTACCACTTTTTAAATATAAATATCTGCTTTTTTTTCTAGTATCTTCCACATGATTTTTATTAACCATAGTAGATTTATTAACCCTTAAAAATTCCTTGTTTTCTAAAATCTCATAATTTTGTCTTAATGAACCCCTAATTTTATGTTCAAAATTATCACTAATAAAATATAGATAATGGCCCCTCACTTCTACATACTCTACAAGTGATAAATCAATCTCTTGAATTGTCATACATATCCTCCCCATTCTTGCTACTTTGATTTTATTAATAACAAGTGGATTATTATATCCACTTGTTATTATTTCATAATAATATCTATTACTATTACTTATACAATGTAATACTATACACTGGGCAAGAATTCTTATATGTTTTGTGTTCCGTTACATAATCTTCTATGTATTCATAACCGCTTGTGTACATAACATCGTCATTTTTCACACCAGAAAGTATTGTTTCAAAATCACCATCCTCATATGTCTTTGTTATTTTGTATGATGATTGTTGTGCACCATTTCTTCTTACTGTACCAGTACTTAATTTATACAATCCATCTCTTCCTTCTACGTTATGATATGCATATCCATATGTTCCAACACTCTCCCCTGCATATACCAATGCTAATGAAGACAATATAACTGACAATGTCAATAACGCCGCTACAAAAAATCTTTTTAGTTTCATAAATCCCTCCTATTTATAAAAAAAATTTATAAATTTATTTTATCATAATTTTTATATATTACAATAGTTTGGCTTTAATCGGTTAAAATCATTTTTCATGTATATACTAAAAACAATGGGTAAAAAAAGAAAGGCGAGCACTCGCCTTTCCTTCACCTTTTCATTATTCTTTTACTATTATCTTTAAAGCACCTTACTTAAGAAATCCTTTAATCTATCTGACTTAGGATTATTAAAGATTTCATCTGGTGTACCATCTTCAGCAATTACACCATCGTGAATAAATAATACTCGATTTGCTACTTCTCTTGCAAAGCCCATTTCATGAGTAACTACAACCATTGTCATACCATCAGCTGCAAGTTCCTGCATAAGACTTAATACTTCTCCTACCATTTCTGGATCTAGGGCAGATGTTGGTTCATCAAAGAGCATAACATCTGGATTCATAGCAAGAGAACGAGCTATAGCTATACGCTGCTTTTGACCACCTGATAACATAGCAGGATAGCTATTCCCCTTTTCTAATAAGCCTACTCTTTCAAGTAATTCATCAGCCTTAATAGATGCTTCTTCCTTTGTCATCTTTCCTAGTTGAACAGGAGCTAGCATAATATTTTCCTTAATTGTCATATTAGGGAATAAATTAAACTGCTGGAAAACCATACCAATTCTTTCCCTAGTCTTGTCTATATCTACGTGAGCTGCTGTTATATCATTTCCTTCAAATGTTACTGTTCCCTTTGTTGGAACTTCTAATAAATTAAGAGAACGAAGGAATGTTGACTTACCACATCCTGAAGGACCAATTATTGCAATAACCTCGCCCTTACTAATAGTTGTTGAGATTCCCTTTAATACCTCATGCTTATCAAATGTTTTATGTAAATTATCGATTTTAATTAATACTTCATTATCGTTCATTTTTTCTTAGGCTCCTTTCGAGTTTAGAAACAAGCGCTGTTAATACTGTTACAAGTAAAAGATAGATTAATGCTACAACTGTAAGTGGAAGCAATGCTTCATATGTTACACTTCTAATAATATCACTACCCTTTGTTAAATCCATAAGTCCAATATAACCACTTATAGATGTTTCCTTAAGTAATGTAATCATTTCATTACCAAGGGCTGGTAAAATATTCTTTAGAGCCTGTGGTAAAATAATCAATCTCATTGTTTTGTTATATGGAAGACCAAGTGAACGTCCTGCCTCAAACTGTCCCTTATCCACTGACATAATACCTGATCTAACAACTTCTGCAACATAAGCTGCGGAATTTAAACCAAAGGCTATAATTGCAACAAATACCTTATTTACATTTACAGATGCAAATACAACATAGTAAATAATAAGCAACTGTACCATTGTTGGTGTACCACGAATAACAATTAAATATACTCTTGCGAGGAAATTAAGTATTGTAAGTCCACCATTTCTATCATGGGTTGTTCTTATAATAGCGATTAAAGAACCAAATACAATACCAATTATTACAGCAAAGAATGTAATAATTAATGTATTTTTAAGACCTGTTAAAAGGTAGTTATATCTTCCATCTTCAATAAAGTTCTGCTTAAATTTTTCTGCAAAAGAAAGTGTATTACTTGCACTATGTGTGTTAACAATAACAACCTGCTTAGCTTCTGTATAAGAATCTGTAAAATCCACATTCTTCTTTCTATCTTCAGTTACTGTCATACCAGCAGCACCTACATCTGCCTTACCTGTTCTAATAGAAGTAATAATAGAATCAAATTCCATATCTTCTACCACAAGCTCATATCCTAATTTATCGCAAACGGCCTGCATAATATCAATATCAATACCTACAATACCATTTGAATTACTATTATCATAATATTCATATGGAGGGAATGTTGCATTAGTTGCTACAACTAATTTTCCATTAGTACGTTCCACATCCTTTTTTAAATATGGAGTCTGTCCTTTTTGTTCATCTGAACCAATATAGTTATTAATAATAGAACTAATTGTTCCATCAGCTTTTAACTCAGAAAGAGCTCCATCAATTTTTTCTGTTAATTCGTGATTTGATTTAGAAATTGCAAATGCATATTCTTCCTCTGCATATGCCTCATCTAAAATAGCAAGTGAAGGATTCTTACTTATATAGGATTTAGCAGGCTGCTCATCTATCATTACCAAATCAGTCTTTCCCTGAATCAATGCCTGAATAGCATCTGCCCCCTTATTAAATCTTTCAATTTTAGTACCTGCATCGTCTCCCTCAAAATCATCAGATACATAAATATCAGCTGTTGTACCAAGCTGAACACCAACAGTAGAACCGCTAATATCATCAATTGATGAAATCACCTTAGCATTTCCATTATTAGTTAGTCTAATGCCCACAGTTATTGCCACTGCAATTAAAGCAATTATGACTATTGTTATAGCAATGTGTTTTGATTTATTTGCCTTCATTAGTGCCCTCCTAAATTTTTATTGTACGATTTCATATATTACTGCATAATTATGCAAAAGTAAAGGTATTTTGTGAATATTTATGCATAAATTGTAAAAAATATTCATTCTCTAGTATAAAAAAATAGGATAATTACTGCTAATTGCAATAACTATCCTAGTTTTAAGCTATTATTAATATGCCTATTCACTTATTAAATGAACATCCATCTGATTAAATGGAATACTAATACCATTTTTATCCAGGCCTTCTTTGAATTCTTCAAGCAATTCAAATCTTGTATCCCAATAATCTTCTGTTTTTAACCATGTTCTTGTCTCAAGTGTAACGCAAGAATCATCTAAACTCTTTACAACTACTCTTGCTTCCTTACCAGGTATTTTAAGAATTGATTTCTTCTTATCAATAATTTCTGATAAAACTCTCTTAGCATCCTTAATATCTGCCTCATAAGAAATACCAATTTCAATATCAAGTCGTCTATAATTCTCAGCTCCCACATTAGTAATATTAGAATTACTTAGTGTACCATTTGGAAGCATAATAACCTTATTATCTACTGTTCTTAACTTAGTATAAAGTATACCAATAGAGACAACGCTACCTTCATTAGTTCCAACCACAATATAATCTCCAATTACAAAAGGCTTAAATATAAGAATTAAGATTCCTCCTGCAAAATTTGATAAACTGCCCTGTAATGACATACCAATAGCAAGGGCACCAGTACCAAAAAGTGTTATTAGGGATGTTGTCTGAAAGCCTAAGGTATCAACAACAATAATAAATAGGAAAATGTATAATAACACTCTTGTTGCAGATAGAGTAAAGGTCTTAACTCCTTCATCAAGCTTACCCCTATCAAGCATTCTTCTTAAAATCTTAATTACTGTCTTAATAACCTTTTTACCAATTAGCCAAATAACTAAGGCAAGAATAATAGTTGCAACTGCACTTACTGCCCAATTTCCAAAATCATTTAAATGCGACATTAAATTGTTTTTAGAAAAAAAATTCGAGACTTGCACTGTTGCATCATTTACTGATGTCTCATTTAATACTTCTAACATTTCTTACTTCCTTCTTATTTTCTAGTTGCTTTTTTAGTATCTTTTTTAAATACCTTGTTTTTTAATTCTTCTAGTAATACTTTTGTTTCTTCATCAATTCTAATAGCTTCACGCACTGCATCATCCGCCTTTTTTTGTGCTTCATTCTTAGCTTCAAGAGCTAATCTTGCAGCTTCCTCTGCCCTTTTTTGTGCCTCAAGGGCTGCTATAGCTTCTTCTTTAGCCTTTGTTGCAAGTTCCTTAGCTACCTTTACCTTATCTTCTGCATTTTTCTTAGCAACTGCTGCTTCTTTTAAAATTCTGTTCTCTTCAATTTCTCTTTCTGTATATTTTTCACAGCTAAAGACTAACATAGAAAGCCCTGGTATATCAATATCTATATAGTCTAATTCCTTTGGATTTTCATCATTTTTATCTGATTTAAAAATTTCCTTAGTTAGCTTCTCATCTCCACCATATTTTTCTTCATTAGTATTAAAAATCATGCTATATTTTCCAGCTTCTAATACATGTAGGCGATATTTAACTCTTTCAACAGGTGTAAAATTAAACACTGCAGTTAATGTCTGTCCATTTTTTCCAATTCGTGCAAAGCCAAGAATTGTCTCTTCGCTATTGCAATCCTCCACCCATCTAAAGCCATCTTCCTTTGTGTCTTGATCAAAAACTTCACTATTACTTGTAATAAAATGATTTAAGTCCTTAATAAAGGCTATATCCTCATCACTAGCATCCCATTTAAGGGCCGGATTAGTTAAATCAAGTCCTAGTTCCTGACCAAAGGTAATCATCTTAGCTCCTGGATATAAATATAAATATGCAAGGGCAAGTCTTACATCCGACTTTTTCTTAACTGCATCATTTCCTGCTGCAAGTGCGTAAAGAGAAACTCCCGTGCCATATAAATCATCGGCACTAAATTTTTGTATAAATCTCTCATTGTAGTTATAAACCATTGGCAAAATAAGATTGTCATAAAGGCCTTTTCTAAATAATGGATCCTGCTCCATAAATTCAAGATAATCGTTAGTCCAATTCTTATTTAAGACATAGTCAAAACCTAGATTATCCCCGTCAAAATCCTTAGTAATTCCAATCCAACCACTAGATTCTTCAGCAATAGTAATTACATTTTCCTTAGCAGCCATTTTGTTTAGATTTTTTATGAATTCTATAGCAGCTAAATTTTCATTACCACCATACATATTAGGAATCCAACTTCCCGGCTCCTTACCGTAATCTAAATAAAGCATAGATGCAAGACTATCTATTCTAATACCATCAATGCCAAAATTACTTATCCAATAATTAAAGCTACTATAAAGGAATGACAATACGCAATTGTTGTAATAATCATAAGTATAGACATTCCATGTTTCATTTTTTTCTAGGATTGGTGATAGACCACCATATAAATTAGTCTTATTAAAATTATGAAGTCCTCTAGTATCTGTGCCAAAGTATGCGCAGTTAAAATCAATAATTACACCTATATTTTTACTATGCAAAATGTCAATAAATTCCACAAAATCATCTGGATTGCCAAATCTCTTTGTTGGAGCAAACATACCTATTGTTGTATAGCCATAAGTATCCTCATTAAAATACTCTGCTACAGGCATAAGATTTACATAATCAAATCCTAGCTTACTAAGATAATTGGCTATATCTTCTGCAAGTTTTGCATATGTCTTAATCCCACTTTTCTTGCTCCATTCAAGTAAATTTAATTCATAAATTCGTGGTGATGTAGTTTGCTTTGTTTTTAATTTCTTGGCTGTCTTTTTTAATGGACTTCCAACAACACTATAATTTTCCTTACCCTTAGTGAATTCTGTTGCATAAGGATCAATTTTATAGTATTCCTTCTCGCCCCTTACCTTTAATTCATAAAGATATTTATCACCTTTACAAACTCCTGGAATAAAAAGTCTATATATGCCCCTATCATCGATTTCTTCCATTTGATGGATTTTTCCATTCCACTTATTAAAATCTCCCACAACACTTACTCGTGAAACCTGTGGCGCCCAAATTGTAAAAAGTGTTCCACTAACTCCATCAATGCTAATTTCCTTACTGCCAAAGATTTTATTAGCATCATATTCATGTCCTGCAAAAAAGTTCTTAAATTCATCATTCTTTGGCTTTAAATCAAAAGAATAAGCATCCTTAAAAGTTATTGTTTTGCCCTTAACATCTTCTAAAGTAACTAAATAATCTAGCTTCTTTTTTCTTGAAGGAACTAAACATGCAAAAAAGCCTGATTCATCCACTTTTTCTAGTTCATAAGTCTTAGTATCAACCTTTATAGACACGCTTACGGCATCAGGTCTATAAATCTGTATTAAATTTCCTTCTTTAATTAAATGGCTACCAAGCATATTCATGGGATTTTTACAATCCGCATAAACAATTCCTTCAATTTCTGGCCAATTCATAACATTGTACAACTTCTTATTCATATTTCTTCCTCCCCTTTTTGACTAAATAATTAGTCCATAACAAAATCCTTAAACATATCAGTCCATATAGAAACTCTTGGTTCGTAATGACCTAAATTCTTAGATGCAGTTTCTTTAGTTCCAAGTGCTAAGCCATGACTTCCCTTTGGAAATACATGATATTCAAATGGAATATTATTAGCTAATAAAGCCTGTGCAAATAAAAGTGAATTATTAACTGGTACAGAAGCATCTGTAACTGTATGCCACATAAAAGTCTTTGGAGTATCACTTGTTACGCATTTTTCAAGAGACAATTCTTCGTAGAGGTAGTCTCTATCTCCACTTACCATTCCGCCAGTTAAATCTCCATCCTGACCTGCAATTCCCACAAGTTTTTGACCCTCCAATTCATTTTTAGTGCCGCCATAAATAAGTCTTTCAAAGGATGCCCTGTGGGCAAATTCTCCCGAACTAATTACAGGATATCCAAGCATCAACTTATTAGGTTTAATAAATTCATTATCGCACTTTAACATATTAAGAATAGGCTTAACTTCCTTACTGTTCCATTTAGTAGCAAGTAAGCCTGCTACATGTCCACCAGCAGAAAAACCTGCAATTACAATATTATCCGGGTTCACATCCCATTTACTTGCATTAGTTCTTACATAATGCATAGCATAAGCAGCCTCATAGAGCTGACAAGGATAGGTATTTGGCATAAGACTGTATCTTACTATAACAGCATTAAAACCATAATCTAACATCTTAAGAGCAATAGGCTCTGCCTCTCTTACAGATGTGTGATGGTATCCTCCACCAGGAAAAATCACAATCAATGGACGATTAAATTTATCCTGATCATTTGGATATGAATCCTTTATATATGTTGTAATTGTAGCCCTTGATTTGTCATGTTTAATTCCTAAACTATTATAATCAATGGCAATTTCTAGTGTTTCATGTATCATTTTGTTACCTCTTTTATATTTTATGTATAAATAAACCTGAGCGTAGCTTAGGCTCAAACCAAGTTGATTTAGGTGGCATAAGTTTATTAGCATCAGCAACCATAAATAATTCATTTATTGATGTTGGATACATTAAAAAAGCAAGGCAAAAATCTTTACTGCATTTTCTTTCAAGCTCCTTAATACCCCTAATTCCACCTACAAAATCAATTCTTTTATCCGTCTTTGGATCAGTTATATTTAATATAGGTCCTAAAATATTGTTTTGTAAAATAGAGACATCTAAGCCATCAACCACATCACTAGATTTAATACTATCCTTAGCTGTAAGTATATACCACTTATTATCTAAATACATGCCAAAAGTCCCCTTTTTATCAGGTCTTTTAGCACTTTCACATGGACTAATAATAAATCCTTGTTCCTCTATTTTTTGTAAAAATTCATCAGAACTTAATCCATTTAAATCTCTAACTACTCTATTGTAATCTAAAATCATTAATTCTTCATCAGGAAATAATACAGAAAGGAAAAAATTAAATTTCTCATCGCCATTATATGATGGATTTTCTTCCCTTCTTTTTAGACCAACACTTACAGCAGATGCAGCTCTATGATGTCCATCTGCAATATAAATAGAATCTATCTTAGCAAATTCATTCTCTATTATTCTTACACTTTCCTTATTAGAAATTTTCCATACTTGATGTCTTATTTTATCATCTGATGTAAATGAATAAATTGGACATTCCTTCTTAGCCCTATTAACTTCCCTATTAATAATATCATTAGAGCGATATGCCAAGAAAATAGGACCAGTCTGTGCTGATAAGCTATCAACATGTTTAATTCTATCAAGCTGTTTATCCTGTCTTGTGTTCTCATGCTTTTTTATAACATTAGCTAAATAATCATCAATTGACGCTGTAGCAACAATACCTGTCTGAGTTCTATTATCCATTGTAAGTTCATAGATATAAAAGGATCTATCCTTATCTAAAAATAGTGTTTTATCACTAACTGCCTCATCAAAAAGCTTTTTTGCCTGTGCATAAACCTCATCCGAATAAATATCCACATCAGCTGCTAATGTAGTTTCTGCCCTATCTATTTTTAAAAAAGACTGAGGGTTATTCATAACCTCTAATCTTGCTTCCTCCCTATTGTAAACATCATAGGGTAGTGCTGCAAATTTATTAGCTATCTCATCATTAGGTCTTAAACACTGAAATGGTCTAATATTTGCCATACAAATCCTCCAAATTGTAATTGTTTTATGTCTTTTTTAGACATTTAAAAATCATTTTCCTCGTTTATTATTGTAACATTGATGTCTTTTTATTACAATTTAATTTATTCTTTATGTATTGAAAATGTAAGTTAATTACGATTTTTTATTTTATACGTATATATGAAGTTTCCCAAATTTAAAGATAAAAAGAGATAGAAAATGGATATTTACCAATTCCTATCTCTTAAAATTTTTATAGATTTTTATTTATTAGTTTATGCTATTTTATGCCTCTTAAAATAGATAAATAGAATTATGCTACAACAAATCCAACCTGCAGGATAACCCCATGCAATAGGAATAATAGAACTTGTAAGCATAGAAACTATTTTTAAATAGATCTGTCTAAATACTACAAAGCTAAATATCATAACAATTGATGGTACAATGGCATTACCCACGCCTCTAAGAGCACCAGCATGAATCTGATTAGTACATGCTACTATATCAAAAAATTCATTAACTCTTATAAATGTTGTGGCATAAGCTATTACTAGTGCTTCTTTGTTAAATAAGCTTGCTATAGTTGGAGCAAATATAACTAATGGCGCACAAATAATTGTTGTGATTACCACTGCTATAACTAGGGCTATCTTAATTCCATCATTAATTCTCTTTTTCTTATTAGCACCGGCATTTTGTCCAACATAAGTTGTAATTGAAAGTCCCATACTTTGTAGAGGTAGTATTGCAAAGGCATCAATTCTAGTATATACACCCCAAGCCGCAGCTGCGTCTGCACCAAAGTGATTAATATATGATTGAACAAATACATTAGAAAATGACACAATTGCTGTTTGAATACCAGCAGGGAAACCAATCTTTACTATTTTTTTCAAGATATCAAAATCTATACACAATTCTCTAATTCTAAGGCTATATACATCCTTACTTCTAAATAGAATAAAAAGGACAACAAAGCTAGAAAGGAACTGGGCAATAATTGTTGCAAGAGCTACGCCAAATACCCCTAATTTGAATACAATAACAAATAATAAATCTAAGATTATATTCATTACTGAACTAAAAATAAGAACATAAAGAGGTGTCTTAGAATCCCCCACAGCTCTTAATATTCCTGATGCCATATTATAAAGCATAAGTCCAAGAATACCTAGAAAATATGTCTTTAAATATTTATCTGCATCATTCATAACTGAATTAGGTGTATCCATGAATCTTAACATTACTGGTGTTATTAAATAACCAATAATCATAAATAGAATTCCAAGAATTATCGTAAGCATAATCGCTGTATGAACACTTCGTCTAAGAGATTTAGTATCCTTGGCTCCAAAGTACTGAGAAACCACAACTCCAGCACCTGTTGACATACCCATAAAAAAGCCAACTAACATAATAGAAATCGGTGATGTACTTGTAACAGCAGCTAGGGCATCCTTACCAACGTAATTACCAACAACCACACTATCAATTGTATTGTAAAATTGCTGAAAAATATTACCTACTAAAAGAGGTATCATAAAAACAATAAGCTGTTTCCATATATTTCCAGTTGTCATATCTTTAACTGTAGAGTTTACTTTATTATTCATACAAACTCCTTAAATTACCAAAATAAAAATGAGGTATTGGCTAGTCTCCAATACCTCATGGGATTATAACACTTATATTTTTACTTTACAACTCTAACCTTTATAACACCTTCAATAGTTGCAAGTTCAGTAATTACGCTATCTTCTATAGTCTTATCAAGATCAAGTAATGAATATGCATATTCACCTCTAGATGCATTTGCCATAGATTCAATATTTACATTAGCCTCACCCATTACATTTGTTATCTTAGAAATAACAGCTGGAACATTTTTATGGCAAACTGAAACTCTAGCTGCTGTCTGACAAATGCCAAGGTCACAAGCAGGATAATTTACTGAATTTCTAATATTACCATTCTCGATGTAGTCCTTAATTTCATTAACTGCCATAATTGCACAATTATCTTCTGCCTCTGCTGTTGAAGCACCAAGATGTGGGAAGCATAAAACTCCATCTAAATTAGCAGTTGTTGGATTTGGGAAATCTGAAACATAGCACTTAACCCTGCCTGACTCTAGATATTTACCAATTACACTCTCATCAACTAATACATCTCTAGCACAGTTAATAATAACTGTTCCATCCTGCATAAGTTCAAAGGCATCTTTACCTATCATTCCCTTTGTCTGATCTAGTGCTGGAACATGAACTGTAATATAATTACATTCCTTATAAATATCCTCAACATTATAAACTGGCTTAACTTCTCTAGAAAGATTAAGAGCTGCTGCCACTGATAAGTATGGATCATAACCATAAACTTCCATACCAAGGCTAATTGCTGCATTAGCAACTAACTGACCAATAGCACCAAGACCAATAACACCAAGCTTCTTTCCTGCAATTTCTCCACCAGCAAAAGCCTTCTTAGCTTTTTCAGTAGTCTTAGCAATATCAGAATCTGCCTTATTATCAGCTACCCACTTATTTCCACCAATTAAATCACGAGATGCAAGTAAAAGGCAAGCTAAAACTTGTTCCTTTACTGCATTGGCATTAGCACCTGGTGTATTAAATACAACCACACCATTTGCTGCACACTTTTCAAGTGGAATATTATTAACACCTGCACCTGCTCTTGCAATTGCAACTAAATTATTAGATAAATCTAAATCATGCATCTTAGCAGAACGAACTAATACAGCCTCTGCATCTTCATATGAGCTCTCAGTATTATAATCTGCTCCAAATAAATTAAGACCGCAGCTTGCAATATTATTTAAACAATGTACATTAATCATCTTTACTCTCCCTATACCAAAATTTATATTATCCATTTATAATTTTATGCATTTTCTTTTTCGAATTTTCTCATAAATTCTACTAATTTTTCTACGCCTTCAATTGGCATAGCATTATAAATAGATGCTCTCATACCGCCAACTGTTCTGTGTCCTTTTAAGTTAACAAAACCAGCCTTACTAGCTTCACTTATAAATTTAGCATTAAGATCGTCATCGCCTGTTATGAAAGGCACGTTCATTAAAGATCTGTCTTCTTTACGAACTGTTCCCTTAAACATCTTAGATTCATCTAGGAAATCATAAAGGATCTTAGCCTTCTTCTCATTATGTTCCTTCATAGCCTTTAAGCCGCCCATTTTCTTAATCCACTTAAATACCTTGCCACAAATATAGATGTTATAACAAGGAGGTGTATTATAAAGGGAATCATTATCGCTTTGTGTCTTCCACTTAAGCATTGTTGGTGTACCTGGCAATACATCGTCTGTAATTAAATCTTCTCTAATAATTGCAATTACAACACCAGCAGGTCCAATATTTTTTTGAACGCCGCCATAGACTACACCATATTTTGTAACATCCATAGGTTCTGATAAGAAACATGATGATACATCACTTACTAATATCTTACCCTTTGTATTTGGTAATGTCTTATATTTAGTACCATAAATTGTATTATTCTCGCAAATATATACATAATCCATATCATCTGTTATAGCTAAATCAGAACAATCTGGAATATATGTAAATGTCTTATCAGCAGAAGAAGCAAGTTCTACAGCCTCTCCATAAATCTTAGCTTCTGCAAATGCTTTCTTAGCCCACTGACCTGTAATAATATATCCAGCCTTCTTATTCTTCATTAAGTTCATTGGAACTTCAGCAAAAAACTGTGAAGCACCACCCTGAAGAAATAATACTTTGTAATTATCTGGGATTTCAAGAAGATCTCTTAAGTCTTTTTCTGCCTCTTTAATGATTTCATCATAAACTTTTGATCTATGACTCATCTCCATAACAGACTGACCGCTGCCCTTATAATCCATCATTTCATCTGCTGCTTCTTTTAATACTTCCTCAGGTAAAACAGCTGGACCTGCACTAAAGTTATAAACTCTTGCCACTTTCGCTTCCTCCTACATAGTTATTTAATTATCCTAAAGTAGCCATATTCTCAATTTGCGGTTAGAGAAATTAGGATAATTAGAACCCCCTTTATTTATCCTCATTAATACAAGGGGGTAGTTTAATAGTTGTACTTACAAACGTAAATACAACTATTAAAATCTAAATAAATGCCTTAGCAATTATTAGTTATTTAAGCCTGCTTTTCTCTTTTATTAAGATCCTCTCTATCAAATGCATCAGAAATAGCGGCACCTGGTGAAACCATAGGGAATACCTTATCATCCTTGCCAATCATACATTCAATTACGCAAGGTATATTAAGACTTAAACTTTCCTTTAGGGCATTATCAAATTCTTCAATTGTAGTAACTCTTACAGCGTGAGCACCTAGCCCTTCTGAAACCTTAACAAAATCAACCTGGTCATCAAGAACTGTAGCTGAATATCTCTTGCCATAAAAAAGATCTTGCCACTGTCTAACCATACCAAGTACCTGATTATTAAAGATAATTTCAATAACCGGGATATTATATCTAGTTGCTGTTGCAAGTTCATTCATATTCATTCTAAAGCAACCATCACCTGCAATATTAATAACAACCTTATCTCTTCTACCAACCTTAGCACCAATTGCTGCACCAAGACCATATCCCATTGTTCCAAGACCACCTGATGTAAGAAGTGTACGTGGGTTTGTAAATTTATAATGTTGTGCTGCCCACATCTGATGCTGTCCAACATCTGTTGCTATAATTGCTTTGCCCTTAGTTATTTCATCAATATGTTCCATAATATTAGGGCCATTTAATGTATCCTTATTAAATCTTAATGGATATTTAGAAGCATACTCACTTATATGATCAATCCACTCTTTATGATTTTGCTGTGTTAATTCTTTATTAAGTCTAGTAAGTACTTCCTTAGCATCCCCAATAATAGAAGCATCGCTATGAATGTTTTTATTGATTTCAGCTGGATCCACATCAATATGCAAAATCTTAGCGTGACGGGCAAACTTCTTAGCATTACCTGTTACTCTATCAGAGAATCTTGCGCCTATTGCAATAAGTAAATCACATTCTGATACGCCAAAATTAGATGTCTTTGTACCATGCATACCTATCATACCTGTATATTTACTATCATGACCTGAAAAAGCACCCTTACCCATTAAAGAATCACAAACTGGTGCATCTACTAAATTAGCAAATTCACGAAGCTCATTAGATGCATCTGATAAAATAACACCACCACCTACATAAAGGAATGGTTTTTTAGATGCTTTAATCATATCTACAGCCTTTAAAATATCCTCATCTTTTAAATCTGTAACTTTTCTCTTAATAGGCATTATTTCTTTCTTAACATAATCACATACATTAGCTGTTACATCCTTTGTAACATCTACAAGTACAGGACCTGGTCTGCCTTCCTTAGCAATTCTAAAAGCATCTCTTATAGTATCTGCTAATTTTTTAACATCCTTTACAATGTAGCTGTGCTTAGTAATTGGCATAGCCACACCTGCAATATCAACCTCCTGGAATGAATCCTTTCCAAGAAGAGGTACTGTAACATTACATGTAATAGCAACAACAGGAATAGAATCCATATATGCTGTTGCAATACCTGTTACTAAATTTGTAGCGCCAGGGCCAGATGTTGCAAAACATACACCAACCTTACCTGTTGCCCTAGCATATCCATCAGCTGCATGAGCAGCTCCCTGCTCATGACTTGTAAGTACATGAGTAATCTCATCTGAATGCTTATAAAGGGCATCATATACATTAAGGATAGCTCCTCCTGGATATCCAAAAACAGTATCAACGCCCTGTTCTTTTAAACATTCCACAATAATTTCTGAACCATTAATTTTCATAATCCTTCTCTCCAATTTGCTTTTTATTTTTATGGATATAAAGAAAAGCCACTATCTTTATAGTCCATCTCGTAAAGCTTTTGTAAATGTGTCTTAAAGTTACTATTTATCACATCAATAAGTTGACGCGTTAGTGCAACTTAATGTTTAGTTTATAACTTTTTTGAAAATAAATAAAGTCCAAATATCAATTTATCACTATTTAACTTCTAGAATTGCACCTCTATTACCTGATGTAACCATTGATGCATATCTTTTTAGGTATCCTGTAGTAACCTTTGGTTCTCTTGGAGTCCAAGCCTTCTTTCTCTTTTCTAATTCTTCATCAGAAACCTTTAGATTAAGGCTTAGATTTGGAATATCAATAGAAATAATATCTCCTTCTTCTACTAATGCTATAGGTCCACCCACAGCAGCCTCTGGTGATACATGACCAATTGATGCACCACGGCTTGCACCTGAGAATCTACCATCTGTAATTAAAGCAACTGATGAGCCAAGTCCCATACCTGCAATTGCAGATGTTGGGTTAAGCATCTCTCTCATACCTGGGCCTCCCTTTGGACCTTCATATCTAATAACAACCACATCACCTGGCTTAATTTCTCCGCCCTTAATTGCAACAATTGCATCATCCTCACAATCAAATACTCTTGCTGGTCCTTCATGTACAAGCATTTCATCAACTACAGCTGAACGCTTAACAACTGAACCATCTGGAGCTAAATTTCCTGAAAGAACTGCAAGACCACCTGTCTTAGAATATGGATTTTCCACAGGTCTAATAACTTCAGGATTAAGATTTTTAGCTGATGCTATATTCTCTCCTACTGTCTTGCCTGTAACTGTCATACAATCCTTATTAATAAGGCCAAGCTTATCAAGTTCCTTCATTACTGCATAAACACCGCCTGCCTCATTTAAATCCTCCATATATGTTGGACCTGCTGGTGCAAGATGACAAAGATTAGGTGTTTTTTCTGAAATTGGATTAGCAAATTTAATATCAAAATCAAAGCCTACTTCATGAGCAATTGCTGGTAAATGAAGCATTGAATTTGTAGAGCATCCAAGGGCCATATCAACTGTTAAAGCATTCATAATTGCTTCCTTTGTCATAATATCTCTTGGACGAATATTCTTTCTATACATTTCCATAACTGCCATACCTGCATGCTTAGCAAGCTTAATTCTCTCAGAATAAACAGCCGGTATTGTTCCATTTCCACCAAGTCCCATACCAAGTACTTCTGTTAAACAGTTCATTGAATTAGCTGTATACATACCTGAACAAGAGCCACATGTAGGACATGCCTTATGCTCATATTCCTTTACATCCTCTTCACTCATCTTACCAGCTGCACAAGCGCCAACTGCCTCAAACATAGATGAAAGACTTGTCTTGTGTCCCTTTACACGACCTGCAAGCATTGGACCACCTGATACAAAAACAGTTGGTACATTAACTCTAGCTGCTGCCATAAGTAAACCAGGAACATTCTTATCACAGTTTGGCACCATAACCAATGCATCAAACTGATGTGCAAGAGCCATTGCCTCTGTGGAATCAGCTATTAAATCCCTTGTTACTAAGGAATACTTCATACCAATATGTCCCATTGCAATACCGTCACATACAGCTATTGCAGGAAAAACCACTGGTACACCACCAGCTTCTGCTACTCCAAGTTTTACAGCATTAACAATCTTATCTAGATTCATATGACCTGGAACAATTTCATTATAGGAACTTACAATACCAACTAATGGCTTTTCCATCTCCTCTTCTGTAAATCCTAATGCATTAAATAAAGATCTGTGTGGTGCCTGTTGCATTCCCTTTTTTACATTATCACTCTTCATAAACTCTTCTCCTTTTACTTTTATTAAATTCTATCTGCTATTAAGCTACCCATTTCCTTAGTTCCAACAATTTTTTCACAATCACTATCTGCAATATCAACAGTTCTATAGCCCTCTGATAATACTTTTGCTACAGCCTCCTCAATTGCATCAGCTTCCTTAGTTAAATTAAGGCTATATCTTAGTAACATAGCTGCTGAAAGAATAGTTGCAATTGGATTAGCTTTGTTTTGTCCTGCAATATCTGGAGCTGAACCATGACTTGGCTCGTATAAACCAAGCTTTGATTTACCAAGGGATGCAGAAGATAACATTCCAATTGAGCCTGTAATCATACTTGCCTCGTCTGATAGAATGTCTCCAAACATATTCTCAGTTAAAATAACATCAAACTGCGCTGGATTCATTACTAACTGCATTGCACAATTATCAACTAACATATAAACTAGCTCAACTTCGCTATATTCCTTACTAACCTCTGCTACTACCTTTCTCCAAAGTCTAGAAGAATCTAGAACATTAGCCTTATCAACTAAAGTTACCTTCTTTCTTCTCTTCATGGCAATTTCAAAAGCCTTAATTGCGATTCTTCTAATTTCGTTCTCATTATATGAAAGTGTATCTATAGCTGTTTCTACACCATTAACTTTCTTAGTTTCTCTCTCACCAAAATAAAGACCACCTGTAAGTTCTCTTACAATTACCATATCAAAGCCATCGCCAATTATTTCTTCCTTTAATGGGCAAGCTTTTTGTAATTCCTTATAAAGGTAAGCAGGTCTTAAATTTGCAAAAAGTTGTAATTCCTTTCTTATCTTTAAAAGTCCTGCCTCTGGTCTTAAATTTGGTGCCACATCATACCATCTTGAATTTCCCACATTGCCGCCTACAGCTCCAAGTAATACTGCATCACTGTTTTTAGCAATTTCAATTGCTTCATCAGTAAGTGGAACTCCGTATTCATCAATTGAACAGCCACCCATTAAAATCTTAGTAAATAAAAAGCTATGATTAAATTTATCAGCCACCTTATCTAATACTTTAACTGCTTCTGCAACAATTTCTGGACCAATACCATCACCTGGTATTAACGTAATATTATAAGCCATATTCTTTACCTCATTTTCCTATTTAAAAATAAAAGCATATCCCTTAAACTATCCTCATTATTTAAGGTCAAAGCTAATTATTTTTTAATTATATATTATAGTTGTCTAACCACATTCGTCAAGTTGTATTACAACCAAAAATTAAAAAGGCCAAACAGGAAACCTAAAGGGTTCCTATTTGACCAAGTTTAATTTACTTTAATTGATCCACTATCCAGTCCATAACCGGATGGTCTTCCTCCCCTTCTTTAACTTCCCTCTTAACAGACTTAGGTTTATCATCTGCGCTGTCTGTTTCTTCTAATTTTTCCTCTTCTTTTTCAAGTCCCTTTTCTTCAATGCTTTCTATTTCTTCTTCATGTCCTTTTTCTTCAATACTTTCTATTTTTTCATGTCCTTTTTCTTCATTACTTTCTATTTCTTCTTTATGTCCTTTTTCTTCAACGTCTTTTTCGTCAATGTCGTTTTTTTCAAGTTCTTCTTTAAATCCATCCAAACTTTCTTTTTTAACATTCTTTGTTTGCTGCCTTTGTTCTTTAAGTCTTTCCTTTCTTTCCTTCCTTGCCTTATATATAACCTTTGTTGCCTTTAAATAAGCATAGGCATTTCTATAAAAATCCGGTATATATACATAACAAATTGAACAAATCAGACATGTTATAAGCCAAATAATAACTAAGGCAATAATAAAAATTCTTACATTAGCAATCCATCTAGCTGTTGATACTGAAATTGTAACAGTGCCAACTACAACAGACTTTTCGTTTGTTAAATTGCCACCTTTATATATACAGAGCTTATTATTTACCTTACCTATTGATGCATTCTTTTTTAGAACCAACTTAGTATAATAATCGTAACTAAGGCCTCTGCAAAAGCCCAAATCATAAGCCCCTGAATCTACTAAATAAACCATTCTATTATTATCTATATCAATATAGAGAATTCCTAAGTCGTAAATATCCCTATTAGATTCCTTAATTAAAGCTATTTCCCTTTGTATAGTTTTATATTCTTCATATTCCTTTAAATGACCAAAAGCTGATACATGGTCCTTATTTACTTCATTTTCACCAAGGGAAATATTTCTTGAGGAGAAAATTGTCCCTACATATTCGTTTAATTCCTCTAGATCTCCTAAAGATATATTATTTTGTATACTTGAACTAGTGCTTTTGATTAAGGAATTACTTCTGTTAATAAAGCTTATTGATAAAATGCATACACCAACTAAACATACTATAAATGCATATAAAAAAATGATTGCATTTAGCTTAAATAAAGCTTTTACTTTACTTTTCATTATTCCCCCAAAATAAAAATCACAATAATTTTAGATAATTATACCATAAGTAAAAATTATTTGCATTAAAAAAAGACTTAAAACTTTAATAAGTTTTAAGTCTTTTCTATTTAAGAAAAATTAGTTTTCTGAATTATCAGTCTTTTCAACCTGAGCAATAGCCTTCTTCTGAACTGTTATTCTGCAATTCTTGTTACCACCAAATTCAACAATAACATCATCTTCGAAAATGCTAACTATTGTACCATAAAAGCCGCTTGTTGTTAAAACTGCATCTCCTACTGCCATAGATTCTAAAAGCATTTCCTGTTCTTTTTGCTGCTTTCTCTGTGGTCTAATAGCTAAGAAATACATCATAACCACGATAGCAACAATATAAATAATCATAATAATTGCCTGATTCATAAAATCCTCCTATATTTTGCTTAATATGATTGGTCTAATCCCTAACATACTTTAAAAATAATAAACCAAAATCCATTATATGTCTATTAAATAATAATAAATTACAAGTTATTTCTTATCGTATGTCTTAAGAAGATATAATCTCTCATCCTTAAAGCTCTTATAATTACCTGCTTCAATAGCAGCTCTTATATCTGTCATTAAATGATTATAGAAATAAAGGTTATGTAATACACAAAGTCTCATACCAAGCATTTCCTTAGCCTTAAGTAGGTGTCTTATATAAGCTCTTGAATAATTACGACATGCAGGACAATTACAGCCTTCTTCAATTGGCTTTAAATCCTTCTCGTACTTAGCATTAAAGAGATTAATCTTACCAAATTTAGTATATACATGACCATGTCTACCATTTCTTGAAGGGTAAACACAATCAAAGAAATCAATACCTCTATCAACAGCTTCAAGAATATTAGCCGGTGTACCAACACCCATAAGATAAGTTGGCTTATCCTTAGGTAAATAAGGAACTGTTACATCAAGTACATGATACATTTCCTCATGAGTCTCACCTACTGCAAGACCTCCTACTGCATATCCATCTAAGTCCATTTCTGCGATTTTTTTAGCATGCTCAATTCTAATATCATCATAAACTGCACCCTGATTAATACCAAAAAGCATCTGATGTGGGTTTACTGTATCTTCTAATGAATTTAATCTATCCATTTCCTTTTTACAACGATTAAGCCAGCGAGTTGTTCTTGCTACGGATTTTTCAACATAATCTCTATCAGCCTTAGCTGGTGCACATTCATCAAAGGCCATGGCAATAGTAGAACCAAGGTTTGACTGTATCTGCATACTTTCTTCAGGTCCCATAAAAATCTTATGTCCATCAATATGTGACTGGAAAGTAACTCCCTCTTCCTTAATCTTACGTAATCCAGCTAAAGAAAATACCTGGAATCCGCCTGAATCTGTAAGAATTGGCTTATCCCAATTCATAAATTTATGAAGTCCACCTAACTCCTTAATTAATTTATCTCCTGTACGTACGTGAAGGTGATATGTGTTAGACAATTCTATCTGTGTGTCTATTTCTTTCAAATCTGTAGTTGCCACTGCTCCTTTAATGGCAGCCACTGTACCAACATTCATAAATACAGGTGTCTGAACTGTACCATGAACTGTTTGGAATTCAGCTCTTTTGGCATTTCCAGATGTTGCTAAAATCTTATACATCTTTTTCTCCTACTTTCATTATTGTGCTTTTTATATTTTTATCTTTTATAAAATGATACAATCTCATCCATTTTAGAGGTCATGTTCATAAAAATCAAGTCCACAAGTGTAATTGCTGCCATTGATTCTACCACAACCACAGCTCTTGGCACTACCATTGGGTCATGACGCCCCTTAATACTTACATCTATTTCTTCCATTGACTTATTTACTGTTCTTTGAAGCTTAGAAATTGAAGGTGTTGGCTTAAAGGCTGCTCTAAATACAATGTCACTACCATCAGCCATTCCACCAAGAATGCCTCCTGCATGATTAGTCTTCTTATCTAGCTTTCCATCATTAACTGTAAAACTGTCATTATTAGTACTTCCAAGGGATTTTGAAACTTCAAAACCATCACCTATTTCAAAGCCCTTACAAGCTCCAATGGACATAATAGCCTTAGCTAAATTAGCATCAAGCTTTTCAAAAACCGTTTCTCCAACTCCAGGCATAACTCCTTTAATAACGCATTCAATTACGCCACCAACTGAATCACCTTCTGCTCTTTTTTGCGCAGCAAAATCCTCTATAGCTGCTGCTGCCACACTATCTGGCATATAAAAAGGATTATTATTACATTCCTTTGCATCAAATCTAGAATAGTCTATTGAAATGCCGCCAATTTCCTTAGAATAAGCATTAATTCTAATGCCAAGTCTATCAAGAATCTTTATGGCAATGGCGCCTGCTGCCACTCTTCCAATAGTTTCTCTACCAGAGCTTCTTCCACCACCTCTATAATCTCTAAATCCATATTTAGCATCAAATGTATAATCCGCATGTCCTGGTCTATAATATGAGGCTATTTCACTATAATCTATTGATCTTTGCTCTTTATTATAAACAAGCAATGAAATAGGTGTTCCCGTTGTCTTACCTTCAAAAACCCCTGAAAGAATCTCCACCTCATCATTTTCTTTTCTTGGTGTTGTAAACTGCGATGTTCCAGGCTTTCTTCTATCAAGAAAAGTTTGAATATCATCTTCACATAAATCCAATCCTGCCGGACATCCATCAATAACTACTCCAACTGCTTTGCCATGAGATTCACCCCATGTGGATATTTTAAAAATATTACCTAATATTGATCCTGCCAATTTTACCTCCCACAAGTCAATCTGACTTCCTACAAGCTTTAACTATTAGTTAAAAACACATTTATTACCATAATAAATTACCATATTTCAAGCTAAATATAAACAATAAATTCTCATAAGCTAAATTTATACTTTTTTTATTATTTATTATTGTTTATGCATTTTAAATTGAAAATTACATGCTAAAATATAACTTAGTAAAAACAAAGGAAAGGCTATTTATGGGAAAAGTTATTGGCATTGATTTAGGTACAACAAACAGTTGTGTTGCCGTTACAAGAGGGGATTACCCAGTGGTTATAACCAATCAAGAAGGTTATCAAACAACCCCTTCTGTAGTTGCTTTTACTAAGCAAAATGAACGCTTAGTTGGTGATCTTGCAAAAAGACAAGCAGCTCTTAATCCGGAAAACACAATTTTTTCAATAAAACGATATATGGGAACTAACCATCAAAAAAAGATAGGTTCAAAAACCTTCTCACCACAGGAAATATCAGCATATATTCTTATGAAGCTTAAGGAAGATGCAGAAAGCTATTTAGGCGAAGAGGTAACAGATGCTGTAATTACTGTTCCTGCATACTTTAACGATGCACAAAGAACTGCAACTAAGGATGCTGGAAAAATTGCAGGACTAAATGTAATTCGAATTATAAATGAACCTACAGCTGCTGCCCTAGCCTACGGTCTTGACAATGGTAAGCCACAAAAAATCCTTGTTTATGACTTAGGAGGAGGCACCTTTGATGTGTCTATTATTGAAATTGATGATGATACCATTGAAGTACTAGCAACATCAGGAAATAACCGCCTTGGCGGAGATGATTTTGATGAAAGAATTTGTCAATTTCTTATAAAGGAATTTAACGAATCCACAGGAATTAACTTATCTAAGGATTATGTAGCCTTAACTAGACTTAAAGAAGAGGTTGAGAATGCTAAGAAAGTACTATCCTGTGCCCTAAGCTTTACAATTAATATTCCCTTTATTACCCAGGTTAAAGGTGTACCATATCATCTAGAATATAACCTTACAAGAGCCAAATTTAACGAACTTACTAAGGACTTAGTTGATAAAACCCTTATACCTGTAGAAAATGCCCTTAAAGATGCCAGACTAAAAAAAGAAGACATTGATTCTGTAATATTAGTTGGTGGGTCAACTCGTATGCCAATTGTAGTTGATACCCTAAGACAGGTTATGAAACAAGAGCCTACAAGAAATATTAATCCTGATGAATGTGTAGCTCTTGGTGCTGCTATATTAGGAGGAAAGCTAAATAATCAGCTAACTCCAAGCTCTAGAGCCTCACAAATTCTACTTATGGATGTTACCCCTCTATCTTTATCCATAGAGACAATAGGTGGTATTTCCAATAGATTAATTGAGCGAAATACAACTATACCAACTAGACATAGTCAAATTTTTACAACTGCAAGTGCTTTCCAGACCTCTGTAGATATTAAGGTTTTTCAAGGGGAGAGAAAGTTTACAAGGGACAATAAACTAATTGGAAATTTTAGACTTTCAGGAATTAAAAAAGCTTTAAGTGGCGTACCTCAAATTGAGGTTACCTTTGATATAGACGCCAACGGTATACTTAGTGTTTCTGCCAAGGACCTTGGAACCGGCAATAAACAATCAATAACCATTACTGCTAATAACACCATGTCAGATGAAGAAATTGAAAAAGCAAAATGGGAAGCTAATATTTTTGGAAAAAAGGACGAAGAATATCAAAAATTAATTGATATATATAATGATTCAGTGCAAACATTAAATCAGTATAGTAGCTATATTAAAGCCCATAAAAAAGAGCTTGATAAAAGCACCTATAGAGAATTAAAGCACAAGACCTATGAATTAAAGCGATGCATCTCAAAATGCAAATTGGATAAATTAGACACTAAAATAATAAACAAATTATCTGATATAACAACAAGTATAAAAAATACATACAGATTTTAAATAAACCCTAATTGATTATTATAATCAATTAGGGTTTTTATTTTAAAGCATTATATCCTTTAGAACTCTTAATAGTTCATCTACATTAACAGGTTTTACAATGTATGCATCCATTCCAGCATCCATTGCTCTTTCCTTATCCATAGGATAAACATTGGCGCTAATTCCAATAATTGGAATGGAAGCAATAGTTCTATTATCTAGCTTTCTAATTTCCCTAGTTGCCTCATCTCCATCAAGAATAGGCATCTTAATATCCATTAATACAGCATTATACTGATATATATCACTATCACTAATTATCTTAATAGCATCCATTCCGTTAGTTGCAATATCAATTGTTGCTCCTAAATCCTGTAAAAAAGTAGATAATATCTCTAAATTAGCCTCATTATCATCCACAATTAAAAATCTCTTCTTGTTGAATGTTCTCTGATTAGCAATATCTTCTGCTCTTCTTAGATTTCTAATATTAAAATCCTCATATTTAGCTAAAATATCCTGTCTAAATGGCTTAAAGCTTAAGTCTATTACAACCTTAGTACCCTCGTATTTCACGCTTTGTATATCAATCTTACCATCAAGTACCTTTATGATTTCCTTTGTAATTGATAGTCCTAGGCCTGTTCCTTGAATTTGAGCGATTTCTCTATCATTCTCCCTTTCAAAAGGCTCAAAAATTCGCTCTAAAAAGCTTTTATCTATTCCAACGCCATTGTCTTCAATTTCAAATCTATAGCCTAAATTACCATCAGCCACGTCCCCTTTAGCCAAAATTCTAAATATGATTTTTCCGCATCTATGAGTGTATTTAATAGCATTATTAAGTACATTTATAAGAATTTTTTCCACCTTAATCTTATCCATTAATACTTCATCATTCTCATATGATTTCTCAACAATTAATTCCTGCTCTTTTTTATTAGCAAGGGGAGTAATTAAAGCTACAATTTCATCAACCACTTCATTTATGCTAAACTTTTGCTCATCTACTGTTACTCTACCACTTTCAATTTGAGAAATACTAAGTACATCATCGATTATTCCAAGTAATTGGTCGCAATTTGTGTTTATCTTTTTTAGATAATCTTCAACTAATTCCCTATTATCAAGGTGCATATTGGCTAAGTTTATATATCCCATCATAGAACTTATAGGAGTTCTTAAATCATGGGACATATTAGATAAAAACCTTGATTTTGACTGACTAATTTCTTTTATCTTATTTAATTCTTCTTCAAGTAAATCCCTATGTTTTTGTCTTTCTTTTTTTAATTTAAAAGCACTAGCTCTGTCATCTTCTAGTCTGCAAAATGACATTAAAACCTTTCTTATATCATCATTATCTAGTGCTTCTACCCTTCTATATTCTACAGTTCTAACCTTTCCGTCATATCCTGCAAAACTAAATTTAAAACTAATTTTTTCCTTTAATTCTCTTCTTAAATTATCAATAGCACCGCGTCTTTCAAATTCTCTTGAATATTCTTTCTCAATTTGATTAATCGCATATTTTGAATTTATTAATGAATATCTTCCCTCATCTAAAAAATTGCTTAGATCTTCTCCTTCGTCCTTATAAACCAAACTAATTAAGTCTTTATCCAAATCAATTTCGTAAACCACTATATAATTTGTAAAAATAGCATTTACTATTTCCTTACGGTATTCCTTCATTTTTCCTCCAACAAACTATCTTTTGATAGCCATTTCCTTACTTTGTCTTTTATATTTGCAATCTCTGCAAACATAAAATTGATTATCTACATTAGTTGTACCACCCTCGCTTAAAGGAACAATATAATCTACAACTCTATCTGTACCTACAAGTTTCTTACCACAGATATTACAGGTATCTGACCACTTTACTTCCATTCCATTATGACCACAACAGCTCATATCTTCAAAAAAATCCATAAATACCTCCAATTAATCATTGGTCAGCTATATTTAATTCTTAATATATAGCAATTTTTGTTCTTAACAACAGTATAGCATATAAGCATAAATTAACAAAATCGATAAAAAAAGACCCGAATAGCATTACTATTCGGGTCTTTGCGTACCAACTGTTCTTAATAACTAATCCCTAGTTATTATCTATTAAATTAAAGTCTTTATTAGTCTTCCTGTCCGTAAAGAGCAACAAGCTTCTGAAGATGCTTAAATCTGTCATTAGCAGCCTTTTCTGATTCAGCGAAGAGTTTTTCAGCTCTTTCTGGGAATGGCTTAACAAGTCTTGTATAACGAGCTTCATTGTTAAGGAATTCCTGATAAGATCCGTCACCTTCCTTAGATGTAAGTGTGAATGGATTCTTACCTTCAGCCTTATTAGCTGGGTTGAATGAGAAGAGGTTCCAGTAACCAGACTTAACAGCCTTCTTCATTTCATCCTGACAGTGGTTCATACCACCCTTAGCGATACCGTGAAGTTCGCAAGGAGCGTAACCTATGATAAGTGATGGACCTGGATAAGCTTCAGCTTCAGCAATTGCCTTAACAGCCTGAGCTGGGTTAGCACCAAGAGCGATCTGTGCTACATAAACGTAACCATAGCTCATAGCGATTTCAGCAAGAGACTTCTTACCGATTTCCTTACCAGCAGCAGCAAACTGACAAACTTCACCAATGTTAGAAGCCTTAGATGCCTGTCCACCTGTATTAGAATACATTTCTGTATCGAATACCATTACATTAACATTCTCGCCTGAAGCAAGTACATGGTCAAGACCACCGAAACCGATATCGTAAGCCCAACCATCACCACCGAAGATCCATACAGACTTCTTAGCAAGGTAATCCTTCTTAGCAAGAACTTCTGGAGCGATGTCACAACCTGCAGCAGCAGCCTTCTCTAATTCAGCTACTAATACATCAACAGCCTGTGAGTTATTTCTTGTATCTTCCTTAGTTTCAATGAACTTATCGTAAGCAGCCTTAAAGCTATCTGTAGCCTTATCTGAGTTATACATTTCTGTTAACTTAGCAATAGCCTGCTCTCTAAGAACCTTCTGTCCTAAGTACATACCGAAACCATGCTCAGCATTATCTTCAAATAATGAGTTAGCCCAAGCTGGTCCCTTTAATGAGTCTTTATTTACTGTATATGGTGATGTAGCAGCTGGACCACCCCAGATTGAAGAACAACCTGTAGCGTTAGAGATGTACATATGCTCACCAAATAACTGTGTAATTAATCTAGCATAAGATGTTTCTGCACAACCTGCACATGAACCTGAGAATTCAAGTAATGGCTGGTTATACTGAGAACCAATAGGAGTAAGGTCTGTAAATGCAGGCTTAATCTCCTTCTTACCAACATTTTCTACTAAGTAGTTAAATACTGGCTGTTCTTCTGCCTGTGATTCCTGTGGAACCATCTTTAATGCACCCTTAGCAGCAGCTGGACAAACAGTTACACATTCGCCACAACCCATACAATCAAGTGGAGATACAGACATTGTAAACTTCATTGTTGTATCTACTGCATGCTTAGAATCAGCTAACTTAATATTAGCTGGAGCAGCCTTAACTTCTTCTTCATTTAAGATGAATGGTCTGATTGTTGCATGTGAACAAACAAATGCACAGCTATTACACTGAACACAGCTTGTTGGATCCCATTCAGGAACCATAACAGCTGTACCTCTCTTCTCATACTGAGAAGCACCTGTTTCAAACTGACCATCTGCACAATCCTTAAATGCAGATACTGGAAGGCTATCACCATCCATTAATCCGATAGGATCAAGTAATTCGTTAACCATCTTAACTGTAGCTGGACGACCCTTACGATCTACTACCTTCTTCTCAGCTGTAGCATTAGCCCAATCAGCTGGGATTTCTACCTTATGAAGAGCGTCAACACCAGCATCAATAGCCTTGTAGTTCATTTCAACTACTGCGTCACCCTTCTTAGAGTAAGACTTCTTAGCAGCTTCCTTCATAAATGTAACTGCTTCATCGATTGGCATTACGTTAGCAAGCTTGAAGAATGCTGACTGTAAGATTGTGTTAGTTCTCTTACCCATACCAATTTCAATAGCCTTATCAATAGCGTTAATTGTATATAACTGAATATTGTTCTTAGCGATATACTGCTTAGCTTCAGCAGGCATATGTTCATTTAATTCTTCGTCTGACCACTGGCAGTTGATCATAAAGATTCCGCCTGGCTTAACGTCCTGAACCATCTTGTAACCCTTGATTACATATGATGGGTTATGACATGCAACGAAGTCAGCCTGGTTAATATAGTAAGGAGACTTAATTGGGTTATCGCCAAATCTTAAGTGAGAAATTGTGATACCACCTGTCTTCTTTGAGTCATACTGGAAGTATGCCTGAATATACTTATCTGTATGGTCACCGATGATCTTAGTAGAGTTCTTGTTAGCACCTACTGTACCATCACCACCAAGACCCCAGAACTTACATTCTACTGTACCTGCAGCAGCTGTAATAGGAGCTGGCTTAACCTCTGGAAGTGAAAGGTTAGTAACATCATCAACGATACCAATTGTAAATCTATTCTTAGGAGCATCCTTCTCTAATTCCTTATAAACAGCGAATACAGATGAAGGTGGTGTATCCTTAGAACCAAGACCGTAACGACCACCAACTAATGTGATGTCATTTAAGCCTGCTTCACGAAGTGTTGTAGCAACATCAAGGTAAAGAGGTTCACCAAGAGAACCTGGTTCCTTTGTTCTATCAAGAACAGCAATCTTCTTAACTGACTTAGGTAATACCTTAAGTAAGTTCTTAGAAGACCATGGACGATATAATCTAACCTTAATAAGGCCGACCTTCTCACCCTTAGCTGTTAAGTAATCAATAACTTCTTCACATACGTCGTTGATTGAACCCATAGCTACGATAACTCTATCTGCATCAGCTGCACCATAGTAGTTAAATAAATCATAGTTAGTACCTAACTTTTCATTAACCTTAGCCATATATTTTTCAACAACAGCTGGAAGAGCATCGTAAGCTGTGTTACATGCTTCTCTATGCTGGAAGAATACATCGCCATTTTCATGAGAACCACGCATTGCTGGATGATTTGGATTAAGAGCATGAGCTCTGAATTCTTCTACTGCATCCATTGGGCACATATCCTTAAGGTCTTCGTAGTCCCATTCTTCAATCTTCTGAATTTCATGAGATGTTCTAAAACCGTCGAAGAAGTTAAGGAAAGGCACCTTACCTTCTAATGCTGCACAGTGAGCTACTGGAGAAAGATCCATAACTTCCTGTGGATTTGTTTCACAAAGCATTGCAAAACCTGTCTGACGACATGCGTACACATCACTATGATCACCAAAGATATTAAGTGACTGTGTTGCTACTGTACGAGCAGATACGTCGAATACACAAGGTAACTGCTCACCAGCAATCTTATACATATTAGGGATCATAAGTAAAAGACCCTGAGAAGCTGTAAATGTTGTTGTTAAAGCACCTGCTGCTAAAGAACCATGAACAGTTCCTGCTGCACCTGCTTCAGACTGCATTTCAGAAACCTTAACTGTGTTTCCAAAAATATTTTTTCTACCGGCTGCAGACCACTGGTCTACTACATCAGCCATAGGGCTTGATGGTGTAATTGGATAGATACCAGCTACTTCTGTGTAAGCATAAGCTACATGAGCTGCGGCTGTGTTACCATCCATAGAATGTTTCACTCTTGCCATTTTTATTTCATCCTCCTTTTGATGATTTGACATTATTAGTTCATAACGCCAACTATTGTTATTTTATTATTTTCGCACAAAAAAGTAAACCGAAAAACATAAACTTTTAATTAAAATACATAAATTGACACTATAATTTGTATACCATCAATTTACTTAGTTAAATTTTTCACGTTATGTGATAATAAAATAACTATGTTATTAGTGAGGTTTTGTTTTTTTATCTATTACTATAGTTGAATGTTATAAAATTAACATTATATATTATAGAAATAATCAATAGTTTATGGATTAATTTTACCGCCTATTATGATTTTTTGAATAAATTGGACATAATTTTATTGACATTAAATTCTTATATTATTATAATAATACTATATATTACTACAAAATTTGTTTTTTTATTTTTAGTAACGTCGTATATTTTATAAAATAATATTAAGGAGGTAAATATGAGTATAGCTAGTAATATGATTCAGCCTTTCTTTGGATTAGACACTAGTGCATTTACAGTTACTACTAATACACTATATTCGCCTAGTCGAATGGTTGTTTACGAACTTGATGCAAGTAAAGCTACACCACTTACACTTAGAATTATCCCTTCTCCTTATACAGAATGGATAATTGGTTACAATGATGATGACGATGATTCTATCTTTTGTTGTATAGGTTTACACACAGAATATACTGAGGTAAATCTTAAAGCATATAAGCATTTCTTTGGAATTCGCTTTGATGAAAGAGGAGCTTATTTTGGTAAGGGCGCTGATAATTCATCATATCCTGCACTTTTAAAAGATACTGTTTCGGATTATACTCCTGAAAAAGATTCATATGAAAAAATGCTCGTAGATTCCCTTAGAAACTGCAAATCATCAAAGGAACGTTTAAAGGCATTTACATCTTACTTAGCTAATAGTAAGACTTATGTACCTGTAGCTCCTTTTGTAAATACTTTACTTGATGATATTATTAATAGCGACGGTTCGTGTTCAATTCTAGATTTTGCTGCTAAGTACGGATATTCATCAAGACATATTACAAGGATATTCTATACAGCATTTGGTATTACACCTAAGGATATGGCCAAACTAATAAGATTCCAATGCGTTATTAAGGAATTTATTAAGTATCCTAATCTTGAAATTGGTAAATTAATTTCAGGCTATGGATTCTCAGATCAGTCTCATTTCCATAGAGAATTTAAGAAATTTATGGATACTACACCTAAGACATTTGCTAATTCTTATAGAGAATTCCTAGAAAGTAAAGAAAAAAAATAAAAGAAAACTCCGTAGTCTAGATTAATCTAAATTACGGAGTTTTATATATTATATGATAAAATCAGACATAACTGTATTGCTTATATCAATACCCTTAGCTGTTAATTTAAGTCTATTATTTTCTAAAATTAAAAGACCCTTATTTATATTGTCTTCTATTTCTTTGCTATATTGTTCATAAATCTCTTGATTAAATTTTTCCTTATAATCAAGAATTGATATGCCTTGAATCTTTCTTAAACCAAGGAACATAAATTCTTCTTTTGCATCATTAATGTCCAATTTTTCAAAGCTAGCATAAAGAGAAGATAAATCTATATTTATTAACTTATTATCCATAAGCTCATCCATTAATTTAGATGTGATATCTATATAGCTATTAATATCCGTAATATTAGAATATCTCTTCTCATCTATAAAGCTTGCCGCTCCTATACCAAAGCCTAAATATTCCTCTCTATTCCAGTATTTTAGATTATGAATACATTCATAGCCAGGCTTTGCATAATTAGATATCTCATATTGAACATATCCTGACTTTATAAAGCTCTTTCTTGTAATGTCATACATCTGCCTATCAAGTTCTTCGCTTGGTATTGGCGGATATTCATTGATTCTATCAAAGAGAACTGTTCCCTCCTCTAATATAAGGCCATAAGCCGATATATGCTCAGGTTTAAAGGCAAGGGCAGTCTTTAAAGTCTTTAATAGGCTTTCCTTTGTTTGACCGGGTAGGCCTGTCATTAAATCCACGTTAATATTATTAAATCCATAATTTCTTGCCATTCTAAAGCTGTCTCTAAAATCATCAAAATCATGAATTCTTCCAAGCATCTTAAGCTCTTTATCATCACATGACTGTAATCCAAAACTAATTCTATTAATCCCTGCATTTCTATAACTATAGGCCTTATCTTCACTTAGGGTTCCTGGATTACATTCTATAGTTATTTCTGCAAATTCGTTTACTCTAAAATTATTCTTTATAGTATCTAATACGCTTTGAATTAACTCTGGGTCTATGCAACTTGGAGTTCCTCCACCAAAGAAAATAGAATTAACCTCTATTTCTTTTTCTTTATTATTTAGACCTACAAGCTCTATTTCTTTTTTTAGCGCCTCTATGTATTTAATTTTCACATCATTAGTTGCTGGTGCAGATAAAAAATCACAATAGACACATTTCTGCACACAAAAAGGGATATGTATATATATCCCTAATTGATTATTATTCTTCATCTAATTTTAGAACGCTCATAAACGCCTTCTGTGGAATATCTACATTACCTATCTGGCGCATTCGCTTCTTTCCTTCTTTCTGCTTTTCAAGCAATTTTTTCTTTCTAGAGATATCACCACCATAACACTTAGCAAGTACATCCTTACGAAGTGCTTTAACTGTCTCTCTAGCAATAACCTTACTTCCAATTGCTGCTTGGATTGGAATTTCAAATTGCTGTCTAGGAATTTCAAGCTTTAACTTCTCACACATTTTTCTTCCACGCTCTTCTGCGCTTCCAGCAAATACAATAAATGATAAAGCATCCACTTCTTCTTTATTAATAAGTATATCAAGCTTAACAAGCTTAGATCTTACATATCCCTTCATTTCATAATCAAATGAAGCATAACCTCTTGAACGAGACTTTAAGGCATCAAAGAAGTCATAAATAATTTCATTAAGTGGTAATTCATACTTAAGTAATGCTCTTGTCTGTTCTATATATTCCATGCCAAGATAAACGCCACGTCTTTCCTGACATAATTTCATGATTGGTCCAACAAATTCTGTTGTTACCATAATTTCTGCTGTTACAAATGGTTCCTCCATAAAATCAATTTCTGAAGGATCTGGCATATTGGATGGATTAGTTAAATCAATAACTTCTCCGTTAGTCTTATGTACTTTATATACTACACCAGGTGCTGTTGTTACAAGATCTAGATTATATTCTCTTTCTAGTCTTTCCTGTATAATTTCAAGATGTAATAATCCAAGGAATCCACATCTAAAGCCAAATCCAAGGGCTATACTTGTCTCTGGTTCAAAGAAAAGGGATGCATCATTTAACTGTAATTTTTCAAGGGCATCTCTTAAATCCTGGTATTTAGAGCCATCTGCTGGATATAAACCGCAATAAACCATAGGATTAACCTTCTTATATCCTGGAAGAGGTTCACTACATGGTCTATTAGCATCTGTTACTGTATCACCTACTCGTGTATCTGATACATTCTTAATACTTGCTGTAATATAACCAACCATACCTGCTGAAAGTTCATCACAAGGGATAAACTGCCCTGCGCCAAAATAGCCAACTTCTACTACTTCCTCAGATGCGCCTGTGGCCATCATCTTAATCTTAGTACCCTTCTTTACTGTACCTTCCTTAACTCTAACAAATATAATTACACCCTTATATGCATCATATATAGAGTCAAAAATAAGAGCCGAAAGTGGAGCATTTCTATCACCTGTTGGTGCTGGAATCTTAGTTACAATCTGTTCTAGAACTTCTTCAATATTAATGCCATTCTTAGCTGAAATAAGTGGAGCGTCCTGTGCTTCAATTCCTATTACATCTTCAATTTCATCTATAACTCTTTGTGGCTCTGCACTTGGCAAGTCGATTTTATTAATTACAGGAAATACATCTAAGTCATGATCTAGAGCTAAATATACGTTAGCTAAAGTCTGAGCTTCGATTCCCTGTGCAGCATCTACGATTAAAATAGCGCCATCACAAGCTGCAAGCGCTCTTGATACCTCATAATTAAAATCCACATGTCCTGGAGTATCAATTAAATTAAAAATATATTCTTCACCATTCTTAGCTTTATAGACTGTTCTTACAGTCTGAGCTTTAATTGTAATGCCTCTTTCTCTTTCAAGGTCCATATTATCTAAGACCTGTTCCTGCATTTCTCTACTAGTAAGTAATCCTGTCTTCTCAATAATTCTGTCGGCTAATGTTGATTTACCATGATCAATATGTGCGACTATGCAAAAATTTCTAATATTTTCCTGTTTAATGCTAGCCATATTTTATTCCTTTTCTATATATTACTTTCCACGCCTTTGGCGTTTTATATTATACTCATTTTCGTCTAAAGAAACAACAACATCTAATAATCGATATTAATCAAAGTATATCATAAGAACAATTACAATTAAGGTTATTATTGATAACAAGGCAAAAATCCTGTCATAATAATAACTTTTCTTCTTTTTCTTCTTCATATACTTTTGTCTCCTAATATAATTTCAGATTAATCTGTAAAAACAAAAATCCGGACGATTGGTTACCCCCGTCCGGATTTAATATTCATTAAATCTAAATTACTTCTTGCTTTTCTGTAGGAATGTAGGAATTGTTATTCCTTTCTCCTTAACATTACTTGTAATTGGTTCTGGTTGCTTTAGACCAGGAAGTGGAGTTTCTTCAGCCTGAGCTACCTTAGGTGCTGTAGAACCGCCATTATATGTATATGTTGGCTTAATTACAGTCTTAGGTGCTGTAGTTGCCTTAGCTGAGAATCCTGCAAGAGCTAAATTAACATTGCTATCTTCAAGACCTGTAGCAATTACTGTAATTGTTGCTCTATCAGTAACTGTTTCATCGATCATAGCACCAAAGATAATATTAGCATTATCTCCTGCTAAATCCTGAACATAACTTGCTGCTTCATTAGCTTCCATAAGGCTTACATCACCTGAAATGTTAATAATAACATGTGAAGCACCTTCAATTGTTGTTTCAAGAAGTGGACTTGATACAGCCTGCTTAACAGCTTCAATTGCCTTGTCATCACCTGTTCCTGTACCAATACCAATATGTGCAATACCCTTATCTGTCATTACAGTCTTAACATCAGCAAAGTCTAAGTTAATAAGACCTGGAACATTAATAAGATCTGTAATTCCCTGTACTGCCTGTTGTAAAACTTCATCAGCTTTTCTTAATGCATCTGGCATAGATGTTCTTCTATCTACGATCTGAAGTAATCTATCATTAGGAATAATAATAAGTGTATCAACACTTTCCTTTAACTTCTCTATACCTACATTAGCGTTGCTCATACGAGTCTTACCTTCGAAAGCAAATGGCTTTGTTACTACACCAACTGTAAGGATGCCTAATTCTTTAGCTACTTTAGCTACAACTGGTGCTGCACCTGTACCAGTTCCGCCACCCATACCACAAGTTACAAATACCATATCTGCGCCTTCTAGTGCCTGAGTAATATCTTCAATATTCTCTTCTGCTGCTTTTTCTCCGATTTCAGGAACTGCACCTGCTCCTAAACCCTTTGTAAGCTTCTCTCCAATTTGAATTGCTTGTGGAGCCTTACACAATTGAAGTGCCTGACCATCAGTATTAATGCCTACGAATTCTACCCCACTGATATTCTCATCTATCATTCTGTTAACAGCATTGTTGCCTGATCCGCCGACTCCCACTACTATAATCTTTGCAGAGCCTTCTGCGTCGTTTGTCATAATTTCTAACAAAGTTGTTGCCTCCTTCTACTCCCTTAAAAATCACTTATAAAATATAATATCGTTTTTCATTCAAAATATCAACCGTTTTGAGAATCTTTCTTAAAAATAATTGAGGATGTGTTGCCGTCAAAACTGTCTAAATATAGGGTTCCGGACAATCCATTTAATTTCTCATATAGTTGTTTTAGTTCAAATAATCTTTCACTATAATCATCTGTATTTCCCATAGCTACCTTAACATTTTGTATGTTTAGGTAAATGTTTCCTTCGTTATCAAAGAAAATAGAATCCACATCCATATCGTATTTATCAAAACCCTGGGCCAGATCTAGTATCTTATCAAAAATACTTGTATCTGATACCTGAAGTTTCTCATTTAACACAATTGATGAATAATCTAATCCTTGAATCTCTGGGAGGGAGTTTACTAACTCATTAGAGCTTTCAACCACAATTCCATCCTTATCAAAATACATATAACTGCCCATGTATTTAACATAGCCTATAATAGCTTTCTCATAGACATTTACATGAATCTTTCTTGGCCATTCAATCTCGACATCATATTTTTGGATAAAGGGAATCTCAATATTCGTATTACCAAATAAAAAATATATAAGTGAATTTGGTGTCTTATCATTAAAAATGCATTTAGACATTTCCTCATCACTGTAATGAGTATTGCCTTCATACTCTATTACATCTACTTTAAAACCAAAATAAACGCCACCACAAATGCAAGTTACAATCAAAAATATTACCAAAATTTTCATTAGAAATCCATCTCTTTTTTTATTTCTTTTTTGGCGTTTATTTTTTTTAGATTTCTTAGATGATTTTTTAGTCCTACTTACTCTGTCCTTTTCTTCCTGTTCATCATCCACATCTATAATCTGAAATCCTTCTAACTCATCTACTTTACTCATTTAGTTCATCCTTAATTTGACTACTTACATTAAATACTACTCCCATTTCCATAAGAAGAATAAGAAGCGCCGTTCCACCCTTACTTATAAATGGTAATGTAACACCAGTGTTTGGTATAGTATTAGTTACTACAGCAATATTTACCAATACCTGTAAAGAGATATGGGCAAAAACCCCTGTACATAACAGTGCTCCCAAAAGGTCTGGAGCATTTTTTGCCACATGGGCAATTCTCCAAAGCAAAACACTGAAAGCAAGTAATACGCAAAGCGCACCAAATAAACCAAGCTCTTCACAAATTATGGTAAAAATCATATCATTATATGCTTCTGGCAATTTTATTTTTACCATACTCTTTCCAAGTCCCTTACCAAAAAGTCCGCCAGAGCCTATGGCATATAAACCATGAATTGTTTGGTAAGCCTTATTATCTGCGTAATCCTCAGGATGTAGCCAAGCAAGTATTCTTGCATGTCTAAAATTGTCTCCTGAATTTAGTGTACTAACAAGTCTTGTTACAAGAAGGGTTGCAAAAGCGCCTCCTACACCAACTACTGCAGCAAAGGGCTTATACCCTGGAAATGCCACAAATGTTATTATAAAGCACATTCCAGAAATAATAATAGCACTACTTAAATTATTAGATATTACATATAATAATCCCGCAGGTACTACTCCATAAAAAAACCATAGCCAAAATAAACTAAAAGTATTATTCATTCTATCCCCTAAGTTGACTATTCTAAAGGATAGTGCCGCTATGACACCTACCTTAACCACTTCAACAGGCATAAATGAAAAAGAGCCTAGTCCAATCCAACGTGTGGCACCATTAACATTTTTACCAAGTGGTGTTAAAAGTAATAATACTAGGAAGAGTGAAAAAATATATAGTCCATATGAAACCCACTTTTTACTATATATATGATAATCAACTATTCTAGCTTCTAGTATCATAAAAAATATTCCAACTACCGCAAATAAAACCTGACTTTTTAATATATCAAAAATCGTTTCTTTGGTGGTTGAAGAACTACTATATACCATAACAAGGCCAACACCTATAAGTAAAAGCATTATAAACATTAAAGAATAATCAAGATAAAATCCTGCTTTTCTTTTTATGTTTAATCTAAATCTTTTCTTTCTTCTATGGCTTTTTATGTAGTTTTGTTGCTTCTTTTTTGCTTGTCTATTTATCCTTGTCCTACTGATATCTTTTTGAGTATTACGTTTGTTTGTAGATCTTTTTCTTACATCATTTGCCATATACTCTCCATTAAATATTAAGGAAGCTTATTAACTAAATCCTTAAATATTCTTCCTCTTTGCTCATAGTTATCAAACATTCCCCAGCTAGCACAAGCAGGTGATAATAAAACTGCCTCTCCTTCTTTAGCAGTTTTGGCACAAATATCAACAACCTCTTCCATTGAATTAGCAAATACATAATCTGTAAAACCATACTTATTAGCTGTATCTGCTATCATCTGGCTTGTCTGACCAAGTAATACCATAAATCTTACTTTACCCTTAAAGGCCTTAATGTAGTCGTCAAATTCTACGCCCTTATCATAGCCACCAGCTATAAGAATTGTTGGTTTTACCATTGCCTCAATGGCCTTAATTGCTGCATCTGTATTAGTTCCCTTTGAGTCATTATAATAATCAACTCCAGATTTTGTTGCTACATATTCAATTCTATGTTCAACAGCTCTAAAGTTCTTTATTTCTCTAATAATTACATCATCAGGTACTCCCATTGCCTTAGTCATGGCAATTGCTGCACATACATTCTCATAATTGTGTACTCCAAGAAGTCTCATGTCATGTACATTTAAAAATTCTTTATCATTAACGCCATCTGTATAATGAATCATATCTCCATCAACATATGCGCCAACTTCTACTTTTCTCTTTGATGAGAACCAAACTATCTTAGCTTTGCAGTTCTTTTTAAAATCCTGTAGCCACTCATCTTCATAATTTAATACACATACTTCATCTTTATTCTGCATTAAGGCTACTCTTTCCTTAGTTTCTGCATAACATTCCATTGTATGATGTCTATTTAGATGATCTGGTGTAATATTAAGAATTGCTGATACTCTAGGGTGGAAATTCTTAGTTGTTTCAAGCTGGAAACTACTAATTTCTGCTACTGTAACTGAATCTTTACTTGTATTTAGCACTTCTCCAGTATAAGAGCGTCCAATATTACCAACTACAAATGTCTTCTCATTATATGCCTTCATTATCTGGCCAACTAAAGCTGTTGTAGTTGTCTTTCCATTAGTTCCTGTTATGGCAATTATCTGGCCCTTATCATAGTTATAAGCTAATTCAATTTCGCCCCAAACTTCAACGCCAGCTTCCTTAAATCTTATTACAAGTTCGCTATCTATTGGAACACCTGGGCTAATTACTAATAAATCAACTCTCTTTATTAATTCATCGCTACATTCACCTATAATAATTTCTGCCTTATTAAAACCTAGTTTATTCTCTACATCTTCTACTTTTAATTTATCATTGCAATCATAAAGGATACAATCTGCACCTACTTTATTAAGTAAGTTTACAGCTCCTATTCCACTTATTCCGGTTCCAACTACCATTACTTTCTTATTTTTTAAATCCATAACTTCCTCCAATTAATTCTGTGTAGTATTTGGTACTTCTACAGTTAGTTCATCTTCACTATTTTGTGTATTAATCTCGCTAGCTGTTAGATCCTCATATATACCTAAATAAGGTAATAAACTCTCTAAAACATCATGACTTAGTGTTAATACATCTGCTGAAGAACCGGATGTTCCTGTTGTTCCATCTGGCTCATCAATAATAACATATATAGCAATCTGTGGGTCATCTGCTGGCACATGTCCAATAAATGAAATAAGCCATTTTTGTTCATCTCTGTTAGCTTTCTGAGCTGTACCTGTCTTACCTGCAACACTGTATCCCTTAACTGCTACTTTCTTAGCTGTACCTTCATTAACTGTTGAAAAAAGGTATCTTCTAAGTAATTTTGATGTATCTGCTGTACAAGTCTGTTTTATAAGTGTTTGATTAAAGGATTTTACCACATTACCATTAGAGTCCTCAATCTCTTTTACAATATGTGGCTGATAGTAATTACCATCCTCAATTAATGAGCAATATGCTGATAACATCTGGACCATATTAACATTTATATTCTGTCCAAATGAGTTTGTTGCAGCATCAATTACTGTCATTTTATCTGCCGGATATATAATACCGCCTGTTTCTCCAGGTAAATCAACACCTGTAAGACTACCAAATCCAAAAACTGATACGTATTGAGCAAACTTAACTGTTCCAAGCTTAATACTTAAATTAATCATATATGGGTTACAAGATTCCATAATTGACTGTTCTAGGGTTAATTGTCCATGTCCTCCTTGTCCATAAGCATGACACTTAACCTTCCAACCACTTACCTCTTCATAACCGTTACATACATAGGTATCCCCATCCTTAACGACACCCTCATCAAGTGCTGCTGCCACAGTTATTGGCTTAAATACAGAACCTGGCTCATAACTTTCTGATACACAGAAATTCTTCCATAAGTCATACATAGCATTAGTCTTATCTTCATCAGACATAGCCCCTAATTGTTCCTCAGTAAAGCTTTTTGTTAAATCCCTCGGATCATTTAAATTAAATGTTGGATAACTTGCCATTCCAAGGATTTCACCATTACTAGGATTCATTACCATTATTGCTGTATTTTTTGATGGTTTTTCCTGATTGTAAGCTATTATTTTTTCTTCGATTATTTTTTGAATATTATAATCGATTGTTGTTACTACATTTAATCCATCTGTAACGCCCTTTGTTTCATTGGCTATTTCAAGGCCGTCATCTACGTAACTATATGTAAGTCCGTTAACCCCTGTTAAATAATCATTATATTCTAATTCTAATCCTAATTCTCCGCCGTTGTTCTGGCTATAAAAACCCACAACATCCGCCGCTAGATTATCATATGGATATCTTCTAACATAAGTCTCTTCAAACCAAACATCCACGACACTTGTCTTAGTTTCGTTTCCCTTATCATCTGTTACAATCATAAGATTTTTAAAGCCTTCCATCTCTTCACTAGAGATTTCTTTTACAAGCTTTAGATATCTGCTAGATTGGTTGTCATACACTTTAGCTATAAGTTCTGATCTATCTATATTAAAGTAACTACTTAAGGCGTTAATAGTATCTCCTGTTAAATCACTATCACTTTCTTCATCATCACTAAATAGCTGAGCCACATCAAGTATTACATTATACATCTTCTCACTATAGGCAAGTACTGTTCCATCACTTGATTGTATCTGTCCTCTTTTGGCAAGAACTGTATTTAGTGACTTTGTCTGTTCATCTAATACACTTTGTGTATATTCATCGCCCCTAGTATAAATTATATAAAAAATACGACCTCCTAAGCCTGCAAGTAAAATCGCCACTATAAGAAATAGCACCTGGACTTTCTTACCTGCCCTTCTTAGAACTTTTCTGGCTTTCTTTAATTTTCTTTCTCTAATTTTTTCGTAATCAGCCATTACTACACTCCCAATTTTTGCCTTTTAAACATAAAATGCTGGCCTTATTTACAAAGCCAGCATTAATTTTATTCAGTACCAGGTACATCCTTATATTGTTTAACATACTCACTTTCGCCTGACTCATAAAGAATAACCTGACTTGAATCGGGATAAACCATTCCCAATTCATTTACCGCTGTATCATAAATCTTGTCATAATCTATGTTTGCATTAATCTGAAGTTCTAACTCGTCATTATCTTGCTTTAAATCCTGATACTCTTGTTGTAATTTATCTAGTCTCGTTTGATTAGCCTTTGTTGATGTTTCAAGACTTACCAATCCATAACAAACAGCTACTATAGTAACAACTATGGCTGCCATTGCAGTTAAATAAATAAGATTTAGCTTATTTTGACGCTTCTTTATTCTTAAACGTCTTCTTCTTTCAAGACGTTCTTTTTCTGTTAACTCCTGGCGTCGTTTTATTTCTCTTTCAGGCTTTGGTGCAAGTTGTCTTGCAGCACTTCCAGATACATATGTTGCTCTCTTAGCACTTTTATATTGTTTCCTTTTGCCATAGTTTGCCATGCTGTTTCTCCTCCTTTGCAAGATTTATTTAATACCTTTACTATCTTTTTTCAAAAACCCTTAGCTTAGCACTCTTAGATCTAGAATTTTCCTCTAGTTCCTTATCACTAGGTAATATAGGCTTTCTTGAAATTACCTTACCCTTTGATTTCTTACCACATACACATACCGGAAAATCTGGTGGACATGTACATGGATTCTGTGCAGTCTTAAATTTAACCTTTACAATTCTATCCTCTAATGAGTGGAATGTAATAATACATAATCTTCCACCTACATTTAATCTATCAATCATATCATCAATTGAATTCTCTAAGACATCTAGCTCTTTATTAAGCTCAATTCTAATTGCTTGATAAGTTCTCTTTGATGGATGACCACCTGTAGCTCTTACCTTAGCTGGAATTGCTGCCTTAATAATATCGTTTAGCTCAAATGTTGTCTCAATTGGCTTTTTAGCTCTTTCAATTACAATGTGCTTTGCAATGTTTTTTGCGAATCTATCTTCACCATAATCTCTAATTATTCTATATAAATCAGCTTCGCTATAGTCATTAACTATATCTCTTGCTGTCATTTGCTGTCTGTTATCCATTCTCATATCAAGGGGAGTATCCACATTATATGTAAATCCTCTCTCAACTGTATCTAACTGATATGAGGAAACGCCAAGATCAAGAACAATTCCATCAACCTTATCAATTCCTAAATCATCTAGGACTTTTTTAAAGTTAACATAATTATCTCTAACTATACTTACCCTATCTTTATAGGGTTCAAGTCTTAAAGATGCTGCTTCTATAGCATTCTCATCCTGATCAATTCCTATAAGTCTTCCCTTATCAGATAATTTGCTAGCAATAACACTTGAATGTCCTGCTCCGCCAAGTGTTCCATCCATGTAAATTCCATCTGGCTTAATGTTTAAATTTTCAATTGTTTCTTCTAATAAAACTGAATAATGCTTAAATTCCATTATGAAACCTCTCTATTCTTTATGAACATTAAATAGTAAAGCCAAATTCTAACATAGATTCTGCTACATTTTCAATATTCTCAAAGCTTTGGGCATTAACTTCGTTGTATTTCTCTAGGCTCCAAATTTCTACTTTGTTACCAACGCCAAGAGAAACCACATCTTTAACTAAGCCTGCGTGGCTTCTAAGTGTAGGCGAAACAAGGATTCTTCCCTGTTTATCCACCTCAACTTCACTTGCGCCACCTATGAAAAAACGTGTTAATGAACGTGCTCTTGCATCATTTAGGGGTAATTTAGAGATTCTGTCTTTAAGAGCTTCCCATTCATTATCAGCGTATGCATAAATGCAACCATCAAATCCACGAGTTATTGTAAATTTATCTCCTAAGCTTTCACGTAATTTTGCCGGAACGATTAAACGACCTTTAGAGTCTATTGTGTGCGTATATTCACCTTGCAACATAGTCGTTCCCCCTTTCCTACGTTAAGCTTTATGGGTCAATTGCGATTTTTAAAAGTAACCACTTTCAACCACTTTTATTCACATTCCCTCCACTTTCACCCCTATTGTAACCCTTTATAAGATAAAAAGCAAGCCCAAACAGCCCAAATTAGCGCTAAATTCTAGCTTTGCGAAATGTGGTATTAAAGTGGGGATTTTTCCCATATATTGGTGTTTTTTTATTGTTTTTTGTAAAATCTGCTCTATATTTGTTTAAATTAAAAATAAATCTCCCATATTTAGCTAAGTTATGCTAAAATATTCCTTGCGTTAATCGGGAAAAATATCCCTAAATAAAAAAACTCAGTTTATTAATAACTGACTTTTCATAAAATTATTTCCACTATATGTGGCATGGAGGTTACAATGAAATTAGGAATCGTAGGTTTACCTAACGTTGGTAAATCAACTCTATTTAATTCACTTACAAAAGCAGGAGCTCTTGCAGCTAACTACCCATTTGCAACAATCGACCCTAACGTTGGTGTTGTTACTGTTCCAGATGAAAGACTAGATAAGCTTGCAGCTCTTTATAATTCAGCTAAGATTACACCTGCTGTAATTGAATTCGTTGATATTGCAGGTTTAGTTAAAGGTGCATCAAAGGGTGAAGGTTTAGGAAACCAGTTCCTTGCTAATATTCGTGAAGTTGATGCTATTGTTCATGTTGTAAGATGTTTTGAAGACTCTAATATCGTTCACGTTGATGGTTCTATTGATCCTGTAAGAGATATTGAGACAATTAATTTAGAATTAATTTTTGCTGATCTTGAAGTTTTAGAGAGAAGACTTGCTAAGCAAAAGAGAGGCGCTTATAATAACAAGGATTTAGCTCGCGAAGTTGAATTCATTGAGAAACTTATTAAGCACTTAGAAGATGGTAATTTAGCTTCTAGCTTAGAAATCGAAGGCGAAGAAGAGGAAGCATTCTTAAAGGAATATAACCTTTTAACAGCTAAACCAGTTATCTTTGCTGCTAACGTTTCAGAAGATGATTTAAGCGATGATGGCGCTAGTAACGAATTCGTTGCAAAGGTTAAGGATTTTGCTTCTAAGAATAACTCAGAAGTATTTGTTATCTGTGCTCAGATTGAGCAGGAAATCTCTGAACTTGATGACGATGAAAAGAAGGAATTCTTAGAGGATTTAGGTCTTAAGTCATCAGGTCTTGATAAGCTTATTGCAGCAAGTTATAAATTACTTGGTCTTATTAGTTACTTAACAGCTGGTGAAACAGAAACAAGAGCTTGGACAATCACTAATGGTACTAAGGCTCCTGGCGCTGCTGGTAAGATTCACTCAGACTTTGAAAGAGGTTTTATTAAGGCTGAAGTTGTTTACTATCAGGATTTACTTGATTGCGGTTCTTATAACGCAGCTAAGGAAAAGGGTCTTGTACGTATGGAAGGTAAGGAATACGTTGTTAAAGATGGAGATGTAATTCTCTTTAGATTTAACGTTTAATTTTAATATAAGTGTAAATAAAGCTAACATTTTAAAAATTGCTAGGTTCAAAAAAAGGCGCTACAGACTAATCTGTAGCGCCTTTCATTTTTTACTTTATTATTTTACTTTATTAATTCCAAGCACTCATTACTTCCTTGAATTTCTTAACATTCTCTGCTGCATCACCCTTAAAAATTGCTGATCCAGCAACTACTACGTTAACACCTGCTTCAAGAACAGTTGCTAAGTTTTCAATGTTAATTCCTCCATCAATTTCAATATTTACCTTATTAAGATTTTTCTTCTCTAATTCAGCTTTAATAGCCTTAACCTTATCAATTGAGTCTGGAATAAATTTCTGTCCACCAAATCCTGGATTAACACTCATAACCAAAACCATATCTACCATTGAAAGATAAGGCATAATGGCCTTTACTGGTGTACCTGGATTTAATGTAATAGCTGCCTTAACTCCAAAAGACTTAATCTTATCTAGTGTTGCAGCTACATCCTGACAACTTTCCACGTGAACTGTAATAATATCTGCTCCGGCATTAACAAATTCTTCAATGTATCTAATTGGTTCATCAATCATAAGATGTACATCAAAAACCTTCTTAGTTGCACTTCTAATTGATTTAATTACTGGTAAACCAAGTGAAATATTAGGTACAAAGCTTCCATCCATAACATCTATATGGACATATTCTGCTCCTGCCTCGTCAATTGTCTTAAGGTCATTTCCTAAATTTTTAAAATCTGCTGATAAAATTGATGGTGATAAATAATTCATATTCTAATTTCCTTTTTTAATATTTCTTTTTATTTTTTAATTCTTCATATATTTCTATATAACTTTGATAACGTCTATTACTTATCTGTCCATCCCCTAGAGCCTCTTTGACGCTACAATTAGGTTCATTTACGTGAACACATCCATTAAAGCGGCAATTACCTTCATGCTCTTTAAATTCCTCAAAATAAAATCTTAATTCTTCTTTTTCAATATCTGGTAAATTAAGCGATGTAAATCCTGGTGTATCTGCAATATAAGTATTATCACTTACATTAAAAATCTCAGAATGTCTAGTAGTATGTCTACCTCTACCAATTCTACTAACTTCGCCAGTTTCATTAACTTCCTTAGGTAAAATTAAGTTAGTAAGAGAAGATTTACCTACACCTGAAGGTCCTGCAAGAACTGTTGTCTTTCCCTTTAGGCTTTCTAGAACATCTTCAATTCCCTTATTATCATATGTGCTCATCCATATTAACTTACATCCGCACTTATTATAGATTTCTTCTAATTTTTCTATTTCATCTGCTGTTGCCAAATCAATTTTATTAAAAACCACAATTGTTGGCACATCCTGATAATCCATCATTAGTAAAAATCTATCAAGTAAGTTGTAATTAATATCTGGTTGTTTTACGGCAAAAATTACCATTGCTTGATCTATATTGGCAAAAGCTGGTCTTATAAGCTCATTTTTCCTTGGAAGTATCCTAGTTATATTTCCCTTTAAATTAGCTTCATCAACCACATCAAGTTCCACATTATCTCCAACAAGTGGCTTGATTTTCTTATTTCTAAATATACCCTTTGCCTTACATTCATATATATTGCTGGCTTCTTCCACATATACGTAGTAAAAGCCAGCAATGCCTTTAATTATCTTTCCTTGCATAAACTACCTAGTTAGAAGCCTTTGCTGATGTTGTCTCTTCTGTTGTTGATTCTTTTTCAGCCTTTGTTGGAACTTCTGCTTTTGTTGTCTCTTCTGTTGTTGATTCTGTTTCCTTTATTGTAGGTTCTGCTTTTGTCTGTACTTCTGGACCTCTACTTATTGTAATTGTAATTGTTGATTCCTCCTGAGCACTACCAGTTGGTGAATAGCTAATTACTAAGCCCTGATTAACCGAAGAACTATAAGCATATTCTACAGCAACATCAAAACCTGCATTCTTAAGTGTCTGTGTAGCTCTTGACTCTGTCTGACCAATTACATTAGGTATTGCCACAGCCTTATCTTCCTTACCTGAACTAATTGTAAGTACAATCTTAGAATTCTTAGCTGCCTTTGTTCCTGCTGCTGTACCCTGTGAAATAACTGTATCCTTTTCTACTGTATCTGATGACTGTCTTACAACAGAATATCCTAAGCCAGCTCCATTTAACTTAGCAACAGCCTTTTCTCTTGTAAGTCCTGTAACATCAGGTACTTCAACCATATTAGAATCATCTTCTACTGTTGTAGATTCTGTTTCAGTTTCATTAGTCTTTGATGTACCACATCCAGCAAGTCTTAATAAGATGAAAATCACAATTATAAGAATAATTGCAGCAATTCCAAGTCCGATATATTTCATGATCTTATCAAGCTTTTCATTGCCTTCATCATCAATATCATCCTCATCAACTTCTTCCTTTGTAGCATCATCTGCTAGAACATCTTCATCAAGCTCGTCTAAATCTAATTCGTCATTGATGTTCTCATCTAAATCTTCTTTTCTTGACATTGTATCCTCCATTGTAGGTGTTGTTTGTACAAAATCTACATCCGGCATAACTAGAGACTTCTTTAAGTCCGCAAGCAATTCTTCTGCTGATTGATATCTTCTATCAGGCTTTTTCTCTGTACATTTTGCAACAATCTTATCTATACTTACAGGAATACCTTCAGCTCTTGAAGAAGCGTATGGTATCTTGTCCTGTATATGTTTAACAGCTACTGTAACTGAATTCTCATCATCAAAAGGTACAGTACCTGTTAACATTTCAAAAATTGTAACGCCCATTGAATAGATATCTGTTCTTGCATCTAAAAATCCACCCCTTGCCTGTTCTGGCGAAATATAATGAACAGATCCCATTGTTTGAGAAGAATTAATTGTTGTATTAGATGACACTTTAGCAATACCAAAATCTGTTACCTTTACCTTGCCATCTTTAGAGATAATGATATTCTGTGGTTTAATATCTCTATGAACAATTCCTGATTTATGGGCTGCTTCCATACCATTTACTATCTGAATTGCAATACTTACTGCTTCCTTAAATGGTATCTTTCCTCTTTTTTCTATATATTTTTTAAGAGTAATTCCCTCTACTAATTCCATTACAATATAGTAGACTCCATCCTCGTCTCCAACATCATATACACTAACTATATTTGAATGTGTAAGACCTGCTGCAGATTGAGCTTCTGCTCTAAATTTAGAAACAAATGTTGAATCGTCACTAAATTCCTTCTTCATCACTTTGATAGCAACACATCTATTAAGCTTAGTATCTTTAGCCTTATATACGTCAGCCATTCCTCCCGTGCCTATCTGCTCTAATATCTCATATCTGTCAGCTAAAAACTGTCCTTTTCTTAACATATTAACTTATACCTTTCTAATCAATTTTAATAATTACAACTGATATATTGTCTGCTCCACCATTCTTATTTGCCTTGTCTATCAGTTTTTTTGCGGCATTATTAATATCTGATTCACTATTTATAATATCAGCGATTACATTGTCTTCTACCATATTAGTTAATCCATCACTACACATTAAAATATAGTCGTTTTTCTTAATATCAATTCTAAATAAATCTGGTTCTACCACATCGGTAGCACCAATTGCTCTAGTGATGACATTTTTTCTTTCGTGTGTTCTAGCTTCTTCTTTATTGATTTCACCAGCCAAAACCATTTCCTCAACTAAAGAATGATCTCTTGTAATTTGACGAATATCCTCGTTTACAACATATAGTCTACTATCCCCAACGTTAGCAATTAAAAGTGTGTCATTAGAAAATGTTGCACAAACAAGTGTTGTTCCCATGCCTGTATATTCTTCTGATTCCTTTGCTTTTTCAATAAGCAATTTGTTAACCTTTGTAATTGCGTTCACTAGTGTAGTTACTGCATCTTTACTTGAGCTTTCTCTTAAAAGCTTAACAAGTGTTTCCACAGTATACCTAGATGCCATATCTCCTGCTTTATGGCCCCCCATTCCATCTGCTACTATAAAAAGGTTTGGGAGAATTCCTATCGGTGTCATAGACGTATAGACAAAATCCTGATTGGTTTTTCTTTGTTTACCAATATCAGTCATTGCTACTGCTTTCATGACTATCCTCCATATAACTTTTTCTTAATTGACCGCAAGCTCCATCAATGTCGCGACCCATTTCTCTTCTAATAGTAACATTAATTCCACATTTTTCAAGTTTATTTTTAAATGCCATTATTGCTTCCTTATTAGATTGCTCATAATCTCGTTCCTTAATTGGATTAACCGGAATAAGATTTATATGGCAATTTAGGCCTGTTACTAAATCAATTAATTCCCTTGCGCACTCTTTAGTATCATTAACACCCTTCACTAAGCTATATTCAAAAGAAATTCTTCTTCCTGTCTGCTCTAGATAATATCTACAAGCATCAATTATCTCTTCAATTGAATATTTATTAGCTATTGGCATCATTGTCTTTCGTAGTGTATCATTAGGCGCATGAAGTGATATTGCTAATGTAATCTGTAATTTTAAGTCAGCTAACTGCTTTATACGTGGCACAAGACCACATGTTGAAACAGTAACATTACGAAGACTTATATTAAGTCCTTTAGGAGAATTTATCAACTCCAAAAATTTACATACATTATCATAATTATCCATTGGCTCACCAGAACCCATAATTACAATATTAGACACTCTCTCACCCGTGCTATCCTGTATTCTATAAACTTGGTCTAGCATCTCTGATGGCAAAAGATTTCTTACGCAACCATCAAGGGTAGATGCACAAAAGCGACATCCCATTTTACATCCAACTTGGGATGAAATGCAAACTGAATTACCATGATGATACTTCATAAGCACACTTTCAATGACATTCCCATCATATAACTTAAATAAGAATTTCTTAGTGCCATCAATTTTAGATGTCTGAACTCTAATTGGTGTAAGAGCTGTCAAATGCGCATTTTCTTTTAATGTGTCAAGTAATTTAGAAGGCACATTCTTCATAGAATCAAAATCAGTAACCAGCTTTTCATGCATCCACTGATAAATTTGATTTGCTCTAAACTTCTTCTCTCCTAGGCTCTCAATATATGAAGTTAATTCATCGGCATTTAGGCTTTTTAAATCCACTCTTCCATCATTTATCTTATAATTAATTTCCATATATCTTTCCTCTATAATTTTTTCATTCTTGCATAGAAAAATCCATCAGTATCAGAATTTAGACCTGGTAATAATTGTCTTTTTTCTTCACATTTAAATCCAAGGCTTTCAATGAATCTAACCTGATCTTCATTTTCTTCTTTATTAATTGTACATGTGCTATATATTAAAAAAGCCCCATCTTTAACATATTTTGCAGCATTAACTAAAATATCTTTTTGTATTTTAACTAACTCTCTACATTTATCCATTGTAGCATTATATTTAATATCTGGCTTTCTGCCTATAATTCCAAGGCCTGAACATGGTAAATCTGCAATTACTACATCACATTTATTTACCATATCCTCATCGAAATCTGTAGCATCAAATACATCCACATCTACATTTAATAAACCTAGTCTATCAAGATTTTCCTCGATTTTATCTGTCTTCTCATAGGAAATATCTCTTGAATAAACCCTTCCTTTTTCTTTGGTTAATAAACTAGCATTAACGCTTTTACCACCTGGTGCTGCGCATACATCAAGAACAATATCCCCTTCTTTAATATTAGAATTAAAGCCAGCAATAATTGAGCTTAAATCCTGAATTATAAATAAGCCCTCATTAAAGCTATCTAAATTGGTTAAATAGTCATATCCACTTATTTCAAGGGCATAGTCTATATCTGTCTTTTTAACAGTAACTCCTTCTTTTGTTAGAATTTCTTCTAACTTAGCAACTGTTGTTTTATTTGTGTTAACTCTAATATATGTTCTTTTTTCTTTAAAAAGACCAGCAAGTATATCAGACACAACTTCCTTCTCATAGTCTTTAAGCCACATTTCAATTATCCATTCTGGCATTGAATACTTAATACTATTATAAAAAACAAAATCCGAGCTATCTGGGTATTTAATTGATTCTTTATTTCTAGCAATATTTCTAAGAACTCCGTTAACAAAGCCCTTTAAATTAGAAAAACCTCTTTTATTAGCTAATTTAACAGCTTCATTACATACAGCTGATTCCGGAACCATATCCATATACATTAACTGATAAATCGACATTCTAATTAAAGACCTAATTAAAGGCTTCATTTTATTAGTCTTTGTCTTTGAAAATTGATTGCAAATATAATCTAATTCTATCTTTCTTTCTATAGTTCCAATAAATAGCTTAGCGATAAATGAGCGCTGGCTCTTTTCCAAATATTGGTATTTAGCCAGCGCATTATTTAAAAGATAATTAGAGAATTCGCCATTTTTTTCATTTTCTAAGAGCATATCTAATACAACTGCTCTTAGATTAACTGAATTAATCGCGGTCATCACGTCCTCCAAATAATATAATTAATCTTAATAGCTGTAAAACTGCAGATGCTGCAGAAGCTACGTATGTAAATGCTGCTGCAGTTAGAACTGCTCTAGCATATGAGTTTTCTTTTTCTATTAACATTCCGTTATTTTTAATAATATTAAGGGCTCTTCTAGAAGCGTTAAATTCAACAGGTAGAGTAACTATCTGAAATAATACAGCTAAAGAAAACATAAGTATTCCCACTGTAATAAGAGTCTGATTAAAGCCCATTAATACACCAAGTATAATAAAAATCCAAGATGCCTTAGATCCTATATTGGCAAAGGGAACTAGTCCAGATCTTAATGCTAGTGGTACATAGCCCTTATTATGCTGAATTGCATGTCCACATTCATGGGCTGCCACAGCAATAGCTGCCACACTTGTAGCATTATATACCGAATCAGATAAATTTACCATCTTAGTTCTTGGATCATAATGATCTGTAAGATTTCCTGAAACATGGCATACACCAACATCAAATATACCCTGGCTTCTTAAAATCTCTTCAGCAACCATTGCCCCACTAAGACCTCTAGCACTTCTTACTTTCTGGTATCTTGCAAAAGTAATTGAAACTCCAGCCTGAGCAATTAATGCAATTACAGCTGCAATTATAATTAAGATATATGTTGGATCAAAATAATATCCATAACCTAAGCCATATCCATAATACATAAATTAGTCACCTCGCCCTTAAAAGTCTTTATGAATTAAAAATAGTACCTTCTTCTAAGTTATATCCTCTTAAGAATGAACCTGCATCCATTCTTTTCTTACCTTCAAGCTGTACGCTTAAAGCTTCTAGATAGCCTTCCTTGCATTTTATTACAAAAGAATTTTTATTGATTTTAATTACCATTCCAGGCTTAATCTCAGTCAACTTAGATGAATCATATTCCACATCAGTTAAGCAATTAGCTTCCCAAATCTTAAATGTCTTACCATCTAGAGATGTATAAGCTGAAGGCCATGGGTTTAAACCTCTAATAAGTCTTTCTATTTCAATAGCTGACTTATTAAAATCAATTTTACCCATGCTCTTTTTAATCATCTTAACATAAGTTGAATCTTCCTCAATCTGCTTAGTTCTTGTGATTGTACCATCTTCTAACTTAGAAAGTGTTGTAACTAATAACTTAGCTCCAACATCTTCTAATTTATCAAAAAGAGAACCACCTGTTTCTTTCTCATCTAACTTAACCTTAGATACCAATAAAATATCACCTGTATCAAGGCCTTCATCCATTAACATTGTTGTAACACCTGAATACTCGCAACCATCAATTACTGCATATTGAATAGGTGCTGCACCTCTATATTTTGGAAGTAGAGAAGCATGTACATTAATGCATCCATACTTTGGCATATCTATAATTTCTTTAGGTAAAATCTGGCCATAAGCCACAACTACAAATACATCTGCATTATATTGTCTTAATTTTTCAATAAAAGCCTCATCCCTTGCCTTAACTGGCTGTAGCACTTCTAAATTGTGTGAAAGGGCTGCCTCCTTTACTGGAGAATACTGTAGGGCTTTACCTCTTCCCTTTGGTTTGTCTGGCTGTGTAACTACTGCCATAACCTCATGGCCTGCTTTTATAATTTCTTCTAAAGTTCCCACCGAAAAATCCGGTGTTCCCATAAAAATAACCTTCACTTAAATTCCTCTTTTCCTAGATTAGTCTTAATTAGTCTTCATCATAGTCAACATCCATTAACTCGCCTTCAACCTTATCTACATACATAATTCCATTTAAATGATCGATTTCATGAAGCATACATCTTGCAAGTAATTCTTCACCTTCAACAATAATTTCTTCCATGTTCTCATCAAGAGCCTTAACTTTAGCGTAATTTGGACGTGTTACAATTCCTACCTTGCCTGGTACAGAAAGACAGCCTTCCTGACCTGTCTGTGAACCGCTAGTTTCTAATACAACTGGGTTAATAAGTACTAATGGATCATCACCACAGTCAATTACTACAAGTCTTTTTCTAATACCAACCTGAGGAGCTGCAAGACCTACACCATTAGCCTCATACATTGTTTCAAACATATCTTCAATTAATTCCTTAATTCTAGGTGTCATTTCCTTAATTTCTTTACACTCAGCTCTAAGTGTATCATCACCTAATTCTCTAATATTTCTAATTGCCATTTTATTTCTCCTATCCGCTTATTTACTAAGCATTAAAATCATAATTCACACTAACATTTCTAAATTTAGGATTACCTACTACATAAGCATCCAAGTTCTCATATATCAACGTTAGTTTATCATATTCTTTATTACGAATATATATAACTTTGCTAAAAATATCATTAATTTTATAAATATTTGCTTTGCTAGGTCCTAAAACTATGGAATTATCTAAGTTACTAGCCCTATCCTTTAGTAAATTACTAGCCTCATCTAGAGCCTCCTCAGATGCGCTTGATACTGTTATTTTTAGCATATTTATTATTGGTGGATAACCAAGTAATTTTCTATAAGCAATTTCCTGCTCATAAAAGCCTATATAATCCTGATTAGCTGCAGTCTCTATACTGTAATGTTCTGGTGTATAGGTCTGTATAACAACCTCACCTTTTTTATTACCTCTACCAGCCCTGCCAGCACTTTGTGTAAGTAACTGGAAAGTAACCTCAGGAGCTCTATAATCCCCTGCGTATAATGACATATCTGCTGCCACTATTCCCACAAGTGTAACATCTGGAAAATCATGTCCCTTAACAATCATCTGTGTTCCAACTAAGATATCAGCTTCGTGATTTGCAAACTGCTCAAGGATTTTTTCATGTCCCCCCTTATTCTTAGTTGTATCCATATCCATTCTTAGTACCTTAGCCGTCGGATACATCTTATTAATAAGACTTTCTAAGGCCTGTGTACCCGCTCTAAAACCTGCAATATATTTAGAACCACACTCTGGACATATAGTAACATTTGGCTGCTCATAACCACAGTAATGACACATTAATTTCCCATTATTATGCGCTGTTAGAGAAATATCGCAGTGTGGGCACTTCATTACATGTCCACAAGATCTACAAGAAATAAATCCTGCAACACCTCTTTTATTTAAAAACAGCATTATTTGCTGCTTTTTTTCTAATCTATCTACTATTAAGCTTTGTAAACGCTTACTAAAAACCGAGCGATTTCCCATTTGAAGCTCTCTTCTCATATCCTCCACATAAATCTTTGGAAGAGTTGCATTTCCTGCTCTATTATTTAGCGTTATAAGCTTATATTCGCCTCTTTTGGCCAATTCATAACTTTCTATGCTAGGGGTTGCAGAACCAAGAATAACTGGAATCTGCTTATTCTTTGCAATATGAATTGCCACAGGTCTTGCATGATATCTTGGTGTCTTATCTGATTTATAAGCACCTTCGTGCTCTTCATCAATTACTATTAAGCCAAGATTAGGAAATGGTGTAAAAAGTGCGGATCTAGGCCCTATAATTACACTTATTTCTCCCTTCATGCTTCGCAAAAACTGGTCATATCTCTCACCCTTAGACATCTTCGAATTTAGAATTGAAACCTTACTACCAAATCTATGATAAAACCTAAGCACTGTCTGAAATGTAAGAGCAATTTCTGGAATAAGCACAATTGCTTGCTTACCCTCATCAATAACCTCTTTAATTACATCTAGATAAACCTCTGTCTTACCACTTCCTGTAACTCCATGTAATAAATAAGTATTATATCTTTGTTCCTCTACATCTTTTTTAATTGTATTAGCTGCCTCTTCTTGTTCTTTATTTAGCACAATAGCCTTATTTTTCTTAAAAGCATCATTGTCCTTAACAGGATTTCTATAATACTTCTTAGTAGTTACTTCAATTACGTTATCTTTTTCTAGCAAATTAATGGTTGATGTAGAAATATTTAACTTATTTCTTATTATTTCCATTTCAAGCACTGGTTCTTCTATCAAAGCCTCTATTAGTCTAACTTTGGCCTTTGAATTCTTCTTTTTGTATGTTTCATTTAGGATAACTGCTTTTTCTTTAGTTACCTTTAAAACTACACTTTTCTTTTCCTTAGGACCCACTTTATCCTTTACAGGAATTACAGTCTTTAAAGCCTGGTTCATTGTTGATGCAAAATTTTTCTTAATCCAGTAAGCTAGATTAATCATATCACTTGCTATTCCTACCCTATCTTCTAGACAAGATTCAATATTCTTTATCTTATCCACTGGATAATTTGCTTTACTTGTTATATCAATAACATAACCTGTAATAAGTTTATTTCCTCTTCCAAAAGGGATTCTAACCTGGCTTCCAATCTTAACAATATCCCGGAGATTATCCGGGATATTGTATTGAAAAGTTCTATCTAGTTGTTCATGAGATATATCTATTATTATATCAGCAAACATTTTTACCTCTTAAGTTCTTCTAATACCTCTGCAATTAACTCTCTTTCATCCATATGATGCTTAACGCCTTTAATTATCTGGTAATCCTCATGTCCTTTTCCTGCAAGAACAATAATATCACCTGGCTCACCATTAGCAATTGCATATTTAATAGCTTCCTTACGATTAACTATATCCACATGCTTTCCATTTGTCTTTGAAATACCAGTAATTATATCCTGTATAATTGCTTCTGGTTCCTCATCTCTTGGATTATCTGAAGTAATAATTGTTAAATCCGATAATCTACCTGAAACTTCACCCATTTCAAATCGTCTATCTCTTGATCTGTTACCACCACAACCAAATAAAGTTACAATTCTATGTGGATTATATTCCCTAAGTGTTGTAAGTAAGCTCTCAAGGGACATAGCATTATGTGCATAGTCTATCATTAAACTAAATTTGTCAGATACTTTTACTAACTCAATTCTACCCTTTACCTTAACATCTAATAAAGTCTTTAATAAATTCTCATTTGAAACATTAAAATGTCTTGTTACTGCAATGGCTGAAAGTGAGTTATATACTGAAAATCTACCTGGAAGATTTAATTTTACATCTAAATCTTCATCCATAGCTTTTCCTGTTAATTTATATGTTAAGCCAATATTGCCACCCTCATGGAAAAGTTCTATGTTATCAGCCTTTAAATCAGCATCCTTATCAATTCCATATGTCTCTATTTTACAAGTTGCCTTTTCAATAATTTTTGAAACATGCTCATCATCTGCATTAACAATACCTGTTGTACACTGTCTAAATAACTTAGCCTTACATTCTAAATATTCTTCAAAATCAGCATGTTCATTTGGTCCAATATGATCTGGCTCAAGGTTTGTAAATACGCCTATATTAAACATAATACCTGCTGTTCTATCTAATTTAAGTCCCTGACTTGAAACTTCCATTACAACAGCCTCACAACCAGCATTTACCATTTTTCTAAATGTCTCATGAATCTGGCTTGATTCTGGTGTAGTATTCTCTGATGGAATATGTTCCTCACCAATAATTGTTTCAATTGTTCCTATAAGACCTGTCTTAATACCACAATTTTCCAAAACATTTTTAATCATGTATGTTGTTGTAGTCTTTCCTTTAGTTCCTGTAATTCCAATTGTAAAAAGTTCTTTATCAGGGTTACCATAATTAGCAGCTGACATTAAAGCTAGTGCTAAACGAGTATTATCTGTAGCAATAATTGTTAAATCATCAGGTGTTTCTGGTAGTGTAGCATCTTTATCTACTACGATTGCCTTAGCTTTTCCTAAAACATTCCCTATGAATTTATGTCCATCCACTACAGCACCCTTTATTGCTACAAAAACCCCATCTTCTTCTACTTTTCTAGAATCTGATGTAACATTTGTAACAAAAATATCTTCTCTTCCTTTTACTAACTCATAAGTAAAGTTAGTGCATTCGTTTTCTGTACATTTTTTTAATATCTCTGATAAAATCATAATCTCATAACAAGTTAAAAACTTGTCCTCCAATTTCTAATTAATTTACTAGATTTTGTTTTCAATATAAGCAAATGTCTTTTTTATTCACTTAGAATAATCCTGTTATTCTATCAGCTTCTTCATCGTAATCAATTCCAAGTGCTGCTGGTTTTTTGGGTAGACCTGGCATTGTAAGAATTTTACCAGTTAAGCAAACTACAAAACCTGCACCTGCATTAACATATACTTCTCTTACATTTATATTAAAGCCTGTTGGTCTTCCTAATAAACTAGCATCATCTGATAATGAATATTGAGTCTTAGCCATACAAATTGGTAAATTAGAATAGCCCATTTGTGTAATCTTATCTAGAGCCTTTCTAGCCTTTGTATCAAAACTTACTGAAGCTGCACCATATATTTCCTTAGCGATTGTTTCAATCTTATCCTCAAGGGATAAATCAAGAGAATATATTGGCTTATAATTACTTTCCTTATTCTCTAATGTTTCAAGGACTTTAGTTGCAAGTTCAATGCCGCCCTCGCCGCCTTTAGCCCATACATTAGCTAATGCAAACTCACATCCAAGAGCTTCGCAATGCTCCTTAATAAATGCATATTCTGCTTCTGTATCGCTAACAAAAGAATTAAGTGTAACAACAACTGGAATACCAAATTTATGAATATTCTCAATATGCTTATCTAGATTAACAATTCCTTTTTTAAGTGCTTCAAGATTTTCTTCATTTAAATCTTGCTTTGCAACTCCACCATTATACTTTAGTGCTCTTACAGTAGCAACTAAAACTACTGCATCAGGCTTAAGACCTGCCATACGACACTTAATATCTAAGAATTTTTCTGCTCCTAAGTCAGCACCAAAACCTGCCTCTGTTACTGTAATATCAGCAAGTTTTAAAGATAGCTTAGTTGCTCTTACTGAATTACATCCATGTGCAATATTAGCAAAAGGGCCGCCATGTACTAACACTGGTGTATTCTCTAATGTCTGAACCATATTAGGCTTAATAGCATCCTTTAAAAGTGCTGCCATGGCACCTGTTGCACCAAGATCATTTGCTGTTACAGGATCTCCACTTCTATTATATGCAACAATTATTTTACCTAATCTTTCCTTTAAATCTGCCATATCATTAGCTAAGCAAAGAATAGCCATAATTTCAGATGCAACAGTTATAATAAAATGATCCTGTCTTGGAACGCCATCTGTTTTTTCTCCAAGTCCTACTACTATATTTCGTAGAGCTCTATCATTCATGTCTAGACATCTCTTCCAGACTATATTATTAACATCAATATCCAATTCATTTCCATGATGGATATGATTATCTAACATTGCAGCTAATAGGTTGTTAGCCGATGTAATTGCATGGAAATCTCCTGTAAAGTGTAAATTCAAATCTTCCATTGGGACAACTTGTGCGTATCCGCCACCTGCTGCTCCTCCCTTAATACCAAAACATGGTCCAAGTGATGGTTCTCTTAAAGCCGCCATTGCTTTCTTACCCATCTTATTAAGAGCCTGTGTAAGACCAATACTAATAGTTGTCTTTCCTTCTCCTGCTGGAGTTGGATTAATAGCAGTTACTAAAACCAATTTTCCATCTTTGTTCTTAGAAACTCTCTTGATTGCCTCATCAGAAATCTTAGCCTTATATTTACCATACATTTCAAGATCATCTTCTGAAATGCCTACTAAACTAGCTACTTCCTTAATGTGTTTTAATTTTGCTTCCTGTGCGATTTCAATATCACTTTTAATTGCCATACAAATCCTCCAAAAATTAAAAGATACGTTTTTTAAACGCATGTTGATTGTACCATAATGTAAGCAGTCAAACAATTGCAAATTAGCATAAATACTAACTCGGTCACATTTTTAACCCAGCCTTTCAAAAACAATCATTTAATATTTTTTTGATTTATTTTTATTAGGCATTAGGCACTTTGCCCTGGATTAGACCCAAGCATTTTTTCAAAATCTGCTATACTCATTTCAATTTTTCTTGGTTTTGTACCCATTTCCTGACCAACAACACCAGCCTCAAATAACTGATCCATAATTCTTCCTGCTCTATTAAAGCCAATTTTAAAGTGTCTTTGAAGCATTCCAATTGAACCCTTTTCGTTCTCAATAACAAATCTACCAGCATCTGCAAATAAAGAGTCTCTGTCATCACTAGCACTAGATTGTCCCACAAATGCAGCGCCTATTTCTGTTTTTGAAATACTCTCATCATATACAACAGGTGGATTTTTCTTCTTTACATCCTCAACTATTGCTGCTACTTCGTTATCTGTAACAAAGGCTCCCTGAACTCTAATAGGCTTAGGAATATTAGATGGGAAGTAAAGCATATCGCCCTTTCCCAGCAATTTTTCTGCACCGTTCATATCAAGAATTGTTCTTGAATCCACACCTGATGATACTGCAAAAGCGATTCTTGACGGAACATTGGCCTTAATAAGTCCTGTTACTACATTAACTGATGGTCTTTGAGTTGCAATTACCATATGAATACCTGCCGCTCTTGCTAGCTGAGCAAGTCTACAAATTGCATCTTCAACTTCATTAGCTGAAACCATCATAAGATCTGCAAGCTCATCAATAATAATTAAAATCTGAGGTTTCTTATCCTTTATTACTTCACCTGCATCATCTATTACTTCTCCCTTTGCCACCTTCTCGTTATAACCCTCTAGATTTCTAACTCCATACTTAGCAAAATCCTTATATCTTCTGTCCATTTCAATTACAGCCCAGTTAAGTGCCTTAGCAGCTTCCTTAGGATCTGTAACAACTTTTTCTGCCAAATGCGGAATTCCATTATAAACACTAAGTTCAACAACCTTAGGATCTACAAGAATCATTCGTACATCTTCTGGAGAAGCGTTGTATAAAATACTTGTAATAATTGTGTTAATACATACCGACTTACCTGAACCTGTGGCACCAGCAATTAACATATGTGGCATCTTAGCAATATCAGCTAAAATAACCTTACCTGCAATATCTCTACCTGTGGCAAATACAAGCTTTGACTTACTATTTTTAAATTCCTTGGATTCAATTAATTCTCTTAGACCAACTGCTACAGGCTCTTTATTTGGCACTTCAATACCAATTGCTGACTTACCAGGAATAGGTGCCTCAATTCTAATATCTGCTGCCGCAAGGCTTAATTTAATATCATCAGCTAAGGATACAATCTTACTTACCTTAACACCTTGTTCTGGCTGAATTTCGTATCTTGTAACCGATGGGCCATAACTAATTCCCACAACATCAACTGCTACCCCAAAATTAAGAAGAGTCTGTCTTAGGGTATTAGCAATTTCGTCATTCTTTCCCTTAACGCAACCAAGTACAGCCTTTTGTTTGCTCTTGTTAAGGCAGTTAATATCTGGCTTTCTATACTTTAAATGACTCTTTGTGGCATCATCATTTTTTGATTTAGGATTAGCATATGTGTCTGTAAGAGCCTCTCTTGTTGCATTATCATTAACGCTTGGAATTTCATCACTTTCAAATGCCTCTTGCTCTTTATTAGGCTCTAAATCATCATGATTTCCTTCTATCTCATCTTCAATCAAACTAGAATCAAAGCCATTAAAAATCTGAGTATTATCATTTGGATCATAAATATCATCGCTATACTCGTCCGTTTCAGCGCTAGATCTATTAATTCCTTCAATGTCAACGTCTTCATCTTCAGGCTTTGTAGCTGTATCAGTAATTAAGATATCACTTGTGACACCACGGGCTTTTTTACCCATTCTAGATACACTCTTAACCTTATTCCTTAGGGAATCACTAGTTTTCTCTTTATTTGTTTCTTCTAAATCTCCATCAAAGTCATCTTGTGCATTTTCAAGTTCTAATCTATTTGATTCCCTGTAATTACTATATTCTTCCTTAGCAACTTTTAAAAATTCTGTACTCTTATTCTTCGCATTTTTCATACCCTTAATAAAGGATTTCTCTGTTATTACTACAATGCAAATTATTAAAAGGGCAAGCATAATTACAAAAGAGCCCACTGCCCCTAATGGGTGGAGAATCTTACATATTAAGCCTCCAAAAAATCCGCCACCTCTTTTTTCATTGGCACAAATTGTAAAAAAGTCAAAAATATTACCATCAATTCTTGGATAATTAGTGATTCTTTGCCACATTCCCGCAAGAACAACCATAAGTCCATAAACAGCTATAGATTTAATTCTAGCTGCCTTAATATATTTTTTATTAACTGATAAAAAAATGATTGTACCTGCCGCAACAAATGGGAAAAAATATTCCATGACGCCAATAAAGCCAAATAAAATCCACTTTATTGCCCTACCTACTGAACCCGCAAGTTCAAAATTACTTAAAACTAAGATAGCAGCACAGGCAAAAGCGCTTAAAATCACCACTTCTTCCTTTAAGCCATATTCTTCTGTCTCTTCTTTCTTAGCTGATTTTTTATTAGTATCAGGCTTAGTTTTGCCTGCTTCCTTAGCTTTTTTTGTATTTGCTCTATTAACAGTTTTTACCGGTCTTTTATTTTGTCCGTTTATTAAAGCCATTTAGCTCCCTCCCGTAAATATCCTTTAAACTTATTAATTATAACATATAGAGTAAAAGTAAAACAAGGAAGCGAAATGCAAATATGCATCTCACTTCCTAAAGTTTATAATATATTATTTGTAAAGTGCTTATTCTAAATCAGCTTTACTTATTATTCAAAAGCTGCATCGCTTTAAGTCACTGCATTTAAAAATCTAATATTAATTAGTCTTCATCCTCTGATGCAGCATCTGCAAATCCCTGACGCTTTCTAGCCATTTCATCACTTTCAAGGTATTCATCATAAGTTGTAATCTTATCAATTAACTGACCTGATGGAACAATTTCCATAATTCTGTTAGCTGTAGTCTGAATAAACTGATGATCGTGTGAAGTAAAGATTACAACACCACTAAACTTAATTAATGCATTGTTAAGTGCAGTGATTGATTCCATATCTAAGTGGTTAGTAGGATCATCAAATACTAAACAGTTGCAACCCATAATCATCATCTTAGAAAGTAAACATCTTACCTTCTCACCACCTGATAATACCTTAACCTTCTTAACACCATCATCACCAGCAAATAACATTCTTCCAAGGAATCCTCTAACATATGTTGGATCTGGATCTGGTGAATACTGTGTAAGCCATTCAACAATTGTATCTTCTCTATTAAATTCAGCAGCTGAATCCTTAGGGAAGTATCCCTGAGATGTTGTAACACCCCACTTATAGCTACCTTCATCTGGTTCCATCTGACCTGTAATAATATTAAAAAGTGTTGTTGTAGCAAGCTCATTAGAACCTACAAAAGCAATCTTATCATCATGGTTAACGATAAATGATACATTATCTAAAACCTTAACGCCATCAATAGTCTTAGAAATACCCTCAACCTGTAAAACTTCATTACCGATTTCTCTTTGTGGTCTAAAGTCAATATATGGGTACTTTCTTGAAGAAGGTCTGATTTCATCAAGCTCGATCTTCTCTAATGCTCTCTTTCTAGATGTAGCCTGCTTAGACTTAGAAGCATTAGCAGAGAATCTCTGAATAAAGTCCTGTAATTCCTTAATCTTCTCTTCCTTCTTCTTGTTAGCTTCCTTCATCTGCTTAATAAGCAACTGGCTTGATTCATACCAGAAATCGTAGTTACCAGCATATAACTGAATCTTAGCATAATCGATATCAGCAATATGTGTACAAACCTTATTAAGGAAATATCTATCATGTGAAACAACAATAACAGTATTATCAAAGTTAATTAAGAATTCTTCTAACCAAGCAATAGCATCTAAATCTAAGTGGTTAGTAGGCTCATCAAGAAGTAAGATATCAGGGTTACCAAATAAAGCCTTAGCAAGTAAGACTTTAACCTTTAATGAACCATCAAGTTCGCTCATCATCTTATAATGGTTCTCAGTTTCAACACCTAAACCATTAAGTAACTGAGCAGCATCTGATTCAGCTTCCCAACCATTCATATCAGCAAATTCTGCCTCTAATTCAGAAGCCTTATTACCATCTTCTTCAGTAAAGTCTTCCTTAGCATAAATTGCTTCCTTCTCCTTCATGATTTCATAAAGTCTTGCATTACCCATAATTACTGTATCAAGTACAGAATATTCATCATACTTAAAGTGATCCTGCTCTAAGAATGATAGTCTCTGGCCTGGTGTAATTGAAACATCACCTTTACTAGGTTCAATCTGACCAGTTAATATCTTAAGGAAAGTTGACTTACCAGCACCATTAGCTCCAATAAGACCATAACAGTTGCCTTCTGTAAACTTAATATTAACATCTTCAAAAAGAGCTTTTTTACCAATTCTTAATGTTACGTTATTCGCACTAATCATCTAATTTAATACCTCCAAATAGAGAAATCTAAATATCTCTTCTTATCAAAATTAACAGTCAATGCGCCATTAAAGCACAAACATAATAATTATAGTGGTTTCCCTTACTAAATGCAAGTAAAACAAAAATCATGGCTTTAACACAGGATTAAACCCCATTAAAGCCATGAATATTTAATAATCTATCTCTTTTTAACCCTCACTTAATAAAACATTTGGAAATGTGTATTTAAAAAATACATCAAATGGATCATCCTTGCTTCTTAAAATCTGAACGAAGTTACCGTAACGATCTACAATCCATGATAAAGCTTTAGGTAATTCTTCATAATCATACATTAAAAATCTAACTCGAATAGCATTACGCTTTAAGAGTTTACGAACCATATCCAGGTATTTTCTACCCTTTTCACTATAAATTACAGATTCATCTAATGAAACTATAATCATCTCATGCCCACACATCATATTCTCAATTTCATCGAAAGTTATACTATTCCACATATCCTTAATATTGAAAATATTATAGAAAAAATCCTCAAACATCTTAGTAATGTTGAAGTTACTTATAACAGAGTCATTACTTCCTAAATAAAGCATCTTTGCTACCTCCCGACGTTTATCTTGTGCTAAATCTGCGTATAAATCGATCTAATTGCGGAGATTTACACATATACCCAACAGATTTAATTTTTTGTTACTTCTTAAAATATTAAGTTTTCCCCACAATAACTGTATTCTGTATTTATAATTTCTAAAAATTGTATTCTTTACAATTCATAACCTTTCACGAATACTCTATATTGCTTTTTCTTTCGTAAACTTACAAATCACTCTTTTGTAAACTAGGTAAAATCATATGTTTCTTAGCTAATCTTTTAAAACAGATCCAATTAATTCTTAGTTTCTATTCTTAATCGCTTTCTTTTGTTTAATACTTTTTTGTTTAATATTCTCTTTTGTTTATTACTCTCTTTCGTTTATTACTCTCCTTTGTTTATTACTCTCCTTTGTTTATTACTCTCCTTTGTTTATTACTCTCCTTTGTTTAACATTCTCCTTTGTTTATTACTCTCCTTTGTTTAACATTCTCCTTTGTTTAATATTCTCTTTTGTTTACCACGCTTTTTTGTTACTAATCTTTTTAGAAAATAAAATCCTTATACTTGGCTTATTAATAGTTCACTTCAGTTTAGTAATTAGATATCGTGTCAAACAAGCGAGTGCAAATGCATATTATCAAAATAAAAACCCTTTGTAAAGTAGTGTTTTTATTCCGATGGTAACAGTTTCCATTTCTAGTTTACTATTTATCTGTATTTCTTCCATGAAAAGTTTTTGCAAAATAAAAATGAGTTTTTTATATAAGCTAAATTCTTTAATTTTTTCAGGGAAACTTTAAAAAATAGCAGTTTATAAAAAATCTCTAGAATTCAATCATCTACAATTTTTTGCACAAAAAAATAAGCCATGTATTAAATCTATCTTAAATCTAATACATGACTTTATTTTTTCTAAAATTAATTGTTAAATATAATTTTTGTATTTATTATCCATAGAATTATCTAAACTTCTATGCCTTAACATTTATCTTAACTTCTATGCCTTAATATTTATCTTAGCTGCTATGCTGTAATTGTTGTGCCTGACTTGCCATTAACAGCTTCTCTTGCCTTCTCAAGATTAGCAATAATAGCCTTAGAATCCTCAATTGCTGTTACAAATCTTACAGATGCATCTACTTTTGGAAGAGTAGTAATAGCTGGGAAATTGCCTTCCTTTATGTGCTTAATTAAAGCCTCAGCCTTAATATCATCTACTTCTTCTTCATTGTCTGTATCAATACCAATCTTAAGCTTGTCTGCAGCTGTTAAGAATAAAAGTGTCTTAGCTCCTGTAAATTCTGCTAATTTAGCTGCTGTGTAGTCCTTCTCAATAATAGCTGAAGCACCCTTTAGATGTGTTCCTTGCTGTAATACAGGAATTCCGCCACCACCTGCAGCAATAACAACCTGTCCTGCATCAAGAAGTGCTCTAATAGCATCAATCTCGTAAATATCTATTGGCATTGGTGCTGCAATGATTCTTCTAAATCTACCAGGTTCTTCCTCAATTACATGATTTCCCTTCTCTTCCTCAGCTTCAGCCTCTTCCTTAGTCATATATCTACCAATAACCTTAGTAGGGTTTGAAAAAGCCTCGTCAAAAGGATCAACTCTAACCTGTGTTATAACCGTTGAAACTGTCTTATAAATACCTCTATTTAGCAATTCCTCACGTATTGCATTCTGTAAATCATATCCTATATAACCCTCGCTCATAGCGCCACATACGGACATTGGAGCTACAGTTCTATCCTCAGGCTCTAATCTAGCATATTCTGTCATAGCAGTCTGAATCATACCAACCTGTGGGCCATTACTGTGTGTAACAACAACCTGATACTTATCCTCGACTAAATCTGCAATAGCTTTAGCTGCCTTAGCAACATTTATTTTTTGTTCATTAAAAGTTGTACCGAAAGCATTTCTTCCAAGCGCAACAACAACTCTCTTATTATCCATATATAAGACCCTCCCAATATTATTAACTATGCTTACATTATAGTTTATCCCCAAATCCGGTGCAAGCAAAAAACACAAACATTATAATCATTTTCTCTCATAATAGTTTTTCTTTGGATTGATATTTTTTTCATATAAAGATGGAATTATGTCAGTTATTTGCAATTAATTTTTTAAAATATTCTCTCAAAAAAAAATTTATTTCTAAGTTATTTTTTTATATTTTGTCTGAAAATTAAAAATACTGACCTTAAAAAACTCTAAAAATTTTTATACAATCAAAAGTATAGAAAGAATTTTTAAAAGGTCAGCATGATTATTATTTTTTATTTATTCACATGAATTGATTATATTTATAATCCAATCATTACTCGCGCAAAATTTACAAGTTCTGTGGAACTTTCTTCAGTTCCTGTTGGTGTTGTTTGCATTGACTCATTTGCCCACTGTAAAATGTCCATCATAAAATAATTTAATGCAATTAAAGCAATTGCTAATGCAACAATAACTACAAAAGGTATCCATTTATTCTTCTTTAAATTATCAGATACTCCTCTACTATTCTTGTTATTAAAGTTCTTAAAATTACGACTATCTACCATTTTTATCACCTTTCAGATTTAATCCTACTGTGGTAGAATACCATTTTACCCATCAATAGTAAAGAAACATTTTATAAAATCTAATAAAATTGTTCCTTTAAAAACTTTTTTAAAAAAACAATCCCCCAATTTTTAAAAAATAAAAAATGCCTTGGCCAAATCTGACCAAGGCATACCTAACAACTATTAAATTCAATATATTACAATATAATTCAAATTATAACTGAGGACCAGCTGCAACTAATGCCTTACCAGCATCGTTTGTCTCGTACTTCTTGAAGTTCTTAACAAATCTTTCTGCAAGATCCTTAGCCTTCTTATCCCATTCAGCTGCATCAGCATATGTATCTCTAGGATCTAAGATACCTGTATCAACACCTGGAAGTTCTGTAGGAACTTCGAAATCGAAGTAAGGAATCTTCTTAGTTGGAGCCTTAAGAACATCACCTGAAAGAATTGCATCAATAATACCACGAGTATCCTTAATTGAAATTCTCTTACCTGTTCCATTCCAACCTGTGTTAACTAAGTAAGCCTTAGCACCACTCTTTTCCATCTTCTTTACAAGTTCTTCAGCATACTTTGTTGGGTGAAGCTCAAGGAAAGCCTGACCGAAGCAAGCTGAGAATGTTGGTGTAGGTTCTGTAATTCCTCTTTCTGTACCAGCAAGCTTAGCTGTAAATCCTGAAAGGAAATAATACTTTGTCTGCTCTGGTGTAAGAATAGATACTGGAGGAAGTACTCCGAAAGCATCAGCTGAAAGGAAAATAACATTATCAGCATCTGGACCTGAAGAAATCTTATTAACCTTCTGAGCAATCTTATCAATATGATCGATTGGATATGATACACGAGTATTCTCTGTAACACTCTTATCATTAAAATCAATCTTACCATTAGCATCAACTGTAACATTCTCTAAAAGAGCATTTCTCTTAATTGCATTGTAAATATCTGGTTCTGATTCCTTATCAAGACCGATAACCTTAGCATAGCAACCACCTTCAAGGTTGAATACACCATTATCATCCCAACCATGTTCATCATCACCGATTAATAATCTCTTAGGATCTGTTGAAAGAGTTGTCTTACCTGTACCTGAAAGACCAAAGAAGATTGCTGTGTGCTTACCTTCCATATCTGTGTTAGCTGAACAGTGCATTGAAGCCATACCATTAAGTGGTAAGAAGTAGTTCTGCATTGAGAACATACCCTTCTTCATTTCTCCACCGTACCATGTATTAAGAATTACCTGTTCACGGCTAGATACGTTAAATAAAACAGCTGTTTCTGAATTAAGACCTAATTCCTTGTAATTAGTAACCTTAGCCTTTGAAGCATTGTAGATTACAAAGTTAGGTTCGAAGTTAGCTTCTTCTTCTGCTGTTGGCTTAATGAACATATTTCTTACAAAATGTGCCTGCCAAGCTACTTCCATGATGAATCTTACTGCAAGACGTGTACCCTTATTTGCGCCACAGAATCCATCAACTACATATAACTTCTTACCAGAAAGTTCTTCAACTGCTAACTTCTTGCAAGCTTCCCAAGCTTCCTGTGAAGCTGGATGGTTATCGTTAGGATATTCTTCTGATGTCCACCAAACAGTATCCTTAGATTTCTCATCCATTACAATAAACTTATCTTTAGGAGAACGTCCTGTATAGATACCTGTCATAACATTAACAGCGCCAAGTTCAGTTTCTTGTCCCTTATCAAAACCTGTAAGACTTGGATCTGTTTCTGCCTTATAAAGTTCTTCATAAGATGGGTTGTAAACTACTTCTGTAGCTCCTGTAATCCCATACTTGCTTAAATCAATTGATGCCATATTAAAACCTCTCTTTATATTTAATATTGTTAGAATTTAAACAACTTAATTCCTATTATACATAAAAGATTAATAAAATCAATAGATTTCTAACTAGGAAATAAAATTTGTATGACAACTTATACCAGTTGTATTACAACTAATCTTATTAATAAACCTATATAAAGGTATAAAAAAAGTGCTAGTCAATGGCTAACACTTTAACTAATAAAACTATAAAGGCATAAAAAAAGTGCTAGTCAACGACTAACACTTTAGCTAGCAGGGGTGGAGAGAATCGAACTCCCACCAAAGGTTTTGGAGACCCCTATGATACCACTTCACCACACCCCTAAACAAGGAATATTGCTTTCTCATTCCTTCAAAACTGCACATTAAATATATTCATCCGTAAGTCATTCTCTAAGAATAACCCTCGTTTATGTTCAGTGATTTCTCACTCTCTATCCAAACCTTAACCTTTCTTGGTTAAGCCCTCGACCTATTAGTACAAATCAGCTCCACATGTCACCACGCTTCCACCTTTTGCCTATCAACCTCGTCGTCTTCAAGGGGTCTTACTACATTCGTATGGGATATCTCATCTTGAGGGGGGCTTCACGCTTAGATGCCTTCAGCGTTTATCCCGTCCCGACTTGGCTACTCGGCCATGCACTTGGTAATGCAACCGATACACCAGAGGTCAGTCCACCCCGG
>NZ_JNKW01000006.1 GCF_000702205.1 Lachnospira multipara LB2003 | reverse complement strand
CATAAGATAAGGACAATCTACTGGAAACAATGGAAGAAGGCTAAAACAAAATTCAAGGAACTCAAAAAGTTAGGCGTGGAAGAAGGAAAAGCGTGGATATGCGCAAACATGCGAAATGGCAACTGGTATTGCGGTAGTTATTTTGTATTACAGACTGCGTTTAACAACAAGAAACTCCGTGAACTAGGATACCCAACATTCACAGAGTTTTATTTGAAAATATGTGAAAACTAGAGAAGCGCCGTATACGGAACCGTACGTACGGTGCTGTGGGAGGTCGGTAGATAAAATAATTATCTACCTCCTACCCGATTTGTTTCGTGTTTTATTTCATTTTTAAGTATGCTATACTTAGTAAGCTTGTGTAAAGGCGTATTTGTCTAGATAGATTTTTACAGGGAGTTAAATTTGGATTTCGTATGAAAGTAGACCGTGTCTAAGGGAACAAGGGTCTATATATTTAGGAAAGAAGGTATATTATGATATATAAAACCAAGGGAGTATGTTCGAGAGAAATTGAATTTGAAATTGAGAATGATATAATCAAGAAAGTAACATTTTTTGGCGGATGCGATGGAAATACACAAGGAGTTGCTAGATTGGTAGAAGGAATGAGCGTTGATGACACAATTAATAGATTAGAAGGCATAGATTGCAGAGGAAGAGGTACATCATGTCCAGATCAGTTATCAAAAGCGTTAAAAGCATATAAGGAGGGCAATTTCTAATGAAGAAGATAGTACTTACAGGTGGTGGAACAGCAGGTCATGTAACACCTAATATTGCACTTATGCCATCATTAATTGAAGAAGGATATGAGATTGAATATATTGGATCATATACAGGAATTGAGAAGCAGCTTATAGAAGCAGAGAATATTCCATATCACTGTATTTCATCAGGAAAGTTAAGAAGATATTTTAGTACTAAGAATTTTTCTGATATCTTTAGAGTATTAAGAGGTATTATTCAGGCTAATAGATTACTTCGTAAGATTAAGCCAGATGTGGTTTTTTCTAAGGGCGGATTTGTATCTGTACCAGTTTGTTTAGCAGCTGGATTTAGACATATACCAGTAATTATTCATGAATCAGATATGACACCAGGATTAGCTAATAGAATAGCAATGAAGAAGGCAACTAATGTTTGTTGTAACTTCCCTGAAACAGTTAAGTATTTACCAGAAGGAAAGGCAGTATTAACAGGATCGCCAATTAGACAGGAATTATTAAAGGGCGATAAGAATGCAGGCCTTCGTCTATGCGGATTTAACGATAAGAAGCCAATTATATTAGTAGTTGGTGGAAGTACAGGTGCTAAGCATGTCAATGATGCAATCTATGATGTGTTACCTGAATTACTTGAAAAATATCAGGTTTGTCATTTATGCGGTAAGGGTAAGACAGAACCTAAATATGACACATTACCAGGATATAAGCAGTTTGAATATATAAGTGAAGAAATGAAGGATTTATTTGCCATGGCAGATATAGTCGTTTCTAGAGCTGGTGCTAATGCAATTTGTGAATTATTAGCTTTAAAGAAACCAAACCTTTTAATTCCACTTTCTGCAAAGGCAAGCCGTGGCGATCAGATTCTTAATGCTAAGTCATTTAAGGAACATGGCTATTCATTAGTTCTTGATGAAGATGAGCTAATTAAGGATGACAAGATTCAGGGTAAACTTTTACTTGATGAAATTAATAAATTATACGACAATAAAGATAGTTTTATAAGTAAGATGTCTGAGAGTAAACAGGCAGACTCAATTGCTAACATTATTGAATTAATTAAGAAAAATACAAAATAAATAATAGGAGGTTGCATAATGATAGGAATTATTGGCGCAATGGACGAAGAAGTTGAGCAGATAATTGCAGCAATGGACATTGAAAGAGAAGAAGCTAAGGCTAGCATGAACTTTAGAGCAGGAAAGCTTAATGGAAAAGATGTGGTAGTTGTACGTTCAGGAATTGGTAAATGTAATGCTGCAGCTTGCACACAGATTTTAGTAGATGATTTTAAGGCAGACTATATTATTAATACAGGTATTGCAGGTTCTCTAAGACCAGAAATTGATATTGCAGATATTGTAATTTCTGATGATGTGCTTCATCATGATGTAGATGTAACAGGCTTCGGTTATGAATTAGGTCAGGTTCCAAGAATGGATACATTAGCATTTAAGGCAGATGAAAGATTAGTAAAGCTTGCAAAGGAAGCAATAGCTAAGGTTTTACCTGAAATAAAAGGACATGTAGGAAGAATTGTATCTGGTGATCAGTTTATTTCAGATAGAGATACTAAGGATAGAATCGAATCAACATTTAAGGGATATTGTACAGAGATGGAAGGAGCTTCAATTGCTCATGTTTCACATATTAACAACGTACCATTTGTTATTTTAAGAGCAATCTCAGATAAGGCTGATGATTCAGCAACAATGGATTATCCAGAATTTGAGAAGCAGGCAATTGCTAATTCAGTAAAGCTTATAAAGGAATTAGTAGCTAACATTTAATAAATATAAGCTCAGACGGATTAAAAACGACTGAGATTTTAATCCGTCGCTAAATGCGGCGGATTTTTCAATTTCGGGCAGAATATAAAAAAGCTTAATGCAAAAAAAGAGGAAGAAAAAAATGAAAACTATAGCAAACAAACTAACAAGACAAAAGCAAATGTCAGAGGCACTAATAGTAGGACTATTTCTTGCTTTTTCAGGGGGCTTTCAAGATGCTTACACTTATATATTAAGAGGACATGTCTTTGCTAATGCGCAGACAGGTAATATAGTGCTTATGAGTACTTATATTATGCAGAATGAAAAATATAAGGCTCTAAAGTATTTTGTTCCTTTATTGGCATTTGCAGTGGGGGTATTTATTGCAGAGCAAATAGGAAGCCATTTTAAGCATTCTAAGAAATTGCATTGGAGACAAATAATAGTAGCTATAGAAGTTGTAATACTTTTCTTTGTGGGATTTATACCATTTAAGTATGATATAGTCGCTAACTCTTTGGTTTCTCTAACATGTGCAATGCAGGTACAAGCCTTTAGAAAGGTAAGTGGTAATGCTTATGCAACAACAATGTGTATTGGAAATTTAAGAAGTGGAATGGCAGCTCTGTCAGGCTTTACAAGAACTAAAGATAAGAAATTACTTGAAAAATCAGGATACTATTTTATTGTTATTTTTATATTTGCCATTGGAGCAGGAATTGGTGGAAATATAGGACCAAAGCTTGGAACACATGCAATTTGGGTAAGTTGCCTAGTGTTAATGGTGGCTTTTTTACTAATGTGTTTAGAAATAAAAGAAGATATGCTAGATTAAACTAGCATATCTTTTTGACTTCCATTTTGTGATTCTATAAATTGGTTTATTTTAATAACGTCATAAATTCCCTTATTTATATAAAATACAATACATGCATCTCTTACATTTCTAAAATCTAAGCAGCTATTATTAGTAAGCCTTAGGGCTTTATTTAATTGTTTCAAAGTACTGGTTAAAATCAATTGTTGATTTTACAGAATTTAATTGATTAAACAACTCAACAGTATTTTTTGAATCAGCCATTTATTATAAAATCTCCTTGTTTTTTAGTGTGTTAAAAATTGGTCAAAACTTGATGAACACTAGTTTTATGATATAATAATTTTTGGAAAAATTAAAGCTTTTATTGTAATAATATCTAGTGAAAAGAGGAAGTATGACTATTCAAGATGAACTTGCCCTATCTATGATAGATACTGTGGATGATATAGATTCAGATCATAATGTCGTATTGGTTAAGAATAAATTAGACAATCAGTATTATGTAAAAAAAGAACTAACAACATATAACAAAAGGCTATATGAATATATAAAGGAAACTAAAAATAAATATTTTCCTATTATTAGTGAGTGCATTGAGGATAGTGAAAACTTGGATTCAGGCGAGGATGGTAAGAAAAAGCTAATTGTAATTGAGGAATACATTAGTGGAAAGACACTTACAAAGTTAATTGAAGAAAATGGACATTTAACTGAAGATGAAAGTGTAAGAATAATACTTGAAGTAGCTAAAGGTTTAAAGCATCTCCATGACTTTGAATTTGTTAATAGGGATGTAAAACCAGATAATATCATTATTACAAGATTTAATGAGGTAAAGATTGTTGATATTAATACTGCCAAGAAGATTAATAAAGAATCTAATACAGATACTCAATTTCTTGGTACGCCTAGCTATTTTGCACCTGAACAAATTGGACTTGGATATAATTCATCAGATGTAAGGACAGACATTTATGCTGTGGGAATTGTACTTAATAGAATGTTAACAGGATGCTTTCCGAAAGATAATCTAACTACAAGCAAATCAAACTAAGCAAACAAGCTTTAATACAAAGAGTTTTTTATTCCCTGGATATAGGTCTTTAAAGCTTTGGAAGATGTGTCTTGCAACTCTTTATTATATATGTGCTGTATCTATTTGTTTTTATGGCTTTTTAACTCCTGAAGATATAGCAAAATACACATTTGTAGGTGCTGTGTTCATTTTATTAATTGTTTTGTTTTTGTTTATATTCCCAGTTTTATTTCTATTTAACTATAGGGGAATAAGAGATGTATTTCCGGGAGCTAATAGTGCTAATAGATATTTAGGCTTTATAGCTTCAGTATTTTGGATAGTTATTTGCTGTACTTTAGTGGTATTAATAGGATTTGGCTTATCAGAGATTCTAGTAGCTTAAATTATAATAAAGGTATAAAGTAAAAAGTGTGCTGTAAGCACACCAATTGATTCCTATTATTAATAATGCAGCTTTTGTATTAGGTCTTATTGGTGCTCTACTTGGTATTGTATGTTTAATAAAGAGGGCAAGTAAGACAACAGCAGCAGTAGGTTTAATTTTATGTGTGTGTGCAATGGGAATTACTCTTCTAATGCAGGATAGTTTTTCTAAGGCATTAGATGATGCAAGTAGTGATTTAGAAACTGCTTTTGACGACTTAGACGGCAGTAACACAGATAAACTTCTTCAGAATTCAATAGGCGTTGAATTTGAAAATTTTGTAGTTGATAAGGATACTTATTGGACAAATACAAAGTTACCAGTTAAAATAACTAACAAAGAAAAGGAAACTAAGAGTTTTTCTGTACATGTAGAAGCTAAGGATCCAAGTGGTAATAGAATTGGTGATGATTACATTTATGTTAATGATTTAGGGGCAAATCAATCACAGATGTTTGATTGCTTTACTTATATTTCAAGCGATGATCTTGCAAAATACGAAACTGCAACATTTTCTGTAGTGGAGGTGAGCATGTACTAAAAATTAGGAGGCATTTATGGAAATTTTAATGTTAGAAGCTAGTGTTTATGGCGATGACATTTCACTAGAAAAATTTGATAAGTTAGGAAATATAACAAAATACGCTGTTTCAAATTATGATGAGGCAATTGAAAGATTGAGCATTCATAATCCAGACGTAGTAATTGTTAATAAGATTCTAATGAACAAGGAGGCCATAGATGCCGCACCTAATCTAAAGGTAATTGCTGAAGCAGCAACAGGTTATAACAATATAGATATAGAATATGCTAAAGAAAAAGGTATTAGAGTTGCCAATGTAGCAGGATATTCAACAGAATCAGTGGTTCAGCATACATTTGCTCTACTCTTTTATTTACTTGAAAAATTAAGACATTACGATGACTTTGTAAAAACTGGACAATATGCTATGTGGCCAGTATTCTCATATTTTGGCAATATCTTCCATGAATTAAATGGTATGAAATGGGGTATTGTAGGACTTGGTAACATAGGTTCTAAGGTAGCAAGAATCGCTAAAGATTTTGGTTGTGAAGTATTATGTTATTCAGCAAGCGGTCATAAATATGATACAGAATATAGACAGGTTGAATTAGATGAGTTATTGAAAGAATCGGACATTATTTCAATTCATGCTCCATTAAATGAATATACTAATAACTTATTTGATTATAATGCTCTATCAAAGATGAAAAAAAGTGCTATCTTACTTAACCTTGGACGTGGTCCAATAGTTAATGATGCAGACCTTACAAGAGCTTTAAATGAAGATTTAATTGCAGCAGCAGGTCTTGATGTTATTAGCGTTGAGCCAATAAAGGGAGATAATCCACTTCTTACAATCAAGGATAGCGATAAACTAATTATTACTCCTCATATTGCTTGGGCAACACATGAAGCAAGAGAGAGATTAATGGATGAAATATATGAGAATATTGTTGCTTATTTTGAAGGCCGTGAAAGAAACGTTATAGTTTAATTTTAGTCAGTCTTTAATATAGTGTTTTTTAAGAAATAAAAAGTCGCTTTTATTCAAATTTTATTTTTGAATAAAAGCGACTTATTTTAATTTGTCTCTTTAAGATTTTTCTTATTAACTTCGTTTTTTTCTTGCTTAAAGAAAAGTTCTGACTTTAATGTTCCAAGTGGATCTGTAATTAACATATAAACAACCCAAATAATAAGAGCTAATATAACCACAGATAAACCAAGGAATGTATCGTTTAACATATCAGCTGCAGCTGGTGTAAAGTATGCGCTTTTGAGTTCAGCATATTCAAAGATTGCATCACCAAGCCACATTAAAGAAGCACCCCAGTATAACCATAGGAGAATGCCGCATTTTAGCTGACGAGCCTTAGGATTTACATACCAAACTACTGTACTAATAATAGCAGCTAATGTTGAAATTAAAAGTGTCATGAATTTCTCCTTTCTAATTAAATGATAAGATTAATTTGCCTTTAGGGCATTTGCTTTTTTCTCAAAAGAAGAAGCAACAATTACCATACCAATCCATACAGCAACGATAATAGCAGTCATTGTAACACCGACTGTTGCCATTTCATGTAGCATTTCTGCTGTAGAGTCTGCACTTTCCATTGCAGTTAAGAATGGGAAGAAAGGAACTACTTCACCATGCCATACATGCTCGAAAGCAAGTAATACAGCACCGCCAAGTAACATCTTAACTAACCAAGATAACTTTGTTGATACTGAAATGTGAGCTGGCTTTGTTTCGGCTTCTTTATGCTTAACAACCTTGCTAGCAACACCTGCTGCAACTGCACCTGCTGTTGGTACTAAAAAACATGCCATAAAAAATCCCTCCAATTGAATAAATTTTATCAAAGCTAATAATAGCACAAATTTAAGTTAGGTTGCAATTATTTTGAAATTTAAGTATCATTTCAAAAGACGAATTTTTTTGATTATAAATCAGGTCTAATAAAGCTAATAATAAAAGGAAACGAAACAAATGTATAATTATGTATTTTTTGATTTAGATGGAACTTTGACACAGTCAGAATTTGGTATTTTACAGGCTATAGAGTATTCTCTTGAGAAATTAGGAGAGAAGGAAATCAGTAAGGAGACCAAGCTAAAGTTTATTGGACCACCTCTTTATGATTCTTTTGTTAATATCCTTGGATATGACGATGAAAAGGCAACTAAAGGTGTTAAGATTTTTAGAGATTATTATGAAACTACAACACTTTTTAATGCACCTTTGTATGATGGAATTAAAGAGGTCCTCTCAAAACTTGTAGAGGAAGGTAAGACTCTATATGTAATTACATCTAAGGTAGAGAAAATGGCAGTAAAAATCGTAAATCATTTTGAAATAGACAAGTATTTTAAGGGGATTGTAGGCTCAGATCCTAATGCCAAGACACATGGGAAGGATGATTTAATCCGTAAGGTGTTAGAAATGGAGAATATTGAGGATTTAAGCAGCTGCGTTATGATTGGAGATACTAAGTTTGATATTAATGCAGCTAATAAGGTAGGTATTAAGTCAATTGGAGCAGGCTATGGTTATGGATCAGTTGAAGAGTTAAAGGCTCTTGGTTCTACACATATAGTAAGCAAACCTGTGGAAATTCTTGAGTATGTTTAAAGGAGATGTGGATAAATGTCAGAATTAACTACTCTTATTTATTTGAAGAAAAACGACATGTATTTAATGATGCATCGTATATCGAAAAAAAACGACATTAATAAGGATAAATGGCTTGGCATTGGTGGACATTTTGAAAAAAATGAGAGCCCTACAGAATGTATAGTAAGAGAAGTAAAGGAAGAGACTGGATACGAAATTAATAATCCGGATTATCGCGGTATTGTAACCTTTGTAGCTTTTGATAGTAAGTCTGATTATGAGAATAATCAAGGGGGAATATGTGAATATGTCCATGTCTTTACAACAGAGAAATTTACTGGAGATGAGTCAAAATGTGGCGTTAATTTTCCTTGCGATGAAGGCAAATTAGAATGGGTAAAGATTAAGGATGTATACAATTTGCCAATTTGGGAAGGCGATAAGTTATTTTTAAAAGCATTAGAGGATAATAAGGGCTTTTTTAATTTAAAACTTGTCTATGTAGCTAATGAATTAGTGGATTATATGTGGTTATAATTGTCTTGCAACGAAGTTGCAAGACCCAACGCCCGCTCATCGCGAAGCGATTCTAACGCGGGCTTTCCCCACCTGTCTTGCAACGAAGTTGCAAGACCTAACGCCCGCGCATCGCGCAGCGATTATAATGCGGGCTTTCCATAAACAAGCCTTGGTAAATTTAGTTCTATTGTTAATAGAATAAAATCTACCAAGGCTTTTTATTACCAGTCAAATTTACTTAGCTTAAATGGATTCTACTGTGTTAGTGATGCTTTTGTGCCATTCTTGAAGAGATTTAACATCACTTTTTCTCTTGGCGCCTATGGAGTCGTTAATAGTCTTAATTCCTGTGGCTGCTGCTTTAGCCGCAGTTACTGTTGTAATGTAAGGAATTTTTGCTTTAACAGCTGCTTTACGAAGGTAGGAATCATCATATGCAGAATCTTTACCAACAGGAGAATTTATAATAAGGTCAATTTCTCCATTGTTAATTGCATCAATAATATTAGGGCGACCTTCATAAATTTTATTAATAGCTTTTGCCATAATTCCTGCATCTTTAAGAACTTTAAGGGTTCCCTTAGTTGCAACAATATTAAAGTTACTTTCTTTAAACAAGTAAGCAATTTCAGCTATATATGGTTTGTCAGCTTTATTTACGGCTATAAGTACAGTTCCCTTTAGTGGAAGAGTCTGTCCTGCAGCTTCCTCAGCTTTATAGAAACTTTCACCTTCATTTCTTGCTATTCCAAGAACTTCTCCAGTTGAACGCATTTCTGGTCCAAGCAATGGGTCAACTTCAGGGAACATATTAAATGGGAATACAGCTTCCTTAACACCATAGTAAGGAATAACCTGTTCTTTGAGGTTTGGTATTGGTGATGGTCTCTTAGTTATTTCAGCTGTAATAATATCTGTGGCAATAGGAACCATTCGTATATTACAAACCTTAGATACAAGTGGAACTGTTCTTGAGGCTCTTGGGTTGGCTTCTAGAACGTAAACCTTTCCATTTTCAATGGCGTATTGCATATTCATAAGCCCAACAACGTGCATCTCTTCAGCAATTTTTCTTGTATATTCCTTGATGGTCTTAAGTATATCCGTTGGAATATGCTTAGATGGAATTATACAAGCAGAGTCCCCGGAATGAATTCCCGCAAGTTCAATATGTTCCATAACAGCAGGGACATAGGCATGTAAACCATCGCTAATGGCATCAGCTTCGCATTCAAGGGCGTGTTGTAGGAATCTATCAATAAGTATTGGTCGGTCAGGAGTTACTCCAATGGCTGCAGACATGTATTCTATCATTTGTTCATCGTCATAGACGATTTCCATTCCACGTCCGCCAAGAACATAGGATGGACGAACCATTACAGGATAGCCAATTTCATTAGCTATCTTAATTGCTGAGTCCACATCGATTGCCATACCTGACTCTGGCATTGGGATGTTTAGCTTGTTCATCATTTCTCTAAATTGGTCTCTATCTTCTGCAAGATCAATAATTTCAGGGCTTGTGCCAAGAATCTTAACTCCATTTTTCTTTAATTTACTTGCAAGATTAAGAGGAGTCTGACCTCCAAATTGAGCGATTATACCTACAGGTTTTTCCTTATTATAAATACTTAGCACATCTTCAAGGGTTAAAGGCTCAAAATAAAGTTTATCTGAAGTGTCATAATCTGTAGAAACTGTTTCAGGATTGCAGTTTACTATAATGGTTTCAAATCCTAATTTCTTAAGGGACTTTGCTGCATGAACACAACAGTAATCAAACTCAATACCTTGACCGATTCTATTAGGTCCGCCACCAAGAATCATAACCTTTGGTTTATCTGATGTGATTGGATTATTGTCAGTGCAATTGTAGCTTGAATAGTAGTAAGAGCTGTCTGTGGTTCCTGAAACATGAACACTATCCCAGTTCTCGCAAATTCCATCAGCTTCTCTCTTGTTTCGAATGCTTGATTCTGAAACCTGTAGAATCTGGCTTAAGTATTTATCTGAAAAACCATCGAGTTTAGCCTTCTTTAAATCACTGCTTATAGGTACTTGGCCACGGTATTTATGGATTAGATATTCTTCTTCATCAACTAATTCTTTCATCTGTTCAATGAAAAACTTTTTAACTTTAGTAATCTCATGGATTTCATCAACAGTTGCACCCTTTCTTAGTGCTTCATACATCATAAAGTGTCTTTCTGAATTAGGAGTATTAAGCATTGTTAGTAGCTTTTCCTTAGATAGGGTGTCAAAATCCTTAACATGTCCAAGACCATATCGATTTTTTTCAAGTGAACGAATGGCTTTTTGGAAGGCTTCTTTATAATTTTTTCCAATACTCATAACTTCACCGACTGCGCGCATCTGAGAACCGAGGTGATCCTCAACACCTTTAAATTTTTCAAATGCCCATCTGGCAAATTTAACTACAACGTAGTCTCCATCTGGTTTGTATTTATCAAGAGTACCGTATTTACCACAAGGAATTTCTGATAAAGTAAGCCCTGCAGCTAGTTTTGCTGAAATAAGCGCAATAGGAAAACCTGTTGCTTTTGATGCAAGGGCTGAAGAACGTGATGTTCGTGGGTTGATTTCAATTACTATAATTCTATCTGTAACAGGGTCGTGGGCAAATTGGACATTAGTGCCACCAATAACCTGAATTGAATCAACGATTTTGTATGCCATCTCTTGAAGTCTTTTTTGTACAGATTCTGAGATTGTAAGCATTGGGGCTGTACAGAAAGAATCACCTGTATGAACCCCCATAGGGTCTACATTTTCAATAAAACAAACTGTAATCATGTTGCCGTCTTTATCGCGGACAACCTCAAGTTCTAGTTCTTCCCAGCCAAGTACGCATTCTTCTACTAAAACCTGGCCCACTAAACTTGCCTGCAAGCCACGCTCACAAACTGTCTTTAATTCTTCCTTATTATAGACAATGCCGCCACCAGCGCCGCCCATTGTATAAGCGGGACGAAGAACAACAGGGTAGTGAAGTTTTTCTGCAATCTTAAGTGCATCCTCAACACTATAAGCTACTTCTGACCTTGCCATTTCAATACCCAATTTATTCATTGTATTCTTGAATTCAATACGATCCTCACCTCGTTCAATGGCGTCAACGGCTACGCCAATTACTTCAACATTGTATTTATCAAGAATACCTTCCTTATTAAGTTCAGAGCATAGGTTAAGTCCTGATTGTCCACCTAGGTTTGGCAATAGAGCATCAGGGCGTTCCTTAGCAATAATGGCCTCAAGCCTCTTGGTATTAAGTGGCTCGATGTAAGTTACGTCTGCCATTTCTGGATCTGTCATAATTGTTGCTGGATTGGAATTTACAAGGACAATTTCGTATCCAAGCTGTCTTAAAGCCTTACAAGCCTGTGTGCCTGAATAGTCGAATTCGCAGGCCTGACCAATAATAATTGGGCCAGAGCCGATAATAAGAATTTTTTTGATATCTTTCCTTTGCGACATATTTAGTTTCCTCCCGTTTTAAGTTTATGTTTACAAGTTTATGAAATAATTATACCACTTATAAATAAATCATTCTATTAAATAGGGCGGGGATAATAATAAAAAATTTATTTTTTTCATAATTGCATTTTTTAATAAGGGTTGTTACACTTTACACTAACCAAATGATATGTGAGGTAAATGTATGAAATATATTAGAAAAAATAAGACAGATTATGATATTTTAAAGGCACAGATTGAGGGATTAATTGAAATTGAAGATTTTTATCTTCCTGTTGTTTCCAACGCTGGTGCGCTTATTATGGAGAACTTAGAAGAATTAAACTGGGCAGGATTTTATTTTACAGAGGAATTTTTAGGATTGGATAAAAAAGACATTAATAAAAATACCAATGCAATTCATAGCGCTCATGATCATTCTAATAAGGAACGTTCTCCTCTAGATTTAATTCTTGGTCCATTTAATGGCAAGAATGCGTGTGTAAAAATTGCTCTTGGCAATGGTGTTTGCGGCACTGCAGTTAAGGAAGATAAGGTACAAGTTATTAAAAATGTAAATGAATTTCCTGGACATATTGCTTGCGATAGTGCATCTAATTCAGAAATCGTTCTTCCAATTCATAAAGATGGTAAAATTATTGGGGTGTTAGATATTGATAGCCCTTGTCTTGAAAGATTTGATGAAGAAGATAAGGCAGGATTAGAAGAATTCGTAAAAGTTCTAGAAAGCAAGGTTAATTGGGGCTAAATAAAAAAATAATGGGAAAGGTTTAGAAAGATATGTTTAGACTTTGGTGTAAAGTTTTTGATGAAAATAGACATCTTTTAAAGGATACAGTTATTAAGGATGATGATCCTAATTTAAATAGAACAAGGAAGATTTTTAATGCTATTAGAGAGGCTTGCTATGAGTTTGATTTAGGTGAACCTATTTGGCTTGATTCTAATATTGAAGACTTTAAAAGACACAGTAAGGTAAAATTTATTCAAGATAATTTTGTTGAAGAAATAGACTTTTCTTATCTTGAGATTGAGGTTATAGAGGAAGATTAGGGTCGCTTTCGCTTTAGTCTTACGGATACAGAGGACTAGGAACTTGCGTTGACAATAATTGTAATAAATTTTATACTAGAATTTGTGTGAGTGTATACATTTGCACTAATATAGTAAATGTGATGGGTGTAAACCCTAGAATAAAATTGTCATAAATGAAAGGACTAAGATTATGGCTAATACAACTAATTACAATCCGAAATCGATTGAGCCAAAGTGGCAGAAATATTGGGAGGAGAACAAGACATTTGCAACAGACGTTTGGGATTTTTCAAAGCCTAAATTCTACGCACTTGATATGTTCCCATATCCATCAGGTGTAGGTCTTCATGCTGGTCATCCAGAAGGCTACACAGCAACAGATATTATTTCAAGAATGAAGAGAATGCAGGGCTATAATGTCCTTCATCCAATGGGATATGATTCATTTGGTCTTCCTGCTGAGCAGTATGCTGTACAGACAGGTAATCATCCTAATGGTTTTACACAGAAGAATATTAAAACTTTCACAGGTCAGTTAAAGGAACTTGGTTTTGACTACGACTGGGATAAGTTAATTGCTACTAGTGATCCTTCTTTTTATAAGTGGACACAGTGGATTTTTAAGCAGTTATATAAGGAAGGCTATGCTAAATATATCGATATGCCAGTTAACTGGTGTGAAGAATTAGGTACAGTTCTTTCTAATGACGAAGTTATTGATGGTAAGTCAGAGCGTGGTGGTTACCCTGTAGTTCGTAAGAACATGAAGCAGTGGGTAATTGACCAGGTTGCTTTTGCAGATAAGTTACTTGAAGGATTAGACGAAATTGATTGGCCAGAATCAACTAAGGAAATGCAGAGACACTGGATTGGTAAGTCTGAAGGTGTTGAGGTTAAGTTCCAGATCGTTGGCGGCGGCGAATTCTCTATCTTTACAACATGTATTGAAACAATTTATGGTATTACATTTATGGTACTTGCTCCAGATGGAGATATTGTTAAGAGCTTACTTCCAAGAGTTAAGAACTTAGAAGAAGTTCAGGCATACATTGATGAAACTTTGAAGAAAAACGACATGGATAGAACTGAACTTAATAAGACTAAGTCAGGTTGTCCACTTGAAGGCGTTACTTGTATTAACCCAGTTAATGGCAAGGAAGTTCCTTTATTTATCGGTGATTTTGTACTTGCAAGCTATGGTACAGGTGCTGTTATGGCTGTTCCAAGTCACGATCAGCGAGATTTTGAATATGCTATCGCCCACAATATTCCTATGATTCAGGTTATTGAAGGCGCAGATGTTTCAGAGCATGCATTTGAAAAACAAGACTATTTAGGCAAGGGCTGCAAGCTTATTAACTCAGAAGAATTCACAGGTTTAACTGTTGAAGAAGCTAAGGAAGCAATCACTTCTAAGCTTGAGAAGATGGGTGTTGCTAAGCGTACAGCTAACTACCACTTTAGAGAATGGATTTTTGCAAGACAGAGATACTGGGGTGAACCAGTTCCTGTAGTTTACTTAGAAGATGGACAGATTCATGTGTTAGATGATGATGAATTACCACTTCTTCTTCCTGAACTTGAAGATTACAAGGGTAAGAACGGACAGGCTCCTCTTGAGAATGCTACAGAATGGAAGATGTATGATCACAATGGCATTAAGGGTAAGAGAGAAACTTCTACAATGCCAGGTTCAGCAGGTTCATCATGGTATTACATGAGATATATTGATCCTAAGAATGATAAGGAATTATGTGATCCAGAACTTCTTAAGCATTGGTTACCAGTTGACCTTTATATTGGTGGACCAGAGCATGCAGTAGGTCACTTAATGTATGCAAGAATCTGGAATAGATTCCTTTACGATCAGGGTATTTCACCAGTTAAGGAACCATTTAAGAAGTTAGTACACCAGGGTATGATTCTTGGTTCTAATGGTATTAAGATGGGTAAGAGATTCCCAGAATTCGTAGTTAATCCTTCAGATATCGTAAGAGATTATGGTGCTGATACACTTAGATTATATGAAATGTTTATGGGACCTCTTGAAGCTTCTAAGCCATGGTCTAATGATGGTGTTGAAGGTGCAAGAAGATTCTTAAATAAGGTTTGGAACTACTTCTCAGTAGAAGAAAACTTAATTGATGGCGAAGGTGGAGCCCTTGAAAAGGTTTACCACAAGACAGTTAAGAAGGTTACATCTGATTTTGAAACACTTGGCTTTAATACAGCTATTTCACAGATGATGATCTTCATGAATGCTGCAGTTAAAGAAAAGTGTCCTTTAGTTTATGCAGAAGGCTTTATTAAGATGCTTTCATGTATCTGCCCTCATATTGGTGAAGAATTATGGCAGATGCTTGGTCATGAAGAAACAATAGCATATGCTGCTTGGCCAACATTTGATGAAGAAAAATGTAAGGATGACACAATTGAAATCGGTGTTCAGGTAAATGGTAAGGTACGTGGTACTCTTGAAATTGCTGTTGATGAAGATGAAGCATCAGTAAAGGCAAGAGGTAAGGAAGTTGCTGGAGTTGCTAAGGCACTTGAAGGAAAGAATATTATAAAAGAAATCTACGTTAAGGGTAAGATCTTTAATATTGTTGCTAAGTAATATCGAATAAAATTGATATTATTATACTGATTTGATAATAAACAAAACTTAGAAGATAGATATAATTGAGCAAGTTTAATTGTATCTATCTTCTTTTTTTATGTGTTATTAAGGATTAGATTTAAAAATGATAAGTCTAGCTCCAGATTTATCATAAAATTTTTATGCTTTATTAATAATATCACTTATCCCAAGGTTTATAATAAAATTGACGTTTAAGATAGACATAAAAGGGGAGGTAGACTTATGGATGAACGCGTAAAAGATGCTCAAGTTTGGTTAAATAAAAAGTATCAGGGCAAAACTGGATTTAAAACTATATCTGTTACTGGCAGAACCGGTAATGTAGTTATGCAAGCTTTAGTTACGGCTTTACAGATCGAACTTGGCATTGAAAATCCAACAGGTTATTTTGGTAAAGCCACAGAAAATCTATATAATAAGAATCCTATAAAGAAGGGCGATGAAGATAAAGACAAATCTATAATTAGAATTCTTCAGCATGGACTTTATTGTAAAGGTTATAATCCTACAGCCGTAACAGGGTACTTTGGAGAAAATACATTAAAGGCTGTTCATAAAGTTTTGGTTGATGCAGGATTTGATGAAAATGATCTATCAGACACATTATCAGCTAAAGCATTTAAAGCTATATTGTCATCAGATGCATTAACGCTTGTCTCTGGTGGAGAAGAAATGTTAAGAAAAATCCAACAAAATCTTAATAGAAAATATAGCGACTTAACTGGAATTATTAGTTGTGACGGTAAATATAATGCAGCAACTAATGAAGCCTTAATATATGCATTTCAGATAGAGAGTGGAATGGATAGGGCAATTGCTAATGGAAATTTTGGTCCAGCAACAACTAAATTAGCAGGCGAAAAGCAGTTAGAAACTGGCAATGCTAGAGGTGAATTAGTAAAGATAGCAAAATATGCTCTTTATTGTAATGGTGTAAGAAGAAATAATGTAAATAGATTTGATTGTAGTGAAAATGGAGAATTTTCAGATGTATTCGATTCTAAAATGAAAGATAATGTCGAAAATTTTCAAAGATATGTTGGTATACTAGAAGTTGATGGAAAAGTAGATATAAAAGTATGGATGTCTCTTCTTGTAAGCACTGGATATCCAAAAAGAAATGTCCTGGCCTGTGACACATCAACTAGAGTCACAAGTACTAAAGCTAAGAGAATATATGCCAATGATTTTAGAATTATAGGTAGATATTTGACAGGTAGTACTCTTGCTGGCCCTAAAAATCTCACAAAAGAAGAATTAGAGACTTTATTTAACCAGGGGCTATCAGTATTCGCTATTTATCAGGATGAAAAAGAATACTATAGAACACATCCAGATGAAGAGACTACAGTTAATTATTATAATTATAATCAAGGTTTTGAAGATGCTAAAAAAGCTGTGAAAGCGGCTTCTGATTTAGGGATTCCGTATGGAGAGCCTATATTTTTTGCTGTTGATTATGATTTTAATAATGATCAGACAACAGATATGATAATTCCACACTTTCAAGGAATTATAGAATATATTAGACAAAACGGTAATAAATATCTTGTAGGATGCTATGGCCCAAGAAATATCTGTAAAAGAATATCTGATAATGGATATGCAACCTATAGTTTTGTTAGCGATATGTCTACAGGTTTCAGCGGTAATAAGGGATTCATTTTACCAGAAAATTGGGCTTTTGATCAGATAAGAGAATACACACAAGGCTCAGCTGATGGTAGTTTTGCCCTAGATTGTGTAGCAACATCTGGTAAATATATGGGCTTTAAAAATATAGTGGCTAATGAATCAAGTCAAAAGACACTTTCATCAAAAGACATTGCCTTAAACTTTAGTAAAGATACTACAAAAGCTCTAGGTTATGACATTGATATAAAATCATTTGATGAGACATATACCATTGATTTACCTGAATTAACAATTTCTTGTGAAACAACCTACGGGCATAAAGTGTCAGTAGGAAGTGGTAATCGAAGATCTAGTTTAACTGTTAAGGATGGAAAGATAGTTAATGCAACCTACGATGAAGTAATGAACAAATTAAAAGACGCGTCCTCTGATAATTCTGTTAATATAGATTACAATGGCATTGTAGATCTGCAGAACAAATTACAATTTAATGTAAAAAATGGATATATAGAATATGGACTAAATATTTCAGAAACAGGAGAAGTTAGCATATCATATTTAATACATAAGGATGCTAATGTTTCGGAAGGATTAACAGAGTACGTGGAAGTTGGATTAACGATTACGTTTAAAGAACATCTAACAATAAATGAAAAACAAACCATACAGCAAAATTTTAAAGAGTTAGCAAAGAAAGAAGGCGAATTAGTAGCCAACTTTATTATAGATACAGCTATAGGAATTACAACAACAATGTCTCTAATAGACTATAGTTATGCTGCAAAAGAAGCTATAAAAATCACTATTAATGCGGCATTTTTTATAACACTTGGATACTTTATAATAAAGATTTTGCTAGTATTCGTATAGGAGGCTTAATTTGTGAATATAAAATACACTGTAAACGAAGATTATTGGCTAGATCTTGGCGTAACCAAAATGAGACACCTGCATTTACTCAATGTCAAATCAAAAAAGATTATTATCGCGTTATATTTGTTATTTTGGATTTCATACTTTAGCCTAATATTATTAGGTGATTATAGTTATATATACTATGGTTTTTTGTTTATTATTGTATTAGTATTACAATTTTTATCATATAAAATATACAAAATAAGACTTAACAAAGTAAAAGTTCCTTTTTTAACAAAAATTTCTTTAAGACTAAGATATAAGCATTCATATAAAGAATTATTAAATACAGAAGAAAATATATATTTATATATTAAAAAAGACAAAATAAACTATCGCAGTTTATTAATCAATAAAACCCGTTCAATTAAACGATTACATATAACACATGAACATGTATATGATTATAAACATCTTTACATTAGACGAAAAGATATAGGAGACAATGAATTTGATAAATTAGTACATTTTTTAACGATAGAAACACAGTAATCTATAAACAAGATGGTATTTTTATTGTTTCTCTTCATGAAGACCAAACTTGATAAAAGGAGAAATTCCTGAGGAAAAAATAATATATAGATATATAAAAGACTGTGTAGTGAGATAGAATCTCATTGCACAGTCTTTTTTAAAATATTTTAGTTATAATTACATATTAATATTTAAATGTCTTGGTAAGCCATCAACCATGATTGGTGATAACTCAGCCTGAATTAATGGACGAATGTAGTGGATTAAATCCATTGTTACATAATCGTCATCTGTTATCCACTCAAGTGGAATCTTCTTTTCGATATTAGCGATTTGATGAACATCATGTGTTTCTGTAATGCACATGTATGGATCATCGCAAACTCTCTTTAATACAACTACTTTGCCAGATTCACCTTCGAATGCAGCCTTTACAGCAGCACCACCAACGTTGAATGCTTCTGTAATATCTGTTCTACTACACATATGAGCAGCACAACGCTGTAATGTAGCAAGTTCAATAGCTCTTGTTTTTACACCATAAGCAGCACCAATCTTATCAGCTAAGAATTTAGCTGTACCAGCAAGCTGCTTGTGACCAAATGCATCTACGAATTCAACGTGATCTGCAAGTTCGAATACATAACGACCATCTTCGACTTTGATACCTTCAGATACTGCAATAACAACTGAACGTCCATCCCCTACTTTTTCTTCTACTCTTGCCATGAAATGGTCGATGTCAAACACCTTCTCAGGAAGATAAATTAAATCAACGCCTTCGCAATCTTCACCGCGTGCAAGAGCTGCAGCAGCTGTTAACCAACCTGCGTTACGTCCCATGATTTCAACTACAGTAACCTGTGGATAATCATAAACAAGACCATCACGGATAATTTCCTTCATTGTTGATGCAATAAACTTAGCAGCACTACCATAACCAGGTGTGTGATCTGTTACAGCTAAGTCGTTATCAATTGTCTTTGGAACACCCATGAATCTAATATCACTATTGATTATTAAACCATAGTCAGATAATTTCTTGATTGTATCCATTGAATCGTTACCACCGATGTAGAAGAAATACTTAATATCAAGTTCTTCTAAGATAGCAAATATCTTCTCATAAGTTTCTCTGTCTTCACCAATTTCAGGTAATTTATAACGACAAGAACCTAAATAAGAAGAAGGTGTTCTTTTTAATAAGTCGATATCTATATCAGTCTTAATTTTTTCAGATAAGTCAACATATTGCTTATCTAATAAGCCCTTAACACCGTGAAGCATACCGTATACCTTCTTAGCTCCTCTATCCTTTGCAGTTTTGAATACACCAGCTAGGCTTGAATTAATTACTGATGTTGGACCACCAGATTGGCCCACGATAACATTACCTATCATATTGCCCTCCATTTTTTTATTTTTGCGATCGGTTCTAGCAATAAAAAAACATTGTAAGACTAACTCCCAAGAAGGGAAAAATTACGGTAAAGTCAAGCATCTTACAATGAATTTAAAACATTAGAGATTGATTGATTTTGCTAGAATGTTTTGCGGCCGAACGCTTATTGCATAATTCGATTGTAGCATATTAATATAAAACGCACAACGACAAATTTGCGAAAGTTGCAGATTTTATGCGGATTTGAGGGAACTAGATTGAGAAAAATTTAACGAATAGCTAAAATAATTGCTTTAAACTATTGATGTAGGCGGGATGACTGACTTTGTCAAAACGATAACAAATGGTGATTGAAAGGAATTAAACGAAAATTTAGCTTTAGATGAAAATTTATGTAATGTTTATTCTTTTCATCGTTAAATCATAAACAAATGGTTATATTTGTGATAAAATATCTTTATTAAAATAATAAATTAGTAAAGGCAAATCTATGAAGCTTAAAAATAAATTAAAAATATCATTTATAACCATGATATTAATGCCGGTAGTTCTATTTAGTGCAGCGGCATTTTTAATATTAGAATGGCAATCATACAATTATAAACAATTCTATGGTGTTAAGAAAAAAATAGGTATCGAGAGTATCTATTCTAATGGAACCTTAATTAGTGAGGTAACCAATGGTATTTATCAGTCCATGATAGAGAGAGCTGAATCCGATCCTGATAGTTTTTCTGATGAGGCAACGCTAAGGGAGATTTCATCTGAGTTAAAGACGAAGTTATCAGATTTAGTTGTAACATGGAATGGTGTGTTACTTTTTAATTCGACTTCTTTTTCAAAAACTGAACTTGAAGAAATTTTACCAGACGTATCTGCACCGGAAAATGGGCAAATATGTGATTCGGGATTTTATCAAAGTGATTATCAGTCAATTATAAAGACCTTGTGTTTTACTGATAGCGAAGGAAACGTATATAACGTATCGATTTTGACATCTATAACCCAGACAGTTCCACAGATACGTAATTCATTTACCATGTTTGCGCTAGCTATAATGATAGTGCTTGTTCTTACGGCAATTATACTAAGTGTGTGGATTTATAATTCAATAATAAAGCCAATTAACAAATTGAAATTAGCAACTAATAATATTAAAGATGGTAATTTCGATTTTAAGATGCCAAGGGTAAGTAATGATGAAATAGGTCAACTTTGCAAGGATTTTGAAGAAATGCGACTTATTCTAAAGGAAAACTCAGAAGCAAAATTAAAATCTGATATGGAAGAAAAAGACTTAATTAGAAATATTTCACATGACTTAAAAACACCACTTACCGCTATTAAGGGCTATGTTGAAGGCTTACAAGATGGTATAGCTAACACTGAAGAAAAACGACAAAAATACATTAAGACTATTGCTAATAAAGTAAATGACATGGATAAATTGATTGATGAGTTGTCAATTTATTCAAGGCTTGATACTAACAGAGTGCCTTATGTGTTTACTAAGATTAGTGCAGGAGATTATTTTAATGACTGCATTGAGGAAATTAGTGTTGAACTTGAGGCAAGTCAGATTGATTTAGAGTATCAATCTCATTTAACAGAAGCGGCTTATGTATGTGTGGATCCGGAACAGTTAAAGAGAGTAGTTAACAATATTATTAGTAATTCTGAAAAATACATGGTGGAAGGCCGCCAGGGAAAAATTGGAATTGATATTTACGATGAAGGTGAATATGTTCATGTCCAATTTAGTGATAATGGTAAGGGTATTGCTAGCAAGGATTTGGAAAGAATTTTTGAAAGGTTCTATAGAACTGATGATTCAAGAAATTCTAAACAAGGTGGTAGCGGCATTGGACTTGCTATTGTTAAGAAAATTGTGGAAGACCACAAAGGAAAAATATGGGCAGAATCTGTTGAAGGTCAAGGTACAACAATGCATTTAAAGTTACCTAAATACAGAAAAAAAGAGTTGACTTGCACCAGTGAACAAAAATAATAATTGAAAAAAATCGACTTTTGGAGGTTAATATGAGTAAGATTCTTATTGTAGAAGATGAAGATGCAATTGCAGAAATTGAAAAGGATTATTTAGAATTAAATGGTTTTGAAGTAACTGTTTGTTCAGATGGAACATCAGGAATGGCAGAGGCTCTTGAAAATGATTATGACATTTTTATTCTTGATATTATGTTACCAGGTGTTGATGGTTTTGAGATTTGCAAGACTATTAGAGAAAGTAAGGACACACCTATTATTATGGTTTCAGCTAAGAAGGAAGACATTGATAAGATTCGTGGACTTGGAGTAGGTGCAGATGATTACATGACAAAGCCTTTTTCACCAAGTGAATTGGTTGCTAGAGTTAAGGCACATCTTGCAAGATATGAAAGACTTGTAAGTAGTGGCAAGCCAGCTAATGATATTATTGAAGTAAGAGGTATCAAGATTGATAAGACAGCAAGACGTGTGTTTGTCAATGGTGAGGAAAAAGCCTTTACAACTAAGGAATTTGATCTTCTTACATTCCTTGCAGAAAACCCAAATCATGTCTTTACAAAGGATGAATTATTTAAGGAAATTTGGGACATGGATTCAATCGGTGATATTGCAACAGTTACAGTACATATAAAGAAGATTCGTGAAAAAATCGAATATGATACATCAAAGCCACAGTACATCGAAACAATTTGGGGCGTAGGCTACAGATTTAAGATGTAACCTGTCTTGCAATTTTATTGCAAGACCTAACGCCCGCTGATCGCGAAGCGATTCTAATGCGGGCTTTCAAGACCCAACGCCCGCGCATTTGCGAAGCAAATTCTAATGCGGGCTTTCCCAAGAAAACTTGCAACGAAGTTGCAAGACCCAACGCCCGCCCATCGCAGCAATAAAATGCGGGCGTATTATTGAGGAGAATTTATGAAAAAAAATGACGATGAAAGTAATATGCGAGCTAATTCGATTGCATTTACAGCATTGATGGGACTTGCGGCGATTGGATGCGTTGTTATGTACGTATATAATTTCATTACTAATACAGTATGGGTAAGGCCGCACGTACTTTCAGCCGTAATTTTTTGTGGATATGCAATTCGATTTATAACAAAAGGTATATTTGATAAGGATAAGATTAGTATTCTTGTAGGAATAGCTTGTATTTTATTATTAGGGAACAGCGTATTTTTAGTTTTCGCGCTAAGGTAAAAGAATGTTAAAGGTAATTTATGAGGATAAAGACAAATTAATTGTGGATAAGAAGGCTGGACAGCTCTCACAAAGTGGAAAAAGCCTTGATGTAGATCTAGTGTCAGAAGTCTTGGCATATAGAAAAAAGAAAAAAGAAGAGGTTTATGCAGCAATTATTAATAGATTGGATAGGCCAGTAGCAGGTTTGGTCTTATTTGCAAAGAATAAGGAAGCTGCTGCAAGATATTCTAGAGAAGTACAGGACAAAGGCTCTATAAGTAAGATATATGAGGCTTATGTTTATGGAAAAGTTGATTGCAAAAAAGAGACATTGGTGGATTATTTAATTCATGATAAGGTTAATAATACAAGTAGCATTTGTGATATGACACAATCTATGCAAGATAATGAAGATTTTAAGGAAGCTAGATTAGAATATGAGCTTTTATCCTATGATGAAGAAAGTAAAGTAAGCAGAATAAGAATTAAGCTTATGACTGGAAGACATCACCAAATTAGAGTTCAATTTGCATCACGAGGACATGCCATTTTAGGTGATTATAAGTATTTGGAAATTGCAAATCAATTTTTAAGAGATAAAAATAAAAAGAGTATTTCAATGGAAGAATTTGATTTGTTAACTAAAAAGTATAGATTAAGAAGAAACACTATAGCATTGGCTGCAGTTGAATTAGAAGTCGATGGTCAGAAATTTACAAGAAGTAAATAAAAAGAAAGTCATTTTTGGCATTTACCAAAAATGACTTTCTTTTCTAATACTTATTCACAAGTAAAATTATATCTATAATAAATAAAATAATTGCTATAAGGGCATATAGTATATATTTCTTTTCTTTTTTAAGACTGGCATTTAAGATAAAGTTAATTGCGTATCCTAAAAAGAAAGGGATAGAGAATAGATATGGACTTAGTAGCGTTTTATCTGTAATGAATTTTATTACATACATTGCTATACAAGCTATAAGTGCAATAGCCATAAGTATAGAGAATGTTATTGAATTTGCTAAGTTTTCTTTGTCTTTATTATTCATAATGCCTCCAGGTTAAAAAAGAACAAACATTATTGTTTTTGCTGACCAATGAGCAACAGTTTTAGGTGCACCTATGCTTATTAATGCTTGTTCAATACCATCTTGTAATGGACCTTCCCATTCAAATAAAAAGTTTGTTATATCAGCTAATCCTTTTTCAGTTACTTTTACACCCGCAGCTTTTAAAGCTTTTCCGGTTAGTGGAACAATTAATTTTACGACTTTTTTTACTATTTTAGCTTTTATTTTGCTATCTTCTATCTGATTATATTGATGATATTCTTTATATAATTTTTGGATTTCATCAATATCTTGATCATTTAGATTCATCTCTGTAGCTAGGATGTTTAATTCTTTAAGTTTATCATTACTTAATTCAATATTTGTTGTGTTATTATATTGAATTAAATCATCCACTTCAATACAATAACTTTGATAGTTATTTTCTGCTGCAAATACTGAGGATAGCCCCATATTCATAATTAATATAAGTAATAATATCCAAGTTATTACTATAGATGTCTTTTTTTTGCTCATATATATACCTCCTTTTAGAAGAATATATCATAAAATTATGAGTTAATTATTAACATAGAATAAGTGGTTATTATTTTTTGTAAGATAGATGATTATATTTTTCTTCGAAAAATTTATGCTTTCTTCTGCTTATGTCTACTTTAGTTCCGGTTATTAATATAGCGTGTGTTTGATTATATGATATAACATGTCGTAAATTTACAAGACAAGATCGATGACATCTACAGAATTTATTATCAAGTCTTTTTTCTAATGAGGCTAATAGTTCTGTTGATTCTATTACCCTGTTTTCAGTTAACACATGAACTAAACTGAGTTTTCCAAATGCCTCAATAAAAAGTATATCTTTAATTTTTATAATTTTTTGGTCTAGTCCTTGCTTTAGAATAATATATTTTTTGCTATCATTTATGGTTTGGAAAAATTCGTCGATAATATTAAAAACTGTTTCTTTATATATTGTTTCATTTGGCAAGTCTTCTTGTTTTATGATTAAATCATGGTTACTTTTTATAGAGTATAACTCATTCTCATGTATAAATTCGTCGATAATTATCTCTATATTTCGTCTAAAAGAGTATTCTAAAATAATGTTATGTAATTTTTCAAGCATGTGTTTTTTCTTATTTAATATCGCAATTTTTATCATTATGTCTCCTTGTTTTGTTGCATTACGATTAAATTCATTTATTGTTTTATTATATGATACAATAAATATTTATATAAGTGTATAGGATAGAATAAGTGGAAATATTGATTAGGTAAAATTAAGAAAGTCATTTTTGGCATTTGCCAAAAATGACTTTTTATTATAATACGTGATTATTTAATTAGTCTCTTGGAATCATGCTAATTAATGTGGATTTTTCATTAAGTCGAGGATTCTCAATACATAAATCTAAGAGGTATTCTAAAGTCTTTCCTATATCTTTTCCAGATAAACCAAATTCTAATAAGTCGTTACCAGAAATATCTAGACTTTTTATAGAGAAGCAGTCTCCTCGGTCAATGATTTCCTTAGCCATTTTCCTAAGGTTCTCATAGTGAGATAATTTAACAGGATTTGTTATTCCCGTTAAATCTGAAGCCGCAAGTGTTAGGGCTTTTTGGTAATCAAGTGATAAATAGAAAATATCACTGCCTAGTCGCCTTAGGGCTTCTCTTATGGCTGGTTCTGTCTCTGCAATTTCATTTTGGCTAGCTTCGATTATTGAAGCAACAAGTTTTATTGTAACATTATCCATTTTCAAATCTTTTAGGGTTTTTGTTGCACTTTCGCTTCCAAGTGATGAGAATAAAAGGGCATAACGCATTCGTAGTGTTAAATTTAAATCATAGTCATCAGGAATATGCTTTAGGGCTTTTAAGGTCTTATTAACGTGTTTGTTAGTAAGAGCTTCATCTATAAGAGGAAGAATTTCCTTAAAAAGTCCTGTTTTTGAATATAAAAGACATCGTTCTGGATTAGCGGAAACCAGTGTCTTTCCTAGTTCTACATGAACTCTTTCCATACTGATCTTATTTATTGTTGGTGCAAGTTCATATATAGCCTTCATTGTTGAATCTTCTATGTTAAAACCAAGCTGTGCACTAAAGCGAATTGCTCTCATCATACGAAGAGCATCTTCACTAAAGCGGTCTTTGGCAACTCCAACGCAACGGATTATCTTATTGTTAAGATCTGTAATTCCACCAAATTCATCAACTAATCCGTCAGTTTCATTGTATGCCATAGCATTAATTGTAAAATCTCGGCGACTTAAATCATCGCTTAAGCGTACGGAAAACTCTACGGATTCGGGATGTCTTCCGTCTTTATATTCACCATCAATTCTGTAGGTTGTGACCTCGTAACCAGTTTTGTCAATCATGACTGTAACAGTGCCGTGTTCTATTCCAGTATCAATTGTTCTTCTAAAGAAGGATTTTACCTGTGTAGGAAGGGCAGATGTGGTAATGTCCCAATCCTGCGGTTTTTTATTAAGTAATGTGTCGCGGACACATCCACCAACAGCGTAGGCAGAATGTCCATTTTTTTCTATTTGATTAATGACGAATTTAACGTCTTCTGGTAAATCTATTTTAAAAGCATTTTTATTAACATCGATATTCATAAAAACCTCGGGTTATTTTTTCATAATGGAAAGCCCGCATTAGAATCGCTACGCGATAGGCGGGCGTTGGGTCTTGCACTACGTGCAAGACAAGGGTTGAAAGCCCGCATTAGAATTGCTGCGCAATGAGTGGGCGTTGGGTCTTGCACTGCGTGCAAGACAGTGGTTTGGAAAGCCCGCATGAGAATTGCTGCGCAATGGGCGGGCGTTGGGTCTTGCATTACATGCAAGACATATTATAACATAAAACTTATTCATATGCGTGTGAACTTGTAAAACTTCACATAATCGAAGCTTTGTGATAAAATTTACGTGGAGTAGATAGGTAAATTAGTAAGTAACGCTAAATTGTGGTTGCTAATTTTTGGGGGATAATTTTATGAAGAGATATGTAATTAAGCTTGTTGCCTTGGGAGCATGCTTAACATTATTTATGTCGCAGATTGCTTGTAGTGGCATTGGTAAGGCGAAGAAATCAAGCACAATTACGCCGGGCAGTTCAATTACTCTTGGCAGAGTTGTGAAAAAAGTAGACGATATTGTAGAGGAAGATACAGCAAAGCCTACTCTTACAGGTGTTCTCACTTTTATAGATACAGCTAAGGATATGACTCATATGTTAGATATTTCATCTGGCACAGAATATGAAGTTCCATATACAGGTGCTACTGATATTAAGGATGCTTATGAGAAGGTAGTTGCAGATGTTTCTCTTGAGCCTGGCCAGATTTACGATGTTTATGTGGGAAAGAATGGTAAGGCGAATGCTATTTATGGCAATTCTGATAGTTGGGAAAGAAGTGATGTTTCAGATATTACAGTAGATGAAAGTAGTCGAAAAATTACAATTGGTGCTACTAATCTTTATTATGATGAAAATGCTGTGGTATTATCAGATGGCGCTAGAATTAATATTGCGCAGATAGTAAAACAAGACAATTTAACTTTAAGGGGCATTGGAGAAAAACTTTATTCTATTGATGTAAATAATGGACATGGATATGTTCAATTCACAGGTTTAGATGCTTTCGTCGGTGGATATGTTACAATTGGCAAGCAATTATTTGCTGTTACAGAAGGAATGCTTGTTACTTCTCCCGTTGGGGTGTATACTGTAGAAATTCAGTTAGAAGATGTATCAGCATCTAAGACTGTAACTATTAACAAGGATGAAACATCTAGTGTCGACTTTAGCGAATATGCGCCAAAGGCAGACAAGTATGGAACAGTCAATTTTTCTATTACACCAAGTAATGCTATTCTTAGCATTGATAATGTAGAAGTTGACTATTCAGAGCCTATTTCATTAAAATATGGAAGGCATTATTTAACCTTGGTTTGCAATCACTACGAACAATATTCTGAAACCTTCGTAGTAAATTCATCTTACAAAACTAAGGTTATAGATATGATATCTAATGGCAGTACAGGAACAACTAAGGAGACAACTACAACTAAGGATAACACTAACGGATATACAGTTTCTGTTGAAGCACCAACTGGAGCTGCGCTTTATGTAGATAGTGTTTATGTTGGAGTTATACCTTGTAGTTTTCAAAAAACTTATGGCAACAAGACAATAACATTAAAACAAGAAGGCTATAAGACTGTAAGCTACACGATTTCAGTACTTAACACCACTGGAAACCTTAAATATAGCTTCCCTGAAATGGTAAAAACAGAACTTAATTCAGGGACTGAAAGTGAATCAAGTAAGGTGGAATCGTTAAAGTAGTTAACAATTAGATATGGATTTTGGAGGATAAGTAAAAATGAGTAAGTTAAACGTACCTTTTTCACCACCAGATATAACTGATGCTGAAATTAATGCAGTAGTGGACACACTTAAATCAGGTTGGATTACAACTGGACCTAAGACTAAGGAATTTGAGAGAAAAATCGCAGATTATGTAGGAACTAAAAAGGCTGTTTGCCTTAATTCAGCAACTGCAGCTCTTGAATTAGCACTTAGACTATTTGAAATTGGTGAAGGTGATGAGGTTATTGTACCAGCATATACATATACTGCTTCAGCATCTGTTGTTGATCACGTTGGTGCTAAGTTAGTTTTAGTGGATGTAGAGCCAGGTACTTTCCATTTTGATTATGATAAATTAAATGCGGCTGTTAATGAGAATACTAAGGCAATTATTCCTGTTGATTTTGCGGGAACAATTTGCGATTATGAGAAGATTTTTGACATTGTATACAGTAAGAAAGACCTCTTTAGAGCAAAGGGCAAATATCAGGAGGCTCTAGGCAGAATTTTAGTATTAGGTGATTCAGCTCATGGCTTTGGTGCTAGCGCAAAATTTAAGGGTGAGAATAAGATGAGTGGTAGCATTGCTGACTTTACAGCTTTCTCATTCCATGCTGTAAAAAACTTAACAACAGCTGAAGGTGGAGCTCTATCTTGGAATAGCATTGAAGGAATTGATGATGAGGATACATACAAAATGTTACAGTTATTCTCACTTCATGGACAGAATAAAGATGCTCTTGCTAAGACTAAGGCAGGTGCTTGGGAATACGATATCATTGGAACTTATTACAAGTGCAATATGACAGATATTATGGCTGCTATTGGTCTTGTACAGTTTGAAAGATATCCTGAGCTTTTAAAGAGAAGAAGAGAAATGGTTGAAACTTATAAGAAGGGCATTGAAAGTGATAGAGTTCACATCTTAGAGCATTATACAGATGAGTATCAGTCTAGTGGTCATTTAATGATTGTTAGAATTGATGGTTATGATGAAGCTAAGAGAAACGCCCTTATTACAGCTATGGCTGAAGACGGCGTGTCTACTAATGTTCATTATAAGCCTCTTCCTATGCATACAGCATATAAGAAGTTAGGTTTTGATATTAAGGATTACCCTAATAGTTACAATATGTATCAAAATGAAATAACATTACCGCTTCATACAAGATTATCTGATGAAGATTTAGCATATGTTATTGAAACATTCAATAAATACGTATAAAATAGAGATACTGTGGCAACTTAAGTTGTCACAGTAGATTTTTGATTATTGGAGAATAATATATGAGACTAAGATCTTGGACAAAATTGCCTAATAAGATGCGAACCAAGGAAGTTTATAAATATTATGCAATTTTAGAGAAGCATAAGATATGGTTATGTTTTAAGAGATTTATAGATGTGATTATTGCTTTCATTATGATGGTGGTATTATTAATTCCTATGGGAGTTATTGCAATAGCAATTAAGCTTGATTCTAGAGGACCTGTATTTTTTAGACAGGAAAGAGTGACACAGTATGGTAAGATTTTTAGAATTTTCAAGTTTAGGACTATGGTGGTAAATGCCAGTGAATTAGGATCAGCAGTTACTGTTGATAATGATAATAGAATTACAAGAGTTGGTAAATTTCTTAGAAAATATAGAATGGATGAGTTTCCTCAGGTTTTTAATATACTAGCAGGGGATATGACTTTAATTGGAACAAGACCTGAAGTTGCTAAATATGTTAAGAGATACACTCCTGAAATGTATGCCACATTACTTCTTCCAGCTGGTCTTACAAGCAGAACAAGTATTGCATATAAGGACGAGGATAAGATCCTTGGTAGAGTTGATGCAGGAGATGCTGACGATGTTTATGTTAATGAGATTTTGCCAGCTAAGATGAAATATAATCTTGAATCACTCAAGAAATTTGGCTTCTTTACTGAGATGTCTGTTTTATGGGATACATTTATATCAGTAGTTGGGAGCGAAAAACTAACTGTTCGTAAATAGTTAGGAATGAGAGGAATTACTTGTGTATATTACAATTTGCGTTATAGCGTATAATGAAGAACAATATATAGGTGATATTCTTGATGATATAAAAAATCAGGATTATAACCATAATGACATGGAATTGCTTTTGGTTGATTCAGCATCGACAGATAAGACACCAGAAATCATGAGGGATTTCATGGAGAAAAACTCAACAAATTTTAGAAAAATAAGTATCGTAAAAAATCCAAAGAAGACTTTGCCGTGTGGCTGGAATGTGGCGCTTAGTTGTTATGAGGGCGAGGCTATCTTAAAGGTAGATGCCCATGCTAAGTTACCAACTTCTTTTGTTTCTAAGAACGTAAGGGATTTGGAATCTGGAGAGATGGTGGTAGGCGGCAGAAGACCTACTATTATAAAAGATGATTCTAATTGGCAGGATACGTTATTACTTGCTGAAAATTCAATGTTTGGATCAAGCATAGCTTCCTTTAGAAATAATCCTGGAAAGACATACGTTAAATCAATTTTTCATGGGGCTTATAGAAGAGAAGTGTTTGATAAAGTAGGCGGATTTAATGAACAGCTTACTAGAACAGAGGATAATGAGATTCATTATAGAATAAGAAATGCTGGCTTTAATATTCTTTTTGATCCGGACATCGTAAGCTATCAATATATAAGAAGTAGCTTAGCTAAGATGTTGAAGCAAAAGCATGCCAATGGTTTTTGGATTGGTAAGACTCTTAGACTTGTTCCGGGATGTTTATCTTTATATCATTTTGTTCCATTTGCTTTTGTAATGGCTATTATAGTAACTACAATACTTTGCCTGTTTACAGATTGGATGGCTATTGGTATACTTACAGGAATAATGTGGGGGCTTTATTGCTTGCTTGCCATAGCAATGGCAATTTTGGCGGTTATTACAGCACCACGAGATAAGAGACATGCTAGTGCAGTTCTTTTGCCGGTATTGTTTTTTTTATTACATGTATCTTATGGACTTGGAACATTAAGATCTTTTTTTATGAAAAAATAAGACTTGATATTACATTCAAGAAAAAGAGGTTTTGGTATGGATGAGAAGAAAAAAGACAGGATGCAACTTCTAGTTAGAAGATTTTTCCTGATAATAGTAGATGCAATTATATTAAATGCAGCTGTTTATTTGGCATTGGTTATGCGTTTTGATGTGAGCATTGCTAAGATTGAACCACAGTATGTACATGCATATGCTGCTAATATGCTTCCATATACGTTGGTTTCATTAGTGATTTTTTGGGCATTTAAGCTGTATCATTCATTATGGCAGTATGCAAGTATAGCTGAGGTTTACAAAATTGCTGAGGCATGTTTTGTTGTAGAAGTTGTGCATGTTATTTTTACTGCACTAACTAATACAATGTTACCAAGAAGTGTTTATTTTAATACTATGGTATTTCTTATTGTGGCAGAATCTGCCAGCCGATTTATGTATCGTATGATAAGAACTGTATTAAATAGAAAGCGTCAACTTGGTGAATATACAAGAATTATGATTATTGGTGCTGGTGAATCAGCTAATGTTATAATTCGTGAAATTCAGAATTCTAGATATCTTGCTAATTCAGAAGTTGTCTGTATTATTGATGATGACAAGAATAAGATTGGCAAATATATTAGAGGAATAAAGGTTGTAGGCGGTAGAGACAAGATTGTAGATAGCGCAAGACTTTATGGTGTTGATGAGATTATTTTTGCTATACCAAGTGCAACAGCAGAGCAAAAAAAGCAGATTCTTAACATATGTAAGACAACTGAATGTTCATTAAAGACATTGCCAGGCGTTTACCAGATGGTAGACGGAGAATTTAATATTAACTCTATTAGAAATGTTGATGTGTTAGATTTACTTGGTCGTGATCCTATTAATGTAGATATTGAATCAATTATGGGCTACGTAAGCAACAAGGTAATTATGGTAACTGGTGGCGGCGGATCAATAGGATCTGAATTATGTAGACAGCTTGTTAGTCATAATCCTAAGAAATTGATTATTTTTGATATTTATGAAAATAATGCATATGACATTCAGCAAGAATTAAAGCAAAATTTCCCTGATGCAGATGTGGAAGTCTTAATAGGTTCTGTTAGAAATACAAGTAGACTTGAAGAAGTCTTTAAAAAATATAGACCTGAGATTATTTATCATGCAGCTGCTCACAAGCATGTGCCACTTATGGAAGATAGTCCTAATGAAGCTGTTAAGAATAACGTTGTTGGTACATGGAAATTAGCACAGATGTCTGATAAGTATGGTGTTAAGAGATTTGTAATGATTAGTACAGATAAAGCAGTTAACCCAACTAATGTAATGGGCGCAACTAAGAGAATATGTGAGATGATTGTTCAGGCTTATAATGAAATTTCTAAGACTGAGTTTGTTGCTGTTCGTTTTGGTAATGTACTTGGAAGTAATGGTTCAGTTATTCCTTTATTTAAAAGACAGATTGAACATGGCGGTCCAGTAACAGTAACACATCCGGATATCATTAGATATTTCATGACAATCCCTGAGGCGGTTTCCCTTGTTTTACAGGCAGGTGCCTATGCTAAGGGTGGAGAGATTTTCGTTCTTGATATGGGTGAACCAGTTAAGATTGATGATTTAGCCAAGAACCTAATTAGACTTTCAGGTTACACACTTGGTGTTAATATGGATATTAAGTACACTGGCCTTCGTCCAGGTGAGAAGCTCTACGAAGAACTTCTTATGAAGGAAGAAGGAATGCAGGATACTAATAACAAGTTAATTCACATTGGCAAGCCAATTGAGTTTGATAGAGAGCAACTTTTCAAAGATCTAGAAAGATTAAAAGAGGCATCTTATTCAGAGACTGACGACATTAGAAGCTTGATTAAGGAAGTAGTTCCAACATATCATCCAAAAGAATTTTAAAATAAAAGAACCCCTCCAAATTCTGTATGACATAAGGTCAGGTGGCAGAATTTGGAGGATTTTTGTTAGTGTGATAAGAAAAGTGTTAATTTTTTATAAAAATTATAAAATAAATCATATAACCAACTATTTTCCTTGCATATTATTAACAAAAGAGTTATAACCATATTAGACATTTGAAATCCAGATTTTACAAATGAAAACTAGCTAAAAAAGGAGACTTGAATATGGACGAAAAAGTAAAAGAAGCACAAGTGTGGTTAAACAAAACTTATGGTAGTAGAGAAGGATTTGTTAAAGTAGAGGAAAATGGACGCACTGGTAATGCAGTTATGAATGCCTTGGTTCGTGCTCTGCAGATTGAATTACATATGAGTAACATAACAGGTTACTTCGGGGAAGAAACAGCTAAAAATTACAATAGTAAAGCCATAAAAAAGGGAGATAGAGATAGTGACAACAATTTTGTAAGAATTTTACAATATGGTCTTTTTTGTAAGGGTTATAATCCTAGTGCTGTCACAGGATTTTTTGGCGATGGTACCATGGAGGCTGTTACAAAGGTGCAGCTTGATGCTGGATTTAGTGAAGATTATATAACTGAAAGATTGTCAGCTAAGGTATTTAAAGAGATATTATGTTCTGATGCACTAGTATTGGTGCCAGGTGGAGATAGTAAAATTAGACTTATTCAACAGTATCTTAATAGATATTATGGTGGTTATTTTGATATAATACCATGTGATGGTAAGTACAATGCCAACACGAATAAAGCATTAATATATGCCTTCCAGATATCGGCAGGTATGGATGCTTACACGGCTAACGGAAATTTTGGCCCAGCAACACAGGAACTAGCAAAGCAGAATACCCTTACAGTAGGAACAGGTAAAGGGAAGCTTGTAAAACTTGCTAAGTTTGGCTTATACATTAATGGTGTAAGAAAATTCAAAGAAAATTCCTTTGATTGCAGTGATGGTAATAATTTTACTGAAACTTTTGATGAGAGAATGGCAAATGCAGTAAAAGAGTTTCAGAAATTTACGGGCATGTTAAATATAGATGGTGTGGTAGATATCAAGGTTTGGATGTCACTTTTTGTAAGTACAGGATATCCTAAAAGAGATGTGCTTGCTTGTGATGCATCAACACAGATTACGGAAACTAAGGCAAAGAGAATTTATGCCAATGATTTTAGAATAATTGGTAGATATCTCACAGGTCGTACAGCTAATGGCCCTAAGAATCTAACAAGAGAAGAATTGTCTATTTTATTCAATCAAGGACTATCGATATTTGCTATTTATCAGGATGAAAAGGAGTACTACAATAGTCATCCTGATGAAGAAACAACGGTACATTATTACAATTATGATCAGGGTTATTCTGATGCTAAGAAAGCTGTAGAGGCTGCCGAAGACTTGGGTATTCCTTATGGGGAACCTATATTTTTTGCAGTGGATTATGACTTTAATGATGACCAGACAACGGATATGATAATTCCACATTTTCAGGGAATTGCTAAGTACATAAGGGATAATGGTCATAAATATACAATTGGATGTTATGGCCCACGTAACATATGCACTCGTATTGGCAACTATGGTTATGCCAAGTATAGTTTTGTAAGTGATATGTCCACAGGATATAGTGGCAATAAAGGCTTTATCTTACCTGATAATTGGGTGTTTGATCAGATACGTGAGTATACGCAAGGTTCGGCTGATGGAGCATTTGCTCTTGATTGTGTAGCAACTTCAGGAAAATACAATGGTTTTAATCACATAATTGATAGACCAGAACAGCAGATTAAACCAAGCAGCAGAGATGTAGCTAATGGATTCTGTGTAGATACATTGAAGTTACTAGGTATTGATGTAGATGTTGTTAAGTTCAATGCTGAAACAGAGGTTAGTTTACCTGGTGTGACTGTTAAATATAAGGCTACACAGGGAGAAAGTATATCAATTGGTGATGGCTTTACAAGAGCTAAGTTTGATATCGTGGATGGTAAGATTGAAGATAAAGCATATATTACTGCTACTAAAGGATTTAAAAATGTATCTGAAGATAATTCAATGATGGTAGATGCGTCTGGGATTCTTGATTTTCAGTCAAAAGTACAGTTTATGGTAAATAATGGGTATATTGAAATGGGAGTATCATTGTTAGATGATGGTACGTTTAAATGGTTTATTCTATTTCATAAGAATATGTCTATTGAAGAAGGACTTGAGGAATATGTTGAATTAGGTCTTGAGTTTGAATTTGATGATGGGCTAAGCGAAGCAGAAGTGCAAAAATATAGGAAAATTGAGGAAATAATCGCAACGCAAGAGCAAACGGAGGAAACAATTAAGATGTTTGTGGCTAGTACAGTTATGTGTATTAGTAATGCATTTAACGCTGTAGAAAAAACTGTAAATGAGGCTGGTAAAGTGGTGAAAAAATATCATTTAGCAGATTATTTAATTCTGCTAATAGTAGTGCTAATAATTGTATTTGCTGGAACTCCAGCAGTTGCTGCATTAACTGCATTATTAATTGAGGTGAAATAAAGTGGAATTTAAATTTAAAACAGATAATGAATATTGGAAAAGAAGATTTAATATTATCAATCGCGAAAGTGCGATGATAAAGAGGTTTTTATTAGTAATTATTGCCTTATATTTAGTTGCATACATGTTAACTTTTTTTATAGCAATATTAAAATTGGAAGATGCAATTTTAGGCGAATCACAAAATATGAAAATTATACTTGGAAAACTATTATTATTAGTAGTATTCACATTTTTGGCTATATTAATAACACAAAAATTATTGAAATGTGGAAAAAGATTTAAATTTATAGGGTTGACGAAGCATTTGATGTTGTTACGTTATGGAATAAGTCTAAAGACTATGAATCAATCATATTGTGTTATTACTTTTTCGGATAATAAATTGACTGCTAATTTTTTCAATAAGTGTGTTGAAAAACAATATGATGACATAACAAAATGTGTTATGGCACATGAGTATATTGTTATCGATGATATATTTATTGATGAGCAATCTTTGATTGATGGAAGTTATGAGCAACTTCAGAATATAGTTGTCTCTAAAACAGAAAGAAAGAGAATATTTAGTAATTTTAATATCTAGTTAAATTGTAAAAATAGAGGAAGCAAGCTTCTAATAAAGTAGTTAAAGAATGGCTTGAAAAAAAGAGACTTGATTATGTAAAAGCGGAATATAGCTATGGAGATTCAAGAATTGATTTTTATATTGAAAATGCAAACAAGAAAATCTTAATGGAAGCAAAGGCAGCAGGTGTTAAGGTACTTTTCTTGACTTGTAAGGTGGAGAAAGACTCTTTGAGTATAGCTGAGGAAAATGGGGACAAAATTGAATCGTTGACCTAATTGGAAAAGTGAATAGGATTATCACATCTTGTCGTAAACTTAGAAATAGAGAAAAAGCAGTGAAAACGCTTCGCGCTTTCACTGCTCCAAATTTTTACTTATTAAAAACCGCCTGATTCATAGGCTCTTGCAATTACATATGACGGTTCGTAGAATGCACTGCAATTATAGTTATCAATAACTTTACATAGATCATTATTGTAGACTCTTATAATTCCATCGACATAGTTTTCTTTGCTAGTCATGGTATCTAGAATTAATCTTTTATATACACTTCCCATCTCTAATGCTGTTGGGATTCTTTCAGCTAAGTCTCTATCAATATCTGTAATATCAAAATCTCCTGCTTTTAAATTATAATCTTTAATCCAATCATCTGCGACTTTTAGCGGATTTTCAGAATGTAATACATTGGCAACACTTAGCAAGTGATATAAGTTATCCCTTCCTATGGTGTTTACTACATATTTATTTCTTTGATGTAGCTGCCTTGCGACACGTTCAATCATGGAACATACAAAGAATAAATCATTTTCTTCAATTTCTTCATCAGGAAAGTATTTATTTTTCATAGCTATCGCTCCCTTCAAATTTTAGAGCTTCCATGCTGCTTCCGTGATATACAATAAGTTTATTCATAACTTTCAACTCCATTACAATTTTAATTATTTTGTTTTGATTATAAATCCACCTTCGTTTTTATAGATACATTTACCTAGGGAATCAAGATATTCTTTGTTCTCGTTATATCTTTCAGAAGCAAAGATGCAAATGTAATCAGGATTTTCTTCAGATATAAATTTAACTAAGTCTTCATGTGTTCCATAAGCAAAACTCTTTTTTGAATTAGTTAATGTTTGAAACCAAGCATTAGTTACTTCATCACCAACTGCTATTTTTTTTGAATCAGATATATTTTCATTTGCATAATTCATTAAGTCAATATACAACGGATTGAACATAGGAAAATTTTTATAGTAATTATAATTGAAAGCATATATATTTACAAAATTTTTTGCACTTATATTCATAATATTAGGATTATGCTCAGTAATTCTATCTTCTATTCTAAATACAACCATAGAAATTAATGCAATTGGTATGGCGATTGAGATACATATTAAGTCTAATCTATGTTTTTCTAATTCTAACACACCATAGAAAAATGCTAAAAAAGCTAAAAGCCATAGTACATTATATTCTTTGTAATAATAATATGCTGACATCTTTCCTTTCATACAAAGGATAAAAATAAATAGTGTAAATAACACATTTGTGATTATAAATGAACTTAACACATAGTGCTTTATTTTCTTTAAGCAAAAGGTTAAACCAACAAATGCTATAGGTAATAGCCATATAAAGTTGGAAAACAAATCAAAATAGCTTCCACCTTCGTTAGTTATTCCTCCGCCTGATGACGAAAGCTCAGAGAGGTTTTTATAAGAGTAATAAAGTCCTAGTATGCAGGGTATTATAAATATTTTTATTTCTTCTAAAGCTGTTTTTAGAAGAACCTTACTAGTTGGCTTAAATCGTTTCCATAAAACTGCAATGAACAATGATAAATATGTTACTGGAATTAGGAAAGTATAACATACAAATATACTATATAATGCTAAATTAAGTAATATTAGCCAGTTTAATGAACTATCATTTAGATATCTAGTTGCAATTAAAATTATAAATTCGATTAATATAATTGCTGATACATAATATGAGAATCCAAATTGCATTACATATAATGGGTATCCGCAAACGTACATGAAAAGTAAAATGTTGCCGATGATGTAATCTAGTGTGCTCTTCATTAAAGGTCGAATTATAGCATAAAAAACTAGTCCAAATAGCACTAAATCAAACAAACTCATAAGAGTAAATACTTTAGCCTGTCCCATAACTGTTGAGATGAAAGGATTAAAGAATAACATTGCTAAGCTATCGTTTAACGAATGAAAATACATGTTTAGCGCTATATCTCCAGAATTAACCGTAGTAAGAGCGAAGTCTAAATGTCTAGCTGCATCACTTGCTATGAAATGAAGCTGTAAATCTAGTCCAAAGTAATTTTTTATATAATGAAATAATAATATACCACCAATAACTATAGGAACTATATCCCAGAGTGAGTAACTATTATGTTGTATTCCTTTTTTCTTGATAGTAAATAATATATATAAGATAGGTATAAAGTAAGTAAGTCCAATTGTTATTAGAGAAATCTTAATAGAAAATAATTGGATTATACCTGTTGCAAAAGCATTCCAACATAAAATTGTCATTATCGCAATTGCAATGTTTTCAATTATGTTGATTTTCGTTTCTTTTCTTTTCCATAATAAAGCACAGATAAAAAATAACAGTAACATTACTGCATAAAAAACAGATTTTATCATAGTTTTATAATATGATTAGATATCTAATCATAATTCCCCTTTATAAATGTAGTATTGTAAACCCTCTCCAGGGTTGGCAATTTATATTAGTTAATGTATATCATATATAGTAAAAACGCAACTTTGACAATAATTGTTAAAGCTGCGTTTTTTAATACATTGTATTATTAGAACTTAAATGTATTCTCTAATGTATCCCACTTCTGATCCTTGTCAGATAAGTTAAGTGCTGTACCATCAGTAAGTGTGTAGCCTGTAGCTTCGCAGTTACCCTTGTATTCGCCAACAAGTTCTGGCCAATTGATACCGATTGCTGGATCGTTCCAAGCAAGACCGCCCTCATCACCTGGATGATAGAAGTCTGTTACCTTATAGCAGAATTCTGCTACGTCTGAAAGTACAAGGAAACCATGAGCAAATCCTTCTGAAATGTAGAACTGCTTCTTATTTTCCTCTGTAAGTTCAACACCATACCACTTACCGTATGTCTTACTATCCTTACGAAGGTCAACAGCAACGTCGAAAACCTTACCCTTAATTACTCTTACAAGCTTGCCCTGTGGGAATTCCTTCTGGAAGTGAAGACCACGAAGAACACCCTTAGTTGAGCATGACTGATTGTCCTGAACGAAAACCATATCAAGACCTTCTTCGTGCATATCGTTCTGATTGTATGTTTCCATGAAATAACCACGGTTGTCACCATGAACTGCTGGTGTGATTACGTGAAGACCTTCAATGCCACCAACATTTTTCTCTACCTTAATCTGTCCCATTATCTTACCTCTTTCTTAAATTTATTTTTGAAATAAACATAACGAGCTGTAATTCATTTGAATCATCAGCAAATATCCTATAACTGATCCTTAATCTCAGTTAAATATCTATGAACTGCATCCTGCCATGTTGGAAGTGGAGTAAAGCCAGCCTTAACAAGCTTAGACTTATCAAGTCTTGAGTTGAAAGGACGAGCAGCTTTGCTTAAACCATATTCTGCAGTTGTAACTGGATTAACCTCAACAGTTCTATCTACATAACCTTCAATGCCAAGTTCCTTAGCCTGCTTGTAGATTTCACATGTGAAGTCATACCATGAAATATATCCACCTTCATTTGTTGCATGATAGTAACCGTACTTGTCAGTTTCAACCATATCAACAAGGAGTCTTGATAAATCAAGTGTGTAAGTTGGAGTACCAATCTGATCTGCAACAACGCGAACAGAGTCATGTGTTTTACCAACATTTACCATAGTCTTAATAAAGTTCTTACCGTTAAGACCGAAAACCCAAGCGATACGTACGATAAAGTACTTATCAAGAGTTTCTGATACTGCAAGTTCGCCACCAAGCTTTGTTTCTCCGTAAACATTAAGAGGAGCATAATCCTTGCAATCAGCCTCCCAAGGTGTTTCACCCTGACCATTAAATACATAGTCAGTACTGATGTAAACCATCTTAGCATCAAGAGCCTTAGCGCAGTTAGCAATATTCTTAGTACCATCTACGTTAATAGCCTTAACTTTAGCCTGCTTATCTTCGTCTTCTGCAAGGTCAACAGCTGTCCAAGCAGCACAGTGAATAATTACATCAGGCTTAACTTCATTAAGAGTCTTAGATACAGCATCTGCATCTGTTATATCAAGAGGGCAGTAGCTTGCAGTAGTTACATAAGAACCGTCTGCAATACCTGAATATTTAGGAGCAATATCACTACCAATACCTTCGTAGCCCCTCTTAGCTAATTCGTTCATAACGTCGTGGCCTAACTGACCGCCAACACCTGTAACAAAAATCTTCATCTATTAGCTTCCTTTCAGTCGTTAATATTTTTAAAGCCCGGACTCTATTGCTAGAGCCAGGCTATTATTTTTTTATGAAAAATGTATCTTTACAAACTCTAATTATCTATTAGCGTACATCTTCTCATAGTAGTTCTGATATTCACCAGAAATGATTGTTTCCCACCATTCCTTGTTATCTAAGTACCACTTAATTGTCTTCTTGATACCATCTTCAAACTTAGTTTCTGGTAACCAGCCAAGTTCGTTGTGGATCTTAGTAGGGTCGATAGCGTAACGCATATCATGTCCCTTTCTATCTGTAACATGTGTAATAAGGCTTTCTGGCTTACCAAGTTCCTTACAAATAATCTTAACGATATCGATGTTCTTCATTTCGTTGTGACCACCAACGTTGTAAACTTCACCAACGCGACCTTTATGAATAATAAGGTCGATAGCGCGGCAGTGATCTTCAACATATAACCAGTCACGAACGTTAAGACCTTCACCATAAACTGGGAGTGGCTTATCATTTAATGCGTTAGCAATCATAAGAGGGATAAGCTTCTCTGGGAAGTGGTATGGTCCGTAGTTGTTAGAACATCTTGAAATAGATACAGGAAGTCCATAAGTTCTGTGGTAAGCGAGTACAAGTAAATCTGCAGCTGCCTTAGATGATGAATATGGGCTTGATGTATGAATTGGAGTTTCTTCTGTGAAGAATAGGTCAGGTCTATCAAGTGGAAGATCACCATAAACTTCATCAGTAGAAACCTGATGATATCTCTTAATACCGTATTTTCTACAAGCATCCATAAGAACTGCTGTACCCTTGATGTTAGTATCAAGGAATACTTCTGGGTTCTCGATAGAACGGTCAACATGAGATTCAGCAGCAAAGTTAACTACCATATCTGGATGTTCTTCTTCAAAAAGCTTATAAACAGCTTCTCTATCTGTAATTGATTCTTTTACGAATCTGAAGTTAGGGTTGTCCATAACTGGAGCAAGTGTAGATAAGTTACCAGCGTATGTTAAGCAATCTAAACATACGATTCTGTAATCTGGGTACTTATTTAACATATGAAAAACGAAATTAGAACCGATAAAACCGGCACCACCTGTAACGATAATAGTCATGAGTTTATTCTCCTTAATAATAATTTTATTAGTACGCGCCCAAGGGCGCGCACACTTACCTTAACTGGTCTAGGTACTTGCCGTCTAAGACGTCCTTTAAGTACTGACCGTACTGATTTTTCTTTAATACTTCATATACTTCTAATACATCATCCTTAGAAATCCAACCATTTAAGTAAGCGATTTCTTCAAGACAAGCAATCTTACGATGCTGATGTGTTTCAACAGTCTTAACGAAGTTAGTAGCATCTACTAAAGATTCATGTGTACCTGTATCAAGCCATGTGAAGCCCTGTCCTAAGAGCTCAACATTTAAGCTTTCATTCTCAAGGTAGATTCTATTTAAATCTGTAATTTCAAGTTCGCCTCTAGCTGATGGCTTAAGGCTTTTAGCATATTCAACAACCTTGTTGTCGTAGAAATATAAACCTGTTACACAGTAATTTGACTTTGGCTTAGCTGGCTTTTCTTCGATTGAAATAGCTTTGCCTTCGTTGTTAAATTCAACAATACCGAAACGTTCTGGATCATCAACATAGTAACCAAATACAGTTGCGCCCTTACCTTCTTCAGCATTCTTAACAGCTGCGTTAAGTCTCTTCTTAAGACCGTGACCAGCAAAAATGTTATCGCCAAGAACCATTGCTACAGTGTCATTTCCGATGAATTCTTCACCGATGATGAATGCCTGAGCAAGTCCGTCTGGACTTTCCTGAACTGCGTATGAGAGTTTAACACCAAACTGATGTCCATCTCCTAAAAGCTCCTTAAATCTTGGTGTATCCTGTGGTGTGGAAATGATAAGAATATCTCTGATGCCAGCGTTCATAAGAACTGACATAGGATAATAAATCATTGGCTTGTCATAAATTGGAAGTAACTGCTTAGAAGTTACCATTGTTAGTGGATAAAGACGTGTGCCTGAACCACCTGCTAAAATAATACCTTTCATAATTCCTCCATACTGTTATTGCCTTAGCAATTAACATAACTTATTGTAAGTCAAAAATAAATCCAACTTACTTAATGTTTATTAAGAATCTATTGTATTATATAGGGTTACGTAACGTAACCGTCAAGACTTTTCCTGTACTAAATTTAGTACATAAACTAAATATTCCCATTTTTTCTATAAAAAACAGAAGAATGTCTATTTAGTACATATGAAAATTCCAGATTCCTTGGTGATTTTAAAGCCAGACCCGATTTTGCTAGTAACAAAAGCCTTAAAATCAGAATACTTATCTAGAAGATATTCATTCTGATTTCCGTGGCAGGATAAAATATATTCAATGAGAGGTTCTGCGCTATCAACAAGAAGATAATCATCATAGAGCTTTTTCTCGATTTTCTTCCTATTGAAAAAATTCGACAAAATATCAGCTCCGTTATCAAGTCCAAAATTTTCATAAAGCTTGTCAGAACTTAGTCGAATTCTGTTATCAAAGCTAGTTACTAAATCAGAAATTTCCTTCATATGGTTAGAACCATAAGTACTACAAATTAGCTTTCCACCTGGTTTAAGTATTCTGTAGATTTCTGCAAGTGCATTTTTTTTCTTGGCCTTTAAATCAAGATAGAATAGCATATGGTTAGCGATGCACAAATCAAAGCTATTATCTTCAAAGGGAATGTTTGTGGCGTCGATTTTTTTAAAGTGCATGGAAGCTGAAAGCGTCTTCATATTTCGCTTGGCATCACGAAGCATACCGTTGGATACGTCGGACACAGTTATATCAGCACCAGCTGGAATTTTGGTTGTATTATTGGTCCAAAGTGCGCCATTACCACAACCTAGTTCTAATACCTTCATATCAGATTTTATCTTGCATTGTCTGTATATCCAAGGGAACCAACCTTCCTTATTTATAGAATAAAGGTTATGAAGTTTGATTCTTGCAGTGATGTTACTTGCATTAACATATTGGGACTTAAGGCTGGATTCCATATTGGTTAGGTGAATTAGATTTAGCATATGATCCCAGTTGACTTCGCCCCTAGAACGTATGGCAGCAGATGTTTCCTTAATAGCACCGGCTACAAGCTGCATCTGAGCAAGTTTATCTTCAATTAGACGGCTCTGTAATTCTAGGGAATTAAGAAGAATGTGGTAGTCGCTATCTCCGATGGTCATATTTTTAATTTCCTCTAGAGAGAAACCAAGGTATTTTAAAAGTATTATTTGCTGTAATCTTGCAAAATCGGCATCTGTGTAAAGCCTCGATCCATTTTCAATACGACTTGGTTTTAATAATCCTTTCTGATCGTAGAAACGAATTGTCCTAGTTGAAACATTAGCCATTTTGGCGAATTGTCCTGATGTATAGTATTTTTTATCTTCCATAATTATATCCTCGAAAAGTTTCATAAATTATATAAAAATATTGATTCTAACCATTAGTTTTAGTATACTACAGTAGTAATATTTTTACAAAAATATATACATAAGCGGAGGAAGAAAAATGAGTGATGCAAATGTAACTAAAGCACAAAAGTATTTAAATGCAATGTTTGGAGCAAATGAGTATTGGGAACACCTTGAAGAAAATGGATCCTAATGATGAACCACAAATAAATGTGTGTCTAATTCAATGTGCGTTGTTTTGTAAAGGATATTCAGCAGGAGGAATCACTGGAATATATTATAATTCTGGGGTTAAAGCAATTAAAGAAATGCAAAGCGATGCAGGGTTACCAGAAACTGGTGTGATTGATTGGAAAGTATGGTTTGGTTTATTATCATTAAATTGGTTCAAAAAGGTTAGCGGTGGAGATTCTAAGGTAGTTACGATACAGAGGCAGCTAAATAAAGATTGGTCAGATGTTATAGGTGTTGGACCATGTGATGGAATTATATCTAGACAGACTGCATTATCTTTAATTGGAGCATTACAGGCCGCAGAGGGAGTTACAAAAGAATTAATAATAAATTTAAATTCTTTAAATTTCGGACCAGCAACAACAGCTGCATTTCCAAAGGTATTACAGGAAGATCAGAATTCATCAAATTTAATTCCATACAATAAATTAGTTCAATATGGATTGTATTTTAATGGATATGATCCGGGTAGATTTGATGGTATATATGATTACTTAACAGCAAGAGAAGTAGAGGCATTTCAGGAATTTTATTGCCTTACAGATATAGGCTTGGTAAGTAAGGGTAAAGTCGATGTTTCAACAATGAAGTCCTTATTAACAAGTAAGGGGGATGTAAATCGAAAAGCGAAAGCATGTGATTGTGCCACTGTATTAAATAAACAGCAGGCTCTTGCAATAAAAAACGCTGGATATACACATGTTGGTAGATATTTAACAGGATATGTTGGAAAAGAGCATGTACCAAAGTATATGACACATGAAGAAGTAGTAAATATAGAAAATGCAGGATTATCAATATTTCCAATTTATCAAGATGGAGGATATTATCTAGATTATTTTAAAAAGCCATCACAAGGAAGTGTTGATGCAAAAACGGCAATACTTGCAGCGGAAAGAATAGGTATACCAAGGGGAACAACTATATATTTTGCTGTGGATTTCGATTGCTATGGATATCAAATAGATACATTTATAGTTCCTTATTTTAAGCAGATAAAATTATGTTTTAATAGTTCTCAAAATAAGAAGAATTATAGAATAGGAATATATGCACCTAGATTTGTGTGTACAAAGGTTTCAGCACTAGGCTTAGCTGACAAATCTTTTGTTTCGGATATGTCAACTGGATTTAGTTGTAATCTAGGATATAGAATTCCTGAGAATTGGGCTTTTGATCAATTTCATACAATAGAATCATTTGAGGCACAACCTACCTTTCCAATAGATAAGGATGCAATGTCAGGAAGAGATGAGGGCTTTAGTAAATTTGATAATGTTGAAGAAAAAAATGCTGAAGAATTAAAAGAAGAGAATCTTCAAGCAAAGATGGAAATCGCAAGAAATCAATTTGTTTACGATGTAATGTCTCCATTAGGATATTTAGACACAATAATGGATGTTGGCATTGAATATGATAAAGAAATTTCGTTGTTTCATGTAGTAAGCCCTGAGGTGGAGATAGAAGTAACAACAGTGATTTCTACATCAGTTAATACAGATACAGATAAAGCGTATAGTATTAACGTTGGGATAGGAAATGATGGAAAATTAACACAAACTTGTCAGAACGAAATAATGGCTATATCAAGCAATTTAGTTAATTCTAATATTGAGGAAACAGATAAAGTTGAAGATATGCTAAAAGAAGTAGCATTTTCAGTAAAAAGTGGTAATATTACGTTTGAGGTAAGTAATGTAACGCCTCTAAGTGCTGAATTTACACTTACAGTAAGTTCTCCGGATTTATTACCAGAAGAAGATGTTGAATGTGGCATATCGGTTGCTTTAAAATTTAAAATATCACTGGATCCGAATAAGAAGAATAGGTTTAATGAAGAATCGGTAATTATGGTAGATGAAAATGTGGTGGCTACAGCTGTAGCAGTTGTTGTTGCATGTGCAATAGTGATTGGTGGTTTAGTGTTAATACTTAAAGCTTTTACAATAGGGGTTCCATTACTAATAGGAATAATATGTGCGGGAGCATAAAGATAATAGAGAGGAATGAAGAATATGATTATAGATGAGAGAGTTTCGGATTATGAAAGAATAGAGGTAGAAAAGTTACTTTTATTAGAGGATATGATACCATTTTGTACTCGTAAAACAAGGAAATTTATAAAGAGAGTGATTTATATATTGACTCCAATATTATTTTTATTATCTTTTTTATTATCTTTATTATTGTGCTTCTATAAAGACTATTCTATGGCAATATTAGGCTTTGTAGCTTGCCTTTATATTTTTATAATACAAATACTGTATAAAGTAAGAGTTGAAAAAAAAGAAAAAAATATACATAATTTTGCTTGGAATAATCTATCTTATAGTAAAATTGAAGTGACAGATGATGCTGTTATGGGAGATGGAGTTTCTGTTATTGATTTTAAAATAATAGAAATGGTTATTAAGTATCATAATATATTCTTTTTTTTGACGGATAGGGATATTATAGGTGCTGTTAAAATAGGAGAAAAACAAGCTCTAGAATTTATAGATATTTTAAATAAAAAGAATATTTTATTTGAAGAGAAAAATGAACCGTTTAATTTTAATAAGTATTTAAAGAAGAAAAAATAGTTTAAAGCTATAGGCTAAATAAGATTTAATCTTATTAGTCTATAGCTTTTACTGTATAAAATTTAGCATATTTATATATAAGTGTTATAATTTATAAATGTGTAAAGTGTATACTTACAAAATATATACATAAGTGGAGGTGGAATATGATTTTAGAAGATAGACTGACGGATTCTGATAGGGTAGAATTGGAAAAAATTTTTAGCGTAGAAAATCTTATTCCTGAAAAGGTTGGGCTAACAAAAACGAGAAATCTAGGAAAGCTTACTTATATTGGTTTACCGATTTCTTTTATATTTTCAATTTTGATTTATCGTTTAGGTTTTCATATTTTATCTATACTTTGTATAATTACAATGTTTTCATATTTAATATTATACATAGCATATATATATTTAAAACAAAAATTTGAAAAAAACTTAATAAAATAATTTGGCAAAAATCAACATGTAGTAAAAGAGAAATAGTTAATGACGAAATTTTAGATGATGGCGAATGTATTTTGAAACTAAGAGAAGTTAATCATGTGATTAAGTATCATGAGTTGTTTTTCTTTTTTATTGTTGATAATAATGTTAGAGTGTTAAAAATAGGAGAAGAACAAGCTCCTATATTTATAGGTATTTTAAATAGAAAGCACATTTCATTTGAAGAGAAAGATGGACTATTTAATATTTATAAGTATTTAAAGAGGAAAAAATAGTTTAAAGCTATAGGCTAAATAAGATTAAATCTTATTAGTCTATAGTTTTTTCTGTATAAAATTTAGCGAAGAAAGTAAGGAGCCTTAGCTATAGTATCCAAATAATTGACTTATATATCATAAATGGTAAAATAAGGAAGTCTGCACTTTGTGGATGAAATAAAAATCAATTAAAAGGAAAGCTCTAGGGCTTTCTAAAAGCTATTATGAATAAGAAAGGCAGCCAATTAGTTTTGGCTTAGTAGGATTATGGAAAAGAAGGATAAGGACATTTTTGATAGAATAATGTCAGCTAAGATTTGGGGACCACTTGGCCCATTTTATTTTAAGAATAAGGAAGTTTTACTTTATTTGTTCTTTGGTGGATTAACAACAGTTGTGAGCATTGCCAGTTATTATGTGGCTTATAAGATATGCGGAATTAATGTTTTAATTGCCAATATTATTTCATGGATTTTTGCTGTAACATTTGCATATATCACTAATAAAATTTGGGTTTTTGATTCAAAGGCTAAGGGCGCTAAGGCTGTGTTAGCTGAGATGGTAAAGTTTTATACAGGTCGTCTTGCAACATTAGTAGTTGAAGAGGCTATAATTCTAGTGTTTGATACATTGCTTCATTTCAATTCAATGATTGTAAAATTAGTGGCTCAGATTATTATTATCGTGTTAAACTATGTTATAAGCAAGATTTTTGTGTTTAAGAAGAACTAAATATAGCAAATTTAATCTAGTGTATTAGATTCGCTTTTTAAAGGAACGAAGGGTCCGGGAGGATTTAAAATGAGAATAGCGGTAGATGCAAGAACTCTAGGTTCAAGACCTAGTGGCGTAGGAATGTATCTTAACGATTTTTTATTAGAACTAATTAAATACCCAGAATTTGAGTGGATATTACTTACAGATGTGGCACAAAGCGATAATATAAAGCATTTTGAAGAGCAGGGGATCAGGGTGCTTAAGATGGGAAAGCAGGTTTATAGAAGTGCTGGAGTTTACAACTATTTTACTTGGATAAAGCTTGTGTTAGATGAAATAAAGCCAGATATTTTCTGGGAAGTTAATACTAATATTCCAATTAGACCAAAGGGAAATTTTAAAGTTATGATTACAATTCATGATATGTTCCCGATTGATTACGTGGAATATTTTGGAAAAATCTATAGTATTTATTTTAAACATTATTTAAAGAAGACATTGAAATTTACGGACATGATTCTCTATAACTCAGAGCAAACTAGAAAAACTACAGAGAGAATTTTCCCTGAAGCTAGAAAAATTGCATGCTGTAATGGATATATTATTTCTAATCCATTAAAAAAGAAACCAGTAATTAAGGATGAAGGTTATTTTCTTTATGTTGGAAATATGGAGAAGAGAAAGGGCGTTGACCTTCTACTTAAAAGTTATGTGCGATATAAGGAGAAGGGCGGTAAAAAGCCACTTATTTTAGCAGGTAAGATGCAGGAAGACGATATTGCAGACCTTCTTAAAGAGACAAAAAGAAAGGTTGATGGAATAACATATCTTAATTATGTTAAGCCAGCTAAGAAAGAGGAATTGTATAGTAAATGTAGCTGTTACCTTTTCCCATCTAAAGCCGAGGGCTTTGGTATGCCGGTACTTGAATTAATGAAGTTTAACAAGCCTATTATAGTGAGTAATTTACCTATTTTTGATGAAATAGTTGGTGACTGCGTTAATAGATTTGAATTAAACACTACAGAGAAAGGTCAAATTGAGAATTTATCAGATGCTATGTTAGATTACAATTCTATGGTGGATTCTAGAGAATACAAAAAAGTATTAGCAAGATATTCGCCAGATAAATTAGGATTGGTTGTATCTGAGTTTATCGAGATTTGTACAGGTATGGTAAAGATTACAGATACTAGGAAATAAAGAGTGGAATAAATAGTTTAAAGCTATAGGCTAAATAAGATTTAATCTTATTAGTCTATAGCTTTTTCTATAATTAATTATGTGGTTAAAAAATCCATAATATGATATGATATCAGATGTTTTGATGGTAAACATTAACTCAGTCGGAGTACAAGCTCCGACTGAGTTAAACGCTCCGCGAGGATGCGCACGGATTCGGACAGGAATTTGTCTGCTGAATCAGACCCGAATCCGGCGCGCAAGACTCGCGAGCGAGTCTTGACATAATGAGTTGATCATAAATAGTAGGAGAGAAATATGAGCTTAGAAAGTATGATTTTAAAGCTTGGAGAAGGCCTTAGACCAGTTGTTACAAAGGTTGTTCCAATGAAGGTTTTAAGTAGAATGAAAGCATCGGTTGTTAATAAAGCCAGTGCCAACGTGGCAGCAGAAGGCTTTTTACCATATGAACCAGAAAGCTTTCCTTATGGAGTTAATTTAGTAGGTAATATTAAAGGAGATAATGGCCTTGGTCAGAGCGCAAGAATAGCAGCAAAGCTATTAAAGACTGGGGAGATTCCTTATGTCATTAGGGATTTTTTTGTTCCACCAGGAGGATCAAGAACTAATACAGAGTATGCAAGCGAAGTAATTAATGAAGATGGAAAAAATGGCGGTAAGGTAAGTCTAGATAAGATGCCTTACGGAATTAATTTAATAGATGTTAACGCATCAGAATTTACCTTAGCTTATATGAATATGGGTAAAGAAATGTGGGACAGACACTATAATATAGGTTTTTGGGCTTGGGAAGTGGAAGATTTTCCAGAGGAATGGTTGCCAGCCTTTAACTTAGTTGATGAAGTTTGGACACCATCAGAATTCGTATCAAATGTCCTTAGAAAATATACTGATAAACCAGTTATGACAGTGCCTCATTGTATTGAGCTAAAGACAGATAGTAACTGTGATAGAAAGTACTTTGGCCTACCTGAAGATAAGTTCTTATTTATGGTAAGTTTTTCTAGCGGCAGTGTAATGGAGCGAAAGAATCCTCTTGCTGCAATTAAGGCATTTAAAGAGGCTTTTTTAACTAATGAAACAGAAGATACTGCTAATGGGCATTATGGGAATATTATTGATGCACAGATTAGAGAGGCGATTAAGGAAGGTACTGTACTTGGTGGCAAGTCAAATTCTTATAATGGAGTTGGGCTTGTAATTAAGATTAGTGAACCTGAATTATCTGAAAAAGACGCAGATATACTTGCATCAGTGCTTACTAAAGAAGAACAGGAGAACGTGTATATTATTAAGGGCACATCTGGTAAGGAAGAGATGAATTCATTAATTGAGTGTGTAGATGCATATGTTTCTCTTCATAGAGCTGAAGGTTTTGGCCTTGTTATGGCTGAAGCTATGTATCTTGGCACACCAACAATTGCTACTAACTGGTCTGGTAATGTGGAATTTATGAATCCAGATGTTGCTTGTATGGTTGATGCTAAGCTTATTGAACTTGATAGAGACCTAGATCCATTTAAGAAGGGATATAAGTGGGCCGATGCTAATGTGAATCAGGCAGCAGCTTATATGAAAAAATTAGTTTATGACAAGGCTTATTACAATCGAATTAAGGATAATGCCTATGCTTATGCAAGAGAGCACATTTCTTATGGCAATGTTAGTAAATTGGTTAGGAAAAGAATTGATGAGATTTCAGCTAATAAGCAGTAAAAGATAAAGTAAAAATAAAAGGTGGAAGAAGATGGAAGAGAAGAAAGCAAAGATTAGGGCGCTAGTTTTATCTGTGATTTTTGTTATGGGATTAGTTGTATTAGTGGGGCTTTGCGATTTTTGCCTTGCTAGACAGGGTTATGTTCATGACATCTTAGAAGTTGTTCATAATGGTTATGAGAAGGAATCTTTAGTTGAACAAAATGGACAAGAAGAATTGGATAACACTAATCCAACAGGTTATGATACTTTAATCCTTGGAGCAAGTCACGGTAGAAGTGCCATAAATCCTAAATATATAGACGAGGCTCTTAATTGCAAATGCCTTAATTTATGCATTCCAGGAGAGACTGTTAAGGATTCATACTATTTGCTATTAGAGGCTCTAAAGACTAATGATGTTAAGAGAGTAATAATTGACGCAGATTATCAATATTATTTGGGAGATCAGGCAGAAGGCCAATTTGAAGAAGCTTTTATTTATAATCAGTTATCATGGACATCTTCTACAAAGTGGAAGTATCTTTTTGAAAATGTGAATAAGCTTGATTTTAGAAATGCAATTTCTAAAAGAGATGTTTACACACATTCTCCAAGTGAGATTAAGGATAATATAATTAAAAAAGTATCTGATGATTGCAATATTTATAAGCTACAGGTACAGGATAGCGGCGGACCATATAAGGGCAATGGATTTTTCTATAGAGAAAAAACGAGCAGTTTTTATAGTGGATACATGGATGGACATGCGTTTTGCTATGATGACCAAGTAGATGATATGCCAGCTAAGTATTTTGATAAGATTAAAGAAATTTGTGATAAAAAGGGAATTACAATATGTGCAGTTACATCGCCTATTCCTAAGAAGTCATGTGTTGAAGTCCATATGGATAAGATAAATCAGACAATGTCAGATTTTTTCAACAAGGAAGATGTAGTGTACTTGAATTTTAATGACATTGAGGAAGATAAACTTAATACAGATTACTCTAATTATGTAGATGCAGAGGGCCATATGTGTGGAGAGTTAGCAGAGGTCTATTCTAAATTGTTAAGTGAAAAATTAGCAGAATTATATAGCTAATTTATTTATGACTTTAGAATATAGAGCATTAGAGTTACTAATTAAGAAGGTGAAACAATGAATGAGGAAGAGTTAGAAAAAGATAGTAAAAAAGAAACAGGTATAAGACTATATATAAGATCTGTAATTTTTTTATTAGGTTTGGGATTGTTTATATGGATTTGTAATTTTTCATTGATAGGGGAAAGTTATGTAAAAGACATGCTTGCCGTTGTTCATAGAGGTTATGACCTTAATGAAGATGGGACTAAGATGGGAGATGAAGTTGGGTTCGATACTGTTATTCTTGGTGGAAGTCATGGAAGAAGTGCGATTGATCCAAAAGTTGTAGACGAGGTTCTAGATACTAATTCTGTGAATTTATGCATTCCTGGTGAAACGGTGAAGGATTCGTATTATTTGCTATTAGAGGCAGCCAAAACTAATGATATTAAAAGAGTTATTTTAGATGTGGATTATCAATATTATTTAGGTGATCAGACAGGTGCAGGCTTTGATAGAGCCTTTATCTACTATCAGCTGCCATGGAATTCATATGTAAAATGGAAATATATGATAGAAGATTCGAATACATTGGATGTTCGAAATGCAATTTCAATGAGAAATAATTATAAGTTTTCACCTGATTATATAAGGGATAATGTTAAATACAAATTAACAGTTAATAATAACCGTAATATTCATAAGTTAAGAGAAGCGAATGGTCAGGGACCATACATGGGAAAGGGCTTTTATTATATACCTCATTTTCCTTTTAATGAAAATTTCGGGGATTGTCATACTTATGATTTTGATAAAAAAGTTCATAAGGTTCCAAGAAAGAACTTTGAAAAAATCAAAAAGTTTTGTGATGACAATGGAATAGAACTTATTTGCGCCTATGCGCCAATTCCTAATGAATCAAGAGCTAGAATAGATATAAATAAGGTACACGAGACGATGTCGAATTTTTTCAAAGAATATAATGCCAATTTTATAGACTTTAATATGCTTGATTCAAGTATACTTGATTGTTCAAAGGATGGATATTTAGACGCAGAAGGGCATATGTGTGGAGAATTTGCAGATAAGTATTCGCTAGTTTTATCGAATAGTATTAAGAGTTTACAAGTAGAAACTTGTGAAGAATTAACTGATGAGATATATGGAAAGGTGAATTAGTTATGTCATTTTTAAAGATTTCTTTTTTCCTATTTATGTTAGTAGGATTGATTGTTTATTATATATTTCCTAAGAAGCTACAATGGTTTTGGCTTCTTGTATTAAGCTTTATTTATTACTTTAGTTTTAGTGTTAAGTGTAGTTTGGCATTAGTTTATATAACAACAATAATTTACTTTGCAGGACGTGTTATAGAAAGTCTTGAATGCAGACGTAAGAAAGAAATAAAGCCAGAAGGACCTAAGTTAACTAAGGAAGAGAAGAAGTTAATCAAGGAAAAATACACAAGAAAGAAAAAGGGTGTTGTGGCACTTGCTTGTGTTTTTGCCTTTGGATTACTTGCTGTAATTAAGTATTCTGATTTTGGTATTACAAATTTTAATAGAATTTTTGGGACAGATTTTATTAGTCCTAAATTTATACTTCCTATTGGATTGTCTTTCTTTACATTCCAAGGTGTTAGCTACGTAATTGATGTATATCAGGGAAAATGCAGTGCAGAGCATAATTTCTTTAAGATGCTTTTATTTGTGTCATTCTTCCCACAGATTATGCAAGGTCCTATTGGAAGATATAATCACTTTGTTGAGGGTGGTTTATTTAGTCAGCACAAGTGGGATTTAAGAAGAGCTCAGTTTGGAGCACAACGTATTGCCTGGGGCTTGTTTAAGAAACTTGTAATGGCAGATAGAGCAGGAGTAGTGGTAAGTACAGTAACAGCTAATGTGGCTAATTATTCAGGCTTTACTAATATATTTACTCTTCTTATGTACTCAATTCAGTTATATATGGACTTCTCAGGTGGAATTGATATTGTAATTGGTGCAGCTCAGATGTTTGGTGTAACAATGGATGAGAACTTCCGTCAGCCATACTTTAGTAAGTCTATTGGAGAATTCTGGAGAAGATGGCATATTTCTCTTGGTGCTTGGATGAAGGACTATATTTTCTACCCATTCTCTCTAACTAAGGCAATGAATAACTTAGGTAAGTGGGGCAGAAAGCACTTTGGTAAGCATTTTGGAACAGTTCTTCCTATTTGCCTTGCTAATTTACTTATTTTCTTTATTGTTGGTGTATGGCACGGCGCAGAATGGAGATATATAGCATATGGTGTTTACAATGGCGTAATTATTGCAGTTTCTGCAGCTCTTAAGCCATATTTTAAGAAGGCACTAGAATTATGTCATATTAATTCAAATGGTAAATTCTGGGCAGGTTTTTCTATGCTTAGAACTTTTATCTTAGTAAATATTGGATGGATTTTTGATATATGTGCAGGTGGCATGGGTGATTGTGTCCTCTTCTTTAAGGGATTATTTAGAGGTTATTCTATAAGTCAGCTAACTAGTCTAAATCTTACAAGCCTTGGACTTGCTATGTATGACTATGCTATACTTTTCTTTGGCTGCTTAATTGTGCTTTATGTAAGTATTAGAAAAGAGCTTGGAGTATCAATTAGGGAAAGCATATCAGCTAAACCACTCGTAATACGTTGGGCAGTATATTATGTGGTATTTGCAATTATTCTTGTGCTTGGATACATCGGTAATTGTTGTGGCTTTATGTATGCAATGTTTTAGGAGAAGAGTATGAGTCTTATAAATGCTTTCAAGATTATTAAAAATGAGGGTATGAGTACCTTTGGTCATGTTCTAAAGGAGAAGATGGCCGAAAGGGAAGATGACAATAGAAGATACAATAGAATAATAAATACAACTGAGAAAGGAATAAAAGAGTGCTATAAAAATGTTACAGAAAGCATCTTTGGTATGGTTGATCTAACAAATATTTCTAGCATTTCTAATGTAATTGCTGAAGTTAAGAAGACAGACTTTGAGTACATTGGATTTAAAAGTGATAGTTTTTATTTGGAGGAAGATGCATTAAAAGTCTTAACTTCAGTATCTTCTAATTTAAGACGAGCAGGCTTAGAATATGATCTGTTTTATTCTGATGAGGACTTTATAGATGAGAAGAATAATCGATGCGATCCAATTTTTAAAGCAGATTATTCTGTGGATACGCTATATTCTTATAACTATATTGGTGAAGGATTTTTTGCTAATAAGGAGAAGATATTGCTACTACTAGAAGAGCTAGCTAGGGAAGAAGTGGATGTAATTAAAGATATAAGCCTTCTTAGATATAAGCTTCTTATTATGCTTAGTATGAATGATGTTAAGGCATTTCATGTAAATTGTTGTCTTGTTCATAATGTTTTTTATGAAGAAAAAGGACATGATTATATGAAGGCTATGGCAGATTTTATTATACAAGAACATAAGAAATTAGGAGAAGAATTAACAGTTGTTACTAAAGATATAAAGGGTGAAATAACACGTAAGAATCAGATATTTACAGCCCTAAATTATCTTTATTATAAGACGGGTAATGAGAAGGTTTCTATAATCATTCCCTCAAAGGATAATCCGGAATTAGTTAAGAAATGCATTAAGGCAATTGATAAATATACAACGGTGACTAATTACGAAATTGTTCTTGTGGACAATGGTAGTAATGATGAGAATAAGTCCGTAATTGAGGAATTTGTAAGAAAAAGCTGTGAAGAAAATGGACATTCTGCTAGGGATATAAAGTATGTTTACGATAAGAGAGATTTTAATTTTTCTTATATGTGTAATTTAGGAGCAAGACATGCCAGTGGAGAATACTATCTATTCCTTAATGATGATGTGGAAATTATAGATAATGATATTCCTAATGGATTTGATTGGTTATCAGTAATGCTTGGCTTTGCTAGCCGTAGTTTTGTTGGTACTGTGGGAGTTAAGCTTCTATATCCTGATAAGAAGAGTATCCAGCATGTGGGTATAGTGAATTACGAAGAGGCGGGCTTTGCTCATATCCATGCAAGGGAAGATGATTTACAGCTTCTTGGACAGTATAGGAATAGGGCTAATATGAATGTTTTATGTGTTACAGCGGCAGCAGTACTTGTTTCTGCTAATAAGTTCTGGCAAGTTGGCGGCTTTAATGAAGATTTAGTGGTCACACATAATGATGTAGAATTAGGATTAAAGCTTTATGAGGCTGGTTATAGAAATGTTCTAGCAAATGCCATCTCTTTAATTCACCATGAATCCTTAACTAGGGGCTTAGATGGAGAAAGCGAAGAGAAAAGTAGAAGAAATATGAAGGAGCGTGAGCTTACATTTAAGCTTCATGCATATCTTAAGAAACGTGATCCTTTCTATAGTGAGTATTTAACTCAGATGGAATTTAATGAAAGGGTTAACTATTCAAGAATATATGATGAGGATATGTCTGAATTAATTAAAGTTGACAATAAATCTAAGATTTATTTAAGAGACGAAAATGGCAAGATTAAGGCAAGAATTACGGCAGTGGCTTTAAGGGATAAACTTGAAATAAGAGGTTATGCTTATAGAAGGGATGGCTCTAACAAGAAAGCTTTAAAGATTAGTTATTTAATAGAAGGCGTTAATGATAGCTACATAGCTGAAGCTAAGAATAAGTGTGATAGAGTAGCCCACCAAAGATTAGGCCTTGAGAAAAATTGCAATTTTGCTGAGAATTACTGCAATTTAAACCCTGCAAAGCTTAAAGCTGGTAATTATAAAATCAAGATGATTTGTGATGATATTATTGTTGCTGTTAGCAAGGGAGTTTCCATTATCTAAAATAAAACTTGATGAATAAGGGCGTTTGTATTATTATAAAGGATGTTTTGACTAGTAGTATAGAAAATATAGAGGTTAATTATGAAGATTATAAAAGAGTTGTATGAATATCGTGAGATGATATTCAGCTTGGTTAGAAAAGATTTAAGAGGTAGATATAAGGGTTCAGTTCTTGGATTCTTTTGGACTTTCTTAAATCCATTTTTACAGTTAATGGTATTTACACTTGTATTCTCAATTATTATGCCACAGGATATAGATCAGTATTATCTATTCCTTTTTGTAGCATTGGTACCATGGATGTTCTTTGCATCATCTGTACAGGATGGTTCAACATCTATCTTAAGAGAGACTAATATGGTTAAGAAGATTTTCTTCCCAAGAGAAGTTCTTCCAATTGCTACTGTAACAAGTGGTTTTGTGAATATGTTATTAGTCTTTTTAGTAATTTTTGTAACATTGATATTTAGTGGTAGAGGCATAAAGCTTAGTACTATTGTATATCTTCCAATAGTTATGATTGTTCAGTACATTCTATGCCTTGGTATCGCACTAATTGTAGCTTCAGTTACAGTTTACTTTAGAGATTTACAGTACATCTTAGGTATCTTAGTTATGGCATTACAGTATATGACACCTGTTATGTATGATATGTCACGTGTTCAGGATGCTGCAGAGAAGATGGGTTGGCCTCAGATGGTAACTTTATATAATCTTAATCCAATGACACCAATTATTACAATATATAGAAATATACTTTATTATCAGACAGTACCTCATATTAATACATTAATTGAAGCACTTGTAATTGGTATTGTATTCATTGTTATTGGAGAGCTTTTATTTAAGAAGCTTCAAAAGGGATTTGCAGAACAGTTCTAATCTAATTGATGAGAAAGAAACGGAGATATTATGGATAAGGATAATGCTATTGAAGTAAGGAATATATCTAAGAGCTTTAAGGTATATTACGATAAAGGCAATGAGCTTAAGGAAAAAATGCTTTTTTGGAAGCGTAATAAATATGAAAAACGTGTAGTACTTGATGATATTAGTTTTTCTGTAAAGAAGGGTGAAGCTGTAGGTTTAGTTGGTAAGAATGGTTGCGGTAAGAGTACAACTCTTAAGCTTCTTACTAAGATTATTTATCCAGATAAGGGAACAATTGAGATGTCAGGTAGAGTATCAAGCTTACTAGAGCTTGGTGCCGGTTTCCATCCTGATATGAGTGGTAGAGAGAATATCTATACTAATGCATCTATCTTTGGTCTTACTAAGAAGGAAATTGATGCAAGATTAAATGATATTATTGAATTCTCAGAACTTGGTACATTTATTGATAATCCAGTTCGTACATATTCATCAGGTATGTATATGAGACTTGCATTCTCAGTTGCAATTAATGTAGATGCAGATATCTTACTTATTGATGAGATCTTAGCTGTTGGTGATGCCAACTTCCAGGCTAAGTGCTTTAATAAGTTACGCGAAATTAAGGCACAGGGAACTACTATTGTTATTGTTTCTCATGCTCTTGAGCAAATTGAAGAAATCTGTGAGCGTTCTATTTGGGTAAGAGATGGCCATATTCAGCAGATTGGTGAGCCAAAAGAAATACATAAAGCTTATCTTACAGCTATGGAGGAAGAACGTAGAGAACAAGCTGCTAATGAGAGAAAACAGTTGTTAGAAGCTGAAGAAGAACAGGCAAAGCGCCTTGCATGGGAGAAAAGACATGGTAGCTGGGAAGTTAAAATTGGTGATGTTAAGTTAGTTGATAAGAATGGAGTGGAAAGCTCTAAAATTTATACAGGCGAAAGCATGACATTAGAGATTCCTTATGTTGTTAATACTCCAATTAATGATATAGAAGTAAAACTTGATTTTTATAGAATTGATAGCTTATTAGTTTATAGAACATCCTCTGTGTTAAGCGGAGTTGGAAGACTTAATTTTGATAAAGATAACAAGTTAAGCATTACTTTTGACAACGTTCCTTTTGTTACAAGTGAATACTACGTAAATATCGCTCTTGAAACTAAGGACGGAGATGAAGTAGATGTATATAAAGAAGCAGTAAAGTTTATAGTAGAAAGCGCTAAAGGTGAAGGCGGAGTGGCTTCAATGAATAATAGCTGGAAGTAATTTGTAAGATGGAGGATAACATGAAGTCTAAGTCGGAAGAGAACTGGTTTATACATAATGGACGACATTTAATTAGAATGTTTAGATTATTTAAGCCTTCTAGTATCTCAAGATTGATAGAGTACATAAAAAAGAATAAGTTCAACGATATTAAGGAAGAAATATATCTGATTATGTATGAAGAAAGTGATTCTCTTACTGTTAGATATCCTGACTGGTTTGAACGACACAAAGTTACACAGCAAGAATTAGAAGAACAAAAAAATACAAGCTTTGATTACAGTCCTAAGGTAAGTATTTTAGTTCCTACATATAATACACCAATAAACTTCCTAAGACAGATGATAGAATCAGTAAGAAATCAGTCATATAGTAACTGGGAATTGTGTATTGCAGATGGAAGTAATGAAAAAAGTGAAGTACGTAAGGTTTTACAAGAATATGTAAATAGTGACTCTAGAATAGTTGTGACATATCTAGATGATAATTATGGTATTTCAGGTAATACCAATAAGGCATTAGAACTAGCAACTGGTGAGTTAATTGGTTTATTAGACCATGATGATTTTGTTGAACCTAATTTATTATATGAAGTAGTTAAGAGATTTCAGGACGAAGAAGTTGATGTTGTTTATACAGATGAAGATAAGGTGTTAGCACCAAAGTGGAAACATGTAGATCCTAATTTTAAACCGGATTTTAGTATTGATTTGTTGAGATCACATAATTATATTACTCATTTCTTTACAGTGAGAAAGTCAATAATTGATAGAGTGGGTAATTTTAGAAGTGAATGTAACGGTTCACAGGATTATGATTTGATTTTTAGATGTACTGAAGTTGCTAGAAAAATAGAGCATGTAGCTAAGATATTATATCATTGGAGAATGACAGAAGGCTCAACAGCAGCTAATCCAAGAAGTAAGATGTATTGTTATGAAGCTGGTAAAAAGGCAATTGATGATCATTTATTACGAGTTGGAATAGAGGGTAATGTTGAAATAATGGATTTATGGGGAATGTATCATACAACATATAAGATACAGGGTAGTCCTAAGATTTCAATAATTATTCCTAATAAGGATCATATAGAAGATCTTGATAGATGTATAAGATCTATTGAGAATAAATCTACATATAGAAATTTTGAATTTGTTATAGTAGAAAATAACAGTGAAGATGAGAATACATTTAAGTATTATGAGAATATTAGTAATGAATTTGACAATATAAAGCTTGTTAAGTGGAATGGAGAATTTAATTATTCTGCAATTAACAATTTTGGTGTTAAGAATTGTGATGGCGAAGTGCTTTTATTGTTAAATAATGATACTGAATTAATAACACCAACAGCATTAGAAGAAATGTTAGGGATTGCATTAAGAAAGGATGTTGGATGTGTTGGAGCAAAACTATTATATGCAGATAACACAGTACAGCATGCAGGCGTAGTTGTTGGCTTTGGTGGATATGCAGGCCATGTCTTTAATGGAATGGGCGACGACAATCTAGGATATATGGCAAGATTACAGATAAATTGTAATTATAGTGCAGTTACAGCTGCTTGTCTTATGACAAGAAGAGATGTATATGATTTAGTTGGTGGTTTAGATGAACAGTTTGTTGTAGCATGCAATGATGTAGATTATTGTTTAAAGACTAGGGCAAACGGCCTTAATGTAGTATATAATGCTTTTTCAAAGTGGTATCACTATGAATCTAAGTCAAGGGGCTCTGATGAAGAAGGAGCTAAAAAGCTAAGATTTGAACAAGAAAAAGAAAAATTTAGAAGTAAATGGCCAGACATATTAAGGGATGGAGATCCTTTATATAATATAAATTTTCCATTTACAGAGGGTGCATTTAAGGTAGAAAGAGAATAAGGAGAAATTATGAAAGTAATAGAGCATAGGTCAGAGTATGAAAAGTGGATTGAGAATATTGAGAAACACTATGAACATCTAGATGCTAATAAGTTACAGTATCAACCTAAGATATCAATACTTGTTCCAGTTTACAATGTGTTAGACAGACATTTAATACCATGTATCGAATCAGTTAGAAAGCAGACATATAAGAACTGGGAATTATGTTTAGTAGATGACTGCTCAACAATGGAAAATGTTAAGAAGACATTAAATAAGTATAAGAACAAGGACAAAAGAATAAAGGTTAAGTTTAGGGAAACTAATGGACATATATCACAGTGTACAAATACAGCACTTGATATGGCAACAGGCGAATACATTGCTTTTTTAGATTGTGATGATACTTTAGCAAAATTTGCGCTTAATGAAGTTGTTGAACTTCTTAATAAGAATAGAAATCTAGATTTTATCTATAGTGATGAAGATAAGATTGACGATGAAGGTCATAATAGACACATGCCACATTTTAAACCTGACTGGTCACCGGATACTTTAATGTCTCATATGTACACATGTCATTTTGGTGTGTATAGAACATCAATAGCAAGAGAAATTGGTGGAGATAGAAAGGGATATGAGGGAGCTCAGGATTACGATTTTACTCTTAGATTTACAGAGAAGACAGATAAGATAGCACATATTGATAAAATTCTTTATCATTGGAGAGAAAGAGTTGAATCAACAGCAGCAGATGCAGGAGCAAAGCCTTATATTCTTGAAGCGGCTAAAAAGACTAAAGAAGATGCTCTAAGAAGAAGAGGATTAAAAGCTAATCTTGAATTGGTTGACGGTATTTATCAGTATAGAGTTAATTATTTAGTTGATGGAAATCCTAAGGTAAGTGTAGTTATTCCATCAAAAGATAACTATAAGATTTTAGAAAAGTGTATTAGCTCTTTTGTTGAAAAGACAAGATATAAGAATTATGAATTTATTCTTGTAGATAATGGAAGTTCTGATGAAAATAAAGAAAAGTATAGTGAATTAGCAAAGAAGTATAATATTACATATATTTATGAAAAAATGGATTTTAATTTTTCTAAGATGTGTAACATGGGTGTTGCTAAATCAACGGGTGAGTACATCCTATTATTAAATGATGATATAGAAATCATTGATGAGGAATGGCTTGAAAGAATGTTAGGACAGGCACAATTAAAGCATATAGGAGCTGTTGGAGCTAAGTTATTATACGAAGGCGGAGAAAGAATACAGCATATTGGCGTTGTTAATTATAAAGTAGGCCCATCGCATATATTTGCTAAATTTAAAGATAATCAGATTTATTATTTTGGTAGAAATAAAATTGATTATAATTCATCAGCAGTTACAGCAGCTTGTCTTTTAGTTAATAAGGACAAGTATAATGAGGTTGGCGGATTAGATGAGTCTCTCGCAGTTGCTTATAATGATGTGGATTTTTGCTTTAAATTAGTTGAAAAAGGATATTATAATATTTGTCGAAATGATGCTGTTCTTATTCATTATGAATCAATAAGTAGAGGAAATGATCTTATTGATAAGGAAAAGATGAGAAGATTAAATAGTGAGCGAGATAATCTTTATAAGAAGCATCCTATGTTTAATAATTATGATCCTTTCTATAACAGTAACCTTACACAGGATAGAGTTGATTATTCATATAACTATTCATTGGCTGATAGAGTTGTTGTATTAAAAAATATCGAGTCATTTGATGAAAATATCTATAGCAAGAACAGTAGTGGAATTGCATATATGATAGATAATGTTCTTGTAGGAAAAGACATCTATGTTAGAGGATGGATGTGTACTAATAATCGCTTAGAGGGTCTTATAAAAAGATATATAATCTTTGAAGATTATAATGGAAAAATAGTACGTGTTAAACTTAACAGATGTAAGCGTAATGATGTAAAGGGCAAACAGGGAATCACATATGCTAAGACAGGCTTTGAAATATGTGTTCCTAGAAATGAAGTTGAATTAGATGGCAGTAAATATAAAATTGCTCTTTATTCTGAATTACCAACTGGAAAGAAGTACTATGAGAGTACTTCAGAGGTTGTTGAGCTATTTTAGGAGAATGAAGAGGATAAAATGGTAAAGATAGAAAAGAATAAAGTTGCGGAATTAGCTGTTATTATAGTAATAACGTTATTGTTTCTAATATACGGTAAAACGACTTTAAATGATGGATTTTATGGCTTTAGAAAATTATACTTAATTATTTCTGTGGCGCTTATTGTGTTATGTTTAGTGAATTTCTTTGCAACTGAAGTAAAAAAAATAAGCATTGTTAAATTGTATTTGATTAACGGAATTATATTAGGGATTATCATTAATATGTTAATACCTGTTTTTTCAGTTCCAGATGAACCTGTTCATTTAGCAACAGCTTATAATATTTCGAATAAGATACTTGGAAAAGAAGTTGCTTATGATGGAATATATATGCGAAAATGTGATGCTGAATTACAATTAGAACCGCTAGGAGTGAATGAGACATATTTGGATGAATATCTTTCATATTTTCATGAGCCTACTGGGAATAAAGAAATGGTAAAAACAGCTTATACACAGTTGACATTACCATTGTTTCAATATGTAATTCCAGCGTGTGGAATTACTGTGGGAAGGTTGTTGGGGCTAAATGCTGTTTGGACATTAGAGCTGGGAAGAATTTTCAATTACATAATGTTTGTTATAATTGTTGCTTTAAGTATTAAAACCATACCATATGGAAAGAATATTATATTAGCAGTAGCTATTATACCAACCATGTTTCAGCAGGCATTTTCATATAATTACGATTGTATAATAAATGCATTTGCAATATTATCAGTGGCGCTAGCTTTAAAATTAAAGGCAGAGGAAAAGAAAAAAATAAAATACATAATTGCATTACTTATATCAATTATGGTTATGGTTGTAGTTAAGAGTCATGCTTATATGGCGTTTATTTTGTTATTATTTGTAGCCTTTGACAAGGAAGTAAAAAATTCCTTTATTAAATTAAAGGAAAAGTTGAAGAATAATAGAATAATAGCATTAATTATAGGGGCAATATTACTTGCAGTATGTGTTGTTATTGTTTACTTTGTAATTAACAAGATAATGCTAATAAAGAAAGAACCGGTCACACACGTATTATCGTATTGCGGAGAAGATGGTTATACGTTATCATATGCTATAAATTATCCTATTGATACAGCTATACTGTATTTTAGAACCTTGTTTGAACAATCAACATTTTATATGATATCTCTATTTGGCGGGCATATGGGATGGCTTAATTTAACTGTATCGTATTTTGCTATATTACCTATTATAGTTATGGTTTTATTGCTATCATGCAATGAAGGTAATGAAGCTAGTTTGATAAAGAAAAAAGATAGAGTATTATTTTCAATAATATGCGTAGTAAGTATATTGTTCATATGTACTGGAATGTTTTTTTCTTGGACTGCTACAAGCTTTTTGGTAATTGATGGTGTACAGGGTAGATATTTATTACCAATAATGACCATGTTTTTGTTTCTTATATATTCTTCTAAGGGAATTATAGTAACAAATTCTTTAAAGGAAAAAATATATAGATTTATTCCAGTAATATATGCATTTTATCTAGTTAACTTAATAATGATATATTAGAATTGGACAAGTAAATATCAGGAAAGTATGATATTAGAGAGGAATAAAAATGAAGAAGCTTATCATCATTCCCGCTTATAATGAAAGCGAGAATATTGAAAAAACAGTCGAAAATATTAAAGCAAATGCTCCAAATTTTGACTATGTTGTGATTAATGACTGTTCAACAGATAATACATTGGATATCTTAAAGTCACACAATTATAATTACGTAAGTTTACCAATTAATTTAGGAATCGGCGGTGCAGTACAGACTGGATACAAGTATGCTAAGGAATTTGATTATGATGTTGCAGTACAGGTTGATGGTGATGGTCAGCATGATCCAGTATTTTTAAACTATATGGCTGATTATTTACAGGAACATGAATTAGATATGGTAATTGGTTCACGATTTATTGATAAAGAAGGCTTTCAGTCTTCATTTATGAGAAGGGTTGGAATTAATTATTTTACAGGTTTAATACGATTATTAACTGGCAAAAAGATTACAGATCCTACATCAGGTCTTAGAATGGCAGGGAAGAAGGTAATTAATCTATTTGCGGACAACTATCCTGTTGATTACCCAGAGCCAGAAACAGCTGTAACAGCTATTAATAATGGTATGAAGATAGAAGAAATTCCAGTAATTATGAAGGAACGTCAAGGTGGTGTTTCATCTATTACATTAAAGAAATCTGTTTATTATATGGTAAAGGTTACATTAGCTATTATAATAGAGCGATTAAGGGGAAGGAGGTAATTAGTATATGATGTCATTAAGACTAAGAATAATAATTGCAGCAATTCTTCTTATTGGGCTATTATATGTTGTTCAGAAGATTAAGAAGGGTAAATTAGAATTACGTTATTGCATAACATGGTTGTTACTACCTATTGTTATTTTTTTCATAGTGGTTATACCAGGTGCACTACAAGGTTTAGCTAATTTGCTTGGAATTTATAATGTAATGAATATGGTATTCTTTTTAGGCTTTATATTTGTTATAGCTGTAATTTTCAATCTAACAGTTGCGGTTTCAAAGCTAGACGATAGAGTAAGAAAGCTTGTTCAAAAAGAGGCATTAAAAGATAAAGAGGGAAAATAGAAAATGAAAGACATTAAAATATATATTGCCGCACACAAAAAATTTGTAGTACCTAAGGATGATGTATATGTGCCACTTCATGTGGGGGCTAGTGGTAAAGAAAGCTTAGGATACCAATCAGATGCGGAAGGAGATAATATTTCTGAAAAAAATTCATCTTATTGTGAATTAACAGGCATGTATTGGATGTGGAAACATGCTAAGGCTGATATTATAGGCTTAGTTCATTACAGAAGATATTTTTTCAAAAAGTTTTTTAATAAGAGTGTTGATAATATCTTATCAAGAAGAGATATTGAAGAACTTATGGAAAAGTATGATATTATTGTGCCTTTAAGGGGCTTTACCTATAAAAGAGGTAGTGTGTATGATCAATATAATTATGCTCATACTATTAGCGATTTAGATTTAGCAAGAGATGTAATTAAGGAAATCTATCCGGAATACATGGAAGCATATAATAAGGTTATGAATGGTTCAGAATGTGTTCAGTATAATATGATTATTACTAGAAAAGAAATATATGATGAGTATTGTGAGTGGCTTTTTAATGTCTTATTTAAAGTAGAAGAACGCGAGACGATAAAACTTGAAGATAGAGATGCATACAATAGAAGAGTCTATGGTTTTTTATCAGAAAGACTATTTAATGTATGGGCTTATAAAAACAATCAATATAAGATACATGAATTACCTGTATATAATGTTGAGGCTGATTTCAAGAAAGAAGAAATTAGAGCAATTGTAAAAAAAGTATTCTTTATTAGAAATAAAAGATTATATAAGTAAGAAAGTGTAATAGAATATGAATATATTATATACATTAAATGATGCTTTTGTACCTCAGGTAGCTGCTGGTATTACATCTATATGTGAGAATAATAAAGATGTAGATGATATTACTTTTTATTTAATGTCATTAAACATTAAAAAAGAAAATGAAGATAAGCTTGAAGAATATGTATCTAGCTATGGGCGTAAGATTAAGTTTATAGAGCTTAATGATATGCAGAATTTCTTTAAGTTTAAGATTGATACATCAGGATGGAATCCAATTGTATTAGCAAGACTATTATTAGATGAATTAATTCCTGAAGATGTTGAGAGATTGATTTATCTTGATGGAGATACAATTGTTAGAGGAAGTCTTGTTGAGATGTGGAATACCAATATGGGTGATGAAGCCGTTGGTGCTTGTATAGAACCGACATGTACTATATCTAGAAAAGCTTCATTAGGATTAAAGAATATGCCATATCATAATGCAGGCGTTCTTTTGGTTGATATGAATAACTGGAGAAAGAATCAAGTTGGAAAGCAGATAATTGACTACTATACAGCACATGAAGGGAAGCTTTTTGCTAATGACCAGGATGCAATTAATGGCAGCTTGAAAGGTCATATTGTAAGATTATCATCTAAGTATAATTATTGTAATTCATTTGATTTTTATTCATATAAATTCTTATCAAAATTAGTAGATTATGATTTTATGACTAAAGAAGAGTATAATGAACTAAAAGCAAACCCTATTATAATTCATTATTTGGGAGAAGAAAGACCTTGGAGAATTGGAAATCATCATAGATTTAGAAAAGACTATGATAAGTATTTAAGTATGACACCATGGTCAGGAAAAAATTATGAGAGTGGATGGAGATTGTATTTCGTAATATGGGATACGTTTAATTTTGTTATGAAACCTTTTTCAGCATTAAGATATAAAATTATTGATGCGTTAATACCTAAATTCTTGGCTCATAGAGCAAAGAAAAACAAAAAATAAGATTAAACAGACTGTATTTAATGTAATTAATAGTATAAAATGTATATTAAAAAGGGAGATGGTGTAGATAATCTATCTCCCTTTTATATATAAGGACACAAATAAACTGGCATTTAAGAAAGGATTTATACATTATGCGTTTTATAAAGACAGGAAAGATATTTTTAGCAACATTAATAGTACTATTATCATGTATGTTTATAGTTACTAAGACAGAGGCAGCACAGCATTGGGAACAAGAAGGTGATGAATGGTATTATTATAATGACAATGGCAATAGAATTACAGGATGGAGTGAAATAAACGGTCATTGGTATTACTTTGATACAAGTGATTGTCAGGCTGTTAAGGGATGGCAGAAGATAAATGGAAAATGGCAGTATTTTCAGTTAAGTGGTGATTATGAGTGTGCCTGGGTTGAAGATAGAACACATAATGGCATGGACTTTGAAGCTGGTACAATTAAAGGTATAGATGTATCAAGATATCAGGGCAGCATTAACTGGACAGAAGTTAGAAATGAAGGAATTAATTATGTAATGATTAGAGTAGGTTACTCTAATAGAAATCTAGATTATAACTATGAAGATAACATTAGTGGTTCTAATTTAGCAGGTATTCATACAGGGGTTTATTTCTATAGTACAGCTATGTCGGTTGAACAGTCTATAGGAGATGCTCAGTGGGTAATTAAGCAGTTAAGAGGATATAAAGTTGATTATCCTGTGGCAATAGATTTAGAAAGTTGGGATCAGGCTGAATTAGGTAGAGATGAAGTTACAAGAATTGCGAAAGCTTTCTGTGATGAAATTAGAGCTGCAGGCTATACTCCAATGGTATATTGTAATGAAAACTGGGCAAGAAGTTATGTAGACTTCAGCAAACTAGATGGAGTTGAAAAATGGATTGCAAGATATGGATATTATTATGACACATCTATTACACGTGGAATGTGGCAGGCAGGAAGTCAATTTAGATTAAATGGTATTAGTTCAACATTTGTAGATATTGATTTTGCAACAAAGGATTACTCAAAGATTGTAACAGCTAGAAAAGCACCTATTGCAAGTTATACACCAACAACAGGAACTTGGGTAAATCATGGATATGGATACTGGTATCAAAGATTTGATGGATCATATCCACATGACCAATGGGAGAAGATAGGTGGAAACTGGTATTATTTCAATCATGATGGATATAGACAGACAGGATGGATATTAGACAGAGGAACATGGTACTACCTAAATGGAAGCGGAGTAATGCAGACAGGATGGATATTAGATAGAGGTACATGGTACTATCTAAATGGAAGCGGAGCAATGCAGACAGGATGGGTGTTAGATAGAGGAACATGGTACTATCTAAATGGAAGCGGAGCAATGCAGACAGGATGGGTGTTAGATAATGGAACATGGTATTATCTAAATGATAATGGAGCTATGGCAACTGGTTGGATAAAGCTAGGAGAGACATGGTACTATCTAAATGGGAGCGGAGCAATGCAGACAGGATGGTTGCTAGATAATGGTTCATGGTATTATTTAACAGCGAGTGGTGCTATGGCAACAAATACATATATAGATGGATATTATGTAGATGGCTCAGGAAGATGGGTATAAAAAGCTTGCTTTTACTAATGATTTTTCATATAATGTTCACGAATAAATAAGGAGACTGATTTATGAACATTTATGAGAAAGAAGTTTTAACAACAATTAAAGCTAATAAGATAAATAACCAGAGAGAATTGTCTAACAAGTTAGATTTTTCTTTAGGTAAGATAAACACTACGATAAAGAGTTTAAGAACTAAGAAATTAATTAAAGAAGACACACTAGATATTACTAGTGAAGCTAAGAAGATATTAGATAATAATAAGGTCAATAATGCAATTATCTTAGCAGCAGGCTATGGAATGCGCATGGTACCTATTAATACAGAGTTGCCTAAGGGCTTAATACAGGTTCGAGGGGAAACTTTAGTTGAAAGATTAATAAAACAACTTCATGAAGCCGGAATCACTAAGATTACTTTAGTGGCTGGCTTTATGAAGGAATTATATGAATTCTTAATGGATGAATATGATGTAGATATTCTAGTTAATCCTATGTACCATGAAAGAAATAATTTACATTCACTAGCTCTTGCATCTAGGCTTATTAATGGAACATATATAATTCCATGTGATATGTATTTTGAAGAAAATCCATTTAGAAAATCTGAGTTATATTCTTGGTATGCAGTAGATGAGACTAAAGATTATGATAGCTATGTAGAAGTAACAAGAAAGTTATCTTATCGTTATATAAAGCATAATGGCAATCATATGTTAGGCCTTGCGTATATTTCGACTAAAGATAGCAAAGATATGGTGGAAATCATTGGTTTTAGGGATGCAGATCCATCATTTTATAAGGCTTTCTGGGAAGATGCTTTTATTAGGGATAATGAGATGATTTTTAATACAAGAATTATTAATTCATCTGAAGTTACTGAAATTAATACTTATGAACAGCTAAGAGATTTTGATGAGAAATCCCTTAATTTAAATTCTAAGGAAATTAATATAGCGGCTAATAGTTTAGATGTTAAGCCATCAGATATAAAAAACATAGAAATTCTAAAAAAGGGTATGACTAACAAGTCCTTTAGTTTTGAAACAGAAAAGAAGAAGTATATTATGCGAATTCCAGGAAAGGGAACTAATGGCTTAGTAAACAGAAAAGAGGAATACTCTGTATATCAGACTATTAAGAATTTGAACTTATGTGATGATTTAATTTATATGAATCCTGATAATGGATATAAAATTACAGAATTTATTGAAGGGGCAAGAAATTGCGATGCCTATAATCCAGAGGATTTAAGAAAATGTATGTCTGCCTTAAGAAAGTTCCATTCTATGCAGCTTAAAGTAGAACACAGTTTTGATTTAAAGAAGAAGATTAATTATTACGAGGAACTTTGGGGTGGAGAAAGTTCAGCTTATGTTGACTATGAAACAACTAAGGCTAAGGTATTTAAATTGCTAGATTACGTTAATAAGCAGGATAAAGATTATTGCTTATGTCATATAGATTCTGTGCCTGATAATTTTATGTTATATAAGGATGCACAAGGTAAGGAACAGGTTAGATTAATTGATTGGGAATATGCAGGAATGCAAGATCCTAATCTTGATATTGCTATGTTTGCAATTTATGCCATGTATGACCGCGTAATGGTAGATAAATTAATAGACTATTATTACACAGAGGGCTGTAGTGATGATATTAGACATCGTATTTACGCCTATATTGCAATTGCAGGTTTGTTATGGAGCAATTGGTGTGAGTACAAAAGAATGCTTGGTGTAGAATTTGGTGAGTATTCTCTTCGTCAATATAGATATGCTAAGGATTATTATAAAATAATAGTAAATGAAGTGGGAGAGTTGTAATTAACATGTATAAGGTAGATAATGCTGTAATAATGGCAGCAGGAACATCAAGTAGATTTGCTCCACTTTCCTATGAACGACCAAAGGCATTAATAAGTGTTAAAGGTGAAGTCTTAATTGAAAGACAGATTCGTCAATTACAGGAAGCGGGAATAAATGAAATATATATTGTTACAGGATATCGTAACAATGATTTTGAATACTTGAAGGAAAAATGCAATGTAAAAATTCGACATAATGATTTATATAATGTTAGAAATAATCATTCTTCAATATATAAAGTTAGGGACATAATAAGAAACACATATATTTGCTCAGCAGATAATTATTTTGAAACTAATCCATTTACTAATGAAGTAGAAGAAGCCTATTATTCTGCATTGTATGCCAACGGTGATACTAAAGAATGGTGTTTAGAAACAGATACTAATGGATATATTACAGACGTAAAAATCGGTGGTAGTAATGCTTGGTATATGTTAGGACATGTTTTTTGGGATGAAGAATTTAGTAGGAAATTTTTGGACATTTTAGATAGAGAGTTTCCTATGGAAGAAACTAAAGATAAGTTATGGGAAGATATTTATATTGAGCATATTAATGAATTAAAGATGAAGATTCATAAGTATGACAAAAATCAGATTTTTGAATTTGATACTTTAGATGAATTAAGAGAATTTGATGTCTCTTATGTAAATAACACAAGATCGTATATTATTGGGCAGATTTCTAAAGAACTTAAGGTATTAGAGTCTGACCTAACTAATTTTAAATGCTTAAAGTCAGATGGCAATGAGGCCATTGGCTTTGAGTTTATGTGTAATTCAATAGAATACACTTATGATTATAATAAGAAAAAATTAGAAGTGAAAAATTAAGATTTGATGGAGGATTTGATGGAGGATTATATTAAAACTAATGGTGAGATGGAATCTGACAAGAGTTTAACCAAAGATAAAAGTAAGACTAAGACAAAGGATAAACTAGATAGAAAACAGATAGATTGGATGATAACATTGGTCCCATTAGGGTTAATAGTAACACTTGCAGTACTCTTTGTTATTTATCCTTTACAATCAAATCATATATTAGGCAAGGTAAGATTCTTTTTTGGTGATACTCTCGGATCTTACTATTTAATAATAGGATTAGGTTTTTTTATTGCATCTATAGTGCTGGCATTTTCTAAATATGGAAATATTGTACTAGGTGGATCACAGCTTGAAAAACCAAAATATTCATTTTTTGCATGGGGAAGCATGATGTTTACATGTGGCTTGGCAGCAGATATACTTTTTTATTCATTTAATGAATGGGCAGTTTATGCAACTAATCCACACATGAAGGAATTGGGAAATGTAATGGATTGGGCAAGTGTATTCCCATTATTTCATTGGAGCTTAATACCTTGGGCTTTTTATCTTGTATTAGCTGTTGCCTTTGGTTTTATGTTGCATGTTAGAAAAAGAAATAGACAGAAGTTCTCAGAAAGCTGTAGACCAATACTTGGTAAGAAGACAGATGGAATTATTGGTAGAATAATAGATTTACTATCTGTTTTTGCCTTGCTTGCAGGAACAGCAACAACTTTTAGTGTAGCTACACCTTTAATGGCAACAATTATTAGTGATTTATTTGGTATAACAATTGATAGACGAATTATTACAATAATAATATTAATTATCACATGCATTGTTTATACATATTCATTGCTTCATGGATTGAAAGGAATAAGTATTTTAGCCAAAGCGTGTATTTACCTATTTTTTAGCTTATTGGCCTTTGTTTTTTTATTTGGTGGAGAGATGAAGTTTATCATTGAGAATGGCTTGCAGTCATTAGGACTAATGACAGGTCATTTCTTTGAGTTAGCTACCTATACGGATCCACTACGAACAACTAACTTTCCTCAGGACTGGACGATATATTATTGGGCATATTGGATGGTGTGGTGTGTTTGTGCGCCATTTTTTATAGGAACAATATCTAAGGGTAGAACAATAAGACAGACTATAGTCGGTGGTTATGTATTTGGCGTTGGTTCTACTTTACTTAGTTTTATAATTCTTGGAAACTATGGATTGGGTAAAAGCTTACATGGTGGAGCGCATTTTGTGGAGAATTTCGCAAAAAGTAATGATATGTATTCATTAGTTATGGATATATTACATTCAATGCCTTTATCTGGACTAGTTCTAGTGTTGGTAATAGTTACTATGATTATGTTCTATGCGACTTCTTTTGATTCAATAGCTTATATTGCATCATGTTATAGTTATAAGAAACTTGATGAGAATCAAAAACCGCATAAATCAATCCAGTTAATGTGGTGTATTCTTTTAATTATATTGCCTATTGGTTTGTTATTTTCAGAAAGTTCAATGGGTAATATTCAAACAGTAAGTATAATTGCGGCATTTCCGTTAGGTTTTGTAATGGTTCTAATAGTTTGCAGCTTTTTTAAAGATGCAAAGCAATTTATAGTTGAGAGTAATAAAAAGAGTAAATAAAAAGTTTATTTCCTTTTAATTTGCTTGTTAAGATTATATAGAATATAATGTGATGTGTTGCGCATATGAAATTGAAAGGAATAAAGTATGAAAGAATCAACTAAAGAATATGATGAAGAGACGCTACAACATTTAAAAGACGTTATACTGGAAATATTTAAGGATTTTGTTAAGATTTGTGATAAATATGATTTGGATTATTTTGCTACTGGTGGAACAGCTATTGGAGCATTGAGACATAAAGGATTTATTCCTTGGGATGATGACATTGATGTATGTATGCTTCGTGAGGATTATGATCGATTTATGGAAGTTGCACCTAAAGAAATGGGCGATAAATATATCTTTATGGATGCTAATACACAGGATAAATATCCATTGATGTTTGCTAAGATGGTTAAGCGTGGTACACGATTTGTTGAATCTGCTTATGAGCAGGCAGGTTATCCATTAGGAATTTTTATTGATATTTTTCCTTATGATAAGACAGCAAGTGATAGTGCTAGACGTAAGAAACTTATTAAGAAGACATGGAATATAGGAAGATGGCATGTACTTACACTAATTCCTAATCCGAATCTTCCAGAAGGTATGAATCCTGTAGTTAAGAAAGTTGTTACAATGATCACACATGTAGTTCATGGCCTATTAAAGATTTGTCACGTTACACCAGATAAGACTTATAAGAAATATCTAAAGTATGCAACAAGCTGTAAGGATGAGAATTCTGATCTTTATATAGATTATTCTTATATAACAGGCGAGAACCTAATGGTAAGTAAAAGTGAGTCATGGCCACTTATTGACGTGCCATTTGAAGATACAACTGTTAAGCTAGTAAAGGATTACGATTCTTTCTTAAGGAAAGAATATGGGAATTATATGGAGTTACCTCCTGAGGAACAAAGGCATAATCATTTGGCTAGTTTTATAGATTTTGGAGAAGAGTAAAAGATGGAAAATAAAAAATTATCGATAGCATCAAGTGTAATGTGGAATACATGTGGATCTACATTTTACCTTGGATGCCAATGGCTAATTACTGTATTGGTTGTAAGATTAGCAGGATTACACGCTGGAGGAATTCTAACATTAGCTATTTCTGTAACTAATATTTGGTATGCTATATCAGTTTATGGTATGAGAAACTATCAAGTTTCTGATGTTAAGAATAAGTATTCAGCAGGAACATATCTTTATAGTAGGATTATAACCATAGGGATATCTTTATTAGGGTGTATTATTTATGCCCTTGTAATACCTTATTCACTTGAACAGCGAGCTTGTATTATTATTTATTTTTGTATAAAAGCAGTGGAGGCTGTGTTTGACTGTTTTTCTGGTATGTTTCAGAAAAACTGGAGATTGGATATTGCTGGTAAATCCATGATAATAAGAGGAATTATTACAATTGTATCCTTTTCAGCTGTGCTTTATCTAACTAAGAATTTAATCATAACATTATTGCTAGTCGCTCTATTAACAGCAGTTGCAATTGCTATTTATGATATACCAAGAGTAAGAAAGTTAGAGATACTTAAATTTGATTTTAAATCTAAGATTGTTATTGATTTGTTAATTGAATGTCTTCCACTTGTTATATATAGTTCATTATCTACTTCTATAGCATCAATTCCACGTTTATACATGGAGAGAATCCTAGGTAATGAATTATTAGCAATATATGGAGCTGTGGCAACGCCTGTTTTAATAATTCAGGTTGGTGCAACTTATATATTTAATCCTTTCGTTACTCTATTTGCAGAAAAATATAACAATAACGATATTAAGGGATTTTTGAAGATATTAGCTAAGTGTATAGTTGCAGTCTGTATAATATCAGTTATAGGTCTTATTGGTGGAGCTTTAGTAGGCAAATGGGGCTTGAATTTATTATACGGAAGCACAGTTGCTTCGCATGTGGATTTATTAATGCCGCTAATTATTTGTACAATAATTACAGCTGTTTCATGGTTATTCTGCGGAGTATTAACAGTTGTTAGAGGCTTTAAGGGACTTGTTTTATCTAATTTGGCAGCAGTGTTAACATCACTTGCTTTATCACCAATACTTGAGAAAAGTATGGGAATGCAGGGTGCATCATTAACACTTGCTTTGGCGACAATTATTGAAATTATTATTTTAGTAGCTGATATGTTTATTATATTAAACAAGAAATCTAATAGATAGAAAAATAAGAAGTAGAAATCGAATGATTTCTACTTCTTATTTTTTTATTCTTTAGGAACGTTTAGTTTTAAATAGAGTGCTCCGAGAACACACATGATTCTACGTATAAATACGCTAATAGTAATCTGGAATTTAGATAGTCCAATAACTGGGGCTGCTTTTTCCATTAAGTGTCTATGTTCAGCAACATATGTTTTAGTTTTACCGCCACCAAGAACTTGTCCTGTATTAGAATCATTTCTTATTCTAAAGTAGTTAAGTGGCTTGTCATGTAGAATATATACCTTACCAGAACAGTAAATTCTCATATAAAAGTCATAGTCTACAATAAATACAAAGCTTGGATCAAAGCCACCAATTTTATCATAGATTTCTTTTCTAAATAGATTAGCAGCTGGTGCTCCAAGATAATTTCTTGTAAATGCTGAGTATTTAACAGCCTTTTTACCATCTATTTTTTTGCTTTTATGATATCTTCTGTAATAGCCTTTTAAATCTCCATTTAAGTCAACAAAACGAGTATCTGAAGAAACACATAAGACTTCTTCATCTTGTTCCATAATTGAAACTTCTGTTTCTGTTAAATCAGGATCCATTAAATCATCGGCGCATACAAGCTTTAAATACTTACCTGTACATAATTCAAGAGAATGGTTCCAGTTACCACTCATACCAAGATTTTTTTCGTTTTTATAAAGTCGAATTGTTCTTTTCTTATCTGAATCAATATGATTTTTTTCGTAGTTCATTTTATATTCATTAATAACATTCCAAGTCTCATCCTTAGAACCGTCATCAACTATTATTAATTCAATATTAGGATATGTCTGTTCCATAATTGAATCCATTGTTTCTGTGATGTAATCAGCATTGTTATATGCTGGAATACATATTGATACTAAAGGCTTTTCCATAATTATATCGGGTTTTACCCTCCTCCATTAATTATAAATAATTGTAAATGCTTAAAAGAAGCATAACGGATTAATAATAACAGAAAGAAAATATAAATTCAAATATATAGTTTTTAACTGTAAACAACTATTTTTTATAATTGTTATGGATTTTATGATTGAAAACAATTATTATAGAAATGTTGTTTTACTTAAAATTAAATGAGGCGGAGGTAAATTAGCTTGCAAGACAATAAAAAAATCATGGTAAGAAGTCTAATCTTAGTCCTTATTAGTATAGGCTTGGCTTATATATTCTCTCCATTAATTGGTCGAAATTATTTAGAGGATTTAAAAGCGTTGATAGCATTTAATAGAGAGCAGATATGGTTGATTAGACATGATTGGATGTATGAATTACATACTTTTAATGCTGTACGTTTTGTTAAAGTAGAGATGACTACAGTATTATTTATATTTATTGGTTATGCCTTTGTTATAGGACCTAAGAAATATTCAGAGATTCTGTTTAAGTATAGATGGATTGTGGGAATGGCTTTTCTTTTATTTCTGGTTTTAAATAAAATAAATGGTGATTCCCTAGCTATAATTGGTACAGCAGGATACGATAGCGATAGTAATGTTGCCCAATTTGTAAACCCTATATTTGGAGTAACTAGACCCATTCGTACTGATGAATATTTAGTATCTGATCCACTAATACTATATAAGATGGTTAATGGAAGTTATTTTTCATCATTGGGAATAATTGGCTATTTAAAAGATCCTTGTATGATTGTGGCAAGAATTGTTAATATATTTGGAATGGAATATACTTATTCATTTATCTGGAATTATTTAACGGTTTTTGGCGTGTTATTCTCAATAGATTTCTTTATGTTACTAACTAAAGGAAAAAGGAAAATTTCTATTGTATGTACTATGATGATATTTTTATCATCTATGTATCTATGGTGGAATTATCCAACGCAGATTTTAAATATGCAGGCAGCAATTGTTGCAGCAGATAGATTTATAAAAAGTGATACAAAGCCTAAACGAGTATTGTGGTTATATTTAACTGGAATATTTGCATTTAACTTTGCAGCAAATTTATATCCTGCATGGCAGGTCCCATGTGCATATGTTGGATTATGCCTATTAGCTTGGCTAATATATACTGATTGGAGTTATATTAGAAAGTTTGGAAAATTTGAATACGCTTTATTGATTGGAGCGTTTATAGTAGCTATAGTGGCAGTAGCTTTATATGTTTATATTTCATTAGATTATATACATACAAATATGAATTCGGCATATCCTGGTCATAGAATAGATTGCGGTGGTAATGATCCAGAGTCAATGGATAAATTGTATGCATATTTTGTTAATACGTTTTTTGCCTATAAAGACTATAATGTGTTGAATAACTGCGAAATGGCTACACTTATAAGCTTCTTCCCGGTTCCTACAATAATAATGTGGCTCAAATTAATAAGAGAGAAGAAAAAGGATTTATTGGCAATTTTATTAACACTAGTTTCAGCCTTGTTATTTGTTTATTGCTTTATAGGATTACCTAAAATCCTTGCTGTGGTTACTTTACTCCAGTTTTCAACTGTAGCTAGAGCTGTGGATTATATTGCATATATACAGATATTAATGCTTGCTATTTATTTTGCTTATGAGAAGGAAGATGAAAAGGTTAGTTTAAAGACTAAGTTAGTGGATTTAATAATAGCTATATTAGTTGTTGTATTGGTTATTAGAAAGTGCATAGGAATTCAGTCAGGATATTTATCAAAAGCAGAATGTTTGTTACTTGCATGTTTATTTGGATTAACCTTTTTCTTGCTTTGCTTTAAGCATGTAAAGTATAGATATAACATTGTTACGGCCTTAATTGCCTTTATATGTTTATTAACTGGAATTTATATTAGACCAATGACAGTGGGATTGCAGTGTGTTTATTCAAGACCTACAGCAGATGCAATTAAAGATATTACTAAAATGGACGATGGAAAGTGGATAGCTCTAGATGGAGATTACGCTTCATCATATGCAACACTTTGTGGTGCTAATGTAATTAATATGGTTAATACAAGTCCTAACTTAGAATTATGGAGTAAAGTTGATGAAGATGGACAATATGTAGATGCATATAATAGATTCGCACATATAACAGTATCCTTTACAGATGAGGATACATCCTTCTCTTATGAAGAAGCTATACCGGATTGCTTTACACTAGATTTATCATATAAAGATATTTCCAAACTAGATGTGAAATATCTAATATCAATGCATGATATAGAAGAGCTTGATAATGATTATGTAAAATTTGAAAAGATATATGATGAAGATTCCTTCTATATTTATGAAATCTGTTATAAGTAAATTGGGATGAAATCTATCTCACAATATGCTATAATCTACCCATTACAGGCTTAAATTTGTTTATCCGTTTTTTGGAGGATTAGTTATTTATGAAATGTATTATATTAGCGGGTGGTAGTGGAGATGCGTTATGGCCACTATCTCGCAGAAAATTCCCTAAACAGTTTATGAATGTTAAGGAAGGTAGATCAATATTACAGGAGACAGTTGTTCGCAATATGCCTTTCTGTGATGAATTTTTAATTATAACCAACGAGAACTATAAACATATAGTTAATGGTCAGTTAAAGGCTTTCCAGAGCCTTAAATATCGCGTTCTTCTTGAAGGCGAAGCACATGGTACAGCAGCAGCGATTATGCTTGGTACTTTATTTTGCAACCAGACAGAGACAGTGCTTGTAGTTAATTCAGATAATCTTATTGATGGTGATAATTATAAGGACACTATTATTAAGGCTAAGGAGTTATCTAAGACATCTAATATTGTAACAGTGGGTTCTAAGCCACTTTATAGAACATCAACACTTGGATATATTAAGAGAAAAGGGGATGTGGTTACTCAGTATATATCAAAGGTTAATTTTGATAATATGCAAAGCAAAGACTTTACATATGAAGAAGGCTATCTTTGGAATACTGGAATATTAGTGTTTAGTGCTGGTGCAATGGTTAACCTTGTAAGTAAGGTTTGTCCAGAATTATATAAGAAATGTAAGCAGGCTAAGAGAAAAGTTCCTGCTATTAGAAGAACTATTAAGTTCAATGAGTCTGTAATGAAAGATATTCCTACAGGAAGTATTGAAACACTTGTATTTGAGCAAGCTGATAATATTAAGGTTGTAGAGGCTGCATTCCGATGGAAGGATGTAGGTTCTGCTAATGATCTTGAGAATATTGCTCAGACACATAATCAGGAATTTGTTATTAAGAAAGACTGTAATAATGTAACTGTAATTAATGCAGCAGAAAGAAAGCTAGTTGTAGCTAATGATCTTAAGGATGTTGTAGTTGTTAATACAGATGATGCACTTTTAATATCATCGAAGCGTTCTGCTGATAGCATTAAGGATATTATTAAAGATAATAATGATACATATGAGATGTATTTTGATCACAACAGAATATCTTATAAGGAATGGGGTACTCATGAACTTATAAGCTATAATGATGGTTATAAAGTGCGTAAAGTTACTATTTATCCTGGATATCAGATGAACCTTCATAAGCATGAACTTAGAACAGAGCATTGGTCTGTTGTTGAAGGCGTTGCAACTATAACTGTTGGTGAAGACACAAGAGATTATAATAGATTTGAAAGCGTAGATGTACCAATAGGTGTAATGCATAAGGCGGCTAATAGAACTGATAAGAATGTTGTTATTATTGAAATCGGTATTGGCGAGAATTTAATAGATGATGATTTTGTTAAGATATACCAAAGTTGTGAAGAGAACAACAATGTTGTAGCAGCTGTAGAGCCAATAGTTAAGCTTGATCCTGCTTTTAAGGATAATTTATGGGGTGGAACTAAGCTTCGTGATGTATATGGTAAGAAGTGTGACTATGATATTATTGCTGAAAGCTGGGAATTATCTGCTCACCCAGATGGTTTAAGTAGAATTGCTACTGGTAAATATAAGGGAAGATTATTCAATGATTATTTAAGTATAATCGGTAAGGAAGCTCTTGGTTGGAAGTGTCAGGCACAGGACAGATTCCCAATCTTAATTAAGTTTATTGATGCCAAGAAGGATTTATCAATTCAGATTCATCCAGACGATGAATATGCTCTTGAGAAAGAGAATGAGTATGGTAAGAATGAAATGTGGTATGTCATAGATGCAGAACCAGGTGCATTCCTTTATTGTGGACTTAAAAGGGATGCTACTAAGGAAGAAATTAAGGAACGCATCAAGAATAATACAATTACAGAAATTCTTAATCGTATTGATGTTAAGCCAGGCGATGTGGTTATGGTAAAGGCAGGAACAATTCATGCTATAGGTGCAGGTATCTTAATTGCAGAAATTCAGCAGAATTCTAATTGTACTTATAGAATGTATGATTATGACAGAAGAGATAAGTTTGGCAATTTAAGAGAGTTGCATATAGATAAATCCCTTGACGTTGTCGTTCCGGAAAAGTACGTTAAGGATAATAAGAATGAAATTGTTATCACACGTAATGAACACTACTTAGAGGAAAGACTTGTACAGTGTAAGTACTTTGAAGTTACTAAATATGAGGTAAACGACGAAGTAAGAATTCCAGTGGATGAAGCATCATTTATGTCTGCTTTATTCATAGAAGGAAATGGAAGTATTGCTGTAAGTGACGAGAATGGTGAAACAACTATGGATTTCAAGCCAGCAGATAGCTTCTTTGTAAGTGCAGGTAAAAAAGAGATCATTATTAGAGGAAAAGGCACTTGCCTAATTACTCATGTGTAAATATAATAATAGCGCTACTTAAAATTATAGTAGCGCTATTGTCATGTAATAATAAAAAGCAGTTTTGAAGAGGGAGATTAAAAATGGATAAAATAGCTGTATTAATACCATGTTATAACGAAAGTGCAACAATTGAGAAGGTTGTAACAGATTTCAAAAGAGAAATACCTGAAGCAGTTATTTATGTTTATGATAACAATTCAAGTGATGGAACAGATGAAATTGCAAGAGCAGCAGGCGCTGTAGTTAGATACGAAAGACATCAGGGTAAAGGTAACGTAATTAGAAGAATGTTTAGAGATATAGATGCTCTTTGCTATATTATGGCTGATGGTGATGATACATATCCAGCAAGTGAAGCTAAGGAAATGGCTAAACTTGTATTAGAAGAACAGGCCGATATGGTGGTTGGTGATAGACTTTCTTCTACTTATTTTACAGAGAATAAGAGACCGTTCCATAATTTTGGAAATAGTTTAGTTAGATTTTCAATCAATCATATATTTAAAACTAAGAATAATGATATTATGACTGGCTATAGAGCAATGAGTTACGAATTTGTTAAGACTTTCCCTGTTATTTCAAAGGGTTTTGAAATTGAAACCGAGATGAGTATTCATGCAGCTCAGAAGAATTTACTTGTAAGAAACCATGTTATTGAATATAAGGATAGACCAGAGGGCAGTGAGTCAAAGCTTAATACATTCTCAGATGGCTTTAAGGTTATTGCTACTATTCTTAAACTCTTTAGAACATATAAGCCATTGAGATTCTTTAGCTATATATCTGCAGTATTAATGATTATTGGTGTTGGATTTTTAATACCTGTAATTAATACATATGTAAAGACTGGTTTAGTAGAGAGATTCCCAACGCTTATAGTATGTTGTTTTGTGGTATTAACATCAATAATTGCTTTCTTCTCTGGATTAATCTTAGAGACAATTAATTGGAAGAATAGACAGGATTTTGAGATGAATTTAATCAAGGTAGATACTTTAAAAAAATTATTAGAGAAGGATAGATAAGAATGAGTATAGATAAGAGGAAGCTGTCAAAAGAAATATTATTGTCATTGGTCCTAGGAGCAATAATATATTTTATATTATCGGCTTATAATGTAATGGTTAAGACAAGTGGAGATTATAGAATAGCATTACACAATACACTAGACCTAGGCTTGCTTGGAATGTTAAGTATAGTAGTAATGGCAGTAGTTGTATATGTATGTACATATCATGGAGACTTAGTCTTTAAATATAGGTTCGTAATAGCTGTCGTTGCTTTTATTGTATGTGTAATACTAGGTATTAATGGTTCATCCATAGAGTGCATGTATGCGTGTTTTGGTTCTAGCGTTGATACTAATGTTGTTGCAGGGGTTTCAAGACCTATAAGATCTGATGAATGGGCCGTATTAACACCACTTACAATGTCTCAGTATTATGGACATGGTTTTTCGTACTATAGTGAAATTGTAAGAGGAACAAGCACAGATGTATTTATAGAATATGGTACACCTATTAGAAATCTAATTATGATATTTAGACCATTCCAAATCGGATATTTATTCTTACCATTTGCCAACGGTCTAGCCTTTTTTTGGTGTGGAAGATTTATTGCGTTATTAATGACATCCTTTGAGTTTGGTCGTTTAATTACTAAAGATAATAGAAGATTATCTCTAGCATATGCAGTAATGGTTGTACTAGCACCTGCTATTCAGTGGTGGTTTGCAATTAATGGCTTTATAGAAATGCTTATTTTCTCACAGCTATCAATTGTATTATTAAAGAAATATATGACAGCTAATAATTATGTTATAAGAACTATATGTGCATTATTTATTTCAGTATGTGCAGGTGGATATGTATTAACCATGTATCCATCGTGGATGGTTCCACTAGCATATGCCATAGTGTTATTAGCAATATGGGTAATAATTGATAATTATAAAGAATGCAAGATGACAGTGAAAGATATTCCTGTTATTGCTATAGCTTTTGTAATATTTGTTGCAGGTATGGGATATGTTTTTGTTAATTCATTTGATACTATTAAGGCAATAATGGGTACAGTTTATCCAGGTGCAAGAACAGAACTAGGTGGAGCTAATTTCAAGCGTCTAGGTCTATATGTTACTAATATTCTATATCCTATTTATGGGCTTTCACCAGAGGCAAACGTTTGCGAATGTGCTGGATTTATAAGTTTTTTCCCAATGGGAATAATTATGTATATCATATATACAATAAAGAGTAAGAAGAAGGATGTATTATCTATTGTATTGATTATTCTTTCTGTATTCTTATTCTTGTGGTGCTCTCTAGGTTTCCCACAGATACTTGCTAAGATTACAATGATGAGTTTATCTCAGGCATCTAGAACTATTGTTATATTTGAATTTATTAGCTTAATACAACTTATTAGAAGCATACATTTATTAGAAGAATATGATATTAAAGAGAAATATATAGTGTTAATGTCGGCATTAATTACAGCTATTGTAGTTGGTATGACATATATTGTATACATTGATTCTTATCCTAAGAAAGAAGTTTGGCTGATAATATCTTTAGTTTTCTTTGTATTAATGATGACATTGTTATCACTAAAAAAGAAATATAGTAACATCTGTATTATATATATAATATTGTTTATGTTTGTAACTGGAGGATTAGTTAATCCTGTGAGAGTCGGTAGTAATCCTATGACTGATATAGATGAATTAAAGGCTGTTTCTAATGTTGTTGAAAATGACTCGGATGCTTTATGGGCAGTTGAAGGCGGCTTTCCATTAATTAATTCACCTATTATGGTTGGAGCTAGAACTATTAATTCGACTAACGTATATCCATGTATAGATAGATGGAAGATGTTTGATGAAGAAGGAAAGTATGAAGATGTTTATAATAGATATGCTCATATTACAATTAACATAATAGAAGATAGTAATGAAACTGAGAGATTTGAACTCGTGCAAGCCGATGTATTTAAACTTAATGTAAGCATTGATGATTTGAAAAAACTAGACGTCAAATATATATTTACAAGTAAAGAATACAGTCAGGATGAATTAGAGTTAGTTAATAGTGTTAACAATTATAAAATTTATATGATTAAATAAAATTATACATTTTCAAAAGAATATGCTACTAATAAACAACCCTACTGGGTCGTGTTAATAACAGTGATTATGCGCTGTTAATTGATGCGGGCTGGTGGGGTTGTTTGTTAATTGAACGCAGTGTAAGCAATCCCCCGCTTCAAAAGCGTAAGCTTTAGGCGGGGGTATAAAGCTTACTAGTGTCAGAAGGGGTTAAAGCCCCTTCTGACAGGTGGCACAAAGTGCCACTGCGTTCATGAGGAAGTAGCGAAGCGGATTCCGAATGTCCGCTTTATAAGGTTTGCATTATAAGATAATGTGTAATAGAATAGAATAATTTACAATTTATATAATCTGGATTATAATAATCTAAATTATATAAATTGTGACGGAGGTTTGCTATGGAATTATTTGTTGGAAGAGAAGAAGAATTAGAAACATTAGAAAACGAGTATAATAGCAGCTCACCAGCTTTTGTAGTTGTTTATGGAAGAAGACGAGTTGGTAAAACAACTTTGATTAATCATTTTTGCGAGAATAAGAAATCTATATATTATTTGGCAACAGAAGAAAATGAATTTGAGAATAGAAATGCCTTTAAAGATTTAGTTTCATTTGTACTTGAAGATGAACTTTTAGCTAGTGCTAATCTTGATACATGGATGCCTATTTTTAAAAGAATAGCAGAGGAATCAAAGAAAGAGAGAATAGTATTAGTAATTGACGAATTTCAATATCTAGGTAAGTCAAATAAGGCATTTCCTTCTATTATGCAAAAGGCTTGGGATGAGATATTATCTAAGGCTAATGTAATGCTTATATTATGCGGTTCTTTGATTAATATGATGACCTCACAGGTGCTAAATTATGATTCTCCACTTTATGGAAGAAGAACTGCACAGATTAAATTAAAGCAGATTGATTTTTCATACTATCATTTATTTGATGAAACTTTAAGTCTAGATCAGCAGATTATGCAATATGCGGTAACGGGTGGTGTTCCAAAATACATAGAGTTATTTAGTAAAGACAAGGATATTTATAAAGCGATAAAAAAGAATGTACTTTCTCTTAATTCATTTTTATACGCTGAACCTGAGTTTTTATTACAAAAGGAAGTATCTGAAGTAGGAAGTTATTTTTCAATATTAAAAACTATTGCTGCAGGTAATTATAAATTATCTAAAATAGCTACTAATCTTGAAGTTGCTCAGTCAAAGTTAACCTCATATTTAAAGGTCTTAGTGGATCTAGATATAATCGAGAGAGAGGTTCCTATAACTGAGGAGAATCCAAGTAAGAGCAAGATGGGATTGTATAAGATTAAGGATAATTTTATAGCTTTCTGGTTTAAGTTTATATATCCTAATAGGGCATTATTGGAATCTGGAAAAGGACAATATGTAGAGGATAAGATAAAGAAGAATTTTATAGATAATCATGTCTCATATGTATATGAAGACATATGTAGAGAAGATGCATGGAATTTATTGGCAAATGGAATATCTTTTAATAGATTAGGAAGATGGTGGGGAGCTAAAGATGTTGAAATTGATATTCTAGCATATGATTCTAATGGCGAAGATATCGTGTTTGGGGAGTGTAAATACTCTAAGAATAAAAAGGGAATGGAAGTATTGATGTCTCTAAAAGAGAAATCTAAAAGTGTTAAATGGAAGACACAATCAAGAAATGAGCATTACTGCATTTATTCTAAATCAGGTTTTACTGATGAATTAATAGATTTTGCATCAAAGAATAATAATGTTATTTTAAAGCAATTGTCTTTATAAAATGTAGTTATAATCAAGATATGTTATAGTAATTTCATTTTACAAGCAGAAATATCCGTTAAAATATCAAATAAATAAATTATCGGTTGTTTACCTCTAGAATATAAGTTATAATAAAAGTAACTAAGATTCGACAATTAAATAAGGAGGTTTTTATGGCTGAATTAAAAATTTATCGCTGTAAGGTGTGCGGTAATATTTTTCTAGTAGTTAACGATGGTGGTGGAAAGCCTATTTGTTGTGGAGAAGATATGGTTCTTCTAAAAGCTAATACAACAGATGCTGCAACGGAGAAACATGTGCCTGTTGTAGAGGTTAATGGGGATGATGTAACTGTTAAAGTTGGTGAAGTTGATCATCCAATGCTTCCTGAGCATTATATTCAGTTTGTCTGTCTTTTATTAGAAGACGGCGTGCTTGTAGAACACTTAAAGCCAGGTGCTAAGCCAGAAGCTAAATTTAATGTGGCAGGTAAGAAAATTGTTGCAGCATACGAATATTGCAATTTACATGGCTTATGGAAGAAAGATTTGTAGTATAAAGACTTTAAGAATTAAGTGCGTCAGATGTTATACATTTTGACGCACATTTTATAATAAGGGTAGAAGTATATGAAGCAGTACAGATTAGATTTAAATGACAATGAGAGTAAAGAAAAATTTGATGAGAGAATAGAAGGGGCTAAAAAAATTGTTCAGAATTATAAGGATTCTCAGATTCTAATACAGATAGTTGAGCCAACAGGTGATACGGATTACATTAGACAATGGTTAAATAATTCGATGGATTTTGTAACGAATGAATCAACTAATGTAACTCTTTTTGGCATGACAAGTCATAGTTCATTAAGAGAAGGAACACATGTTGCCAAGAATACGGTATGTTCCTTAATGGTATTTGAGGAAAGCTCATTTAAGCCTTTTATGTATGATTGTAAGAAGATGACTCCAGAGGAAGCAGGAGTCCTTTTTTGTGATGAAATAAGAGATATAGAGGATGTAAAGGGAATAATTTTGATGTCATCAGGTTTGTTTTTAAATCCACAAAAATTTATTGACGAAGTAGCTAAGCAATATGATGATTATCCTATTTTTGGTGGCTTAGCAGGATCAAGTGACTTATTAACTGATAAATCCTTAGTGTATTTAAATAATGAAGTATCAGATTATGCCATAGTAGCAATTGTGCTTTATGGTAAAAATCTTCACGTTGAAACAACTTATGCCTTAGGTTGGAAACCTTTTGGTAGAGAGTTTACAGTTGCAGAAAGCGATGATAAGGGAGCATTAAAGTTAGTTGATGATATGCTTGCCTTTGATGTATATAGAAATAATTTAGGTGTTAAGGATAATACCAAGTTTTTTGAAAATACTTCTCCATTCCCTCTATTTTTTGATAAGGATGGAAAGAAGTATACAAGAGTAGCCCTAGGTTCTAATGATGATGGTTACATGTATTTTTGCTCGGAGTTAAAGGAGGGGGATAAGTTTTTCTTATCTTATGCAAGACCAGAGTATCTCTTATATGATGCTCTTGAAAAAGCTAACAAAATGCTAGAATTCCAACCGGAAGCCTTGCTTGTATATGCATGTAATAATAGAAGAGCCTTGCTTGGAGATTTTTTTGCTGATAGGGAATTAGGTTACTATGAATACGTACTTCCAACATCTACATGGAGTAGTGGTTATGGCGAGGTGCTCTATAATAAGGAATCTGTTGGAGTTCTTAACTCAGCACTTGTATCAGTGGGATTAAGAGAAGGGGATAAGAAAAATCTTACTCCTAAGGAGCCACTTGTAGAAACTTACCTTACCGATGCATCTGGTGTGCTTCCTATGGTAGATAGACTTATAAGCTTCCTTGAACATACCACAGAGGATCTAAGACAAGTACTTTCGAAATTACATAATATATCAAGCCATGATAGTTTAACTGGAGTATACAATAGAACTGCCCTAGATCATTTCTATACTAAGTTCCAGAACGATATGAGAAATGATGAAAAAATCGGTATTTTAATGTTTGATATAGACTTTTTTAAAAAAGTTAATGATGAATATGGACATGATGTAGGGGATGCCGTATTAAAACGAGTGGTAAATATAATTCAGGAGTGTGCTGGAGATAATGATATAGTTACAAGGTGGGGAGGCGAAGAATTTATCATGCTGATACCACATTGTAACAAGGAATATTTATTAGAGTTGGCAGAGCGAATTAGAATTAAGGTAGAGCGTTCTTCATTTTTCCCAGTAAGAAGTCTGACCATAAGTATAGGCGCAACAATGGTTGATAAGGAAACAACTAACGTAGAAGCCTTTAAAAAAGTAGATACTGTGCTTTATAAAGCTAAAGAAACCGGTAGAAATAAAGTGGTTAATGATTTATAAAAGTACTGATAATAAAAGGGCGAAGCAATTGCTTCGCCCTTTTTGCAATTCAATACTATAGCTTTATTATGGTATTGAGCACTTTACTTTATATTTTTTTACTGTAACACTAATTAGTAGTTCTCTTCGTGTACTTCAAAGTAGCTCTTTGGATGAGCACATACTGGACATGTTTCAGGAGCCTTAGTACCAACAACGATATGGCCACAGTTTCTACATTCCCATACCTTAACTTCACTCTTCTCGAAAACCTTAGCAGTTTCTACATTCTTAAGAAGAGCTCTATATCTTTCTTCGTGGTGCTTTTCGATTTCGCCAACCATTCTAAATTTAGCAGCAAGAGCCTTAAAGCCTTCAGCTTCAGCTGTCTTAGCAAAATCTTCGTACATATCTGTCCATTCGTAGTTCTCACCATCAGCTGCAGCAGCAAGGTTAGCAGCAGTATCACCAATGCCGTCTAATTCCTTAAACCACAACTTAGCGTGTTCCTTTTCATTATCAGCAGTCTTTAAGAAAAGAGCTGCAATCTGCTCATAGCCTTCTTTTTTGGCTACTGAAGCAAAATATGTATATTTATTACGTGCCTGTGACTCACCAGCGAAAGCTGCCTGTAAATTTTTCTCTGTCTGTGTTCCTTCGTACTTGTTACCCATGATAAATCCTCCTTAATCTGTTTCAATGTTATTACAATCGTCGCATATATAAGATATCTTCAAATCATAGGATAGAATCTTATGCCCAGATTGTTCTGTAATTTTTCTAGTTAAGTCATTAAATGTAAAATCGGAAATTTTGCCACACTTAGCACAAATCATATGATCATGTCGTACAGTCTTATCATATCTATCTGAACCGCCGCTAATGGCGATTTGACGTACCGACCCATTTTTAACTAAGGTGTTGAGATTGTTATAAATTGTAGCAAGAACCACCTTACTATTTTTCTTCTTAAGCTTTAAGAAAATCTCTTCAGCAGTTAGGTGATCGCTACTAGCATTAATAATATCCAAAATTTCCTTAGCATATTTTGTCATATGATTACTCCTTCCATTAATTTTTCTTAACTTAGAATTAGAATAATTCTAAAATACAATTTTGTCAAGAAAAAATCGCATGAAATTTTGCAAATATACATATACAATTAAAACTCAACTAACAATACTAGTTTAAGTATATACTATTAGTTTAAAATCAACAAGTAATAGGATATATATTTGACTTTATATTGTTAGTTATATATATAAACTTGTTTTATAAAAAAAATAGCCTTATAATTAAGTAAATTTATAAAGATGGAAGGTAAAGAAATATGTATGATTATGTTATAGTTGGCGCAGGCCTTTATGGCGCTACTTTTGCAAGAGAATTAACAGATGCAGGAAAGAAAGTTCTTGTTATTGATAAGAGGGGTAACATCGCAGGTAATGTCTACACTAGAAAGGAAGAGGGCATTAATGTGCATGTTTATGGAGCACACATTTTCCATACTAATAACAAGGCTGTGTGGGATTATCTCAATAAGTTTACAACTTTTAACAGATTCACTAATTCACCAGTGGCAAATTATAAGGGAGAGTTGTACTCATTGCCATTTAACATGTGCACATTTAATAAGATGTGGGGTGTAGTTACACCAGCAGAAGCTAAGGCAAAGATCGAAGAGCAAAGAGCCGAGGGCGAAAAGGCAAGAACAAATCCAGATGGTTCAATTAATCCACCATCAAACCTAGAAGAGCAGGCAATAAGCCTTGTAGGTAAGGATATCTATGAGAAGTTAATTAAGGGATACACTAAAAAGCAGTGGGGACGTGAATGTAAGGATTTACCTGCATTTATCATTAAGAGATTACCTGTTAGATTAACATTTGATAATAACTACTTTAACGCCCTTTATCAGGGAATTCCAATGGGTGGTTATACCAAGATGGTAGCTAATATGCTTGAGGGCATTGAAGTGTGCTTAAATACTGATTTTTTAAATCCAGAAACAAGAGAAAAACTTGAAAAAGAATTAGCTCCAAATGGCAAGATTGTCTATACAGGCCCTATTGATGCCTACTTTGATTATAAGCTTGGAACACTTGAATATAGATCAGTTCGCTTCGAAAATGAAACCCTTGATATTCCAAATTTCCAGGGAAATGCAGCTGTTAACTATACAGATAGTGAAACACCTTGGACAAGAATTATTGAACACAAGTGGTTTGAATTTGGTAAAGATGAGAACGGTGATGACATTCCTAGGACAATTATCTCTAAGGAATACAGTTCAGAATGGAAGCCAGGAGACGAACCATATTACCCAGTTAATGACGCTAAGAATAGCAAACTTTACGAAAGCTACAAAGAATTAGCAGACAAGGAATCCAATGTAATCTTTGGCGGACGCCTTGGAGAATACAAGTATTACGACATGGATGCAGTAGTAGCATCAGCCCTTGAAAGAGTAGAAAAAGAACTAGCGTAGAAAGAACTAGCAAAGAAAGAATTAGCATAGAAGGAACTAGTATAGAGAGAACTAGTGTAGAAAGAACTAGCGTAGAAAGAACTAGCATAGAAGTCATAAAGCGGACTTAGAATGCCTAGAATGTCCGCTTCACACCCCATATTACTGTAATAAGTAGTAATGTGGGGCTTTTTTATTATTTGTGAAGTGAGTGAAGTGATTTGTGAAGTGCAGTGAAGTTTTTAGTGAAGTAAAGTGTAGTTTTTAGTGAACTAAAGTGAAGTTTTTGTTTACAACTTCACTTTTATTTCTTATAATTTAATTATGATATAAGGCTAGGAGGTAATATATGAAGATCGAAGAATTATTTCCAAACTTTGGTTTAGAGAGCAAGAATATTGAATATAAAGGTACTATAAAAGAAGGCAAGAGCGACAAAGGTAAAAAGCTAGAGATAGGTTGGCTTAAAACAATTGTTGCTTTTGCTAATACAGATGGTGGTAAACTAATAATCGGTGTGGAAGATAATAATCATACAATAGTTGCTTTAGATAAAAAAGAAGCAGACAAAACAATCTTAATGATTCATAGACAGGTTAAGGAAAAGATAGAACCTAATATCTCCTATGAAATTAATGCGATTGAGGTGAATACTTCTAATGAAACGCGATACATAATTGAAGTTACTGTTAATAAAAGTAAGAATTTACCAGTAACATTACACGAAGAGGGTTTGCTTGGAATATATGTAAGAAATTATGGACGTACTGATATTGCAACACCTGAGCAAATTAAGGACTTAATTCTTTTAAGTGATAATATTCCTTTTGACACTGCAAAAACAGGAATTGTTTATGATGAAAATGAATTTAAAAAACTTCATTTAGTTGCACAGGAAAGAAAGACTAAAATAAGCGAAAAGGAATTGATTTCTAAGAATTGTATAACTGAGGATAGGTATGTAACAAAAGGAATGGAGTTATTTGCAGATGATTACTCAGGTTTAAGAACAAAGGTTGTTGCAACAGTTTGGCCAGGTTTGACTAAAGGTGGGTCAATAGTTACAGCAACGGAAGAATATACAGGAAATCTGTTATCAGTTCTAGAACGAACAATAGATTTTATACGAGTTCATTCAGCTAATGGATTTAGAAAAATTTCAACACAAACTGTTCCTTATGTATCATATCCAGTTCGTGCAGTAACAGAAGGCGTAGTAAACGCAATAGGCCATAGAAATTACTATATGTCAGGAACTCAAGTTGAGATTAACATTTTCCCAGATCGCTTAGAGATTACTTCGCCAGGAGCGCTTTTAGGTGTTAGGGAGTTATATAAGGAGAAGAATATTGCTTCAATTATTCCGCGAAGAAGAAATGAAGTTATTTGTAATCTTCTTGAAATGTGTAAATATATGGAGAAAAAAGGCTCAGGATTTGATTTTATAGAAGAGGATTATTCAAAAGCTTCTGATGAGTTTGCACCATTTATTACAACAGACTCGAGTTCGTTTACCTTAACATTACCTGACTTAACATATGAAAGAGGAGTTGTAGATAGTGACGCTGATTCCCCAGAAGTATATGTATTAGAGGTTTTAGAAGGAAAGAATGATTTGCAAATTCTATCATATTGTTATAACAATAAACGCACTGTAAAAGAGATAGCTTCTGAAATAGGGCTAACAGCCTCAACATACTTTAGAAGTAAAGTTATAGCAAGACTAGTAAAGAAAGGAATGCTGATAGAACTAGGAGATGGAAATAATAAGCAGTATATGGCTAATAAGGAAAAGGTTAAACTAAAGATTTAAGATAATTTTTAAATGATTGGGGGATACATTTGCGGATGTATACTTTGGAGAGTCGGAGAAATCCGACTCTCCTTTGTATTTTATATTAATCCTGTCCTAATAGTTCAACGTCTTTATTAATAATAATATCTCTAAAACAAGTATTATCAATTGCTGTAGAATTTAAAAGATCTTCCATGGAATTACAAGAAAATAAAAGTTTATAACCTTGATTTGTTTCAATATCATTATCTTCAGTTTTGATATATAGGCCAAAAAGAAAATCTTCTTCGTTTGTATACATATTTCCTGTATTAAGTCTATAGGTTATATTTTTATAAGTAAAATCCAATCCAAACCAATGCCCCTCAGATGGATTCCATTCTCCTGTATATTGTGATGTGAAATCTGTTAGGTTTATAAATTCATTTTTTATCATTTTAAATGGAACTCCTTCTTGATTTATATGACTAATATAAGTAAATAAATTGCAGTTGTCAAATTTATTAAAGTTATTTTCCTTGATTATTGTGGAAAACTTTAATATCACAGTTCATAATGAAGTTTCCTCCCTAGGTTTAAAAATCCAACCCCATAGTCCCTTAGACCTAAAAATATTAATAAAATCAAGAATAGGAGTATTAATATAATAAATATTTTGGGTATAAACTTATGATTTTTAGGAAACATGTTGACATTTTCTTGACACAGATGTTACAATCAAGCCATAAATTTGATTATTTGCAGGCAGTGAAGCAGGGACTTGGGCTGCGCCAGATTCTCAAGTTTACTTATTGCGGAGATTATAATTATTTATAAACTGAGGGCATCAATTCAGCTGAATTGGTGCCTTTAGTAAATGTTAGGTCTCAAGGAATGTAATTGTGGCAAACCCACATATCAATGGAGGAATTAAACATGAAGACTACAGCGTTAATTATGGCAGGTGGTAAAGGTGAAAGATTCTGGCCAAGAAGCCGAGTTAATTTACCTAAGCAGTTTTTATCACTAACTGGTGATGGAAAGACAATGATTCAGCTTACAGTTGAAAGAATTAGCCCATTAGTTAAGCTTGAAGATGTATATATTGCAACTAATAAGAATTATAAGGAACTTGTTAAGGAACAGTTACCAGGTCTTCCAGAGGAGAACATCCTTTGTGAACCAATCGGACGTAACACAGCTCCATGTATCGGTCTTGGCGCAGTTCACGTACTTGATAAGGCAGAAAAAGAAGGTGAAGATGATGCAGTAATGATCGTACTTCCTTCAGATCACCTAATTAAGAATAACGAAGTTTTTGCTGACACATTTAAAGAAGCAGTAGAAATTGCAACTAAGGGCGAGAACTTAGTAACAGTAGGTATTACACCTAACTATCCAGAAACAGGATATGGATATATTCAGTATGATGAAAGCAAGACTGACGGCAATGGTCGTAGCGTAGCTAGATTTGTTGAAAAACCAGACCTTGAAACAGCTAAGAAGTATTTAGCAGAAGGTAACTACCTTTGGAATTCAGGAATGTTCGTTTGGAAAGTTTCAACAATCATGGATTGCTTCAAGAGCTTTATGAATAGCACATACGAAGGCCTTTTAAAGATTAAGGAAGCTATTGGAACAGAAAGGGAAGATGAAGTATTAAATGCAGAATTCCCTAACCTTGAATCACAGTCAGTTGACTATGGTATTATGGAAAAAGCAAGCTCAATCTTCACACTTCCAGGTAACTTTGGCTGGGATGACGTTGGATCATGGCTTGCAGTTGGACGTATTAAAGAGAATGACGAGAAGGGTAACGTAGTTACAGGAAACGTTGTAACAGTAAATACTGAGAACACAGTAATTGAAGGTAAAGACAAGCTTATCGCAACTGTAGGTCTTAGAGATATGGTAGTGGTAGACACAGATGATGCTATCCTTATCTCAACTAAGGAAAATACAGGCGAAATCAAGCAGGTTCTCGCATCTCTTCGCGAATCTGGCAAGACACAGTATTTATAAGATTGTCATAAAACAACATATAAGTAATTAGATAACAATGGATTACTTGTTATATAACAATTAGATAAAAACTGGATTACTCAGATATTTAGCACCTAGACTTATTATTCTTTGTTGTAGCCCCAAAGTTAGTCACATAACTAACTTTAGGATTTAGCTACAGCTTAGAAGGTAAGTATAGGTGCTTTTTTAATTCTTCTGTGCTGCCTGGAGGTTTCATTTCTAGATTCGGGTTTTACAGTGAATGTTGGTTATTAATGCTTGCTTTTTTATTCTGGAATTAGGCTTACAAAGGAATTTTAATCTGTATCAGAAATTTTTGTGTGATAAAGGCAACAAATTCAGAAAATAAGAAGCTTGTTTTCATCTTTTTGCGGACTTTTAGTGAAATTTAGATAACTTGCGATAATAATTAAGGCAAAATAAGAAGAAATAATTGCCTTTATCGACAATTTTTCTTTTGTACGGATTAGCTTTAAATTTATTGAAATATTTAATTTTGGAAAAAGTAATCTTTATTGGATATTTTTTGATAATTTGGGCAATTCCCCTCCGGCCAGCCCGCAAGAATTCTTTAGCACCCCCATGTGAGTCTAAAGAAACCGTCAAGAACCATTCCCCGCGGCCAGAGCCCTGCTGCCTCATAAGATGAATAAATAAGCCACCAAACATATATTAAGTTTGGTGGCGTTTGTGCTATCTAGAAAATCTAGAAAATCTAGTTTTAAACCCTACAAATACTAAAGCAGCTAGTATTATAGCAATGTTTAGTCCAAGTAAAGAATTATCGCCTGTTGCTGGACTGGTGTTATTAGGAGAAGTTGTTTCTGTATTTTCACTAGCTTTAATGGTTGTTGGTTCATTATTTACTGTAGTTGTGTCCAAGTTCTTATAGACAAGGGCGTATGTTGAGAACTTATCAGTTTTAAAAGTGAGTGTAGAAGTGTCTTTATCATACTTACAATCTAGAAGAGTAGATACGCCATCATGCACTCTTAAAATAGCTAAAGAATTCATATCCCATTTATCGTTAGCATCTAATTTAAAACTGATTTCCACATCCCCATCAGTTTCGCTAATCTTGTCTTCTTCAGAATCTCCAACCTTTTTGAATAGGTTGATATCAAAGAAATTGGCTACATTATATTCAGGAAATGAATTTTGAATTTCCTTTTTATCAGCAATAATTGTTTCATCTTCATTGTCTTCGTTTATTTCATTAACCTCAAGCCAGATATTAACGCCCTTAAGTGCCTCTGAATCAGTTATTGATAGAATCTTTTTAAGGCCATTATTGTTAACAATACTTGAATTGTAAGGGTTAAGCTTAGTATCTATTGTTGTTGAATTAGTAATGTCCTTTATTTCTCCAGCAACTCGAGGCACTTCCTTATATGCCGTGTTTTTTGTTGAACTGCTATCTGTTGAACTGTTATCTGAGGAACTACTAGCTTCTACTATTTTATAACTAACACTAGCGATTGCGTTTTCAGCTAAACCATAACCATTAAAAACAGCTGTGTATTTGCCAGGTTCAGTAGGAAAGCTATCTAAAAGAACACCACCTTTGTAGTATTTAATCGAGCTATTCAATTCTGCCATAAAATCATCTATTGAAGCTGATGCTTTTAGGAAAGCTAGAAAATCTTCATCAATGCCTGTTTGCACTAGACTTGCACCAGTTATGTCGCTGCCATAAACGCGATTTGTAGGTGCAACAATAGTTATAGTTGCTGTATCTACAGGATCACTGCATCCATTGGCGGTACAAGTCGCTGTTATAGTGGCTCCATTACTTTCAAATTTATAATTATGCTTATGCTTATGCTCGATTATTAAATGTAAAGTTGATTCTTTTTGAATATTATAATCTGCTAAAGTTCTATTATCTTCTAGGAGTTTACCTGCAAATATTAATTTCTGTATATCAGGAGGAAACCCTTCTTTATCTTGAATCTTAGCTTTAACATTTTCTACTGTATCAGACGGTTCCACATCAAGAGTTATTGTTTTGCCATTTGAGGTTTTAACAAAAATCTGCATAGCAAAAACATTTGTTAAAGTAAATTGTGTAAATAAAAAAATAGATAGAATTAAAACAAATGAGTGTTTTAAAGCTTTATTTTTTTTGAATCCTTTCATAAAATTTATCCCCTCCTTATATATTATATAAATAATAATATCATAAATAAGATATATAGACTATTGATTTGTTTTCTAGTGGCTTTTTAGTGAAATTTAGTTAAATTGCGAAAATTATGTGAAATAATGGCAAACATTCTGTGTATTTATTGAAAGATATAAAAATGAGTGATATTATTTTCTAGGTGTTTTGCACTAAGAGGATAAAGGATAAAATATACTTTGGGAGTACAAGATGGAACTATATTCGTTAGAGTTTGTGATATTCATAGGAGTATTACTTATTACATATTATGGAGTTGAAACTTTTTTTAAAGAAGATAAATATGGACAAGGATATCAATGGATAATTCTTCTTATAGCTAATATATGTTTTTATAGTTTATGTGGAATTACTAACCTAGTCTATATATTTACTACATCCGTAACAACATTTGCCGCAGGACTTGGCATGAGTCGTAGAACGACAAAGTATAATTTAGACAAAAAATCACTAAAGAACAATGAAACACAATCTAAAGAAGCTAGACAACAAGCAAAGGCAAGCTTAAAGAAAAAGTATATGTTTGATAAGCGATTAATATTAGTGATTACTTTGCTTATTAATGTTGGAATCTTAGCTTATCTTAAATATTGGACTGTAATTTATGATTATTTCAATGATTTTGCCGTAAGAGATTTGGCAGAATCAATTGAAGAAAATGTTACAGGAAGCGGTAACACAATATTTAGTGCAAGCTCTATAGCAATTCCTTTGGGAATATCATTTTATACATTTCAGTCTATAAGTTATTTGATTGATATGTACAATGATAAATATAGCGCAGAAACAAACTTCTTTAAGTACCTAAACTTTGTATCTTTTTTCCCGCAATTAATTCAGGGACCAATCAATAGATACGATCAATTAGGAAATCAATTAAATGGAAGACATAAATTAGAAGCAAATAATATCCAGAGAGGTTTGATTAGACTTTTTTATGGATTTTTTAAAAAATTCGCCGTTGCTGATATGGTATCGCCAATTATAATGGCGGCCTTTAGAAATATAGATTCAAAGACACCAGGATGCATAATTGTATTTGGAGTTTTACTTTATTCCGTTGAGCAATACTGCGATTTTTCCGGTGGAATCGATATGGTAATGGGCGTAAGTAAGATGCTTGGAATAGACATGATGGAGAACTTTCGTCAGCCATACTTTAGTAAATCCCTTGGGGAATTTTGGAGAAGATGGCATATTTCCCTTGGTGCCTGGATGCGAGATTATATATTCTATCCAGTAGCCCTAACAAAGCCTATGCAGTCACTGTCTAAAAAATGCAAAAAAATAAAGAACAAGAAATTGGCAACACACCTTTCAAGAACACTTCCGGCTTGTCTTGCAAACCTTCTTGTATTCTTTATTGTAGGTTTGTGGCACGGTGCGCAGATGCATTTTATTTTATGGGGAATTTATAATGGCATGGTAATAGCTCTAAGCGATTTATTAAGTCCGATTTTTACAAAAATCACAGAGTTATTGCATATTAATAGGGAAAATAAATACTATAAAATATTTACTATAATAAGAACATTTATTGTGGTTAATATTGGCTGGTATTTTGATGTGTTAGTAGATGCTAAAAACAGCTTATTGTGCTTAAAAAATACCTTTATTTATTTTAAGCCAGCTAAGCTATTTAAAAAAATAGCTGAGTGCGCAGTTTATAAGCAGAATACATGCTTACTTATTGCATTCATTGGCTGTGTTGTAATTTTTATAGTAAGTCTTATGAAAGAAAAAGACATTGATGTAATGGATAGACTTATAAAAAGTCCAGTAATCGTAAGGACTTTGATTTATACAACAATAATACTATTGATGCTTGTTTCTTTTGGTTTAAGCAGCGCAACAAGTGGAGCGTTTATGTACGCTAATTATTAACAATGAGATAAGATAAAGGAGTAAATTGTGAAAGATGAAATAACAAAGAATTCCAAAGCTAAGAAGTGTGTAAAAATTTTACTAGTTGTTGCAGTTATTATTGTGTTTAATGAGCTATTGAAATTTTGCTTTGAACCTTACGGAACAGCTAGTCAGATAATGTGGAATGATTATCATAAGGAAGAAAATCTAGATCAGATTTTTGTTGGAAGCTCAATTTGTTATGTGGGTATTAATCCATATATTGTAGATGATATTATGGGAACTAATTCATTTAATATGGGAACTTCGGCACAGCAGTTGGCACAGACCAAGTTAGCAATAAAGACAGCAATTAATGACCATGAGATTAAGAGAGTGGTTATGGCCCTTGGCTATTTTTCTCTTACAGGAGAGAGAAGTACTAAGGCTGAGGTAGCTTTCCTTAGAGCTAAGGTAAATAGCGCATCCTTTTTAACGAAGTTTCAGACATATATAAAATATGCTTTTGATGATGATGTAATAGGAAATCCTGAATCCATCAATTATTTATTCCCTTGGGTGTATAATTCAGTATCTCTACAAAAGGTGCCATCCAATGTAACTGCCAAGTTAGAAGGAAAAGTTGCCACAGAGCAGGAAATGATTGATAACGTTTACAGACATTATGTAGGCAAGGGATATGGATATTTATCAGGATATCTTAATTTTGATGATACAGGAAATGACACAACTTATAGATATTACTCTGAAACCTTTAGTGAGGATTCGCTACAGGAATTAAGAGATATAGCAAGTATGTGTAAGGATGCAGGAGTGGAACTTGTGGTAGTTGCCACACCAAGACCGGCTTTTGATATATTAAGCTATGGCACTAATGGTGATGAATATTTTGAAAAAATGTTACTACTACAGAGTTTATTTAGTGAATATGGTGCTTCATATTATGATTTTAGTTTAGCTAAGGATGAGCTTTTTACTAATAGCGATAAGTACTATTTTGACCATGAACATATGAATAAAGAGGGCTCAGAGGCTTTCTCAACATCAATAGCTAATTTTTTATTAAAAAAAGACGCGGGAACTGACGTGGATTCTTTATTCTACACACCAGAAGAATACCTAAATTCCATAGATTATATATCTACGGTTTGGTTTAAAACCAAGTGTGAGGGCGATAGTATATGTGTAACACCTATTAGTTATAAAGGAACTAATGTGGAGGTGGAATATCAGTACACCGTATATAATGAAACAACATGTCAGGTGGATGTAATAAAAGATTACTCTACTGATACAAGCGCAGTGATTCCACTTAATTCCGATGGTAACGACAATGGATGCATTAAGATAATAGTTAATGCAAGACAAGTAGGAACAGATGTGGCATATGAAAAAAGATGTATCCAGACAATAAAATATTAGTTTTTATACAATAAAATTTTTCACTTTATTAGAAACAAAAACAAGGGTACAATAAGAGATGGCGAATAAAAATAATACGTATGATAATGTAAGTTCGCGGGAAGAAGGAATGAAATGAATAATGTATTAGATTGGTTAGAAAATTCAGCTAAGAGATTACCAGGAAAGGTAGCTTTTGCTGACACAGTAAAGACAATAACTTATGGAGATTTAGAAGAGAAGAGCGATAGACTAGCAACTTTTCTTTTAAAGGAAATTGGCATTAAGCCAAGAGAAGCAGTAGCTTTCTACCTTGAAAAATGCGTAGATGCTACAGCAGGTATGTTTGCAACATTAAAGGCAAGAGCGTTTTATTCATTTATAGATTTAAGAAGTCCTGAAGTTAGACAGTTAAAGGTAATTGAAACTCTTACACCAAGAGTAATTTTTACAGATAATGAGAATTTCTCTAATGCAGAGATTTTATTTGGTGGATATGAAGGTACAAGAATCGTTAATTTAGAGGAACATCTAAAGGACAACACAGAAATAGATAAAGAGCTTTTAGAAAAAGTAAGACGTAGTGCAATGTCTAATGATCCTGTATATGTAAACTTTACAAGTGGAAGTACAGGAACACCAAAGGGCGTTGTGGTAGGACATGGCTCTATTATAGATTTTATTACAGTATTTAATAAGACATTTGATTTGACAGAATCAGACGTTTGGGCAAATCAGGCACCATTTGATTTTGATGTATCAGTAAAGGATATCTTCGCATCAATTTCAGTTGGTGGTACAGTTAATATTATACCAAGAGCATATTTTTCTAATCCAACACAGCTTATGGATTATTTGGTAGATAGAAAGCCAACAGTGCTTGTATGGGCAGTTAGTGCAATGTGTTTTGTTTCAATAATGAATGGCTTTGGATATAAGGTTCCAGAAACAGTTAAGAAGGTAATCTTCTCAGGTGAAGTAATGCCAATAAAGCAGCTTAATGTTTGGAAAAAATATCTTCCAAATGCCACATATATCAATGTATATGGTCCAACAGAAATAACATGTAATTGTACATATCATATTGTAGATAGGGAATATGACTTAAAGGAAGTAATTCCTGCAGGTAAGGCATTTGAGAATGAGCATGTATTCTTATTAAATGAAGATGATGAAGAGATTACAAAGCCAGGTGAAGTTGGCGAAATCTGTGTATCAGGAGCATGTTTAGCCCTTGGATACTATAAAGATCCAGATAAGACAAGTAGAGCATTTATGCCAAACCCAGCTAATAAGAACTTCCTTGAAATGATGTATAGAACAGGAGATTTAGGTCGATTTGATGAGAATGGTCTTCTATATTATGTTTCTCGTAAGGATTTCCAGGTTAAACATATGGGACAGCGTATTGAACTTGGAGAAATCGAAGTTGCTGCAAGTTCTAAGGAACATGTAGAAAGAAGTTGTTGTTTATATGATAACAATAAGAAGAAGTTATTACTTGTTGCCACAGGTGATGTAGATAAGAAGGAACTTCTTGAGGGCTTAAGAGAGGATTTGCCACCATTTATGATTCCTAATAAGGTATTCATACTTGATGAAATGCCAATGACTAAAAATGGTAAAATTGATAGAAATGCTCTTAAGAAAGTAGTAGGACTAGAATAATTAAGGTAAGGGACTAATATGAATATAGAAGAATTAAAAAAGGTTGCCAAGGAATGTGGCACTCCAACATATGTATTTGATGTAGCTGAAGTTAAAGAAAGAATTGGACAAATAAGACAAATAATTGGTGATAAGATAGGTCTAGTTTTTTCAATTAAGGCTAATCCATTTTTAACATCTGCTATTGTTGATGATCTAGATGGTTTAGAAGTATGCTCACCAGGAGAATTAGAAATTTGTGCTAAATATAAGATAAATCCTGATAAAATCATATATTCAGGTGTGCATAAATCAGACAAAGATGTTAAGAGAGCTATTGAATATGGTGTAGGCCAAGGCGGTAGAGTAGGTACATTTACAGCTGAATCTCTTCGTCATGTGGAATTAATTCAGAAGTATGCTAAGACTAAGGTTAATGTAATCTTAAGACTTAATGGTGGCAACCAGTTTGGTATGAGCAAGGAAGATTTCCTTTATGTAATTGATAATAGGGATAAATTCGACAAATTAAACATAAAAGGTATTCACTTCTTTACAGGAACTCAGAAAAAACATAGCTCTAAGCAGTTGAAGGAATTGGCTAAAGTTACAGATTTTCTTGAATTAATAGAGAAAGAACATGGCTTTAAAATGGAAAGAGTTGAATATGGTCCTGGGGCTAAAGTCCCTATTTTTGCAGAAGATGACTACTCAGACACACTTCTTCCACTAAAGGAAATTAGTGATGAATTAAATAAAGTTTCAGATATGGGTTATGAAGTAACAATTGAAATGGGTAGATTTCTTGCAACATTCTGCGGTTATTATTTAACTAGCATAGTAGATATGAAGTCTAATAAGGGTGTGGATTTTGCCTTTATTGACGGAGGTTTAAACCACATTAATTACTATGGTCAGATGATGGGAATGAAGGTGCCTAAGCTCTATAATTTAAGCAGTGACGAATACATTTTTTCTTCACAGGACCTACAAGATAAGGACACAAAGAAGAAGTATTGTTTATATGGTAGCTTATGTACAACTAATGATGTGATAGTTAGCCAATTACCAATAGATTTAAAAATGGGAGATGTACTTGCATTCTTTAACATGGGAGCGTACTCTATTACAGAGGGAATTTATCTCTTCTTAAGTCGTACAATGCCAAGAGTAGTGTTATGGGATAATGGTATAACAATGGCTAGAGATTTCGTAGAAAGCTACGAGATAAATTCAATACAATAGAAAAGAGGAATTATAAATGGAAGAATTAATTGAAATTTTACAGGACGTTAAAGAAGACGTTGATTTTGAGAATTGCACAACACTTATTGATGATCATATCTTAGATTCATTTGATATCTTACAGATTATATCAGCACTTTCAGATGAATATGATATTTCTATTCCTGCAAGTGAAATTATTCCAGCTAATTTTAATAGCGCTAAGGGATTACTTGATATGGTAAACAGATTACAGGAAGACTAATATTTAAACAATAATATGTGAAAAAGTGCGTGTATTTGGAGTCTTTTGTAGACTTTTGAATGCACGCATTTGTTTATATCTCATAAAATAATTGTCTGATTTGTGACAAATTTGTGAAAAAAGTAAAATGTTTATTAATGAGTACAAAAATCTATTGCATATACTAATATGTTATGTTAAACTTGCAAAAGTTTGAGAGATGCCTTATTTAGGCACTTTTAAACCTTTATAGATGGGTGGATTCCCGAGTGGCCAAAGGGGACAGACTGTAAATCTGCTGGCACTGCCTTCGAAGGTTCGAATCCTTCTCCGCCCATTTGCATGATATTCTGCAGGTAGTAAAGCAATCCTGATACCTTATTAATCGAAAGATCGATTCCCAAGAATAAGGAAAGGATGCATCGTTAGGATAACTTAGGCTACGCCAGATTAGCATGTAATAATCACAAGAATTTGAAAAAAAGCATTGACTTAATTCCTTTCTCGTGATACCATATTCAAGGTCTGATTCATCAGACGTGTAATTGCTAGAGATAGCAGTTATGCCGGTGTGGCGGAACTGGCAGACGCACAGGACTTAAAATCCTGCGGGACTTATACTCCCATACGGGTTCGATTCCCGTTGCCGGCATTTAATAAATAATGTGATATTTAAACATTGCACCTAAGAATTTTATATTCTTAGGTGTTTTTCTTTTTTCTACAATAAGTAATGTCTATTGTTCTTAAATGTCCAAATTATTCATATTCGTCTATATAATTATATCGTAAGTGAATGTTTATTACAGATACTTGAATAAATGCCTCTTTAATAGTAAAATTAAACTATTAATAGAGAGGAGGGGGCATCGTGAAAGTAAAGAGATTATTTTCGATTATGCTTATATGTCTTTTTTCTACAAGTGCAATTTTAACTTTGGGGGCATGTAGTAAGAAAAAGACATCTATAGCTGAGTACACTAGTGGAGAAGTGGCAGCAGAATCTGAGGAGACAACACAGCCTAAGACTGATAAGGTTGATATTGTAAATACAGATTCAAAATCAAGACCATTTGCGATTTCTATTAACAATGTATATCCAGCAACAACAGTACAAAGAGGGTTAAATAGTGCTTATCTTATTTATGAGATTCCAGTTGAAGGTGGACAGACAAGATTATTATCTTTCTTTAAAGATGTTACGGATGATATTCAGGTAGGTACTGTTAGAAGTGCTAGACATAATATGCTAGATTATTGTTTTGAATCAGATGCTATTTTTGTTCATTTTGGTGGAAGTGATTGGGCTATTTCACAGATTGATAGCACAGGCATTTCTGATATTAATGGTATGTATGATTCGCCATTCTGGAGAGAGAATCCTAGAAATCTTGCAACAGAGCATACAGCTTATACATCAACAGCTAAGCTTTTAGATTATGCTAAGGATTCTAAGGGCTTTGAGATGGAAAGTGATAATGCAAGCGATACACTAGTCTTTAATTATAATCCATCAGATGTGGATCTTTCTAGTAAGGCAGATGTTACAAGCGCTAATACAGTATCAGTAACTCTTGGTGGAGCTCAGACAACAACATTTACATATGATGCAGAATCTAAGATGTATTTAAGAGCTAACAATGGTACAGATGCAGTTGATTATGGTACAGGTGAGCAGTTTAGTGCCAAAAACGTTATTGTGCAGAATATTTCATATGGTTACATGCCAGATAATTACTGCCTTGATATTGATACAATAGGATCTGGTACAGGTCTTTATATTACTAATGGTTATGCAGTACCAATTAATTGGAGCAAGGCAGACAGACACTCAAAAACAGTTTATACATATGCACAAACAGGGGAAGAAATAGAACTATCAGATGGTAGAACATATGTGGAACTTCATTCTACAGAATTTGGTCTTGATGTAGAATAATGGTTAATCTGTAGATATTTAAAAATGCAATTGTTATAATGAGTACTGTATTGTTACAGTACTCATTTTTTATGGAGAAGGATATTGGGTGATGCTAGATTTAGACGGAAAATTATCGGTAGTTATGCCAGCATATAACGAAGAAACTCTTATATATGGCAATTTAATTAAGACAGTAGAAATTGTAAGTAATTTCGTAGAGGACTTTGAAATAGTTGTGGTTAATGATGGAAGTAAGGATAACACCTTAGAAGAAATCAAAAGGGCAGCAAGAAAGGATGGTCGTATTAGACCGGTTTCGTATGGTAAGAATCGTGGTAAGGGGAACGCGATTATGGCTGGTGTAATGCAATCAGATGGAGAATATATAGCTTTTGTTGATGCAGATTTGGAACTTAATCCGAGTCAGTTAGAAGGCTATTTAGAGAAGATGATAACAGACAATAAGGATGTGGTTATTGGCTGTAAATTTCATAAAGATTCTAAATTAAAGTATCCATTTAAACGAAAGGTAATTAGCATGGGTTATTATTTAATGCTATTATGCTTGTTTCATTTAAATGTAAAGGATACACAGACGGGTTTAAAGGTATTTAGAGCATCTGCTATAAAACCGGTGGGCCATTTAATTAGAACAGCAGGATTTGCTTATGATATAGAATTGTTAGTTGCAGTTCACAGAAGAGGGGCTAAGATTGCACAGATGCCAGTTGAAGTTGTATTTGTGCGTGATAAGGGTGTTAATAGAATTGGACTAAAGGATATATTTAGAGCCTTTGTAGACACCTGGAAGATTTTTTATAGAGTCTATTTTTTACATTATTATGATGAAAAATAGGGGGAGTATTAATGTACATATTATGCAGTATAATTATATGGGCTTTGATAATTGCATGCTTTTATGCCTTTAATAAAAAGTCATGCTTTTGGAAAGATGATTTTGAAAAAAATGGACAAAGAAATAGAGTGATTAAAATATCAACTATTGTTCTAACTATGATTCTTGTGTTAGTTCCAATGGGCTTTAGCCCTACATGGAATGGTAGGAATGAAAATCATCATAATCAATATGAGTTACTTGCAAGAAGCTTTCTACATGGACATCTTTATCTAGAATTTGATGATATTGATGAGAAACTTCTTACAATGGATAATCCTTATGATTACGAGGCACGATTAGATGAAGGTGTTAAGGTTCATTGGGATAGTGCTTTTTATAATGGAAAGTATTACATGTATTTTGGTGTTGTGCCTGTATTGGTATTTTTTCTTCCCTTTAGAATGATTACGGGAATGGACCTTCCAACAATTATGGCTACAAGAATAATGGTGGCTTTATTTTTGCTGGGATTATTCCTACTCTTTGATTTACTTAAAAAGAGATTCTTTAAAAACACTCCCTTAATGCTTAATATGCTTTTATATCTAACGATTTCTCTGCTTAGTCTTTGGTATATTATGGATGCACCAGAGCTTTATTGCACTGCTATTGCAGCAGCTATATGTTGTCAGATTTGGAGTCTTTACTTTCTTATACGTGGAGTATATGTTGAGACTAGTCTTAAGAAAGTAAGAATTTATGCCTTAATAGGAGCATTATTTGGCGCCCTTAGTTGGGGATGTAGACCAACAGTTGGTTTAATATGTCTTGCCACAATTCCTATTGTTATTAGATTCATAAAAAAATGCCTTGCAGGAGAATATATTACTAAAAGTAAGGCTAAGATTAAAAATGCAGTGATTACCTTGTTTATAGCCATGATTCCTTACTTGGTTGTAGCTCTAGCTTTAATGGTGTATAATCAGATTAGATTTGAGAATCCATTTGAATTTGGACAAAGCTACCAGATGACAGTAGCAGATCAGACAGCTTACGGTTCTTTCTTTGAGGAATTTGATCTGGTTAGGGTAATTAATGGATTGGCGGACAATTTTATTAAATATAAGAATGTTAAGAAAGAATTTCCATTTATAGGTTTCTCTGGAATATTTGTGGAATTTCCAATGTTATTAGTGGTATTTGCAGTATTTTTTAGACGCGTGCGTGAAAAGCTATCAAAGGATGGTATCTATTTATTTACTATGATACTTAATTTTATCCCTGTAATTATTACTATAACATCAATACTTTGGACTCCATATTTGCTTGAAAGATATAAGATGGACTTCTTATTTTTGATGGGAGTGAATGCATTTATTTGCATAGGTGCTCTATCAGAAACAATAGATGCTAGATTTAAAAATAACTTTAGAAGAAATATTGCGTATTTGTGCCTTATTACAATAATGACAGTATTTCTGCTTTTTGTTACACCTTATGATAGTAATTTCACAGGATATTCAACTAAAACTCTAGGGGAAATTTGTAAGGTGCTATTTTTTGGTCACAATTTTAACTAATGAAAAAACATTACATTTTATAAAAATTTCATCTTACATTTATTAAAAATTAGAGTTATAATAATCCGCAGTCACAAAAATTGGTAGTTGATAAAAAACATTCAAAAAGTGATTAGAGTATTGATTTTGTATACAATCAAGAGTAGAATACTCAAATTGTAAGAACAAGTTAATTACTATTAATTAACAGAAGGAGTAAATTTATGGTTAATTCTATAATTTTATGCCTACCATTTGTGGGATTATTGTTATGTATAGCTCTATTTCCTATTTTTAAAGCTGAATGGTGGGAAAAGTATAAGGGAATTGCAGTAGCATTTTGGATTATTGTTTTTGCAATTCTATTCACAATTCATAATAGTTTATTTGGAACAGCTGAATCTATGTTAGAAAGTTTCTTTGGAGACTATGTAACCTTCATTGTTCTATTATTCGGTTTATATTGTGTTGCTGGTAACATTTCTTTTGATGGTGACTTAGCTGGTTCACCAGGTGTTAATACAGCACTCTTAATTATAGGTACTTTCCTTTCAAGTATAATTGGTACTACAGGTTCATCAATGCTTATGGTAAGACCTATTATTAAGATGAATTCATGGAGAAGACATAAGAGTCATATTATGATTTTCTTTATATTTATGATTAGTAACTTAGGTGGTGCACTTACACCTATGGGTGATCCACCACTTTTAATGGGCTTTATGAGAGGTGTTCCATTCTTCTGGAGCTTAAATCTATTCCCTGTATTCATATTTAACGTAATTGTATTATCTATTATTTTCTATTTAATAGATAGAAAGAGATACAGAAGAGATTTAGCTAGAGGACGCAGACCAGATCTTAGCAAGCCAGGTACAGAGATTAAGTTCTCAGGACTTCATAACTTAATTTTCCTTGTTATGATTGTAGTTGCTGTTATCTTAAGTGGTGTGCTTCCTACAATGTCAGCATTCCAGAATGCAGAAGGCGAAGTTTTAGGACTTCATATTCTTGGTGAAGTAACATTTACATATCCAGCAATTATTGAGTGTGTAATTATTCTTCTTGCTGCTCTTCTTTCATTTAAGACAACTAAGAAAGAAATCAGAGAAAGAAACCACTTTACATGGGGTGCTATTGAAGAGGTTGCAATCCTTTTCATTGGTATTTTTATTACAATGGCTCCAGCCCTTACACTTCTAAAGGCTGTAGGTCCTGATTTAGGTTTAACTAAGCCACTTCAGATGTTCTGGACAACTGGTGCGCTTTCAAGTTTCTTAGACAATACACCAACATATTTAGTATTCCTTACAGCTGCAGGAACACTAGGATATCAGGCAGGTATAGCAACAACAGTTGGTACAATTCCAACTCATATGTTACTTGCAATCTCATGTGGTGCAGTATTTATGGGTGCTAATACATATATTGGTAATGCACCAAACTTTATGATTAAATCAATATCTGATGAAAACGGTATTAGAATGCCAAGCTTCTTTGGCTATATGAAATGGTCAATAGGTATTCTTGTTCCTGTATTCATACTTGATACTTTGGTTTTCTTCTTATAGGAGGTTAGAGTATGGGCGAAAATGAAAAGATAAAAAGTAAATATACAGAGGCTGATTTTGCTAAATTAGCTGAACGTATATATGAATTAGATAAAAAGGTTTATACAGCTACGGGCTCAAACCTAGGTAGATTATTTAGCGATGACAAGCAGTCATCTATTGAAGAAATTATGGAGACTATAGCAGAAAGCCATAAGTCTCACGCTTCAAGAAGTATTGTTGCCTTAATTGGTAATATGGCTCGATCAATTAAGAAAAAGGATTACGCAACATGGAAGTCTATTATGATTGAATATGATAGTATCATTAAGCAACTACAGGATATGTCAGTTGGTTTTGGTGGCGTTGAAATTCTTGATTACGAAGCAGCTAAATTATCAGATGTTAGTAAGACAGTAGAAACAGAAGAAAAACATCATAGAATTATCTGCATTAATAGAACATATGGTAGTGCCGGAACAGAAATTGGTTTTGGCCTTGCAGATAAATTAAAATGCAATTTTTATGATGCTGAAATTTTCCAGGAAGTTATTAACAATCTAGGACACGGTCGCAATGTTAATGATATTAAGAAATCAACAGACATTGGCTATAAATATGATAGAAAGCGTTCAAGCATTTACTATGAGAAAAATTCTGATCAGTTAAAATATCTTCTAACTAATTTGAATAGATATCATGGTTTACCTTTAAAGGATGCAATATTCTTTAAGATTAGTGAAATCCTTTGTGATAATGCTAAAGATAGAGATTTTGTTGTTATGGGTAGATGTGCTGATGCAATTCTTACTAATAACCATATTCCACATATTAGTATCTTTATTACAGCTCCAGAAGATGAGCGTATTAAGAGAATGATGGAAATTAATGGAACAGATTATAAGACAGCTAAGAAGCACTTAAGAAAAGTCGATAAATTCAGAGCTAAGTATTATAAGTATTATACTAGCAAGGATTGGTATGAGGCTAATCAATATGATTTCTGTATCAATAGTTCTAGATATGGTATCGAAGGAACTATCGATTTTATAGCAGAGATTGTAAATAACGGATGTAAATAATTTTAAAAATCTGATATAATTGTTAGGTAGTATGGTGATGCTTTAATTAGCATCACCATTTTAATTTATGAACTAGCTAGTATGGAGATATATAATGTATAATTTTGATTTTGATGTATGCGCTATAATAGTGAGTATTGTTGTTATAGTCTGCATGCAGGTTATTAAAGACAGAAAAAGGCACGAGAATAGGGTTTTTGAGTTAATAGTCTATAATGGTCTTATTTGTTCAATTCTAGATATAGTTTTTGTTTGGGGAATGAATAAGCCAGGAAGCGTTAATTTTCCTATAGTTTACCTAGCGACGACGCTATATTTTATAATTCATAATGGTGTAATTTACTTGCACTACATATACGTAAATATGGTTTCAGGTGCTTTTTATAAGACACCAAAGACAAGGTATGTGCTTCTTGGAATACCATATTTATTTAATGTGGCACTTGTAATTCTTAACGTATTCAATAATATGATCTTTTCAATAGATAATAATATGAATTACGTGAGAGGACCATGGATGATTTTTATTTATGGAGTATCATGCTTTTATGCTTTTATGTTTATTGGGCATATGTTCTATTACATTAAGGTAATTGGTGTAAGAAAAGTGGTTATTCTATTTACATTCATTCTTGGTGGAATTATAGCTATAGTGGTCCAGTATTTCTATCCTAGGATTTTGATTGAGCTATTTGTTCAGTCAATAGTTTATGTATCGGTAATGCTTACTCTTGATGATGAGGCAAGTCATAAGGTGCTTGAATACAATGTCTATAGTAGAGACACTTTTAAGCGAGATGTAAATATCCTAATTGAAAGTAATAATAAGTTTGGAGTACTTATTATAAAATTTACTAATATTGATGGATATATGTCAGTTCTTGGTATAGACCAGATAAATGCCAGTTTAAAAAGGGTGGCAACATGGTTAAAGAGCATTGATAAATCAGCTGTTGTATATTCGCTTAATATGGGTGTTTTTGCAGTTGTATTAGCAGGCGAAAACCGTAACAAATCAGAATATTTTTCATATACTCTTAATACTAGATTTAGAGAGCCGTGGAAAATAAACGACATTGATATTGAATACAATGTGGTGATTTATGAGGTGAGTGTTCCGGATAATCTTAATAGGGTTGAGGAATTATTATTGCTTGGTAATGTGGAAGCCGGTAATGGACAGAGGTTAACATTTATTTCTGGCAACGGGCTTGAGGAGATAAAGAGACGTTTAAAAATCGAACGTGCCGTAAGAAAGGCCCTAATTACTAACCAGTTTAAGGTTTATTACCAACCTATCTGGGACAGAAAGAATAACAAGATTAAATCGGCAGAGGCGCTTCTTAGATTATACGATCCAGACATTGGTGCCATTAATCCTGAGGAGTTTATTAGAACTGCTGAGAAAAATGGTTCTATTATAGGTATTGGAGAATTTGTATTTGAAGATGTTTGTAGATTCCTTGGTACTAACGATGTTAAGAGTCTTGGAATTGATTATGTGGAAGTTAATTTATCTCCAGTTCAGTGCATGCAAAGAGACTTAACGGATCGTTTTACAGACATTATTAAAAAATACAATGTGGATATAACAATGCTAAATCTTGAAATCACAGAGACGGCAGCAGTTGAAAATACTGAGGTTATGAAACGTACCATAAGAAAGTTGCGTGATTTAGGTTTTGCCACATCAATTGATGATTTTGGAGCAGGTTTTGCTAGTATGAGTAGCGTATTTAATATTGATTTTAAGCTACTTAAGATTGATAGAGAAATATTATGGAGAGCTCTAGAGGATGAAGAAGCAATGATAATGCTCAAGAACACAATTGAAATGGGCAAAAGAATGGGAAGAAAAATCGTCCAGGAAGGTGTAGAAACCCGCGAACAAAAGGAACTTATGGAGGAATTAGGTTGTGACTATTGTCAGGGCTTTTATTTTTCTAGACCAATTCCGGAGGATGAATTTATTGAGTATGTAAAGAGGTTTAATGGGATAGACAACTAGTAGAAACTTATTACATTTTTTTAATTTGTATAAAGGATTTAAAGATGGTATTATATACCAGCAAAAGGTTTAAAAAGGGAAAGGTTAATAGTTGTTTATGAATTTGGAAGATAGTAATGAACCTATAATTGATGCGGCGTATATTGAACGAAGCATCGTAAAAAAATTTAGAAAACCCATTTGGAGACAGTTTACTAAAGCCCTTAATGAATATGATTTAATTAAGGATGGAGACAAGATAGCTGTTTGTATTTCAGGTGGTAAGGATTCTATGCTTCTTGCTAAGCTTTTCCAGGAGCTTAAAAAGCATGGACGAAACAATTTTGAATTAGTTTTTCTTGTAATGAATCCGGGTTATAACGAAGTTAACTCGAAGAAAATCGAAGAAAATGCTAAGTTATTAAACATTCCAATTCAGGTTTTTAAGACTGAGATTTTTGATACTGTTGCAGAGATAGTGGAAAGCCCTTGTTATCTTTGTGCAAGAATGAGACGTGGATATTTATATTCTAAGGCTAAGGAATTGGGATGTAATAAGATTGCTCTTGGGCATCATTTTGATGATGTTATTGAGACAATTCTTATGGGTATGTTATATGGAGGGCAGGTACAGACAATGATGCCGAAGCTCCATAGCACTAATTTTGAAGGAATGGAACTAATAAGGCCTATGTATTTAATTAGGGAAGAGGACATTAAACATTGGTGCGCATACAATAAATTGACCTTTATTCAATGTGCCTGCAGAATGACTGAGGCTGTGGCTAATAACGATGCGAATCTCACTTCTAAGAGGGCAGAGACTAAGGCTCTAATTAAGGAGCTTGCAGCTAAAGACCCTATTATTGAGAAAAATATTTTTAGAAGTGTGGAGAATGTCAATGTAGACACAGTTGTGGCATATAAGAAAAAGGGAGTAAAGCATCACTTCTTAGATGAGTATTAAAATGAATAAGAAAGACAGGAATTTAAAATGATTAAGACTAGATTAGTAAAGCTATTGTCAAACTCTAAGAAATATATATATCTAAATATTATAATTCAGTGGGTTTCACTTGTAGCACAGATGTTAGCTATTTTTACATTAACTAGTTTTGTAGCAGATGTGTTTAGTGAAAGCGTTCCATCAGCGCTGCATAATGTGGCGATTGAATGGGTTATTGTGGATGTTGCTGGAATCCATGTTAATTACACAATGCTTTTATTAGTACTTGTTACATTACTTTTATTGGTTATTATTAGAATGATTTCGGACAAACTTCTTGCTAGAATCAATTATCTATCTAGCGCTAACGTAAAGAAAGTATTAAGAGATAAGATCTATGATAAATTGCTTAGACTTGGTCCTTCATATAAGGAAAGTGTTAGCACAGCAGAAGTTGTACAGCTTAGCACTGAAGGCGTGGAACAGCTTGAGACATATTTTGGAAAATATTTACCTCAGTTATTTTATAGCCTACTTGCTCCAATAACATTATTTATTGTATTAGTTAATATTAATGTTAAGGCAAGTGTTGTGTTATTAATATGTGTACCACTTATTCCTATTTCTATTGTAGTTGTGCAAAAAATCGCAAAAAAACTACTTAGCAAATATTGGGGTATCTACACAGAATTAGGGGATTCATTCCTTGATAATTTAAATGGCCTTACAACTCTAAAGATATATCAGGCTGATAAAGCTAAGGCAGAATTAATGGATGAAGAGTCTAATAGATTTAGAAAAATCACAATGAAAGTACTAACAATGCAGCTAAATTCCACATCTGTTATGGATATTGTGGCATATGGTGGGGCAGCAGTTGGTATGATTGTTGTTATATCAGAATATTTTAAGGGAAATGTTGGATTAGCAGGAGCTCTTTCAATTATTCTACTTTCTTCTGAATTTTTTATACCACTTAGATTACTTGGCTCATATTTCCATATTGCTATGAATGGAATGGCAGCTTCAGATAAGATTTTTAGATTGCTTGATTTAGAAGAACCTGCAAAGGGAAGCAAGGACTTAGTTGATTCTAAAGAAGCAACAATTAATTTTATGAAGGGTGAAAAGGCTGATTCTATAAGTATTCTTATGGAGAATGTAAGCTTTGGATATGATAGTGAAAGACAGATTCTAAAGGGAATTGATCTTACACTTCCAGCTAACAGTTTTATCTCTTTAGTTGGTGAATCAGGAAGCGGTAAGAGTACAATTGCCGCAATTCTTACAGGTAAGCTAAGAGATTTTAAGGGTACAATTAAAGTAAACGGAATTAATATTGAAGAAATAAGACATGAAAGCTTATTAAGCAATATTACATTAGTTAAAAATAACAGTTACCTATTTAAGGGAACAGTTCGCCAAAACCTCTTACAGGCTAATGCAGATGCAAGCGATGAGGATATGTGGGAAGTTCTTAAAAGTGTAGACTTAGATGAAGTCTTTAAGGACAGAGAAGGACTAGATACTCTTATTAACGAGAGAGCAACTAATTTATCAGGTGGACAGGCTCAGAGATTATGTGTTGCTAGAGCGCTTCTTTGCGATACACCAATGTATATTTTTGATGAGGCTACATCTAATATTGATGCGGGCAGTGAAGAAATAATTATGAATTTAATTCATAAATTAGCTAAAGTAAAAACAGTTCTTTTAATATCACACAGATTAAAGAATGTTGTAAATTCTGACTGCATTTATATGTTAAAGGATGGTCAAATTGTAGAGGCTGGAACTCATAATGAACTTATCCTTAATATTGATAATAAGGCTGGAAAAACTAAGGGATATGGCGAATATGCTAAGCTTTATAACGCTCAAGATGCCCTAGAGAATTTCCATACAAAAAACGCTTCTGATATTAATGTAATTGATACAAGAAGTGGCGTTTGTCTCTATAACAGTGAAGAGGATATTGAACAAAAGAGACAACAGGAATTAGAAGAATTAAGACAACAAAAAATCCTTGAAGAGGTAAGAGATAAGGAACAAAGACAGGAAGCCTTCCTAAAGGTTCGTAACTCTTTATATGAAATTAAGGGATATAAAAAGCTTAACCACTATGAAACAGTTGAGCAAAATAACAACTCCGGATTTGGATTCTTTGATAATAAAGAATCACAAGAATCAGAGGAAATTAAGAATGATACTGTTAAGATGCCTGTTAATGAAAGTAAAGAAATTAACGGCTTAGTTACTTTATTTAGACTTCTTGGCTTAGTAAAGCCTTTAGCACCTATAATGCTTGGAGCTATTATTCTTGGAACAATTGGTTATATGTGCGCAATATCAATTTCGATTTTTGCCACAGGTATTATTACTCAATACTTTGGATCCCACTTTGAAGCTAATGGTGTGGTGGGAGATTTGGTTTGTGGTTTATCAGACAGCCAGAGAAATACAGCATGTATTATTCTTTTTGTGATAGCTATTCTTAGAGGATTTTTACATTATGCTGAACAGTATTGTAACCATTTTATTGCATTTAAGCTTCTTGCAATAATAAGACATAAAGTGTTTGCAGCCCTTTCAAAGTTAGCACCTGCTAAGCTTGATAGTAAGGATAGAGGAAATCTAATATCAGTTATAACATCTGATATTGAATTACTTGAGGTTTTTTATGCACATACAATTAGCCCGATTGCTATTGCTGTTTTAGTAAGTGTAATTATGCTTGTATTTTTTGGACATATTTCAAGTATTGCTGCTGTAATTGCAGCGCTTGCTTACATTACAGTTGGAATTATTATTCCTTTAGTTACAAGTAAGTTAAATAAGAAATTAGGTCAGGATTATAGAAAGAATTTTGGTGATTTAAACAGCTATTGCCTTGATTCATATCGAGGACTTGATGAAACAATTCAGTATAATGCTGGTTTAACAAGAAGACTTAACATGGCTAAGATGTCTAATAGACTATCAAAAATCCAGTTAAGACTTAGCAGAATTGAGGGAAGTTCAAAGATGTGGACTAACCTTTGCATTTACCTTGCATCATATATTATGTTTGTAACAATGTTATTCCTTGCAGATAATAACGCTATTACATACACACAGTGCATTATAAGCACAGTGGCTATGCTATCTTCCTTTGGACCTGTAACAGCATTATCATCGCTTTCTAACACATTTACTAATACACTTGCTAGTGCAAAAAGAGTAATTGCCATAATAGATGAGAAGCCAGAAACTGAGGAGATAACAGACTCTAAGGATATTATAAAGACTAATACTGGATTAAAAATAGTTGCCGATAAAGTTTCATTTGCGTATAATGAAAAAGAAATATTGCGTGACTACAATGCTTTTTTTGAAAAGGGTAAGATTACAGGAATTTATGGTAAGAGTGGATGTGGTAAGTCTACATTGCTTAAGCTAATTATGAGATATTACGATGTTTCAAATGGTAGTATCAAGATTGAAGATAGTGATGTTAAGGATATTAACACAGTATCTTTAAGAGATAATCTTGCTTTTGTTAGTCAAGAAACAGAATTGTTTAATGATACAATTGCAGCAAATATTGCTATTGCTAAGGCAGATGCCACGAGAGAAGAGATCATTGAGGCAGCTAAGAAAGCTTCCCTACATGACTTTGTAATGAGCCTACCAAAGGCTTACGATACAGTTATTGGAGAATTAGGGGATGCCTTATCTGGTGGCGAGAAGCAAAGAATAGGTGTGGCTAGAGCATTTTTACATGATGGTAATGTTATATTAATGGATGAGCCAACATCTAATCTTGATTCTTTAAATGAAGGTATAATCCTTAAGTCTTTAGCAGATAGTTGTAAAAATAAGACAATAATAATTGTCTCTCATAGGGATTCAACTATGAATATTGTAGACAACAAGATTTTAGTCTAACTAAAAGCCTTGTGAAGATGGAGGTAATGTAATAATGGCGTCACAATATAGTTGCGATTATTGCAATAATCTAGTATTCGATGAAGAACTAGAAGAATATGTATGCGATGTTAATATGGATGAAGACGACTATGCACGTCTATTAAATTCAAAATATAAGAATTGCCCATATTACCAAAGCAACGACGAATATAAAGTAGTAAGACACCAAATGTAGCAAGTGCTTTAGCACTTGCTACTAGGCGTCAGCCCCATTGCCGAAGGCAATTCTAATGGCTGATGTTCATGTGTAATTTTTGGGAAAAATAAGAGGTGAGGGTATGGATGATAAGAGATATGCAGTTTTAATTGATTCAGATAATATTTCTTCAAAATATATTCGAAGTATTTTGGATGAAATGACTAAATACGGAGTTGTTACATATAAAAGAATTTATGGTGACTGGACAAGTCCACAATCAGGAAAATGGAAGAAGGAGCTTATGGAAAATTCCATAACTCCTATCCAGCAGTTTAGAAATACAGTAGGTAAGAACGCTACAGATTCTACTTTGATTATTGATGCTATGGATATCCTTTATACTCATAGCGTCAATGGTTTTTGCATAGTAAGTAGTGATGGAGATTTTACCAAGTTAGCAAGTAGACTAAGAGAGTCAGGTATGGAAGTTATTGGTATGGGAGAGAATAAGACTCCTAAATCCTTTAGAGCGGCCTGCTCTGTATTTACAGATCTTGAGCTTATTGTTGATCAGAATGAAGATGAGGTGGAAACTGATACTAAGCAGATTAAAAAGCCTAAGAATATCTTGAAACAAAGTGTTGTAGAGAATGCTATAATTGAGATAATTACTGAGAATGACAATAAGGGAAGACAAAGTGGACTAGGTGAAATTGGCAGCAGACTTCAGAAAAAATATTCAGATTTCGATGTAAGAAATTACGGATATAGCTCATTATCTAAGTTCCTTGAGGAAATAGAAGGCTTTGATGTAATTAATATTAATAATACAGTTATTGTTAGACTTAGAGAAGATTTGTCAGTTAGAAAACACGTAACAGATTTTGCAATAAAAAGTATAGAAGATACCAATGGAACTGGAATGGAGCTTGGTGCTCTAGGACAGCGTATTCACGGCAAATATCCTAATTTTAAAGTTAAGGAATATGGTTATTCTACACTTTCTAAATTTATAAATAGCATCAAGAGCTTAACAATTCGAGATGTTGATGGTCGAAAGATTGTCTTGTCTGTGGATGAAGAAGATTTTAAATAAGCCTTTGATGCACATAGAAAGGATTATTTATGGAAAAAATAGCAAGTTTTACAGTAAATCATATAGACCTTCTTACTGGTGTATATGTTTCAAGAAAAGATCATGTAGGAGATGAAGTAATCACAACATTTGATCTACGATTTACAAGACCTAATGTTGAGGCACCTATGGATAACCCTGGAATTCATACAATAGAGCATTTATGGGCAACATTTTTTAGAAATCATGAAGAATGGGGTTCTAAGACAATTTATTTTGGACCAATGGGATGCAGAACAGGTTTTTATTTGATTTTTGCTGGTGATTTAAAATCAGAAGATATAATTCCAGTTCTTAGAGAGGCAGCAGATTTTGCACTTTCATTTACAGGAGAAATCCCAGGGGCAACTCCAAGAGATTGCGGAAATTACCTAGATAACAATCTTAATTTAGCTAAGATTTATGTTAGAAAGTTTAAGTCAGAAGTTCTTGATAGACCAACTTTAGATAGACTTAGTTATCCAAATTAATAAGCTTCCTAGTATTGGTTAAGATTTTTAAGTCCAATGGCATATATATAATGTTTGTAAAGATATGAACTAAATATTATTAGGCATATAATAAAGAAATGACTAATTATAACAAGAAAATTCATTGATATCTTTAACATTATTAACTTTTGCTGAAATTTACTTGCATTAGTTATGAATTTAATGTATTTTATTTAAGAACGAAACGCAAGAACACGGCGGTTCGGACTTAATTTAAACTAGGAACAATGGCGTTCACGTAAAGGGTGTATTTGTACCTTTGGTGAACGCCTTTTTTATTTTCCCATAACCTTAAGAAAATAAAGTACAAAGCTACATAGTAAAAATGCGACAAAACTTGAGAAATTTTATGGAAAAATTGTTATTTTCAACAGTTGATTAATTTTATAAAGTTTTGTAGACTATGTATTGGTATTAGTTCTTAATTTTGATTAAGAATATTAGCGAGAAAGGTAAAGAAGTTATGAGTGAGAAATTCAATGTAGCCGATATCTTTGGCGAGAACGTATTTAACGATACTGTAATGAAGGAGCGTTTACCAAAAAACGTTTATAAGAATTTACGATTAACAATGGATGGTAAGCAGGAATTAAGTTTAGCAGATGCTGATGTCATTGCTAATGCAATGAAGGATTGGGCTATTGAGAAAGGTGCAACACACTATACACACTGGTTCCAACCACTTACAGGTGCAACTGCTGAAAAGCATGATTCATTTATCTCTGCACCAAAGGAAAATGGAAAGGTTCTAATGGAATTCTCAGGTAAGGAGTTAATTAAAGGTGAGCCAGATGCTTCATCATTCCCATCAGGTGGTTTAAGAGCAACATTTGAAGCAAGAGGTTATACAGCATGGGATTGTACTTCTCCAGCATTCGTAAGAGAAGATGCAGCAGGTGCTACTTTAATCATTCCAACAGCTTTTTGTTCTTATACAGGTGAGGCACTTGATCAAAAAACTCCACTTCTTCGTTCAATGGATGCTGTTAGTAAGCAGGCACTCCGTTTAGTTAGGTTATTTGGCAATACAGAAGCTACAAAGGTTACAGCATCAGTTGGTGCTGAACAGGAGTACTTCATTGTTGATAGAGATAAATATTTACAGAGAAAAGACTTAGTATTTGCAGGCAGAACATTATTTGGTAGCATGCCTCCAAAGGGTCAGGAATTAGATGACCATTACTTTGGTGCTATTCGTGAAAGAATTGCAGCTTATATGAAGGATGTCAATGAAGAGTTATGGAAGCTTGGCGTTTCAGCTAAGACTCAGCATAACGAAGTTGCACCAGCACAGCACGAGCTTGCTCCAATCTATGCACAGTGCAATATTGCTACAGATAATAACCAGTTAACAATGGAAGTTATGAAAAAGGTTGCTTATAGACATAATCTTGTATGCCTTTTACATGAGAAGCCATTTGCAGGTGTTAATGGTTCAGGTAAGCACAATAACTGGTCTCTTACAACAGATAATGGCGTAAACTTATTAGATCCAGGTAAGACACCTCATCAAAATGTCCAGTTCTTATTAGTTCTTGGATGTATCATGAAGGCTGTTAGTGAGCATTCAGATCTTTTAAGAGAGTCTGCTTCTAACGTTGGTAACGATCATAGATTAGGCGCTAACGAAGCACCTCCAGCAATTATCTCTATGTTCCTTGGTGAGCAGTTAGAAGATGTTGTTATGCAGCTTATTGATAAGGGTGATGCTACAAGCTCAATCCAGAAGGGTAAATTAAAGACTGGTGCATCAACATTACCAGATCTTGCTAAGGATGCAACAGATAGAAACAGAACATCACCATTTGCCTTCACAGGTAATAAGTTCGAATTTAGAATGGTTGGTTCAGCAGACTCAATTGCTCCAGCTAATGTAGTTCTTAATACAATTACAGCAGAAGCAATGAAGGAAGTTTGTGACGAATTAGAAAAAGCAGAGAATCTTGATCTTGCTGTTCATGATAAGATTAAGGAACTCTTTACAAAATATCATAAGATTGTATTTAATGGTAACGGATATTCTGATGAATGGGTTGAAGAGGCAGAGAAGAGAGGTCTTCCAAACATTAGAAATATGGTAGATGCAATTTCTGCACTTACAACTGATAAGGCTGTTAAGCTATTCGAGGAATTTGGCGTATTTACTAAGACAGAGCTTGAATCAAGATCTGAGATTAAGTATGAAGCATATTCTAAGGCAATCAATATCGAAGCTAGAACAATGCTTGATATGGCTGCTAAAGAGATTATTCCATCAGTTATTTCTTATTCAACAGAAGTTGCTAACTCAGCACTTGCAGTAGCTGAACTTGGCTGTGATAATAGTGTTCAGAAGGAAATTCTTTCAGATATTACTAGAGAACTTAAGGCTGTTAAGGCTGCACAGACAAAGTTAGCTGATGATTTAGCAAAGGCAAGCAGTGTTACAGGTGCTATGGAAAATGCTAAATACTTTAGAGATGTTATTAAGGTTGATATGGATGAATTAAGAGCTCCAGCTGACAAGCTTGAAACTCTTGTAGATGAAGAATATTGGCCATTCCCTCAGTATGAGGAATTAATCTTTGAAGTTTAATTATAAACGTTGCTAGTTAGATTTAACCATATAAAAAAATCGCACATCATAATCGATGTGCGATTTTTTATATTTACACTTTATTGTTTAAACTGCCTTTATGTGGAATAAGTAAAGTGAATTTAAAAATGTACGCTTACCTTTTTTATTAGTTAGTTGCTGCACTAGATTCCTCTGTTTTTGAAATCTTAGCAGTACCTGTATGTGTTGCATGAACAATAAATCTATCTTTACCATCACTAGTACATGTAGATAATGTAAGTACCTGATTTGAATTAGAAATATTAACACCTGTGTCATAAAGGGATTGTCCCTTCATTCTTTCTGCCCAAGCTCTCATTGTTGGAACATCTGAGAAGTTATAAGTGTATGTATCGCTAATTGGTTCGCTCTGATAACAAGAAAAAATAGTATATTCTCTTAATTCATCTCCAGTGTAGATATAAATTTTATTGTTATTGTCTGTCTGATAGTAACTAGCATTTCTGTAGTATTTTAATAAACCAAACATACTACCATTATTCATGTTGTGTCCGTAAATTATTACGTGGCTTGAATTAATTCCATCTGTTATTCTGTAATCCTCGAATAAACAACCATTTGCATTGTATGTGCCATCAATTAGATGGTGTAGGTAGTAATCATTATCTGAATACTGTACCATTGGAAGTCTTAAGTTAATAGATGGAATATACATATATCCTATGGCATATTGATTAATTGCTTTTAGTGCTGCGTCATCATATACGAAAGGAATATCAACAGATGACTGTTGTCCATTCTCATCTTGGAGAATAACAGATTGCTGATCGTCAATAATTACATCATTTTCTACTGCATTGTAGGTATCTGTACCTTTTTTATATTCGAGAAGAATATCTATTAATTTGTATGCAGAAAAAATAAAAACACAAGCGGCAACGATTAGAATAACGCGATTAATGATTTTTCTTCGCTTTTTTCTAGCTTCTTGCTTATCAAATTGCTCATCAGCCTCGTCTTCTTCATCTTCATTCTTTTTAGTTTCTTCATCCATATAGATGTCGTCATCATCGTAGAAAGTGTTATCTCCCATTATTTCTATCCTCCTAGTTCATATTTCGTGTAAAAAGATAAGTGTTTGTATTGGTAAAATACTTGTTGATAAAAAACTCGGGTAAACACTGAGCATACCCGAGTTAATTATATCATATTCCTTTAAATAATTGCATCAAAGAAATAACATTATCTTAGTTAGCCTTACCATCTGAACCAAAGAGTCTAATCTTCTCAGCAACGATGTCTCTAATTGCCTGAGCACCAGGAGCAAGAAGCTTTCTTGGGTCATAACCCTTACCTTCTAAGTCCTTACCAGCTTCAACATATTTTCTTGTTGCATCTGCAAATACTAACTGGCATTCTGTATTAACGTTAATCTTAGCAACGCCAAGTGAGATAGCCTTCTTAATCTGGTCTTCAGGGATACCTGTACCACCGTGAAGAACTAATGGCATATCACCGATTTCAGCCTTGATTGACTCTAATACGTCAAATCTAAGTCCAGCCCAATCAGCTGGGTACTTACCATGGATATTACCAATACCAGCTGCTAACATATCAACGCCAAGGTCAGCAATTGACTTGCATTCCTTAGGATCAGCGCATTCACCCTGTGAAACAACGCCATCTTCTTCACCGCCGATACCACCAACTTCAGCTTCGATTGAGATACCCTTTTCGTGACAAATCTTAACTAATTCCTTTGTCTTCTCTACGTTCTCTTCGATAGCATAGTGTGAACCATCAAACATGATTGATGAGAAACCAGCTTCGATACACTTATAAGAACCTTCGTATGTACCATGATCAAGGTGAAGAGCTACAGGAACTGTAATTCCAAGTGATTCATCCATAGCCTTAACCATAGCTGCAACAGTCTTAAAACCTGTCATATACTTACCAGCACCTTCAGATACACCTAAGATAACTGGAGCCTTTAATTCTTCTGCTGTAAGAAGAATTGACTTTGTCCATTCAAGATTGTTAATGTTGAACTGACCAACTGCATAGTGACCAGCAACAGCCTTGTCTAGCATTTCTTTTGCTGAAACTAACATATTATAATACCTCCGTAAATTTAGTTAACTGTTAGGCAATCACCCCAAGAAAATTTGATTATATATTAAATTATTGGCCACCGCCATAAACTAAACTAATTATAAACTAAATAAATAGAAATGAAAAGTAAAAATGTGGTATTTTGCCTAAGTTTTTTAATTGTCAATTTTTTAACGAATTAATATTATCATATTAACTATGCTTTTGTAAATATTATTCGTGCAAAATTAACAAAAGAAATACAAATTCCGTCATAAAATTTAAAAAATTCTATGAAAAATTAAGTATCTTTTCTCATATAGTTTATGATTAGTTTATTGAATTGCAAGGTGCTAAATGCTACAATAATAGCGAGTTGAGGGAGAACTTTTTAAAGATAAGGACTCTTTAAAGATAAGGACTCTTTCTAACGCGTTAGAGTAATTACGTAAGTTAGGCTAGTTGGAATGAATACGTGTTTTCTAACAGCTTATTAAATGTTAATAGGAGTTATTATGGATTTATTTAGTATGTCTAATGTGTTATTAGACGTTGATTTTTATAATAGTGAAGCATATGCTGGAGATTCCTTCCTGCCATTTATTGGTTTTATGTTATTTTTGATTGGAATTGTTGCCTTGTTTATAGGTGCAGTTAAGATTATCGCGGCAAAAAGGGATTTTCATATATTTTTCGACAAGAGAAATGAAATTGAGATGAGCAAACTAAAGAGCCAGAAGAATATAAAGACAGGAATTGTGCTTGTTGTGCTAGGTGCAATTTGTACAATAATTTCTTTTTTCATATTGTAAGGTTTAAGAAAAGCTAGAATTTAAAGCAATAACGGACAAAGGAATAGATTTAGCAAAATAAGTACGAAGCGGTAAGAAATAAAGGGATAGAGTAACGAAATAGAGACAAATCAATAAAGAAAAAGTAATAAAGAGTAAGGGTTCAGAGCCATGTGGAATGTGGCTTTGGACCCTTTTTTGATTTGTGAGCAGGGGGAGAAGAGTCTGGGGGATATTGTGAACTAGTGGGGAGAAGTGCCTGGGGGGATATTGTGAACTGGTGGGGAGAAGTGCCTGTGGGGGTATTGTGAACTGGTGGGAGATGTGCCTGGGGGGATATTGTGAACTAGTGGGGAGAAGTGCCTGGGGGGATATTGTGAACTAGTGGGGAGAAGTGAGCTAGTGGGGAGAAGTGAGCTAGTGGGGAGAAGTGAGCTAGTGGGGAGAAGTGCCTGTGGGGAATGTTGTGAACTAATGGAGGGCGCGGAAGAATTCTTCGGTGTATGGGCAGGCTGTATTGCCCAAAATGAGAGAAAAAGTCCAATACAGATTATTTTTTCTCGTTTTGATTTGTTCAATAAATTTAAGGCTAATCCGTAAGGAAGAAAAATGATCCAAAAAGGCAATTTTTTCACTCTTTTTTCTCCTGATTTGAAATGTAAATAATCTAAATCTGAATAAAATATGGGAAAAAGATGAAAACCACTCTCGATTTTTTTAGATTTGTTGCCTTTTTGAAGGAAAAATTGTTGATATGGATAAGATTTGTCTTGCAAGCCATAAAATATGCTGCATTCTGCCAGCGCAGCCGCAGCCTGCCAGCGCAGCCACAGCCTGCCCGCCCGGACAAAGCCTGCCAGCGCAGCCACAGCCTGCCCGCCAGTCCAGCCGCAGCCGCGCAGCCCAGACAAAGCTGGCAGCCTGAATCCCAATTAAACGCAAAAAAAACATCGTCTGTCGTGGGACAGACGATGAAAAGAGGGAGGAGAGCTGCATTTAATGCAACTCGATTTATGAAAAAACAAAAAGTGTTTTCATTGCATTTATAAATCTTACTACTCTTGTAGTATAGGAAATAAAAGTGAAGAGTTTGTGCACATACTGTAAAGTTTTATTTAAAGGTATATGAATTTTTTATGAACGTTTCTTTTTCTAGTGTTTTCTTGGTGAATAGTGCAATTTTATGCGGTTGACGTTTCCTTAAAAAGAAAGTAGAATTTTTTCAAATGGAGAAAATGTCATATTTTTTCCAAAAATATTGGGAGGATTTATGTCGGCTACTATTTATAAATGCCCAAATTGTGGGGCTGCGATGTCTTTTGATTCTGCTACACAGAAACTTGCTTGTGCTAGTTGTGGTACTAATATTGATGTTGTTGATTATGATAAATACATCAAAGAATTAGAAAGCGAATATAACGATAACAATAATGAAGAATTTTCATCAGATGCTGGTGAATATGATGGAGATTCTTCTGAGAATATGAAGGTTTTTCACTGCCAAAGTTGTGGTGCTAAGCTTGTAACTGATAAGTTTACATCTGCTACTTTTTGTTCTTATTGTGGAAATCCTAATCTTGTTGAGGAGCGTTTAGATGGGGAATTTAGCCCTGACTATGTTATTCCTTTTAAGATTAATAAAGATGCGGCTGTTACAGCCTACAAGGATTGGTTAAAAAAAGGAATTCTTACGCCTAGATCCTTAGCTAGAAATAGCGTGGTTGAGAAGATTAGCGGTATTTATGTGCCTTTTTGGCTCTACGATTATAGCGCTAATTCTAAGATGAATGCCCTTGCTAATAGAGTAAGAGTGGTTAGACGTGGGGATTACGAATATACTTACACTGATCATTACAGAATTTACAGAGATGTTAGTGCTAATTTTGACAAGATTCCAGCTGATGCATCTGAGAAAATGCCAGATGAGCGAATGGACAAGCTTGAGCCCTTTAATTATCAGGAACTTGTGGAATTTAAGAAGGGTTATCTTCAGGGTTATTTGTCTGAAAAATACAATTATAATGCAGAGGAAATTGAGGATAGAACCAAGTCTAGAGCTAAGGAGTCCATTACAAATATCACAAGGGGCACAATTAAAGGCTATACTAGTGTTGTTGTTAATGGAAATGATGTTAGTGTCAGTGACTTAAAAAACACCTATGCTCTTTTGCCGGTATGGATGCTTAATTTTAAATACAATGACAAGAATTATAGCTTTTATATTAACGGTCAGACTGGAAAAATTGTTGCAGATAGACCGGTTAGCATAAAAAGAGGAATTGTATTCTTTATAACAGTATTTATTATAATCCTCGTTATTCTTATGATTGGAGGGTTATACATATAATGAAAACTATAAATTGTAATTTTAAGAAAAAAATTGGTTTTGTTGCTATATTATGTCTTATTTTTTCAAGCTTTATTTTGGTAGATTTTATTCAAGAGAGTCTTAAACCAATGGTGGTTACTGCAACTGAAACTAAGGATTATGTTATTGATGACGCTAATGTTCTATCGGATATTGAAGAAGATCAGCTGGAAAAAATGTGCAAAACTGCCTCAGACAGCGCGAACTGTGATATTGTTATCATTACATTTAGCTATGGATATGATGGCAGCGTGATGGATAAATATGTAAGAAATATTCTTGAAACAGAGTACGGATTTAATGGCAGTGGAAGTAATTGTGATGCCTGTGCATATGCGATTGATATGACAAGTAGAGCTGATAGAATCGTAACTTCTGGTGTGGCTAAGTCAAGCATTTCGCAAAGTAAGCTTGACAGTATTAGGGAAAAAGCTGAATCAAAGCTTGCTAATGGCAATTATTATGGTGGCTGTTCAAAATTTGTTAGTGATATAAAGACTGCTATTATTGATGGCACTCATGTTCCAACTACGAAAGAAAAATTAACTGAGCATTTTGCAATTAAGCTTCTTATTGCATTGTTTGCTGCTACTATTATAACTTTTATTGCTGTATGCAATGCTAAGGCAAAGACAACAACAACCGATATGACTTATGTAAAGAATCACAAATATAATGTGAATGCTAGGGAAGATGTGTTTATTAATACAACAGTAACTAAGCGTAAAATTGAAAGGTCATCAAGTTCCTCTGGAGGAGGTAGTTTTGGTGGTGGAAATTCTGGAAGTTCAGGAGGCCATTTCTAACTAAGAAAATTGGTAACAAATGATACTGCAGAGCACACCAAAGCAGTGTCAACCAATAGGCTTTAAATAAATAAAAAATTAAAGAAAATAAAAGACATAGAAAATAAAAGACAAAGAAAAAAAGACATAGATTAGGACTAGTTAGATGCTTGCCCTGACCTATGTCTTTTTTATTATTAGAAAAATGTAATATTGTTTAGCAAATTATACTGTTTCTGGTTCTGGATATTCAACTCCAAATGTATCAACAGTAACTGTCTTCATTACCTGTGGAACAATTGGTCTGTCATTCCAGTCAACGTCTGTTGTAGCAATTTTGTTTAATACATCTTCGCCTTCGATTAATTTACCGAATGCTGCGTATTCTCTATCAAGATGTGGTGATGTTTCATGCATAATGAAGAACTGAGAACCTGCTGAATCAGGTATCATTGTTCTTGCCATTGAAAGAACACCCTTTGTATGCTTTAAATCATTCTTAAATCCGTTGTTGCTAAATTCACCTTTGATGCTGTATCCTGGGCCGCCCATACCTGTACCGTCTGGATCGCCACCCTGAATCATAAAACCAGCGATTACTCTGTGGAAGATTACTCCATCATAGAAACCTTTTTTTATAAGACTAATAAAGTTATTTACTGTGTTTGGTGCGATTTCTGGATAAAGCTCAGCCTTCATAACATCGCCGTTTTCCATTGTGATTGTAACTATTGGATTCTGTGCCATTTAAATTTCCTCCATGTATTTATTATTTGCTTAAATAATGTTAAAATAAACATATAAATGTAAACAATGTCAATTCTAAATAAGTGGATAGGAAAAGTCAATTATGATTGAGAATTTGGAAAATATCTATATTTATATTGATGATAACCTAAATATAGAACTGAATCCGGATTTTAAGGTAATGTCAGCTTGGGCCAAGAATATAAATATTGCGATAAACAGTGATGATGGCATTTCTTATTATAAAATTTCTGGAGATAAGATTAGTTGTGAGACCGTGAATTTAACTAAATTAGAAGATATCATCGTAAGAATGATTAAAGGCAATAATATGAATTCACTTGTGATTAGCGACTGTGATTTAGTGGATTTATATGAAAAAAAGAAGTTTGACAACAGTTATGAGTTTACTGACGATGAGCTAGGAAGAAGCATAGATATTGGGCTTGGAATTGAGTATTATGGACATGCTAAATATGTGCTTTTTGAGGCCGAGGACTTAAATGAAGATTATTTAAGAAGCGTTTTCTTTAGAAAAGTAGGAAAGCCCTTAGAAATTTTTCAGACTGAAAGACTAATAATTAGAGAAATGTGTCTTGATGATATGCCAGCTTATATTAAGTTATATGATTCTTTAAAGTCCTGTGATTTTGTAGAAAAACTCTATCCTTACGATGAGGAAGTTGAATTTGTAAAAAACTATATTCAAAACATGTATACTTTCTTTGGATATGGACTTTGGCTTGTCTTTAAAAAGGATAGCAATGAATTAATTGGTAGAGCAGGAATTGAGAACAGGGAAATTGACGGTGAGACTAAACAAGAAATAGGTTATTTAATTGGAAAAGCTTATCAGGGTAAGGGCTATGCCTATGAGGCATGTCAGGGAATCTTAGATTATGCCAGAACTGTGCTTAATTTGGATGAACTTTTTGCTTGCGTGCATAAAGAGAATTTCCCATCCATTGCTTTGGCTGAAAAACTAGGCTTTAGAATTTATGCTAGAGATGTGGGAGAAATGAATATTTACAGAATAGAAATCTAAAAAATAATAGAAAAATAATAGAAAAATTGAAAAAAGTTTGTATTTTTTGAGAAAAAGTGTTATATATAATATATAAAGCTTTCCAAAGCTTTACAACAAAAGGACACCATACTAATACTATATAACTATTAAGAAAACTCTATGTCACGCGTTGTGCATAGAGTTTTTCTTGTTTTATATATTTTTGTATTTATTTTTTGCCTAGCTTTGTAGTCATAAATCTATATATGCTTTAATTATAGGTTGAATACATATCTTATAAAGTCTACAGCATTTTCATAATTTGGTGATGAATTAACAACTCCATAACATGGATGATTTGTTGATAAATCAGTGCTTGTAATAACAGGTGAGTTACTAATATCAACAGCTACAGGCACATCATTTCCATCACCATCTGTATAATAAATGAGATTGTCGGAGATTTTTGCTAACTCCTCTTCTGTAAGAACTTCTCTTAAATCAAGGAAAAATGTGTCTTTATTAGTGCAAAAATATGTTATGTCATCATAGTTTGCCATAAATCCATCCATATCCCCTGTGTTTGCAAGAATATAAATCTTGTTAATACTTACTGTTACAGCACCATCGAGATCATCACCTTGCATATTGTATGAATAGTCGATGTCGATTCTTGTCTTTTTTCCATCTATTCCAAGGTATTTTGTAAAGCCCTTAGATAGTGCGTCATCATCAGTTCTATGACCTGTTATATATCCGTCACAGGAAATAATTGTGCAGACAGTGTCGTAGTTATTTCGTATGTATGCATTTATAAATGATGCAACTACAAGAATTGCACAAATAACTGCAAAAATAGGTAATCTGTAGTATGTCCATATATAAGCAATTTTTTGCTTGAATGAAAAATCCTTAAATTTAGCGCGTTGTTCCTTAATTTCATCGCGCACTCCATTTCCTTTAGCCATTATTAATCTTCCTATCCATAATCTAATATTACCCAACAGGGCATTTTGAAGTTTAGCATAATTGAAAACAATTAAAAACAGCTTTTATAAACATTTTAGAAACTACCAGAAAATTTCTTTGCCTTTTGATGCCTATTTAAGTATAATTACAACTGTTTGTTGGTTTCTTTGGCTAGCTAAATTTTTGTTATGGTAAAATTGGAGGATGTTATGAATTCGTTTATAGATGGTAGAATTTTTAGAGCATTAGTAAAAACTGGAGATTTTATTATTTTAGCAATTATTACAGCTATATGTTGCATTCCAATGGTTACAATTGGTGCATCTCTTACAGCTGCTTTTTATGCAGGTAGAAAGCTTGTATTAGACGAGGAAAGTTATGTCTATAAGGACTTTTTTAAGTCATTTAAGCTAAATATTGTACAGGGTATAGGTCTTGAACTTGTATTAGCTGTTATTGGCATTGTTCTTTATGGCAACTACAAAGCTGCGCTTTTATGGGGCCATAATGGAGGAGGAACAATTGCTGTTGGCTTTGTGTACTTAACTATTGGTATAGGTTTAATATATGTCGCAATAGTTTTATATTCTTTTGCATTGCTTTCAAGATATAATAATACTATAATGGGAACTATAAAGAACGCGCTAGTTATATGTGTTCATCACTTGCCACAGACAATAGTAATGTTAGTTATTACTGTTGCTTTGTTGTATTTTACATATCTATATTTTATCGTAATGGTTTTGACAATTCCAATTATTCTATATGCGGATTCCTATATCTTTGCTAGAATTTTCAAGGCTTTAGAGGAACCATCTAGTAACGAGAAAGATGATAGTGACAGCGAAGTAGAGGATGGGGCTGACAATTTTTAAAATTGAATAGAGAGAGGGAGTAAAAGGGGATATGGTTTTTTCAAGCCTGTTATTTGTGTACATTTTTTTACCGGTAAATTTGTTGTGTTATGCGGTAATATCTGACATAAAGAAGAAAAATCTTTGTGTTCTATTTTTTTCATTAGTATTTTATGCGTGGTCATCACCAACATATTTGTTGATTATGATGGCCTCTGCTTTTGTAAGCTATTTTGGCGCTGTTAGAATAGCCAAGGCATCAAGTGATGTTAATAATCCAAACATGGAAAAAAACAGACATTTAGCACTTGGCTTAACAGTTGCTGCCAATTTGCTTATTCTAGGAATTTTTAAATATACCGGCTTTACATGCGAGATTTTAAAAGCTGTAATTGGTGTGCCACGTGTTATACCAGATATAATTTTGCCGGTTGGTATTTCTTTTTATACATTCCAGCTTATTTCATATGTTGTTGATGTTTATAGAGGTGAGATTGAGGCTGAGACTAATTATGCAAGGGTTTTGCTTTATGCATCATTATTCCATCAGTGTATTGCTGGTCCAATTGTTCGTTATAAGGACATTGCTGATGATCTTAAGGAAAGAAAAACAAGCATTAACAATATGAATGATGGTATATCAAGATTTTGTGTTGGTCTTGCAAAAAAGACAATTTTAGCTAATACCTGCGCAAGTATCATAAAAGATATACTTCCTGATGATGCTAGTGCAATTGCTGCTAGTCAGGTTACAGTGCTTGGGGCTTGGATAGCAAGTATTCTTTATATGATTTATATTTATCTTGATTTTTCTGCATACTCAGATATGGCTATTGGCCTTGGAAAAATGACTGGATTTGAGTATAAGGAAAACTTTAATTATCCATATATATCAAAATCTATTACTGAGTTTTGGAGAAGATGGCATATTTCCCTAAGTACCTTCTTTAGGGATTATTTATACATTCCCTTAGGAGGTAATAGAAAGGGAATAAAAAGACAAATCCTTAATATGTTTATAGTATGGGGACTTACAGGTCTATGGCATGGAGCTTCATTTAATTTTGTACTTTGGGGATTGTATTTTTTTGCATTTTTATCTATCGAGAAGTTGTTTCTTTTAAAGTTTTTTGATAAAATTGGAAATATAGCAAGAGCAGTAATTGGAAGAATATATACATTAATTGTGGTTTTCTTCGGATGGGTTTTATTTAGATTCGAAGATTTCTCGGTTATAAAGCAAGTAATTCGTAGCCTTTTTGGACTAAATGGCAATGAATTTACTAACCTTGAAACCAACACAATATTTATCAATAATGTGATATTCTTTGTAATTTTAATAATTGCTGTAACACCACTTGTTAAAAAGGTGGCTGCTAAGATAAGAGATTTAGGGGTAAATAGGGAGGTAGCATTTGTCTACATTTACAATATTCTAAATGTTATTATCCCGGTTGTTCTGCTTTTCTTATCAACAGTTTGTCTGATTGGTAATAGTTATAATCCGTTTATTTATTTTAGATTCTAGGTGCTAATGGGGATTTGTACCATTGAATTAAACGGACATTATTAAACTAGAAACGTTACAATATCTGGAGAAATATTGTAGGGAGACGTTTGAACAAAACAGACATTATTTTTAGAGTAGAGATTAGGAAAGAAGAAAGTTGTTCATGAAAAGTAATAGTGAAAGCAGAATTGATAAAACATCTGCAAAATACAGGGAGTTTATTATTAAAAAAGCCGCAATTGTCAAGATAATCGTCTTTTTATGCATGATTGTCATTGGGGCAACCATTTCGCTTATGATACCGCTTAGACCTACTGAGTCTATAACAGAGAGAAGAACTCTTAGTAAATTTCCCAAATTTACAATGGAATCATTTTTAAGTGGAGAATATTTTGCAAGTATTGATACATGGTTTTCAGACACATTTCCTGGAAGAGATGGTTTGATTGTGTGTAGTGAGGTACTTAATAATACATACGGATTTCACACCAATTCCATCCATGGTGAAATTGTAAAGGGTGATGATATTCCAGATGTAGATATAGATGAAATGGATTTTGTTAATAAAAATCTTGTGGATGGTTTAGATGAAACTGAGGTAGCATATGGAGAAGTTATGGCAGACCAAAGTCTTATTGCAAATTATTCATACAAGAACACTAATATATCGGCAAGTGATATTGGCATGGAAGTTGAGGATACTGATGGCAGTACAGCAGCCAAGGCAGGTGAGTCCTTAGGGTCAATATTTGTTGTTGAAAATAGCGGATATAATTATTTTACATTCCTTCAGTCTGAGTCTGATAGGTACGCAAGCGTGGTTAATAACCTTGCAAGTAACTTAGAAGGAAGGGCAAGAGTTTATGATATGATTGTTCCAACAAGTATAGATATTGTACTTGATGATGCAACTCGTAACAGTATTTCAAGCAGTAATCAGAAAAAAGCTATTTTATATATGTTTAGTAAAATGAATTCAAATGTTGGTAAATGCTATATTTACGACTTGTTAAAGGAACACAGAAACGAATATATTTACTTTAGAACAGATCATCATTGGACAAGTCTTGGTGCATATTACGCATATAGTGCATTTATGACACAGATAAATAAGGCACCTGCAAGTCTTGATTCATTTACGATGTTAGATTGCGGTAATTTTGTTGGAAGCTTTTACACACAGACAAGAGCATCTTCGCTATATAGTTCGCCAGATTCTTTTGTAACTTATGTGCCAAGCTCAACTAATAAAATGCAGTTTGTAAACAGTGATAACGTGCTTACAGATTACAATATAGTAACAGATGTAACAGGTTGGAACATAACAAGTAAGTACAGCGCCTTAATTGGCGGTGATAATTCTTATTCCACAATAACCAATCCGAATATTAATGATGGTTCATCAATTCTTGTAATTAAGGAATCCTTTGGCAATGCCTTGGTTCCATTTCTTACAGAGAATTTCCAGAATATCTATGTTATTGACTATAGATATTATGACGGCACAGTATCAGACCTTGTGAGCCAATATAATATTCAAAATGTATTATTTATTAATAATGCAACTGCTACATCCACATCGGCTCGTATAGATGAGCTATCTAGAGTATGCCAGTAAGTAAAATTTTTCATATTTAACTTTAGCTATTATGCTAAAGAAAACTCCTACCAATCCTGTCACGGCAGACGCGACCGTGACAGGATATTTGATTATTTTGTAAGAAAAATCATACATAATGAGTAAAAAATGTATAAAAATCATAAATACTTAATTGTAGTGATTGACCATAGATGTATCTTCTTATAAAATACTCATTGTGATTTATTTTTATTTCAAGGAAGTGCAATAATGAACAGGAAAAGTTTAAATTTAATATTAATTGGTGTTTTTTTAATATCAGTTAGATTTTTGATTACTATGGGAATAGTTAGACTAGATGTATCAAGTGACATAATAGGATATATTCTTATTATCTGTGGAATGCAAGGATTTAGAACTATTAATTCCCTTTCTAAGAAAGCATTTGTTGTTTCGTGGTTAGGACTTATTGGAGCGATTGTTTCACAGGTTATTAATAGCTTATCATGGCCTAGCGATGTAGCTTCGACTATGTATTCAATATCAATTGGTATATCAGTAATTTTTAGTATTTATTTTACATACTATTTTATTGAGGCTCTTATGCTTGAGGCTAAGGTTCAGGATAAGCAAGCTGTTACAAGAAATTATCAGATTATGTGGTTTGTACTTGCAGCAGTAATCTTTGCTCATTACTTTATCTTTATGTCAGCTGTTTCAGTACAGTCAACAGTAGTAGAGGTAATAGTTGTAATTATAGCTATGTACACATGCTTAAATATTAAGAATTCCGCTAAACAATTAATGTAATTAAAGGCGACGAGAAAAAAATTACAAAAAAATAAAAAAAGTACTTGCAATTAATTTGTGGGTGTAGTATAATTTGTCTCGTCGCTAACGATATTGGGCTTTCGCCAAGTGGTAAGGCACTGGATTCTGATTCCAGCATTTCGGGGGTTCGAATCCCTCAAGCCCAGCTAGAACCTCCGCAGCTTTGCGGAGGTTTTTTTATGTCAAATTATGCGGTTCATTAGGCAGAACCAGAGGAGGTTAAGATGATCGAATTAGGTAAAGTACAATGTCTTAATGTTGTGAATAGGACGGATTTCGGTGTTTATTTAGGAACTAAAGACGAGAAGGTTTTATTACCAAAGAAGGAGGTTCCTGAAGATATAGAAGAGGGCGATGCATTAACTGTGTTTGTATATCTTGATTCTTCAGACAGATTAATTGCTACTACAAGAACACCTAAGATTAAGTTAGGAGAACTTGCAAGACTTAAGGTGTCTGAGGTAAGTAAGATTGGTGCATTCCTTGATTGGGGCTTAGAAAAAGATTTGCTTATGCCATTTAAAGAGCAGCCAGTTAAGGCTGAAGTTGGCAAGGAATATCTTGTTACACTTTATATTGATAAGAGTAATAGATTAGCAGCTTCAATGAAGGTTAATAAATACTTAACTACAGATTCTAACTACGTTAAGGATTCAGCAATTCAAGGAACTGTTGTGGGAATTGCTCCTAATTATAGAATTTATGTTGCTGTTGATAATAAATACCAGGGATTTATTCCAATGAATGAAGTCTTTGAAGAGATTAATGTTGGAGATGAGGTTTTTGGTAGAGTTACAAGAGTAAGAGAAGACGGTAAGCTTGTTATTAGTTTAAAGCAGAAGGCTTACATTCAGATGGATGAAGATTCTACATTTATTTATAATAAGATGACTAAGCTAGGTGGAAGCATTCCATTTACAGATAAGGCTGATCCAGAGTTAATAAAGAAGCATTTTAATATGAGTAAGAATGCCTTTAAGAGAGCTATAGGAAGACTTCTTAAAGAAGGCAAGGTTAAGATTAACGAATCAACAATTGATATTATTAAGTGATATTTGAACCTCATGCATTTACTGGCATGAGGCTACATTGCAATTGCTTCGCATTTGCAACAATTTATAGCGGATTGTACACTTGTGCAATCCGCTTTATTGTTATAAAATTTATATAATGCGTTTGCAAAAAAGCCTAAAACCTATAGGCAAATAATATTAACGGGAGGAAACTATGCAGAAAGTTATAAGTACTAATAAGGCTCCAGGCGCAATTGGACCTTATTCACAGGCAATTGAAGTTAATAATATGGTTTATACATCAGGTGTAATACCAGTAGATCCTGAAACAGGCGCCATTGTAGAAGGTGGTGTTGAGGCTCAGGCTAATAGAGCTTTCCAGAGCTTAATTAATTTAGTTGAAGCTTCAGGCTCTAAGGCAGAGAATATTGTTAAGACTACAGTGTTTATCAAGGATATGAACGACTTTGGCAAGATTAATGAAGTCTATAAGAACTATTTTAAGGAACCATTCCCAGCTCGTTCTTGCGTAGAAGTTGCAAGACTTCCTAAGGATGTATTACTAGAAGTGGAGGCTATTGCATGGAAATAAAAAAGGTTAATCTTTTTTTTCCATTTTTTATTTTTGGCTTCATCTTTTTAAATTTGGCGGTTGCAATCATAGAAAAAATAATGATTCAATCAGGAATAGTTAATGCAGTGCCAACATGGGTAATGTATTTACAAAATGAGATAATAATACTAAGTATGGTTCTTATCTACTGCTTAGTAACTAAGGTAAAGATAAGTGAGTTTAGAATAAAGCTTTTAAGCCTTAAAGAAGTTATTTTATCGCTTTTAGTGGGATATTTAATCATTCCAATGGCAATGTTTTTAACTAGTGTTACAGGTCTTTTCGTGGAGAATGCAGCATCCACAACAGTAGCACTTGTAAATCCATATCCTTTTATTGTGCAGCTTATTCTTATAGCTGTTATGCCAGCTTTTGTAGAAGAGGTAACATTTAGAGGATTATTCTATGGCACATATAGAAAAAGTGGTAAATACCTAGGAGCTATAGTTTTATCAGGCGTTTTATTTGGATTATTCCATTTGAATTTTGACCAGTTTGTATATGCTACATTCATGGGAATTGTACTTGCAAAATTAACAGAAGCTACAGGCTCAATTTTATCATCCATGTTAGCTCATTTTGCTTTTAATACATATTCAGTTACAATGTCTTACTTACTTAAGTTTGTAGATGAGGATATTGTAACTAATTCAAAAGCAGAGGCTGCATCTATGACAGTAGCGGAAAAGGCTACACAATTAGGCGGATTATTTGTTTCTGGATTATTATTCCTTGCAATTGCGATTTTTGTTATTCAGATTTTGGATAAGAAGAATAAGAAAGAAATAGATGATTTAAGCTTAGTAAATACAACGGATTACAATGAACAAGAATATAATAAACAAGACGATAAGGAAAAAGAAGATACAGTATCAACAGAAGAAGAGAAAAGTGAAAAAAACAGACTTATTACAATACCTCTAGTATGTGGTATTATAATGGCTCTTTGTTATATGATCTTTTCTTTAATAGTAATGTAAAAATAGTAATGTAAAAATACCCTGAATATTAGCTTTGAACTAATATTCAGGGCTTTTATTTTATGTCTTAATTTCAAGTCTAGTTATCACCTGTTTGGTGATTGCGGTATAACAATAAATTTAATACCTTGGATTAAACGGTAAGATCAATGTTTCCGCCTACAGTTGGATTGACGGATTGCTCCATCATCTTGGTTAAATCAACGCCTCCTTGCTCAATTGTATCAAGTTGCTTTCTTAGCATAAGAACTGATACATCACTTTGGACGTCATTGGTACTGATGTTGGTAGAAATACCTCCTATTACCATTGGCAACGCCTCCATTTCATATTAGAACAATCATTGTTCTATTTAAGACGACTAATATATTTAGTTACTGTCTTTTGTAAATAAATAATAACATTGGAATAGGTAAAAATCAATAAAAGATGGGGATTTTCCTAATTATAAACAAAAAATTTATAATTCTAAATTATGTCTAAATGGCAAAGAAAATGTTAATTTTTTGTGAATGTTAACATATATATCTATGATTGTTTTGGTGAAAAGTAACATGAAAAATGACTAAATGACGAATTTGTCAAATAAGAATATCAATCTTTGGCAAAATCGGATATAGAATTTGTTAAGGGCTTTGTTGTATATTATTGAACATGAGGGCGAGTGATGCCCACAGTTAACATTTTTGGGAGGAAACAATAATGGCAAGTTTATCTTTAAAGAACGTATGTAAAGTATATTCTAACGGCTTCGTAGCTGTTAAGGATTTTAACCTTGAAATCGCAGACAAGGAATTCATCATCTTCGTAGGACCTTCAGGTTGTGGTAAGTCTACAACTCTTCGTATGATCGCTGGTCTTGAAGAAATCAGCTCAGGTGAGTTATGGATTGATGATAAGTTAGTAAATGATGTAGAGCCTAAGGATAGAGATATCGCAATGGTATTCCAGAACTATGCTCTTTACCCACATATGACAGTATATGATAACATGGCTTTTGCTCTTAAGTTAAGAAAGACTCCAAAGGATGAAATCGACCATAAGGTACGTGAGGCTGCTAAGATCCTTGATCTTGAGCACTTACTTGACAGAAAGCCAAAGGCTTTATCAGGTGGTCAGAGACAGAGAGTTGCTATGGGTCGTGCTATTGTTCGTTCACCTAAGGTATTCCTTATGGATGAGCCTTTATCAAACCTTGATGCTAAGTTAAGAGTTCAGATGAGAGTAGAAATTTCTAAGCTTCATCAGCAGCTTGAAACAACAATCATCTACGTTACACATGATCAGACAGAAGCTATGACACTTGGTACAAGAATCGTAGTTTTAAAGGATGGTGTAATTCAGCAGGTTGATACTCCACAGAACCTTTACAACTTACCAGATAACTTATTCGTTGCTGGTTTCATTGGTTCACCTCAGATGAACTTAATTGATGCTGAAGTTGTTGCTAACGGTTCAGAAGTATCTCTTAAGTTAGCTGATGACGTTGTAATTAAGCTTCCAGCTGACAAGGCTAAGAAGTTAATCGATGGTGGTTACGCTGGTAAGACAGTAGTAGCTGGTATCCGTCCAGAAGATATTAAGGATGATGCAGAATTTATCGAAGCTCATGCTGATGGTAAGTTCCAGACAGTAGTTAAGGTTTACGAATTACTTGGTGCTGAAGTTAACCTTCACTATGATATCAATGGTCAGACATGCACAGCTAAGGTAAATCCTAGAACAACTGCAAGAGTTAAGGATACAATCACATTAGCTATGGCTGTTGAAAGAATCCATGTATTTGATAAGGAAACACAGCAGATCATTACTCACTAATTATTTTTAAAAGAGATTAATATTGTTGGAAAGATTTTTAAGGTGTGCAACTTGTTGCACACCTTTTTTATATTGTAAATTGTGAAAATGGTGTGAAAAGATTTGAAAAATTGTAAAAAAAATTAGTTTTTGCTTTTATTTTTAGGGGAATTGCTATACAATATTAGGTGTGTATTTAGGCTAGGGGTATAATGCTTAGCTTAAGGTGACTTTATAACTGTTATTAAACAGTAGAATTAATATGTTGTTATAATGTTTAGAGGATAGATAGATTAATAAACAAGTGATTAAGAGGTGAAGAATGGTATCAAATCAAATTTTACAGACAACAGTAGATGGACTTAAAGCAATATCAAGAGTTGATCTATGCGTTATTGACGCAGATGGTAAAGTTGCAGCTAAAACCTTTGATGATGTATCAGATTGCATAGCTGATGCTATAAGTTTTATTGATTCACCAGCTGAAAGCCAGGTAGTTAATGGCTATCAATTTTTCAAAGTTATGGATGATATGACATTGGAATATATTGTTCTAGCTAAGGGAACAAGTGATGATATTTACATGATAGGAAAGATGGCTGCATTTCAGGTGCAGAATCTAACAGTAGCATATAAGGAAAGATTTGATAAGGACAATTTTATCAAGAATCTTTTATTAGATAACCTTCTTAGAGTAGATATGTATACAAGAGCAGAGAAGCTTCATATTGAGACTGATGTTAAGAGAGTTGTATATATTATTGAAACTAAGCATGAGAAAGACACTAATGCTTTAGAAATAGTTAGAGGTTTATATGCTTCTAAGGCTAAAGACTTTATTACAGCAGTAGATGAAAAAAGCATTATTTTAGTTAAGGAAGTCAAGGGTAATGAAAGCTATGAAGAACTTGATAAGATAGCTGAAGTTATTATTGATATGCTTAACACAGAAGCTATGAGTATGGCACACGTGGCATACGGTACAATAGTTAATGATATTAGAGAAGTATCACGTTCTTATAAGGAAGCTAAGATGGCCCTAGACGTAGGTAAGATTTTCTACGAAGATAAGAATGTTGTAGCATATAACAGATTAGGAATTGGACGACTTATTTATCAGTTACCAATTCCACTTTGTCAAATGTTTATAAAGGAAATTTTTGAAGCTAAGTCACCAGACGATTTTGATGAAGAGACTTTATCTACAATCAATAAATTCTTTGATAATAGCTTGAATGTATCTGAAACATCAAGACAGTTATATATTCATAGAAATACATTAGTATATAGACTTGATAAACTTCAGAAGACAACAGGCCTTGATTTAAGAGTTTTTGACGATGCAATTACATTTAAGATTGCATTAATGGTTGTAAAATATATGAAATATATGGAGAGTAGAGATCCGTACTAGAATGTATGGAACAAACGGAGGATGTAAAAAATGATAATAATGGAAAATGTCACTAAGACATATACCACAGGCGTTCCTGCGCTTAATGGTATTGACCTTCATATACAGAAGGGAGAATTTGTCTTTATAGTTGGTAAGAGTGGTTCAGGTAAATCTACTCTTATTAAACTATTGCTTAAGGAATTAGATCCAACATCGGGTAAGATTTATGTTAACAAGAAGTTACTAAATAAGATTACTAGAAAGAAGTTACCATATCTTAGAAGAGATATAGGCGTAGTGTTCCAGGATTTCCGTCTATTACCAGATAGAAACATAGCTGATAATATTGCATTTGCGCAAAAAGTAGTCGAAGCTCCAAGTCGTAAGATTAAGGGAAGAGTACTTGCAATGCTTTCAATGGTAGGCTTACTTGATAAGTATAAGTCATATCCTAATGAATTATCAGGTGGTGAACAACAAAGAGTTGCTATTGCTAGAGCCCTTGTAAATAATCCTGAGATTTTGTTATGTGATGAACCAACAGGTAACCTTGATCCTGCTAATTCTAATGAAATCATGAGAATTCTTGACCAGGTAAATAAGCAGGGTACAACTGTTTTAGTAGTTACACACAATATGGAAATTGTTCAGCAGATGCGTAAGAGAACAATTACTATGAGTGAAGGCAAGATTATAAGTGATATGGAAAAGGGTGGTTATTTCTATGAAGATTAGATCGTTATGGTATCATATAGCTGATGGATTTAAGAATATCCATCGTAATAGATTATTCTCGTTAGCCTCAATGGCTACAATTGCAGCATGTATTTTTCTTTTTGGCGTTTTTTATTCATTAATTGCTAATTTTCAGTATATGATTCAAAGTGCCGAAAGTGAAATTGCAGTAACAGTATTCTTTAATGATGATTTAGATGAAACAGGAATTTTGAAGCTTGGTGATACAATTAGTCAGAGATCAGAAGTTAATAGAATTCACTATACAACAGCTGAAGAAGCTTGGGATAATTTCAAGTCTGAATATTTTGCTGAATATCCAGAACTTGCAGAAGGTTTTACAGATAACCCATTAGCATCATCTGCTTCTTATGAAGTATATCTTAATAATGCAGATGATCAGAAGGAATTAGTAGAATATCTAGAGAATCTTGATGGTGTAAGACAGGTTAACAGATCAGAAGCTACAGCTTCAGGGCTTGCATCAGCTGCAAGACTTGTTAGTTACGTTGCAATTGCTATTATTGCGATTCTTCTTGCTGTTTCTATATTCCTTATTACTAATACAATTGTTATTGGTATTACTGTTCGTAAGGATGAAATTTCGATTATGAAGTATATTGGTGCTACGGATGCTTTCGTAAATGCGCCATTCTTCGTAGAAGGTATCATAATTGGTTTAGTAGGTGCTCTTATTCCTACAATTATTCTTAGATATATTTACTCAGGTTTAGTAAATTATGTACTAAGTAAATTCTCAGTACTTCAGAATATCCTAAATTTCTTACCTGCAAGTAGTGTATTTAGCGTTCTTGTTCCAATTTCAGTTTTCCTTGGAATTGTAATTGGTATTGTTGGTACATTCTTTGCGGTTAGAAAGCACGCAGATGTTTAATACACAATTCGGGGCATGTTTATATATGGATTTAGAATTTCCTTTATTGGATTTTCTAAATCCATTTTTTTTAGGAAATTTTATTACTTTTGCTAATATTTCTATGTTTATATGAAAATATATGATATAATAAAAAAGTCGAATTATCCTCGTGAGGGGGGATAAAAATTGTGATTATAACTAAATAGTATTACGTGCGAGGGCATGTGACCTTTAGGAGAGGAGGTAACATGAGGACTGAGAAATCATTTATTAAGGGGATGCACATTTTTAAGAAAAAGAGCATAAAATGTGTAGTTAAAAAATGTATTGTGGGAATCATGGTTGTAGCGTTAACCATTTCTTTAGGCGGAAAAACGCTTGTTATTTTCGGGGATAATAAGTCCGATTTAAATGATGCTAAGAATAGGCAGCAAAATGTCCAAAATCAGCTTGATGAGACTAAGAAGTACATTGAAGACTTAAACAGGCAAAAGGGTAGTATTGAAGATGTTATTAAGAGTTTAGATTCGCAAATGGCAACAATGAACGCGTCTCTTGATGCATTAAATACCCAGATTAGTGACTTAGAAACCACTATAGCTAATACCCAGACACAGCTAGAAGAGGCTCAAAAAGATGCTGATGTACAATATGATCATATGAAACTTAGAATTAAGTTTATGTATGAACATAATGAAGAGACATATTTAGGGATGTTGCTTAATGCAGAAGATATGGCAGATCTGTTAAGTAAGGCTGAGTATATTAATCAGTTAACTAAATACGATAGACAGATGCTTGAAAAATATAAAGAAACAGTTGATTTTATTGCTAAAACAAAGTCTGATTTAGAATCAGAAAAAGAACAACTTGTAACAATGCAGGGGTCATTACAAGATCAAGTTGCAGCTCTTTCTTTATTACAAACAGAAAAAAATAATCAGCTTAATAGTTTAAATCAAACAGTTGCAGCAGAGCAGACATATTATAGTAAGTTAGAGGCAGAACAGCAGAAAATTGAAAATGAAATTGCATCTATAGAGGAATCTATTAGAAAGGAAGAGGCAGCAAAATCATCAGTAACTAATTACGATGGTGGTAAGTTTAAATGGCCTACAACATCTACAAGAATTACATCTGATTATGGAGATACTGATGGAAGAAGTGCACCACATAAGGGTATTGATGTAGGAGCTGTAACTAGAGGTGTTTCAGGAGATCCAATTTATGCAGCTTACGAAGGAAAGGTAGTAATTGCAACATATAGCTCATCTGCTGGTAATTACATAATGATTTATCATGGCAATGGACTATATACAAGATACCTACATTGCTCATCTCTTCTTGTTTCAGTAGGTGATTATGTAAAAACTGGACAAAAAATTGGTTTAATGGGAACAACCGGCAATTCGACAGGTGCGCATTTGCATTTTGATGTAAGAAAAGATGGAGCTTATGTCAATCCTTGGAGTTACTTTAATAGATAGACATATTTTGCTAGAAATAACTAAAAAATACAGTATAATTAAAGTGGCTTCAAAATTATAGCTTAGAATGAAAGATAGGAAGTTAGAAAAATGAATAATAAGAATGAGAATGATTTCAGTGTAAACCCATTTGGCGAGGGAGACTTTTCTAAACAATATGGTAATCTTTACACACAAAAAAAAGTGAATGAAGGTATACTTGCTAGAGGAGTTTTAATCGGAGTACTATCGACATTGATTTGCATAGTATTTATTGTGATTGTAGGTGGAATGGCTCTTATTAATACAGGTCATTTACATATAGCTACAGATGGTTCTATATATGTACAGCCTAGCTCTGCCACAGATGGTGAGGGAATCGGTAGTGAAGTATCAGGTAAATTAAACTTACTTGAATCAGTTCTTCAAAAGGGTTTTTATTTTGAAGATGCCGATAAAGAAACTGCAGAAGATATGATTTATAAGGCTTATTTAAGCGCATATGGAGATAGATATACAGTTTATTATAATCCAGATGAATATAAATCAATTCTAGAATCCACATCAGGTAAGTTCTATGGAATTGGCGCAGCATGTACTAAGATGGAAGACGGAACAATTGCTCTTGCCCAGGTTTATGATGATTCACCAGCTAAGAAGGCAGGTCTTAAAGAGGGCGATAGAATAAAGTATGTAGATGGAACTGATATAACATCAATGGATTTAAGCGAAGCTATTGCCTTAATTAAGGGTGATAAGGGAACTACAGTTACATTAACAATAATAAGAGATGATACATCATCAGATGTGATTGTAACAAGAGATGAAATTAAGGTTCAGACTGTATCATATAGTATGATGGAAGGAAATATAGGATATATATCTATTTCTCAGTTTGATGAAGTAACAACAAAGCAGTTTAAATCAGCAATTGAAGATTTAACTAACCAGGGTATGGTTGGACTTGTAATTGATATTAGAAACAATCCAGGTGGCGTATTAACAACAGTTAAAGATATGCTTGAATATATTTTACCAGATGGATTAATCGTTTATACAGAGGATGTTAATGGTGATCGCCAGAATTATATTGGCGATGATAATAATGAGTTAAATGTTCCATTGGCAGTCTTAGTTAATGGTGATAGTGCTAGTGCATCAGAGATTTTTGCAGGTGCAGTACAGGACTATAAAAAAGGAGCTATTATTGGAACACAGACCTTTGGAAAGGGCATTGTTCAGACAATACAGCCATTAACTGATGGTAGCGCAATTAAGTACACAATTGCCAAGTATTTTACACCAAATGGCCAGGATATTCATGGTAAGGGCGTTACACCTGATATGGTAGTAGAGCCAGATAGCGAAAGTGATACTGATAATCAGCTAGAGGCAGCTATTAATTATGTTAAGGGACAGCTTGCTAACTAAAAATTAATAGAAAATTTATAAGGCTTATTTATTGAGCGAAAGCTAGATTTTATAGGTAATTCTAAAAAAATCGAAAATTCGTTCTAATAAATGGGCCTTTTTTAATTGATTTGTGCTATAGTAATAAATGCAAGGAATGTGTATAATAGATAAATGCATTGTGTACAATTTAACGTGATATTTTCTTTTTTGTTGATAAAGCAGAGAATATAAGATTTTAGTAGATAATAACAGGAGGTCTTTATGGATAAATTCGTTTTACATTCAGAATACGAACCTACAGGGGATCAGCCCCGAGCCATAGAAGAATTGGCAAAGGGTTTTGAAATGGGTAATCAGTTTGAGACTTTAGTAGGTGTTACAGGTTCTGGTAAGACATTTACAATGGCCAATATTATAGAGAAAGTTCAAAAGCCAACTCTTATTATTTCTCATAATAAGACTTTGGCAGCTCAGTTATATAGTGAAATGAAAGAGTTTTTTCCAGAGAATGCGGTGGAATATTTCGTTTCTTACTACGATTATTATCAGCCGGAAGCTTATGTGCCACAAAGTGATACATATATTGCTAAGGACTCGGCTATTAATGATGAGATAGACAAATTGCGACACTCAGCAACAGCAGCCCTTTCAGAAAGAAAGGATGTTATTATTGTAGCGTCTGTATCTTGTATATATGGACTGGGTGCTCCAGTAGACTATCAGAACATGGTAGTTTCTCTTCGTCCAGGTATGGAAAAGGATAGAGATGACATGCTACGTAGACTTATTGATATGCAGTATATGCGAAGTGATCAGGATTTTAAACGTGGTACTTTTAGAGTTCGTGGTGATGTGGTTGAGATTTATCCATCGGCATCTTCAGGTGATGCAATTCGTGTAGAATTTTTTGGAGATGAGGTTGATAGAATTTCAGAGATTGATTCATTAACCGGTGAAGTTAAGGCGATTAGAGATCATGTAGCCATTTTCCCAAATTCTCACTATGTTGTTGAAAAAGAGAAGATGATGGCAGCCATTGAGAATATTAAGATAGAACTTGCAGAAAGAATTAAATACTTTAAGTCCGAGGATAGACTTCTTGAGGCTCAGAGAATAGAAGAAAGAACTAACTTTGATATTGAGATGATGCAAGAAACTGGATTTTGCTCAGGCATTGAGAACTACTCAAGACATTTAGCAGGATTGCCAGCAGGTTGCCCACCATATACCCTTATGGATTACTTCCCAGAGGATTTTCTCATTATTGTAGATGAAAGTCATATTACAATTCCTCAGATTCGTGGTATGTATGCCGGGGATCAGTCAAGAAAATCAACCCTTGTGGATTATGGTTTTAGACTTCCATCGGCTAAGGATAATAGACCTCTTAATTTTTCGGAATTTGAGTCAAAGATTAGTCAGATGTTGTTCGTGTCAGCAACACCAAGTAAGTATGAGGAAGAACATGAGCTTTTAAGAGCAGAACAGGTTATAAGACCAACAGGTCTACTTGATCCGGAGATTAGTGTACGACCAATTGAGGGTCAGATTGATGACTTGATTTCAGAGATTAATAAGGAGACAGCTAAGAAAAATAAGGTTCTTGTTACAACTCTTACTAAGAAAATGGCTGAGGATTTAACAGAGTATCTTAAGGAAGTAGGAATTAGAGTTGAATACTTACATGCGGATATTGATACAATGGAACGTCAAAGAATTATTCGTGATATGCGTCTTGACGGCTTTGATGTATTGGTAGGTATTAACTTATTAAGAGAAGGTCTTGATATTCCAGAGATTAGCTTAGTTGCTATTCTTGATGCAGATAAGGAAGGTTTCCTTCGTACAGAAACTTCACTTATTCAGACTATTGGTCGTGCAGCTAGAAATGCAGAAGGTCATGTAATTATGTATGCAGATACAATTACTGAATCCATGGATAAGGCTATTAAAGAGACGGAACGTCGTCGAGAGATACAGGCAGCTTATAATAAGGAACATGGAATTACACCTCAGACCATTAAGAAGGCAGTACGTGACCTTATTACAATTACCAGGGCAGCAGATCCAGATGCAGGTTCTGATAAGCTTAAGGTTGATTTTGAATCTATGTCTATTAAGGAACTTGAGAAGGTTAAGAAAGAAATTGAGAAAAATATGCGTAAGGCAGCAGCAGAGCTTAACTTTGAATTGGCAGCAGAATTGCGTGATAAGATGATTGAAGTTAATAAATATATTTATGAAAATAAATAATATATGAGAATAAGTAAGAAATAGCTTGTTATATATAAGATAAATGAGATTAAAGAAAGATAGGAATAGTAAATGAGTGAATTGAACAAAAAAGACATGAAACGAGGCGGATTTACAGATTTTATTAAGATTCGTGGTGCAAGTGAGCACAACTTAAAGGGAATTGATGTAGATATTCCAAGAAATAAGCTTGTTGTACTTACAGGACTTTCAGGTTCTGGTAAGTCAAGTTTAGCATTTGATACAATTTATGCAGAAGGTCAGAGAAGATATATGGAGTCGCTATCTTCATATGCTAGACAGTTCTTAGGACAGATGGAAAAACCACAGGTAGAATTAATTGAAGGATTATCACCTGCAATTTCAATTGATCAGAAGAGTACTAATAGAAACCCAAGATCTACAGTGGGAACAGTTACAGAAATTTATGATTATTTCAGACTATTATATGCAAGAATTGGTATTCCTCATTGTCCAAAATGTGGTAAGGAAATTAACAAGCAGACAGTAGATCAGATGGTAGACCAGATTCTAGATTTACCTGAAAGAACTAAGATTCAGATTCTTGCTCCAGTAGTTAGAGGTCGTAAGGGTGAACATACTAAGCTTTTTGAACAGGCAAAAAAGCAGGGCTATGTTCGTGTAAACGTAGATGGTGAAGTGTATGATTTATCAGAAGAAATTAAGTTAAACAAAAATCAGAAGCATAATATTGAAATTGTAGTTGATAGACTTGTGGTTAAGGAAGGCATTAATAAAAGACTTACAGATTCTGTGGAAACAGCTCTTAAACTTGCAGATGGTATTATGATGGTTGATGTTATTGGTGGCGAGCCTATTAATTTTTCTCAGAGCTTTGCCTGCCCTGATTGTGGTATTTCAATTGATGAGATTCAGCCAAGAAGTTTCTCTTTCAATAATCCATTTGGTGCGTGTCCTGACTGTTTAGGTATTGGATATACTATGAATTTTGATATAGAGCTTCTTATTCCAGATGAGTCTTTATCAATTAATGAAGGTGCTATTGCAAGCCCAGGATGGCAGTCAGTATCAGATGCTAAGAGCTGGACTGGTGCAATTATGAATGCAGTGGCTAAGGAGTATGGTTTTTCTCTTGATACACCATTTAAAGATTATTCTGATGACATTAAGGATATCATTATTAATGGAACAAGAGGTAAATCTATAAAGGTTAAGTATAAGGGACAGCGTGGTGAAGGCGTGTATGATATTACTTTTGATGGTCTTATAAGTAATATGGAGAGAAGATACAGAGAGGCAGGTTCTGATAACGCTAAGCAGCAGTATGAAGAATTTATGAGAATAAGACCTTGTAAGACCTGTAAGGGTAAGAGACTTAAGGCATCATCTCTTGCTGTAACTATAGCAGATAAAAATATTTATGAAATAACTAACATGGCTGTATGTGACCTATCAAAATATCTTGAGGAAATGGAGCTTACACAAAGACAGCTATTTATTGGTAAAGAGCTCTTAAAGGAAATTAAGGCGAGAGTTAAATTTCTTATGGATGTTGGTCTTGATTATCTTTCTCTTTCAAGAGCAACGGGAACATTATCTGGTGGTGAGGCTCAGCGTATTCGTTTGGCTACTCAGATTGGTTCAGGTTTAGTTGGTGTTGCTTATATACTAGATGAACCAAGTATTGGCCTTCATCAAAGGGATAACGATAAGCTTCTTGGAACACTTTTACATCTACGTGATCTTGGAAATTCAGTTATTGTAGTTGAACATGATGAAGATACAATGAGAGCTGCAGATTATATTGTAGATATTGGTCCGGGTGCTGGTAAAAATGGTGGAGAAGTTGTTGCAACAGGTAATGCCGACGAGATTATGGCTTGTAAAGAATCTATTACAGGTGCTTATCTTAGCGGCAAGATAAAGATTCCTGTACCAACTACACGCCGTAAGCCAACTGGCTGGATTAAGGTTAGAGGTGCTAGAGAGAACAATCTAAAGAATATTGATGTAGATTTCCCACTTGGCGTAATTACTTGTGTTACTGGTGTTTCAGGTTCAGGTAAGAGTTCATTGGTTAATGAAATTCTACATAAACATTTGGCAAAATCCCTAAATAGAGCAAGAATAATTGCAGGTGATCATGATGGAATTGATGGAATAGAACAGCTTGATAAGGTTATTGATATTGACCAGAGTCCAATTGGTAGAACTCCTCGTTCAAATCCTGCTACTTATACAGGTGTGTTTGACCAGATTCGTGACCTTTTTGCAGGAACTGTTGATGCTAAGGAAAGAGGTTATAATAAGGGCCGCTTTAGTTTTAATGTTAAGGGCGGTCGTTGTGAGGCTTGTTCAGGAGACGGTATCATTAAGATTGAAATGCATTTCCTTCCTGATGTTTACGTGCCTTGTGAGGTTTGTGATGGTAAGCGTTACAATAGAGAAACTCTTGAGGTTAAATATAAGGGCAAGTCAATTTATGACGTTCTTAATATGACAGTAGAGGAAGCAGTTGATTTCTTTGAAAATGTGCCATCAGTTAAGCGTAAAATCGAAACTTTAAATGACGTAGGTCTTTCATATATTAGACTTGGTCAGCCATCAACTGAACTTTCAGGTGGTGAGGCTCAAAGAATTAAGCTTGCAACAGAGCTTTCAAAGAGAAGTACAGGTAAGACAATTTACATCTTGGATGAACCAACAACAGGTCTACATTTTGCTGACGTTCATAAGCTTGTGGAAATTTTGCAAAAGCTTGCGGAAGGCGGTAATACAGTAGTTGTAATTGAACATAATCTTGATGTTATTAAGACTGCAGATTATATTATTGATATGGGACCTGAAGGCGGTGCTAGAGGTGGTACTGTTATTGCAAAGGGTACACCTGAGGAAGTTTGCAAGGTTAAGAAGTCTTACACAGGACAGTATCTTAAGAAGTATTTGTAAAAACTTGACATAGTTTCTGGACTTGGCGGGAATAGTTAAGCTCATAAGATTTTGTAAAAAAGAGACATGAATTGGAGTTAGTTTAATGATAAAAGCAGTAATTTTTGACATGGATGGAGTAATGATTGATACTGAACGTCAATCAAATCTTGGCTGGCAGTGGGGTGCTAAGCAAAAAGGCATCGAGCTTCCTAACTGGCTTATGGATGAATTTAAGGGGGCTTCTCCTAGTGATAGCGCTGTTAAATTTAAGGAATATTTTGGCGATAAGGCAGATTTCTGGGAAGTAAGAGAATTAAGAACTCAGTTTGTTTATAAGCTAAGAGAGACAGAAGGAGTTCCTGTAAAAAAAGGACTTTTTGAACTTCTAGATTTCATTAAGGAAGCCAGACTTAAGTGTGCGGTGGCTACTTCAACAAGAAGAGAGTCGGCTTTTAAGAATTTAACAAACATTGGAGCTTATGATTATCTTGATGGTATTGCTTATGGCGATGAGATTGAGCATAGTAAACCGGCACCAGATATTTTCTTAAAGGCAGCAGGTATTGTTAATGTTAAGCCTGAGGAATGCATAGTAATTGAAGATAGTATTAATGGAATTAAGGCAGGTCATGCTGCTAATATGAAGGTGGTGCATGTGCCAGATACTATTAAGATTAAAGATGATATAAGAGAACTTTGTTATTGCGTAAAGGATGACTTAAGCCAGGTTATTGATGTGGTTAAGGAATTAAATCAGACAGCCTAAAAATTTATGTGATAAATTTAAATGTGATAAATTTAAGATAAAAATTAAATAGAAAATAAAAGCTATGGAAATTGGATACGCCCCTATCAATTGGATAGGGGAATATCTAAATCTCCATAGCTTTTTGTTATTATATTGCTTTTAATTATTTTTTTCCTTACTGCCTTCAATCATATCTCTTACAGCTTGCATTCTTCTATCTAAGTCAGCACTTAGAGAAGCGCATTCATAAAGTTCATTAGATGTAAGAGTTAACATTACAGGATCCATATCTTTTTTATAGCGCATCTTGTGGTCTAGGTTAGCCCAGAATTCCATAGCGATTGTACGAAGCTGGACTTCAACTTTCATGTAGCGCTTTTCGTTTTCTAGGAAAATAGGTGTCTCTATAATTAAGTGAAGACTTCTATATCCGTTACTCTTTGGTTCTTTGATATAATCTTTTCTTTGAATTAAACGGACATCATCCTGTTGTAATAGACAGTCTGCAAGAAAATAAACATCATCAACAAAAGAGCAAACAACTCTTACGCCGGCTACATCATACATATTTTTTTCAATAGACTTTAGTCCTAAAGGTATGTTTTTGCGACGTAGTTTTTCAGCGATACTTTGAGGTGATTTAAGTCTTGTAGAAATTGATGATATAGGGTTTCTTTCATGATCAAGTGAAAATTGCTCATTTAAAACTTTGAACTTTGTCTCAACTTCTAGCATGGCACATTTGTAATTTGCAAGCATTTTTTGTGTCTCTTTAAATACTAATTCAAGTTCAGATAATGGTATATCTCCATCACTTACCATTTTTGCGATTTGTTTAGCATTATATTCATCGCTTACTTTACTGTAAGGGGAATTGCTATATAAATTATTTGCATTAATATCCATATTTCTAAAGTAAAACCTCCAATTAAAACTCTTCTCTAAATTATAACATTAATTACTTTAAAGGTTAATAAACAAAGTTTAAACTTTATGTATTCTTGTAAAATATCTTCGTTTTGCGATATAATATTGGTTGATTAATCTCTTAGTGAAATGTATAATAAAAAGACGTCATTTTGATGATTGTTATGATGATAACCAAAAATCTGCAGTAATATTGCAAAAGCTAAATTTTGTAAGCGCAGTTTTTGGTTAATATAGATTAAGAATAGGAGGACAATTAATTGAACAGCGAGTTAGTATTAGTACTTGATTTCGGTGGACAGTATAATCAGCTTATAGCAAGACGTGTACGTGAATGTAATGTATACGCAGAAGTTATCCCTTATACTACTAAGTTAGAGGATATTATCGCAAGAAAGCCAAAGGGTATCATTTTTACAGGTGGTCCTAATAGTGTTTATGAGGAAGAATCACCTAGTTATGATAAGGCTATCATGGAAGCAGGTATACCTATTCTTGGTATTTGTTATGGTTCACAGCTTATGGCTCATAAGCTTGGTGGTCAGGTTTTAACTGCACCAGTTAGTGAATATGGTAAGACAGAGGTAGAAGTAGATGTTAATTCTAAGTTATTTGAAGGCGTTAGCCCTAAGACAATAACTTGGATGAGTCATACAGATTATATTGCTAAGGCTCCAGAGGGCTTTAAGGTAATCGGTCATACTCCAAACTGCCCAATTGCAGCTATGGAAGATGAAGCTAAGAAGTTATATGCAGTTCAGTTCCATCCAGAGGTTATGCACTCTGTAGAGGGACAGAAGATGATTAGAAACTTCTTATATAATGTTTGTGAATGTAGTGGTGATTGGAAGATGGATTCTTTCGTTGAAACTACAATTGCTCAGATTCGTGAAAAAGTAGGCGACGGTAAGGTTTTACTTGCCCTATCAGGTGGTGTTGATTCATCTGTTGCAGCAGCTTTACTTGCTCGTGCTATTGGTAAGCAGCTTACATGTGTATTCGTAGATCATGGTCTTTTAAGAAAAAATGAAGGCGATGAGGTTGAGGCTGTATTTGGTCATAATGGTAATTTCGACCTTAACTTTATTCGTGTTAACGCTCAGGAGCGTTATTATAGCAAGCTTGCTGGTGTTACAGAACCAGAGGCTAAGCGTAAGATTATTGGTGAAGAATTCATCAGAGTTTTCGAAGAAGAAGCTAAGAAGATTGGTGCTGTTGATTTCCTTGCACAGGGAACTATTTACCCAGATGTTATTGAATCAGGTCTTGGTAAGTCAGCAGTAATTAAGTCTCACCACAACGTAGGTGGTCTTCCAGATTTTGTTGATTTCAAGGAAATCATTGAGCCACTTCGTATGTTATTTAAGGATGAGGTTCGTAAGGCTGGTCTTGAACTTGGTCTTCCGGATAATCTCGTATTCCGTCAGCCATTCCCAGGACCAGGTCTTGGAATTAGAATTATCGGTGAGGTAACAGCTGAGAAGGTACATATCGTTCAGGATGCTGATTACATTTACAGAGAAGAACTTGCTAAGGCTGGCGTTGACAAGAATCTTGGTCAGTACTTCGCAGCACTTACTAACATGCGTTCAGTAGGTGTTATGGGTGATGGCAGAACTTATGATTATGCTATCGCACTTCGTGCCGTTATGACATCAGATTTCATGACAGCTGATTGTGCTCAGATTCCTTGGGATGTATTAACTAAGGTAGCTAACAGAATTGTTAACGAAGTTAAGGGTGTAAACCGTGTAATGTATGATTGCACAAGTAAACCACCAGCTACAATAGAATTTGAATAATTAACGAAGTCTGAAGAATACTGTATTTATGCGGATTCTAAGGATTTTGAAAAGCGATTTGATAACAAAATGATAACACTTGATAACCGAGCATTATTTATGAGTAATACAAAAGGTTAGCAGGTGAGGTTTCAGCAAAGACTTAAAAAGGTCTTGTTAAGCTAATGAATAGCTTAGCAAGGCCTTTTCTTTTTGCCTTTATGTTAGCCGGTTGAAACCATTCGGATAAGATTTGCTCAAATTATTTCTGGGGTGGAACAGTTGCGAAGTGCGAATGAGTTGTCTGACCAGGTGTTGGATAGTGATATCTCCAGGCATCGTATTCATCCAGGGTAATCTGACCGAATCTGAGTGCTTCGGACTTATCCATCCAGATATTATAATTACTCTCTGCATGTTCTAAAGATGGGGAGAAGTCTTAAAAACCAAATATGGTTTTATTGGTTTTTACTATCTTAGACAACAAAATACTGTATGTTGTTGTCTGATGAAGAAATAGATCTAGATATAGTGAACGATAAGAATTCAGTATAAAAATAGACTTCTAAATGCGCTATATTTTGGATTATAGAAAATTATTAAAACCAAAAATGTTGACATTTGGTTTTAATGGCGTTATATTTATTTTGGAGGTGAACATATGGGTAATGTGCAGGCTTATAACGCAAGTTTTTTACCTTTAAGTAATGGGAGAATTGATTATTCGTATTTTTTGGATGAATTGATAGATGCAACTGCCAAACTTGAGGTGTATAAAGAGAAGATTGTTGATAGCAAGTTGGAAAGCAACTGGTTCATGCCGACATTACAGCAAAAAGAAGCGCTGGCTTCGTCTTTGCTAGAAGGAACGCAGGCAACACTTGATGGTGTACTTACAAATCAGGCAGAGCCAAATGATTCTGATCAGAATATTAATGAAGTTCTCAATTATCTTAACGCATCAAAAAAAGGCATTCATATATTGGGAAGAGAAAATTTTTCAAATGAATTCTTTTGTGAACTGCATTCCATCCTGATGAATGGGAATGTGAGAAAACCTGAAGTTATTGGAAAATACAGAACAGAACAAAACTATATAGGGAAAAATGACGGAACACATGCAATTACATATACGCCTCCGGCCCCAGAGAAGGTACCAGAGCTAATGGATAATTTAATCTCTTATATCAATGAGCCGTCTGATATTCTAAAGCCTTTAGTAAGAATAGCAGTCATACATGCTCAGTTTGAGACTATACATCCATTTATGGATGGAAATGGGCGTGTTGGAAGAATGCTTATTCCGCTGTATTTGTATTATACAAAACAAATAGAACTTCCTTGTTTTTTTGTTAGTGAAGCACTTGAACATGATAAATTGAGATATTATAACCTCCTAAACAATATAAGGCAGAAAGATGATTGGAACGAGTGGATTAAATTCTTTCTCGCTACAGTTGCGAAACAATGTGATAAGTATATCAGCATTGTTACAGCAATAAACAAACTATATGATTCACATATGAGTATTGCATGTAATTTTACAAAATCGTCTAATGTGGTGCCAGTTATTAACATGTTATATCAATATCCAATCACAACAGCTAAGCAGATTGTTGAAAAAACAAAGCTTCCACTGACGAGTGTTAATAGGCTTTTGAATATTATGGTTGACGAAAAAATTCTTATAACCGACGGTAAACAGAGAAATAAAAAATATATATATTATGGATTATTAGATATTATTCGCTAAGAATAATTTGCTGATAAAAACTTCTTGAAAGGCGGGGTGATGTGATTTGATTGCGATAAAAAAGAAAAACGTATAACTGTTGGAGCAGCTATACGTTCTCTCAGCGAAAGATTCTGTAGAATCTCTCTAACTAGGTAAGACTTATTCTACCACAATCTTTCTATGAGAGCAATAAAAAAATAGAATATTTTTATTGTTTAGCCAGTGGATATGCTGGCAGAAAGATGAGGTACATATGATTAAAGAAATTGTTTTAGTTCCTTGTCTGTCGATTATGACAGGAGGGGACTATTATGGGCACAACTAAAACAGGAAGAACTTTAAATACACATGGAGCAAGGGGATCTGCAAGCCAGTATGCCGTAGTTCATTCAAATGAAGGCGATTATACAAAACCTGTAAATAATCAACATATAAGGTTGAAAGCAGGTGGTCATGGTCAGGCGGGAATGAATGAACTTGATAAATATGGCATAGAATATCATGTTGTGAAAACATATCCAAACGGAGTCAGAGTAGGATATGTCCCTAACCATAAAGAAAAGTTTAAGCAGTCAGGTACAGGACAATCGTGGTTTCCTAAAGATTGGACAAGTAAAGATATTAAACGTGCCGGTGAGCACGTGGCCAATTTAAAACACAATAAAAGTGCATCCGTTAAAGATGGGAAACAGGTTTTTGGAATGTGGAAAGGTGTTCGTGTTGGTGTGATACGAACTAAAGGCATCATTGCTACTATCTTTCCCGACTCAAACCAACCTACAAAGAAACGAGGTAAAAAGTAATGGATATTATAAAGTTTAGAGAAGTTATAAAACAGCGCGAAGAAACCAATGATGAGTGGACATATGGAGTTGAGCAGTGCTGGAAAAAAGAGATTGAAATTCTCACTGAGGATATTCCTTCTACAATTAGTTTTCTAAAAAATGACTGTACAGCGGAAGAGTATTCGTGGATTAGCGAAGTAATTGATGATGTAGTAGAGAAGGTTCCCAGCAGAGAACTTATTCAGTGTTATAAAGATCTCATGATAAAGTTCCCAGAGGAATGCGCCAAGTATAATATTGCAGGAAGCATTGAAAGTGCAGAGGCGATACTTACATGGGAGAATGAAAATGGGAAAAAAGGTTGAAAATTTAGTAGATGAGGGATTCAGAATCGACCTTGTCGAAACAGCCTTTTTTGATGGTAAATTTGAAATCCCTCATATAGATGCACCAAAAGAGATAATTATTCCAAAAGGAATGATTCCATTTTCTATTAGAGAACGCAGTACAGATAAAAGTGATTTCATATGTTTTTATGAACATGATAAAAACTTCAGGGAAATTCTTACTGATACTGAGGATTTTGTAGATGATTTGAAAAGGTATCCCGGAGTCATATCGCCAGACTGTTCATTGTATATCGATGCTCCATTATGTGTACAAATAGCAGATATTTATCTTAATAGAGCTGTAGGATACTATCTTTCACAGCATGGGATATATGTGATTCCTAATATAAGATGGGGTGACGAACGTACATATACAGATGCATTGTTTGGAGAAAAGGTTGCCTTTCAGGGTGTTGATAAGCATAGCATTGTATCTGTTGGTACTTATGGGCAGATAAAGACAGCTGAATCTAAGAGGTATTTCAGGGAAGGTCTTATAGCAATGTTGGACGAATTAGAACCACAAGTGGTTTTAGTCTATGGTAGTATGCCAAATCAAATATTTGGAGGCCTGTCTGATAGGACCAAGTTTGTGCAGTTTCCTGATTGGATAACAAGAATGAAAACCACAAAATAGTTGTGCACCTTAACCGGTTTGATAACACTTCCATGATAATAATTTGATAACATTAGCTGATATAGTCCGTGTGATATGGACAGCTGAAACCAAATGGAATCAAATCGTAACAGAAAACCCTAACAAAAATGTTTGAGACACAGGTTTAGTTAGGAAATTTGAGTAATCCACGAGAGCTCAGAATCATTGTAAAATCAATGGTTCTGGGCTTTTTTTATGCTTGCTGATACCTTTTTCTCAATTGCAGCTTGACGAGTTATAGTACAACTTTTTATGATAGATATTGGATGTAATGACTACATGGAAGAGTGAAATTTTGGAAATTGGGGAATTAAATATTGGTCAAAAACTCCATATTTTCAAGATAATCTTTATATGATGATGGTTATGGGGGCAATATATGGAGTCATTCGATTAATAGGAGCAATAGGTCTACTTAAAAATCGAATGTGGGGGTTGGCCTTGTCTCTAATTATTTCTTCCATTACTCTTACCTTAATGATGTTTTTATTACCAGCAGGTATTATGGATGGAATCCTTTCAGGAAGTACCATGATTCTAATGTTAATGCAATTTTATGGAGATAAAGCAATAGTGAAATAAATACTGGATTAGTGTAGATTACATTTAATCATGAGGAATTTAAAACAAATGGTCAAATTGGCACGATTTTTCCAGATTCAAAGCAACCTGGGAAGAAAGGCGGTAGAAAATAATGGATATAAATAGTTTTAGAGAAGTAATAAAAAAACATGAAGAAACAGATGATGAATGGGATTATGGTATTGAACAATGCCGAAAAAAGAAAATTGAAATTCTCTCTGAAGACATTCCATCTACAATTGAGTTCTTAAAGACTGAATGTACCGCTGAAGAGTTCTCTTGGATAAGTGAAGTAATTGATGATATTGTCGATAAATATTCAAGTAAAGAACTTGTAGAAGGATATAAAACTCTCATGACAAAATTTCCTAAAGAATGTTCCAAGTATAATATTGCAGGGGTGATTGAAAGTTGTGAGAATATCCTCAAGTGGGAGGAAGAGAATGGCAAAAAGTAAAGAGAATCTTGTTGATGAAGGTTTTAGAGTGTCACTCGTTGAAACAGCATTCTTTGATGGTAAATTAAAACCGGAATATGCTCATATTTTAGATGAATACGGAGTACAATATAAAGTCTTTACCGACTTTCAACGTCTTAGTCGTAGGAAGGAGGTAGTATAATGTCTGATGCTAAAACAGATTACTCAGAAGCAGTTAGCTCACAGAAGGATGCGGCAACAAGAGATTCAATGATAGCTGATCTGATTCAGCAAGGATATGCAAGAAAAGCTGAATATGGAGTTGGATGGGACACAGTGGATATTAATGATGTTGTATCTGTTGTTGCTCCTGGTGCAAAACCAGTTGTGGTTGGGAGTAAGATAATTTACTATAGTGCTGACGGAACTAAGGCAGTTGTCGCTGATGTTAGTGGATATTTGCGAGTACAAGATTTAACTAAAAAAACCAGAAAACGACAGTACTTAGACCAATTTGGTGACGACGCATATAATGTAGTTGAGAGCAACGGGAAAAAACGAGGTAGAAGTAAGTCGGAGTTTCAGAAGGCGACTCATTATATGATTAAAAAGAGAATGTGAGGTGAGTAAATGTTTGTATATTATATGAATGTTCCATTAAATAAAATAGGGATAGAAGAATTTGAAGGTTATGATGAAGAAATGTCAAATGTTAAGACATTTGAACTTACTCAAGAGGAGTATGATATTTTGAGACAACCTAAAGGCCTATTTCAAGAGTTTGATGAAAGATTCGGAACAATAATTGATGTCTGCGAAGAAGAGCGAATCGTTAATGAAAATTTGAAGGAGGCATTACAGTCTGCTAATAAAATGTTAAATAAGCAAAAAAATGACATTGCAGAAAAAGCTATTAAAAAAGTTATAGACTCTTTGGAATGTGCTATCCAGGCGGGAACTTTTTGGGAAATAGATATTTATTTGGAGTAATGCCATGAGTAAATATATTTATCAAAAATTTCTTCTTAACTGTAATTATGAAGACATAAATATAAATGACTTCCCTGTTTTTGAGGGTGATGTTAAATGTATACTGGATTATCGCTGCGACTATTGCTTGTTTGATATAAATAAAACATTAATACGAAAAATAAGTATTGCAGATATCGACGAACAAGTGGATACAGAAGAGGATTGGAATCAATTATTAAAATGGTTAAAAGAATTTGAGGTTATTGTTCTCTATGATTACCACGTCAATTCAGCTAATCCGATTATTCAAAGTTATCGTGAAGCAACTTTAAAAGCCTATTTGTATCGATTTCAAAAAAATGAAATAAAAATATGTCTTGCATAAACGATATAGTTATAGTATCACGATGATGCGCCTCGTGATAATATTATGATACGATTTCTTCGAAAAGCACAAGAAATATAAGGCATTTCATGTAATTGTGGAAAATAAGAATGCCGTATTTAACATGATTTACCATGAGAAATAGATTTGGAACTATCGAATTCGAACGGTATGAATATACTGAAAAGCGTATCAAATGATACGCATAAGAAGTACGAAAAGAACAGGAAAAAGCGTGCCAAAATCTGTGTATGAGTCATATTCTGCATTTGCCAATACAAAAGGTGGATATATCATACTTGGAGTAAGAGAAGATAAAACCAAGACTGATCCGAATGAACGATTTTAATATGCGTCCGGTATATGTTGGAGAAAATCCTTATAAGGGAACATATAAAAGAAATCATGAAGGCGATTATCATGCGACAAAGCATGAGATTAGAGGAATGGACAGATATTGAACCAAGAAACTGGAATAACTATACAATGTATATCAGCCGTGTGATTCATAGCGTGATGCAGGAAATGGGATACTCCGAGGATCGGATAGAACAGTATTTTAAAATGTCAGGCGATACAACTGTAACAAAAACTCATGGTAGGAAATCGGTTGGTGGCATTAACAGAATGGTAATGGATGCACAGTATTTTGATAAAAAGTTGGATAAAGAAGCAAAGTATCAATGGGAACTTAGTGAGTATCTGAACAGAGATATCTGCCAGCCAGAGGGATTTGATGCGTATGGACATCCGAGTGAACTTTTTAAATTAGACATGGAACGATTAGGGATTGCTGCTAAGAGAGAGCCAGCAAAGGTAATTGATTTTGCTCAGTACATAGAAAACAATCGTGGTACTAATCGTTAGTACCACAAAACTTTTTCTTACAGAAATATTGGATGGAGATAAATGACTGTAAAAAGTACGGTCGCAGTACTGTCTGGTATAAAAATAATGATGACATAGCATCTTGACATTGCTAGAATATGGAAGTAATATAACGTATATACGGATGATATACGAAAGAACGTATAAATGCAAAAAGGTAGCGAGGAGGGAAAGCTATGTTTTATCCTGAGATTTCTTCTAGAGAATTGATAGAAAAATTTGATTCAGATGATTTTTATAAGGTTTATGGAAATCCTGTCAAATGTAAAATATTTGATACAGATAGAATCCTTATGTCTTCTGATTTGTATGAGCGACTGTTTGGTAAGGTCGATTTAGATAAAGAAAATACAATAGAAATGGATGATTTTATCAGAGCGTTAGTATTGCAAAGGCTTTATGAAAACCCAGTTAGTGTAACAGATTCGGAGGATGGATATTCACTTTCTATGGAAAGCGAAGTTTACGACTTCTTAAATCGAAATACATTGAAAGATTTTGGAATTACACTTGAGAATCTAACCTCTTATTTCTTTGAGTGGATAGTAGCATGCCCGGATGAGTTTAAGGCCTGGGTGGAAGAAAGCATGATGGATAAAGGAGCAGAAAATGACAATTAGTGAACGCATTTTTAAATTAATGGAAGAACGTGAAATTACACAGATGGATTTTTCGAAAGCTACAGGAATAGCACAGAGTACTATTAGTGATTGGAAACGAAAGAAAACGAATCCGTCTGCAGATAAAATAATGATTATTTGTAAGGCGTTAAATGTAACACCGTATGAATTGTTGCAGGACACAGTTCAATCTGTAGAGGAGTTGGATTATCGAGTGGTTACAAAAGGCACAAAGGAATATGATCTTTTGATTGAAATGGAAAGTCTTAATAAATCGCAAAAAGAAAGATTGTTGGGGTATATAGAGGCTTTAAAACAATAGGCTGGATTAATTGAAAAATTATTATCAGGAATTAAGCAGGATAGACAATAATTACGAGGCATGTAAATAATATTTTTGAGGAGAAAGAATTGATTCGAGAAAGCAATGTGCAAAAAATACACATTGCAAATGCGGATCGACCAGTACGATCATCAAGCGATAGTAAAGCCTACGGGAGCAAAACCTATTTATAGGATTACCTATGACGACTGTAGCTCAGAATCATTGTAAAATCAATGGTTCTGGGCCTTTTTTTGTAGGGAAGAAATGGCACAGTAAACGTTACTGAAAATATTAGTTGACACGTCAACTAAAGTTATGATATATTTCAATTACAAAGAAAGGAGTCATAAAATGAAGTATAAGAGATACATTTTCCCTGTTCTTATGGGATTTACAATGAGTAATATTATGTTATTAGCAAACACTGGAAAAATAATATTACCTGCAATTTTTTTTACATCAATACTGTCCTTGACCGGACTTCTTAGGATAAAGGGCTATAGCGAAGGATTTTGGATGTTTTACTTTGGCTCACTCTCTAAATCTATAGTGTATGGATATGTAGTTAGTGTTTTGTGGAACGTTGTTTTAGATAAGCTGTTACAAAAGAAGGAGATCTCAAAATGAAACCAAGTATAGGGCGAATCATTTCTCTTCTTTCAAGAGAAATTGCGATGGAATTAAAGGACGTTGTTGAGCCATTTGGAATAACCGTAGGGGAAGAGCTTTACTTTATGGCATTGGCACATGAAGATGGGATTACCCAAGATAGACTTACGGAGCTTGTAAGCGTAGATAAGTCGGCGACCGCAAGAGCTGTTAAGGCTTTGGAAAACAAGGGACTTATTCGACGCGATATAGATCAAAAGGATAAACGAAACAAGAAATTATATCTTACTGAGGCAGGACATGAAATATATCCGAAATTATCAAAAGCCTTGGCTTCATTTAATGAAAAGCTGACAAGTGAATGGACAGATGAACAATATAATCAGGTATACCATTCACTAGAGATATTGCAGCAAAGATTTCAAAAATAATATCACCTAATAACCCATCTTGTAGAGGAGTTTGGATTTTTAATATAATATTCTGGAGGGGAATTATGACAGAACAAATATATGCTACTCCATGTGGCAATATACATTATTGGATAAATAAAGAGTCAATAAATAGTGAGTTGCAGTTAGTCTTTTTACCTGGACTTACCGCAGATCACAGATTGTTTGAAAAGCAAATTGAATATTTTGAAAGTAAGTATCCGGTTTTTGTATGGGATGCACCTGGGCATGCTGCTTCTTGGCCATTTCGCTTTGATTTTAATTTGATGGATAAAGCAAGATGGCTAGACGAAATTCTGGTAAAAGAGGGATTTGACCATCCTATAATTATTGGTCAGTCTATGGGCGGTTACGTTGGACAGGCGTATGCACAGCTTTATCCTGAAAAGTTAAAGGGTTTTGTTTCTGTGGATTCGGCACCTTTACAGCGTAGGTACGTGACGGCCGCAGAAATTTGGCTATTGAAGCGAATGGAGCCGGTGTATCGACACTATCCTTGGAAGTCTCTTTTGAAGCTGGGAACGAATGGTGTTGCTAGGTCGAGCTATGGAAGAAAAATAATGCATAATATGATGATGACCTATAATGGTGATCAGGAGAGATATGCAAAAATAGCAGGTCATGGCTATCGGATATTGGCGGAAGCAATGGAGGCCAATTTGCCATATGAGATTAAGTGCCCTTCTATTTTAATTTGCGGAGAAAAAGATCATGCCGGCTCTTGTATCCGATATAATAAGGCGTGGCATAAGAATACCGGAATTCCGATAGAATGGATAAAAGA
>NZ_JNKW01000005.1 GCF_000702205.1 Lachnospira multipara LB2003 | reverse complement strand
CCTTAGCTTAGTTCTGAACGAACTAGCTTAATAGTTTCGTTTCCGTTTAACATTACTGTTATTAAGGATAATCATTTCTAAACTTATGTTTAACGATTGATTAACTCGCTTGAATTTTTTCAAAGAATTTTCAAGGTTGTCATTCTGTTCAGTTGTCAAGGTTCTATATCTTCAAAGCCTGTTGTTTACTGGCTTTGTTTTGTTTTTGTGTTGCTGCTGTATCGCAGCGACTTGTATATATTATCACTTTCAGTTTTTAATGTCAATACCTTTTTTCATATTTTTTTGATTTTTTAAATCCTGTTTTAATTTTTCCTATATATTGTGGAATATAAACTATTCTCCACAAGCTCTATGCATTAAAACTCTTTCAAATATATACATGCCGCCGCCTATCTTTATCACATTAAGACTTCTTCTAATTTTCTTTTTGGTACATAATGTATTTTATTCTCATCATTATAGTACTTTATATCATTATCCTTTATATCAACTATTTTTACTTCTTCTTTTGGGTAACCAATTGCTAATACTAAATCTACTTTATACTCCTCATCTATCTTTAGATTTTCCATTAGCTTTTCACGCTTAATGTTTCCTAATATGCAGCCTCCCATTCCTTTTTCTACTGCTGCCATCATTATTGTTTGACTTATTATTCCTTCATCAATATCTGCTTTTACATCCTTCTTAGTTAAGATCAATATATATCCTGTTGGTCTTTCTTCTTTCTCTGGTCCATCCCAGTCTTTTAAATATCCTGCCCATCCTAATGTTTCATACACCTTCGCATTTCTTTCTTCATCTGCCACTACCATATATTTTACTGGTTGTCTATTAGCTGCTGATGGTGTGAGCCTTGCTATATCCACTAACTCTACTAACTCTTCTTTTGTTATCTTCTTCTCATTATAGAATCTTCTATATGATCTATTCTTGCTTACTATTTCCCTTATTTCCATACTTCCTCCTTTAAATGTTGCAAACATCATTTTTATTATAGAATATTTTATTTTTTTATCAATGATTTAATTGTTAACCTTTCTCTTTAATTTAGTTGACAATCTCTTTCTACAATGCTAATTTTGTCTTAAGAATAACTATATTCTTAGTTTTATTTTCGGGAGGATAAAAAAAATGAGTGAATTAACATTCAAAAACGAAAAGACTTCATCTAAGTCTATTATTTCTACTAAAACTATTACTATGTGTGCTCTTATGACTGCACTATGTTGTATTCTTGGGCCTTTATCAATTCCTATTGGTTCGGTACCAATTTCTTTAACCGTTATTTCTGTTTACCTTTGCTGCTATACACTTGGCGCTTTTAAAGGTACTATTGCCTATCTTGTTTATCTTTTACTTGGCCTTGTTGGGCTTCCTGTTTTTTCCAATGCTCAAGGCGGCCCTGGCAAGCTTTTCGGCCTTACTGGTGGATATATTATTGGATTTATTTTTATGACTATTATTTCTGGTCTTTTCATCGATAATTTTTCTTCAAAAAAATGGTATATGCACCTTATTGGTATGATTCTTGGATTAATTGCTTGCTATGCTTTTGGAACTCTTTATTTCATGTTTCTAACTAACACATCTTTAAAAGCTACTTTATCTGTTTGCGTTTTTCCGTTCATTCCATTTGACTGTATTAAGATTATTCTAAGTCTTATCCTTGGCATTTCCTTAAGAAAAGCTCTTAGTATTTCTGGTCTTATGCATTACAAAAACATTTAATTGGAGGTTTTATGAGTATTCTTAATTTAGCTAACGATATTATTAACGGATATAGAATTTCCGACAAAGATGATTTGTCAATCTTCTCTTCCTGCAATATTTGTGATTTAACCAAGGGCGCTGATTTGATTCGTACACATTACAATAAAAATACTGTTGAGTTATGCACAATTCTTAATGCTAAAAGTGGAAAATGTAGTGAAAACTGTAAATACTGTGCCCAATCCGCTCACTACAACACCTTTTGTGAGGTTTATCCTTTTATGGATTGCGACGCTATTGTTGCTAAGGCCATGGACAACTACAACGAAGGAGTTAACCACTTTGCCCTTGTTACTGCCGGCCGCGCTCTTAGCGGTAGTGACTTTGAAAAATGTCTTGATGCCTTTAAAACTATCCACAGCAAATGTCCAGGTCTTAAGCTTTGTGCCTCTCTTGGTCTTTTAAGCAAGGAACAGTATTCTCTTTTAAAAGATGCTGGAGTTACAAGAATTCACAACAATATTGAAACTGCTCCTAGTTTTTTTGAATCTGTTTGCACTAGTCATTCACAAAAAGATAAATTTGAAGCTATTTCTAATGCTAAAATGGCTGGTCTTGATGTTTGTTCCGGTGGAATTATTGGTATGGGGGAAAGTTTTAATCAAAGACTTGAAATGGCATTAACACTTTCTAAAATGCATATTATGTCTATCCCTATCAATGTCCTTATTCCAATTAAGGGGACTCCTTTTGAAAACTTGCCTAGATTATCAGAAGATGAGATTTTACGTACAATTGCAAGTTTTAAATTCATCAACCCTGAAGCTAATATCAGACTTGCTGGTGGTCGTATTCTTCTTAACAATGCTGGAAAAGAAGCTTTTTGCTCCGGTGCTAGTGCATCTATAACAGGTAATATGCTAACCACTTCTGGTTATACAATAAAAAGCGATTATCAAATGCTTAATTCTCTTGATCGCAAAGTTATCTAATCTTAAGCAGCTAATTTTAAAAATTAATTCTGGAATTAACAAAAAGAACCCCAAGGAATTATTAACTAATTCCTTGGGGTTTAAATAACGGAGCAGGAGGGATTTGAACCCTCGCGCCGGTTTCCCGACCTACACCCTTAGCAGGGGCGCCTCTTCAGCCTCTTGAGTACTACTCCAGATTCCGTATTTGCGCTCGCCAATTGTGTTATATATAATAAACAATTCACAAAGCAAAATTATGTAATTATGCGTTAAACGCAAGATTTATTATAGCTTGCATATAACTTATTGTCAACACAATTTTATAGAATTATTTATATATTCTACTCCTTTTACTATTTATTCTATTGTTAAGAAATTATCGTTAAAAACTCTTAATTTTACTGTATCGCCCACATTTACTAAAAGCATATTTATTACATCCTTATACTTAGCATGATATATTTTTCCTTCTGTATCAACTATATATAAATATGTGTTTCCATCCTCATCAATAGTCTGCATTTTAGCTATTGTTATATCCTTTTCCTCATATTGTGTATAGTCTATTTCTTCTTTTTGTGCTGTATTTTCATCTGTATTTGGATTTATATCTTCTCCATTTAATAATCGATTATAATTATCTATACATTTTTCCTGTGTTGATGCAGTAGCAACTATATTGTACTGATTTACATTTACACAAGCATACAACTTCACTAATCCAGACTTATCTTTTAAAACCATTATGTAAGTTGGAACATTATCTATTGTTATTAAGGATGGGAATGATGCCTCATATCCTTTTTCTTGAACTTCACCTTCTGCTGCATTCATTGCCGAAAATTCATCTGCACCTGCTGCCTCTATATACGATGTCTCTCCTGTTCTTTCATTGGCTATTATAAAACCTATATTTGATGAATCCCCATTTACTGATGTTATTCCTGTATAAATGTAGATATCATCATTTTTTGCTATATAACCATAATCTGATGTTGATTCTTCAGAATTCTCTGTTACTTTTCTACATCCATTCTGTCCTATTATTGAATTTAAAAATCCATTTTGTAACTGTGCATAATCATTGTACTGCTTACAAATTAAATTTCCTGGACACACTATATCCACCCAAGTTGGTACTTCGTCCAATTTATACTTTTTCATATCTCCTGTTACTGGATCTATAAGTATTGCTCCTGTAACTTTCTTACCACCTACTACACCTATTGTCTTTTTTACAACTGGTGCTACATACCAAGGATTTCCATCCTCGTCTATTTCAAAATGTGGTTCTTCAAATATCGTTGTCTTATATTTATTTCTAATATGACGCTGTAAATCTTGTCCTAAAAAAGCTGATGGTACATACTTCATACCCTTAGACAATTCTTGATAACTAGCATCCATGGATACTGGATTTACAACAACATATCCAACTATACCTTTATCCTTATTATTCACCCATTTAAAAAAGCTTGCATAGGCTAATGGTGCTACTTTTACTGGTGTATTATTAAAATTTAACTGTGCATATGAATAATCCTCTATATCATACTGTGAAACAACGGTATTAAGAGAACCTATTTCTCTATCACCTAATTTAATTGCTGATTGAGTATCCATTAATGCTATTGCTGATGCATTAGTAACTGATGGTATATCATCTATAGAACCTTCTTTTACCTGTAAAATTTGACTATATTTCTTAGCATTAAAAATTTCGCTAGAAAAAATCGACAAAAACACAAATAAGAGAATTACGCATACATCTGCTATAAATATAACCTTTGAAACAAGCCCCATATCTGCATATTTAATATTTATTTTTTTATTAAATTTAGATTTATTAAATTTGCTCTTTTTATAACTTGCGTTTTTAAACTTATCTACTATTAGTGAGAATAAAGTAATGATACAGAATATTGTTAGTAACTGAATTATATAAATCCAAAACTCTCCTGATGTTAAATTTATTGGTGGTATTAACAAATAATACGATACCATCATGTACAAAATCATCACTACTACAGTAACTATTGTCCCTATATATTTTTTCATTTTTACCTCCATAAGTGATATTTTTTTAATAGTATCATATATTGTTCTTTTATTGAAGAATTAAATTCCAGCAAATAAAAAAATAGGCATGAGCAAAATTCACGTCTTTCTTTGCTCATGCCTATTAAATAAGCTTTTTATTAGTTATTTTCTGTCTTCTTTAAAACTAATGATGTTGCAATAAGTCCAATTGCTACAAGCATTACAACTACATATATCATAATTGCATTGCTATCACCTGTCTGTACTGAATTTAATGCTACAACATCTTCGTCACCTGCTACTTCTCCGTAGAATGAATCGTCTGTACTAACTACTGTATTAGCTAGAACAACATCTTCATCAGCTGCTACTTCTCCATAGAATAATGAATCTGTATTTACTGTTATTGTTTCAATTTCAGTATCTTCTTCAAGATCATCTTCAACACCTGCTACTTCGCTGATAAATGGTGTTTCTGTTTCTACTGTCTTTGACTCTTCAATTGAAGGATTCTCTTCTGTTTCTTTTTCAGTTTCTGTCTCTGTTTCTTTTTCTGTAGTTTCTTCAATTGGTGACTTCTCCCACTTTACTGAACCATCTACATGCCAGTTTGTATATGGAGCTGTCTTTATTACATACCAATCTATATCACTAACCTTAGCTGTGTATAAATTGTTATCATATTCTACCTGTAAAGCTCTTTCTCCGTCTTTTTCTACAACGACTACATCTATTCCTTCTCTATCTGTCTTAATTGTGTCGCCTACTTCAAGGCTTTCAAAATTATTATTTGTTCCTAAATAACTTGTTAAATCATCTCCTGTATATGAAACGTTTGCTTTTAAATCATATCCTTCTGCAAAATCTAGAGATAAAACTCCGTTACCTTCACAAATATCCTGTGAAAATGACTTTAACCATCCTAACTCTCTATATCTACTACCAGTTGTTTCACGGTATTTATATTCACCTTTAATTGTCTGTGTTGCCCATGGCATTACAACATAATATCCAACATTAGTTGTTGTATTAACTGATAATGTACCAATGTTTCCTACATATTCTTCTAAATTTAATTCTGGCTTAATTGTTGTTGTTCCATTTGTTGTTTCATCAGATATAGTAGCTAACGACTTCATAGTTGCATTGACTGTCACTGATGATGATACGCTACTTAAGTCTGAATGTGTGAATCCATGTGTTAATGTTCCTACTAATGCCCCTATTGTTACACATGCTGTCACCGCAACAAATTTTCTCATTTTCTTGTTCATTGCTCTTCCTCCGAATAAAACCTTTTTTAAAGTTTCCATTATACATTTATTTTTAGTACTTTAGTCTTTGAAACCGTAAATAAATAATATCATCATCGTTTTTTTTAATATACACCAAAAAAGGGGGTATAACGTAATTTTTGCGTTATTTTTGTATCAATATAAATACAATATTTTTTTCGCGTAGTACTTATGTCCTATTTTTTCATAAAAATACTCTATATATATCCCCTAAATAGATTGTATACACCACGCTTATCCCCCCTGTTTTTCATACTCACCCCCTACCTATACCACCCCGGAAACCCCCATTTAATTATCCGTTTCCGTGGCATTTTATAGTACCTTTGTACTATTATATCATGACCTTAATAAAAAAATAACTTCATGGGTAACTTGCCTTTGTACATTTTTACTCAAGTCACACATGAAGTTATGTATATATTTATATAAATTATATCTGTGCAAATTCTTTTATTGCTGTTTCATAAAGATTATTACCATCTTTATCTATTACAACTATGGCTGGAAAATTCTCCACTTCCAATTCTCGTATTGCCTCTGTTCCTAAATCATCATATGCTATTACTTTTGATGATTTTATACTTTTTGATAATATTGCTCCTGCTCCCCCAACTGCTGCAAAATAAACTGCTTTATTTTTCACTATGGATTCTATTACTTTAGCTGAGCGCTTACCCTTTCCTATCATTCCCTTTAATCCAAGATCTAATAGGCTTGGTGCATATTTATCCATTCTACTTGCTGTTGTTGGGCCAGCTGACCCTATTGGTCTTCCTTCTCTTGCTGGAGATGGACCCATATAATATATCACATTATTTTCAAGTTGTATCGGTAATGGTTTATTTTCCTGTAAGCATTCATACATTCTTTTATGAGCTGCATCTCTTGCTGTGTATATTTTACCTGTTATATAAACGTAATCACCACTTTTAAGATTTAAGATTTCATCTTCTTCTAGCGGCGCTTTTATATGCTTATCCATATTATTCCTTTCCACACTGTCTGTAAAGATTTTTTTACTTATCCACATTTTATATATTTTTCTATGTATATTTGTAGGTAACTATATTATCCTGTGTGAATGTCTGTTTACATGACAACATATATTAATTCCAACTGGCAAACCTGCTATATGTGTTGGATATGTTTCTATGTTGACTGCTAGAGCTGTTTGTGTTCCTCCTAAGCCTCCTGGTCCTATTCCTAACTTATTGATTTTCTCTAGCATTTCTTCTTCTAATTTTCTAACGTATTCCTTATCTGATTTTTGATCTAAGTCTCTTGTTAATGCTTTTTTTGCAAGTAAGGCACATTTTTCAAATGTTCCACCTATTCCAACACCTATAACCATTGGTGGACAGGCATTAGGCCCAGCGTCTTTAACTGCTGTCAATATTGCATCTTTTACACCCTCTATACCATCAGCTGGCTTTAGCATAAATACTCTACTCATGTTCTCACTTCCAAAACCTTTAGGAGCAACTGTTATTTCAACTTCACTTCCTGGAACTATTGAATAGTGTATTATTGCTGGTGTATTGTCATTAGTATTCTCTCGATAAATTGGATCTTTTACCACTGACTTTCTTAAATAGCCTTCCACATATCCTTGTCTTACACCTTCATTGATTGCTTGATTTACATCTCCACCAACTAAATGTACATCTTGTCCTACGTTTATAAATACCACTGCCATTCCTGTATCCTGACAAATTGGTATCATATCTGTTCTTGCGATTTCAAGATTCTCTTTTAATTGGTTTAAGACCTGCTTTCCCAATGAAGATTTTTCGCGATCAACTGCCTCATTAAACACCTTTGCCATATCCAGTGTTAAATTATGATTCGCTTCAATACACATTTCTTTAATATTCTTTGTAATTAAAGACACATCAACTTCTCTCATATTTTTTCCTTCCCGTTTTTCCCAGATTTCTGGTTGATGTAACGTAAGTTATTATAGTCTCTGATTAAAAAAATTACTATACTTTAATAGTAATTTTTATCTGTATATGATATACTTTTCTTCACGTAATAAATAAAGGGGATTGTAATTTATTTACATAGGGAAATTCATTATGAATGAAAGTTATATTCACAATTTGATAGTACAACTTAATACTATGGATATTCTTTCAGCCGATTCGGAATTTTATAATTTTATGGGTGAACGTTTATACTTTACCTTTGAAAAATTTATATACAAAAACGATTTACCATTATTCCAATACAAACTTGAGCATATGGACTCATCTTATTTCATCATAAAGATGTATTCTCAATCTGGAAACTTACTCGATTTTATAATGCGAATATCGCCAGGTCCAAATCAAAATCAATTTGCAGTTAGATGTGTTGAATTACACAAACTTATTGATGAGCATTTGCAATTAATTAAACACCAATCTGTTGATTACAATGTTTTAAACCTATACAACGACAAAATTCTTGTATATTATCCAGATAAAATGGACGTTGTAATTTATGAACCTTCTTTTGAAGGTCGCGAATTTAAGGTTATTTCTCTTAATGAACTTAATATGTATATTCCTGGTGATACTTCTGCTCTACAATCATCTTTAAAAAATGGGGATTCTACTTTTGAATTTGTTTTTAGAGATAAGAATAATAACGCAGAAATCACACAGGTTCGTGGTATGTCTATTTACAACAATGGAGAATTTTTAAAAGCTACTGGCTTTATCCATAAGGACTCAAAAGAATTATCCACTGTTACTAAACAGCCTCAAATTGACTCACTTACTGGTACTTTAACCAAAAATGAAATAACAAATTTTGCTGTTAAAAAAATAGATGTGGATAAATGTGAGGGTACTGCTATTGCTATCATTGACATTGACTATTTTAAAAATATAAACGATATTCACGGTCACTTAAAGGGTGATGAAATTTTAAGATCTATTTCGGATATTATAAAACAACAAGTAGGTAATGCCGGTTTAGTTGGTAGATTTGGTGGAGATGAATTTTTTGTTGTTTTTTACAATGGCTATAACCAGGAAAAAACACGCGAAATTCTAAGGAGTCTTAAAAATATTGTTAATGCAACATATTCTCCTAACGATGATGGTAAACCTGTTGTTTCCTTGTCAATTGGATGCGCTTGTTATCCTAAAGATGCTAATAATTATAAGGATTTATTTACTGTTGCGGATTATTGTTTATATGTTGCTAAAGACCTTGGACGTAATCGTTATATTATCTATACTCCTGAACGTCTTAAATCTGTTGATGAGATTCTTTACGAATCTAATAATTCAACAGACAACGCTGCTAGTATTGATGGTAGAAACAACCTTGTTCTTAGTGAGGTTATTTGTAAAATTATTTCAGAATATTGCGACGAAGAGAATTTATCAATTCAGAAAGTACTTGATTATTTTAGTTATGTGCAAAATTTCCAGCGTATTGTGCTTTATGATGAAAATGCCATACCTATTAAAATTTCAAGTTGCTACAATTACGATTACAAAGCTATTAGAGAAAATGCCTATTATGTAAATGATTCACAGCTAAAGGAAATGTATCAAAATGATGTTATTCTTGTTAATAACATTTCTATCCTAAATAATCATGCTCCTCTTTGCTATGAACCTTTAAAAAAACAGGGTGTACAGGCCTTTATACACACTAGATTTAAGGATAAATACAATCATAGATATGTTTTATCAATTGAAGCAACTAATATTAGAATTACTTGGGATACTAATAATATCCACAATTATCGACTTATGGCCAAGATTTGTGCTAGAGTTATCGACAAATACGGCTTATAAATCCATATTTTGTTAATAACATTAACCCCCAATAGTTTATTAAAAACTATTGGGGGTTTAAAAATTTATTCTTCGTCTTCTTTAGCTCTATTTAATAATTCATCTATTGAACTATCTAATTCGCTTTCTTCTTTTACTTCAACTGTTTCTACTGGTTTTGATACATCTTCATTATCTCCATCGTTGTCAAAACCTTCGACATCATCACCTGATTCATCTGCTGGTTTTTTTCTGACCTTTGCAAGTGATGCTACTTTAATACCTTCATCAAGGTTAATCAATTTAACACCTGAAGTTATTCTCTTTAACTTAGAAATGTCAGAACATTTTAGTCTTATAATAATACCTTCTGTAGTGATTAACATGATTTCTCTTGATTCATCTACTGATTTTGCTCCTACAACATTTCCTGTTTTTTCTGTAATCTTGTAACACTTAACACCTTTTCCACCACGATGCTGTACTGCATATTCCTCAATATCAGTTCTCTTACCCATACCATTTTCTGATACTATGAGCATTTCACTTCCCTGAGTATTAAGCTGTACACCTATTACTTCATCCTGGTCATTTAAGTTCATACCAATTACACCCATTGCTGAACGTCCTGTTGGTCTTACATCTGTGATCTTATATCTAATACACTGACCAAACTTTGTTACCATAAGTGCTTCTGCCTGATCATTTGTTAATTTTACTTCGATTAATTCATCATCGTCACGTAAATTAATTGCTTGAATTCCTGTTTTTCTAATATTGGCAAACTCTTTAATTGGGGTCTTTTTAACTATACCCTTCTTTGTTGCCATAAATAGATAATCATCTTCCTGTAATTTTTCCACCTTAATTGTTACAACGGCAGTAATAGTCTCACCTGGCTGTAGCTGTAATAAATTAATTACCGCTGTACCTCTTGATGTTCTTGATGATTCAGGAATTTCATATGCCTTTAGCTTATAAGCACGACCCTTATTTGTAAAGAATGTTAAAACGTGATGAGATGTTGTCATTAATAAATCTTCAATGTAGTCCTCATCAATTGTCTGCATTCCCTTAATTCCCTTACCGCCTCTATTCTGAGCCTTGAAATTATCTGGAGTCATACGTTTTACATAACCTAAATTTGTTCTTGTAATAATGCATGGTTCATCTGGAATAAGATCCTCCATAGATAAATCATATTCATCAAATCCGATTGATGTTCTTCTATCATCACCGTATTTATCAGCAATTTCCTGGATTTCAGATTTTATTACTCCTAATAAAATCTTCTTATCTGCTAAAATTGCCTTATATTCATTTATTTTTTCCTGTAATTCTCTTAATTCGCCTTCAAGTTTTTCTCTTTCCAAACCTGTTAAAGCACGTAATCTCATATCAACGATTGCCTGTGCCTGCTGTTCAGTTAAAGAAAATTCGCTAATTAATCCTTCTTTTGCAATTGTAACATTTGCAGAACCTCTGATTATTTCAATAACTCTGTCGATATTGTCAAGAGCTACCATTAATCCTTCTAAGATATGAGCTCTTTCTTCAGCCTTATTTAAATCATACTGTGTTCTTCTTGTTACAACATCTTCCTGATGAAGGAGATAGTAATAAAGCATATCTTTTAAGTTAATAACCTTAGGTTCGTTGTTAACTAATGCTAACATAATTACGCCAAAAGTATCTTGTAACTGTGTATGCTTATATAACTGATTAAGGATAATATTAGGATTTACATCTCTTCTAAGTTCGATAGCAATTCTCATACCTTCTCTATCTGACTCATCTCGTAAATCTGTAATTCCATCTATTCTCTTATCTCTTACTAACTCTGCAATTTTTTCAATAAGTTTTGCCTTGTTAACCATATATGGTAATTCTGTAACTACAATTCTATTTTTACCATTCTGCATTGGCTCAATATTAGTTACAGCTCTTACCTTAACCTTAGCACGACCTGTTCTATACGCTTCTTCAATTCCAAGTTTACCAATGATTGTACCACCTGTTGGGAAGTCAGGTCCCTTGATAATTTCTAAGATTTCATCAATTTCTGTATCTCTATTTTCTAAAACCTTATTATCAATCATCTTTACAACAGCTGCTACTACTTCTCTTAAATTGTGAGGAGGAATATTAGTTGCCATACCTACAGCAATACCTGAAGTACCATTAACTAAAAGATTTGGGTATCTTGAAGGTAATACTGTTGGTTCTTTTTCTGTTTCATCAAAGTTTGGAATAAAATCAACTGTATTTTTATTTAAATCTCTAGTCATTTCCATAGAGATTTTGCTTAATCTAGCTTCTGTATATCGCATGGCTGCAGCTCCATCACCATCGACAGAACCAAAATTACCATGGCCATCAACTAATGGATATCTTGTATTGAAATCCTGAGCTAATTTTACTAAAGCTTCATAAATTGAAGAATCACCGTGTGGGTGATACTTACCCATTGTGTCACCGACAATACGCGCACATTTTCTGTGTGGTTTGTCAGGTCCATTATTCAACTCGATCATTGAATATAAAATTCTTCTTTGTACAGGTTTTAACCCATCTCTAACATCGGGTAAAGCTCTAGATGCAATAACACTCATGGCATAATCGATGTAGTAATTCTGCATCGTTTTATTCATATCTACTTCTTGAACTTTATCAAAGATATGCTCATCCATTTTTTTATGTCCTTTCTAGAATTTTTAGCAATTCATTTATGTTAATTTTGACTATTAAATATCTAAGTTCTTTACATACTTAGCATTTGCCTCAATAAATTCACGTCTTGGTTCTACTTTATCACCCATAAGTGTAGAGAATGTAACATCTAATTCTGATTCATCATCTTCACTCATGTCTACTCTAAGTAGAATTCTCTTCTCAGGATCCATAGTTGTTTCCCATAACTGTTCTGCATCCATTTCACCTAAACCCTTATAACGCTGAACCTTATTTGACTGGTCACGTCCAATTTCCTGCATGATTTTATTTAATTCATCATCGTTATATGCATACCAAATCTTTTTATTTTTTTCAATTTTATAAAGAGGTGGTTGTGCTAAATAAACATGTCCCTGTCTTATTAATTCTGGCATAAATCTATAAAGGAATGTTAAAAGTAATGTTGCAATATGTGCACCATCAACATCGGCATCAGTCATAATAATAATCTTATGATATCTTAACTTAGAAATATCAAAATCTTCATGAATACCTGTACCAAATGCTGTAATCATAGCTTTAATTTCAGCATTTCCTAAGATTCTATCAAGTCTTGCCTTTTCAACATTAAGAATTTTACCTCTTAATGGGAGAATTGCCTGTGTTGCACGACTTCTTGCAGTTTTAGCTGAACCACCGGCTGAATCACCCTCGACAATATAAATTTCACAATTTTTAGGATCCTTATCAGAACAATCTGCTAATTTACCTGGTAGGGATGTACTTTCTAGAGCTGTCTTTCTTCTTGTTAAATCCCTTGCTTTTCTTGCTGCCTCTCTAGCACGCTGTGCAAGTAATGATTTTTCACAAATTGATTTTGCAATTGCAGGATTTTGTTCAAGGAAATATGTAAGCTGTTCACTTACAATACTATCCACCGCACCTCTTGCAACAGAGTTTCCTAACTTCTGCTTTGTCTGACCTTCAAACTGAGGATCTTCAATTTTTACTGAAACAATAGCAGTCAAACCTTCACGAATATCATCACCTGATAACTGAGGGTCTGAATCTTTAAGGATTTTAGCTGATCTTGCATAATCATTAAATGTCTTAGTTAATGCATTTCTAAAACCTGTTAAATGAGTACCACCTTCTGGAGTTTTAATATTGTTTACAAAAGAATCGCAAACTTCGTTAAACCCATCATTGTGTTGGAAAGCAACTTCAACCTGTACCTTATCTTTAACACCTTCACAATAAATAATTTGATCATAAAGTGTATCTTTACTCTTATTCAAATAAGCAACGAACTCTTTTATACCACCTTCATAATGGAAAACCATTTCCTGTTCCTTACCTTCACGTAAATCTGTAAGAACAATCCTGATTCCCTTTGTTAAAAAGGCCATTTCTCTAAGTCTCTGCTTAAGAATATCGAATTCATAAACAGTTGTTTCCTGGAAAATTTCTGGATCAGGTAAAAAAGTAACCTTTGTTCCAGTTTCTTCAACTGGGCAATCACCAACTATTTTAAGATCATAACATATCTTTCCTCTTTCATAGCGTTGCTGATATACATGTCCATTTCTCTTTACTTGAACCTCTAACCAACATGACAAAGCATTAACTACTGATGCACCAACTCCATGTAAGCCACCAGATACTTTGTATCCGCCACCGCCGAACTTACCGCCAGCATGTAACACTGTATAAACTACCTCTATAGCTGGTCTTCCTGTTTTATGGTTGATGTCAACCGGAACGCCTCTTCCATTATCTATTACAGTTATTGAATTATCTTTATTTATAAAAACATTTATTGTATCACAATAACCTGCAAGTGCCTCATCTACTGCATTATCTACAATTTCATAAACTAGATGATGTAGACCTCTACCCGAAGTTGTTCCAATATACATACCCGGTCTTTTTCTTACAGCTTCGAGACCTTCCAAAACTTGAATTTGATCTCCACCATAATTCTGCTCTGCCACGATAATTCCTCCTTCTATAAACTACTTTTATTTTTTATTTACTATCAGATTCTTTGTAGTCAAAAACCTGACCATCTATAACTCTAAATATCTTATTAACGTTTATCCTAGAATTTATAAATTCATCTAAACCTGTACATGTGATAATAGTCTGAATATCACCTATACTGTTAACAAGAAAATTTTGTCTATTGCTATCTAACTCAGATAAAACATCATCTAACAAAAGAATTGGTGTATCTTTTATTATTGTTTTAACGAGCTCTATTTCTGAAAGTTTTAAAGAAAGTGCTGCAGTTCTTTGTTGTCCTTGAGAACCGTATTTTCTAACATCTTGATCATTAATATAAAAACACAAATCATCCTTATGCGGACCAATATTTGTTAATTTATATCTTAAATCCCTATCTCTAACTTTTCTTATTTCGCTATCAAAATCTTCAACTTTAACATTTGGCACATACTCAATAAATAATTTTTCTTTGCCTCCAGTTAAATTTGTATGAATAACAGAAATTATGTCATTAATCTGATTTATAAATTCAGTTCGTCTTTTAATAATTTCTGTCCCATATCTTACAAGCTGCATATCCCAAATATCCAACATATCCAAATCTTCTTTGGATGGAATCAAGGATATTTCTTTAAGAAACTTATTTCTTTGATTTACAACTTTGTTGTAATTTACAAGGTTATTTAGATATATCTTATCAAGCTGACTTAATTCAATATCCATAAATCGTCTTCTTTCACTAGGACCATTTTTTATAATATTTAAATCCTCTGGTGAAAATAAAACTATATTTATTATACCAAATAACTCAACAGCTTTTTTTATAGGAATTCCGTTAATTGCAATTCCTTTTGATTTTCCTTGCTTTAGATGCATGTCAATACGATATTTAATTTCATTTTTCTTAACATTAACTTTGATATGAGCTTCATTGCAACCAATCTTGATTATCTCTTTATCTTTACTACCTCTATGTGATTTAGATGTAGAACAAATATATAAAGATTCAAGAATATTGGTCTTTCCCTGAGCATTATCACCATAAATAATGTTAACATTTTTATCAAAATTCATATTAAGAATACTATAATTTCTAAAATCTTTTAAATCTATTGACTCAACAATCACATTGCACCTGCTTTAATTATAAATTACCTGCTTTAACACTAAATTTTTGGCCATTATATTCAACAACGTCTCCATCATAGATTTTTTTTCCTCTCTGTGTTTCAACGTTACCGTTTAGTGTAACTTGACCATCTTGAATTACAATTTTTGCTTCAACACCTGACTCAACTAAACCAGCAAGTTTAAGAGCCTGACCAAGCTTAATAAATTCATCTTTTATTTGTATTGATTCCATTTTTATACCTTCTATACCTTTAAAATACTGTATTGATAAGAAATTATATCGTTCTACCGATATGCATTTTTAACAGGATATTTGTATAGCTTTCTTGTTTAAAAATGCATTAATCGGTAGGTTAAATATAGATTTAACTCAATTATACTACAAAATTAACTGGTAAAATTAAGTATATATAGCTCTGTTCTCTGTCTCTAATAAAGCAAGGAGACTTAGGATTAACCATATAAATATCAATAGTTTCTTCGTCTATAACTTTCAAAGCATCAATAAGGAATTTAGGATTAAAACCAATCATAATATCCTTACCATCTTTGTTAATATTGATATTATCATCAAAATTACCAATTGCTGACTTTACATTAACTCTCAAAGAACCATCTGTAACGCTGAAAATGATAGGCTTTTTATCACTTTCTTTAATAAATAAATTAGCTCTTTCAATAGATTCCATGAATTCTTTTTTATTAATTGAAATTTTTGTCTCGTAATCATTAGATAACATCTGGTCAATTTTAAAATAATCACCTTCAATTAATCTAGAAACAACAAGTGTTTCATCAAATTCGAATAAAATATGGTTATTTGTAAAGTAAATATTTACCATGCTTTCAGCATCAGTAGATAAAATTTTACTTATTTCAGATAAAGTCTTACCAGGAACAATAACTTTTATGTGATCGTAATGATCTTCTAAAGTAATATTTCTAATAGCTATTCTATGTCCATCAAGACCTACAACTTTAAGCTTGTTATCTGTAACTTCAAATAATTCACCAGTCATAAGCTTATTATTATCTAACATTGATAGAGAAAAAATTGTCTGATTAATAACTTCTCTAAGACTAAATTGAGATAATGTAATAAATTTATCTTTAACGATAGCTGGAAGATATGAAAAATCATCACCAGATTTACCAGCTATATTAATTTTAGTATTTTCACAGTAAATAGTAGCAACATTGTTATTATCAGTTTCAAGTGTTATTTCATTATCAGGTAATTTTCTAATAAATTCTGAGAAAAATTTAGCATCAAGTGCTATTTTACCTTTTTCAATAATGTCACCCTCAACTATTGTTTCAATACCAAGCTCCATATCGTTAGCAGTAAACTTAATAACATTAGTAGTAGCATCAATTAAGATACATTCTAAAATTGTCATTGTAGTTCTAGTAGGTACAGCTTTCATAACAATATTAACAGCTTTTGTTAAATTAGATTTTGTGAAAACTAATTTCATGATGTGTAAAACTCCTTTCAGCTAATTATGCGACGCAGTCGCTATATATATATATATTAATTTTAGTCGTAGTAGTAGTAGGCGGTGTGGATAAGTTTAAAAATATCGCAAGCCCGCATTACTACTGCGCTGGATAAATTTAATAACTGTGTTAAAAAGATCGATTTTTTATGTTAACCAGTTATGGATAAGTCTGAACTAAAAATTTAACTAAAAATATAAATGTAAGTTATAAATATAAATCAACAAACAACTAACAGATAAATAACAAGTTATCCACATACTTATCAAAAATAATGATAAAAATACGTAAAATTGTGAACAAGTCGGTGGATAACTGTGGAAAACTTGTTAGTTAATGTTAATAAACTTAGTTTGGATTGATCTTTTTTACCAAAATATCTACAAGTTCCTTAGTTTGAGGATTGTTGACAATTTCCTTTTCGATTTTTTCAATACCGTGGATAATTGTTGTATGATCACGTCCACCAAGGGCTCCACCAATAGCTTGAAGAGGAGCACTAGTCATAGCTCTACATAAATACATTACAATCTGACGTGCATATGCAATGTTAGCGGTTCTCTTTTTAGATGTAATATCTTCAGTGGAAACATGTGTATGTTCTGAAACAACCTGAATAATATAATCAGGTGTAATTTCTTTTTTAGAATCTGGAGATATAAGATCCTTAAGTGTGTTTTCCGCAAATTCTACAGTCATAGGTGTATGTGATAATCTTGAAAATGCAGATAATTTAGTAAGTGCGCCTTCAAGTTCACGAATACTTGATTTAATATTAGTAGCTACGTAATCTTTAACTTCATTAGGTAATTCGATTTTTAAAGTCTCTGCCTTCTTATTAATAATAGCCATCTTTGTTTCATAAGTAGGAATCTGAATATCAACAGGAAGTCCACTTTCAAAACGTGTACGTAATCTATCAGATAATGTTTCCATTTCCTTAGGTGGTCTATCAGATGAAATAACAATCTGCTTTCCATCCTGATAAAGAGCATTAAAAGTATGGAAAAATTCTTCCTGAGTTGATTCCTTACCTATAATAAACTGAATATCATCAATAAGTAGAATATCGATATTTCTATATTTATTTCTAAATTCAGAGTTCTTATTTGTTTTTACAGATTCAATCAATTCATTAGTGAATGTTTCTGAAGTTACATAAAGAACTTTTTTGCTAGGATCATTATTAATAATGTAATGAGCTATAGCCTGCATAAGGTGAGTCTTACCAAGTCCAACACCACCATAGATAAATAGAGGGTTGTAAACCTGACCTGGAGATTCAGCAACTGCAAGGGATGCAGCATGGGCTAAATTATTGTTATTACCTATTACAAATGTATCAAATACATATGCAGGATTTAGATTTTGAATTGCAGCAGTGTTAGATGAATTAAAAGTCTTTCTAGTTTCTTCTTTTTGCTTTTCTTCAGCAGAAATAAGACGAAGAGTGCAAATTCTATTTAATACTTCACTAGTAGTTGCTTCTAATAAACTAAGATATTTCTTTTCCACATAGGCAATACCTAAATCACCAGAAGATGCTGCATTTTTCTTGTTATCATAAACAAGTGTAATATTATCACCGTCTACAGAATATGGTTTAATTGGCATTATCCATGTTTTATAAGAAACGTCAGTCATATCATACTGTTCTTTGAAAGTGGTTAGAATTTCGTCCCACTTACTTATTAGTTCTTCCATATATATTACTCCCAAAATAATAGTTATAGATAAAGAAATATATATGGATAAAAATCACCATATATAATGAAGAAAAAAATAAAAACTGTAATAAATCTTTATCTATATTGCGGATTTTGATTGTGGAAATAGTTTCTATGCGCCAAAAAAGGGCATATTTCGACTAAAAACACATTCTATAACATAATACATCATTTAATGGCAATTTTCAAGAAACAGGCATTGTGATAGATTTTAAGCGTATATGATAAAAACAAATTTTTGTTAATTATAAAAATACAAAACATGTGAATAAGCTTGTGTAGATTATTTGCGGAGTTTTCCACATTATCCACAAATTGCATTGTGGATAAACCTTAAAAATAGTTGATAAAAAATGGAAACTATTTATATTGTGGAAAAGTTAGGAACATTATAAACATGCATAAATAGGGCGTTTAAAATGTATTTTAACAATAAAATCGAATAAATTCGCAAGTTTTCCACAGGTTATCAACAAAATGTTTATAACTTATGTATAAACTGTGGATTAGTGGGGATTTTCCCACATTTGCTAATTTTGATTTTGAGATACTTGACTTTCTTTGGGCTTATCAATATAATTAGAGGGATGTTTTGAATTTTTACAAGATAAATTATTCCTACCATATACATAAAGTGGTAATAAAGGAGGTGTATATAGTATGAAGATGACATTTCAGCCAAAAACAAGACAGAGAGCTAAGGTTCATGGTTTCAGAGCAAGAATGAGCAGTGCAGGCGGAAGAAAAGTTTTAGCAGCAAGAAGAGCAAAGGGCAGAAAGAGACTTTCAGCTTAATGTGACTTTATTGGACCTTCGTTAGAAGGTCCTTTTTTGTTTTATAATTGATTAGTTAGATAGATAGTTTTTTAAATAATAATAAGGTAAAGATGGTAGGGCTTTTATGAAGTATAACGATTTTGAAACATTGAGAAAGAACATTGAATTTAAGCATATATATGATAATAAGAATTCATTAGCTAATAGAAATCTTATTATGTATGTTAAAGAGAATGGAACGGATACAAAAAAACTCGGAGTATCTGTGAGCAAGAAAGTCGGGAATAGTATTGTCCGACACAGATTAGCAAGACTTATAAGAGAGGCATTTCGTCTTAATACAAGTCATATACCCGATGGCTATGATTATGTAATTGTTGCCAGAGCTAGTCTTAAGGATAAGGGTTATCATGAAACAGAACAGTCAATGATTCATTTATTGAGATTACATAAATTATATAAGTAGTCAGTAAGGAAGTATTATTGAAGAATATAGGTAAAAAAATAGCCTTAAAGTTAATAAGGTTTTATCAATTAGCAATATCACCATATAAAGGTGGTAAGATGTGTGCTTATATTCCTACTTGCTCTCAATACGCAATGGAAGCAATTGAGATGTATGGAGTCATTTTAGGTGGTTGGTTGGCTTTCAAAAGAATATTACGTTGTAATCCTTTTGTAAGAGCAGGATTTGATCCTGTTCCTGTTGGCAAATATCAATGGAGAAAAAGGTTCCGTAAGAATAGGGAGGACAAAAATAAATAATGAATGGCATTATTAACCCTATAGCTTCATTTCTAGGAGCAGTTTTAGACCTATTATATAAAGGTTTAGATGCATTAGGTATTGGAAATGTTGCTATAGCTATTGTTATATTTACTTTAATTGTTAAATTGTTGATGTTCCCATTAACGGTTAAACAACAGAAGATGTCAAAGCTTACAGCAGTAATGAATCCTGAGCTTAAAGCAATTCAGGAAAAATACAAAAATAAGCGTGGCGATCAGGATGCAATGATGAAAATGCAGGCTGAGAATAAGGCAGTTTATGAAAAATATGGCGTTTCTCAGTGGGGCTCATGTGTACAGTTATTAATTCAGATGCCTATTTTATTTGCATTATATAGAGTATTCCAACAGATTCCTCTATATATTTCATCAATTAAGGTATTATTTACTAATATCTTAGGTAATGGAACTACAGGTATTACAAGTATTAGCGGATATGCAGATACATTATCTCAAATTTCAGGTAATGTAGATTGGACATCTACTAATGCAGCTATTTTAGGATTAAATAAATTTACACCAGATCAGTGGAATCAGCTAAAAGAAGCATTCCCAAGCATGGCATCAGTTATTACAGAAAACTATGACAAAATAACACATGTAAATACATTTTTAGGAATAAATATGTCACAGAATCCTGGTTTATCATTTACATTACCAGTTTTAATTCCTATTCTAGCTGGTTTATCACAGTTTATAAGTGTTAAGGTTTCTCAGGCAGGAATGCCACAGGCAGATGATGATAATCCAGCAGCAGCATCAATGAAGATGATGACATTATTTATGCCACTTATGTCAGCATTTATCGCAATTTCAGTACCAGCAGGTCTTGGTATTTATTGGATTGCAACAGCTGTAATACAGACAGTAATGTATATTTGCATTAATAAATATTTTGATAAAATAGGTGTAGATGCAATTGTAAGCAAGAATATCGAAAAGCGTAATAAAAAGAGAGCAAAAAAAGGCTTACCAGCTGAAAAAATTACAAAGAATGCAGCTGTAAATACAAAGAAAATCTCATCAGAAGATAGAGTGCGTGATTTACAGTCAAAAAAAGATGCAAATGATAAGAAGATAAAAGAATTAAAAGATGCAGCTAAGAATATTAAGGCACCAAAGAAGGGTTCGTTAGCAGAAAAAGCTTCATTAGCTGCTGAATTGAATAAGAAAAGTAAATAAAAAAGTAAATATAAAAGAAGAGAGGGTAAAGTGATGGATTTTGTAGAAGTTACAGGAAAGACACTTGAAGAAGCTATTACAAATGCATGCTTAGAATTAGGTACAACTAGCAGTGACATTGAGTATGAGGTTATTGAAAAGGGAAGTACAGGATTCTTAGGAATAGGATCTAAGGATGCAAAGATTTCTGCTTGGAAAAAGGGTGCAAAGCCAGAAATCAAAACTGAAGCTAAGGAAGAAAAGGTTGAAGTTAAGGAAACTGTAGAGGCTGTTAAGGAAGAAGTTAAGCCTGCTGCAGCAGAAGTAAAAACAGAGACAAAGGTTGTTCTTTCAAATGAAGAAATTGAAAAGAGAATCTCAACATTCTTAAACAATATGTTCAAGGCTATGAATATGGATGTAGATGTTAAGATTAGCTTTGATGAAGTTGAAGATAGCGTTAATGTCGAGCTTTTAGGTGAAGGAATGGGTGTTTTAATCGGTAAGAGAGGACAGACACTTGATTCAATTCAGTATCTTACAAGCCTTGTAGTAAATAAGGGTAAAGAAAAATACGTACGTATTAAGATTGATACAGAAAACTACAGAAATAGACGAAAGGAAACACTTGAGTCTCTTGCAAAGAATATTGCTTATAAGGTTAAGAGAAGTAGACGTTCAGTATCTTTAGAACCAATGAATCCTTATGAGAGAAGAATTATTCATTCAACACTTCAGAATGATAAGTTTGTTTCAACAAAATCAGAAGGTGAAGAACCATTTAGACATGTTATTGTTTACTTAGATAGAGAAAAGGCAGGAAACAATAACAATTATAGATACAACAGAAGAGATAATAATAGATATAACAACAGATACAATAATAATTAATTAAAAACAATAATATACAAGCAAGATGAGTGAGCTTATATTCACTCATCTTGTCTTGCGTTTTAGTAAGTGAAATAAAGATTTTTTGTTTTAATAGAAAAGATAAGAGGAAATATATGGTTGATACAATAGCTGCTATTTCCACTAGTACAATGTCTAGTGGAGGTATAAGTATAATTAGAGTAAGTGGTAGTGAAGCAATTAAAATTGTGGATAGTTTATTCGTATCAAAAAAAGGAATAAAACTAGCAGATGTAAAATCGCACACAGTACACTATGGAAATATTGTTTATGATGAAAAAATAATAGATGAAGTTTTAGTTGTGGTAATGAAAGCGCCTAATACATATACTAAAGAAGATATTGTAGAAATCGATTGCCATGGCGGAATTTTAGTAACAAAGAAGTTATTAGAAGTAGTATTAAAAAGTGGTGCAAGACTTGCAGAACCTGGGGAATTTACAAAGAGAGCATTTTTAAATGGTCGAATAGATTTATCTCAGGCAGAGGCAGTAATAGATATAATAAATGCTAAGAATGATTTAGCCCTAAAGTCATCAGTAAAGCAATTAAATGGAAAATTATCAGAAAAAATAAAGGAATTAAGAGATATAATTCTTAATAATGTGGCTTTTATAGAAGCAGCACTTGATGATCCAGAACATATTGATATTAATGATAATGTAGATAAGATGACATATGATGTGGATAACCTTGTGGAAACTGTTGATAAATTGTTGAAAACCTATGATAACGGTCGAATTATCCACGATGGAATAAGAACAGTAATCCTAGGTAAAACAAACGCAGGAAAGTCATCATTGCTTAATGTGCTAGCAAAGGAAGAAAGAGCCATAGTTACTGATATTGAGGGCACTACAAGAGATGTTTTAGAGGAATCAATTAACCTCTCTGGAATCACATTAAATTTAGTGGATACAGCAGGTATAAGAAAGACAGATGATGTTGTGGAAAACATTGGTGTGCAAAAAGCTAAGAAATACGCAGCTGATGCAGACTTAATAATTTATGTTGTGGATTCCACAAGAAAATTAGATGAAAATGACTTTGAAATAATGTCATTAATTAAAAATAAAAAGGTATTAGTACTGTTAAATAAAATGGATTTAGATGTGGTAGTATCTAAAGAAGATATTAACAGTAACTTACCAGAAGCGAAGGTTGTTTCAATTTCTGCAAAACAGGAATTAGGAATAGACAAATTAGAAGACGAAATTAAAGATATGTTCTTTAGTGGAAAAATACAGGTAAATGATGAAATCTATATTACAAGCACAAGACATAAGCAGTTATTAGCAGAGGCATTACAAAGCCTTAAACTAGTAAAGCAGGGAATCGATAATTGTGTAAGTGAAGATTTCTTAACAATAGATTTTATGACAGCTTATGAAAAACTTGGATTAATTGTAGGCGAAGAAGTAGAAGATGATCTTGCAAATAGAATATTTGAAAGATTTTGTATGGGTAAGTAAATGTAAGAATTGAGGAAAAGGTCATGCATAATATAAAAGAGGAATATGATGTAGTAGTAGTAGGTGCAGGTCATGCAGGATGTGAAGCTGCCCTTGCAAGTGCGAGAATGGGCTTAAATACAATATGTTTCACAGTAAGTGTAGACAGTATTGCAATGATGCCATGTAACCCTAATATAGGTGGTAGCTCAAAAGGGCATTTAGTAAGAGAAATAGATGCACTTGGTGGAGAAATGGGTAAGAATATAGATGCCACATTTATTCAGTCAAAAATGCTAAACGCATCAAAGGGCCCAGCAGTGCATTCTTTAAGAGCACAGGCTGATAAACAAGACTATTCAAGAAGGATGAGAAGAGTTTTAGAAAACACAGATAATCTCACAGTAAGACAAGCAGAAGTTGCCGAGTTAATAGTTAAAGATGGCGTTGTTTGTGGTGTAAAAACTGTTTCAGGGGCTGAATATGATGCAAAAGCAGTTGTATTATGTACAGGTGTGTATTTAAAGGCAAGATGTGTTTATGGTGATGTAAGCACATATACAGGCCCAAATGGATTACAGGCTGCTAATCATTTAACACAGAGCTTAATAGATAATGGAATTGAAGTAAGAAGATTTAAGACAGGAACACCTGCAAGAGTAGATAAAAGATCAATTGATTTCAGCAAGATGCAGGAGCAATTTGGCGATGAGAGAGTGGTTCCTTTTTCATTTACAACAGATCCAGAATCTATACAAAAAGATCAGGTTTCATGCTGGTTAACATATACTAACGAGGAAACACATAAGATTATAAAAGATAACTTAGACAGATCACCTCTTTATTCAGGAGATATACATGGCGTAGGCCCAAGATATTGCCCATCAATTGAGGATAAAGTAGTAAGATTTGCAGATAAAGATAGACATCAGGTTTTTGTTGAGCCAGAAGGATTATACACAAATGAAATGTACCTTGGAGGAATGAGTAGTTCATTACCAGAAGATGTACAGTATGCAATGTATAGAACAGTGCCAGGACTTGAGAATGTAAAAATCGTTAGAAATGCATATGCAATCGAATATGATTGTATCAATGCAGTACAATTAAAGTCATCTCTAGAATTTAAGAAAATAAATGGTTTATTTGCAGGCGGACAGTTTAACGGAAGTTCAGGATACGAAGAAGCAGCAGCACAAGGACTAATAGCAGGTATCAATGCAGCTTTATATGTACAAAATAAAGAACCATTAATACTTGATAGATCAGAAAGCTATATAGGTGTTTTAATCGATGATTTAGTAACAAAAGAGACATCAGAACCATATAGAATGATGACAAGTAGAGCAGAATATAGATTAGTATTACGTCAGGATAATGCAGATATCAGACTTACAAAGTATGGATATAAAGTAGGCTTAATAAGTGAAGAAAGAATGCATAATCTTGAAGAAAAAATAAGACTGATAGATGAAGAAATCGAAAGAGTTAAAAGTGGTAATGTAGGAACAAGTAGCGAAGTTCAAGAAGTATTAAAAGCTAATAACTCAACAGAATTAACAACAGGAGTAACACTAGCAGAATTAATAAAGAGACCAGAATTAAATTATGAAGTATTAGAACCAATAGATAAGCATAGACCTGAATTAGCATGGGATGTTAAGGAACAGGTAAATATAAATCTTAAATATGAGGGATATATTTCAAGACAGTTAAGACAGGTAGAACACTTTAAGAAGCTAGAAGGTAAATTAATACCTGAAGAATTGGATTATTTTGCAATTTCAGGATTAAGAAAAGAAGCTATGCAAAAGCTAGATAAATTTAGACCACGTTCAATAGGCCAGGCTTCACGTATATCAGGTGTTTCACCAGCAGATATATCAGTATTGTTAGTTTTCCTTGAAAGCTATAGAAGAAGCGCTAAATAAGCGGAAAGGATTAATGATGAATAACCAAGAAAAAGTTTTCTTAGAAAATCTAAAAACAATAGATGTTGAAATATCAGAAAAGCAGTTAGAGCAGTTTAACAGCTATTTTGAAATATTAGTAGAATGGAATAAAGTAATGAACCTAACAGGAATTACAGAATATGATGAAGTTCTATTAAAGCATTTTGTTGATAGTTTGTGTTTTAATCCTAATAAGTTAATAAAAAGTGATAAAATAAGCTTAATAGACGTTGGAACAGGAGCAGGATTTCCAGGTTTACCAATAAAAATAGCTTATGAAAACGTAGACGTGGTATTGCTAGATTCACTAAATAAAAGAATTAAGTTCTTAGATGAAGTAATATCAAAGCTAGGTTTAAAGAATATTAAGACAATACATAGTAGAGCTGAAGATGGCGGAAGAAATAAGGACTTAAGAGAAAAATTTGATATAGCAATATCAAGAGCAGTAGCTAATTTATCATCTCTTGCAGAATACAATCTACCATATGTAAAGGTGGGAGGATATTTTGTAGCAATGAAATCAGGAGAAATAGATGAAGAAGCAGCTAATGCTAAGAAAGCCATAAGTCTACTTGGAGGCGAGATAGAAAAAATAGAAAAATTTCAGCTTCCAAATTCAGATATAGACAGATCCTTAGTTATTGTAAAAAAGGTAAAAGCGACATCAAAGAAATATCCTAGAAAAGCAGGATTACCAACAAAAGAACCATTAAAGTAAAGAATATAATTAAACCCCTCAATGGATTATTTAATCGGTTGAGGGGTTTAGTATTTAATAATAATTTGTAGCTATATTATGCCAAAAAGATTTCAACTTGCTTCACAAATTCTTCAGGTTCTTCAATTTGAGGAAGCTTTTTAGAATTAGGAATAGAGAAAGTCTCAATAGCATTGTTAGCAGTAGTGTATTCTTCTAAAATACGAGTATTATTGTCTAGTTCACCAGAGATAATGAAAATACTGTTATTAATAGCAGGAAGTAATCTGCTAAGTGAGATAGTAGTATAATGGCATTTTTTGCTAGTAAATAAATGTTTACAAGAAGATCCATTAATATGCGAATTTTCATAATAAGCATCAAGGAAATCACAAGGAACAACACCATCTGCAAATGCATCGTTTTTTAATTCCTTATTAATGCTTGATTTACTCTGACAAATATTATAAACAAGTGTACCAATAATAGGTGTTTCGAGAATAAATCTAGTAATCTTAGATTGCTTGTTAGGACCTATTAAAGCTGATTTAATTGAAATAGGGCTAACAAGAACAATCTTATTTATAACATCTTTATTGTTAAAAGCAGAAGCAATAACCATAGGAGCTGATGAGCCTGAAACAATAACATCAGTTTTTTCTCTAATAACACAATTGATAAAGTCAGCAATAAGCTGAGTGTACATATAAGTTGTATAAGTTAGATAAGGCTTATCAGACTTACCACAACCGAGAAGGTCGATAGCATAAACTTTGTGATTTTTAGATAATTCATCAATAACATTATCCCATTCATATAAAGAACTATATGAGTTTAAATCGTGAATGAGAAGGATAGGAGAGCCTTCACCATAACTACAGTAGTTTATGTCGCCAAATTTCCAAGGGTAAGTTGAGTATACGCGATTGTTAGTAATCCCTTTAGCAGTGGCAGTGCTAAAAATGAATTTATTTATAAGATGAGCTGTTGTTAGAGTAGCACCACAAATACTAGCAGCTAATCCTATTTTTTGCCATTTATTCATATTGACCTCCATTTATATATTTGCATATTTAACTTATATACTATTATAAATCAATAATTAAGTACTATCAAATAAAAACAAATAGAAAAATAAATAAAGGAGAAAACTATTATTTACTAAAAGGGAAAAAAGTACTTTATTTATTGTTCAAAATAGGTTAAAATTTTTATTGTAGTATGGTATTCTATAATAAATAGATACATTGTTACTATTTTTATAGTACTAAATGGACAAAAGTACTATATATTAAATCTTTTGTTTATCGAGTATTGGAGAAAAAATGAATAATACAAATAAAGCATTAGAGTATATTGAGAATGAATATAAAAACTGGCAGCTTGAGGAACTTGATATAAAAAAACATATTCAACTTAATAGCTCTAAAATTATGACTATTAACAATGAAATATCCAATATAGAAGCAAAATTGGAAAAATCCGATCAATCGTTTCATTCGGTAAATTATAATGACGAAGATAGAATTAAGTTAGAGGAATTAAATTCTACTAGAGAAAAAATTGAGTCAGAGAATAAAAGTCTTAATAATGAGTTAGAAATAATAGCACGAAAAAATAAGTCATTATTAGAGATTTTAAATGATGATGATATGGATAATAAAGATAAAACTAAAGCCAATAAAGCATTATTAAAAAATTTAGAGGCAGAAAGAGAGCGCATATCAAGAGATATACATGATTCAGTAGTACAGTCTTTAACAGCCTTGATTTATCGAAATGAATTTATAGTTCAATTAATTGAACAAGATTTAAATAGAGCAAAACTAGAATTAAAAGATAATGAAGTGGTTTTAAAAGATTGCATTAATGAGTTGAGAGAAATAATATACGATCTCAAACCAATATCAATTGAAGATTTAGGATTTAAAGAAGCATTTAACGTGTGCTGCGCAAAACTAAATCATCAAAGTAATAAACAAATAAGTTATAGCTTTATAGGTGACGATGAAGTTGAATCTATAATTGGTATTAGTATTATTAGAATTATTACAGAACTAACAAGTAATTCTATTAAATATAGTAAATGCTCTAAAATCAATATTAAAGTTAAGAATACTGATAAAGAGATAATTATCAAGCATAGTGATGATGGAATCGGGTTTGATTATGATAACCAAAAACAAATACATAAGGATAACACGGGATTTGGTTTAGTTATGTTAAGAGAACGAGTTGAATTACTTGACGGGGTGATAAGTTATTCCAATACAAATGGTTCTACTTACACTATTTCAATTCCAAAAAAATAAAAACGGGAGGGTTTTTATGGCAATAAATATTTTGCTAGCAGATGACCATCGAATGGTAAGAGAAGGCCTGAGACACTTACTAGAAACAGATCGTGAAATAAAGGTTGTTGGTGAGGCAGGAGATGGATATGAATGCTTAAATTTAGCCAATAAGACAAAACCTAATTTGGTATTATTAGATATTAATATGCCTAACCTTGATGGATTACAGGTGTTGAATATAATGAAACAGCAAAAAATGTTATGTAAGGTAATAATCCTTACTATACATAAGGAAGTCGATTATTTAATAAAAGCACTAGATCAGGGATGTGATGGGTATGTTTTAAAGGATTCTGATTTTGAAACTTTAAGAAAAGCTATTTTTACAGTTTACTCAGGTGATACATATGTTGAGCCAACAATGATGCCGTTACTTAATGCTACATTAGCAGAAAGAGATGTAATGTATGAAAAATTAAGTGACTTAACTAAAAGAGAAATTGAAGTTTTAAAAATGATAGCTGCCGGATCATTTAATAAGGAAATTGCTTCTACACTAAATATTAGTGAAAGAACAGTTAAGAATCATGTTTCTAATATATTTAAGAAGATAGGCGTTTCAGATCGTACTCAAGCTGCTGTATTCGCTATCAAGAATAATATTATAACGATTAAGTAATTAATAAAGGATTCACAGAAATGTGAATCCTTTATTTTTGTGCCAAAATTTCTAAAATAAAGAGCTATAAGTCAATTAGATAGGCATTTACAAGTTATATATGGCCTAAATTACATGTTTCACATGAAACATAAAAGCTATTTTTATTTAGTATGTAATTTGCATTGGATTACATGTTTCACATGAAACATGTATGTTGTTGTTCACTTGGTATGTAATATATTAGATTAAATGTTTCATATGAAACATAAATGCTAAACCCTAAATAAAAGAATGCTGTATATAAGAGATAGACATAAGAAATGTATAAGTAATATGCAAAATACAAGAACTTAAATATAATTTATCTGTGCTTTACTATATTATGAACTTTAAAGATATAGATAATAAATACAATAGATAAAGTGTAGTATAAAGTGAAGCATATTAAATGTTTCACATGAAACATTTAATATAAATATACAATTGATAGAAAATGGTAAATGAAATGTTTCACATGAAACATTATCCAGATAAAAGATAAAATTTTATATAGGAGACATATATAAGAAGATAGCATGTTTCACATGAAACATAGCAGAAATAATTGAAATGTTGGTATTCTAATAGTCTTAATAAACTCAATTAATCTATTTTATACTAACGAAATGGATATAATCGAACGTAAACTTCTGCAAAGTTTTTTATCCAGCGAATAAAGCACAGTGTATATAATATAAAGATTCGTAACTTATTAATATAGATAAGCTTTATTATAGCTATAATAGACAGAATAGTCTGTTTTTAATATATATTTTTGCGTTTTTTTAATGTTCCACGTGAAACAATCTAAAAAAAGTATAGATACTTTATTTATGAAGTGATATAATAATAAATGGTTTTAATCGTGATGTTTCACGTGAAATATATTTAAAATGTAATTATAAGATGACTTATAATCATTAATAGAATAAATGGGAGGAAAAAAGATGGGTCGTACTATAGCTATAGCTAATCAAAAGGGTGGCGTAGGCAAGACAACAACTGCAATTAACTTATCAGCCTGTTTAGCAGAAGCCGGTCAGAAAGTACTTATCATAGATATAGATCCACAGGGTAACACAACTAGTGGTTATGGTCTTTCTAAAGATGGTTCTAGTAATACAGTTTATGAAGTAATTCTCCAAGAATGTAATATCAAAGATGCAATTATTAAAAATGTAGCCGATATTGAAAATCTTGATATTATTTCATCTAATGTAAATCTTGCAGGTGCAGAAATTGATTTGATTGATATAGATAACAGAGAATATTCACTTAAAAGTGCAATTAAAGAAATAAGAGATGAATATGACTATATAATATTGGATTGTCCTCCTTCATTAAGTATGTTAACAGTTAATGCAATGACAGCAGCAGATTCAGTATTAGTTCCAATACAATGTGAATATTATGCTCTAGAAGGGTTAACTCAGCTTATACATACAGTAAATCTTGTTAAGAAGAAGTTGAATCCAGATTTGAAATTAGAAGGCGTTGTATTTACAATGTATGATTCAAGAACAAATTTATCATTACAAGTTGTAGAAAACGTTAAGGATAATTTACAGGAAAATATTTATAAAACAATAATACCTAGAAATATTCGATTAGCAGAAGCACCAAGCCATGGACTTCCAATCAATTTATATGATAGCAAGTCAAGTGGCGCTGAAAGCTACAGAATGCTTGCAGCAGAAGTGATAGCAAATAAATAAGAAAGAGAGGAATACAATGGCAACTAAGAAAGCAGCAACTAAGGGCCTTGGTAAGGGCCTTGGAAAAGGTATTGGCGCATTAATTCCTGAAGTGGAAACTAGTTCACCTAAACAAGTAGTTAAGGAAGTTGAAGTAGTTAAAGAGGTAATAAAAGAAGTACCGGTTGAAAATAAGGTAAAGATATCTTTAGTTGAACCTAATAGAGAACAGCCAAGAAAAATGTTTGACGAAGATGCTTTAATAGAGCTTTCAGAATCTATTAAACAATACGGAATTTTACAGCCACTTCTTGTGCAAAAAAAGGACAATTATTATGAAATAATAGCTGGTGAAAGACGATGGAGAGCCGCTAAAATGGCTGGAATTAAAGAAGTACCAGTTATAATTAAAGATTATACAACACAGGAAGTAATGGAAATTGCTCTTATTGAGAATATTCAAAGAGAAGACTTAAATCCAATTGAAGAAGCTCAAGCATATCAAAGACTTATAAAGGATTATAGATTAAAGCAGGATGAAGTGGCTGAAAAAGTATCTAAATCAAGAACAGCAATTACTAATTCATTGAGACTATTAAAACTTGATCCAAGAGTACAAGATATGGTAGTAGAGGGTAAATTATCAAGTGGTCATGCAAGAGCAATTATCACAATAGAAGATAAGGATAAGCAATATTTTATTGCACAGAAGATTTTTGATGAAAAACTAAGTGTAAGAGATGTTGAAAAGCTAATGCGCGAACTTGATAAGCCTGAAAAACAAGAAAAACCAAAGCCAGAAAACGATTTTATTTATCGTGATCTTGAAGAAAAATTTAGAAAGATTATTGGTACACAGGTTGTAATCAAGAATAAGAATAATAACAAGGGAAAAATTGAAATTGAATATTATTCGCAAGCTGAATTAGAGAGAATCATTGATCTTTTCAAGAAAGTAAAATAAAAAATACTAGGAAGGTAGAAAAATGTTAGACGTATTTGGATTATTTAGTGTAAATGAATTATATGTCTTAATTGGAATAATTGCATTTACATTAATAGCTATTATACTTTCAATTGTTTCAATTGTTAAGTCTTCAAATATGAAGAAAAAGTATAATATGATGATGGAAGGCTCTGATGGAAAGAGTATTGAAGCCTTAATTAAAGAGTATACAGGTGATATTAAGCTATTAAAGGAAACAGCTACAAAGAATACAGAATCAATTAAAGATATTTATGAAAAATTAGAATATACTTTCACTAAGATTGGTATTGTAAAATATGATGCATTCCATGAAATGGGTGGTAAGTTATCATTTGCTTTATGTATGCTTGATAAGGCTAATAATGGTTATGTTATAAATGTAATGCATAGCAACACAGGATGTTTTGCATATGTAAAAGAAATAGTTAGAGGTGAGTCTTTCTTAGAATTAGGTGATGAGGAAGAAAAGGCCTTAAACGAAGCAATAGCTGGCAGATTAGGAGATGCAAGCTTAAGTAAAGAAGTAAATGATTTAGTACAGCAAAATAAAATGTAATTATCATTAAAGCTAAATACGTATTGCTAAAAAAGTGTTTCAGTGATAAATTGACATAGATGAATTTATACTAAACACAAATAAAATAAATAAAAATGCATATAATGCAGAAGTGAGGAAATATGTTAGATTTAAAATTTGTAAGAGAAAATCCTGATATCGTAAAGCAGAATATTAAGAATAAGTTTCAGGATAGAAAACTTCCATTAGTAGATGAAGTAATCGAATTAGATGCTCAGGCAAGAGCAACAAAGACAGAAGCTGATGAATTAAGAGCTAATCGTAATAAGCTTTCTAAGCAGATTGGTGCTTTAATGGGTCAGGGAAAGAAGGAAGAAGCTGAAGAAGTAAAGGCTCAGGTTAATGCTCAGGCAGAGAAGTTAAAGGAATTAGAAGCTAAAGAATCAGAACTTAATGAAAAAGTTACTAAGATTATGATGACAATTCCTAACATTATTGATCCATCAGTACCTATTGGTAAAGATGATAGTGAAAATGTTGAAATTCAGAAGTATGGTGATCCAGTTGTACCTGATTTTGAAGTACCATATCATACAGATATTATGGAAAGATTTGATGGTATAGACATGGATTCAGCTGGTAAGGTAGCTGGTAACGGATTCTACTACCTTATGGGTGATATTGCTAGATTACATTCAGCAGTAACAGCATATGCTAGAGATTTTATGATTGATAGAGGATTCACATATTGTATTCCTCCTTACATGATTAGAAGTAGCGTAGTTACAGGTGTTATGTCATTTGATGAAATGGACGCTATGATGTATAAGATTGAAGGCGAAGACTTATACTTAATCGGAACATCTGAACATTCAATGATTGGTAAGTTTATTGATACAATTACACCAGAAGAAGAACTTCCAAAGACTCTTACAAGTTTCTCACCATGTTTCCGTAAGGAAAAGGGTGCTCACGGTATTGAAGAGCGTGGTGTATATAGAATTCATCAGTTTGAAAAACAGGAAATGATTGTTGTTTGTAAGCCAGAAGATAGCAAGATGTGGTTTGATAAGTTATGGCAGAACACAGTAGACTTCTTTAGAACACTTGATATACCTGTAAGAACACTTGAGTGTTGTTCAGGTGATTTAGCTGATCTTAAGGTTAAGTCAATCGACGTTGAAGCTTGGTCTCCAAGACAGAAGAAGTATTTCGAAGTTGGTTCATGCTCTAACTTAGGTGATGCTCAGGCTAGAAGATTAAAGATTAGAGTACAGGGTCCAGATAAGAACAAGTACTTTGCTCATACATTAAATAATACTTGTGTTGCACCTCCTAGAATGCTTATCGCTTTCTTAGAGAACAATTTACAGGCAGATGGTAGAGTTCTTATCCCTGAGGCATTAAGACCTTATATGGGCGGAAAAACAGAGCTTGTACCTACTAAGTAATTAAATATAGAATACAAGATTAGTGTTTAATGAATAATATAAATCTGCTTATATCAATTAGGTATAAGCAGATTTTTTATATATAAATGTATTTTTAAAGGGGGATTTTTATGAAACAGGGATTTAATCCATTTTTACCAAGTTATGAGTATATTCCGGATGGAGAACCACATATATTTGATGGGAGAGTTTATTTATACGGAAGTCACGATAGGTTTAATGGCAAGGATTATTGTGAAAATGATTATGTGTGCTGGTCATCGCCTGTGGATGATTTAAAGGAATGGAGATTTGAGGGAATAATATATACAAAGGAAGATGATCCGCATAAGGCAGACAGAAAAATACTATTTGCGCCAGATGTGTTAAAGGGTAAGGATAATAGATATTATTTATACTATTCTATAGCGCATTCCTCAGTAATATCTGTTGCAGTGAGTGATAAGCCAGCCGGAAAATATAAGTATTTAGGGGATGTTTCACTGCCAAATGGACATGTATATGGAAGTGCGGCAGGAGATTATTATCAGTTTGACCCAGGCGTTTTTATGGATGATGATGGAGAAATATATCTTTATTCTGGATTTTGTCCACGACAGGATGAGGATGAATTAGGAAGAAAATACGTAGGCTGTCATGTATGTAAGCTAGAAGATGATTATATAACAATGAAGACTAAGCCTAAAATTGTAATTGAAAAAAATCCGGATTTTTATGATGAAACAAGGTATTTTGAAGCACCATCAATGCGTAAATTTAATGGTAAATATTATTTAATATATTCAGTAAGGATTGGTGGATTACATTATGCAATGAGTAAGTACCCGGATAGAGACTTTAAATACATGGGAAGATTACATTCAACATCAGATGTGGGAATAAATGGATTTAATGCAGAAAATCCGGCATATCCTAATGGAAATACACACGGAAGTTTAATACAAATACAGGATAAATATTATGTATTTGATCATAGATATAGTAATGCAAGCTCATATTCAAGGCAGGCAGTTGCAGAAGAGATTTTTATGGATGAAAATGGATGTTTTAAGCAGGTAGAAGCAACTAGTTGTGGTTTAAATGGCGGGCCATTAAAGGCTGTAGGAACATTTCTAAGTTATATAGCCTGTACCCTAATAGATAGAAATGAATATAAAGATAAAGAGGAAAAGGCTTTAAAACAGGTAAGAATAACACAGGATGGAGAAGATAGAGAAGAAGGGGAAAATCAGTACGTTTCACGTATACATAATGAATGTGTTATAGGATATAAGTACTTTGATTATGATGAAAAATACGATGAAGTTTTAATAGAAATTACCATAAGAGGAGAGGCTAAAGGAAGACTTAATATACGCTCAAATTATAATGGAGAAATAGAGTCGTATATAAATATTGATTGTAATAATACGACATGGATAAAAGAAAAATCTGAATATATTAGGATAAAAAATCATAGAAAAAATGCTCTATACTTTGATTTTATAGGGGATGGAGAATTTGATTTAAAAGAGTTTAGATTTGAATATGTGTAATTAATCTAAAAAAGGAATGAAAAAATTAGACTAGACTTAGTAATGAATTAAACTATAGTCAAATAAAAGATAAGATAAAATAAAAGATAAATTAAAAGATAAATTAAAAGATAAATTAAAAGGAGCAACCCTAGAAACCTAGGGTTGCTTCTTTAATGTTGAAATGAGAAGAAATTAATATCAAATCATATTACACATTATTATATTTTAAAGGAGATTAATATTTACTGGAAATCAACGACATTAATCCACTTCTCAAGTAAAGTTTTTTCTTCCGGCTTGTTTTTAGCAAGTCTAGCTGCTGCAACAATTGGAAGCCATGTAGTAACGTAAGCCTTTTGAGTGTTTGTTATCTTGCAGAACTCATCCATATACTTATCGGCAATATCACTTTCTTCTCCATACTGTAATTTGAGAAGAAGATAAGTATTAGCAATATCTGCAGAAGCGTTACCTTGAGTTGCATGAACCCAGTCTACGGCAGTTAATGACTTAATGTTACCGTCTTTATCTAAATCGGCGATGATGTTGTCTGGACAAAAATCACCATGACAAAGCTTTGTATGATTATGCATAGAATCAAGTCTTGTCTGAAGTTCATATTTTGTTGAATTATCAATTTCAGTGAGTGAATCAATCTGTCTCTTTAACTTATCTTTTAAAACAAGTAGGAGAGGGTTAGATTTTTTCTGGAAATCAACCTGATATTCTACCATCTTATTGATATATTCATCAATCTTACCAGGATTCTTCTTAATTAACTCAGTAAGAGTTGGTCCTTCTACATATTCACTTGTTATACTCCATTGTCCGTCTTTTACATCAACGGATAAAAGTTTAGGTATCTTAGCCCCAGCATCTTCAACACGAGCTGTATTAAGAGCCTCATATAAAACGTCTGACTTGTTATAATCCTTGTCAAATACTTTAGTTACAATACCGCCATCTACATAAACGGATTTTAATTTATTTTCAGCTATTAATTTTTTCATGTTTGTATCCTTTCTACTACCTAAAAATAGTCCCCATAATTATTTATAAAAATTACTTTGTCTTCTTTGATATATCAACTGGTTTACCATAGTAAGCCTTAATGTACATATCCTTGATTTCACTGATAAGTGGATATCTTGGGTTAGCTCCTGTACACTGATCGTCGAAGGCCATTTCTGACATTTCATCAAGAGTAGCAAGGAAATCTTTTTCTTCGATTCCGTAATCTTTAATTGTATCTTTAATACCGATTGTATGCTTAAGTTCTTCAATCTTAGCAATAAGCTTTTCGAACTTCTCATCATCGTCCTTACCCTGGATACCTAAGAATTCAGCAACCTCAACGTATCTTTCCTTACAATGTGGATACTGATACTGAGGGAATGTACCCATCTTAGTAGGAACATCAACAGCATTAAATCTCATAATTTCTGTAAGAAGAATTGCATTTGCAACACCATGTGGTAAGTGATGGTAAGCACCAAGCTTATGAGCCATAGAGTGGCAAACACCAAGGAATGCGTTAGCAAATGCCATACCAGCCATACAGCTAGCTACTGCCATCTTTTCTCTTGCCTTAGCATCGTTAGCACCATTCTCGTATGCAGATGGTAAGTAATCAAATATAGTCTTAATAGCCTTAAGTGAAATACCATCTGTAAATTCTGTAGCCATAATAGAAGCATAAGCCTCTAAAGCATGAACTAATGCATCAAAACCTGAAGCAGCTGTTAATCCCTTAGGCTGAGTCATATGCATATCAGCATCAACAATAGCCATGTTAGGAAGTAATTCATAATCTGCTAAAGGATACTTAAGACCTGTCTTTTCGTCTGTAATAACTGCGAATGGAGTTACTTCAGAACCTGTACCAGATGAAGTAGAAATAGCTACAAAGTAAGCTTTTTCACCCATCTTAGGGAATGTATAAATTCTCTTTCTGATATCCATGAAACGCATTGCCATGTCTTCGAAATCAGCTTCTGGATGTTCATACATAACCCACATAATCTTACCAGCATCCATAGCTGAACCACCACCGATAGCAATGATTGTATCAGGTTCGAATAATCTCATTGCCTCAGCACCAGCCTTAGCACAAGCAAGTGTTGGATCTGGAGCTACATCATAGAAGCAAGTATACTGGATACCCATTTCATCAAGCTTATCTGTAATGTTCTTAATATGACCGTTCTTATAAAGGAACTGATCTGTTACGATGAAGGCCTTCTTCTTACCCATAACGTTCTTTAATTCATCAAGAGCTACTGGAAGACAACCCTTCTTGAAGTAAACCTTTTCAGGTGCTCTAAACCAAAGCATATTCTCTCTCCTCTCAGCTACGTTCTTGATATTGATAAGGTGCTTAACACCAACGTTCTCAGAAACTGAGTTACCGCCCCAAGAACCACAACCAAGAGTAAGTGAAGGTGTAAGAGAGAAGTTATAAATATCACCGATACCACCCTGTGATGAAGGAGTATTAATTAAGCAACGGCAAGTCTTCATAGCCTCTGACCATTTAGCAATCTTTTCCTGCTGTGTAGGAATGTTGATATAAAGTGAAGATGTATGACCAAAACCACCATCAGCGATTAAGTGAGAAGCCTTGTCGATAGCATCTTCGAAGTTTTCTGACTTGTACATAGCAAGTACTGGAGAAAGCTTTTCATGAGCGAATTCTTCTGAAATATCAACAGAAGTAACTTCACCAATGATAATCTTTGTTTCTTCTGGAACCTTAACACCAGCTAGGGCAGCGATTGTTGCGGCCTTCTGACCAACGATCTTAGCGTTAAGTGCGCCATTAATAAGGATAGTCTTTCTAACCTTTTCTGTTTCTGTTTTATTTAAGAAATAGCATCCTCTGTCTTCAAATTCCTTCTTAACAGCATCGTAAATCTTCTTATCAACGATTACAGACTGTTCTGAAGCACAGATCATACCATTATCAAATGTCTTAGAATGAATGATTGAGTTAACAGCTAATGTAATATCTGCTGTTTCATCAATAATAGCAGGTGTGTTACCAGCACCAACACCGAGTGCAGGAGTACCTGAAGAGTATGCTGATTTAACCATACCAGGACCACCTGTAGCAAGAATGATGTCAGCTTCCTTCATAAGCATGTTAGTTAAGTCAAGTGATGGAACATCAATCCAACCAATAATGCCTTCTGGAGCACCAGCCTTAACAGCAGCCTCTAAAACAACTCTAGCAGCTTCAATAGTAGAACCCTTAGCTCTTGGATGTGGGCTAATGATAATACCATTACGAGTCTTTAAAGATACTAATGTCTTAAAAATAGCTGTTGATGTAGGGTTTGTTGTTGGAATAACAGCAGCAACAATACCGATAGGCTCTGCAATCTTTGTAATACCAGCAGCTGTATCTCTTTCAAGAATACCACATGTCTTTGTATCCTTGTACTTGTTGTAGATATACTCAGAAGCAAAATGGTTCTTAATAACCTTATCTTCTACGATACCCATTCCTGTTTCTTCAACTGCTAACTTAGCAAGACGAATTCTTTCTTTGTTAGCGGCAAGAGCAGCAGCTCTAAAAATTTTGTCTACCTGTTCTTGAGAGAATGTTGCAAATTCACGCTGTGCCTTTCTAACTGAATTAAGCTTCTCTTCAAGTGCTTCGACTGTGTCAACTACTAATGTTTTTTGTTTCTCTGACATAATCTCCTCATTTCTGCGCTGCCAATATATTGGATTTACGATTCGTACCTAAGAAAAATGAACGCATTATTTGGGAGGTTCTATTCTTAATCGTAAATAAGGCTAGATAGAAACGTAAGCAGCGCTTTACGTAACTACGTGATGAAAAAGTCGCCGTCTCATGATACGGATACTTTTATAACAAAGTTTGATAATTTATTAACAAAGCCACTATAACACGATAAAGCGTTACTTGTCAATAAAAACGTTAAAAAAATAACAAACAAATTTCATCACAAAAACCCGTTAGTTTACTTATAAAATATTTACACACTATTTGCTATATTATTAAATATATGTTATTTTATAAGTAATTGCAAGTCCTATTATTTTTGTAATGGATACAAATTGGTGTAACCAGGCATAAATACAGTAAAGGACAACTATAATGACCGTGAAAAAAGATATGTTTTTAAATGGGGTATGCTATGAGAAAAGTTAAAGTTGATGATCTTGTGGGAAATGAAATCTTAGCACTTCCAATTGTTTCAGATAATGATATAGTCTTAATTCATGCAGATGTGGTCTTAACTTCCGATCTAATCACAAGAGTAAGGAATATAGGATTGTATGAAATCTATATTAGAGACGATAAAGTTGAAGAAAAAAAGGTTGATATATTGCCTAAAAGTAATGTGCCTGAGCATATATACAAGGTTGAAGAAACCATGGAAGATTCTAAAGTAGTAGTTAAGTCGGTTTTAGAAAAACATATATATAAGCACAATAAAGATTTGTGGCAAATTGGGCAAGAAGCAGAAAAAATAATTAATTCGGTACTAGAGGAACCTGAAGTTGTAACTAATATCACAGAAATAAGGAATGTAAGTACAGATATGTATACCCATTGTCTTAATGTGTGCTCCTTATCAACAATTATGGCTTTAAGACTTAAAATGAGTGAAAAACAGGTGAGAAATGTTTCAATAGGCGCAATTTTGCATGATATTGGATTAAGGTATGTAAATGTGCCATATATTGATATTACTGAGAAGGAGATGAATAAAAAAGATTCTCTAGAATATAGAAATCACACTGTTTATGGATATAGTTCAATACAGGATGAAAGTTGGATTTCTGATACAAGTAAGGAAATAATACTTATGCATCACGAAAGAATTGATGGTACAGGCTATCCTTTTGGACAAACAGGTGATAAACTTAAGTTAGAGGTTAAACTCGTATCAATATGTGACGAATTTGATAGCCTAATCAGTGGAATTGGTAATAAGAAACTAAAGATATATGAAGCAATCGAATTTTTAAAAATAAATTCTGGTGTGAAATTTGATGCAGCAATTACTAATAAATTATTAGAATCAGTAGCGGCATTTCCTGTGGGAATAACCGTAATTACTGATAAGGGTGAAAAAGGTGTTGTTGTGCGACAAAATAAGGATTACACAGATAGACCAGTGATTAGAATGACGTTTCATTCAGACGGAACGCCATATGAAGAAAATGTAGAAAAAAACCTCATGACAGAGCTTACAATGTTCATTATTGATACGGAATAATACAAGGGAAACCTAGAAATGAGTGGCTTATGAACATATATATTAGAGCTTTAGGGTTTAGTGAAATGACTTCTGAGAGTGAAGAAGAATTCATTAAATTAGGAATTGAAGAAAGCTTAAAAGAAAAATTTGTAGTTCACCACGAGGCATTAAATAGAGGCGTAATAATTTTTCGTTTAAGTAATTCAACAGGATTATATGTCTTTGGAAGATATGATGGTAAAGAATTTAAATATGAGTATTATCATCCTTTCGTTGTGGGAACAAGGGTAATAACTAATGAGGAATTAGTAGTGGAAAGACATTTGGATAAAGAATCATATGAAGTGGGTTGTGACGAACTAAAGACAGGTGTAACACTTATTTTTTATTTGCAAAATGTTATGGATTATTTAGACTACTTATATGATGGAGGAGAATTAAAGGTTGATAATTTTAATCCGGATGTGAGAAATTCAGTGGCAAAACAAGCCATAAGACATAAAAAGGTAGCGCTTGCAGGATTATCACTTGGAGGACTTATATTACTACCCACAGCGAAGAATAAGAAAGCAAAAATAAGTGCAGAAGAGGAAAAAAAGAGAAAAAATCTAATTCAAGCAGCTAAAAAAGGTGATGAAGACGCCATTGAAAGTCTAACAATTGAAGATATGGATAAATACAATGAATTGTCACATAGAATTGTTAAAGAAGATATTTTTACAATAGTTGATTCAACCTTTATGCCATGTGGTGTTGAATGTGATCAATACTCAGTAATTGGTGAAATTATGGAGATAAAAACAGAAGAGAATATATACACAGGTGAGACCATGTATATAATGCTTTTGGACTGTAATGACTTGTTTATAACTACAGTAATCAATAAAAAGCATTTAATGGGAGAGCCAGAAATTGGACGTCGTTTCAAAGGTCAAATATGGCTACAGGGAAATGTAAAATTTAAATCATAAACATAAAAGGCATTGATAAAAAAAGACATTTATGGCTGATTTTTTCAATGCCTTTTGTTATTTAAGGAATTTGTAGAAGTTGACCTGCAAATTGCTATGTGATAAAATAAGTACGTTTAAACAGTGATAGTGCTGTTTTTAAAGAGTTCTCATAGTTAAGTGGATATAACGGGGACCTCCTAAGTCTCAATCCCCAGTTCGACTCTGGGTGGGAACATTAATTGAATACGAAAGAATAAAAGGGGCATATAAAAATTCATATGCTCCTTTTATTTATAACTAGAGTAGGTGAAATTAATATGTTTGATAAATATAAGAAGATAAGAATAATAGGAACTTGTTTGCTTTTAGTAGCTTTTGTGATTTTTGTATTTACAGGAGTAAAATTTAGAAGCGTTAAGCAATATAATGATGATGCCAAGAAGATAGCTGATATACAAAATAGATTGCATGAGGAGTATAATAGGCAAAATGGCACGGATACGGATGATAGTAATGAGATAGAATCAGATGGAGCTAATGAGAAAACTAAAGAAAGTGAATTGGATAAATCAGACATAGAAGAAAGTGATTTTGAAAGTGATGCTGATAATAATACAGAAAAATCAGATGAAATTAATGGACAGCAAGATTCAAACCGAGTCACAGATAATAGCAATAAGGACAGCATAGGAAATGATGAAGCTAATGGAAGTAATAATAAAGCACTTCCACAAGATGATAAAAAATATATTAGAGTAAGCGTAAGAGTAACAGCAAAGGCGCTTTTATGGGATGATTATAATTCTAAGCTTCCAGATGCTGTTAAAGAAAAAATACCTGCAAATGGAGAGATAATTTCAACAAAGTACTATTATGTTGAAGAGGGTACAACAGCCCTTAACCTTTTAAAGATGGCTTGTAATGAGGAAGGCGTATCTTTAAAGGCAAGTGGCGGTTATGTAAGCGATATTGCTGGTATTACGCATAAATTATTAGATGGAGCATTAGGAAACGGAAATAATTTTTCAGGATGGACTTATTATGTAAATAATGTTTTTGCAGATAGAGGATCATCTCAGTATGAATTAAAGGATGGAGATAGCATGGTTTGGTGGTATAGTGGAATAAAAGGCGATTACGCACCATAATTAATTGAATGGAGACTATATGAATCAGAAACAGTATGAAAAAGCACATCCTTTGGTGCTTTTATTATATGTGATAACAATGCTTATAGTAACAATGAGTACAATAAATGTAATAGTACTATTATGTTCTTTTTTTACAGGATTGTTAGTATGCATATGTTTAGAAGAAAATAAGAAAAAATTAGTAAACTTAATATCATTATCCATACCAATCATTGTATTTATGATAGGGCTTCAGCCACTTTTATATCACACAGGAAGCAAGGTTTTATTTTATGTTAATGAGTCTGCGGTTTATATGGAAAATTACCTATATGGAGCTGTTATAAGCCTTATGCTGGTATCTGGAATAATTTGGTGTGTCATTTTAAGAATAATGATTGATTCAGAAAAAATGTTTTATTTGTTTGGACGATTATCTCCAACATTAGGTCTTTTTTTTACAATGATACTTAGATTTATTCCTTTGTTTAAAAATCGATTAAAGCAAATTCATGAGGGCCAGCTAGCAATGGGAATAATAAATCCTAGTGCTGGCTTATTATCTAATATGAAATATAGATTAAGAGAATTTTCTATACTTGTGTCTTGGTCTTTAGAAAGCTCAATAGAAACAGCAAATTCTATGGAAAGCAGAGGCTATGGATTAAAGGGACGAACAAGTTATCATAAATTTACTATGAATAAAAGAGACAAAATATTTATTTCTATTCAGATAATGATTTTGGCGTTTCTTGTCTGGGAGCTTGTTAATAAGAAGTATAGAGTATATATGTTACCAGTTATTATTATGAATAAATGGGACATTTTTAATATAGCTGCTCTTGTTTTATTTATATGTGAAGCATTGCTTCCAGTGATAATAGAACTAGTATTTTATGTAAAAAAGAAAAGTATGACAAAAAAGGAGAGCTAATATAATGGGAAAAATTGTTGAAATTAAAGATTTTAGCTTTTCCTATAGTGGAAGTGATGAATTTGCATTAGAGGATATAAATTTAGGAATAGAAGAAGGTAGCATTAATCTTCTTATAGGCAAATCAGGAAGTGGAAAGTCAACCCTTTTAAAGTGCCTTAAAACAGGCATGATGCCAGCAGGAAGAAATAGCGGTAAAATCCTTATAGGAAGCAGAGAAGTTGGCGAAATGAGCCAATTAGAGGCTACTAAGACAGTAGGATTAGTAACACAGAATCCAGATAATCAAATTGTTACAGATACGGTTTGGCATGAGCTAGCATTTGGATTAGAAAATTTAGGGGTTTCTAATAACAGCATTAGAAGTAGAGTTGCTGAAATGGCAGAGTATTTTGGAATATCAGATTGGTATAACAAAAAGGTTACAAGTCTTTCAGGCGGACAAAAGCAGCTTTTAAATTTAGCTTCTGTTATGGTAACAACACCATCGATTCTTTTATTAGATGAGCCAACTGCACAGCTAGATCCAATTGCAACAAAGCGATTTTTAGGACAGATTGCTGCAATTAACGCAGATTTAGGAACAACAATAATTATGATTGAACATAATTTAGAGAATATCTATGAGAAAGTAGATAAGATTGTGGCGCTAGAGAATGGTAAAGTGTTAGCAACTGGGGATAAATCCACAATGATTTCAAAGCTTAGAGAGTTAGAAAGCAACTTAACATTAGGACTACCAAAGGCAGTTAGGGTATATGAAAAACTATCAGAAAAAACAGATAGAATAACTGTTCCACAAGTTAGAAAGTGGATAAAGGAATATTTTGTGGATATGCCAACAAATATTAGAAAAGATGTGGAAAACTATCTTAGAGGACAAGATCCAAATATAAATAGTGATAAGAAGATAAGTCCAATTATTACAATTAAAGATGTGTCCTTTTATTACAATGATAATATAGATAATAAAAAGGTACTTAATAATTTGAATTTACAGATAAATGAAGGTGAAATTACAGCAATTCTTGGTGGAAATGGAGCGGGAAAATCAACCTTACTAAAGCTTTTAACCAATATAGAAAAAGCAAAATCAGGAAAGATAAAAGTAGCTAAAAATAAGAGAATATATATGTTACCTCAGAATCCATTAACGGTATTTACACAGATAAGTGTGGAAGAAGAATTAGCAGAAATAATCCTTCTTAGGTCTGATTTATACAAAGAATTGGATTTGGAAAAAAAGAAGGAATTGGTATATGAAAGCTTAAAAAACATCGGCTTAGAGTCATGTGCCAAAAGACATCCATATGATCTTAGTGGTGGTGAGGCTCAAAAACTTGCCATAGCAAAGATTATGTTAATGAAACCAGAAATCCTTTTGTTAGACGAACCAACAAAGGGACTTGATCCATTCTATAGACAGGAAATAGGCGATATGCTAAAAAAACTAGTGGACAAAGAAGGAATAACAGTTGTAGTTGTTACTCATGATTTAGAATGGACTGCTAGGTATGCTAATAAATGCGCATTACTTTTTGATGGAGAAGTAGCAAGTCTAAATAATACAAGAGATTTTTTTGCAGGAAATATGTTTTTTACTACAGGAGTTAATAGAGTTATGTCTGATATTTTCAATAACTGTATTGTAATGTCAGATGTGGAAAAAATAAAAAAATTATCAAAGGACTGGTAAGATGAGTTATTGGTTAATATCAACAGTAGTATTAATTGTGTCAGCTTTACCTTTAGCACTGCATTATAAAGCTAAGAAGCTTAAGGCAAGGGAAGTTGTTTTAATAGCGTTAATGGCAGCACTTACAGTAGTTGCTAATTTAATATGTGCATTTACAATTCCACTTCATCTAGGAACGAGTTTAGTGATTCTTTCTGGAATAGGTCTTGGCGCACAGGCAGGTTTGTTAATAGGTGTACTTGCAAGGTTTATATGTAACTTTTTTATGGGACAGGGAATGTGGACTCCATGGCAGATGTTAGCTTGGGGTTTGCTTGGTGCATTAGGCGGTATTGCTTTTGCTAAAGTTGAAGTAATTGGACATCTATCAGATAAGAAAAAAGTGTTAAAAGAAAATGTAAATACTGGGATAAAGGCAGTATTATTTCCTCTTGTTCTAGTTGTTTTTTGCGAGTTAATAGCCTTTATAAGCTATTTATTTACAAGAGCTGATAATGAAAGCTTTTTTGGATGGCGATTATATATTTTTGGTTTTTTAGGAATTATTTTGTATGTGATTTTTAGTAGAAGTAAGATACCAACTAATATAATTACAGTTACGGTTTTTACATTTATAACGGTTTTTGTAATATACGGCGGCATAATGAATTTTGCAAGTATGATAACAGGTTCTTCATATATGGGAGCGGGAAGTGAAAGCTATATAAGCTTTGAAACATTAAAGTTGATGTATATAACAGGTGTTCCTTATGATTTTCTACATGCACTTTTTGCTAGCATATGTTCTTTTTTAATAGGAGATAGCGTGATTCAGAAGCTAGAACGAATAAAAATAAAATTTGGTATGTATTAAAAAAGGTATGTGATTTCTCACATACCTTTTTCTTGTATTCACTGTCTTAAAAGTCTCGTCTATGTTGGTCTATAGTGAACACTAATATTATTATAACACGTTATTTTTCTTATTATTTATTGATAATGAAGCAACAGTTACTAAAGAAGCAGCCATTAAAACAACTGTAAGAGAAAGATTTAAGTTATCGCTTGTTTGAGCTGAATCTAGAATAGGAGCTGCACTAGTTTCTGTGTTATTTTCTGTCTCGTTTACTGTGTCGTTTTCTGTTTCGTTATTAGAAACTGTATTTATATATGGTGTTACATAGAAAGGATGAGTAGTATTCTCTAAAGAACTAATGTAAACACTTAATCCTAATAATGCATCACGAGAAGAGTATATGCTATCATCTCCGTAATATGTAAAAGCACCAGCAGTTGTCTGTGACTTAAAGTTGCTAATTAAGGCATTGTACTTAATTGCTGAATTTTCGCTAGAACCATATTCTGATACAAAACCAAGGGAAAGTGCAGTTGAATCTGAGTTTAATGCTCCATAAAAGAATACTGCTCCAGTTTCTGGGTCTGTATAGATTGTACCAGCTGAGTCTGCTGTTGTATTTGTATGCTTAGTTGCAATAGCATCGATTTTTTGTGCAAATTCAGCATCGCTGTTATAAAGTGCTGTCATACCTGTTAATACATTAAAGTCATTATCAGCTGAGAAACCATAGTATTGTACACCTTCATTAGTTGTTATTGATTTAATGGCAGCTGTGAGATTTGTATAAATCTGATCATAGTCTGATAAGAGTGAATGGTATGATCTTGTTGTTGCATATAAACCACTTAGAAGATAAGGATTTACATAATTAGAATCTGCAAATTGACTAGTTGTAACAGCTTTCATCTGCTCATTAAAAATACTAACAATATCGTGTCCTTCAAAGTTAGTTGCATCGATTTTAGCGATTGCAAGAACATCCAAAAGATCAGCGTAGTTAGCAAGTATGTAACCATTACTACTATCAAGAATTAAAGATCCGTCTTCATTTAGAAGCGTCTTAACAGTTTCTAAATATGTATTTAGTTCAGTAGTAATATCTGCCCCTACAGCATTAGCAAGAAGTAGGTCTCTTGAAGCTGTATGGAAATTTGAATTAGTGCTTAAGTCACTAAAAAGATTAGCGTCAGATGTTAAGCAATAATTAGCAGTAGTAATAGCTTGAGCTTTCACATCAGAAACATTTGGTGTTGTCTTGTTTACGTCTGCTTTAACACTAATTGCAGTTGGAATAAGTGCAAGAGTAGTGCAAAAAAGAGCAAAAACATGCTTAATTGTTTTTTTCATAATTTTCCTCTCCGATGAATAATCATCACTTGTCGAACCTCTCACCAGGGGACAGTAAAAAATTTTTGCTAACAAATATCCTGGCTTAGTGTATAAGCCATTTAATTAACCTTCCCAAATGACTTTGGTCTAAGCTTTTGAGGAAAAACCATAAACTAAAGAAAATCAGTGGCTTAAATAATTAAATGTAACACAATACAGTAGAGTGAGCTGCTACGGATTCTAACCGTATTCCTTGCTAGCTAGATAAAAGTTTACATATAAGTTGGAATGTAGTCAAATAATATTTTAGCAAAGTAGTGTGTGAAACACTTGAAATATATCTTAATGAGGTACTTTATTATAATGTATAATTCTTATATAATATAGTCAGGTTATTATAAGCCAAGAGGAGAAATATCAATTTATGAATTATATTATATTAGACCTTGAATGGAATCAAAGTTCCACTGGAAAGGTTAACTCCTTACCTGATATGCCATTTGAAATAATAGAAATTGGCGCAGTTAAGTTAGACGAAAAATTAAGATATAAAGGCGAATGGCAGAGAGTAATTAAGCCAAGAGCATATAAAAAATTACAATCAGCAGTTAAAAAAGTTATTCATTTAACAGAAAGTGATTTAGAAAAGGGCGATTTGTTTGAGAATGCCATAAAAGAATTTCTTGAATGGTGTGGTGATGAATATACTTTTGCAATTTGGGGTAGCATGGATTTAACTGAGCTACAACGAAATATGAAACATTATAAAGTGGATATTCCATTCCCAAAGCCTTTTATATATCTTGATGTTCAGAAATTATATAGTTACATGTACCTTAATGGTAAGGATAAGCTTAATCTAAAAAGTGCAATTCAGGAACTAAAAATTAGAGAAACAGAAGAATATCATTCTGCTCTTTCTGACGCACACTATACTGCCAAGGTTTTGCAAAAAATCGACCTAAAAAAAGTTGGTCATTATACAAGTATAGATACATATTTCATTCCTAACACAAGAAAAGAAGAAATATATCAAAATTATGGTGAATATGAAAAATATATCTCTAGAGGATTTGACTCAAGAGAAAGGGCAGCAGACGATAGAGTTGTAAGAGCTTGCAATTGTATTTATTGTGGCAAAGCAATGAAGAGAAAAATAAAATGGTTTGCAACTAATTCAAAAGTTTATTATGGGCTTTTTGAGTGTATAGAGCATGGCTTAATAAAGGGACGATTTAGAACAAAACAAGCTGATAATGGCCAATATTATGTGATCAGAATTATGAAAAAAACAGACATTGAAGGCGCTAAAAAAATTAAAGACAGACAAAACAAAGAAAGAGAACATAAGCGTTTAAAAAGACAAGCTGAAAGAAGAAATGCAATAAAAAAGAATGAGAAATAAAATTCTCATTCTTTTTTTAATGTCTATTAAATTCAATATTAAACTAGGGCGTAAATAACTGCTAATGCAATTATAAGCTGTATAATAGCGAATCTTGCAACAACCTGTGTATCTGACCATGTCTTATTTTTTCTCATATGGTCATGAATAGGTGTTCTAAGATTTTTCATGAAGTTCTTAGTTTTAAATACACGCATAATTGTAAGTTTAACTAAGCCAAGACCACCATCAAGAATAAGCATAATAGCCATTGGAATAAATAAGAATGGGCTATGAAGCTTTAAGAATGTGATGGCAATAAAAATACCGATTGCTCTTGAACCAGCATCACCCATAAGTAACTGGCTAGGTGAAGAGTTAAACCAAAGGTAAGCAAGTAAGCAAACCACCATAATAATTACGCAATGTCTATATTGTAATTCTGATGAGGCGATTTCATGGAATAGAATATAAGTTGTTGATAAAGTAACAATTGATAATGTTCCACATAAACCATCAACACCATCAGAACAGTTAGTAACATTAATACTTGCCCAGATAAGAATAATTATAAGAATACCATAAACAATTGGATTAAGAGTTATAGTTTTATCAAAAAGGGCTAGTGTAAATGTGTTAGGGTTAAAGTAAAGGAATGTACATGCACAAACAAGAGCAATAACAAAATCAATAAGACCTTTCTTTAATTCTCCCCAAGGCTTTGATGATGCGTCATCAAAATATCCTGAAAGCATCTCAAATACTATTAAGCATAGGTAGATGCACATTTCTATATTAATCTTAACAAAAAGAAGAGTTGAAATTACAAATGTAAGTATAAATACTAAACCAGCTCCTCGAGGCTTACCAACAGATTTTGATCCGTTAATAGCAAATGCTCTACCGGCATCACGTGGTAAAATAGCCTTAGCTAATGAGATAGCTGCAAAGGTAAGTATGAATGCGAATATTACGCCAAAAAATGTAGTCCATTTAAAGTAACTATCGCCTAAAAGATATATAAACATAATGGCCTCCCAAGATTAATTATCTTTTTTATTATAAATTCAAGCGATAGTATAGCACAAAGCAGATAAAAGGGCAAAAAAAGAATGACTTGAGGTCAAAATTTATTAGTAATTATAAAGAAAATATGCTAAACTAAAAAAAGTAAAAACGTTAAGTTTATTTACAAAGGGGAAAGTAAAAGCTAACGAAAGATTATTTAATGTTAGTTTGTAAAAGAGTAAGAGGTGGTAATAAAAAATGAGTAAGGCAAAAATTGAGAAAAAATGCGCATTTCCAGACTATAAGGATATTGCATTTACAGAGCTTGATGCATATCTTTTTGGAAATGGAACACATTATGAAATCTATAACAAAATGGGAGCGCACCTTTGCACAAAAGATGGCAAAGAAGGCGTGTATTTTGTTGTCTGGGCTCCAAAGGCTAAAGAGGTTTATGTTGTAGGCGATTTTAATAATTGGGACGCATACGGATATGATATGAAGAAAATATCAGAGGGTGGCGTTTACGATTTATTTATAGAAGGTGCTAAGGAGAATCAGTTATATAAATTCTTAATTATTTCACAGAGTGGAGAAGCATTATATAAGGCAGATCCATATGCTAATGCTGCAGAATTAAGACCAGCAACAGCATCAAAAATCACAAATCTTAATGGCTTTACATGGAAGGACGAAAAATGGGTTGAAGCTAAGAAAAAGGAAAACCATTTAAAGTCTCCAATGTCAATTTATGAATGCCATTTAGGATCATGGAAAAAGAAAATAGAAGATTCAGATGATGGATTTTTTAGTTATAGAGAGCTAGCAGATAAGTTAGCTGATTATGTATCAGAAATGGGATATACACATATTGAGTTAATGGGAATTGCAGAATATCCATTTGATGGCTCATGGGGTTATCAGGTAACAGGATATTATGCTCCAACAGCAAGATATGGTACACCAGAAGATTTTATGTATTTTGTTGACTATATGCATAAGAAAAAAATAGGTGTAATTCTTGACTGGGTACCAGCTCATTTCCCTAAGGATGCTCACGGACTTGCTAAGTTTGATGGAAGTTGTGTTTATGAATACGCAGATCCAAGAAAGGGCGAACATCCAGATTGGGGAACTTTGGTTTTTGACTATGAGAAGAATGAAGTATCCAACTTCCTTATTGCCAACGGATTATATTGGATAGATAAGTTCCATGTAGATGGATTAAGAGTGGATGCGGTAGCTTCAATGTTATACCTTGACTATGGAAGATCAGATGGAAATTGGATTCCTAATAAATATGGCGACAATGGAAACCTAGAAGCTATGAGCTTTTTAAAGCACTTTAATAGCATATTAAGAAAGAGATTCCCACAGGCAATATCAATAGCTGAGGAATCAACAGCTTGGCCTATGGTATCAGGTGATCCTGATAATGGCGAATGCTTAGGATTTACATTTAAGTGGAATATGGGTTGGATGCATGATTTTACAGAATATATGAAGTTGGATCCATATTTTAGAAAATTCAACCATGGACGAATTACATTTTCACTTATGTATGCATATAGCGAGAATTTCATATTAGTTTTATCACATGATGAAGTGGTTCATTTAAAGAATTCTATGCTTGGAAAAATGCCTGGTGACAGGGAAGATAAATTTGCTAACCTTAAATTGGCTTATGCATATATGACAGGACATCCAGGTAAAAAACTTTTATTTATGGGTCAGGAATTTGGTCAGTGGAATGAATGGAGTGAGAAGAAATCCCTTGATTGGTACTTACTTGAGGATCCTTCACATAAGGCAATGCAGGAATTTACATCAAAGTGTATGAAGCTTTATAAAAAATATCCAGCTCTTTATGCGACAGATTATGATGAAAAGGGATTTAGATGGATTAATGCTAATGACAAGGATAATAGCGTATTATCATTTATTAGAATTAGTCCTTCTGGAAAGAAAAATTTACTCTTTGTTCTTAATTTTACACCAATTGAAAGACCATCATTTAGAATTGGTACACCAATTGCAGGTAAGTATAAATTAGTGCTAGGTGATAATGAAGAAAAACAGGCAAAGCAGATTCAATCAGTTAAGGGAAATTGTGATGGATATGACGATTCATTATTAATTGATCTTGATAGATATGGAATAAATGTTTATGAATTTGACGGTGATGTAAGCCGTTGTTTACCAACAAAAATTGATAGGTAAAAAACATTAACTTATATTTTAACTCCTTGTTTCCGATATTAATCGTAGAGAAGATTAGTACAGGAAATAAGGAGTTTTTTTATGGGTTTAAATATAGATGTAAATACTTTTTTAGATAGAAATGAAAAAACAAGTAATAATTCTATAAATATCTTAAACAATAATATGTCTAAGACGGCAAGTGTAGATAAAACATTTGCCGCTGCTTTTGTGTCTAATGGAGAGAAGAAAAGCATTAATGCATATGATGAACTCCTTTCTGAAGCTAATGATGTAAAATCTCAAATTATGGATAGTGCTAAGGGTGCACAAATTGGATTAAAAGCTCTTATGAAAAAGTTGTCAGGCTCAAGTGTAGCTGATGCTATAGGAATTGATAAAGAGGGCTATAATCTTACAGACGCATCTAAGGATGAAATGCTTACAATTATAGATAAGATAAGAGTTGAACTTGCAATGCATTCAAAGGACTATAGAGCCTATGGCACACCAATTAATAAAGAGGCTTTAATAAAAGCAACAGGAAGTAAAGCTCTAGCTAATGAAGTGTCTAATAGGCTTAATGATAAGGGTATAGAATTAAAAGAAGAAGACTTGGTATCTATAGAAGATACTATGAAAAAAATAGACAAATTAGAAGGCTTAAATAGCAAGGCAAAATTATATATGGTGTCTAATAATGTAGAAGCAACTATTGATGGAATTTATAATGCACAAATGGCTACAAATAGCACATTTAATATGTCTAGCACAATTAGTGATGCAGATCTTGATGGTATGAGAAATCAATTAGTTAGAGTTGTTCAGTCATCTAATTGTGAAGACTTAAAGGCTGCATTAGAAAATGCAAAGCTTTTGTTAAAATCGGACATTCCAGTAACAGCAACTAATCTAGAAAATTTAGAAAAACTAGATTCAGTCGATGTTAACGAAATAAAAAGTTTAACGGGCAAGGCACAAATATTAGATAAAATGGTCGATAATTTAGCCCTTGGTGAGAGCATAAATAATGTTTATGTAACAAGTAAATATTCCAAACTAGAAGCAGTTGAAATGGCTTATGAAGCAAGTAATAATGCTGGTATTAAGGAAATTAAAACTTGCATAGACAATAAACTTTCAATTAACTTAGAAAACATATATAAGGCAGTTAAAGCTAATGATAAAGGGAAGGAAGTATTTGATCCTAATGAAGCTTTGGCCTTAATTAAGGATATAAATTTAGAGGATAATAATACAGATAATGCTAAGGCAAATGCTGCATATTATACATTACTTGAAACAAGAATATTAATGACAAGCAGTGCAAGTGCCTTTTTGGTAAATAATGTAGATAAACTATTATCAACTCCAATAAGTAAGTTAAATGAAGAACTTATAAAGGGGCTTGATAGTACAGGAAATTTAGCAGCTGATATAAGAAGAGCAATAGATGTTAGTACTCGTGTTGAAGAAATTAAAGAAACCCCTCTTTTTGCCTTTAGTAAGCTTATTAATACTAGTGAAGCTGCAACTATTCTCACAATTAACACAGTTGCAAATGTGGGAATGCAAATAAAAAGTAAGCTTGATTTATATGATAAGACATATGAGACAGTTGGAACACAGATAAGACCTGACTTAGGGGATTCTATGAGTAAGGCTGTTAAAAATAGTGCTGTGGAAATATTAAATAGTTTAGGACTAGAAGATAATAAGGCTAATAGAGATGCAGTTAGAATATTAGCTCTTAATGGCATGGAGGAGACAACTGATAATATTAATAAAGTTAAGACAGTAAATGAAACTCTTAAGAACTTGATTAATAATATGAAACCAGAGACAGCCCTTAAGATGATTAGAGATGGTATTAATCCAATGGAAAGCGACATCTCTGATCTAAATGAATATCTTGTTGAACAAAATAGTGAGGCAAGTTTGGCTAATGAAGAAAAGTTTGCAAAATTTTTGTATAAATTAGATAGAACAAACAATATTACAGCAGATGAAAGAAAGATGTTTATAGGCATCTATAGAATGATGAATATTTTTACTAAGGATGCTGGAGAATCGGTTGGTCGTCTTATAAAGCAGGGCGCTGATGTATCTATGGGAAATCTTATTACCGCTTTTGAAAGTAGAAAACACAGTGGTATTGATAGAACAATAGATGACAATACAGGACTAGCAAGCATAGAAGGCGAGATTAACTATTATAAGGCATTATTTAACAATAATAAGAATTATATAACACCTAATACATTGAAAAAAATCGACAATAAATATGGAATTGAAAAGGAATCGGTTAATAAATTTATCAATGATATTAGTGTTGAATATGATTATAGATTAGAGCAGGAATTAGATAATGAATACACAAGAGAATTGCTAGAAAAAAGCAATGTAGAAGATAGGATATATAATAATTTATTACAGGCAGATTTAGAAGAAAATATGGGAAATCTAAGGGCTGTAAGTGAATTAATTAAATCCGATAATTTTATTATTGCCAATGCAGCTATTAGTCCAGTTAAAGTAAAGGGCATAGGAGAAGTAATAGAAAAAATTGGACAAAAGGAAGAACTTGATAATTACATAGAAGAATTAAGGGAAGCTAGTAATGATAGTCTTGAGGCAGCAATTGAGGGTAGATTAGTTGGGACTAATAATGATTCTAGTGCGTCTAATATGATGGAAATGGCAGGAGCAAATGCACTTTCTAATCTTAATTTTGAAATGTTAGAACTGTTAAGAATTAACAATAGACAGTTTAATTATGCATCAAAATTAAGAGACAAAGGAGAGTATAGAATACCTTATACATCAGAGGATGGAATAGGAATGATAAACTTAAAGCTAGTTTCAACATCTGAGTTTAAGGGTCAAATAGCCATTGAATTAGATAGCAAGGAATACGGAAAGACTAGTCTTAATATGCAGGTAAGTAATGATACAATTGCTGCAAGTATTAAGGTAAGTAAAAGTGTGGAAAAAATGGACATTTTAAAGGGCAAGATAAAGGATACTTATGTTAATGATGGTAGTTTTAAACAGGTGGATTTTGTAGAGGAACTAGAAAATATAAATACTGCTATAGGAGAAACACAAGTCTCTACATCTAGCTTATATAGCCTTGCACGCAAAGCTGTTAATGCGCTTGTTTACTAGAAAAACTAAATTTTATTGAAACAAGAAATTACTAATATCGAGTTAAGAAATAGGAAATTGGTCCGATATATATAGTACATGGAAGTTAAAATAAAAAGTTTCTCACAGGGCGGTGGACGGACAAAGAGAGGTTTTTATAATGAGAATTAACACAAATATTTCAGCCATCGTTTCTAATAACGCTTTACAGAAGGCACAGAATGCTTTATCTACCTCAATCGAGAGATTATCATCTGGTTTTAAATTAAATAGTTCAGTGGACGATCCTGCTGGTCTTGCTATATCTGAAAAAATGAGAATGCAGATTAGAGGACTAAATCAAGCCAACAATAACTCTTCAGATGGGGTATCTGTATTAAACACAGCTGAAGGTGCTTTAAGTGAGATTCAGTCTATGCTTGCAAGATTAAAGGAACTTACAGTTCAGGCAGTTAATGATGTTAACTCTGATTCTGAACGTAGAGCTATTCAGGAAGAAATTGATAACATTAATAATGAAATAGATAGAATATCAAATCAGACAGAATTTAATACTCAGTCTCTTATAAATGGTAATTTAACAAGAAGAGTGTATTCAGATTATCAGGGAGTTAATCAGCTTGAATGTACTGATAATTATGTTGCAGGTATTTATGGAGTTACTGTTACTGAAGATGCTAGACAGGCTGTGGCAGTAAGTTCTTTCACAATTTCAATGAATGACACACAGACAATTAGTGCAGGACAGGCAGGAAACATTAGCATTAATGGCTATAAAATTGAAATTGCAGAGGGAGACACTCTAGGAAATATTATGGGAAAATTAGTAGATGGTATGAATAATGCTGGTGGTGAGGCATTTGTAGTAGCATCTCCTACAGATAATGACACAAAATCTAATGGAACTAAATATGCTGGATTTAGTCCATCAACTAATTATACAGGTTCATATTTGGTTATGATGACTAATCAATTTGGATCAGATCAAAAACTAGAGATTAAATGCGATAACATTGAATTAGCTGCAATGCTTGGTATGCCTGAGGCTGGAATTGGCGATGGAATTATTGCAGAAGGTAAAGACTGTGAGGCAGAATTCACAACAACAATATCTAATGGTGTTCAAACAAGAGTTGGTTTTGAATCATCTGCAATTATTTCAACAAAGGGTACAGAAATTACAGTGACAGATGTTAACAATAAGGTATTTAAACTAGATATTCCAGGAAATGTATCAGGAACAATTTTTAATGACCAAAGAAGAACAGACGGAAAGTCTGAAATTGTGTCAAAGGGTAATGCTGAAAAGATCAATCAGGAAGTAACAGATGTTGGTACATTAAGTGTGCATATTGGCGGTAACCAAGATCAGGTAATAGTAATTAATATTCCAGAAATTTCCACATATACACTAAAGACTGAGAATATTAACGTTATGACAGGATATACAGCAACACTTTCTGTTCAGATAGTTGATGAGGCTATAACAAGACTTAATAAGGTTAGATCACAGTTAGGTGCATATGAGAATAGATTTGAACATACTACAAATAACTTAGATGTTTCAGTGGAAAATTTAACTAAGGCTTTATCAGTAATGACAGATACAGATATGGCAGAAGAAATGACAGAATATACAAGTTATACAGTAATGACTCAGGCTGCAACATCTATCTTAGCTCAGGCAAATCAAAGACCGGCAGAAGTATTACAGATTTTAAATAAGTAAGTTTTTAAGAAGAAGGAAAGATAGCCATGAATAATGATTTAATCAGAACATATTCTTATAGGATTTCTCAAGCAAATAGAACAGAATTAGTAGTTATTATTTATGACTTAGCACTTGATTATTTGAAGGAAGCTTGTGAAGTGGAAGAAATTGAAGAAAAAAGACATGCGATTGTTGGAGCACAACGAGCAATAGATGAATTGATTGTTGGACTTAATATGGAATTTGATTTATCTAAGAATTTGTTTGTTATTTATAATTTTGTAAAAAGAAGACTAATAAGTAACTTTACAAGATTTGATAGGGATGAGGTCTGTAAGTTACAAAATATATTATTAAAGTTAAGACAAAGTTTTTATGAAGTAAGTAAGGTGGATGAATCAGCTTCTCTTATGAAAAACACACAGAATGTATATGCTGGTTTAACTTATTCTAAAGCTGGATATTGTGAATCTATATCTGGTAATGCCAATAGAGGCTATATTGTTTAGACAGTTTCTATAAGACAAGACGTCTTATGTATTTGTTTTTGATGTGCTATACCATAGACTCTCCTTGGGTGGGAGAGGGAACTCCCACCTAGAGAATCTCCAATTTTACATCAAATATATAGATTCTGATTTAGATCAGAAAAAATTATGCTTTCCAGTCCCCCTCATTATAAAACCCCTGGCCAAGATTTATTCTTGGTCGGGGGCTGTTAAAGTGTCTTTTTATTAAAATCTTAATTTTCTTTTTGCTCTTCTACGTCTTTTGTAATTAGTTGATGTGTTAAGATAGTAGATTACATATGCAACTAAAGCAATTATTAATACAACTCCAAGCAAAATCCAGATGTTAATATATAGGCATTTTTTGGCGCTATATTTTGAATGATTATCTGTAGCATTTAAGTATGGAAGGGATGAATCCTTAGCTGCTGTTGAAGTGTTTATATTAAGGGTTGTTGTACCTACAACATTATTGCCAAATAAGTATTTAAGGTGAATACCTAATTCACCATTGTTATTGGTTAGGTCGTAGTTATCATCTAATGCAATAGTAACATCGGATGATGAACCAGTATTAGGTATTGTTATAAATGATGCTGTAAGGTTGTAATTTAGCTGCTTTTTTGAGAATACACTAGATGTATAAATTGTCTCATTGGTTAATAGTGAGCTAATATTACTACTTGAAGTTGTGGTTTTTGTAAAGTTATCAAAACCCCATTCAAACAATGCCTTTGTATCAACGAAACGGCTTTCATCACTTGGTTCTTGGAATGTTACACATATTAGTCTCATTCCATCTTTTTCTGCAAAGGTTACAAGGGTATATTGTGACTGGTCTGTAAATCCTGTTTTACCACCCTTGCAATATTCATAGTAGTATTCCCTGCCATATAGCATTTTGTGTCTATGTCTAAAAGTTCTTGGTGTTGCTGTCTTGTTAGTTGCAGGAATAGTATAAGATGAAGAAGTGGAGTCAATATTTACAAAGGTTGCATTGTTATAACATGCCTTTGCAATCATTGCCATATCATAGGCTGTTGTATAGTGATTGCTATCATATAATCCACTTGAGTTAGCAAAGTGAGTATTAAGTGCTCCAACTTCCTTTGCCTTGGCATTCATCATATCAACAAAGCTGTCTAGGTTGCCGGCTACGTGTTCAGCAAGTCCATAAGCAATTTCATTGGCAGAATATAAAAGCATGCCATAAAGTGCCTGTTCAACAGTATATGTTTCCCCTTCTTTAGTGCCTAAATTAGCATCTTCTGTTATATTAACAGATTCGGCAGCAGCTTTTGAAAAAGTGATGTTTTCAGATAAACTGCAATTTTCTATAGTTAATAATCCTGTAAGAATCTTAGTTGTACTTGCAGGATAGCATTTTGTATATGCATTTTTTTCATAAAGAATTGAACCTGTATCTGCATCTATTAATATACAACTTCCGGCTTGCACATTAGGTGCACTAGGCCAAGTTAAATTAGAAGTATCTACATTAGAAACAATGCTACCAGTAGATGAAATGGCAGCAGTAGCATTAATTGCAGGTGTTAAGAGAAGTAAACTAGCACTAAGAAGTGCAACTCCTGCCTTAAGTATTTTTTTAAGTTTTATCATAAAATTTCCGTCCTTTAAGTTTGAAAAAATAATTTATCATCAAAAATCACATTTTATTATAATAATTAATGATAAAAGTGGCAACTTATGGTTTGCTAAACTTTATATTGGCAAAATAGAAAAAATCATTTATAATACGAAAGTTACATAAAAAATAATATCGAAGCTAAGGCTTTAACCATATGCGGAGGAAAAGATGAGATTAAGAAATGTACCTGGCGCAAGAGAAGTTATGGTGGAAAATGAATATGTTTTCACTGATCCTATTGGAATGAAGGGAACTTGGTCTGAAGTTTTTAAGAATAATAATCCAATTCATATTGAAATTGGTATGGGCAAGGGAACTTTTATTACTACACTTGCAAGCTTAAATCCAAGTATTAATTATGTAGGTATAGAGAAGTATTCTTCAGTTTTATTACGTGCTGTAGAAAAACAGGATGAATTACAATTACCAAATTTGAGATTTATTAGAATGGATGCTGAGGCTATTACAGAAGTATTTGGTAAGGATGAAGTTGATAGAATATATCTAAACTTCTCTGATCCATGGCCAAAGGATCGTCATGCCAAAAGAAGACTTACATCAAGACAGTTTTTTGCAAGATATAATGAAATCTTAAAGGCTGATGGAAGAGTAGAATTTAAGACAGATAATGTTGATTTATTTAATTTCTCATTAGAAGAAGTAAAGGAAGCTAATTGGAATTTAGTAGATTATACAAGAGATCTTCACAATGAGCCAAGAATGAATGAAGGCAATGTAATGACTGAATATGAGAAGAAGTTCTCAGAAGCAGGTAATGCAATTTGTAAACTAATTGCCAATAGAGATTAATAGAAATACCCCCTAAATATGTAATTATCTATTTAAGATAGAATTACCTATTCAGGGGGATTTTTTATAGCTTTTATACAAATATAAGTTAGTAATCAATTTTTAGAATTCATCAAATGAATCATAAGGCTTAATCTTTACACTTTTTTTGTTAAGAAGGTGTTGTACAATAAGATTAAGTATATATCCTAATACAGCAACAATAGGTACACCAAGGAACATTCCTAGAATTCCCCATAAGCTACCGCCAACTGTAATACCAAATATTACCCATAATGGTTTAAGACCTGTGCTATCTCCAATAATCTTAGGTCCAATAACAAGACCGTCTAATTGCTGGATAACAAGGATTAATATTGCATATCCAATAACAAGTACAGGGTTAGCAATAATAATAAATAATCCACCAATAACACCGCCAATATAAGGTCCAAAGTAAGGAATCATATTGGTAACACCAACAATTACACTTATTAATACTGAGTATGGCATCTTAAGAATTGACATTATAATAAAGCAAAGAATTCCAATGATTAGGGAATCAAGCGCTTTACCAAAGATAAAGTCAAGGAAGATGTTAACGCAGTTTCTTACTATTATTCTAAATGAATCAGCAGTCTTTTTTGGAAGTGTTCCATAAAGAGCTCTTTTTGCGTGATAGAATAAGTTTTTATGATCTGAAATCATGTAAATTGAAACAATAATAGCAATAATGAAATTAACTAATCCCTTCATAATAGCCATTGAGGTATTAACAAGGTAAGGAATCATATTAGATAGAATTCCTGTTAGGTAATTTGTTAATCTTGGTAATATGCTTTGAATGTAATTGTTAACGTCGTCAAAATTTATAAATGTCCAGTATGAGTGTTTGTCTTCAAAGTTAATAATGAAATTGTAAGTATTGTCATACCAGACAGGTAGTTTATCTATTATTTCCTGCAAACTAAAATAGATTTGTGGAATAACAAATCCAAGTAATATAGCAATAAATCCGATTGCAATAATATAAGCTAGAAGTATTGATAGTATCTTTTTTAGCTTAGCTGACTTAATGTGCAATAGGTTAGTAAAAAAGTTCCTATATATAAGTTTAACCAAAGGATACAAAATCAAAGCAATAAATGCGCCTGTTATAAATGGCCCTAAAAGGGAGAAGAAAGCGGATATTGCTTTAGATGTAATTGATAAGTCGCCAATTAGTTTATATATAAGAATAGAAAAGAGAACGAAAATAAGTCCATAAATTACTATAGATAAGTATTTATCGTTTCTTATAAATTTGAATTTATTAGAGTTATTAGCTGATGGATCATCTGTATTCTCTTTAACTTGATCTTCTTTAATAGGATTAAATTCCACATCTGATATTTTAGAAATGTTTTCTTTTAAAATATCAATGGAGTCTTTTTTGTTGTCCTCATGTTCTGGTTCTTTCTTTTTCTTTTTAAAAAAAGAAGAAAATGATATTTTTTTCATAAGGTCCTCCTTTTGTTGTTTTAAATAGACTATCATAAAAGTTTTATTTCATAAATAAGTAGAGGTAAAAGTTAATTTCTATTTAAGAAAATCGGAAAAAATTAAGAAAAAACAAAGAAAAAATCAATTTTTTTCTAAGAAATTTTCAAAAAAGAATTCAGTGTTTATGCGGGTTTGAAGGCGGAAAATATCAATAATATACAAACACAACCGAAAAAATTTGCAAAAAACACTTGCCAAAAAATGAATCCTCTACTATAATTACATCTCGTTGGGACACAAGTTCTTACGAACAAGTCTTCTTAGTAAATTATAGATAAGATTACTAAGACAAGCAACACTTCATCAGAAAGTTTTCAAGCCTTCAAAAAAAAATAAAAAAAGTGCTTGACAAACAAAACTCACTGATGTATAATAAATGAGGTTCTTACAGAGCTTCAGAAAAACAAAATAAGCACCGCTAGCTCAGTTGGTAGAGCACCTGACTCTTAATCAGGGTGTCCAGGGTTCGAACCCCTGGCGGTGCACTAGAAGGTCTTATGATTTAGGAATTACCTAGGTTGTAAGGCTTTTATTTTTTTCTAACAAAAAAATCTATAAGATTTACAAATCAAAGTCAAATACTCCCACTTAATATTTTTTTAATAAACCCCTAATGCTATTATAATGGAATTGTAACTTGTATTATGATATTCTTAAACGCGTAAGGAGATAAGAACTATGTTTGGTTATGTTATTGTCAATAAACCGGAATTAAAAATAAGAGAGTATGAAGAATACAAGTCTTTTTATTGTGGTCTATGTCATAGCTTAAAAAGAAAATATTCCTTTTTAGGTCAAATGACTTTAAGTTATGATATGACAATGGCAGTACTTTTGCTTACATCTCTTTATGAACCTGAACTTACAAGAATTAATAAGACTTGTAAGGCGCATCCAATTAAGAAACAAAAGATGACCATAAGCGAAGTTACAGATTATATTGCAGATATGAACTTACTTATGTCATATTATCATCTAGTAGACGATTGGAAAGATGAGAAGAAGATTTATAGTAAGGCTTATGCTGATCTTTTAAAAAGAAATGCTAATAAGATAATGGACAAATATGAAGATAAGGCAAGAATTATTAAAGAGGGATTGCATGAACTTTCTATTTGTGAGAAGAATAATGAACAGAGCATTTCCGTGGTTTCGCAAACCTTTGGAAAGGTCTTATCTGCTGTTTTATGTATGAAAAATGACGAGTGGAGTCAAAGCCTATCTAGAATTGGAATGGCACTTGGTCAATTTGTGTATATAATGGATGCTTATGATGATTTAGAAAAGGATAAGAAAACCGGTAATTATAACTGTCTAAAGAGTTATGAGAAGGAACCGGATTTTGATATATTTATTGAGAATATGCTAAAAGCATATATGACCGTTGTTGGTAAGGAATTTGAATACTTGCCAATAATTGAGAATGCAGAAATTTTACGAAATATAATTTACTCAGGTGTATTTATTAGATTTGAGGAAGTAAAAAGAAAAAGACTAGAAGATAAGAAACTTTAAAAGTGGAGGTTAAAATGTCAGATCCGTATCAAATTTTGGGCGTTTCAAGAAATGCTTCAGAAGATGAGATAAAAAAAGCATATAGAAAATTAAGTAGAAAGTATCATCCAGATGCCAATATTAACAATCCTAATAAGGAACAGGCTGAGGAGATGTTTAAGACTGTTCAGCAAGCTTATAATCAAATAATGAAGGAAAAAGAGGGCGGTTATTCCGAAGGCCCATATAGCCAGAATAGATATGGTACGGGACGTGCTAGTAGCTATAGATATGATGGAGATGCGCAAGGAAATCCATGGGGCGATTTTGGTAATTTTGGTGAATATGGAAACTTCTGGGGCTTTGGCCCATTTGGTTTTGGCGGCTTCTATGAAAATGCTAATAATATGAATGGTGATGATGAGATTTCGTATAAATTAAGATCTGCTCTTAATTATGTAACTTCTGGAAGATATGAAGAGGCTATAAATATTCTTAATTCAATTGAGGATAGAGATGCAAGATGGTATTTTATTATGTCTAACGCTCAAGCAGGAAGAGGAGATAGGGCAGCAGCATTAGAATATGCTAGAAAAGCCGTTTCAATGGAACCAGATAACTTCCAATATAGAAATTATTATCAGAATCTTGAAAGTGGCGGACAGTGGTACAATGCAAGACAGCAATCATATAGCCCAGCTAATAGCGGTATTTCATGTATGACATGTCTTGGAACATGGCTATTTTGCAATTTATGTTGTTAATATATTTTTATAATGATATAATATACACTAAGGGAATAGAGAAACACATCTGATTTTTAATCAGATGTGTTTTGATTTTTATAGAGAGGGTAAAAATTAATAATAACTGGGGGTAGTTTATGAAAAAAATAATTAAAACTACAGTTTCCTTAGTACTTAGTGTATGTCTTATTTTTTCAATTAGCGGATGTAGTCAGCCTAAGAAAAATGAAAACGTCCAAAGCAGCGAAATAGAGACTGTTAAGGAATATAGTAGTCAGGACTTTGATGAGTATCTAAAGGAGCTTTATGTGGATATAATGGAGGAATCCGACCTTATTAGCATTCATTCATATATGGAGCATCCATCTGACTTTGGCGTGAATAATTATAGTAAGAATCTAGGTAGAATTGATTATGACAACTTAGGGTCTGCTAAGAATTACGAGGAAATTCTAAATGAGCTTAATAAGTATGATGTAAATACATTAAATGAAAAGCAAAAAATCACATATAACGAACTTTATAAGATGTTTACTAATGAAAAAAATAATGCAGATTTATACCTTTTAAGTACAGATATAACACCAACAATAGGTATTCATGTTCAGTTACCATTGCTTTTTGCAGAATACTCATTTGTGGAAAAAAAGGACATAGATGAATATTTATTGCTTGTGGCTGATGTGGATGATTATTTTAATGATATTTTAAAATACGAGAAATTAAGAGCTGATGCAGGCTATTTTTTGTCAGATGATTTAGCTGATGAAGTTATTAATTCATGTAACTCCTTTAAGGATGAGGCTTTAAATGATGACGGAGTAATGATTGCTAGCTTTAATGAGAGAATTGATAAGTTTAGTGGCCTTACAGATGAAGAAAAAACTAAATATAAGCAGGATAATTACGAAGCTGTTAAATCTAATGTGGTTAAGGGATATGAAGAACTAGCAACTGGTCTTGCAGCCCTTAAGGGAACTAATAAGTATAGTGGAGGAATTTGTAATTATCCTAACGGAAGCAGATACTTTGAATATTTGGTAAATAAAAAACTTGGTTGGGGTGAATCAGTAAATGATCTCTTTGAATTGGGTGAGGATTATGTGGATGAACTTTTAGATGAAATGAGTAAGATTATTTATAGTGATTATTCTATAAGTAGTAAGATGTCCACTTTTTCCTTTGGTATGAGTGACCCTGTTGCAATGATAGAGGATTTAAAGTCAAAGATTAGTGCGGATTTTCCTGAGATTAAGGAGACTAGTTATAATGTCTCTTATGTTACTAAATCTTTAGAAGATTATGCCAGTCCCGCTATGTATTTTATTCCGCAGCTTGATAATGCAGATGTGAATTCAATTTATATTAATAATGCAGGCAGAGAAGAAATATATCCAACTATTGCACATGAAGGGTATCCAGGACATTTATATCAAACCCAGTACTTTATTAATTCTAATCCTTACTGGATAAGATATGTACTTGCTCCAAGGGGGTATATGGAAGGATGGGCTTCATATGTTGAGGTGCTTTCTTATTCCTTTGCCAATACAGGAAATGAAAGTCTAAATAAGATTATGGGACTTAATTATGAAACAACGCTTATAGTGTATGCTCTAGGTGATATTGGAGTTAATTATCTAGGATGGGATTATAACAAGATGCGTGAGTATGTAGGACAGTACTTTAATTTTAGTGAGGCTTCATATAAAAATATGTATAACGCATTTATTGCTAATCCTGGTAATTACACACAGTATGCCTTTGGTATGATTGGGATTTTTGAACTTAGAGAAAAAGCCAAGGATGAGTTAGGCTCTAAGTTTAATCTTAAGGAATTCCATAGGTATATTCTTGATATGGGACCTATTCAATTTGATATTTTATTTGACAATTTAGAGCCTTGGATAAAGAGCTTTTAATTGGGTTAAGCTTGGGTTTTTAGGTGGCTTAACGGGGCTTGACATAGGGAATTAAATTAACTATCATTTAAGAATATGCGTTGTAGAATATACATTTGATATATATAACAAATGCCGAAAGTTATTATCCATTATGGATTGATAATAAAAATGATAGGAGGAAGTTAAATGCCAAAGAATAGAGGAAATTACTATATGACAACAGCTATTGCCTATACTTCAGGTAAGCCACATATAGGTAATACATATGAAATTGTACTTGCAGATAGTATTGCAAGATTTAGAAGACAGCAGGGATATAATGTATTCTTCCAGACTGGTAGTGATGAACATGGCCAGAAGATTGAGGAGAAGGCTGCTGCAGCTGGTGTTTCACCAAAGGAATTTGTAGATGAAGTTTCTACAGAAATTAAGAGAATCTGGGATTTAATGAATACTTCTTATGATAAGTTTATAAGAACAACAGATAAGCCACATGAAAAGCAGGTTCAGAAGATTTTTAAGAAATTATATGATCAGGGAGATATTTATAAGGGAGCTTATGAAGGTCTTTATTGTACTCCATGTGAATCTTTCTGGACAGAATCACAGCTTGTAGATGGTAAGTGTCCTGACTGTGGACGTGAAGTTAAGCCAGCTAAGGAAGAAGCTTATTTCTTTAAGATGAGTAAATATGCAGACAGACTTATAGATTATATTGAGACTCATCCAGAATTTATTCAGCCAGTTTCAAGAAAGAACGAAATGATGAATAACTTCTTAAAGCCAGGTCTTCAGGATTTATGTGTTTCAAGAACATCATTTAAGTGGGGTATCCCAGTTGATTTTGATCCTAAGCATGTTGTTTATGTATGGCTTGATGCTCTTACAAACTATATTACAGGTATTGGTTATGACTGCGATGGTGAATCTTCTGATTTATTTAAGGCTAATTGGCCAGCAGATCTTCACTTAATTGGTAAGGATATTATTAGATTCCATACTATTTATTGGCCTATCTTCCTTATGGCTCTTGATTTACCACTTCCAAAGCAGGTATTTGGTCATCCATGGCTTATCCAGGCAGATGGTAAGATGAGTAAGTCTAAGGGTAATGTTATTTATGCTGATGACTTAGTAGATATGTTTGGCGTAGATGCAGTTAGATATTTCGTATTACATGAAATGCCATTTGAAAATGATGGTGTTATTTCTTGGGAATTATTAGTTGAGAGAATGAACTCTGAACTTGCTAATACACTTGGTAACCTTGTTAATAGAACAATCTCAATGTCTAATAAGTATTTTGATGGTGTTGTTAATAAGACAGGTGTTAATACAGATGGTGCTGTTGATGAAGAAGGTAATAGCGCTGATTACGATGCTGATCTTAAGGCAGTAGTTACAGGAACAGTTAAGAAGGTAGAAGATAAGATGGCTACACTTCATGTTGCTGATGCTATTACAGAAGTATTTACACTCTTTAAGAGATGTAATAAGTATATTGATGAGACAATGCCTTGGGCACTTGCTAAGGATGAATCTAAGAAGGAAAGACTTGAAGAAGTTTTATATAACCTTGTTGAAGGTATTACAATTGGTGTTAACTTACTTAAGGCTTTCATGCCAGAAACTACAGATAGAGTTTTAGCTCAGTTATATCCAGATAATGTAGAAGCTGGTGTTCGTGATTTTGATGACTTAGATAAGTTTGGTTTAAGAGAGTCAGGACTTAAGGTTACTGATAAGCCAGAGATTTTATTTGCTAGACTTGATCTTGAAGAAGTATTAGCTAAGGTTGAAGAGATTCAGGCAGCACAGAAAGCTGCAGCTGGTGGTGTTAAGTATCCAGAGGTTGAGCCTAAGGAAGAAATTACAATTGATGACTTTGATAAGATCCAGATTAGAGTTGGTGAAGTATTAAAGTGCGAACCAGTTAAGAAGGCTAAGAAGTTACTTTGTTCACAGATTAGAATTGGTGATGAGGTAAGACAGATTGTATCTGGTATTGCTAATTTCTATAAGCCAGAAGAAATGGTTGGTAAGAAGGTAGCTGTTATTACTAACTTAAAGCCAGTTAAGTTATGTGGTGTTGAATCACAGGGTATGATTCTTGCAGCAAGTGATGATGAAGGTAATTTATCAGTTCTTACTGTAGATAAGGATATTATTGCTGGTAGTGAGATTAAGTAATTAAAGCGCTTCTAACAAATCATGAGGAAAAAGCAAAACGGATTCTTGTATCTGCTTTGTAAAAAATAGACATAATAAAAGAGCCCTTGTATGATATGTGTTCAGGATTCTGGGTACATATCAGTATAAGGGCTCTTTTTTGTTTAAAGATTAAGTTAAAAGTTTAAGCTAATTTATTAGCTAATTCTACGAATTGTTCAAGGGTTAGGGCTTCTCCACGGACTGTCTTTGGAAGGCCCATAGATTCAAGTGCGTTAGCTAAATCTTCCTTTGTTACATTTGAAAGACCATTAGAAACGCTATTAAGCATTGTTTTTCTTCTCTGTAAGAAAGCAGCTTTAATTAAGTTGAAAAGTAGTCTTTCATTTTTAACTTCATAAGCTGGTGTTTGATATCTGTTAAGTTTAATTACAGCTGAGTCTACATTTGGCTTTGGCATAAAGCAGCTAGCTGGTACATTAAGTACGATTTCAGGCTTAGCATAATACTGAACAGCTAATGATAGAGCACCATAGTCTTTAGTGCCAGGACCTACCTGCATTCTGTCAGCTACTTCCTTTTGTACCATGATTGTTACACTATCTAGTGGAACATGACTTTCAAAAAGTCCCATAATAATAGGTGTTGTAATGTAGTATGGTAAATTGGCAACAACTTTAATTGGTTTGCCATTATTTCTTTCCATTGCTAATTTGTTGATATCAAGCTTAAGGATATCTTCGTTAATAACTGTTACGTTATCATAGTATCTAAGTGTATCTTCTCTTAAAATTGGTATAAGCTTTGTATCGATTTCAACGGCTACTACTTCTCTTGCATTCTCACATAGAATCTGAGTCATAGTACCAATACCAGGTCCAATTTCAAGTACAAAATCGTCTTTTGTTACACCGGCTTCTCTTACAATCTTACTTACGATATTTTCATCAATAAGAAAGTTTTGTCCAAATTTTTTCTGGAAATTAAAACCATATCTATTTAATACTGCAATGGTATTGGTTGGATTACCAAGGTGCATTACATTGTCATAATTTTTCATAATTAAATCCTTTCATACATAATGTAAGTCTAGATATTATATCTATAAAATGTAAAATTTGTCTAGTTATTTATGTAAACAAAATGCTTGTGATCTTTCCAAGTACCATTAATAAAGGCGTATTTATAGGCAATTCCTTCATCAATCCATCCGAGTTTTTCCATGACTCTAAGAGATGGAGCATTACTTGGTAAGATGTAACTATCAAATCTATGAAGTCCTTTTTCTTCACACATGATTTTTACACATTGTGAAACTAAGCTTGTTGCAATTCCTCGGTTATGATATAGGGAATCAACTTTATATCCTATATTGCAACTTTTAGTATCGGCATAGTGAATATGAGAAAAAGAACAAGTTGCAACTATGTAGTCTGGAATGTCCTTTTTATACAAATAAAAGCGTATATAATTTCCTTTTATATATCCATTAAATTCCGCATTAAGCATTAGAGAAATATATTCTTGTGTATAGAAATTAACAGGCTTATCTGTTTCATACTGATTAAAGGAAGCCTGATTTCTACTATAAAAATCAAGCACTTGCTGTGTATAAGTTTCATCTAAAGCACGTAGAACATAATCTCCCAAATCATATTCGAGTTTCATGACAAGTCCTCCTTAATTGGATTTTTGGATGTCTGGTTTTTTCATAGCTTTTTTGTATTCGCGAAGTTCTTTAAAAAACTCAGTAAGCATATTAGAGCATTCTTCATTTAAAACGCCTTTTGTAATTTTGCACTGATGATTGAAGGCACTAATATCTAATATGTTAATAATGGATCCTGCACATCCGGCTTTTGGATTCATAGAACCAATAACAACATTGGGAATTCGTGCCTGTACAATTGCTCCAGCGCACATCTGGCAAGGTTCTAGGGTTATATAGATTGTGCAATCTTCAAGTCTCCAATCTCCAATAACTTTACTTGCTTTTTTTATGGCTGTTATTTCAGCATGTCCAAGGCTTGTCTTATCTGTATTTCGTCTATTATAGCCTCTGCCAATAACCTTTCCATCGTGTACTATTACACAGCCTATAGGTACTTCCCTTAATTTATAAGCTTTTTTAGCCTGAGTAATAGCTTGTCGCATATATTTTTTATGTAAATTTAATTCTTCAATACTGTTTGTGGTTTCTTCCATATAAACACCTTATTTCCTAACTTTATAATTGATTTTATCACATTTATATGTGGTTGACAAAAGAGAGCAATTATAAGTATAATTTATATTACCGTGCAGCCGGGGTGGTAGCAGAACCCTGTACCTGAAATCTGCTATAGCAGGGGTGATGCTTTGGTTGAGGGCTTGATTTTATGGAGCAGCCCGGTAAAAGTGGTGATGACGTTTGGGTCTTTCGCAATAGGAATCTATGAATCATGTCAGGTCGGGAACGAAGCAGCATTAAGTAGAACCTTCTATGTGCCGAGAGGTCGCCTGGGCCGAGCTAACTATACTGGTAACGTCTGTGGATGATTGTTCGAGACTAAAGCGCACGGCTTTAAAACATTGGAATAATTTATCTTTTTATTAGCCACATGAGGTTTAACCTTATGTGGCAATTGTTATCATATAGTGAAATTACAATTGCGTGGATTAAATATGTTGCTTTTAAATATTTGTAATTTGATTTATAATTTAGAATAGATTTATAAATTTGTAAAAGAGAGATAAAGTTATGGCATATCAAGCATTATATAGAAAGTGGAGACCTGATAATTTCGATGATGTTAAGGGTCAGGACCACATTGTTACAACATTAAAAAACCAAATAAAAGCGGATAGAATAGGACATGCATATCTTTTTACAGGTACAAGAGGTACTGGTAAGACAACTATTGCTAAGATTATGGCAAAAGCTGTTAACTGTGAGAATCCTGTGGATGGAAATCCTTGTGGGGAATGTTCTGTTTGTAAGGCTATTGCAGCTGGAGTATCTATGAATGTTATTGAAATGGATGCTGCATCTAATAATAGCGTAGATGATGTACGTCAGATTGTCGATGAAGTTCAGTATTCACCAACAGAAGGTAAATACAAAGTATATATCATCGATGAGGTACATATGCTATCAACAAGTGCTTTTAATGCTCTTTTAAAGACTTTAGAGGAACCACCAGCATATGTAATTTTTATACTTGCAACTACAGAAGTTGCTAAGATACCAATTACAATTCTATCTCGTGTTCAAAGATACGATTTTCATAGAATTACCATAGATACAATTGCATCAAGACTTTCAGAGCTTATGAAAGCTGAGAATATTAATGTTGAAGATAGAGCTTTAAGATATATTGCTAAAGCTGGAGATGGTTCAATGAGAGATGCCCTATCCTTACTTGATCAATGTATCGCTTTTTATCTTGGTAAGGACCTTAAATATGAGAATGTACTTGAGGTTTTAGGCGCTGTTGACACAGATGTGTTTAAGAATCTTTTGGAGATTATATTAAAGGGCGATGTGACACAGTGTATGAATCTTATAGAAGACATTATTATTCAAGGTCGAGATCTTGTTCAATTTGTTAATGATTTTATTTGGTATTTAAGGAATCTTCTTCTTATTAAGACAACAGGAGATATTAAGGAAATAGAAGACGTTATTGATGTTTCTAGTGATAACCTAAATGATATGGTAGAGGTAAGTAAACTTGTTGATGTTGATACATTAATGCGTTATATAAGAATTCTATCTGAAAGTGTTGCTAAGCTTAAGCTGGCAACTCAAAAGAGAATTGAATTAGAAATTACTTTAATTAAACTTATGAGACCTGCTATGGAAAATAGTGAGGATATATCAGATCTTACAAGTAGAATTACCATTTTAGAAGGTAAATTAGAAGAAGCCTTAAATAAAATAAAATCAGGGGCTGTAATGGTACCAATTAGAGCGGCGAGTGATACAGATAAAGGGGATGCTGTTAAAGAAGAACTACCAAAGAGAGTTTATAAGGCTGTCCCAGAAGATATAAAAAGTATTGCGAAAGCTTGGAGAAGCATAGTTGATAGTATAGAGGAAGCTAGACTTAAAGAAATGCTAGAAAAGTCACATGTAACGCTTTCTGAAGATGGAAAACGTTTAGAGATTATGATACAATCTTTAAGTAGCTATAACGATTTAAGCCGAGAAGAAAGAAAGGCTGAATTGGTTGATTTAATAGAGGAAAGAACTGGAGTTACAGTTGATCTTCTTATAACAAAATTAGATGATAATGAAGACTTCTACAACAGATATACAGATATTAAAGATCTTGTTAGTGGAGTCGAAATTGAAATTGATGATAATACGGAGGAAATGATCTAATGGCTAAAAGAGGCGGTTTTCCAGGTGGTATGCCTGGCAATATGAATAATTTAATGAAGCAGGCTCAGAGAATGCAAAGACAGATGGAAGAGCAGCAGGCAGCACTAGAAAGTAAGGAATTCACAGCAACTGCAGGTGGTGGAGTTGTTGAAGTTACAGTAACTGGTAAGAGAGAACTTACAAAGGTTACAATTGATCCAGAAGCTGTTGATCCAGATGATGTTGAAATGCTTCAGGATTTAATTGTTGCAGCAGCTAACGAAGCGCTTAGAAAGTGCGAGGAAGAATCTGCAGCATCTATGTCTAAGATTACTGGAGGCCTTTCAGGTCTTGGCGGAGGTTTATTTTAATGGACATTTATAGTGGACATATAAATAAGCTAATAGAAGAACTTTCAAGATTACCAGGTGTTGGCGCAAAAAGTGCACAGCGCCTGGCATTTCATATTATTAATATGCCTGAGGATGAGGTGGAGCGCCTTGCTAATACAATGGTTGAGGCAAGAGGTCACATTCATTATTGCAAATCATGTTTTACATTAACAGATGAGGAAATTTGTCCGATTTGTAGAGATGAGAAGAGAAATCATAAGGTGATTATGGTTGTGGAGCAGACTCAGGATTTGGCAGCATACGAAAAGACAGGTAAATATGAAGGCGTTTACCATGTACTTCATGGAGCTATTAGCCCAATGCTTGGAATTGGTCCAAGTGATATTAAATTAAAGGAACTTATAAAGAGATTAGAAGGTGATGTGGATGAAGTTATTATTGCCACTAATTCTAATCTAGAAGGCGAAACAACTGCCATGTATATTAGCAAGATGATTAAGCCGACAGGAATTAAGGTAACAAGAATTGCTAGTGGTGTTCCTGTAGGTGGAGATCTAGAATATATTGATGAAGTTACATTACTTCGTGCACTTGAAGGTAGAACAGAATTGTAATTAATATTTGGGGGATTGGCTAAAGAGCCACAAGGGAGATAAAATGGCTGAAAATATGATGGGTGATATTATAACAGATCACCGTGAGCGAATGCTAAATCTAAAAAAATACTATCCGTTTTTTAAATTGATAGATACCAATTTTTCTCAATTTAAGGATGGTAAATATGAAGTTCTTGATATGGGTTATATCATAATGGCAATCTTACGTTTTTTCATTGAAGAGAATAACTTTAAAGAAAAGGATGTAACCTATATTGAGTATCTTAATTTTACAGAAAGTCTACTAAAAAGAGATTTTGGCCTTGATTTAACAATGGAAGAGGCTAAGGAAATATCTGATTATGTGTTTGATAAGATTAAAAATGACGGTAGACCATTTGAATTTTCATACTTTGATCCAATTGATAAAAAGAGATATGTTTCACGAATGAGAATTATAGAAAGTACGATACGTAATAATACAGTGTGGTATTCCATAAGTGCGGATGCGGTAGAATTCTATCTTGATACGAAAGAAATAAAAGATGAAAGTAGAATAAATGTATCTCAGTTGCTTCTTGAAAAAATGATTAATTCAGAGAACTTCAGAGGTGGTATTGAAGTTGTAGAGCGAATTAATGAAGAAGTGAACAGATTAAAACAAAAGAAGAACGAAGTCCTTTTAATTCTATCAACAGATGTTTATGCGGGCATTGATGCATATGAAGAATTTGTTGAAACGGGAATGAAGTGGTTTGAAGATGAAGAAAAGTTATTTAAGAAAAATCAGGAATTAATAAAAAAATCCATAGATCGACTAAATGCTAGTAGCACTAAGGAAAAAACTGAAAGTTATTATAGAACTATTAATGAAATATATAATCTAGAAAATCAGCTAAAGATAGCTATGAATAGACATGCAGAGCTTTTAAGAGATTGCACACAAATGCAGAAGATGACAGATGATGCTGTTAGACGTGCTAAGTTAAGCAGACTAAGAAGTCATATGGATTTTACAGCTACTCTAAATGCTATGATAAAAAGAGACAATGCAGATGCATTAAGCATATTGCTTGGTCCTTTATTTAAGCCAAACATTAAAAAGACTTTTGGATTAAATAGTATAGATGAGGCTTTAACTATGAAGCCAGCCAAGTATGAATATAAGGAAAAAGTTATTAATGAAGAAGCAATGGATATTGTCTTTGAGGATGAAATCGAAGATGCAAGAATTAAGTTTAATTACATCTTTATTATGAATAATCTTATAAGCGTCCTTCATAAGAAGACAAGTATAAGCTTAAGCGACTTTAATGAACTTATGAAAAAAACTTATGATGAAAACATTCTAAAAAATGTGGACTATTTCTCGTTTTTTGTTAATCTTTGTCAAAAAGAGACATATAAAATTGGCGGAAGCGAAATGGATAATGAAACATTTTTAGATGGAATATTAAAAGAGGGCTATGAGGGTAGCAATAGAATTAATATTGAATTAGTTAAGCAACAGGACGATATGGTTAAGATAGGCGATGATTTAGAAGTTAGCGATATTTTAATCAGGAAGGTAAGCTAAAAAGGAGAATTATGGAAAATCGAAATTTAGATAAGGCGTTAGATATTGTATCTAAACTTGTTAATGGAGAATCGGTGGCTGAAAAAGGCGATAATTCTGGACTTTATCAGGAATACAATACTAATGCTGAGGTATATGACATTGTTCATATGTCTTTGAAGAAATTCAATTTAAATATTTATGAATATAATAATGCATTATTTGTGGGTCCTAAAGAGAGTAATAAGGTCTTTGGATATACTAACGAAGAACTTAGAAATAAGATGGGACTTAGGGTTAATAAGGAATTATATCTATCATATTTTGTAATCTACAATGTTATTATGCTTTTTTATACAGACACCATTAGCTCTACATATGCGGAGTTTATAAGGGTTGAAGATGTAATAAATAATGTGGAAAAAACAAGCTCATCAATAGTAGATAAAAGTAAAGGACTTGTACTTGATGAGGTTGAAGAGAATTCCTTTAAGCAGATTGCCCTTAGCTGGGATGAACTTCCTGCAGCAACTTATGAGGAACAGTCAGGTCTTAGAGCTGCAAGAAATTCTAAAGCAGGTTTTGTAAAAATTGTACTTAATTTCCTTGTAAGTCAAGAATTATTAGTGGAAAGTCAGGATAGATTTTATCCAACAGATAGATTTAAGAGCTTAATTGAAAATTATTTTGATGAATATAGAGGAAGATTTTCTGAGATTATGAACGGGGGAGTAGAAAATGCCGCAAATTAATAGAATTCGTGTTAATAACGTAAAATATAATTTTGCAACTCAAGTTTATGATGATTTTGTTATGCGCTTTAATTGCAAAAACACTATATATGATTTGGCTAATGGTGGTGGTAAAAGTTTGCTTATGCTTTTACTATTACAGAATATGATTCCAAATTGTACTCTTGATGAAAAGCAGCCTATAGAGAAGCTTTTTAGACAGGGAGGAGGAAATACCTGTATTCATTCTCTTGTGGAATGGAAGCTTGATAAGTGTTACGTAAAAGATGGTTTTACGTATATGACTACAGGTTTTTGTGCAAGAAAGGGTAAGCAAGGGGACGATGACCAAGATGATAGTCTAGCCCAGTCAAGTAGCAGTGCTTCAATCGAGTACTTTAATTATTGTCTTTTTTATAGAGAGTTTGGCGACAATGATATTAAGAACTTGCCACTTTCAAGCAATGGAGAAAAAATCACTTATAATGGACTTAAAAACTATCTTCGTGAATTGAATAAAACGGACTTTAAGTACGAAGTTTATATTTTTGACAAGAAGGGTGAATATCAGAGTTTTATTACTAAATATGGTATTTATGAAAGTGCGTGGGAAATTGTTCGCGGAATAAATAAGACAGAAGGTCATGTAAGAACATACTTTGAAACTAATTATAAGACAAGTAGAAAAGTAATTGAGGACTTATTAATTGAAGAAATAATTCAGAAATCCTTTAATAACAGACTATCTGTAGATAATGACGAAGAAAAGATGGCAGAGACTTTACTTGATATCAAGGATAAGTTAGTGGAGTTATCTAAAAAACATGCACGTCTTAGCGCTTATGATAGCCAAGTCGCAGCTATAGACGGATTTAGGGAATACCTAGAGACATATAAAGATTTTTACGATAGAAAAAATAAGACTTCCAAGGATTTATATAATCTAGGACTTTGCTCAATTTATGAGCATGGAAATAAGCAACTTGAAGTTGAACAAAAAGGACATGCCCTAGATAGAATAAAGGAATCCCTAGATTATGAGAATAAGAACATTGCTATAGCAGAAGTAATGTCTGAGAAACGTTCACTAGATGCATTAGAAAAACTTGTAAAGGAATCTAAGGATATTGTTTCTAATGAACAAGAAAAAATTGATGATTTAGAGAAAAAACTTAATCTTTATGAGGCGTTACAAGATTATAAGGATTATTTAGATTATAATGATAATCTTCTTTCTGTTAAGACATCTCTTGATGGAAGATTAAGGGATGATGATGACATTCTAAAGGAATTAAAGGAGTTAGCAGGAGCATATTATAAGATTTATAATCGCAAATTAGATGATTTACTTAGTAAGAAGAAGTTATCTGATAATGATGAGAAAAATGTTAATGCTAAATATGAGGTTGCAAAGAAAGACCTAAGAGAGGCAGATAAGGAACTTGCAGGATTACAAAGTCTTATAGAACATAATAAGAATGGTATAGAAGGAGCTAATAAACGACTAAAATCAATGATGGATGAAGTTGGCCTTCTAGTTCCTGAAAATGCAGAGGAAATGCTTAAGAATGATACTAAGAATTTATCAGACTATAAAGCAAAACTCATTACAGTGTCTGATTCTTACAAAAAGGATTTACAGGAATTAAATAAGCTAACTGAACAGATTAACACAAATAAAGCTTTAATTGATGTCTTAAAAGTTCAATTAACAGACAGTGCGACAGATAAGGAAAAGGATGCTAGTAGTAATGAGAAATTAGAGAATATTATTAGCATTTATGGCAAGGAATTAAATGCAGGCTTATGTGATCAGATATTGGACACATATAGAAGTGTTTATAGAGATTACGAAGATGCTATAAGGGAAGAAAAGGCTCTTGTTAAGTTTATAGACAATGTAAATAAAAGAACTTATACATGTGATAATAAAGAAAGAGAAAGATTAAAAAATTATCTGGTTTCACAGTATGGAGATGATGTGGTTGAAGGCCATGAGTGGTTTGATGCCCTACCAGTCGGACAACGAAGAGATGTATTAAAGAGAACACCTTTTGTTGAATATGGCTTCATTATAAAAAACGATTTTGAAAGAATTAAAAATGATCAGACCTTAACTAATTTTGGTAGAGGTGCTGTAATTTTTCCTGTAATTAGTGAGCAAATATTAATTGATACAAAGCTAGAGGTTAATAAGGAATTGGTAGTTTTTGCCTTAAAGGATATGAATTTCTTACGAGATCAGGCTGATATTGATAGAGAATTGAAACTTGCTAATGATGAACTTTCAGAAATTAGATATAAAAAGAAGACATTAGAGGATAGAAAAGACCTAATTTGGAATGATTATACCTTCGTTTTTTCTTATCAAGTCTTAAAGAATAAGAATAATCAAAGTCAGTCTATTAATGAGATTGAGGGAAAAGTTAGTCATTACGAAGAAGAAATAATGTCTTATGAAGAAAAAAGACATCAACTAGATGAAAGAGTTAGAGAATCAGAAAAAGATAAGGAAACTCTTGAAACAGAAGTTGAAAAAATAGGACAAAGAGTACAAAAGCTAAAGACAATTATTAGCTTTAATGCTCAAATTTCTGATGTATATAATGAAGTAGCTTCTCTTGAGGGAAAAATTGCTGCAGCTAAGGTAAAGGTTACAGACTATGAGAATAATTTATCTAAGCTTTCAGAGCAGTTAAATAGCCAAAGAGAGATTAATTATTCATATGATAAGAAGATTGTTAATTTAAAGGCTAATTGGGAAGAAGAGTATAAGCAGTATTATGATCCAAGCATTGAATGCACAGAAATATATGCTATTTATGAGAATGATGAGAGTGGACTTGAGAGCAGATTTAGCGGCTTAAGAACAGCTCTTAATTCAAAGAGTGCAGATGTTAAGGATAAGGAAAACCTAATTCAACATCTTAACTCTTCAATAGCTAAGTGCGTTAATCAGATTGAATATAGAGGCTTTAAGCTTGAGGAAATGCAAAATCTATATTCTAAGGAAAAGCAATTTAATTTAGCAACTAACAAGCTTATGGATTACAAAAAAGAGCTTGAAACTCTTAAAAAGAACCATAAGAAAAATATGGCTGAACTTGATTCTAAGGAAGCTTTATATAATAGATTAGATGGTTCAATTTGTTATGGAATTAATCAGATCGAAGAGAAGTATGGTGAATATAAGGCTTTTGATTGTAATGATCCTGAGGCTTTTATAAAGCAGCATAAAGAATTAATAGAAAAGCTTAAAAAGGATGTTAAGAATCAGGAAAAAGCTATTAAGGATTCAGAATCAAAGCTAAAGGAAATAGCTGTAATTGAAAGAGACTTAAGAAGAATTGTTGCAGATGCAGGTATGGAATTACCAGAAACAGTAGATTCAAATCTAGGTTCAAACTTAAGCATTAACCTAGATGATTACGAAGATGTAATTAAGGAATACCAGGCAATAGGAAAGCTTGAATATAAGAAAAAAGAAGAATTTGTTAAAAATAAGCAGAACTTAATTGACCTATTAAATGGTTTTGATGCAAGGGAATTATCAGAAGAGATAAAGATATCTATTAATACTCCTGATAGTTTTGAAAAAGCAGAGACTATGATAGCTGCTCTTAGCGAAACTAACCAGTTAATTGAACTTGAAAAGGATAGAATTCGCAAAGGCATCGAAGATATGGAAAGAATTAAGGATAACTTTGAAAACAGATGTATTCAGACATGTGCCAATATAAAGACTGAACTTGATAGATTGCCAAAATTATCAAATATTAATTTAGATGGTGAGCAAATTAGCATTATAAGTCTTGCAATTCCATATGTTAAGGAAGAGCTATATAAGGATAGAATGTCTAATTATATTGATGAAACCGTTGTAATGGCAGAAAGTTTCAAGGATTTATCTGAGAGATTAAAATATATCCGTAATAGATTAAGTTGGAAGAGATTATTCTCAGTTATAGTTACGGATATGAATGCCGTTAGAGTTAATCTATATAAGAGAGAGCGAATTAAGGATCAATCAAGATACCTTAAATATGAGGAGGCTGTTGGTTCAACAGGTCAGTCACAGGGTATTTATATTCAGTTCCTTATTGCAATAATTAATTACATTTCTAATATGAATGAGTATTCAAGTGATGGCGTAACTGGAAAAACAATTTTTATTGATAATCCATTTGGTGCTGCAAAGGATATTTATATCTGGGAGCCAATTTTTAAACTTCTTGCTACTAATCATGTACAGTTAATTGTACCAGCAAGAGGTGCTACACCAGCAATTATCGGACGTTTTGATGTTAATTATATATTAGGTCAGAAGCTTGTAGATAATAAACAGCAGACCGTTGTAGTCGATTATTATAGCAACACAAAAGAGTCTGAACTTGAATATACAAGAATGGAATATGAGCAGGCTAGCTTTGATTTTTTAACATAGACAAATGTATAGAAAACACAAAGATTTAACAAATGGCACAGTATAGAAGGTTGTGTATTGGTTTACAAGCTTTCTGTTCTGTGCTAAAATTTACACGTGTGCAAAAATGTAACAAACCTGTAAATGTTTAGTAACATTATGTACTATGGGTGAAAGGTTGGATTGTTTGTAATTATGGATAAATATGAATTTAATATAAAAATGGAGCAAGTAAGAAAACTTGCAGCTAAGAAAGAATACGAAGAGGCAGCAAGAATAGCCAAGGATCTTAATTGGCTTAAGTGTAAAGATTGGCAGGCTCTTGCAACAGCAATTAATGTATTTGAAGCAATTGAAGATTATGATGAAGCAAGAGACATGGCGATTCTTGCATATAACAGAAATCTTGGTGGAAAGAAGTTAATCTACAAATTAGTAGAATTAAACATTAAGATCGGTGATTATGAGGAGGCTGATGAGTTATATGAGGAATACGCTCATGTTGCTCATAGAGATGTTGATAAATATGTTCTTTTATATGAGTTAAGACATGCGGAGAATGCTAGTGATAATGAATTAGTAGAGATTCTTGAAGAATATAAAGAACATGAAATTGATGAGAAATATATGTATGAGCTTGCTAAGCTCTACTTTAAGACAGATAGAAAAGATGAGTGTATTAAGACTTGCGATAATATTGTTTTATGGTTCCAAGATGGCGATTATGTAGAAATGGCTGTTTCCCTAAAGAACGAATTAGGTGCAGAACTTACTAATACTCAGAAGAAGATTTTTGATAATGCCATGGCAAAGAAATCTGATATTAATCTTGAAAAACAATTCGAAGAAACTAAAGAATTAGTTAAGATTAAGAAAGATGAAGTAGGAGAAGTTCTTGATAATGATGAGAAGGAAGCAGTTTTTGATAAAGCTGTTTCAGACATTATTAAGAAGGAAGAAGATGAGAAGGCATCAATCGAGGCTTCAAAGAAGCTTGAAGAAATCACAGCTCTTCATAAAGAGCCTGTTAGTAAGAAGGTTGATGATGTTCCTACAATTAGCGCACCTGGTAAAGATGGTCCTAATACAGATATTATAGAAACTAACGATAGTGAAGAAATTAAAGAATTCGTTATGAGAGCCCTTGAAAAGGACAAGCAAGAGAATAACGAAACTGAAGTTAAAGAACAGAAAGTTAGAAGAGATGATAAAGAAAGTCCAGTTGTAACAAAGCCAGAACTTGATGTTACTCCTAGCATACAGGGAGCAAGTTCAATGGAAAGTAGTATAGATAAGGCTAATTTATCATTAAAAGAGCTCATTGAAAATGCTAAAAAGCAGATAGAAAATAATATTGATCAGATTAATAAAGAAGACGAAGAAGAAGAACGTAAAGAAACACAAGCTCGTATTGAAGAGAATGTAAAGAACTTTGATACAGTAGTTCCTGAATATGATATCAATAATACTCAGAATCTTCAGACTGAAATCGCTAAGAACATTAGTGGATATATTAACGAAGAAGATAAGGAATTTAGTCCGGCACAAAGCGAAACAGCAGATGTTAGCTTTATGAAGACTGGGGAGTTAGAACCGGAAGAAGTTCAGTTAGAGTCTAAGACTAATAGTGAAGAGGAAACAACAGGCTTAGATGATCAGATAGAGGGTCAGTTAAGTCTTATGGATTGGATTGAATCAGTAAAAGAGGAGAAATTTGCTGATAAGGAAAAAGACGGGGTAGAGAATAAAATGGGAGAAGATATTCAAAAGGAAAGTGTAAAGGTTTTACAGACAGAAGAAATTACTGATGAAGTTAAAGAAGATTTGGTTAAAGAGTCAGTAGAGGAATCAACAAATGAAGTTGAAGAAAGAACTGATATTATCGAAGAGATGAAGAAGTCTATTGACGAAATGGATTTAGAAGAAGAGGATGGCGGCAGAAAGCTTGATCCTGAACTAGCTAAGATCTTTAGAAAATATAAAGATATGCCAGGTCTTGAGGAGCAGTTAGTAGATTTCTTTGAGGGCTTACAGGGCGAGATGAATATGACTAATTCTGTTAAAGGTAATATTCTTCTTTCTGGTAACACAAGTGCTGATAAGCTTGATTTAGCAAGAGCAATTGTAAGAGCAATTAATCATTTATATCCAGATGCTCCTAAAAAAATTGCGAAGACAACAGGCGATAGCATTAATGCCAGAGGTATTACTAAGGCAATGGCTAAGCTTAGAGGTACAGTGCTTATTATTGAAGGCGCTGGTACAATTCAGCCAAAGAGAATTAATGAAATTCTTAATTGCCTAGAACAGGATACAGGCAGAATGATTGTAATCCTTGAGGATTCAGACGCAGAGATGAATGTTTTAGTTAATTTCAATCCAGAACTTACTAATACATTTAATCATAGAATTGTTCTTAAGCAGTATAATGTTAATGAACTTGTTGAAATGGCTAAGAGATTTGCTAAGAAGAGACAGTATGAAGTTCATGATGACGCATTACTTGAATTATATTTAAAGATCGATAAGCTTAAGAATGTTAATGATAATATTAAACTTGATGATATTAAGGAAATTATTAACAACGCAATTCTTAATTCAGAAAGAAGAGCTTCTAGAAAATTCTTTGGAGCACTTAAGAAAAAGAAATCTACAGATGGTAATATGATTTACCTTACAGAGTCAGATTTTAAAGATTGATAGTTCTTCTTTTTTAAAAGGCAGCAAAGGTACATTACTAAAAGTATAAAAAACATAAAAATAATTGCAAGGAAGCCGTCGGTTTCCTTGCAATATTTTGTTTTACATGGTATGCTTGCCAAGGTCACTTTTTATAGTGGCAACGATTACATTATTTTAATAGAGATATATAGGAGATTATAACAATGACTAATATTGATGAGATGTCAGTAAACGCAATAAGAGTTTTATCAGCAGATGCCATTCAGAAGGCTAATTCAGGTCATCCTGGTTTACCACTTGGAGCTGCTCCAATGGCATATGAATTATGGGCTAACCATATGAAATTTAACCCAAGCAATCCAGATTGGGTAGATAGAGATAGATTTATCCTCTCAGGTGGACACGGATCTATGCTTTTATATTCATTATTACATCTATTCGGAATTGGAAATCTCTCACTTGATGATATAAAGAACTTCCGTCAGTTTGGCTCACTTACAGCAGGTCATCCTGAATATGGTCACACTGTTGGTGTTGAAGCTACAACAGGACCTTTAGGTCAGGGTATGGCAATGGCTGTTGGTATGGCAATGGCAGAAGCTCACTTAGCTTCGGTTTTTAATAAGGATGATTACAAGGTAGTAGATCATTACACATATGTACTTGGTGGAGATGGTTGTATGATGGAAGGTATTTCATCAGAATGTTTCTCACTTGCAGGTACACTTGGTCTATCTAAGTTAATCGTATTTTATGATTCTAATAACATCTCAATTGAAGGTAGCACAGATATTGCCTTTACAGAAGATGTTTTAACTAGATTTAAGGCTTTTGGATTCCAGACATTAGAAGTAGAAGATGGTACAGATCTTAAGGCTATTGGTAAGGCTATTGAAGAAGCTAAGGCTGATACAACAAGACCTACAATTATTAAGGTTAATACACTTATTGGTCAGGGTTGTCCAGCAAAGCAGGGTAAGGCAAGCGCTCACGGTGAACCTCTTGGTGTTGATAATGTTGCAGCACTTAAGGAGAACATTAACTGGCCTTCTAAGGAAGATTTCTTTGTACCAGAAGAAGTTTATGCTAACTATAAGAAGATTGGTGAAGCAAAGGCTAAGGCTGAAGATGATTGGAATAAGTTATTTGCAGAATATTGCGCAAAGTATCCTGAAATGAAGGAACTTTGGGATAAGTACTTTAGTGGTGCTGATCTTTCAGAATTATTTGATTCAGAAGAATATTGGGCTAAGGGAGATAAGGCTGAAGCTACTCGTGCTACATCTGGTTCAATCCTTAACCTTATTAAGACTAAGATGCCTAACTTAATCGGTGGTTCAGCTGATTTAGCTCCATCTAATAAGACTAATATGAAGGGTGCTGGCGATTTTTCTAAGGATAATTATGCTGGTTCTAACCTTCACTTTGGTGTTCGTGAGCAGGCAATGGCAGCAATTGGTAATGGTTTAGCACTTCATGGTGGTCTTAAGGCATTTGTTGCTACATTCTTCGTATTCAGTGATTATGTAAAGCCAATGGCTAGACTTACAGCACTTATGAAGTTACCACTTACATTTGTATTCACACATGATTCAATCGGTGTTGGTGAAGATGGTCCTACACATGAGCCAATTGAGCAGTTAGCTGCTTTCCGTTCTATGCCAGGCATTTCAGTATTCAGACCTGCTGATAGAACAGAAACTGCTGCAGCTTGGATGCATGCTGTTAGCTCAACTAATGAACCTACAGCTCTTGTTCTTACAAGACAGAATCTTCCACAGCTTGCAGGTTCAAGCAAGGAAGCTCTTAAGGGTGGATATGTATTAGAGGATTCAACTAAGGAAACTCCAGATGCAATTATTATTGCTTCAGGTTCAGAAGTTTCACTTGCTGTAGAAGCTAAGGCAAGTCTTGCAGCAGAAGGTATTGATGTTAGAGTTGTTAGTATGCCATCTATGGATGTATTTGAGGCTCAGTCAGCAGAATACAAGGAATCAGTACTTCCAAAGGCTGTTCGTAAGAGAGTAGCAGTTGAAGCTTTATCTGATTTTGGTTGGTATAAGTATGTTGGTCTTGATGGTGAAGTTGTTTCTATGAAGGGCTTTGGTGCTTCAGGTCCAGCTAAGACACTTTTCGAACATTTTGGATTTACAGCAGAGAATGTTGCTAAGACAGTTAAAGAAGTAGTTAATAGATAATTAAAATTCAAGAATTTTAGCTTGGATAATTAATAATATTAGGGTCTAACAGATCTTTTACTTAAGAGTAAAGGGCTTTGTTAGACCTTTTTTATTGTAAACAAATACTTTTGTATGAATATTTACATATACACATTGTATACATGGTAAATAATGAAAATAAAACTGATAAAATTGTGTCAAAGATATTGAGAAAAATTATCACTCATGGTATAATATTTTTAGTTGTTAAGTAATTAACAACTAAAAATATGTAATGTATTGGAGGTTTTTGATATGGCACGTTTTTGCTTACCAAGAGATTTATATCATGGTAAAGGATCACTTGAGATGCTTAAGACCTTAGAAGGAAAAAAGGCAGTTATCTGCGTTGGTGGCGGATCGATGAAAAGAGGGGGATTTCTAGACCGAGCTAAGGGATATTTGGAAGAAGCTGGTATGGAAGTTAAGCTTATAGAGGGTATTGAATCAGATCCTTCTGTTGAGACAGTTATGAAGGGTGCTGAAGTAATGATGGAATTCGAGCCAGATTGGATTGTAGCTATGGGTGGTGGCTCTCCAATTGATGCTGCTAAGGCAATGTGGATTAAGTATGAATATCCAGAAGTTACATTTGAAGATATGTGTAAGGTATTTGGTTTACCTAAGCTTAGAAAGAAAGCTCACTTTGTAGCTATTCCATCAACATCAGGTACAGCTACAGAAGTTACAGCATTCTCTATTATTACAGATTATTCTAAGGGTATTAAATATCCTATAGCTGATTTTGAAATTACACCAGATATTGCAATTGTAGATCCAGATTTAGCTGAGACAATGCCAGTTAAATTAGTAGCTCACACTGGTATGGATGCTATGACACATGCAATTGAAGCATATGTATCAACAGCTAATTGTGATTATACAGATCCATTAGCACTTCATGCAATTGAGATGATTAAGGAGAACTTAGTAAAGTCATATAATGGCGATATGACATGTCGTTCATCTATGCATAATGCACAGTGTTTAGCAGGTATGGCATTCTCTAACGCATTACTTGGTATTGTTCATTCAATGGCACACAAGACGGGAGCTGCTTTTGAAAAGGGACATATCATTCATGGTGCTGCTAATGCTATGTATTTACCTAAGGTTATTAAGTTTAACTCTAAGGATCCAGTTGCTGCTAAGAGATATGCTAAGATTGCTGATTTCATCAATCTTGGTGGTAATACTGAAACAGAGAAGATAGATAATTTAATTAAGTATCTTCGTCAGATGAACGATGATCTTAATATTCCACATAGTATTAATAATTATGGTGAGGGTGGTCTTCCAGGTGAGACTATTGTTCCTGAAGAAGAATTCCTTAAGAAATTACCAGATATTGCAGCTAATGCTATTCTTGATGCTTGTACAGGCTCAAATCCAAGACAGCCAAGTCAAGAAGAAATGGAAAAGCTTCTTAAGTGCTGCTACTATGATACAGAAGTTGATTTCTAAGATTAAGATTAATATTAATTTAAATATGAGTTGCTTTGCGATTTGCGCAAAGCAACTTTTTTATTGTAAAATAATCACTAGTTTATAAGCAAAGGAATTAGATAGTATGAGTAAAAATAATAATGACAAAGAAGTTGTAGAATTAGTTGTTTGTGTAAATCACAAAAGATATAAGCAAGATGGTGAGATGCTTGCTAATCATTTAAATGTTAGACAGGTGAAGGATTTAAGTGAAATTGGGGATAAGGATTTAGCTCTTGTGTATGATAATGACGGATTATCATTAGTTGGTGGAAAACTTAAATTACAGGGTGATTTTACAAGTATGGTGCCAAGAGTTAAAGCTGATATGTGGCAACATGAACTTATTGCAAGAGCAGCTAAATTAAAGGACGAAGAGGGCAAATTAAGAGCTATGGATGCAACAGCAGGCCTTGGAGAGGATTCGTTAATCTTAGCTGCAGCTGGTTTTGAAGTTACACTTTATGAGCAAGATCCTGTAATTGCTGCTCTTTTAAAGGATGCTTTAATTAGGGCTAGAAAGATTCCTGAAATTAAAGATATGGTAATGAGAATGAAGCTTGTTGAAGGAGATAGTATTAAAGCTATGCTAGATATGAGAGATTGCTTGCTTAGTGAGAATAAGGTGGTTTCTAATATGCCTGATTTAATTTATCTTGACCCTATGTTTCCTGAAAGACAGAAGTCCTCAAAGATTAAGAAAAAATTTCAGCTTTTACAGAAGTTAGAAAGACCTTGTTTTAATGGAGATGAAATGGTAAGCGCAGCACTAAGTCTTAACCCTAAGAAGATAATAATAAAGCGCCCTATGAAAGCAGAAATTTTAGGTAATAGAAAACCTGAATTCTCTTATAAGGGCACTTCAATTAGATATGATTGTTTTATGAAAAATTAGCTATCAATTAATATTTTTACGATATTCTTTTGGTGTAATTCCTTTTTTCTTCTTAAAAACTCGTGTAAAGTAATTTGGATCAGGGAAACCGCATAAGGCAGCTATTTCCTGAATGGAATCGTTGGTGGAATTTAGTAGTAAAATTGCATGTTCCAAACGTTCATTTTGGATATAGTTTGTTATGGTTTGCCCTGTTTCTTTATGAAATTGTAGTGATAGATAATTAGGAGTAACAGCTACATAACTTGCTAGGGAATCTAGGGTTATGTTCTCGTTATATTCAAATCTTATTTTTTCAATACATGATTTTATTACAGGAGAATAATCCTTAGTTGTGTAGTTATGAACCAACATACAGTATTTTCTAATCATAGTTATACTTAAACTTTCTAATTGAGATATGTTATTTGTTGTTTCAATTCTTACAGCAAATTCTCTTGATAAGCCATCTATATAATATGGATGAATCTTAGCCTTAGCTACAGCCTGTCGTAAATTAGTATTAAAAATAATCAAAAAGTTTTTGACATTTCTTAAGTTATCAGGGGTTCTTGGAGCTATATTAAATTGTCTGAATTTATGGAATTTTTCAATGGCATCCTTAGAATCCCCCATTGTAACGGCTTCTAACATTGCTTCTTCAGCTTTATATCTATCAAAAACAGCTTGAAATGATGTGTTATCATTAACTTCTTCTAATTCATATGTATTATCGCTATCTTCTTGGTTAAATTGAGTCTCTAAATCTACGTAATGGTAGTTGTTATCTGTTCCAAAAAGCGCTTTTAGTAGTGGCATAAGAAGAGAAATCCAAAAATCATGTGTTGGTAGAGATGGTACTCTATTGTAAAACTCTAGGAGATCTCTTGATAGGGCCAGTGGGAAATTGTGTCTTTTTATAACGGAGTCTAGGTCTTTTTGAGTAACAAATCTGTAAATTACAGGCCCAAGAAAGACGTATCTAGCTTTATATTCATTTTGTAAAATTAAAGGTAATTCAAAAAAGCAGTAATTTAGATTTAAATCATCTTTATAGAATAGCACAGGAGAATCGTTACATTCTTTTTTTACTTTGTTTAGGATATCCTTGTAATCAAAGTCTTTATATGTGGTTTCACGGAATTTGTAGTCTATTAAACTTAAATTATTAAGGGTCTTAGGAATAAGTAAAAATTGTATTCCCTGATTATCAAGAATATCTTTATAATTATCGATTAAGTCAACGTTCATATAACCTCCCAATTCAAACCAATGTTAAAACTGTAACAATTGTATACAATATACTAGCATAATATGTATATATTTTAGCATAAAATTAATGCTAATAAATAGTAATATTAAATATGTGCTAGAATAAAGTAATATTGTACGAGAAGAAAAAGGGATTAGCATTTATACTGACAATACAAGAAAAATCACTTAAATTTGAAGGAGAAAATGTATTATGGGAAAAGATGAACAGGGAATTCATAAAGCTAAATTATGGCAATTATTTGGGTTTTCCCTCAATAATGTAGCAACAAATATGTATTTATGGTTAATGACTTTCATTTCCTATTATTTGACAGGAATGATTGGAGTTGGTGTTGTATTAGCATCATCACTTGTAACAGTTATGAGAATCTGGGACGGTGTTTCAGATCCATTTATTGGTTTTGTGGTAGATAAGACAAACGGTAAATTTGGTAAAAATAGACCTTTCGTTGTTATTGGTCAAGTAATAATGATTTGTATGAGTGCAATAATGTTTTTTGTTGTACCAAATTTTCCTAAGGCGTTTAGATTTGTAGCTTTTGTTGTTTTCTATGCTTTCTATATTGTTGGTTACACATTACAGTGTGTAGTTACAAAATCAGCTCAGACTTGTATGACTAATGATCCTAAGCAAAGACCATTATTATCAGTATTTATTGGACTTGGTAATGCTATTTTCTTTGCAGCTATGCCATATTATTCATACACATACCTTTTAAAGAAACATCACTTTAGCTTTAACATGGATTTCTTTACTGAACACTGGATATTCTGTGTAATCTTCTCAGTTGTATGTTCTGTAATCGTTATAATCTCTTTAATTGAGAAGGATAGAGAAGAATTCTATGGTATTGGTGGAGTTTCAAAAGTTTCATTTAAGGACTATGTTGAAATTATTAAGAATAATAGAGCAATTCAGATGTTAGTTGTATCTGCATCAACAGATAAGCTTGCTGTTCAGGCAAAGGGTGATGCAACAATTACTCTTATTGTTTATGGTATTGTTTGTGGCAACGCAGCAGTTTCAGGCGTGTTAAATGCCTATACAATTATTCCTAATATGATTTTTATCATATTTATAGCTGGTTTAGTTTCAGCTAAGTTTGGTCAGAAAAAATCAATGCAGATTGGTTCATGGGGAGCATTATTTAGCTGTGTAGCTTTAATTCTTCTCTTTGTGCTTGGAGATCCAACAACTCTTAGTCTTCCAGGAGATGGCGTATTTAAGGGTTGGACAGTATTCACAGTACTATTCTTAGTATTTACACTTCTTTATAACGGCTTTAATACAGTTTGCTCTAATGTAGTTATTACAATGACAGCTGACTGTGCTGATTATGAAGTTTATAGAAGTGGAAAGTATGTGCCTGGTATGATCGGTACATTATTTAGTTTTGTAGATAAGTTAATTTCATCACTTGCTTCAACAATTGTTGGTTTAATGTGCGCAGCTATAGGCTTTACACATGCACTTCCAACTGCAGAGACACCTTATAGTACTAAGTTATTTATTATTGGTATGGTTGGTATGTATGGCTTAATTTTATTTGGCCTTATCTGTAACATTATTGCAATGAAGTTCTATCCATTATCTAAGGATAAGATGAACGAAATACAAGAAGAAATTGCAAGAATTAAGGAACAGAATAAGATCGCATAGAATAGGAGAGTTTAAAAATGCTAAATAAGGAACTTTCTAAAGATGAAAAAGTAGATATTAATGAGTTTATTGCTGCTGAACAAGAATTAAGTAATCTTAAAAAAGAATTAGAAATTAAGCAAAAAACACATATATGGAAGAAGATACTTAATTTAATTGTTGATCACAAAGAAAAAAGACTTCCAGTTAGAATAAGTAAGAAAAAATATTGCCTTCTTGCTTTGTTTGGAGGAATTTTTGGGATTCATCAGTTTGCGGTAAAGAAATATATTACTGGCGTTATTTATTTATTAGTTAGTTTTACAGGTCTATCTTTTGCTATGAGTATTTTAGACATTTGGTATGCGGCATTTTTAAAAAGCGATGAAGATAAGCGTGTAATCATTTAGAAGTAAGCAAATGATAATATAGATATTTTTTGATTGTATTAATAAGAACAGGAGAAACAAAATGGTAGATTTAAAGAAAAGTCCATTTAATTTGGATGATTCACAGATTCAGTGGGTAGAAGAAACAATTAATTCAATGTCAATTGATGAAAAAATCGGACAGCTTTTTGTATTGTTAAAGGCAGTTCCAGGAGTTGATGAGGAGAAGATAAAGGAAAGCTTAGAAGTATCTCACCAAGGTGGTCTTCGCTGGCAGGGTGGAGATAATGAAACAGTTTACCATCAGAACTCTTTTTATCAGAAGACAAGTAAGACTCCTTTATTTATAGCTGCTAACTGTGATGATGGTGGAATCGGTGTAAGTAAAAGTGGTACTTTTGTAGCTACCGCAGCAGAATGTGGTGCAGGTGGAAATACTGAAAATGCATATAACTTAGGTTATGTAGCAGCTAAAGAAGCATCAGCACTTTGCTGTAACTGGATGTTTAATCCTGTAGTTGATATCTATAAGAACTGGAGAAATACAATCGTTAATACAAGAAGCTTTGGTTCTGATCCAGAAAAGGTGTTAGAAAATGCTAGAGCTTATATAAAGGGTGTTAAGGCAGCTAATCCTAATATGGCATGTACAGCTAAGCATTTCCCAGGTGATGGTGTTGAAGAATTAGATCAGCATCTTGTTATGGGTGTTAATAATATGTCCGTTGAAGAATGGGAAGATAACTTTGGTTATGTATATAGAAGTCTTATTAAGGAAGGCCTTGAGGCAATTATGGTAGGACATATTGCTCTTCCAGAAATGTCTAGAAAGTTAGTACCTGGTATTAAGGATGAAGATATTAAGCCAGCTACACTTTCAAAAGAATTATTAACAGACCTTTTAAGAGAGGATATGGGCTTTAATGGTGTTGTAATTACAGATGCTTCACACATGGTTGGCCTTAGTGCAACAAGCAAGCGTTCAGAGGCAGTTCCAGGAGCAATTATTGCAGGTTGTGATATGTTCCTTTTTGCCAACGATGTTAAAGAAGATATTGGTTATGTTAAGAAGGCTTATGAAGAAGGCAGATTAACAGAGGAAAGATTAAGTGATGCCCTTCACAGAATCTTAGGCCTTAAGGCTCATTTACATCTTAATAGCCCAGATAGAAATATTCCAGCTAAGGACCTTTCTATTATTGGTTGTGAAGAACATCATAAATTTGCCATTAAGGCAGCTAAAGAATGTATAACTCTTGTTAAGGATACAAGAAATAACATTCCAGTAGATGTCAATAAAAAGAAGAGATTATTCTTAGTTTATGTAGGTTCAACACCAACAACTAAGGGTTATACAGGAGATCCTGTTAAAAATGTAGTTATAGAGGAGCTAGAAAAAGCTGGTTTTGAAGTAGATGTGTGTCCTAACTATCATGACCTTGAAGTTGAAAATGGTGTTTCACCAATGAACTTTATTAAGATGTTAAATCATCAGACAAGACAGAGCTTTGTAGAAAGCCATGATTTAGCACTTATTGTTGTAAACGTAAAGGGATATGCACAGGAAAATAATGTAAGACTTCGTTGGAGTGTAAATCACAGTTGTGAGCTTCCTTGGTATAACGAAGAAGTACCTACAATTGCTATGAGTTTAAATTACACAAATCATTTAATTGATTTACCTCAAATTCATACATTTATTAATGCTTATTCACCAAAGAGAGAACATATTAGAGCAGCAATTGAGAAGATGATAGGTTTAGATACATTTAATGGTAAAGCAGATGAGACTGTATTCTGTGGCCGTTGGGATACAAGATTATAGTTTCTTAGAAAGGAATAGCTATGGTTAATTTAAGTGAATTTAAGAAAAATAAAGACTTTTTAATCTGCGTTGATAGCGATGGTTGTGCTATGGATACTATGGATATTAAGCATTTTAATTGCTTTGGACCATGTATGGTAGCTGAATGGAACCTATCTAAGTGGAATGATGAAATTCTAGTTAGATGGAATGAGATTAATCTTTATAGCATGACAAGAGGTATCAATAGATTCGCTGGGCTTGCTAAGGCATTAGATGAGATTAATAAAAAATACTGCGAAATACCGTATATTGATGAGTTTTTAAGTTGGACTGAAACTGCAGCAGAATTAAGTAATAGAGCTGTTGAAAAAATGTTTAAGGATACAGGATGTCCTATTTTTTCTAAGGCTTTAAACTGGTCTAATGCAGTTAACAAGTCTATTAATGAATTAGATGATAGTTTGAAGAAACCTTTCGATAATGTCCTAGAGGGGTTAAAGATGGCACACACTGTTGCTGACATTGCAGTTGTTTCAAGTGCCAATAGGGAAGCAGTAGTGGAGGAATGGCAGCGATTTAAGTTAACAGACTATGTTGATTGCTTATGCTGCCAGGACTCTGGTACTAAGGCTTTATGTATTGAGAAGCTTAAGAGTTTAGGCTATGAAAATGATCACATTTTAATGGTTGGTGATGCGCCAGGAGATATGGCAGCAGCTAAATCAAATGATGTTTATTTTTATCCTATACTTGTTCGCCATGAAAAAGAATCATGGGAAGAGTTAAAAACAAAGGGAATCTCTAAATTAACCGAGCTTGATTATAAGGAATATGGTCAGGTAAAGGAACAAGAATTTATAGATAATTTAAAGTAAGGATTGGAGAAAAACTATGAAGAGTTCATTTCGTTGGTATGGTGATAGTGATCCTGTCACATTAGAATTTATTAGACAAATTCCAGGTATGCGTTCTATTGTATCTGCTGTATATGATGTTAAACCTGGTGAAGTTTGGCCAGAAGAAAGCATTAAGTATATTGCTGATAAGTGCAAGGAAAATGGTCTTGTATTTGATGTTGTTGAATCTATTCCTGTAACAGAAGAAATTAAGCTTGGTACTAAGGAAAGAGATAGACACATTGAAAACTATTGTGAATCAATTAGAAGATGTGCTAAGTACGGTGTTAAGTGTGTAACTTATAACTTTATGCCAGTATTTGACTGGACACGTACTCAGCTTGATAAAAAGGCAGAAGATGGTTCTACAAGCCTTGTTATGTATTGGAATCAGTTAAAGGGTCTTGATCCTTTAAAGGATGATATTCATCTTCCAGGTTGGGATTCAAGCTATACACAGGACCAGGTTAGAGAACTTATTAAAGCTTATGGAGAATTAGGTGAGGAAGGTCTTTGGGAGAACATTAAGTATTTCCTTGAAAGAGTTATTCCTGTTGCTGAGGAATGTGGTGTAGTTATGGCACTTCATCCAGATGATCCTCCATATCCAATTTTTGGTCTTCCTAGAGTAATCACTTGTGAAGCTAATATTGATAGATATCTTTCAATTGTAGATAGTCCATCTAATACATTATGTTTCTGTACTGGTTCTCTTGGATGTTCACCTAAGAATGATATTCCAGCAATGGTAAGAAAGTATTCAGAAATGAAGAGAATCGGATTTATGCATCTTAGAAATGTAAGAATCTTAGAGGATACTTCTTTTGAAGAATCTGGACATTTAACAAAGGACGGAAGTCTTGATATGAATGCTATTGTTAAGGCATTAGTTGAAACAGGATTTGATGGATACTTTAGACCAGATCACGGACGTATGATTTGGGGTGAAACAGGTAAGCCAGGTTATGGCCTATATGATAGAGCTCTTGGCTCAGCTTATATTAACGGACTTATTGAAGCTAATGGCGGAGTTATTGAATAAAAAAGACATTTATGAAAGGAAGTATTAGAATTATGAATTTACCTTTAAACATTGATTTTACAGGAAAAGTTGTAGTAGTAACAGGTGCAGGTGGAGTTTTATGTAGTGATATGGCAAGAGCTTTTGCACAGGCTGGCGCTAAGGTAGCTTTACTTGATCTTAACGAAGAAGCAGTTAAGAAGGTTGCTGAAGAATTAACAGCAGAAGGTTTTATTGCTAAGGGTTATAAGGCAAATGTACTTGAACCAGAAATGTTAGAAGAAGTACATCAGGCTATCTTAAAGGATTTCGGTCCTTGTGACATTTTAGTAAACGGTGCTGGTGGAAATAATCCAAGAGCAACAACAGATAACGAATATCAGCATGAAGCTAAGGAAGGTCAGAAGACTTTCTTTGATCTCGATGCTTCAGGAGTTGACTTTGTATTTAAGCTTAACTTCCAGGGAACATTAATCCCTACTCAGATTTTTGCTAAGGATATGGTAGAGAAGAAGTCTGGTAGCATTCTTAATATTTCGTCTATGAATGCTTATACACCACTTACAAAAATCCCTGCATATTCAGGAGCTAAGGCAGCTATTAGTAACTTCACTCAGTGGCTTGCTACACATTTTGCTGGTACAGGAATTCGTTGCAATGCAATCGCTCCAGGATTCTTAGTATCTAACCAGAACAGAGCACTCTTATTTAATGAAGATGGTACTCCAACAGCTCGTTCTGAGAAGATTTTAAAGGGTACACCAATGGGACGTTTCGTTGATAGCGAAGAATTACTTGGTGGTGTATTCTTCCTTTGCGACGATAAGGCAGCTAGCGCAATTACAGGCGTTGTACTCCCTATCGATGCAGGTTTCTCTGCTTATTCTGGTGTATAATTCTAATATGCATCATAATAATATATCTTAATTTCCTTAAATATAGCTAAAAAAAGAGGTACTTTGACCATTATCAACTAAGAAATTAGATGAAGGTTAAGTACTTCTTTTTTTTACTAAGATTTTTGGAAACTATAATCTTAGTATTAATATTAAATGCGCAGTTTTAAAATTTTGGAAAAAACTAGTTTCATGTTATAATACATTCAAGTATTTTTGACATCAAAGGAGATATTGTATTTTTATGAAAAGAAAAGCCAAAAAATTATTACTAGTTATTGTCATAATGATACTCTCGATTAATATTGTTAATTGCAATCATGTTAGTCAGAAAAATGAAAATGAGTTAAATAAGACGGGTAGTAATATCGAAACAAGTAAGAGCACAAACAATGTTAATGAATCAACAGAAATGAATAGTGCAAAATCAACTAATTTGTCTGAGAAGATAGATTACGATCTAACAACAATGAGTCAGACTTTTTGCTATGCAACTGTAGATGATATGATGAGAAATCCAGCTAGATATTTAGGTAAGACAGTAAAGATGAAAGGACAGTATTATGCTACATATGATGAGTCCAATAATACATATTATACATTTTGCTTGATTTCTGATGCCCTTGGATGCTGTTCGTCAGGAATGGAATTTGTCTGGGGCGATGGTAGCCACATTTATCCAAAGGAATATCCAGAGGATAAGGCAGAGGTAACTGTATGTGGAATATATGCTGTTTATGAGGAGAACGGAGAAAAGTATTGCAGAATAGAGAATGCAACTTTAACTCTTAATTAGTGAATTGAAAGGAAGAACTTATGCAACTAAAAGATATTCGTAGTTTTATAGAATGTTATGAAACAAGAAGTATTAATAAGGCCTCTAAAACTTTGTATATTAGTCCACAGGGCTTAGGTAAGATACTAGACAGATTAGAATTAGAGTTGCATATAAAGCTTTTTGAAAGGACTAAGACAGGACTAATTCCAACAAAAGCTGGCATTATTTTTTATGAAAAAGGGCAGCAGATACTTCGTGATACTGATGATTTAGAAAAAGAATTAGGCAAATTAAAGAGGGAAAAAGAACTATTTAGAGTTGGATATTCCTGTGGATTATCAAGATCTCTTTCTTTGGATAAAATGGACTTCTTCCAAGATAAATTTAGTAATTATGAGCTAATATGGGAGGAGGGTCAAAATCCAGATATTAAGCAAAAACTAATAGCTGGAGATTTGGATGTGGCATTAGTTATTGGTCGTTTAGCTGCTTCAGATTATGTTGAGCAGGAAATAAACAGTAGGGACTTATGCGCGGTTATTCCTAAGGGACATGACTACTATAATAGGGATAAATTAGAAATAAATGACTTGAAAGAGAAAAATATTATTATACTTAATGAAAAATATCAGTCATATCACAACTTTGTACAGTCATGTGAGCATGCAGGTTTTTATCCTAGTATTAAGATTAAGACCATGGAAGCTGCTATGATTTATGAATTTGTAGAAAATGGTCTTGGTATTGGAATTGATGTGAATATTCATAAGGGAGGCAGTATTAACAAAGATATTAAGTTAATTCCTATTGTGGATGCAATTCCGTGGGCTATTTATGTAGCATTTAATAAGAAAAATAAAGATAGTGCAATAATAAAAGAGTTCATAAAAAAGATAATCAAGAAGAAATAAGAATAATATTATATCTAAGTAGGTAGAAACAAATTGTTTCTACCTACTTATTTTTTGTTGATAGATTGATAAAAAAAGGAGTGTTAAAATTATAACAAATGAATGTTAATTTTTTAACACATATGGAGGTAATATCAATGGAAAGAAAGTATCCACATTTAACAAGTCCCATAACTGTTGCTGGTGTAACTTTTAGAAACAGAATGTTCTCAGCTCCAATGGGTGGAACAGATATAACTAATGATGGCTGTATTGGTCCTAAGTCTACAGCTTTTTATGAACTTCGTTCTAAGGGCGGTGCTGGTGCAGTTACTGTTTCAGAATGTATGGTTCATGAATCTGATGGAAGTCATGCATACAGACTTAATCCAGCAATTCTTAATTCTTTAGCATGTGCAACTTATACAGCAGATGCAATTAGAAGACATGGTGGTATGCCTTCATTAGAGCTTTCTCATTCTGGTATGTTTGCTGGAACATACATGACAGATAAGACAAAGCAGAAGACTATGAAGCAGTGGGGTCCAATGGACACAGTTAGACCTGATGGCGTTGAAGTTCAGGGTATGACTAAGGAAATGATTGATGAAATCGTTAAGTCTTATGGTGATGTTGCTGCTATGGCAAAGCGTGCCGGTTTTGAAATGATTATGGTACATGGTGGTCATGGCTGGCTTATAAATCAGTTCCTTTCACCATTATTTAACCAAAGAACAGATGAATATGGCGGAAGTCTTGAGAATAGATGTAGACTTGCTAAGGAAATTCTTACTTCTATTAGAAATGCAGTAGGTCCACGTTTCCCAATTGAATTTAGAATGTCTGGTTCTGAGTTCTGTGAAGGTGGTTACGGTCTTGAAGAAGGAATTGAAATTGCTAAGCAGCTTGAAGACTATGTAGATATTCTTCATGTTTCAGCTGGTACATATCAGAAGACATTTGGTATTACACATCCTTCTATGTTTGAAGAACATGGACGTAACGTGTTCCTTGCAGCAGAAATTAAGAAGCATGTTAAGGTTCCAGTAGCTACAATTGGTGGTCTTAATGATCCAGCTCAGATGGAAGAAATTATTGCATCTGGAAAAGCTGATATTGTTTATATGGGACGTGCACTTCTTGCAGATCCATATTTACCACAGAAGATTACAGAGAATCGTGATGATGAGATTGTTCGTTGCTTAAGATGCTTTACATGTATGGCAGAGCGTGCAGCTACATCTACACGTCGTTGTACAGTTAACCCTCTTATTGGACGTGAAATTGAGGGTGATGAGGTATGTCCTGCACCAGTTAAGAAGAAGGTATTAGTAGCTGGTGGTGGTCCTGGTGGACTTTATGCAGCATATACAGCAGCAAGACGTGGTCATGAAGTAATTCTTTGTGAGAAGGAAGATGAACTTGGTGGAATTCTTAAGAGTGAGCAGGCTCTTCCATTTAAGTATGAAATGTATCAGTTAACAGCTACATATGAAAAATTAGCTAGAAAAGCTGGTGTTGAAATTAGACTTAATACAGAAGTAACTAAGGAATATGCAGAAAAAGAAAATGCAGATGCATTAATTATTGCAGTTGGTTCATCTCCACTTGTTCCACCAATTCCTGGTCTTGATGGTGATAATGTAGTTGTAGTTAATAACTACTATAAGGAAAAAGACAAAGTTACTGACAAGGTTGTTGTAATGGGTGGTGGCCTTGCAGGTTGCGAATGTGCTATTCACTTAGGTATGGAAGGTAAGCATGTAGAACTTATTGAAATGCGTGATCAATTAGCTCCAGATGCGAATGTACGTCATCGTCCTTTATTATTAAAGGAAATTGATAAATATGTAACTGTTCATACAGGATTTAAAGCAGTTAAGGTAACTTCAGAAGGTGTTGTATGTGAAAATGCACAGGGTGAAGAAGTGTTAGTTCCTGGCGAAAGCGTAATTTGTGCATTAGGACAGCGCTCACGTACAGATATGGTTGAGGCTTTACGAAACACAGCTCCTTTCGTTCGTGTAATTGGTGATGCAGCTAAGGTTTCTACTATAACTAATGCTGTATATTGGGGTTATCATGCCGCTCTTGATATTTAATTTTTAGCAGAAAATACAAAAGTAAATTTAATGAATTGGAGATTTTTATGGATAAGAAAAGATGGGTCGTTTTGATCGCATGTTGTTTTATTAACCTTGTATTAGGTTCTATTTATGCTTGGAGTGTATTCTCTTCAGCAATGGCAGGTTATTTTAATAATTCACTTGGACTTAGTGTTACAGCTGGTGATTTAGCTTTAGTTTATACAATAGCTAATTCTGTTGGACCTATTACTATGATTACTGGTGGTTGGTTTAATGATCATATGGGACCAAAGAGAGTAATTTTAGTTGGTGGTATTATGTGGGGTCTTGGAATGTTCCTTTCAGGATTTGCTACAAGCGTAGGTTTCTTAATTGTTACTTACGGTATCATTGGTGGTTTAGGTCTTGGTATGGCATATGGTAGTACAGTATCTACTTGTGTTAAGTTTTTCCCTGATAAGAGAGGTCTTATTGGTGGTATAACTACTGCAGTTTATGGTATGAGTTCAGTAATCTTACCTCCAATTGTTACTGCAATTGTAGATAAGACAAGCGCACCATTTGCATTCAAGGCAGTAGGCGTTGCATTTATTGTTCTTATTATTATTTCAGTATTATTTGTTGAGCAGTGTCCACAGGATTATAAGCCAGCAGGATGGAATCCACCTGTAAAGGCTGCTTTTAACAGAGAACAAAAGGATTGGAAGGGTATGATTAAGACACCAGAGTTTTATGTTATGCTTTTCTTACTTACATGTGGTGCTTTTTCAGGTATGATGATTACTTCTCAGGCATCATCAGTAGCTCAGAGTATGGTAGGTATGACACCTGCAGCTGCTGCTATAGCAGTTTCTGTAATCGCTTTATTTAATGCATTTGGTAGAATTTTTGCAGGTTTCTTATCAGATAAATTAGGTAGAATTAATGCACTTTCAATCGCATGTGTATTATCAATTGTTGGTTTAGCATGTCTATTCTTATCATCAGATAGTCAGTCTGTTGCATTATTCTATGTTGGCGTATCAGTTGTTGGCATAAGTTATGGTTCATTTATGGGAGTTTATCCAGGCTTTACAGCTGATCAGTATGGTCCAAAGAACAACAGTGTTAACTATGGTATTATGTTCATTGGTTTTGCTATTGCAGGTTACTTTGGTCCTCAGATTATGCGTAATACTTTTGCAAGTACGGGAGAATATAAGACAGCATTCATGTATGCAATTTGCTTTGCAGTAATTGGTCTTGTATTTACATTCTTGTTCAGATTGGTTACAAGAAGAAAATCTTCTAATTAATTCTATATAGGTTTAAAGGCATAGGTACTTAATTGTACCTATGCTTTTTTATGTTAAAAATCTAATTTGAATTGCTGCATATGCTTGTATATCTTCAGAATAAAAGCTATAATAATACTAAGTAACAGACGTGAAAAACTGAATAAGTATGCAAAAGATAGGAGATATTATCTATGAACGAGAAAAACGCTTTAATGGATGGAACGGCTAAGCCAAAAGTCAAAAGGAGTATTAGTACTACCTTGTTAATTGCTATTTTACCTGTTATAGCAATTGGAATTATAGTAATCATTTTTTTCCTTAATCAACAGGCTTCATCTTCTATGATGGAATTATCTAAGATGGATTTACAGGCTGAAACAGAAAAAAATGCAAGTAAATTAGGTTCACCATTTCAAATGCTGACATCAAAATTTGGTATGTATGCAGATACCTTAGAGAATGTAGAGTTTGAAAACCATGATGCTATATTGGAATATATAACTCCTTCTGTAAATTATCAGCCGATTGAGAATACTGGTATTTATCTTGGCTTTGAAGATGACAGTTATATGTTTGCTAATGGTACAATTCAGGAGGCTTCATGGAGACCTACCCAAAGAGATTGGTATAAATTTGGCATGCAAAATGATACTTTTAAAATAACAGATGCATATGTTGATGCAGCTACGAAGGTTTTATGTGTTACATTTGCTAGAAGAGTAGATTTGTATGATGGTACTAAAGCTGTAATGGCTATGGATGTATTTTTAAATGATTTAAATGAAGAGGTTTCTGGTCTAACTCCTATGTCTACAGGTAGATCAGCTGTTATTTCAGAAACACAATTTATTTCGTATAGTGATTCAAGTTTAAATGGTACGTTAATTTCAAGTGCTAATAGTAAATATCTTAATGAACTTGTACAGTATGCTTATAATACATCAGAGACAGAAGTAATTGATTTAAAGATGGATAATGGTACTAAGAATTATGTATCTAAGTATGATATACCGGGTACTACATGGGTTCTTGTATCAGTTGTGGCAGAAAAGGATGTTCTTGCAAAATCTGTCCACTTTAGAATTGTTGCAATTATTATTATGTTGGTTGTACTTGTAATTGTAACAGCGGTTATTCTTGTTGCTATTAACAGAATTATTACAAAACCTGTTGGCAGCCTTACAGATAGTATTTTAAATATTTCTAATGGTGATTTTACAACTACTATGCCAGCAAGCAGTGGTGATGAAATTGGACTTATCAGTATTGAAATGTCTAATTATGTAGACAAGATGAAAGAAACCATTAGTGAAATTATGGAGAGAGCTGACCAATTACAAAGAGAGTCAGACACATCTAAGGAAGCTTCTAACTTTATGGCAAAGGAAGCTAAGGATCAGTCAGTTTCAATGGAACAGATTGAAGAGGCAATGGATGGAATTTCAAGAGCTGTTACAGAGCTTGCACAAAATGCAACAGACCTTGCACAGTCAATCTCAGATTTAACAGAGAATGGTAATGAAACTAACCAGGTAATGTTAAATCTTGTAAAGCAGGCTGATGTCGGCAAAAAGGATATGATTAATGTTGAACAGAACATGGATCGTATTACTGAATCAATGGGTGAAATGAATGATGTTGTTAATGTAGTAAGGACATCTGCAGATAAGATTAACGAGATTGTTAGAATGATTGATTCTATTTCAGAACAGACTAACCTCTTATCACTTAATGCAAGTATTGAAGCTGCAAGAGCAGGTGAAGCAGGTAAGGGATTTGCTGTTGTTGCTGGAGAAATTGGAAATCTAGCTTCTAACAGTCAGGATGCAGCTAAGGATATTGCTAATATTATTCATGAAATTACAGATGAGATTGCTAAACTTACTGATAAATCTCAAAACAATATGGAGGCTATTGGAGAGAGTAGCGAGGCTGTTAAAAAGGCAGGAGATAGCTTCTCTGTTATTATTAAGGAACTTGATAGTGCTGCAGGAATCATGCAATCTATGATTGGCTTGATGAATGATGTTAATGATATTGCTTCTAATGTAGCTGCAATTTCACAGGAGCAGTCAGCAAGTTCAGAAGAAGTTGTTGCAACGGTAGAAAATTTAGTTGTTTCTGCTAACGATATTGCAGATAGAAGCAGTCATGTTGAGGATTCAGCAAACTCTGTTTCTCAATCGGCAGATTCTATTAATGGATTACTTAATCAGTTTACAATTGAATAAATTAGACATTAAATAAAGTAAAAGTGTGGATGGGTTACATCCACACTTTTTATGTATCTAGAATTTTAAAATGGTTTTTATGAAAGCTTATTAGTCTGTCCTTCTTCATTTTTCCTAATTCTTTAGATAGGGCAGTTCGCTCTAAATTTAAATAATCGGCTAGTTGTTGGCGATTATATGGTATGGAAAAATCGTTAGTTCCTGCCTGTAATGAAACTGAGTTTAAATAGGACATAACTCTAGAACGTATTGTTTTTTTAGCTGTATGAAAGCTGCGTTTTGATAATTGTAAATTTTTTCTTGCGGTTATGGTAAGTAAATTGTTAAGAAGAGTATTAGTTATTTGCTTATTAAAGTTACTATTAGTAGTGCCTGTTATGGATAGTAATTTTGAAATATCAAGGAAAAGTATTTCGCAATCAGTATTGGCGATGACATCAACAAGCATAATTTCAGGGTTTAGAAGGGCATAAACTTCTGCAAAAAGTTGTCCTTTATTAATGTGATTTAGAATACTTCGGTTTCCCCAGATATCATTACTTTCAATATTAACGCTACCTGATAGAACAATGCCTAGTCTAGTTGTTGTTTCGCCGGCTCTAAGGATTATTGTACCTTTGTGGTATTTTTTACTTGTGGGATTTAGAATTGTCATTGCCTTTTTGAAATCCGTATCAGTAAGATTATTAAATAGAGGATTATTCATTAATTCTATTTTATCCATATTTAAACCTCGTTGGTGGTTATAACCACGTATTCTTTTTTCTTAGTATATTATAATTCTCACGATCGGTAAAGCTAAGGCTAAGTTGCAAAGCGAATTTAAAATGCCTGCTTTACATTTATATATAAGAAATAGAATGAGAGGTATAAAAATGCTTAGACAGATTATTCATATTGATGAAGAGTTATGTAACGGTTGTGGTTTATGTGCAAGCGCTTGTCATGAAGGTGCTATAGAAATTATTGATGGTAAGGCTAAGCTTGTACGTGAGCATTTTTGCGATGGACTTGGGGACTGTCTTCCTAGCTGTCCAACTAATGCTATAAGTTTTGAACACAGGGATGCGCCAGCTTATGATGAAGCAGCAGTTATGGAAAGTAAGAAAAAGAAGCTGACAAATGACAGTAACAGGATAAATGTTGGCCAATCTAGTGGATGTCCTGGTTCTAGAATGAGAACATTTAATAGAGATGTTAATTTGGAAGCTAACAAGTTAGTATTAAAAAATGACTTGCATCCATCAAGACTTAATCAGTGGCCATGTCAAATTAAATTGGTTCCTGAAATGGCACCTTTCTTTGATGATGCGCATTTATTGATTGCTGCTGATTGTACAGCATATGCATATGCCAACATGCATGAGGATTTTATGAAGGGCAAAGTTACAATTATTGCTTGTCCTAAGCTTGATGACATTGATTATTCTACAAAGCTTACTTCTATTATTGCCAATAATTCAGTAAAAAGCGTCACAATTGTGCGTATGGAGGTGCCATGTTGCGGAGGCTTGCAGGCAGCAGCTATTACAGCTCTAAAAAATAGTGGTAAGTTTATTCCATGGCAAGTAGTAACAATATCTTGTGATGGAAGAATTATTGAGTAGGGTAAATATTTTATTTGATTTAAATTAGCTGTTGACTTGGAGTTAACTCGAAGGTGTATATTGTATCTGTTAGATGTAATTGAGTCTTTAGTCGTATTTTTAGTGTAGATTGAAGTTAGATAGACGGATTAGGAATAGAATAAGGAGGAAAAACTAATGACAGAGAAAATTGTACAAACAGCAGGAAGAAATCAGCTTGGGGAATTTGCGCCGGAGTTTGCACATTTTAATGATGATGTGCTATTTGGTGAAAATTGGAACAATCAGGATATTGATGTAAAAACGAGATGCATAATTACAGTTGTGTCGCTTATGGCTCAGGGTATTACTGATAGCAGTCTTAAGTATCATATTGATAATGCCCAAAAGCATGGTGTATCTCAAAAAGAAATGGCAGCAATCATAACACATGTAGCTTTCTATGCTGGTTGGCCAAAGGCATGGGCTGTGTTTAATTTGGCTAAGGAAGTTTATGGCGAGGATGTAGAAAGCTTGGCTAAGGAAGTTAACGGGGAGACAGAAGAGAATTTGGTGCAAACTAAAGAGTCTTATGAAAAATCAATCTTCTTCCCAGTTGGAGAGCCTAATCCTTATGGAAAATTTTTTGACGGACAGAGTTATCTTGCTCAAGTTTCAGATAAGCAGGTTCCTATGTTTAATGTAACTTTTGAACCAGGATGTAGAAATCATTGGCATATTCATCATGCAAAATCTGGTGGTGGACAGATGCTTATCTGCGTTGGAGGTAGAGGTTTCTATCAAGAATGGGGAAAAGATGCTGTTGAAATGACTCCTGGAACTATTATAAATATTCCAGCAGAGGTTAAGCATTGGCATGGAGCAGCGGCTGATTCATGGTTCTCACACCTTGCAATTGAAGTAGAGGGTGAGGAGACAAGCAATGAATGGTGCGAAGCAGTAACAGAGGAGGATTACGCTAAAGCTGTTAATAAATAAGGAGGCTATTTTTATGGCTACGATTAAAGAAAACAGACGATTCCTAAAGACATATTTTAGTGATATGGCTGGAATTAAGACTGATGCGGTTCTTGGCTTAGAAAAGCCGGCAGCACAAAAGCAGGTAAAAGATGGTGAAAGGCTTATAAAGTTAGCAAGTCCATCTAAGGATATTGTAAAGTGTAATGATACGTTTGATAATATTAAATCTAGAAGAAGCGTGAGAAATTATTCGGATGAAGCTATTAGTTTTGAAGAACTTTCATACCTTTTATGGGCAAGTTTTGGCGTTACTGATATTGACTCTAAGGGCAATAAAAAAAGAGCGGTGCCATCAGGTGGGGCGTGTTATCCTATTGAGACTTATATTATTGTAAGAAATGTTAAGGGTTTAGAGCAGGGTATTTATAGATATCGTCCTTTAGATAATGAACTTGCTTTTATAAAGAGTATTGATAAGATGCAGGAAGTTATTGAGAGTTTTATGCTAGATTCTAAACAGCCTTACCTTCCAGGTTTTGCCAATGGTGCAGCAGTACTTTTTGCATGGTCAGCAGTTCCATATCGTGGAGAGTATAAGTTTAATATAATGACCCATAAAAAGATTCTTATTGATGTTGGACATATATGTCAAAATCTATATATTGCAAGTGAATCTATAGATGCAGGAACTTGTGCAATTGGTATCTATGATCAGGATAGGGTGGATGCATTGCTTGATCTTGATGGTGAAGATGAATTTGTAATTTATCTGGCAGCAGTTGGTAAGAAAAAATAAATTTTATATATAGAGTTCTTTAAAATCCAGTCAAATTTCTTGGCTGGATTTTAATTTTTATTTTGCCTATGTTAGAATGAAAAAGAAGTAGAAAAAAGTGAGGTGTGAGAAGTGATATATATATTAATCGGTTTAGTTGTATTGGCTATTATTGTTTTTGTTTATAACAATTTTTTTAATAACGAAGCTAAAAGCGAAGTTGGAAAGCATAATATAAATAGCTCACCAGTTGCTCTTAATAAGCCCATCGGTCAGTCTGGTATTAATTCGAATAGTGGTAAAATTAGATTAAATAGTAGTGCTTATTCACAGGTCCTTAATCTTAAAAGAGCAGGTAGAGTTGTGGAAGCAATTAAAATGGTAAGAGAATTTACAGGTGTAAGTCTTGTGGAAGCTAAGGATTATGTAGATAGTTTATAAAGACTAATTATTGCATTGCTGATTGAAAGGGATGGAAATATTATAAGCAGTTTTTTAAAGGAGCAGAATTATGATTAATGGAAATATTGATGAATTCGTAGATAAACTCTGGGGTGGTGAAGAAGTGATTTATACCTATCATGGAAAAAAGTATTTTTCGCAAGGATATAATCTTGATGATGGAACGTATTATTTCGAGCTGCAGCAGTGGGAACCCACAGCATCCGTTTTATGGAGTGTAAAAGGATTGGATTGTTCTGCAAGTTTAGATGCGTTTTTAAAAGAACCATTATTTGATGGAAGAACTTTCTGGGAATGTGAAAAGGAAATGGAATGGGTAGACGAATAAAAAATCCCCTTGGGCGCTACCTCAACTAACACTCAATGGGAAATATTTGAGGATACCCTAAGATGCATCCTAATGTTCCGCATCAGCATAAGATAATCTATTACGATAATGTAAAGATGCATAGAGATAGTTCAGATACGGAGGTAAAACAAATGAATTTAGATCAGTTAAGAGAATATGTTTCTGAGGGACGTGAGATTGAATTTAAGTTCAATGGAAAAAAGTATTCTATAACGTATGGAGTGATTGACGGTAAAGATGTGATTTCATTCTGTGAGTTTTATCAGGAGACAACGGAAGTGGAGACTGTTGATGAACTCATAAAAGTAGAGCAAGATGGAGTCACTGTGCTTCGCATGTTGGAGTCAATTACAGAAGAGGATATTTGGATTTATTAAAATGAATAATGGTGTGTTTTGGATAAGGAAAAGATGAAAACAATATAATCTATTGCAATTTTTCTTTTTTTTGAATATATTATATGTAACAGAGTTGCCCAAAGTCTTTTTGGCATTGGGGACCAAGCTGAGACTTGTGCTCAGCTTTTTTACGTTGCAGACACTGTAAAAAGTGATATATGACTACAGAAATGATATTGATTTGGAGTTGATTGGTTTTCCAGAGAATTACTTGGAAATTATGAAGAATAATTTGTAAAATAAGAATAAACAACCACTTTTCGTTAGCAGTAATTTATGAAAAGTGGTTGCTTTTTATTATGAGCGTGGAGAATTATGCAATGAAATGAGTCGTGTACCGTAACAACAACGTGTTTAAAATGACCATCTCGGTCGATATATGAACTGAACTAAATATTTGATAAAAAGTGGGCATGTGGTCACAAATTGTCAAAATAATAATTGATGTTGTAAAATCTGAAAAATCACCCTAAATGGAGATGGAAAAGCATAAGCATATTAGGATAGAATAATATTACGGAGGAATTACTATGATTTATATTACTGGAGATACGCATGCTGACTTTAAACGTAGATTTAATATGGATAATTTTCCTGAACAAATGGAAATGACTAAGGATGATTATGTGATTATCTGTGGTGATTTTGGTGGAGTTTGGAATGTGGGGCAGGAGAGCAAAAATGAGAAGCATTGGCTTGACTGGTTTGAAGAACGTTCATACACGCTTTTGTTTGTCGATGGCAATCATGAAAACTTTGATAGATTGAATAGTTATCCTGTTAAGGAGTGGCATGGAGGCAAGGTTCATGAACTCAGACCACATGTGCTGCATTTAATGCGTGGTCAAGTTTTTGAAATAGATGAAAAGAAGATTTTTACTTTTGGTGGTGCAAGCAGTCATGATGTAACGGGTGGAATTCTTGAAACCGATGACCCGGACTTTAAGCTAAAGAAGAAAAGACTCGATAAAGAATATGAACTTTATCGTATCAACCATCTCTCTTGGTGGGAACAGGAACTTGCGAATGAAGAAGAGATGGAAGAAGGCAGAAACAACTTGCGAAAGCATGATTATACTGTGGATTTTATTATTACACATTGTTGTTCTAGTAGTACGCAGGTGCTATTGGGAGGCACTATGTATAAGCCGGATAGAGAGACGGATTATTTGGAGTTTATAAAAAACAATGTGAACTATAAAAAGTGGTTCTTTGGACACTACCACGATAATAGAAATATATTCGATAAAGAGATTTTAATCTATGAACAAATGATTCGAATCTCATAAAGGGTCATGGATGATTTTTTCGCGGATTTTTAAAAAAAAGATGAAAGGATAATGTGCCATGAAAACTATAGATATGAGATTTGATTCCAATTTAATACAGAGTTGGATTGGAAAGTCGTTTGTTAAGTATAAGTGCGATGCTTTTGAGTATACCAATAGCGTGACACAGATAGTTGGATTGTATATTGGTGATGAAGTGTATGCATTTACCAATGTGCAGGAGGCAGTCGATTATTTCGGCGCAATAGATGATATGGCAGTAGCTAAATTATCAGTTACAGCGGATTCAATGATAAAGTCAGCATTCAAGAATGTTGAAATGATATCTACACCTGTAGGAGAAGAGATTACTTCGGTAAAGATGGTTAACGAACAGCAGACTATGGCGATTAACGGTGAACCTGCATATGAGGTTTGGCTTACGAGAGCAATTATTTTCGAAGTGGGTGGTCGTGAGATATCTTTTGAGAAGGATACAGTTCCGTTTTCTGAGGAAATAACAATTCAGAGAGGATATGATTTGATTGATAAAATCTCTGATAATGATGATTTCTTGGAAGAGTGGGATGAGGAGTATTCGCCGGCATATAAAAGAGAAGTAGTTGTAGTAAAATGATAAAGGAAAGGAATGTGGCAAATGCGCCATATTCCTTTCCTTTTTCTTGTAAATGTTCGCTGCTACGAATATAATAGAATTGTTGGATTTTAACTTAATCTAATAGGAGAAATCTATGGAATATTTAACAACTTCAGAAATTGCAAAGATTTGGGGAATAACCGCGCGTAGAGTACAGATTCTATGTAAAGAAGGTCGCGTTGAAGGTGCTATTAATAAGGGGATATGGCTTATCCCGGACAATGCGGAAAAACCAGAAGATCCTAGAAAGGTTCGAAAAATGAAGAAAGAAAACGACGTATAGAATAAATCAGGAGGAGAAATATGGTGGATGATATAAAAAATGACCCATTTGAAGAATATATAAAACAATCAGAGCCATCAAAAAAAGATTTGGGTTATGCATGGTATACTGCCATGGGACTCCAAGCAGTTGATGGTTTAAAAACATCTGATTATCTTAAAAAAGTTGCGAAAGATAATATTGAAGGAAATATCTCTTTGCCTGAGGCTAATAAACTGATTGAGAGTTATTATATTGCATCGACAGATAGAAAAGAAAGCAGTGATAGAGACAGAGAAGCAGATATTGTCGCGGGTAGAATCGCAGCGATTCTATCTGAAAATGCATTTACATTTTCGGTTCCTCAGTATATTGGAATTCATAGAAGAATTTTTGAAGGAGTATTTTCTCATGCCGGGAAAATTCGAGATTACAACATATCAAAGCGAGAATGGGTGTTAGATGGTGCTTCGGTGAATTATGGAAATGCTCTTGAACTCAGGGAAATGCTAGAATACGATATGCAAAAGGAAAGAGAGTACAAGTATGCATTTTCTGCTGTGGCAGAGCTGATTCCTCATCTGGCAGAGTTTGTTTCGAATCTATGGCAAATTCATGCATTTGGTGAGGGGAATACGAGAACGACAGCAGTATTTCTCATTAAATATTTGAGGTCCTTAGGATTTGATGTAACTAATGATTTGTTTGCAAAGAATTCCTGGTATTTTAGAAATGCTTTGGTTAGAGCAAATTATAACGATTATACGAAAAATATTCGGGAAACAACAGAGTATTTGGAATTGTTTTTAAGAAATCTTTTGCTAGGAGAAACAAATGAACTGAAAAATAGATATCTTCATGTTAGATGGAAAGATGCAAAACAGGACATTCAGGGAATAAAACAGGATATTGGAGACTCGAAACAGGACATTCAGGAGATAAAACAGGATATTGAAATACCGAATGAGCTAAGCTCAAAGACAAAACAGCACATTCGAGATTTGTTTTGTGAATTTGGATATGACCGGTTCTTTGGAAGAACAGATGTGCAAAATATTCTAGGATTAACAGCATCTCCTTCATCTGCTTTGTTAAAAAGAATGCTTGAATTGGATTTAATTTATCCAATGAAGGGAAAAGGCAAAGGGAAGTATCTTTTTAAGAATACGGAAGATAAGTAAGTTGGAGAGGGCGTTGATCGTATGTGTAAGGAGTTGGAAGCAATTGGACTTCCAGATCCTGTGTTTGATAACAATACGTTTATTCTCAAGACGACAATTATGAGTTCGTCTTATCAAAAGTTGCCGATTGAAGACTTAAAAGTTGCCGATTCAGTTCAAAACGGCAATGTTGAAGAACAAAACTTGCCGATTAAACTTTTTAGAGATGCTTTTTTACAAGCTTGTACAAATAAAAACTATAATGAGCCAACAATTGATAATATGAAAAGGGTGTACGATAACTTGGAGGTCAATCAAGTGTTTAGTTCTGCTTATATCAAAAAAATACTTGAATGTTCCGAGCGAACAGCCAGAAATCTTATTACAAAGCTTAAGGAGACAGAGACGATAGTGCCTGTCACAGGAAAAGGAAAAGGAATGTATCGCTTTAAATACGCAACAGAATATGATAAAAATAGTTAACAAATAGAAGAGATGATACATTGTTAAAAACATCGGGAAAGCCCGTAAATACAGCATTTATAAGGAATTTAAGACAATGATAAAAATACTTTTCATCTGCCACGGCAACATTTGTCGTTCGCCAATGGCAGAATTTATTATGAAAGATAAAATTAAGAAAATGGGACGTGAAGGGGAGTTTTATGTGGAATCGGCTGCGACTTCTTCTGAAGAGATTTGGAGAGGCGTGGGAAATCCGGTATATCCACCAGCAAGGGATGTTTTAAGAGCACATGGAATAGATTGTGCTGGAAAGAGAGCACGCCAGATTGTATTAGAAGACTATGATAATTTCGATTTATTAATAGCAATGGATGAGAACAATATTAGAAATATGAGGAGGCTTTGGAAAAGTGATCCTGAGAATAAGATTCATCTTATGATGGAGTATGCAGGCCTTAAAAGAGGAGTGGCTGATCCATGGTATACAGGTGATTTTAATACAACTTGGGATGATATTGAGTTAGGTGTAACAAGGCTTTTGGAAAGTTTATAAAATGTTTAGGAAAAAATTAATATATGTTTTGTATTTTGTGGGAAAGTACTGTATAATAATGTAGCTATTTTTGTGAATAAAGTACTAAGAAACATAAAGACCTACGACTGATCGGGCGATGTGCTTTTGATCAGTCTTTTTTTTGGAAAGAGAGAAACATATTGAAATTTAAAGAATTTGGAATTAAGAAAGATATTTTAAACGCGATTCGAAGAGCTGGTTATGAAGAGGCTACACCAATTCAGGAAAAAGCAATTCCTGTAATTATGGAAGGCAAGGACGTAATTGGTTTAGCGCAGACTGGTACAGGTAAGACTGCAGCTTTTGCCTTACCTATTTTAAATGCTATAGAGTTTAGAAAGAGAGCAAGAGTAAGGGCACTTATTCTTACACCGACACGAGAACTAGCAATTCAGACTTTTGAAAATTTTAAAAAATACGGTCGTTATATGGATTTACGAACAGTATGTCTATATGGTGGCGCTAAAAAAGGCAACCAAATTGCTCAGATTAAAAGGGGCGCTGACATTATAGTTGCAACACCGGGAAGACTATTAGATTTATATGATGAGGGATTTATTGATTTTAAATCAGTGGATTTCTTTGTATTAGATGAAGCTGATAGAATGCTTGATATGGGCTTTGTTCCTGATGTTAAGAAGATTAATACATTGCTTCCTGAATGGAGACAGATGATTATGTTCTCTGCAACTATGGATAAATCTGTGGAGGATTTAGCAGGACAGTTACTAAAGGATCCTGTTAGAATACAGATTGCAGCAAAAAATGACACAGCATCTACAGTGGAACAGCGTCTAATTTATACAAAAGGCGAATATAAGGATAAGATACTTATTCATTTTTTAAAGGAGGAAATTCAAACTGAGGAAAACCTTGCCCTCCCTAAAAAGGATAGAAAAAATGCCATTGTATTTACTAGAACTAAAAAGGGTGCAGACAGATTGAATTCTTGCCTTGTAAAGGCTGGCCTTAATTCAGTGGCAATACATGGTGATAAGACTCAAGGTCAAAGAAAGGATGCGCTTGATAGATTTAGAGCGGGTCAGATGCAGATTTTAGTTGCAACTGATGTGGCAGCTAGAGGCCTTGATATTCCTAAATTAAATTATGTATTTAATTATGATTTACCAGAAGAATCAGATAATTATGTACATAGAATTGGAAGAACTGGACGTGCTGGTAAGTCAGGAATTGCATATACACTTTGTTGTGAAGATGAATTACATTTACTTATTGCAATTGAAAAATTAATAAATAAGGAAATACCTGAATATAAAACTGACTGGTCAATTGACCTAGATAGAAGTATTAAAGCATCTAAGTCAAACAAGCCTAGAAGGTTTAACAGAGGAAGACACGACAGGTTTAACAGACATAATAACGGTAATAAGAATAATAATAGAAATAATAACAATAGAAAAAATTATAGAAATCCTAAAAATTACAAAGGAGCTAAAAATGAATCTTCTAAGTAAACTTAAGCTTAATAAGACATATTCATCTGTTGGTGAATGTATTAAAGATTTAATCTATATGGGCTTTGCCACATTTATTATTGCCTTTGGTGTGTATTTTTTTATGGAGCCATCTAAGGCAGCTATTTCAAGTGTATCAGCCCTTGCAATACTTCTTAATAATGTATTGCCACTTTCAGTGTCACAATTGGCTTTTATTATGAATTTTATATTGTTAATTGTTGGCTTTGCATTATTTGGTTCAGAGTTTGGATTTAAGACAATTTACACATCTCTTATGTTGCCTTTATTCCTTGCTTTATTTGAGCATATTCATCCAGACAATGTATCATTTACTAATGATGCATTACTTGATGTTGTGATTTATATATGCATTGGAAGTTTTGGCTGTGCAATGCTTTTTAATGACAATGCAAGTTCAGGTGGAATGGATATTGTTGCAAAGGTGCTTAATAAATACTTAAAGATTGAATTAGGTAAGGCTATGAGTCTTGCCGGCATTGTTATAGCTTGTTCGACAATATTTTTCTATGATACAAAGTCTGTTATTTTATCACTATTTGGTACTTACCTTAACGGTCTTGTTCTTGATCATTTTATTTTTGGTCAGAATATTAAACGTAGAGTGTGCATTATTTCTGAAAAAGAAGAACAGATAAGAGATTTCATTTTGAACGATTTAAAGAGTGGCGCAACAATCTATGAAGCAATTGGGGCTTATGATTTAAAAAGAAGAAATGAGATTATATGTATTGTTTCTAAGATGGAATACCAAAAACTTATGTGTTTTATTGAAGAAACAGATCCTAAGGCTTTTATAACGGTTTACACAGTTTCTGAAATTAGATATATACCTAAGACAATAAAAAATTCCATATAAGGGGTTAAGTTATAAGGGAATCGTCCGATAAATTTATTACAGAGAATAAAGATTGATTTATTTATTGTGTTATTTGGTTTATGCATGATGTTTGTGGCTATTAAAATTAATAATTTAAGTAAGGTTGCTACAACTCAAACAGAAACTAATAATACAATAAATGATGTTAGAGTTATAGACAGTAATATGGAATTTGATAGCGTAATTGTGGATGAATTAAGTGTCATAAATGGATTACGTGGATAAATAATACAATTTGTTATTAAAGAACCTCAAGGAGAACGTAGGACGTGGAGAGCGTTATACAATAGCTGCTGAGAGGTTCTTTTTTTAGTGTTTTAAAATTTTAAATTGTTTGTTGACTAAGGATAATGTAAATTATATAATATTACTATAGTCTGGCGGACGATAAGGAGAATTGTATGGAAGAAGCCGTAATATTTATTTTTGATGCTAAAGCTGGCATGAAATTATCGGCCGATGTTTTTTCACAGGAAGGAAATCTCCTGGTAAAAAAGGATACTGTATTGGATTGGAAATCTATTTCAGACATTTCAAGCCATCAGGTTCTTGAGATAAAAATTTATGATGAGAATGCATCAACTAATTCAGACGTTCCAAAAGTAGAAGAGTCTGAAGAGAGTATTCAGTATTTTGACAAGATTAGACAATCTGAAGATTTTAAAGTTTTTGAGGAAAAATTTGAAAAATCAGTAGACGTTCTTAAGGAAGAATTTAAAAGCATCGTTGAAGATCATAAAGAGATTGATACTAATAAAATACTTAATAGTCCGATGGATATTATAAATAGTAGCAGCAATAGCAATAGTTTTAGATTATTAGATATGATTCATAGTATGCGCAAATATGATGATCTAACATATGTCCATAGCTTAAATGTAGCTTTAATTGCTTCTGTATTAGGGCGATGGTTAGGCATTAAAGATGAAGATGAAAAAAATCTTTTTGTTGCTGGTATGCTTCATGATATTGGTAAGGTTAAGATTCCTAAGGAAATATTAACAAAACCAGGTAAATTAACAGATAATGAGTATTCCATAATGAAGAAGCATGTAAATCTTGGCTATGAGATTTTACGAGATCAGAATATTATACAAGAGGCTAAAGAAGCGTGTTTACTTCATCATGAAAGATATGATGGAACAGGTTACCCTTTTGGACTTGTGGGTAATAAAATTCCATATGTAGCTAGGGTTATGGCGGTTGCAGATGTTTATGATGCTATGACAGCTAACAGGGTCTATAGAAAGGCTATATGTCCTTTCCAGGTTGTTGAGATGATGCATGCTGACACTTTCTCAAAGTACGATCCAGCTATTGCACTTTCTTTTTTAAAAAATATTGTTTCTTCTTACATAAATAATGATATTAGATTATCAGATGGAAGAGTTGGTAGGGTTGTTATTATTAACGAGAATGCTTTATCAAGGCCAATTGTTATGATTGGTGATGAGTTAGTAGATATGGTTAAGCATCCGGAAATTGAGATAACAGCAATTATTAATTAGCTTTATAACTTCCTTCTTCATTTTTTTACCCAGGGTAGGGAAACCTACTCTGGGGTTTTTATATATAGTTTAGTATATTAACTTGACTAATGTATACATATATTATATGATTCAAGTATAGCAGATGGTAATTTGCAATATTAAGTGAATATTGATTATATCCCTTATTAAGAGTGGTGGAGGTACATAGGACCGATGAAGCCCGGCAACCCCTCTAACATAGATTAGAGGAAGGTGCCAACCTGAGCGAGATAATTTCGAACAATAAGAGGAGTCTGAATTTGTATTTCGGGTCCTTTTTGAGGGCCTTTTTTTTATGTGAGATCTCTTATTAAGATATAAAAGATATTCAAGAAGCACGTTTTTTTAGTATGAAAGGAGATTATACAATAATGGAAAAAAGATTATTTACATCAGAATCAGTAACAGAAGGACATCCAGATAAAATCTGTGATCAGGTTTCAGATGCAGTTTTAGATGCTTTATTTGAACAGGATCCATATTCAAGAGTAGCTTGTGAAACATTAACTAATACAGGTTTTGTAATGGTTATGGGTGAGGTTACAACTAAGGCTAATATTGATATCCCAGCAATTGTACGTAAGACTGTTACAGATATTGGATATGATTCATCTGATAAGGGATTTGACGGTAACACATGTGCAGTTATGGTTGCTCTTGATAAGCAGTCAGCTGATATTGCAATGGGTGTAGATAATGCTATTGAAACAAGAGATGGTAAGGATGACTTAGAAACAGGTGCTGGCGATCAGGGTATGATGTTTGGTTATGCAACTAATGAAACACCTGAATTTATGCCATACTCAGCTAATTTAGCACAGAAGCTTTCTCTTCAGTTAACTAAGGTTCGTAAGGATGGAACACTTAGCTATTTAAGACCAGATGGTAAGACTCAGGTTACAGTAGAATATGATGAGAACGACAAGCCAGTAAGACTTGATGCTATCGTAGTTTCAAGCCAGCATGCTGCAGATGTAACACAGGAACAGATTCATGCTGATATTAAGAAGTATGTAATTGATGCTATCGTAGATCAGAACATGATTGATGAGAATACTAAGATTTATATTAACCCAACAGGCCGTTTCGTAATCGGTGGTCCTAATGGTGATTCAGGTCTTACAGGACGTAAGATTATTGTAGATACTTACGGTGGAGCTGCAAGACACGGCGGTGGAGCTTTCTCTGGTAAGGATTGTACTAAGGTAGACCGTTCAGCAGCTTATGCAGCAAGATATGTTGCTAAGAACATTGTTGCAGCAGGCCTTGCAGATAGATGTGAAATCCAGTTATCATATGCTATTGGTGTTGCAACTCCAACATCAGTTAGAGTAGATACATTTGGAACAGGTAAGCTATCAGAAGAGAAGTTAGTTGAAATTGTAAGAGAAAACTTCGATTTAAGACCAAATGGTATTATAAAGATGTTAGACCTTAGAAGACCAATTTATAAGCAGACAGCAGCTTATGGCCATTTTGGTAGAACAGATGTAGATTTACCATGGGAGCATCTTGATAAGGTAGAAACTCTTAAGAAATATTTATAATTTGTAGTTAGTGCAGATTATAAAAAATATATAAAAAAGAAGCAGTATTTTTTGTGATATGATTCCCCTTAAGTAGATTTGGTTATTTACCTTGTTTACTTAATAGGGTACATATCAGTTTAGAATATCTGCTTCTTTTTATTTATAATAAGTCTTTATTTTTTCTTAGATTAAAAATTAATGTAATTGACATAACTAGTAATAAGGAATAAATAAAAGGTCTAGATGAGTCACTGGTGTTAACATTATTATTATCAATATTATTATCAATATTATCAGCATCTCCTGCTAAATCAGCTTTTCTTGTACTTTCAATTTCTGTAATGACCTCTGATTCATTGCTTCCTTCGATTGTTGTAGTTGGCTCGTTTGTTGTATTAGCTGTTTCTTCAGTAGATTTTTCTGACTCAGTTACTTGATTAGTTGGGGTGTTATTAATGTATTGTACAATTGTTTCAAGTTTATTACCACCGTCATAATCTGAAGCATATACATATAGGAGAGACTTATAATTTTTTATATCTATATTTTGATTTGGGCCTAGGTCTATTGTAGTATCAAAAGTTCCGTTGGTAACCTCTATAGAACGAATATCCATTAATGTATAAAGCTGTAGGTTTGGATGAGATTGTATGTATTGTTGGATTTCTTCCTCTGTTACATTTGGGTTATGCGTTAAAATAAAGAATTCTAGATCCATGGAATATATGCCTAGTATTACAGCATAGATAGAGGGGTCAGTTGTTCCTGATATATGTATGTTTCTCTCATCACTGGTTGTTGCCGTAGTTGTAAGAATATTCCCAGCTTTTATAGTTTTATATTTGCTTAAGGTTAATAGAATAACCAATGCGAGTAATAGTAATATTTTTCTTTTTTTCATACATATACTCCTAATTAATATGTTGTTTTTTTAGTAGCTATGTTATATTTAACACCCATGCCAGATCCAGTTATCATACCTCTAGTCCTATCTGACCACTGCGGTCTTGATATTAAGAAATACAATTCTTTAACATTAGAATCGACTTCAACTGAGAATTGACACAATTTATAGTGATTATTATCATCATATATTGCTAATGCAGTTCCATCAACGGTTTCTTGATTGGCATTGCAATATTCATAGCTGCCATCTTTATAAACTTTTTTAACAACAGTCTTAATCCTAATTACTTCTGAACCTACTTCTTCAGTGTATTTAACATAAGTGTTAGCGTAAACTTTTTTTACTTCAGGTGTTGGATCATTAATATTGTCATAGTTTGTAGAAAATATGCTTATAAAGCGATTTATTTTTAAATAAAATTTCTTGGCGTTTGAATCAGTTATTTCAAATACTACGTTGTCGTAAAAGAAAGAATTAAATTTTAATGTATAGCTATTATCGTTTTCCGCTGTAATAGTAACGGCACCTTCATTTACATCTAGTGCTTTTATATCATTTATTTGTGCTGTGTTGTTTGTGTCAGGTTTTATTACTAGTGTTTCATGATATTTGAATTCTGCTATTTCTGCTGGGGATGTCTTACTTGTGTTAGATAAATCAAGATTATAGTTATTATTAGGTATCGTGTAGCTTTCGCCGGCTTTTTTCTTAGTGAGTACATAAATTCGTGATGCTGAACTTGGCGAAATACTAAATGTGTGTGTTTCATTATCTGCTTTTATTGGTTTCGTATATTTAGTGCTGTTTAAGGAAACAATAAATATAGTAGTCAACAAAAAGCAAGCCAAACGTTTAAATATAAGTTTGCCATTTTTCATACGCATTCTCCTTTATATTTAATTATTCACATATCTTTGCTTATATTTTAATAGAATATTTTTAAAATATCAACTGATAGGGTAAGTAGCAAAAAAATTTAAGGCTAATAGAATAACCCAATTAAGTAGTTATTCTATTAGCCTTATTTATAATTGATTGTTATGTGATTATTTTTCTTTTTGGACTAGAGGAGTGGCACATAAACTAAGGGATAGTGCTAAAAGGACAATGTATAATAAAAAACTATTTGTATCGCCTGTACTTGCTCCAGTGCCGTTTTCAGATGTGGAATTATCTTCATCTGAAATGCTTTGACTTACAGTTTCAGTTATATTATCTTTTGTTGTTTCTTCGTTTGTTGTTTCTGCTTGAGTTGTTTGCTCGAGTACACTTGAAGATGCTTTTGGAACGGTTATTTGTATTGCTTCGCTTGGTGTTGAAATTGTATTTGAGTCGTAATCACTTGTTGTTGCAGTGTATGTACCAGAAGTAGTTATTGTAAATATGGCAACATAATCTCCAATTGAATCAGTAGACACAGTCTGAAAATCAACAATGTCTCCATTAGCATTGTTAATTGTAACTGCAACAGCGAGAGCCCCAGTTGCGTTTCCATTTACTGTTAGCGTGCTATTATTTGCTGTTACTTCGGGTTTATTAATAATACTAGGAGCAGCTTTTAACTTATAAGGTTGAATTAATAATGTAATTAGGCATGCGATAATGATAAGTTGTTGTATATATTTTTTCATGTTAGTATCCTCCCCTAGTAAATTGTTTTTCTCTGTGCAACACTATAGTGTAATCCGTAACCAGAGCCAGAAAGAATAGTGTTATTAGTTTTATTTATTACAGTAAAGTAGGCGTCCTTAACGTTAGTTTTGTCAATATAGAAGGTTGACATAAGGATATCTGATGTGATAGTTTCACGACCAGTACTTCCATCTACGTAATTTTGTTCTACAACATCACCATTAGGAAGATGTGTTGTTGATGATAAAGTCGCATTAGTAATTTCAACAGATCCATCATTTTTAACTATTCTTACTTGTACAGCAACGTTGCCAACAAGAGACTTTGAATAATAAACATTGGAATATATTCTATTATTAGTATCATCAGGCACTAAAGAATCTGATATTAACATGTCATATCTGTTAACCTTAACGTAGTATGCTTTATTATTAGTGTCTGTAATCTTAAATGTAACATTGTTGTAGAAATTAGAATTAAAAGTTACTTGCCTAGTTGTATTATTAATTGTAATAGCATTAGAATTAGCTACATTTACAGCTTCAATCGAGTCTATTGATGTAGCTGTGCTACCAATGTTATTTGCAACGATATTTACTGTATCATTTAATATAAATGAATTAACTTCAGCAGGATTGCTAACCGTTGAGTCACTTAAATCAACCGTTGAATTAGTAAGAATTTGATCTTCGGCATTGATAGTGTAGTTACCACTTCCACTTATTGTAAATGCCTTGCAATTTTCAGTGTAAATAGCCAATCTAAATGCTCTATCACCATTAGTCGAAATAGAGTTTGAGGTACTTACAGCACCCGTTGGATCTATTGTTAAGTCAAGCTCTCTTAACATTGATAATTTTTGATTAGCTGTTGCTGAGTTAAAATCTGAATTTGTATAAGTATTTCCAGTAGTGTCATTGGTATCAATTAAGCCACCAAAACTTTCATAGCAAAATTCATAACTGTTTCCGATTTCAAATAATACAGAATTATCATTATCGGCTTTCATTTCAGCAATTGATTTTGTTTGTAGAGTTGTTGGATCGTTAGTAATTAATCCGCTTATTTTGTGATAATAAAATTTATTATTAGCAATCCATGTAAGATAAATAGTGCCCTTAAATGAATGGTCTACTTGTTGATTGTTATTATCATTATTATTTTCTCCAGATGATGAATTATTAAAAAAACCAATATTATTGATTTCAAATCTATCGATATTATCGCCAGCAAGAGTAAATCCATTATCAGCCGTTAAATTATTCATTATTTTTGACATATCTAGCGGGGTAAAAGTATGGTTGTTGTCAACACTGCCTATGCTGGTATGAGTAGCAAGACTGTGGTTTTGATCAAGAGTTAGTTTTATAGCTAATACATTTTCATAAGGACCGTTACCTGTTATTCTTGTCCAACTAGATCCATCTGTAGTGTAGGAAAAATAATTTGATTCACTTATGGAATTGTCAGTAACATCATAAGAAACCCTTAGTTCGTAACCTTTCTTCGAATCACCTGTCTGCGAATCATCTGTCTGCGAATCATTTGTCTGCGAATCATTTGTCTGCGAATCTTCTGCTTTAGTTATCCCGAAATTAGTTCCTATTATTAAGAGAATAAGGCACAAAGCAAGAGATACAATCTTTTTTGTGTTTGTAATAATAGAATGCATATAATTCCCCTTTCGTAAATAAAAGTTATTAAATTGTCACGTATACTACTAATATGATTATAATATATATATATATATATATATACATCAACAGAAAAGTGTAATGCGAAGCGTTAGAATTAGAATAGAAATTAATAAATGATAAAATTATATTGTATCCAATTGATGAATATGTTTTTCAAATATATAATATAAATAGAACGAATTAGCAAAGAGAATTGTAAATATCATTGGTAATGGGAAGATTAAATTATGTTTGATTTAGAAGAAGAATTAAAGAAACTTCCAGCTAAGCCTGGAGTATATATTATGCATGATAAATTTGACAATATTATATATGTAGGCAAGGCCAAAATCTTGAAAAATAGGGTGAGACAGTATTTTCAAAGCCACAGAAATCATTCACCTAAGATTATTCAAATGGTGTCTCGTGTGGCTTACTTTGAGTATATTATTACAGACTCTGAACTTGAAGCTCTTGTGCTTGAGAATAATCTTATTAAGGAACATAGACCTAAATACAATACAATGCTTAAGGATGATAAGACTTATCCTTTTATTAAGGTTACGGTTAATGAGGCATATCCTAGAGTGCTATTTTCAAGAACTATGAAGCATGGAACAGGAAAATATTTTGGCCCTTATACGTCTTCTTATGCGGTTAAGGACACAATTGAGCTTTTAACTAAGCTTTATAAGGTAAGAACCTGTAACCGTAAATTGCCAGCTGATATTGGTAAAGAAAGACCTTGTCTTAATTATCATATTGGGCAGTGCGATGCGCCTTGCCAAGGCTATATAAATACTGAGGAATATAGAGAAAGAATTGAGGGCGTGATTAGTTTCCTTAATGGAAATTACGCAGAAATTCTTGATTCCCTAAATGAAAAAATGTTAGATGCATCAGAAAAACTAGAATTTGAAGAAGCTGCAAAGTATAGAGATTTACTTAATTCTGTTAAACAGGTGGCTCAAAAGCAGAAGATTACAGCGGATGATCCAACTGATAGAGATGTTATTGCATGTGCTTCTAATGGCGAAGATGCGGTTGTGCAGATTTTCTTTATTAGAGATGGTAAGCTTCTTGGTAGAGAACATTTTCATATGCGCGTAGCTACAGGAGATACAAGAGCAGATATTATCCTTAATTTTATAAAGCAGTATTATGGCGGAACTCCGTATATTCCTAATATTATTATGCTACAGGAAGAAATTGATGAATTGGATATTATAACTGAATGGCTTAGTGGTTTAAAACAAAGGAAAGTTAGTCTTATTACTCCTAAAAAAGGTGATAAGGAGAAGATGGTAGAACTTGCTTATAAGAATGCACAGATGGTTCTTAATCAAGATACAGAGAAGATTAAACTTGAAGAAAAAAGAACTATTGGAGCTATGAAGGAAATTGAGTCTTGGTTACACCTTAAAAACCTTAAGAGAGTGGAGGCTTATGATATTTCTAATACAAGTGGTGTTGAATCTGTAGGTTCAATGATTGTTTTTGAAAATGGAAAGCCTAAGAAAAACGATTATCGCAAGTTTAAGATTAGAACTGTTAAGGGACCTAATGATTATGAGTCAATGCGTGAGGTGTTAACTAGACGATTTAGCAGAGGTCTTGCTGAACTTGAAGGTAGTGAAGATTCTAGAGGCTTTTCTAAATTACCAGATATTATTATGATGGATGGTGGTCGTGGCCAGGTAAATATTGCCCTAGAGGTTCTTGATTCTCTAGGCCTTAATATTCCTGTTGCTGGTATGGTAAAGGATGATACCCACAGTACAAGAGGTCTTTATTATAACAATGTTGAGATTCCAATAAATAAGCATTCAGAAGGATTTAAACTTATTACAAGAGTTCAGGATGAAGCCCATAGGTTTGCTATTACTTATCATAGAAGTTTGCGTGGTAAGTATGAGGTTAAATCAGTGTTAGATGACATCAAGGGAATAGGACCAGTTAAACGTAAGGCTTTAATGAAGGCGTTTCTTGATATTGATAAAATTAGAAATGCGTCTATACCAGAACTTATGGAGGTAGATGGCATAACTATGGAATTGGCTGAAAATATTTATAGCTTTTTCCATTAGTTAGCTAATACTGTCGTTGAAAAGTCATATTAGCTGTGATAAACTTTAAATAAATGATATAGATATTAGTAGTAAGGATTACTATTGACAAAATGCAAGGAGGATTCACAATGGGTGGAACTACCAACGGAAAAGAAAAGGTGAGATTATCCAAAATCATAGATAAAATGCAGCTAGCTAACTTAACACCAGAAATTGACGTGTCTGGAATATGGGTACATGTTCCGGAAATAAATCGTCCTGCACTTCAGTTAACAGGTTTTTACCAATCCTTTGACAATGATAGATTACAGATTATTGGTAATGTGGAATATAGATATCTTGAAAGTTTAACAAAAGAGGAGAGATTATCTAGATATTCTCAGTTATTATCTAGTAATATTCCTTGCTTGATCTTTTGTCGTGAATTACGACCAGAGCAGGAAGTAATTGATATGGCCAATAAGCTAGGGATTCCTATTCTTAGTTCCCATGATACAACATCTTCTTTTTCAGCTGAAGTTATTAGATGGTTAAAAGTTCAGCTTGCTCCATGTATTGTTATTCATGGAGTTTTAGTAGATGTTTATGGTGAAGGTGTTTTAATAACTGGTGAATCAGGTATTGGTAAGTCAGAAGCTGCTCTTGAACTTATTAAGAGAGGTCATAGACTTGTTACTGACGATGCTGTTGAAATCAGAAAAGTTTCTGATGAGACATTAGTAGGTTCGGCTCCTGGTGTTACTAAATATTTCATTGAGCTTAGAGGTATTGGTATTATTGATGTTAAGACTCTTTTTGGTGTTGAATCAGTTAAAGAGACTCAAGAAATCGATATGGTTATTAAGCTTGAGGATTGGAATAAGGATAAGGAATATGACCGCTTAGGTTTAGAGGAAGAATATACTGAATACCTTGGTAATAAGGTGGTTTGTCATTCACTTCCAATTAGACCTGGTAGAAATTTAGCTGTTATTGTAGAGGCAGCAGCTGTTAACCATAGACAGAAAAAGATGGGATATAATGCAGCAGTAGAGTTATATAGACGTGTTCAGGAGAACCTTATGAAAGGTGAAGAAGACGACGATTAATTAATATTTGTTTTATATGAGTTAGAATGAATTAGGGGGGAAGTTGTAGCTAGAAATGGCCGCAACTTTTCCTTGTTTTCATGTGTATTTTTTACAAATAAGAAAATAATAGGAGATTTTATGATAGATATTTACGAGAGACTTAAGAGTATAGTTGGTGATTCTAGAATTTTTCAGAAGGAATATTTAAAGAACTATACAACATTTAGAATTGGTGGACCATGTAATATATTGGTTTTTCCAAGTACAAGAGAAGAAATAATTGAAATAATAAGACTTTTAAGAGAAACAAAAACTAATTATTTTGTAATGGGTAATGGTAGTAATCTGTTAGTTAGTGATAGTGGATTTGATGGTGTAATCGTTTCATTGAAGTTCTTTAAGGGTATGGAAACATTGGAAAACACTGATGATGTTTACACTATTAGAGTTACATCTGGTGAGCTTATGTCTAGTGTTGGAAATTATTTAGCTAGAATGGGAGCAACAGGTTTTGAATTTGCAACAGGTATTCCAGGAACTATTGGTGGTGGTGTTCGTATGAACGCTGGCGCTTATGGTGGAGAATTAAAGGATTGCTTAGTTTGTGTAACAGCAATTTCTCCAGAAGGTGAAGTTGTTTCATTATCTAATGAAGAGCTTAAGTTTGGCTATAGAACAAGTATTTTAGCTAATAAAGACTATGTCATATTAGATGCAACATTTAAGCTTGGTAAGTCAACAACAGAAGAAATTAAGGCTAAGATTAATGATTTTAATACTCAAAGAAGAGAAAAACAGCCTACTAATTTCCATAGCGCAGGTAGCACATTTAAGCGTCCAGAGGGCTATATTGCAGCTAAACTTATAGATGAGGCAGGTCTTAAAGGCTTACAGGTTGGTGGTGCTATGGTATCAGATAAGCACGCTGGCTTTGTTGTTAACGTAGGAAATGCCACAGCTAGTGATGTTATTGAATTAACAGACAAGGTTAGAGCCGTGGTTAAAGAAAAAAATGGTGTAGACTTGGAATTAGAGGTTATTAAAGTAGGGTTCTAATAAATACATAAAATAGTTTAATGTATTTACCTGAAAGGAGCAAAATATGAGAATGATAATAGTTACCGGCATGTCCGGAGCTGGAAAAAGTACAGCTTTGAATGTACTAGAGGATGAGGGATTTTATTGCGTAGATAATATGCCAATTTCTCTTATTATGAAGTTTGCTACAATTGCTTCTAAGGGTGAGGGTGGTTATGAAAATATTGCACTTGGAGTCGACGTTCGTAGTGGTGATGGCTTCAAGGAATTAGATGCTGTGTTAGATGAAATTAACCAGCTTAATAATGTGAATTGTAGCATTCTATATCTTGATGCTAATGATGAGGTTCTAGTTAAGAGATACAAAGAAACTAGAAGAACTCATCCACTTGCTAAGGATAATAGAATTGAAGATGGAATTAAAGAAGAGCGTAGACGCTTAGATTTTATTAGAAGAAGATCAAGCATAATTATAGATACTAGTAATATGTTAACTAGAGAGTTTAAGGCTGAAATGGAGAAGATTTTTATTCATAATAAGAAGTTTAATAATCTTTTTGTTACTGTATTGTCTTTTGGCTTTAAATACGGAATACCATCAGATGCCGATTTGGTTTTTGATGTGCGTTTCCTTCCAAATCCATATTATATTCAGGAATTGCGTCCCCTAACAGGTAATGACAAGCCTATTCAGGACTATGTATTAAAGGCACCTGAATCAAAAGAATTTTTAGAGAAGATGAAAGATATGCTTAAATTCTTACTTCCAAATTATGTTAAAGAAGGTAAGAACAATTTAGTAATTGCCATTGGTTGTACAGGTGGTAAGCATAGATCTGTAACTCTTGCTAATGAAATTTATAAGATTATATGGGAACTAGAATATGGATGTAAAATCGAGCATCGTGATATAGAAAAAGATGCGAAGAGGAAAGGTTAGAAATGTCTTTTTCGTTAGATGTAAAAAAGGAATTATTGAATAAAATGGACACTGCAAGACATTGTCAAATTGCAGAGTTCGCAGGACTTATGGCTTTTACAGCTCATGTGGTTGAGACAGATGAAGGATTAATTGGCATTGAAAGTTTAATAGAGAACCCTATAGTTATTGAAAAATTTGAGCTGCTTTTAAAAAGCCTTTTTGATGCTAAGGAATCTGATATAAAAAAATCCTATGAATTAAAGGGAAGTAAGCTTGTTACTATTAGAATTATTAAGCAACAGTTGGTTGCTAATATTCTACAGACAATAAAGTGGTGTGATGACACTTTTCTATCTATAAATGAGCAGTTTATAGATCCTCGTATTATTCAGAAAGACTGTTGTAAGAAGGCTTTTATAAGAGGTGCATTTCTTGCAGCTGGCTCTATAAGTGATCCTAATAAGTCATATCATTATGAAATAGTATGTGCTTTTGAAGATGATGCTCTTGAATTAGCAGAGATTCTTAACTTCTTTAATCTTGATGCTAAGATTACACAAAGAAAAAATAATTTTGTCGTGTATATTAAAGAAGGCAACAATATTACAGATGTGTTGAATTTAATGGGCGCTGTAGTTCTTCAAATGGAACTTTTTAATATAATGATTTATAAGGGTATAAGTAATGACATTAATCGAAAGGTTAACTGTGAAACGGCCAATTTAAATAAAACTATAGAGGCAGCAGTTAAGCAGGTTAATGATATTGAGTATATTAGAGATACAGTTGGGCTTGATAAACTCAAACCTAACTTAAGAGAAATTGCCCTATTAAGACTAGAAAATCAAGATACAAATCTTAAAGCATTAGGGGAAATGTTAGTACCTCCCGTTGGAAAGTCAGGGGTAAATCACAGACTTAGAAAAATAAGTGAATTTGCGGAAGAACTAAGACTTAGCAGAGGAGAATAACTAAACAGGTTTTGCCTATATAATCATTTGTTTTAAAAGGGATTGACAAGAATAGTATAATAAAATATGAGTTTAGTATATCTAACTGATATTAATGATTTGTTTAGCAATAATTATAAATTAATTCTTAAATAAGAGTTGTATTCTTGACAAGGAAGCTAAATAAGTACTAATATCAATTACACACAATTTAATTTTGTAGAAAGAAGGTTTTTTAAAATGACTAAGGTAGATATAATTTCTGGTTTCTTAGGTGCTGGTAAGACAACTTTAATTAAGAAGCTTCTTGCTGATAGCAATCTTAATAAGGAACAGGTAGTTTTAATAGAGAATGAATTCGGTGAAATAGGAATTGATGGTGGTTTTTTAAAGGAATCTGGCGTTGAAATTCGTGAAATGAATTCGGGTTGTATTTGTTGTTCATTAGTTGGTGATTTTGGTACATCTTTAAAGGAAGTTGTCGATAAATATCATCCAGATAGAATTATTATTGAACCATCAGGTGTTGGTAAATTATCTGATGTTATTAAGGCTGTTAAGGATCTTCATATTGAGAATGAAATCACATTAAACAGTGCTTCTACAGTTGCAGATGCTTCTAAGGTTAAGGTTTATATGAAGAATTTTGGTGAATTCTTTAATAACCAGATTGAACATGCTGGAACAATTATCTTAAGTAGAACACAGAATATTACAGAAGAAAAGCTTAATAAGGCTATTGAATTAATTAGAACATTAAATGAAAAAGCACATATAATCACAACAACTTGGGATGATATTTCAGGTGATACAATTCTTGGTGCTATGGAAAATGTTTCTAATCTTGAGTTACAGATGCTTGCAGAAGCAGCAGAAAAAGCTCATGAAGAACATGAACATGAACACCATCATCATGATGGAGAAGAATGCTCATGTGGACATCATCATGACCATGACCACGATCATGAGCATGAAGAACATGATCACGACCATGAACACCATCATCACGATGGAGAAGAATGCTCATGCGGACATCATCATGACCACGATCATGAGCATGAAGAACATGATCATGAACATCACCACCACGATGGAGAAGAGTGCTCATGTGGACATCATCATGACCATCACCACCATCATGCAGATGAAGTATTTGAGAGCTGGGGTGTTGAAACAGCTAACAAGTTTAGCAAGGCTGATTTAGATGAAATTCTTGATGAATTATCTGAATCTACAGAATACGGTATTATTCTTAGAACAAAGGGTATGGTTCAGTCTAATGAAGGTAACTGGTTTAACTTCGATTTAGTACCAGGTGAATATGAAATTAGAGATGGTCAGCCAGACTTTACAGGTAGAATTTGCGTAATTGGTTCTAAGCTTAATGAAGCTAAATTAAAGGAATTATTTAAGTTATAATTTGATGATAGGTAAATTTTTTACAAATTAAACAGACAATATAATTTGTGTTAGAAATAGGTGCGATGTTTATTTTTATGTCGCACCTTTTTTAGAAAGGTGGATAAAATGGCACAGGAAGAGCAATATCAGATTCCTATATTTTTAATTAATGGTCAGTTGGATAGTGGTAAAACAAGTTTTATCGTTGATACAGTTGAAATGGGCCAGTTTGAAGAAGCACAGAAGAAACTTTTAATTGTGTTAGAAGAAGGCGAAGAAGAGTACTCAGAGAAATTCCTTAAGGATAATGGAATTGATATGGTTGTACTTGAAAAAGAAGAGTTTACATATGAAAAATTAGTTGAATTAGATAAAGAGTATAATCCATGGATCGTACTTGTTGAATATAATGGTATGTGGGCTCCACAGCTTATTTATGAAACAGAAAAACCACATGGTTGGGAAATATATCAGGCAATTACTTTAATTAACGCTGAACAGTTCCAGTTACAGTGGGCTAATATGCGTTCAATTATTGCAGAGACAGTAAAGCTTGTGGATTTAGTAGTATTTAACAGATGCAAGCCAGGTATGGATTTAGGCAGTTTTAGACGTAGTGTGAAGGCTCTTAATCCATCGCTTCAGATTGTTTTTGAAGATGATAAGGGAGAGCAGGTTGCTATATCTGAGCAGTTACCATATGATGTTAACGCTGATGTTATTGAAATTGAAGATGATGACTATGGCATTTGGTATATGGATGTTAACGAACGTCCAGAAGTCTACAATGGAAAGACAGTTAGATTTAAAGGTCAGGTCTTAAAAAATAAATATTTCAAGGACAGAAACTTTGTACCAGGTCGTAAGGTTATGACATGTTGTGCTGATGATACATCATTTATTGGTTATATTAGTTTCTACGATAAGATTAAAGAATTAGATAATAAGCAATGGGTAATGGTGACTGGTACTGTAAAGAATGAATTCCAGATGGCTTATAAGAAAAAAGGCCCAGTAGTTTACTGTACAGAAGTTACACCATGTGAAGCTCCTAAGGAAGAATTAGTTTATTTATAGAATTTAATTCCCCGCCAGTTATTGGTGGGGATATTTTAGAATGGCGGTGTTTTATGATACAAGATATATTTCCTTTACACTTAGATAATCAATACAAAAACTTAAAACCAGAAGAAAATGATATTATTTTTTGCTTTGCAGGTGCCACATGTTTAGCTAAGAAAAATGGAGAAGATGACCTAACATTTCCACAATATGGTGAATTTCTTTCGGGGATAACTAAGAACAACGATGTGGATAATGTTGATAACACATCAGATATCACATATATATATCTTTTCTCTATGGTGGAATATAAGGCAGGTTATCCACAAAAACAGGGTGTTAATATTGTGGATAATGTTGATAACTTATATGAAAGCAGTGATATTTATAATTTAGATAGTGTAAAACACTTGAAAAGATTTTTCCTTGCAATAAAAAAAGATGCAACTTTAAAGGGTGATTTTTTCGGTGAAGTGGCAGACACAAAAGTGCATAAAGAATATGTTTCACCTATAGAGGGCTATGAATTTGTTGGGGTTTATAATTTTAGAACATTAAAAAATAAGGCAATGGGACACGCCTTAATTACAGGATTTCATCTTTATGGTTGGTATCGTGATAATAGATTTTGCGGAAGATGTGCAACAACATTAGAACATGACACTAAAGAAAGAATGCTAAAGTGCCCAAAATGTGGAAATACAATTTATCCAAAGATTTCTCCAGCATGTATTATTGCTGTAACTAACAAAGATAAGATACTTCTAACAAAATATGCAGGAAGAACATATACTAATTATGCCTTAGTAGCTGGTTTTACTGAAATTGGTGAGACAATGGAAGAGACCGTTATGCGTGAAGTTATGGAAGAAGTAGGCGTTAAAGTTAAGAATATCACTTATTATAAGAGTCAGCCTTGGGGCTTATCAGGTTCCGTACTTTCAGGCTACTATTGTGAACTTGATGGGGATGACACAATCAAGTTACAAGAAGAAGAACTTTCAGTAGGAACCTGGGTTGCCGCAAAGGATATAGATATTACTGATGACAATACATCCTTAACAAGAGAGATGATCTTAAAATTTAAAAGAGACATTTTAAGTAGAGATAACTAATTATTTTTCTTTTAGATAGATATTTAAATCTACATCTCCGTTGATGCCATCGACTTTGCCTGTTGAGCTATATTGCCACATGGTAAATTTGTAAGGATAGTAAGGAGTTTGGCTATAATTTGCAAACCATTTATCGTATTTTTCTAATTCTTCAAGATTTAGATTAGCGACAAAACCTTTTAAATTAGAGTAAATCATTACGGAATATCCAGCATTTGAGATAGTTTCACAGAAGGTCTTAACAACTTCTGTTAATTCATCTGGAGATAAACTAGCTTGTCTGGATGTTCCTGTGGTGATATCTTCTACATCAATGACTATTGGATATTTAATGTTATAAGGTCTTATTGCATTTAATACAAAATTAGCTTCTTCCTTAGCCTCATTTGTGTTAATTGCAGATGAAAAAAAGTAAACGCCAACATCAAGATTATTCTTTAATGCGTCAGATACATATGTTTCAAATTTACTATCAGCTGTAACGATTCCACCACCATAAGTTCTATAGCCGGCACGTAACATACAGTAGTCAAAACCAGCATTTTTAACCTTACTAAAGTCAACATCACCTTGATATAAAGAAAGGTCAACTCCTGCAACAGACTTATAATTTGAATCTTCATAGCTAATATAGCCGCTATTTGAATCAACTTTAATATTATTGCTGTTTATAAGAGACTTATTAAGAGAGGTGTTGATTTTGGCGAAGTTATATTTGCTATTTGCTTGATAAACAATATAGCCATCAAAAATATTGCGTAGCATATTATTTGTAGATGAGCCATTATTGTATTCGTCTTGAATAGCTGTAAGAACTTCTTGCTTACCTTGACTCTTAATCTCATTTTTTCGTTTTTCGTTTAAGCCTCCAGTTATAATATTAACGCCACTAGCTTGTAAATGTATTAGCATTCCAGATGTAAGCACAAGTAATGCTAAACCCGTTGCTAATAATGCTTTGAATAATTTTTCTCTTTTCATAATTTCTCCATTAATACAAAATATAATACTACTATATCATAAAAATATGATTTTGTCTTTTTAACAGTTGACAACTAATAATTTAGAATGTATAGTATTTCTTGACCACAACATTAGGAGGTCGATATTATTATACTAAATGTTGTAGTTGCTTTAATTCTTGCGTTAATCGCAGTCTATTTTGATTATTCATCATACAAGATTCCTAATTTACTTAATTTAATAGCTGTATGTGTAAGTCTAGTTTTGATTTTAACAGAGCACTTTTTACATTGTCCAATTAATTTATTTGAGAATATAGTTTGTGCTGTGGCTGTTTTTTTCATAACATATTTAGTTTACACAGTAGGTGGAATTGGAGCAGGAGATGTAAAATTATTGTTTAGTCTTGGTTTGCTTTTAGGAGGTGAAATTAAACAAGTTTTTGTGTTTTCTATGATAGCTGCTGGAATTATTGGTGCTGTGGAAGTAGCATTAAAGAAAAGTGTTGTGGTTAATTCAGATTTCGGCTTTAAGGTACATAGAATACATTTTGCTTATGCAATTCTTACGGGATTGATTATCTCGATTATTTTTTAAACTAAAGAAATGAGGTGTTGAATGTCACATAATAATTGTGTTATTTATGATTCAGATGAAACTTATGCAAAAAGACTTATGAGTACACTAAATGATTCAGAGGATTTCACGTATAATGCTCAGGTATTTACAGATAAGGATAATTTGATTGATTATTTGAAAGATGTAAAAATTGAGCTTTTAATGATTAATGAGGAAACTTACGAATACTATTGTGAGAACAATATGGAATCAGCCAAAAAAATTGTGGTTCTTTGTGAAGATAGTGAAGATATGAACATGGTAGATTCCGACGTGCTGTATGAATGTAAATATCAGCCAACTAATGAATTAATTAAAAGGGTTTCCAATAACAAAATAAAAAACAAAAGATTAAATGAAACTAAGATCATGGGAGTTGTTGGTATGAATAACAGTGAACGTTTAGTATTATCCCTAGGTCTAGCAAAGTATTATTCTAAAAAAGGACAAACATTATTTGTCAGTCTTGAAGAGTTTGCCGGTTTATCAGGCATATTATCAGATAATCGAATGAATTGTCTTTCAGATGCTCTCTATTATTTCAAACAAAACAAAATGCAATATTGTGAAAAAATAGGACAATGTATTAATAAGGATAAAGGATTGGATTATATTTCTCCTGTAATGTGTGCAGAAGACATATCCTATATAGGCGTGGAGGATTTGGTTCTTTTTTTTCAATTACTTGGTAAAGAACTTGGATATGCTTATATAGTTATTGATATGGGAAATGGAGTAAAATCACCATGGAATTTATATGCGGTATGCGATAAGTTGTTTATGCCAAAAGTTCATAACTATTTTGATAAGGCAAGGGAACTTTCAATGGTTACATATATGAATGAAACAGGGATGAATTCATTGCTTGATAACTATAGAGAGGTGCTTGTGGATTTATCGGAAGACTGTATGAATGAGGATATACTAAATAGAATTGAGTATAGTAGGACATTCGCAAGAATAAAAGAGGTGGCGGATGGTAGGTAACATAGATGAAGTTTTTTCTAAGATAAAACGGGAAATTTATAATGAACTAGATATGACATCCGAGCCAAGTGAAGAAAGCATATTTGCCATTATAGATCAGAAGATAATGGACTATTCCATGAATCATCGCTTACCATTACAAGTAAAAGAAAATTTAAAAATGCGATTGTTTAATGCAATTAGAAAGCTTGATCTTTTACAAGAGCTCCTTGATGATGAACAAATAACGGAAATAATGATAAACGGTCCTGATGATATTTTTATTGAAAAAAACGGACAGCTTAAACGTTATGAAGGAAAGTTCGAAAATGAAATGAAACTAGAAGACATAGCTCAAAAAATAGCAGCTATGGCCAATAGAATTGTAAATGAAAGTTCTCCTATTGTGGATACACGTTTAGCGGATGGGTCAAGAGTAAATATTGTATTACCACCAGTTGCTCTAAATGGACCAACAATAACAATTCGTAAATTCTATAAAACTCCCTTAAGTATTGAAAAACTAATTGCTTATAATTCCATAACAAAGGAAGCAGCATTATTTTTAAAAAAGGCGGTTAATGCCAGATTAAATATTTTCATAAGTGGCGGTACAGGAAGTGGAAAAACAACATTTCTAAATGCCCTATCTAATTTTATTCCAGAAGATGAAAGAGTAATAACAATTGAGGATTCTGCAGAACTACAGCTACAAAGGGTAGATAATTTAGTTCGATTAGAATCTAGAAATGCCAATGTGGAAGGTAAAAATGAAATAACAATAAGAGATTTGATTAAGTCATCTCTTAGAATGAGACCAGATAGAATCGTGGTTGGTGAGTGTAGAGGTGGTGAAGCACTTGATATGCTCACAAGTATGAATACAGGACATGATGGTTCATTATCAACAGGACATAGTAATTCATCAGAAGATATGTTATCAAGACTTGAAACTATGGTGTTAATGAGTGGAATTAAGATGCCTCTAGAAGCAATTAAGCAACAGATTGGATCAGCAATTGATTTAATTGTTCATTTAAAGAGAATGAGGGATAAATCAAGAAAAGTTGTTGAAATAACAGAAGTGCTTAGATATGAGAATGGAGAAATAAAGTTAAATCCTTTATTTGAATTCGTGGAAGAAGGTGAAGATGAACATGGGAAAATTATTGGGCATCTTAAAAGGACAGACAGGGAAGTTTCATGTAAAGAAAAATTTCAAATTGCTGGAATTAGACTGGAATGAAATCGACATTGTAATGCTTGCTAAAGGAATAGGATTTTTATTAGCAGTTGCCTATTGCTTTTATGGAAATTTCTTAATTGCTATTATTATAAGTCCGTTATTATTGGCTTTTCTAAAAAATGAGATAGAAGATAAGAAGCGAAAGAAAGTGTCGATATTTACAGAAAAGTTTAAGGAAGCAATGCTTGCAGTATCTTTTGCCCTTGATGTTGGTTATTCAATAGAGAATGCTTTTACAGAAGCAGCAATAGATTTAGAGAAAAATTACGGCAAAGACGATGAAATGACAAGAGAGTTTTATAATATTAGGAATCGAATTCGAAGTAATGAAAATATCGAAACCGTTATAGAAGAATTTGCGATTAAGTCTAATATAGAAGATATAAAATATTTTGCAGAAGTCTTTAAATACGCCAAAAGAAGTGGTGGAAATTTAATCCAGATTATTAAAAATACAAGTAGTCAAATCCAAGAAAAATGGTATATAGCTTCGGAAATAGATACCATGATTAGTGGAAAGAAGATGGAACAAAGAGTAATGGAATGTATTCCCTTAGTAATGGTTATTTATTTGAAAGTTACATCAGTAGGTTATCTTGAGTGTTTATATGGAAATCCCTTGGGAGTTGTAATTATGAGCATATGTCTTGTGCTTTACATGATATCTATTAGACTTTCTCAAAAAATAATGAATATAGAGGTGTAATTAAGTGAAGTTAATAGCAAAAGACATATTGAAAAAAATCGACACGAATAAATTCAATATGAAAAAAATCAACGTAAAGGGAATTCCTAATCTAATAAAAAACAATAAAAAAATAAGAACTTCCATATTAATTATTGCTGCATCGATTTTACTGGCCATAATGACAGGGATTAATAATAGTAATGAGACACAAATCGAAGGTAATAGGTTAAAACGACCAGAGGCAGGTAGCGATGCTAAACAAGAAAAAATTGATATTTATGACAGTGATGGAAAGTTAATAACAACGGTAGATTTAAGTATTGAGCCAAGAAAATTATCTGAATCAGAGGTGTCCGATTATTTCAAAAGAGCAAGTGATGAGATTAATAAAAAAATGCTAGGAAAAAATCAGACATTGGATGAGGTAAGACAGGATCTTAATTTAATTACATGGTGTTGTAATGATGTTGTTAAGGTAGACTGGTATTCTGGTGATTATGAAGTGGTTAATTATAACGGCAAAGTTGATAATTATAATTTTGAAGATAATGAATCAAAGAAGGTAAATCTTAAAGCGGTGTTAAGTTATGAAACTTACAATTCAGAGCTTAATTATGAAATAACAGTGTTACCACGTCAGGATGCTAAAAATCAAACAATAGAGAATATAGTTGCTAAAAAGGTGAATAGTAAAGTTAATGATTCTCAAGAAAATGGAGAAATCACCTTACCAGATAAAGTTTTAGACAAGCAACTTTCCTATAGGTTAAATCTTGGACTTACATCTCCTTTTTTCTATATTTTAATGGGTGTAGTAGCAGTATTTTTATATTATTATAGCGATTATTATAACGAACGACAAAAGGCTACAAAACGAATTCAGGAAATGAAATATGATTATTCAGAAGTAGTCTCTAAGATAGTTTTATTGTTAGGATCAGGGATGACCATAAGATTGGCATGGAGAAAAATAGTCAGTGATTATTTAAGAGATGTAAAATCAGGAAAAATAAAGAAACATGCCATATATGATGAAATGTATGAAACAGAGTGTAATATGCAGGCAGGTATAAGCGAAGCTCTTTGCTATCAGAATTTTGGTAAAAGAGTAAATATAAAGGAATATATGAAGTTTGCATCATTACTAGAAAGTAGTGTTAAAAAGGGAAGTAAAGAATTGCTCCAGTTATTAGATGATGAAATGGGACAAGCCTTTACGATTAGAAAACAGTTAGCACTAAAAAAAGGTGAAGAAGCATCAACCAAGCTTCTATTTCCAATGTTAATAATGTTAGCTATTGTATTAGCAATAGTAATGGTACCAGCATTATCATCATTTGGAATTTAGAATAGATTTTTTAAAAAAGAAAGGAAGAAAAAAGTATGAAGCAGTTTATGAAATTTATGAAGGAAGAAGATGGAATGGGAGTTATCGAGGTAGTTTTAATAATTATTGAGAAGTACTTTATCTCTTATTCATTATAGAATCTGTAGAAAGAATATATCTTATATCTGTTTATCTATTTGTTATATCCATCCTATCAATCAATATGTCAGTATCAATAAGAAGGGAGTCTTATATGTTTACCTATAAAGAGTTACATCTCATTGATAAAGGTTATTTCAAGGTGCTTAGATATCCTGTAGAGGATAACTTCATTGAGATTCAAAGTAAAAATACTAGAGATTCATGGATCATTCAAAAAAGGAATATCGCACTTTCTGAATATCCTATTGTGCTATATCATAAGCATCCAGGCCAGAAGTATTATCACAAACACTGGCAATGCTATAATGTAAAGCAGAGTATCTCGTCGATAAAATCTCATGATAGATATAGTCTTCATAAAAGGGTGTATTTGAAGTATTTATAACTAGTTATTTTTCTGATTCTGTTATAGCTGCTTCTAGAAGCTTTGACAGATTAGAAAGTTGCACTTTATAGAAGGATATATCGTTGTTTGAGGATTCCTTTTTCTGTTCTAGTACGTCAATTCGCGCATACCAAAACTTTATAGCAAGTTGCAAATAGTTATAGAATTCATTAGGAGTAGATATATCCTTTACTCCTGAGGCAATAAGTTCTTCTATTAGTTTGTTATCATTAATCCCATAAAAGAGATGGCAAAATTCTTTAGTCGAGCCTATTTTATCCAAGAAATCTGCAAGTTTAGATTGGTTACTAATATACGAATTCTTTGTGCCTCGATTTACTATTGGAGCACGCAAGCCGTTATAGTATGCATTTATAAGCCATATAAAGGAGTCAAATCTATCACAGGAAAACTGACCTTTGACCGTGTTTAATCCACCGGTTTTAGGTAATATGCTTATATTTATCGGAGAATATAGTAGCGAATCAAGTAGTTCTTTGAGTCGACTAAAACAATCCACGTTTTTTACAATGCTACCTAGTAATGTGTAACGTTTTTGCGGTTGTAATTTAACATTAAAGCAAACATCACCATTTACATCGATTGAGATGCCGTTATAGGTGAGATGGTGGTTCTTGCCGTTGGTCTTAAGCTTATTTCCATAGAAAGATTTATAAAACTTCCAAGCTGTTTGGTCTGAATCATTTTGTGGCATTAACATATAGGAACTCCTTAAGTTGGATCTTTATTGTTTGTATACAATTTATTATACCTCCTATTAAAACGAAAGTATATCAGCCATTACATCGCTGATGTTTTCGTCTGTAGCTGGTTCTGGGGTATCCCATGTTTCGGGACCGGAGGAAACACAAGAAGAAGGAATCGCCTCTGAAGTTCCCGAAGCAATGGTGATATTTCCACCAAGCCTTGCTACGATTTTGTCTGCTAGTTCATCAAGTGGCAGTTCGTTTGAGGAATGGTTGTTATGACGCTCTGCAAGTTCATACAGAGCTGTCACAACCATTTCATTAGCACTGCTAAAGCCATATTCGGCATAGTTTGAAATTGCCTTTATTGCCACCTGATCTTTGTGTGTATCATAGAATCTGATGGTTTTGGCAAAGGATTTCATTATTTTAATCCTCCGTTTCGTATCTGGTAACGAATAAGGTCTTCATAGCCTTTCGCGTTAATGTGAACATCATCAATTACAGTAGCCTTTGGATATTTCTCAGCATCAAGGAAGTTCTTAATGATTGTGGAACCTCCACCGATAAAGATAAGCTGAGTTGTATCAAGGTTGAACTGTAAAGCACGAAGCTGTCCCATAATGTCTTCCACGTAGGTTTTAAGGTCGTTCTGAATGACTGTAAGATACTTAGGTGGAAGATCAACGCTTGAACCGGTAATCATTACATCCTTAAGTAAGATTTCATCTGCTTCACCGTTAAACTGCTCTCTTAGGTGTTCATTGATTTTGTGCATACATGTAATGGTTCCAAGAGAAAGGCTCTTACAGTTACCAGCATCAGCTTTTCTCTCACGGATAGGCATGATATCAATCGTCCAACTTCCAATGTCGATAACAACAGCAAGTCTGCTGAATTTGTTGATATAGTTCACGATTCCGGCATAGCCCTGTGGATATACATTTACACTTAAAAGGTTGATGCTATAGGTTACATCTTCATACTTGAAAACAAGTTTACGATTGCGTTTGTAGTAATCAAGCATAGGTTCTTTTTCGGCTCCCATACGTGTAAGTGGTACACCTACACCAAGATGAATGTCAGCCTGAGTCATGCCCTGCATCTTAAGTTCTTCTGCGATAGCAGCTTCGGTGAGAACAAGCATGTCCTCGTTATTCATTTTAGATTCCTGAATGGTAATCTTAGGATTGCCAACTGAATAGAATCCCTCATTTGTTTCAACCACCATGCTTGAAATAGGTGGCTTTGTGGAATGTTTAATCACTCCACTAGAAAATACTTTGTGGGATGTTTTTGTGTTACCAAATCCAACGTCTACTCCAATAATTAATTCACTCATTTTAAAATCCTCTCTTTCTTATAAATTGTTAACTAGGTCAAATTCTGAAGAGCTTTTCTTTTTAAGCTCAGCAGTTAATGTTTCAATGTTCTTTTCTAAAGAAATAATCTTTAGCTTTAGTAACTCGTTTTCTCGTCTGGTAGCTTTTAGAAGAGACTCTTCTTTTCTGTTAATAAAGACTTTTCCGATTTGTAAGGTGATAGCATTTGTAAGTGCTTCGTGAACATCTTTATTTTTGTAGAAGTAGTCTCTAGAAAAGCCAGTGCGTCTTACAAGTTCTGCGACAGTGACTTTTTCGCCATCCTCAACCATTTCCGAAATTGTGGTAAGGGAAAGGTTTAGCATAGCTTCAGATCTGTCGTGATTGCTTTTTACCATGTTTGTGTAGTTTGCCATTAGTTCCAACCTCCTTTGTATTTATTAATGGTTTTGTCCTTTTCTTCTCTAAGTTTTTTAGTGCCTTCAGCAAGGACTTTACTTGTCATTTTGCGGTAGTGCTTAACAGATGAAGTATTGGCATGTCCAAGTAATTTGGCAATAATAGAATCATCAAGTCCCATATCACAAAGTCTTTTTCCATAAGTCTTTCTGAAAAGATGAGTACTTACAGTAAAGAGTTCTCCGTGGTCATCACGTAAGTCGTTTTCAATAATCATGCACTGTACTCGGTAATACATTGCTCCATAGGTTATAGGCTTATCAGGATTATTGTCGTCAACAAAGATATAATCTCGTGGACCGTAATGTGATGTTGTGTATGCAATGGCACTTTCAATTATATTTTTAATATCATCGTTTATAGGCTTTCGATAACTTCTGTTAACTTTGGCCTGATGAATGGTGATGTATAAGTGTCCGTTTTCATCTTCTCTTATACAATCCGTTCTTAAGGTAAGTGTCTCAGAGATTCTGCAACCTAAGATTTCATGAAGAATCATTAATCGTCCGGTCTGAGGATCTAGAGTTTTAAATCCACTATTTAAAGTTTCAAGCTCGCTATCCGTATAAAAGCGAAAGACTGGAATATTGTTCTTTGGAATATCTTCAGGGAAGAATAATTTCGTAAGAGAATATTCATCTATTACAAGACCTATGGTGGCTAATATGTTCTTTAGAGATATAAGCTCTGTGCGATAGTTCTTGCGTCTAGTATCTTCCGTATTTAGGTAAATCAAGTAAGATTCAATTATCTCTCGATCAATTTCGGCAAAGGATTCTATTTGTGGGTAATCCCTTGCAAGATATTCGGTGAAAACATTAATTACATGTACATCATTTACTGCTGTTCTTGCAGAAACTTCCTTGAGACGAAAGAGAATAGCTTTCTTTGTTTCAGCTTTCATTTTGTCTTGAAGGATGTTCTCAAAATTGATGCTGGCAATTGTGTTAACCGGAGGACGCCTGACAGGAAAATCAAGCCTATCCAATATCCATATATCATCCTCAAAATGGAATAATCCGTCATCATAGGTAAAGTAAGAAAGGATGGTCTTTAGGTACTTAAAAAACGGATGTATCTTTGTTTCTGGATGTAACTTGTTTCTCTTATTACTGGTAATGGTTAAAGGTATCTGATGCTTCATAGCCCAAATTTTATATTTTCTAATACAGCTATCTTTGTCTAAGTCATATAAAGACTTGATGGATGGATAGGTATCGCATAAAAAGTCAGCTATGTGGCCAAAGCATCGTCTTTCATTGGTAATACTGGTAAAAGATAATTCCTTTCCCCTTGCAGTAATGAATTCTCGAAATTCTTCTATTAAGGATGACGGCAATACATTTAAGTTGAAGAAGTACTCTGGATGATAATGTGCGGAGGTTTGCTTCTTCTTTGGAACGTCTTTGTAGCAGTCAAGGTCTCTATAGAAGATGAAATTGTCCTTAGGTAAGCAATAAAAATGTGCTTGGCTTATGTAACGAATAGCAGGATGCAGGACAAAACCATCTATCTGCTTTCTTCTAGGATTAATATTTTTGTCATGGAGAAAGCCAATCATTCTTGCAGTAGCTGATTCAACATCAAGGTCTAACATAGATTCAAGATCCGGATAACAGGTGGATATGAATTCAGCAAAGAGCATGTAGCTTCTACGGTCTATGTAAAGACTTAAAAAGGTTAGTGTGTTCCCTCGCTCTAAGATAAAAGGAGCTAACTGTTCTTGGAGAGAAAGCGTTGGAAGTAGGCTTAAATCGAAGCCATACTCCGGTTTGTAGTAGTCGGATTTTAAGTCTTTTTCCGTTAGGTGCTTATAGCTGTTAAATTCTTTAAATTTTAGTTCCATTGAATGTCCTCCTTATTTTTGGTAGCGAAGTATTCTTCGTTTAATTTGTCTATCTTATTTGGTAGATGGTCGATGTAGTGCTTGGTCATGTCTTCACTAGAGTGTCCTAAGTATTCTCTGATGCACTGAATATTGGCACCATCGTTGTAAAGCTCCGTGGCAAGTGTGTGTCTGTAGCCATGGGGTTTGAACTTATAGGTTTCAGATATTCCATACTTGTCAAAGAGAATATTCATCTGCTGTCTAAAGGTTCCGGAGCGGTAAGGCCCAGTGGTATGTGGAGCCTTAAAAACATATTCATCTGGAGCAATATTGTTTCGATTGATGTATTCTGTCATCAGGTCGTAAAGCTCTGTTGGTATAGGGATTCGTTTTTCTCTTTTGGCTTTGTTCTGATAGATCAAAAACCAAGCGGTTGAGCCATCAAAGAGGTAAGCATTTCCTTTTATTGTGCAGACTTCATTTACTCGAATACCTAAACACCAAAGATTTAAAAACATTAATCGAAGCTCCTCAGGGAAGTATCCAAGTACCTCGAAAACTTTTCTTTGATCTTCCTTTGAAACGGAAATGTCGTTGTGTTTGTAAACCTCAAATCCTCTGTATTTTTCAAAGTGAAATCTAAGAGGCTGTATACATTCTTTTGCTTCTAAGTAGTAAATGAATTTAGAAATCTCACCTAGGTGCGAATTTATAGTTGCAACACGGACATCTTTTCTTTGCAAGTAATTGATGTAGTTTTCAAGGTCTGCCTTTGTAAGCTTAGTAAGGTAAATGCCATTTTCATCGAAGTAGAAAAGCATTCGCTTTACATTGTTGTAAATCATGTAAATAGATGTAATTGAAAGTCTCTGAGAAAGACCAAGTAGGTATTTCATGTAGTCTTTCAGTAAATCAAGGTTTTCTGTTATTTCAACATCATCAAAGTAGAATGCTTCACGTGGATTTGAAGGATTTACTCTTCCTTCTGTAAAGGAAAAGCGCTCTAAAAACCAAGCGGATGCATCCCAATCAATTGATGGTGCATTTAAAAATGTAAACTTTCGTATTCGCTTAAATGCAGCTCTAGAACATGTGGTGCTCTTTATTGGTAATGTATTTAAGTACTCTATAAATCCTTCTACTTCAGCATTTGTAACCTTTGAAATATCATCAATTTCATGCTCAACACAGTATTTGTATAAGTACCAAAGCGGAGTAATACGATTCTGAAGAAGCATGTGTGTAGTTACTTTGTCTCCGTCTTCAAGGTCGTATTTTAGTAATGCAAATACCTGACGCTTTAAAACCTCAGAAACATTGAGCGAAAAATCAAAGAAAAGCGGTTCCTTTACCTGCGTATATTCAAACTGCTTTGCAATCGCAATGTTCGGATGATATGTAAGGTAAATAAGCTTGTTCTCATAGCGAAGTACATGTGGATGTAAATCGTTCATTGACTGCTCAATGGCATATAGCTTTGCTCTATCGATGATCTTTATATATTCGATTCGCTTTGCTACAAAGGTGTTTGATATGTAGCGTTCAAACTCTACTCTGTCGACTGCATCAATATCAGCTAAGTCGGTGATGTTTCGTAATGCAAGGAAGAACTCCAACTTGTTTCGCTTGGCTCTGTCCTTGATGACTTCTTTTAACTCAGGAAAAGACTTTCCTCTTAAGCGGATTATCATTTCAAGAGCTGATGCAAAGTGAGATTTCTGAGTATCTGTAATTGTTGTACAAGTTAAAACCATGTTGTAGAAATCAATTGCAGTATCAAGGTCTACGTCATCTAAGGAAGTTATTCTTCGACTTAGTAAGAAGCCCTCAATTAAATCAATACCGGTGGCTTCTTTGTATCCAGTGCTAATGATTTCCTCATGGACGTAAGAGTATTCAATTTGAGCTATTTTCAGTGCGCCCATAAGGCAATCTCCTTTCGTGTAATGTTTTTCTTTAGGATGCTTAGCTACTACTCTTGGCTGTAAGAGAATCTGTCAAGCCGGGGTAAAAATATCAGTAGGTAGGCTTTACAGATGAACGAAAGCCATATCATAAGTGGGCATCCTAAAGGAAGTCGTTAATGTCGACAAACTTCATAGATTCAACAAAGTAGTTGTCGTTTGCTTCGGCAAGTTCGTCATCTTCAACATTTAAGTAGGCTTCTGTAGTAGCAATGTTTTTGTGCCCTAAAGAAGTTGAAATCTGTGCCATGTCCCAACCAGCTTTTCTACGCTCGTTAGCAAAGTAGTGTCTAAGCATGTGGGAATGTCCGCTAATACCACATCGCTTTTCGAGTCTTTCAAATAGGGAATTTACTCCACTTAAGGTAAGGGGCTTTCCCTTGGAAGGACCGCTTTCAGAAACAAATAGGTAATCTGTGTTTTTGCGAAGCTCGGTCGTATCAGTTAAATAAATCATGAGAAGATCAAATGTTGAGTTTGAAATTCTTGCTCCACGTTCTTCTGCATACTTTGCGTAAGCTCCGTTTGGGTTTGTTTCTCTGTAGCGAACAAATACTTTCTTGTTTTCAAAATCAATGTCTGTCGTATATTTAATTCCTAAGATTTCACCGATACGAAAACCGGTTTCTTCCAAAAGAAGAAGTAAGAGCTTGTCTCTTTTGGTTCGTGCTGATGAAATCAAAGTGTGTAAATCATCTTCTGTAATACTCTTTGCATGATGTTCTTCTCTGGGAAGATATCCATGAAAAGTCTTTACTGTCTTTGCATACCGAAGTCCAATGGAGTTGGTATATACAAAGGTGGAATCTCTAAGTACCTTAAGTGCAGTGCCGTTGTCATATTCGAGGATTACGAAATCGTAAAAATCGAAGATGCTTCTTAAGTAGTCGTTTGCTGTGTTGTTGTCAGGACATTTGCCTGATGTAGTGTGTCTGCCTGCTCTTATAAAGTGTAGGTAGCTTGTGAAATGCTCCTGCTGTTCAAAAGCAGAAAGCTCAAGCACTTTGTTGATGGTAAGCTTGTTGTCTTCAAGGTAGTTGAGATACCAGGTAAGCTTAAGAGCGATGTTCTTTAAAGTCTTTTTCTTTCTGCCAAGATTCTTTTTGAATTTTAGATACTTGGTAGGAAGTGGAACAATTGAGTTGTTGGAAGTGTCGCGGATGATAAAGTACACGATTGTTCCATTAGAAACTGAATCAACGATGTATCTGTTCAATCCGCATCACCTCCCTTCTCAATCATTTGCGAATCAGAACCTACGCTGATAAGTCATCTTCTGTGAATGGCTCATATCTTTTGCTTATATCAACGCGATTAATCATATGGACTGTTTTGTAGACGTAGCCAAAATCCATGAGATCTAAGTAAAGCTGGCCGTTTTCTTCCTTTGTGACGAAGCCATACTCATCAGCAATGGAATTCATTTCATCCATTGATAAATTGGTAAGCTCACAAAACTGCTTTGGTGTAACCCAAATGTGTCTAAGCATATGTGTGCCCTCCTTTCTTAAAATTTGTATGTAAACTCCAGTTGGAGTTGATACCAAAAGTTCTTAAGTGATATCACCTGCGGATATCATGGACGAAGTAATAAGAGTGGATGCTGTATTAAGTAAGCATTTACAAGTGATTGCATCCGATTTACTTCTTATCCATCTACCTTATATTTGGACCGAGTCAGAACCGATTACTAAAAAACTCGTGTAAATTTTTAAAATAAATTTCAAAAAAATATATGGGCTTATGCCCTTTCATAAAACATATGGGACAGTTCAGGTCTGAATCTGCAGAAATCTATCCCTCTATATACATTTGGGGGTCTAAATCGCTCATTACTAAACTGAAGCCCAAAATTTTTTCTTATACCCTATATATGGGTTGATATTTCATTGATTACTAAAAATAAACCAGAGTTTTTATAGAATATAGAATAGGATATATTCTATATATCTTTTATTAACATTATACACAGAAAATACAGGAATGCAACAATAAAATATATTCTAAAATGCAATAGAATATATTTTAGAATATAGAAAGGCACATTTGAACAGAGTTTCGAGTAGAAATAAAATATATTTTAATGGGACAAAATATCGATTCCGTAGTATAATAGAGCTTAAATGGAGGATTACGCATGAAACGAAGTGTAGAACCAGATTTTAAGTTTGATAAAGATAAATTCGGCGAAGCATTGATGGCTGCAATTGGTACAAGAACTGTCGCGCAGTTTTCAAAGGATGCAGAAATAAGTTATGCATACTTAAGTAAGTATAAGAACCTGCGCGAAGATAAAACGCCAACACCGCAGACATTAAAAAAGATAGCCCTTGTATCACAAGGCCCATCTTATAAAGAGCTTTTAGAAGCTGCCGGATATGATTCAGATAAATATGAAGATGATGATATCAGTGCGACTATGGTAAATAGTGAGTGGTCACCAATGAACACTCTTCTACCAACACTTTGTAGAACTAGCTTCAAGTGGCAGTTTGTAAGTGATGGAACAGCCGGTGCACCACTTTGCGCAAAGATTGAAGGTGCACCATTTGAAAGTTGGTACTTCATTCCGGTAACAAAGGATAACGTAACAAAAGAAGATATTCTTGGAATCCTTGGAAGTAAAGAAGCTGAGGTTATCAGTCCGGATTCAAAGGTTACATTCCTTACAGCTAGTGAAGACGTTTTCAACCAGATAAAAGACATTGAATTAAATCTTATATCGCTAAGAATATCTGTAGCACTTGTAAATAAGATTGATGGATTGATAGGAGAAGAATGCTATCTGCAAACTAGTGTTGAGGTTACAAAAGAAGATAAAGGATATGTTTTAACAAAAACAAGCTCTGAAAAAAATGTGCCATTATCTTTATAGGAGTCCAATATATGGGACACTGTTAGTGGTTAAATTATTGTGAAAAAGTGTAGAACGTGTGGAATGCGTTAAGGAGGGTTATATGACTGTTTTAAGTAAAAAGCAGATGTCTGAAGAAGACATTAAGTTAAATTACATAACACCCGCGATTCAAAAAGGGTGGAGTGGTCATATTACAATGGAGACCAAAATTACAGATGGTCGAATTAACTTAAGGGGAAATATGGTCGCAAGAAGTAAGCCAAAGTACTGCGACTATATGCTTTATTTGAATACAGGAAAACCAATCGCTGTTGTTGAGGCAAAAGATAATAATCATACAGTTTCTTTTGGACTTCAGCAGGCAATTACATATGCACAAATGATGGATTTGCCATTTGCGTATAGTTCCAACGGAGATGGTTTTTATGAGCATGATTTTTTAACAGGTAAAGAACGTCAGCTTTCTCTTGAAGAGTTTCCAACACAAGAAGAACTTGTGGAGAGATTTTATCAAGAAATGAATGGTGGCGCAGGTATTACAGAGGCTGAAAAGAAGATTATTAATCAGCCGTACTACTCTAGCCAAAGCACGTATCCACCAAGATATTATCAGCGAAATGCTGTTAATAGAACAGTAGAACGTATTGCAGATGGACAGGAAAGATTATTGTTGGTTATGGCAACGGGTACAGGCAAAACATATACTGCTTTCCAGATTGTGTATCGATTGCTTAAAGCAAACTTAAAGAAGCGTATTTTGTATTTGGCTGACAGAAATATTCTTGTGGATCAGAGCATCCTTCAAGATTTTGCGCCTTTGGAAAAAACAATACATAAGGTGGATTTCGCTCACGATGATATTCAAAAAATCATGTCATATGAGGTTAATTTTGCCCTTTATCAGCAGATGGTTGGCCAAAATGATGAGGAAAGATTCAAGTTTTTTCCGGCGGATTTTTTTGATCTGATTATTGTTGATGAGTGTCATCGTGGTTCAGCAAAAGAAGATAGTAATTGGAGAAAGATACTTGAATACTTTTCGAGTGCAACACAGATTGGTATGACTGCAACTCCAAAGGAAAGTGAGAAAGTATCAAATATTGATTACTTTGGAGATCCCGTTTACACGTATAGCCTAAAGCAAGGGATTGAGGACGGATTCCTTGCGCCTTTTAAGGTTATTAACATTACAACTAATATAGGTGAAGGCTGGAGACCTTATAAGGGACAGACAGATTTATATGGAAATGAAATCGAGGATCGAGTTTATAACAATAAAGATTATGATTATAACATTATTCTCGAAGATCGTATTAATCAAGTGGCGGATGAGATAACAGCATATCTTAAGAGCACAGATCGTATGCAGAAAACGATTGTATTTTGCGCAAATGAGCTTCATGCAGAGCTTATGAGAAATGCTTTGTGTCAGTTAAATCAAGATATGGTAGCGAAGAATCCAGATTACTGTGTAAGAATTACGGGAAGTGATGATTTTGGTAAATCAAAATTGGATTACTTTATTTCAGTATCATCACCTTATCCGGTTATTGCTACAACTTCTGAACTACTTTCAACAGGTGCAGACTGTAAGATGACAAAACTTATTGTTTTAGACAAGATTGTTGAGAGCATGACGACATTTAAGCAGATCATTGGGCGTGGAACTAGAATCCGCGAAAAAGAAGGAAAGACCCATTTTGTAGTAATGGATTTTAGAAATGTCACTAGATTATTTACTGATCCAGATTGGGATGGTCCGATCGAGCAGGATGAAGGATTTAAACCAGGCTCTGTACCAAGAACTCCGTATGCAAAACCGGGTGAGAAGCCACCAATCATTATTGACCATGTTGAAAAACCTATTGTAGATAAAGATGGATGTCGTGTAAAGGTAATTAATAAGACTGTTTCTGTATATGATGCAAATGGAAAGCTACTTCGGCAGGAAGATATCATTGATTATACGAGAACAAACATAAAGGGTGAGTATGCCTCTTTATCTGATTTCATTCGTAAGTGGAAGGCATCAGATAAAAAAGAGGAAATTGAGAAATCATTTGCAGAAATGGGCATTGATTTAAAAGCATTAAAAGAAAATCAGGGTATGTCGGATGTAGATGATTTTGATTTTATTTGTTATGTGGCATACGGTCAGAAGCCCCTTACAAGAGCTGAAAGAGCTAATAATGTTAAGAAACGTGATTTCTTTTCAAAGTATTCTGGAGACGCACGAGCTGTTCTTGAGATACTTTTGGATAAGTATATGAATCAAGGCATCAGTGAGGTTGAAGATATTAAGGTCCTTTCATTAGCTGATTTTGAAAAATATGGAAAGCCAGCAAAGATAGTTAAGCTTTTTGGGGGCAAGGTACAGTATGATCAAGCAATAAAGGAATTAGAAGATAATATATATGCAATTGAGGTGGGATAAGATGAGTAGAACAATTTCGGAAAAAAAGGTTTTAAAACAACTAAAGATAGAAGATTTTAGACATCTTAGTAAAGATACGGTAATGCGCTTTGCCTCATCTATTCAGAAAATGGATCCGGAAGTGGCAAAAAAGGCATTAGAGCAGTTTCCTAATTTTGCCAATGCAGTAAAAGATGGTGTCGCTCAGTATAAGGAAATTGCTGAGAATGTGATTAAAAGTGGTGATAAGAATCATGATGCACTTATTGCAATGATTGATGCTGAGAATCAGCAACTAATAAAAATGCTAGATGAAAATGAACTAACGCTTGAAGAGAAATTTCAGATTATGGATCGATTGGATAAACTTCAGGATAAATTGTCTGCTGCAAATAAGGAAATGCGCATGTATCGATTAAAGGTAGCGGGTGGTGTTTTAACTGTTATTGGTGTGGGAATTCTGACTTTAGCGACAGTGTTAGGTGGAAATTCAGAAATGTCTCAATTAGATAATAACGATATAGTATAAATGCGAAAAGAGGTAATTAAAAAGTGGCAATGCAGTCAGGCTTTATAAAAAGAATAAGAGATGTTATGCGTATGGATGCGGGTATTAACGGAGATGCGCAGAGAATTGAGCAGATGGTATGGATGCTTTTTTTGAAGGTATATGATGCTAAGGAAGATGATTGGGAACTGAATGAGGATTATTATACATCTATTATTCCGGAAGAATGTAGATGGCGTAATTGGGCGCAGGTAGATGATAATGGTCATGCGATGACGGGAGATACGTTACTGAACTTTGTTAACAATACGCTTTTCCCAACATTAAAGGATTTAGATGTAACACCGGATACTCCTGTAAAGAAGGCTATTGTAAAGTCTACCTTTGAGGATGCCAACAACTATATGAAGGACGGTGTATATCTTCGTCAGGTCATTGATATTATTGATGAGATTGAATTTGATGATGTGAAGGAAAGTCACGCTTTTGGTTTTGTTTATGAAGAGATTCTTCGTGACTTACAGGCTGCCGGATCTTCCGGTGAGTTCTACACTCCCCGTGCCGTAACAGATTTTATGGCTCTTATGATACAGCCTAAACTTGGTGAGAAGATGGCTGATTTTGCATGTGGTACAGGAGGCTTTATTACATCATGGCTCGGGCAGTTACAGAAGCAAGTAAAGGATACAGCTGCACAGAAGCAGTTTGATGACAGTATCTATGGTATTGAAAAGAAACCTTTCCCTTACCTTCTTTGTGTTACCAATATGCTCCTGCATGATATAGAAGTGCCGAATATCTATCACATGAACTCTCTGAAGCATAACCTTCTTGATTATACAGACGATGACAAGTTTGATGTTATTATGATGAATCCTCCTTACGGTGGTCATGAGGATAAGTCAATTCAGGGATTCTTTCCGGATGACCTGGCTTCATCTGAGACAGCGGATCTCTTTATGTCAGTTATCATGTACCGTCTGAAGAAGAACGGCAGAGCTGCGGTTGTTGTTCCTGATGGATTCCTATTTGGTCTTGATAATGCAAAAGTAGCGATAAAGACAAAACTTCTTACAGAGTTTAATCTGCATACCGTTATCAGATTGCCGGGATCCGTATTTAGTCCGTATACATCCATATCAACGAACCTTCTGTTCTTTGATAATACTAAACCGACGGGCGAAACATGGTTTTATAGAGTCGATATGCCTTCTGACAGAAAGCATTTCTCAAAGACGAAGCCAATGGAGCTGAAGCATTTCGATGATGTAATAGCTTGGTGGAATGACAGAAAAGAAATTGAACTTGAAGATGGACCGAAGGCAAAGAAGTATTCAACAGATTTTCTTGTGAAGGATCAGGGATGTAATATTGATCTTTGTGGATTCCCTCATGAGGAAGAAGAAGTTCTTGATCCTCTTGATACTATTAGAAATTATCAGGAAAAGAGGACTACTCTTAATGCCGAAATAGACAAGGTTCTTGCTGAACTTGAAGCCTTACTTACGGGAGGTGCTGTAGAATGACACCTGAACAATTAAAGGCAAGTATTTTACAATGTGCCATTCAGGGCAAATTGGTAGAACAGAAGACAGAAGATGGCACTGCGGATGAGTTTTATCAGCGTATACAGCATGAAAAACAACAGTTGATTAAGGTCGGTATAATCAAAAAAAATAAAACCAATGAAGAAATATCTGCTGATGAATATCCTTTCGATATTCCGGAGAGCTGGAAGTGGGTATATTTAAGAGATGTTGCATATATAAATGGTGGATATGCCTTTAAGAGTACCAATTATACGACAGATGGAGTTCGTGTTGTAAGGATATCAGATTTTAATGAAGAGGGTTTTATTAATACAAAGATAGTCAGACACCCATATTCAGATGATTTAAAGTCGTACCTATTAGGCGAAAAGGACATTCTCTTATGTATGACCGGAGGAACAGTTGGAAAGAGCTATTTTGTTGAGAAATTGCCTGAGAAGATGATGACCAACCAGCGTGTTGCAACGATAAAGTGTCTATGCGATATAAATGAATATGTCAATTATGTTATTCTTTCACCAATAACACAAAATGTAATACAACTAAGTAAAAATTCTACAAATGATAACATTTCAATGGACACAATTAATGGGTTCTTTATTCCTCTTCCCCCAGAGGCTGAAATGACTCGAATTATCAATAGATTGAAAGAGGTCTTGCCATTTGTTGACCGCTATGCCGAGGTTTATGAGAAGCTGGAACAGTTTAATGCTAAGTTCCCGGAGGATATGAAGAAGTCTATCCTTCAGTATGCTGTTCAAGGCAAATTGGTGGAGCAGAGACTGGAAGAAGGAACGGCTGAAGAATTATATCAGCAGATACAAGAAGAAAAACAAAAACTATTAAACGAAGGAAAGATTAAGAAGGAGAAAAAATTAGAAGATATTTCTGATTTTGATATACCATTTGATATACCAGATTCATGGAAATGGATAAAGGTAGGGGAATTATCATCTAAAGTTACAGATGGAGAACATAAAACCCCACATAGAGTGAAGAAGTTTTGCGGATATTATTTATTATCAGCAAGGAATGTTTTAAATGGATCTATCAGGCTAGATGATGTTGATTATGTTGACGAGGAAGAATATAAAAGAATATCAATGCGATGTAACCCCCAAGAGGGTGACATTTTGTTATCGTGTTCTGGAAGTGTAGGAAGATGTACTTGCATAAGAGATAAAAATAAATATGTTATGGTTCGAAGTGCTGCAATGATTTCGCCTATTTTGATAGACTCAAAATACTTAATGTATGCGATTCAATCTGAGTGTGTTCAGATGCAAATTAGGGAAAAAACCAAGCAAACAGCTCAAGCGAATCTATTTCAGGCGGCTATTATTAATCTGGTAATTCCAGTACCTCCGGTTAAAGAGCAACGGCGTATTGTTGATAAGATAGAGGAATTATTACCCTTTTGCGAAAAACTATAAGTGAGGAGAAATGTAAAACATGCGAATTTATGGAGAATACAATGGCTTATCACAAGAAGTTATTGATCAAATTGAAAAAGTAAAGGATTTGTTGACCCAGTACTCGGATGAAGAAATTGCTTTATACTATGGATATCCAATTATTGAAATGGATGGCAGTACAAATGTTATGAAATCATGTATTGTGTCTAGAAATGGCATAATAGGATTATATGAGTCGGATGAAGAAGCAATGGTATATAATAGACATTTTATGAAAATTATAATGTCTAGTAAATCTCTTAGTCCTTTGTATTTTGAAGGTAATGCTGTATATGAAGGTGTTAGGTTAGGTGATTTGTCGAAAATCAAGGAAAAATTAGATCTTAAACCATTATTCACGATTCAAGTTTACAAAGAAACAAATGGAATTATACAGAATTTCTATGGGTTAAATGGTAAAGATGATAGGTCATTAAAAAAAGAAGATTCACTTGGTTCGGTTATAAAAAAGAGAACGAACGATATGAATATGTTGGATCAGAATCAGTTTAATGGAATATACAACAGTATTAGTTCTCATATGCGTATAAGAGGTCTGGCAGGAAGTGGGAAAACCATACTGCTTGTAAAGAAAATGGCTTATGAACATTTTAAACATCCGGAACTTGAATTAGCGTATGTTTTTTATACAAAGTCTCTTAAACAGTATGTAAAGGAATTGTTTAAACTCTATTATAAAGACTTTGAGAAATACAAAGAGCCAGATATGTCCAAAATTCATATTTTACATTCGTGGGGAGGAAGTGAAATGAAAGGCTTCTACTCTGAAATATGCGAAAAAAACGATGTAAAATGTAGAAATTATCAAGGGGCGTATTTATTAAAAGGTGGAACTGATGATAGATTTGCAGCTGTATGTAATGAAGTACTTGAAAAAACAGAAAAACAGGGATTGGTTCCATTGTATGATTACATTTTTATAGATGAGGCACAGGATTTTAAATTACCATTTTTCATTATGGCAAAAAAATCGCTTAGGTATACAGGAAAAATTATATATGCGTATGATGAACTTCAGAGCTTGAATAGTTCAACAGCGATTCCGGCTAAGAGTGAGATTTTTGGAAGCGAAAAGTGTGAAGATGTTGACTTAAGTGTATGTTATAGAACGCCAAAGGAAATATTGGTAACAGCTCATGCTTTAGGATTAGGAATTTATAAAAAAGATAAGGATGGAAATCCCGATATAGTAAATATGATGGAGGATTATTCTATTTGGAATGCAGTAGGATATAAAACCGTTGAAGGAACGTTGGGATTTGGTTCGCCGGTTGTGTTAGATAGAAGGGATGTTATAGATTATAAGCCGGACAAATGTGTTGAGTTAATTGCGGTTGACGAAGAGAAGGATCAATATGCGCATGTTGCAAAGGAAATAAAAAGATTAGTGAATGAGGAGGATATACTACCAGAGGATGTATTAGTGATTGATCTGTCCGGTTTAAAATTACAAGATAATTTTACGGAATTTAGAGGTGAATTGAGAAATGTTTGTGGTGAAGATGATGAGATACAATCGCATCTTGTAAATAAAGATAATGCCCTGAAGTTTAAAAGAAACGGTAGTATTACATACACAACTATTTTCAGAGCTAAAGGTAATGAAGCCAATATTGTATTTGTAGTAAATGCTCATAAAATGAGTAATATGGCTACATATTCAAGAAATAGATTGTTTACGGCAATGACAAGGGCAAAATTTAAAACATATGTTTATGGCGTTACGGGTGATGTTATGACTTCTTTTTGCGATGAATACGAAGAAGTAAAGAAAAATGGTTATAAGTTAGCATTTACATATCCAACACGAGAAAAGCTTAAACAAATGCAATCAATAGCAAAAATTGAATCTGAAAAGATGGATGCTGTACAAAAGGTATATAAGGATGTTGGTGATGATTCATCAGTAATAATTGAAGTATTAAAAGAACAATTAGGTGTTTCTAATATAAGAGAGTTAATTGAACATCTGGAAAAGAGTACAGATGACCAATAAAAGTGAATTTAAAATTGTATCAGAACAATTTTTGCTAATGAACGATTTGGTAAAGGATATAGATATTATCAATATTGTTGCTAATTATAAGTCGACAGAATATGAAGTTGGGATTAATACAGATCATTTTAAATATCATAACTATAAAGAATTGTTTGATAGTACACTGAGGAATGAAAAGTACACAATGTCTTTACTTGATGATTCTATGATTGCTATGAGTTATATTTTTGATGATAATGGAGATATAATTAAGCATAATCTTTCTTTTTTGCCAAACTATAAATTTGATTTATATCGAGATGGTATGGAATTTGAGTATGAGGAGGAAGATGCGGATATTTCGGATGAATTATTTGCGAAAAGGATAAGCAATTATATTAGAATTGATTATGATGTAAAAGGAAACCAAGAATATCATCATTCTCTAGTGCATATGCATATTGGGGTTTTCGAGTATAGTATAAGATTGCCTTTCAAGCATGTGGTATATCCATATGAATTCTTATATTTAATATTTAAATATATATATCATTTAAATGATGAATGCTTGCAAAAAATAGATTGTCAGTATGAAAAAGATATAAAATTAACTGCTAATGAATTGAGCAAGTTTAAAATGGTATATGCTGAATAGGGGGAAAAGAAGAATGCAAGATATCGCAGTAATTGTGAATATAATATTGTGTATTTTATCATTTGCTTTGGCAGCTATATCTGTTATAACCGTGATAGTAACTCTTAAGCAAAACAATAGAATGATTGAGAGTACAAGTAGACCGTATATTGCGATATATACACAATCAATAATTACAGGTGAAAAGCCTTATTATTATTTGGTGATAAAAAACTTTGGGAATTCAGCAGCTCATTTTATAAAATTTGATTATGATGTAGATTTGACAGGATGCTTCAATATAGAAGCTAATAAGGATTTTTTGAAACAAATAGAAAAAACTGTATTGGCCCCAAATCAATCTCGTATTTGCATGTTCAATTATGAGGCAGTTCCAGATGTAATTAAGTTTGAATATGAGTATAGTTCCGTAGCGCAAAAAGCAGATTGATAATATTTCCGATAAAATATATGTAATCAGAAAGATCTTGGCAAAAATATCTGATGCGGAGGACAAAACAGATTATATCCAATTTCTACGGATAGTATATAAAGTTTCAGTTGATGCGAGCGGTGTGAAAAGCCTCCTGAAAAAGATTGAAAAATGGTATAATTACAGAAATGAGATAGTACATTCCATGTTCCATAAGGACATTGATGAACTTAGGAATGGCTACAAAAAGCATGTGGAAGAAGGATTTGAAATGGCAAGATTTTTGGACAATCAGGTAAAATCATTGAGAAGAGCCTAAAAAATAAGTTATTGGAGGGATGTAAGATATGGCAGATGATAGAACTCAAAAACTAGCAGAGTTTTATAAACAATGTGTTGATAGCGGATACACTGACATGTTTGATGAAAAGCAGAGTCTTCGTGCAAAGGTGATAGCAACTGATCTTGGCTTAAAATACGGTAAAATTGAGAATTTTTTTGCTGAGGCGAAGGAATGTTTCGATGCGCTTGAAACTGAAAAAAAACAAAATGAGGAAAATGAAAAGAAGCGAATTGAAAGGGAAAGTGTCACTGGTAATCTCATTGTGACATTATCAAGCGCTAAGAAAGACGGTGCGCGCGGAGAAGAGATTCTCAAAATATACAGAAGACCTGATGGAAGCGTATACAGCACATCGACTGATAACTCAAAAGCGGAAGGTGTCCCAGAAATAAAACTCAATCATGGTGGCGCGTTAGCGTATTCTTATAATCCATCCAAGACCATATTTACTGGGGCTGCAAGTGGTGGTATTGCTATGGGAGGATTTCATCAAACCAAAGCTACCATGTCTGAAAAAGTATCTATGAGTGGAAAGGGATACATCACAGCAGGAAAGATGTCTGTTTATAGAATCATCATCGAGTCTTCAATGGCGCAGAAATTCAAGAGAAATCCTGCAATTAAAAAGTATGCCAACAATAATGTAATTGAATGCTTTCAGGAGGGGGGCGTTTATACAGAGCTTGTACATGATAGCGGTGTGATGTCCCAGGTTTCAAAATCTGCGTACGGAACTATAGAGATGGCTAGTAAAGCCCTTGACGAACAGCGTAGATCGATGACCGAGTGTAAAGAGATATATGAACTTCTGGTAGATATTGTTTCTGGTAATTATCCTTTGTCTGACAGAGAGAGTTACCAAAAGGCTACAGGCTTACTTCATGAAGGTGCATCCATTGGTGAAATACAAGAAGCCATAAAGATTTTTGAAAGTATATCCGATTACAAAGATTCTGCGGAAAAGCTCATGGAAGCAAAAGAAGCTGCCATATTAACGAAAGAATCCAACACAAAAAAGAGAAAAAAGTCATTTATTATAGTTGCAATTGCAGCTGTTGTAATTGTAGCTGCTATTACAATCGGCTCATTTATTTCAAAGAAAATAGCAGCTGATAAAGAAGTAGCGAATGAAGCACTATATGAGAAGTATTTAATAAGTACAAGGTATTACAAGATTGTAGATGGAAAGCCAATTGAAGTTTTTGCCTTTGATAGTGAAAAAGGACAAATGACAGATTTTCATAATTACAGCGTTGAACGACAAGGTTGGAAAGAACCGTATGAAAAAGAATGGAGTTTTATATCAGCATCAGATGAAGAAGCAATTATAAAGATTGGGGAATACGAGTATATTTTAAGAATTGTTGATGAGGTTCCAGAGCTACAGTCAAGAGATAAGGACTGGCTACCGCCATTTGTTTGTATGACTTCTGAAGAGTTTGAATCCGTTGCTTCAGAGTATATTGCAACTACAAATGCTGAGGAGATGGAGAAAAAGTATCAACAGGCAGTAAATTACTATAATAATCAAAAGCTTGATAAAGCAATAAAACTTTTCAACGAGATTGGCGATTACAAAGATAGCCAGAAGCTGTGCCTTATAGCTGAGGTTATAAACAATATAAATCAGCTGGATTATAGCAAGGAAGACAACTATTTTGAAAAAAATAAGGATAGCTATACAGAGCTGACAGATGATGAAATAGCGACATCTTTAGTTGGTAAATGGTCTGCGAGATGGATAAGCTCTTCTAAAGAATATGAATTTGAATCGGGTGGCAAGTATAAGACAAACGGTAAATATCCTGCACATGGTAGAGTATACTGGAAGGCCGATAATGGACTATGCACAGCATATGACGAAAATTTTGAGAAGTCGACAAGATACGTAGTGAAAAAAGTAATTGATGACGAAATGACAGTTTATGCATTTTACGCGGCTGATGATGAACCTATTACAGGTGGAAAGCTGTCGTTCGTAGCTATAAAGCAGGACTAAAAACAACGATTTAAAGGAGAAACAAGACATGGGATTTTCTAGAAAGCTAGGACTGATAGCCTCGATGTTGATGATGGCATGCATTTTATAATCTGGATGTGGTGGAAATTCAGCTGAGAGTGCTAAAAAAACAGATGATGTTGATAGCAAGGTCACAGAAGATAATAAGTCAGGTAAAAGTTCTGAAGAAGTGGCTGCTGAAAATGCGATATCCTTAGATGAATTTTCGTCGTACTTTAAGGAAGTGGATATAACGCTGGATAACTGGGAGGATTATTTTCAGCTGGATACTCGCGAGGAAGTTTCTAAAGATGCTTTCGGGGATTTCGATGGAACTGTAACCACATATGAAATCATTAAACCTAAAAGTGATAATTTTATTATCCTTGGGGAAAAGCTAGGCGAGGATGAGCGGGTTGTTTTCCGCTTAATGATTGCATACAAAGGAGAAAGTGGCAACTATGCTGCCGATGGTACGAAGGTAAGCGGAGAAGATCCTTTTGAATCATCAGAAGAAATGGATGTATCCCTTTGGAAGAATGATTTGTCCTACGATATTCTCGAAATTGAAAGGACGAATCCTGATCCGGAGGATGAATCTCTTACGTTTAAAATGTCCAAGAACATAACGGATATGCAATGCAGTAAGGTCAAGAGCAGAATACTTGTAGCTTCTATACCCGATACAGCGTGGTTAGAGACTGAGAATGGAAAATGCATAATTGTTGAAGATGGAAGTGGATTATATTACTACTTATACGATGATGGAAGCAGTGAGTATGACGGACAGATAAATCATCAGGTATCTGAAGGCGAATGGCACGATTCCTTACAAGCTTTTAAGAAATGGACTTATTTAGATGAACTACTAAAATTAGAGTAAAACTTAAATGGTATGTTGGGGTGGAATTTTTGAATAAGACTAACAGTATAAATCAGACTCCGCCAAGTATGGAGTCTGATTTTGAATTAGAATTATAAAGATTAATTATCTTGCATCTTATTATCAGTACGTGGGAAGACTTCTTGCACCAGCAGATTGAAGTAAGCTGAAATCCGGTAAGCATGATTACTGTATAAGATGAAGATGGCTTGGGCGATTAAGCCCAAGCCATTTTTTATCTTCTGCGCCCGCGTCTTACAATGTTGTGGTCAATCGGCTGACAGCCGTGAGATTCTTCCAATGATTTCATAGTGGAAGGAACATTATTAAGCATCTTGTCCGCAGTTGCAAGTGCAGTTGTGAAGCTGTCTGCTACTTCTTCTTTTGTTAACTCAAATTCATTTGAAGTCAAAGCTCTTAGCATATCGACTTCTTTTTCAGGGCGGAAAGTGTTCCGCTTTGACTGAGCCAATGCAAGAACCATAGGAGAGGTTGACTTGATTAGCTCTGAAAGTTCATCTAGCAGTCTATATTCGTCCTGATATTCAAGAGTTATCTGCTTATCAATCCACGAATCCGTTCCCTGAGATGGAAGGTACTGAGTTCTAAGTGTGTGATCGATTGCGGCAATTCTAGTGCGGATATCTTCAATGTGCTCTGCCACCCTATCTGCTTCTGATTCAAGAGTATTGCTCTTTAGTCCACTTCCGAAACCGAAAGACCTAAGCTGTTCAAGGCAGTGACTAAAGGTTTCGCGGAGCTTTTTACCCCAGTCAACGATTCCTCTAGTTCGTTTCGCTGTTTCATCAACTCTTCGGTCAAGTCTCTCAACTGGCCATTCTCTGAAAGTGCCATTGCCAGGCTTTCCTCCAACTGTGCTATTCTTTTCTGCTGACGTTCTATGATCTGCATCTGGGTTAGCGTATTTTTCTGTAGCTTCTCGTACTGGTTCTTCCAATACTTTGCGCTCTCGGTCTCCTTCGTCTGTGATATCAGACCGCTCTTTCTGAACTGTTCTGTTTCTGTTAAAAGCATTTTCTAAAACCTCCTTTGATAATTCGATACTATATGTTTCTGCTAAGTTCTTATTTCTAAAAGATTTGCCGGATTCGATATGTGTAAAGGTGACGTACTTTCTATTATCTTCCCATTTCACTTCATATCCGTGCTCTTCCATCTGGGCGATAAACTCTTCTTTGCTTGTCGCAGTAGTCATACAAGCAAGAATTGCGCTGATGCAATCTGTCTTCAAGCTTTTCTTTCCATCTGTTGTCATAAGACGATAATCTCTCTTATCGTAGGAACGGATAGTTCCTTCTTCAATATCAGATCCATCAAAGTGTTTTCCTTTGACACAGACAGATAAGCCATGAGCTTCACAGATTTCATCATTAATCTTTTTCATCTGTTTAAAGTCTGATTTGGACAGATGAACTTTACTTCCGTCAATGCTGTTTACGGAATTTACCACTACATGGCAGTGACAATGATCAGAATCAATGTGGCTCGCAAGAGCGCAGGTAAAGCCTGGAAAGCATCGTTCTGCCCATTCTTTACCAACAAGCAAAGTCTCTTCGGGAGTTATCTTTTCATCTGGGTGAAAGGATATAACGAAATGCTTATACTGTCTTCCACCAGTCTTATTCCAAAACTTCTTTGTTTCTTTGAACTGCTGATACACAAGATCGGCAGTAACCTTTTCTTCAAAATAATCTCCGGTTACAAGCTTAAGCTCTTCAGTGACTTTCTTATCTTTGTAGATATAGTCAAGGGTGTTACTTAATGCTGCTGAAGATTTAGCTCTCGTATTAATAGCTTTAACGACTGACATAGTGGCAATACCTCCTTTCCGGTTTCATGTACATCGTTTGCAAGTTCCTTAAGTTTATTTTCATTTGCTGGCTGATTATATGTGTTTGCAATCTTGGCCATCTGGTTACAATTGATGCCAATACCTTTGAACTGATTTAAAAGTTCCGTAAGCTCAGACAAGAGCTTCGGGATATCTTTTAAAGCTTCTGGATTGGCAAGTGTTGCTCCTAGTGTTGCGTTGATAAGGTAGGTCTGTTTATTCAGACCAGATTCTGTTACCAGTTTGGTTAACTTACGATACTCTTCATCGTTCATATAGAAGTTAACCTGATGATTTCTTGTTCTGTTCTTTTTTGCAGCTTTTGTTCCCATGCGTATCATCTCCTTTCAAAATTGTGCGGAACAAATCGGTTACAAATGATTGGATTGATAGGATGGAAACATTCCATTTGTGAGCGACCGGGTTATCCAAAAGGGGCGGAGCTCCTTTGGCGGGATGCAAGGGCAGAGCCCTTAATTCTCTTAGTAGGGAATGGGATAAAACCGATGGGACAGTTTTCTGACTGTTATTAGGTCGGTTTTTCGTCCATTACCGGATAAGAGGATGTGCTCTAGGGGACGGGGGAATGAAAGTCCCCAGTGGGTTCCAAGGGCTAGCCCTGGCAAGCTACCGAAGTGAAACGAGGGTACCACGCGACTAGGAACGATAGTGACTAGTCAAAGTGGGTAGCTTGCCTATTATTCTGAAAATATATACAGGGCTGCAGATAACCTGCTGTGTAAATGCCCTGTGAGTAACAAATCAGAATAATGGTGGTTTGGTAGGCCGCTGTATTCGTTGAATAAGTGGAATTGGCACACGGATGTGTAGTCAAATTCCGCTGATAATTTCATTAAGCGGACTACACGTCGCAATCTCCAGTTGGATGAATATGATTATTAGAAAGACCAAAGTAGCTGATATCAGTTAGATATCTATAGGTGATATCACTTGGATATCAGTAGAGCTTCTTTGGCTTGAATAGAGTTCTTAAATAGATATTTGATATACACTGTAGAATCTGTGCGAGTGCTTTTCTTTCTTTACTTCCCTGGGGGACAGGGTAATTAATTATTGTATTAATCGGCCTTGCTAGTCTATTTAAAAAACAGGTTACATCGTTAGTAACATCACTTTTATCTAAGATGACAAATGCAACAAAGGACTTCTAATTTTATGAATAAAAGACTAAGTGGACAGATAACAATTCTAGCAACACTTAGTTTAACTATAATTTTGTCATTAATTGCAGCTTTATTAAAATCAGCAACAGATGTTAGCATAAATACAAGAATTAAACAGGCATGCATATTAGCTAGTGAATCTTGTTTTTCAGCATATCATAACGATTGTCTTGATGAATTCAATGTATTTGTATTAGAAAATGCTGATAGAAATCAGGCAAAGCTTAGTAAATATATTAATGCGAACCTATCGGATATGGGAAAAGAAGTTATGCTTGATGGATTACAGATAAATGAAGTTGAATATGCAACAGATAATAGCGGTGCTGGAGTTTATGATGAGATTTTGAGTTATATGAAGTACGGAGTGTATGCGGATGTTGTTAATAAATTCAAGGATTCTGATGAAGCTGTAAAACAGGCAGAAGCTACAAAAGAAATTACTGATAAGATTGAAGATGTAGAAGAACAGCTAGCAAAACTAGATAGTTACACTTTGAAATTAGTTACGCTAGTAGAAGGTATTAAGACAACAGAAGATAGCTTAGTTATAAAGGGTGGAAAACCACAGTTTTCAGGAAGTGCCTATGCCAAAAGAGGTGTTTATGGACCTGCAAGTATGGCCTTAGCAGCTGTTGATAATGAAAAAGTCTATAATGTCATAAACTCAAGTGATTTAGCGTATATTGATTTGAAATCTATAATCGATGATATGTATACCTGTCTTGATGGTTTAGAAGAAATAGGCGATGAAGCAAGTAATCAAAATGGTAATAATTCATACGCCAATATTTTTAAACGAGATTATGATAAAATAAAAGAATATGTAACATCTACAAAGGAAGTATCAAATAAAGGTATTGAAGCAGCAAATGGCTTTTCCGGAGAAAAAGATAATAGTGTGACAGCTCTAAATGAGCTAGATACAAAGATTCAGACCAATAAAGATACCTTAGGAGATGACTTATATAACTCATTTAATGATGATTATAAGGAAATATCTAAGGATGGAGTGTCAGCACAAAGAAAATTATGTGACATAGAGAAAATTAAAAGTGGTCTTTCAAAAAACATAACATATCTAAATAATGCAGAAAATAATCTAAATAATATAAGCGATACCCTTACACAAGATAAGATTACGCAATATAGAACTGCATTGGATTCATTAAAAGGTAATTTATCTGCAATTTCTAATTCAGACTTGGAATTCGATTATTCAGCTATCGATTTTTCATCAAGTCATCAAGGACTATCCAAAATTAAAAATATAAAATCCACAATAGAAAATGGATATTTAGGTATGATCATTGAAGATGATTCTACAATTTCTACTAAAAAAATCTCGTATACAGATTTAGCAAGTGATATAAAAAATGAAAAATTATCTTCTGGAATATCCCTTAAAGATGCCAAGGATGATGTTCTCTATAATGAATATTTGTTTATGCATTTTAATAGTGCAGCTTCCTTGATTAAGGATGAAAAATTACAAAAGCAGGAATCCGGCGAACTCGACTATGTTTTAGAGTATATTTTGTGTGGAGAAAAATCGGATAAGGAAAACCTGTCAAAAACATTGTTTGAAATGTCAGTAATAAGGGAGGGTGCTAATTTAGCATATCTAATTACTGATACTGATAAAAAAAATCAGGCTAGAATCCTTTCTCAAACTTTGCTTGGCTTTACAGGCATTCCGGCAGTAATAATTGCAGGACAGTATTTAATTTTAGGTGTGTGGGCTTATGCAGAAAGCATTGTTGATTTAAAAAAACTTATGAAGGGCGGTAAAGTCCCTTTGGTAAAGAATGATGATACCTGGGTTTTGTCTTTGGATGCTATGTTAAACATGGATTTTAAAGATGACAGCGATAGCGATTCGGGTTTAGCTTATGATGATTATTTAAGAATGCTTCTTCTGATTGTAGATAAAAGTGTTAAAAATATGAGGACAATGGGAGCCATGGAATTAAAAATGATAGAACTGGGTCACGCAGATTTTAGAATGAAGAATTATATAGTCTCATTTAAGGGTGTGGCCAAGTTTAGAAAAAATGAGACATCTAATATTTACACACAAGAAATATCGTATTCTTACCGTAAATAGTTAGTGTGCCCCTTTAATGTTACGAAAGGAAAAAGAGATAAATGATTAAATGTGATCATAACCCCCAAAAGATTCAATCCAATATAAAAGGGGCATACCTTAAAGCAAGTGCTACTGTAGAAGGTGCAATAGTTATCCCGATTTTACTCTTTGCAGTAATGACTATAATGCACCTTTTGCAAGTAGTTGCAATTGAAACAAAAGTACATGAAGCATTATATGAAACAGTTAGAAGATGTTCTAGCTATGCATATATCTATGAAAATGTAAAAGAAAATGCTCCTTATATAAATTCCCTTAAAGAAAACGAAGATGGAAATAAAGCTGTAAATATTGCTCAAATGGGATTAAATGATGCGATTTTTTTAGGAATGTTTATAGATACCCTGGGTACGGATTACGCAAGCAATCATGATATAGTTGGTGGTAATGCAGGATTAGTGGTACTTAGAAGTTCTATATTAAACAATAATTCTAAGATAGAAGTTGTAATTGATTATTGTATAAAAAATCCATTTGATATTTTTGGCATCGGCTTAATTAAGAAAAAAGCTATGACAGTAGCTGATGGATGGTTAGGCGAAGATTATGATGAGTTTGCTAAAAATAGTAAAGAAGACGAAAGCAGTGAAACTGAGTATGTGTATATAACTCCAGATGGATCGGTTTATCATAAAGACAGTCAATGTACATATTTAACAAGAGATATTTTATCTACATCTTCAAAAGAAATAGAAAGTAAAAGAAATGCTTCTGGAGGAATATATTATAAATGCGAGCATTGTAAAGGTGTAGGAACAACGGTTTATTACACATCTTATGGCAGCAGATATCATCTATCTTCAAGGTGTAGTCATCTACAAAGAAATGTCCAAAAAGTTCCATTAGAAAGTGTAAGCAGCAGACGCCCTTGTAGTAAATGTGGAGGTCAACATGAATAATATTTTTAGCATTATAGGATTTAACAGTATTATTAAGATTTTTACAATTGTAAGTTTAATAGTGATGGGATATGTAGATATAAAAAAGAAATCTATAAGTATCTGGATGCTTAGTTTGTTTTTGTGCATAAGCATTGTGTTGGAAAGCGTTAATATTTTATGCTTCAACAAAACAATAATGATTGAAAACTATATTTTAATTCTGGTCTTTACTTGCATATTAAGCCTAGTGGCATATTTAACTAGATGCCTTGGATTAGCAGATTGTATTATAGTTTTTTCAATTATGATAATGCACGACTTTTTTGTAGGATTAGTGCTTCTTTTTGTTTCGTCGCTTATTGCAGCAGTTTTTGTAATAATTGGACTTTGCCTAAAAAAGATATCAAAAAAAGGAAGTATACCATTTATTCCATTTTTATGTGTTTCATCAATAATTATATTTACACTTGAGTGGAGTATGTTGTTATGAAGATAAAGAATATTATACGAAAAAGGCTAGAAGCCATGTATACAGTGGAAAATGCCATTATTATACCGCTTATATTTATGATGTTAGTTTCAATTTGCATAGTGGGTATGTATATGCATGATAGGATAGTATTAAAAAATGCATTAGAACAGGCAGCAATTCAGTATGAATATGAGTTTATAAATTCATGGGATGGTCAGTCTGTTGGAAATGATAGTGAAGATAAGAAAAAAGAAAGCGAAGAAGCTTTTTGTGGTAAAGTTAAGGATTACATAGCAGCCAAGTCGCTTTTTTTAAATGACATAGATATAAAAGTTGATTCAAAGAAAAGTAGTACTAAAATCACTGCTAATGCTACTTTTCCTTTGGTTAGTAAATTTGTTAGTAAGTCAATAAACACAAGTGTAATGATAAGTGTAAATAATCCCAAAAAGTGGATTCGAATTGTTAATGCACTAAAGGAGATGGTAGGTAATGAAAATGAATAGATATTTGATGGATGAGGATTTGAAAATAGACTACGAAAGAGTGAACGGAAATAATTATGTAGTAATAAATACAGATGAAATTTTAGCTGACAATTATCAGGTGAAAATGATTGTAAAAAACAGACCTGATCATTTTTTAAAAATAAAGCCTGAGGTGGTAAATAATGTAGGCTTTTTGAAATATGATATTTCATCAAAACAGCAGTTTTCAAAGCTATATGAATATGAAAAAATAACACTAGATGATGTTAAGTCTATATGCATAGATATTTCAGAAACAGCTAAGCATATAGATAGTTATATGCTTGATTTAGATTATATGTTGTTAGATCCAGAGTATATTTATATGGATTTAACAACAAGAAAATTACAATTTATATATTTGCCAACAATTAAGAAGGTAACATTTGCTGATGGATTAAGAAGTATTTTTGATTTTATTTTAGAGCACTTTAATCATTCTGTGGATAAAAAGGACATCGTAATGCTCTATGAACTGTATCAAAAAATAATTAACGAGGAGTATGATCCATATAAGCTACCAGAATTGTTTATAAGTATTTATGACCGTTTAGTTCAAAAAAAGGGAGATGCAGAAGTGGTAGAAACACCTGTAGTGACACAGATGGTTTCAAATATTCCACCAACTCCAGCAACTCCACCAACCCAACCACAGCAAATGCTAGATGTAAGGCCAGATAATGTTTGTGAAGGTGCTAATAGTGTTAGGAATGAATTAAATGGACAAGAAATTAAACAGTTAGCAAAGGAAGAGATTTTGTTAGATAATCCAGAATCAAATACACGTCAAAAAAATATACCTATGATAGTAACTGGATTAGCTTGTTTTGTAGTAGCCGGAATAAAGTTACTAGCACCTGGAGTTTTACCAGATGTATATAATACTAAAGCAGCATTAATAACGCTTATTCTAGGCTCACTTTTGATTTTATTGGGAAGAAGGGGAACTAAGAAAAGGAAGCTTGAAGTAAAGAAAGAAGAAGTACCATATGTTGTTAGAGAAAGAAATAATCAAGAAAGCTTTGCTGGCTTTGAAACAGTAAACACAGTAGTGCCAGCACAAAATTTTAATGAACAAGCAATTAAGGATTTATCTTTTGTAGAACACAAAGAGATGGATTTTAAGAAGGAAGCCACAGATACAGTGTTATTATCGGATTATTTAAAACAAAAGAATGCCAACAATTTAAAACTATATTTCTTAGAAGACAGTGCAGGATGCATAGAAAACAACGATTTTTCAATAATATTTAAAGATGAGAATGTGGGTAGATATGAAGTGTTTGAAAATGCATATTATATAACTAAAAATCCAGTGGTTTTTGGTAATTTAAAAAACGTATCTGATATATTAATTAATAGTAAATTAGTTAGTAGAATGCATGCGTGTGTAAAGCTTATGGATGGGGAATATTATATAGAGGATTTAAATTCCTCTAACGGTACATTTGTTAATGATATACAGCTACAGCCAAATTCAAAAATTAAGCTTAGCAGTGGGGATGTGTTTAGAATAGCAACTGTCAGCTTTAAGGTTGAAATAAGCTAGCTTTCATGCTATATTTAATTTAATAATTATAGTTTTGGAAATGTTTTGACCTGGGGGATTTCTTATGAGAGTGAATATATATTATGGAGGTCGTGGGATAGCAGATGATCCCACATTAACAGTAATCGCTAAGATCCAAAGTATTTTAGAAGAATTAAAGGTAAAAGTGGATCGATATAATTTATATGAAAATAAAAATAGCATATCTACATTAGGACAAAAGGTAAGTGATGCCGATGGAGTTATATTAGCAACTACGGTTGAATGGGTAGGAATGGGAGGATATATGCAGCAATTTCTAGATTCCTGTTGGTTATATGCCAACAAGGATGAGATAGATGATGTGTATATGTTCCCAGTTGTCCTATCAAGAACTTATGGTGAGAGGGAGGTTGTAAACTCTTTCAACAATTCATGGGAAATGATTGGTGGAAAACTAGGTGATTCTTTGAGTGCTTATGTAGATAATGCATCTGATTTTGAATTTAACGTTGATTACAACGCTTATATAGAAAAATTCGCAGAAAACATATACAGAATAATTTCAAAGAAAGCTCTAACTCTTCCTTCAAGTTGCGTTATGATAAAAAAGAATATATTAAAAGAAACGGTTTATTTATCACCTCAGGAGAATGAGCAGTTATCTAAATTTGCTTCTGATGATACATTTGTAAAAAAGCAAAAAGAAGATATAGAGTATTTGTCAGCAATGTATAAGGAATTATATGACACTGAAAGCAAGGGTGGGGACAAATATTTTATAGATGTTTTAAAAGAAGGATTTAACCCATCAACAAAGTATATTGGAAGTTATATGTTAATAATAACTGATGCAGATAAATATAATCAGGATAGCCAGAAAGAACAAAAAAACATTGTAATAAATATTTCTGGAAGCAATATAGAAGTTGAGTATGGTAATAATATGGATGCTGATGTAATAGGCAAGATGAATAAAGAAACTTTTGAAAAAATAGTGTCGGGTCAAGTATCATTTCAGCGTTCATTTATGGCAGGAGATATGACAGCTAAGGGCAGCCTAAAAGACTTAAAAATGCTAGATGAATTATTCTTTTTTCAGAAATAGAAATATTGTAATATAAATAGCTTTGGGTTATTATACTAGGTGTACTTTAGTTAAGTGCAGTGAGTAAATGTGTACAAAAAAGTACTAATAACAATTAAGGGAGAAAGCATATGAAGAAAGACGATTGTATTTTTTGTAAATTAGCAAATGGAGAAATTCCAACAAATTCATTATATGAAGATGAAGTTGTAAAGGTGATTTTTGACGCAAGTCCAGCAGCAAAGGGACATGTCTTAATTTTACCTAAGAATCATTTTGATAATATTTATGAATTAGATGAAGAAACATCAGCACATGTATTTAAAGTTGCAACTAAGATTGCAAAAGCATATAAGCAGGTACTAGATTTTGATGGCTTAAATATAGTACAGAATAATGGAGAGGCAGCAGGACAGACAGTATTCCATTTCCATATGCATATTATTCCAAGATATGTAAATGATAGTGTTAATGTGACATGGGCTCAAGGTGTGGCAACACAAGAAGATATTGATGAAATAAAAAGTAAAGTGTCGTCTTTATTATAAGATTTAAATCGCGGGATTGTATTTAGTACTTAAAAACGGAGGAGTGTAACATGATAAAATTAAGCGAAGGCGGAGCTTATCTTGTTAATGGAGTTGACATAATTGAGGATGGTGTTAACGCATGTCAAGAACTAGCAAGTAAAGTAGGTCGTGAAGTTTCAGTAGAAGAAGCTAAGAAGAACACAATTGCATATGGTATTTTAGAAAAGCATAATACATCAGGTAATATGGAAAAGTTAAAAATCAAATTTGATAAGATGACTTCTCACGATATTACTTTTGTAGGTATTATTCAGACAGCAAGAGCTTCAGGGCTTGAGAAGTTCCCAATTCCATATGTTTTAACAAACTGCCACAATAGTTTATGCGCTGTTGGCGGTACAATTAATGAAGATGATCACATGTTTGGACTTACAGCTGCTAAGAAGTATGGCGGAATCTATGTTCCACCTCATCAGGCAGTAATCCACCAGTTTGCTAGAGAAGAACTTGCAGAAGCAGGAAAAATGATTCTTGGTTCAGATAGTCATACTCGTTACGGTGCCCTAGGTACTATGGCTATGGGCGAGGGTGGTCCTGAACTTGTTAAACAGTTACTTAATAGAACTTATGATATTAATATGCCAGGAGTAGTTGCTATTTATATGACAGGCGAGCCTGCTAAGGGCGTAGGTCCTCAGGATGTGGCATTAGCAATTATTGGTGAAGTGTTTGCTAATGGTTATGTTAAGAATAAGGTAATGGAATTCGTAGGTCCTGGTGTATCTAGTCTATCAGCTGATTTCAGAATTGGTGTAGATGTAATGACAACAGAGACAACATGTCTTTCATCAATCTGGAGAACAGATGAAAGAATTAAGGAATTCTATGATATTCATGGAAGAAGTCAGTCATATGCTGAACTTAATCCAGGTGAAGTTGCTTACTATGATGGAGTAGTTTATGTAGACCTTTCTAAGATTAAGCCTATGATTGCTATGCCATTCCATCCAAGTAATACATATACAATCGAAGAAGTTAATGCAAATCTAAAGGATATTTTAGCTGATGTAGAGAAGAAGGCTTTAGTAAGTCTTGATGGTCAGGTGGATTATTCTTTACAGAATAAGATTAGAAACGGCAAGCTATACGTTGACCAGGGAATTATTGCAGGTTGTGCAGGTGGTGGCTTTGAGAATATTTGTGCGGCAGCAGATATATTAAAGGGCCGTTCAATTGGTGCAGATGAATTTACATTATCTGTATATCCTGCTTCAACACCAATTTATGTGGAACTTGCAAGAAATGGCAGATTAGCTGACCTTATGGCAACAGGTGCTATTGTTAAGACAGCATTTTGTGGTCCATGCTTTGGTGCAGGTGATACACCAGCTAACAATGCCTTCTCAATTAGACATTCAACTAGAAACTTCCCTAATAGAGAAGGTTCTAAGTTACAAAATGGTCAGATTGCATCAGTTGCACTTATGGATGCTCGTTCAATTGCAGCAACAGCAGCTAATAAGGGTTACTTAACAGCAGCTACAGATTTAGATGTAGAATTTAGTGGCCCAACATATCATTTTGATAGCTCAATTTATGCTAATAGAGTATTTGATAGTAAGGGAGTTGCAGATCCAAATCAGGAAATCCAGTTTGGACCTAACATTAAAGATTGGCCAGAAATGGTAGCTTTACCAGAGAATTTAATAATAAAGGTTGTATCAGAAATTCATGATCCTGTTACAACAACAGATGAACTTATTCCATCAGGAGAAACATCATCTTATAGATCAAACCCTCTTGGTCTTGCGGAATTTGCACTTTCAAGAAAAGACCCTGCATATGTAGGAAAAGCTAAGGAAGTTCAAAAGGCAGAAAAGGCAAGAGAAGCAGGAGAATGTATGGGCGAGGCTCTTCCAGAATTAAGAGATATTATGCATACAATCAAGGAAAGCTTTGATGTTTCTAAAGAAAACACAGGTGTTGGTTCTACAATTTTTGCAGTAAAACCAGGAGATGGTTCAGCTAGAGAACAGGCTGCATCTTGTCAGAAGGTTCTTGGCGGTTGGGCAAATATTGCTAATGAATATGCTACAAAGAGATATAGATCAAATCTTATTAACTGGGGTATGTTACCATTTATCGTAGATAAGGGTGAGTTACCATTTGCCAATGATGATTACATCTTTATTCCTAATGTACAGGAAGCAATAACAAATAAGGCAACAAGTTTTAAGGCTTATGTAGTTAATAAGGGAATGAAAGAATTCGAACTTAAGATGGACGAGCTTACAGATGATGAACGCCAAATTATATTAGATGGATGTTTAATTAATTATTATAAGTCAAATCATTAATAGTAAAAAATAGACATTTAGAATTGTATTTTTAAAAAAATCAATCTTAAGTAATTGCGATACTTTTTAAATGTTGTTACAATTTAATTAATTTATTAAGGTACAGGGGGATTCTCGAATAGAGAGTCTCCCATAACCTTTATAATACACTTTTGGCTTAGAAAGAGGGAGTGAAAAATGGCAGAACAGAATATACTAAATGGAGATTTAGAGGTCTTAGAGCAGATAATATCAGATGTTACAGAATACAATGATAATAGAGAAGCACTAGATGAGTTAAATGAAGGTATTAAAGCTCTTCAAAGGGAAGTAAATACAGCAGAAAAAAATATTCAAACAGAGGTATCTTCAAGAGTTAAAGAGGGAAGTGCAAGTATTAACGCAAGTTATGATAAACTTGTTGATGCAAGAAAAGATAAGTTAAGAAAGGCACAAAGCAAAAGAGATCAGGCAAAGATGGAAGGTGTTAAGGAGAGAATCCTTCTAGAAACTGCAGATCTAAAATCAGAAAACAGAGAATTAAAAAGACAGATAAATAAAGCATTTGCGCAGGAAAAAGTTAGTCTTTTTTGTAATTCAAGATTATTTTTGGCGCTTTTTAATTCTAAAACAACAATAGATTATGTGATTTTTGTTGTGTGTGTGGCAATTGTATTTGGCTTAATACCAATGGGAATACTATTAAGTACTGTAATTCCAGATGCTGTTTTAGTAGCATATTCGTTTATAATGACATTGTTTGTTTTAATGATTTATAAAAAAGTAAATTCAGGAATTATGGTAAAGCATAGAGATTTAATTATTCAGGCACAGGAAATAAAAAATCTTATAAAGATAAATGAAATTAAGATTGAAAAAATAAGACATTCTATCAAAAGAGATAAGAATGAAGAAATGTATGGACTAGAATCATACGATGAGAAGATTCAAGAAATTAATGATGAAATTTTACGAATAGAAAGTGAAAGAGAAGCTGCTTGTGATGAGTTTGAGCAGAAAACAAAAACAGATATTATAACTGAAATAGAAGGAAGATATACAGGAAAGATTGAAGAAAACAAGAATTTACTTGCTGCTAAGAAAGAAGAAAGAGACGTTCTTGAACAGAAATTAATCGATCAGAAGATGTATATTTCTAATAATTATGAGTCTTATTTAGGAAGAGAATTTATAGACAGTGAAGACAAACTCTTTGAATTAGCTGAGATGATGCAAGAATATTCATTTGATACAATTGGACAAGCAATATCAGAATTCAAAGAACTAAGATAATAAATTGGAGGATTTATGGCTGACATTTTATCAAGTAAACCAAGGTTTAATGGTGATAAGAATGCACCCATCAAACGAATAGTTCAAAATGAAACATCAGATAATGATGGAATTTATACAGATGAAGAAATTAAACAAAAAATCAAGAGACACAAGATACAGAAAATTAAGAAGATAGGCCTTGGAATAATAGCCGCGGTAGTAGTAATACTTATTGTCATGAATATGATAGAGAATAGAACATATTCATCTTATAAACTCGTGAAATCTGAAAGTCGAGAAGATGTGGAATCGGCAGAATATATGGACTATAACGACGGATACTTAAGATATAGTAATAATGGTATATCATATTTTAAACAAGATGGAACACCAATATGGGATCAGTCTTTTGATATGCATAAACCCCAGGTGAAAACCTGTGAAAAAAATATAGCAGTTGGAGATATAAACGGAAATGTTATATATGTTTTTGATGAGAAAGGATACATTAAAGACATAAATACTTCATTGTTAATAACACAAATTGAAATAGCAAAAAACGGTATTGTTGTAGCAGTGCTAGAGGATAATAATGCTAATTATATTAACATGTATGATAAAACCGGCGACAAAGTATATAGTGTAAAAACAACCTTATCAGGAGATGGATATCCATTTGATATAAGCATAACAGATGATGGCACAAAATTAATGGCATCATATATTTATGTTAATGATGAAAAAATGAAGAATAATATTGTGTTTTATAATTTTTCAGAGGTAGGTAAAAATGAGACAGAAAGAGTCGTAGGTGGATATGACTTTGACACGACAATAGTAGGAGATGTCCAGTTTTTAACTAACAACAAAGCAGTTGCAATAAGTGAAAAAAGCATAAATATATATAGAATAAAAGAGACACCAAAACTGTATAAGACAATAGAAGTTGACGATGAAATTCTGAAATATTTTTATGGGAAAGACACAATTGGAATAGTTACAAATAACACAGATTCTGTAAATGCATATAAGTTATTGGTGTACAATTTATCAGGCAAAAAAATATGTGAAACAGAGTTTAATACAGATTACGACAATATACAGGTGGACAATAAGACTATTATTATGAATAATTCGCAGTCTATATGTGTAATGAATCTTAAAGGAAAAGTATTAGCAAATATATCATTTGATTCATCGATATCAGATGTGATAACAGTAGGAAGAAGGGATAAGTACATAATAATAAGTTCTAAATATATAAGAACAATAAAATTAAAATAAAGGGGGATGAATATGTTAATAGTAGTTATTTTAGCGATATTGCTTGCGTTTGCCTACTGGGGTTATAAAAAGGGATTGTTAAAAATAGCAGTATCAGTAATATCATTGATAGTAAGTATTTTGTTAACAACAATACTTGCTCCAATAATAACTAATACAATAAAGAATAATTCTACAATTGACGAAAACTTAGCACAGTATTTTTATGAGACAATAAGTAGTAACGAATCAGTGCAAGGATATTTAAAAAGCAATGAACTAGCAAATCAAACAGTGGATACAAGTTCACTAAATCAAATATCAGGTAAAGTAAATGAAATAGTGAGACAGGTTGGAGAAAAATTTGATCTACCAGAAAGTATAGTGAACGCATTAGACGATGAGTCATCATCCGAAATACTAAAAGCAACAGCAGAGTATGGAAATACAAGTGTGAATGATATAGCAGTGCATCTAGTAGCATTGAGCTTGTCCAATATTGTTTTTAACGCATTAGTTTATGTAGTAATATTAATAGTACTATATTTAATCTTTAGACTACTATTAATCTTTACAAATATAATAGAACGAATACCATTTGTGGATGAAGCAAATAATGCTCTAGGTTTATTGTTAGGATTATGCGAAGGAGTGCTGGTGGTGTGGTTATTGTTTATAGTAATAACAGCAATGGGTAATACAACCCTAGGAGCACAATTATTAACAGAGATAAATGATAATAGCTTCTTAGCCTTTCTATATAACAACAATTTATTAAGTGCAATATTATTAAAGAGAGTAGCCTAGCTATAATGAATAAAGAAGAATAAATAAAGAAAAATAAAATAACTAGTGAAAAGCCCTTTTCTACCTTTGGTGGGAGGGGCTTTTTTGCTACTTAAGAAAAAAATAGTATATAAAATAAAGAAAAAGAATGATTTTTAAAAAATAAAAAAATATCAAAAAAAATACGAAAAAGTGGTTGACATAATAAAACTGAGGTGATAATATATACAAGTCGCTGCGATACAGCAGCAACACAAAAACAAAACAAAGCCAGTAAACAACAGGCTTTGAAGATATAGAACCTTGACAACTGAACAGAATGACAACCTTGAAAATTCTTTGAAAAA